>CAWDPQ010000008.1:0-289535 GCA_963804245.1 uncultured Acidobacteriota bacterium
TTCCGCTCGCGCGTCGTTGACCACCGGGTCAGGGCTTGCCGCGATGAGGTACAACCGGATCGCGGTGGCCAGATAAAGCGCATCGCCGATCGGCGCCGGAGGCGAATAGAGCGGCGCATCCATCAAGATCTGAGCCAGCAATTGCTTTCGCCGGCCGGCACGAAGAACGCTCATGCTGCCTTCAACGTTCCCCACGTAAAGCCGGTCGCCGGCCAGCAGGAGGGATCCCCAAATGGCCTCGTTCGTCTCGTGCTTCCAGACGTGGGCGCCGGTCGCCGCGTCCAGACAATGAATCGTTCCGCCCAGGTCCCCAACGTACAGTAGACCGTCTTTCGCAATGGGCGTTCCCACCACGCGACCGACCTCGCGAGAAGTCCAGAGGAGCCTGCTCTCGGTGACGTCGCCTTGGCCGTTGGGACTGATCGCATGAATCAATGAGGGGCCGGTGCCGTGCCCAGGACTCTGTCCCATCGCAACGAAGACACGGCCGTCGGCGAAGACCGGTGAAGCAATGATAGCGCTGCGCGAAAGGACTCCGGGTCGCGGAAGCCAGCGGGCGTCTTTCGGATTGCCGTCAAATCGCCAGACTTCGTGACCCGACGCCGCGTCGTAGGCGCGCAGCCAACCATCTCCTCCGCCGAAGAGCACCTGGATGCGCCCATTCACATTGGCCGCCACAGGGCTGGACCACTGGCCGTGCAGCGCCTGCTCGCCGGGACCGATGGCGCGCCAGACCACTTCGCCCGAACGCTTGTCCACCGCGATCAGACTTGGAGCGCGCGGTGATGGGACGCGCGTGTGGCCTTCATTCTGCCCGTTGGAGGTCGAGACCATCAGCAGATCACCCACGGGCAACACTTCGCTATTGGTCGCTTCATGCGGAAAGACACCCAAGCGGCCACACATGTCCAACTCCCAGACCATGTCGGCCGCAGCGTTGTCCTGGAAGACCTCCTCCCGATACGGACCATTGTTCTCGCCATCACGGAAACCCTGTGTGTCGAGGCAACGCAGTTGGCACTCGGCGGTGACGTAGTACAACCGGTTCCCTTCCACAAAAGGCGCGCTCGTCGTCGAAGGCAACAGAAACTCTCGCAGACCTCGCTCTACTCGCGGGGCGACGTCCTGCCAAAGGAATTTGCCATCCTTCGCTTGAAATGCCATGAGCACGCCGGCTTCTTCCCGGTAGGCCGGGTTCATGTGCCTTGCGTTGTCGGTGCCCACGTAGACCGCATCGCCGACAACCACCGGACGACCAAACGTTTGGTTTCCCAACTCGACACTCCAGACGATGTTCCGACCGGTGGTCGTATCCCAGTCAACCGGAGGATTGCCCGTCTGGACGACAGTATTAACCGAGGGGCTTCGCCCCTCGGACTCCCCGACTGGCTCGCTCGCGGGGGCCCCACGCCCCGCTCCGCTCGCCAGGCTTTCTCTCGGCTGATTGCTCGTTCGCGCCGTTTGTGAGATGACTTCCAGAGATTCGACTCAACGCCCACTCTGCTTCGTGACGCAATATGGGATCGTTTGCGGCCGCCCTCAGCGCCTCCCGGGCCGACTGTGCCTTCGGTCCGATGCTTCCCAGAGCTCCGGCCGCGAAGATACGCACATAGAGGAATTCATCCTCCAGCGCTTCGATTAACTGCGGCACTGCAGACTGCGCAGCCGGGCCGATGCTGGCGAGGGCCTCACACGCCGCCCATCGAACGCCGGGAATGGGATCGCCTAGGGCTTCTGCCAAGGCGTTGGTCGCTTTGACCGCGTTCGGACCGATGGACGCCAAAGCCTCCGCCGCGTAGATGCGAACGTATGGATCCTCGTGCGAAAGAGTATTGACGAGAGCGCCTACCGAAGGGCTGGCACTCTTGCCCAAAGCGCCCAGGGCACGTGCGGCATCGCCCGCGACCAACCAATCCTCGTCTCTCAGTGCCCGTCTCAACGCCGGTTGAATCCATTCTGTATGGGGCGCCAAGTCAATCAAGGCATCGGCGGCGCTGCGCCGGACGGAGTCCGACTCATGCCGAAGCAGCTCCACCAGCAGCGGAATGGCAGGAGGACCGATCCGCCGGATGATTTCAAGAGTCGCCACATGCAGGTCTTCATGCCGAGGGTCGAGGAATCGTCTCAGCAAAGGTAGCGAACGCCCCGCCCCTTTGACCAGGGCGGCTTCGGCGGTTGCGCGGACCTTCGGGTCGTTGGCCAGCAGGCGATTTGCCCAGTCACGTACCAGGGCGGGGTTTCTGGAAAGACTCGACTCCGTCTGGGGCAGCGGTGATTGGGACAGCGCGACCCCTTGGCTGAGGCCAGCAGCCAATATTATTGCGAGGAATGATCTCACGTAGCCCTTTCGCGAACGCCTAACGTTCCCGCTCACTCGCGGCGGATCGAGCCTGGACAGCAGGAGCACCGTAGTGCACGAGCACATGCCAGAGCTGCTTCAAGTGCTGAAGCACCTCTGCGCGGCTTCCCCAGTCTCCCCACGCGTCTGGGTGGTGGTAGAACGATACTTCGGCGGCTCCGATCACTGCCGCATCTATGATCCCGTCCTCGCCGGCAATGCGCCGCGCGAGGCGGGGCATCGCCGGTCCACGAAAATCGTCTGGAATCTTTGCCACAGGCAACCGAAATCCACAATGCCAATGCAAAGGAAACCGGTAACGCGCAGCGATTTGCCGCAGGACCTCTCCGGTGCTTGTGGGCGCAAACGCCGGGTCCGCGACCAACAACTCGACGTCCTTCTGTAGGTCGAGGGGCCCATGCACTTGCGCTTCGATTTGGGTGTCGAGCACGCGCCCGGTCGGCAAATCAGCCGGTTCCATCCTTGGGCGCGCGAGTTCGCGCAGAACCTCTAGCAAGCTGGCCACGGTCAAGTTTGAAAGGCCCAGCGTGGGCGCACGAAAAGGCGGCCACGGGGGAGCGGCCATTCCGCCGGCCGCGATCTCCGCGAACAGGGCCGCCATGACGTTCTCCATCTGGCCTATCAACCCGAGCCGCTCCGTCGCACGCGGATCTTCGCTACCAGCGAATGTGAACGAGGTCCGGACTGAAACGCTAGGTCGCAGCACGAAATAGCACGATCCGAACCGCGGAATCGAACCGTCGGCATAACGAACCAGTTCCAACGCACCATACTTGGGACGCTCCGAGTCACTGACGCCTCTTGTGTGATAGGCGCCTCCGAAGAGCGAGCGTTCCCACGAGTCACGCGCCCCGCCTGGAAATGCGGAAAGACCTCCAGTCGACAGCCCCGTCTCGAACTGATTGCGGTATACGCCCTCCTTCAGGAGAGCTTCGGCCACCGGAATGGGTTTGGTGCCGAATCGGTCAGGATGGAAATGGAGCACCACGCGAGCGTGTGCCCGGACGCACTCCATCGCCGCGCCGTAAGCCGCGACGTTGGTACCGGCGCGGTGAAGGACCTCCGAGAGGTATGAACGGCTCACACCTTGTTGCTGGCGCACCAAATCAGCCACATGAGTCAAGGCCGCGCGTTGCGCTTCGGAGAGCCGCGAATCTTGCGGGTCGTGCGCGTTCACGGGTTGCTGTCGATGTTCTCTGTGTCACCGATTCGGGAGGGCGCGCCAGGCTGACCGCCCCCGCCCCGAACTCTACCCGAATCGAGAATACCGCCGCAGCGGATGTCGCTGTGCACCCGCGAGGTACCCGTGACCTCGCCTCTCACAGCTGGACGTAAACCATGCGCATGAGCGACCGGTCGGCCATCGAGTGGACAGTGATTGCGAAGGCGAAACAGGCGTTACGATACGTCGGATCTCCGCCAGGAGGACGAGCGATGTCTGCCATGACACGACGTGATTTTCTCGGCCATATCGAATCTGCCGCAGCCGCCGGTGTCCTCGGGCTTACCGGCAGCGCGTCGGCGCAGACACCCGGCGACCGGCCGATCCAGGCGGCTGACGTCGTGGTGCTCAACCCCGCGACGAAGGTCCCGGTCAGCTTCATCATCGACGACTCGACCTGCCTCGTGAATCTGAATCGGTTCGCGATGCCGCAGTTCGACGAGGCGTTCGGCGGGAAGAACAAGACCTACGCGCGCGACTGGCGATCGTGGCCGGTAGAGATTCCCGACAGCTTCGTGCGCAAGTTCGGGACCTGGTGCGCTGAACACGGGGTCAAGGGAAAGTACTCGGTCGTGCCGTACCCTGCCTGCGTCGGGCGACTCGATCGTAATCTGCCAGGCTGGACCCAGCGCGAGCTCGCCGACAGCATCGAGCTGGTGCGCACGCTGATGGCCCCCAACTGGGACATTCACCCGGAAATGATCACGCATACCCGCGTGATCGATCTGTCGACCGGCCATCCGTTCACCGATCACTCCACCAGGTTCATGGAGAACTGGGAGTGGACGACGGGACGGTCCGCCGACGAACTTGGAGCCTATCTCGCCTACGCGCTGCGCATTCTGCACAACATCGGGCTGCCGTCGGAGGGCGTGACGACGCCTGGAGGATTTGGCGCCAAGGCGCGCCCCGAGTTGTCCATCGCGACGCTGCAGGCGGTCCGGGACGTCTACAAAGCGGAAATCCCTCACTACTTCAGAGATGCCGTCGTGCAGGGGCCCGGGAGCGTTGCGCCGCGCGTCGAGAACGCGAGCGATCTCGACGGCTCCGATCCCCGTTGCGTCGTCAGCGTTGTCGCGTGCACCAATGACTGGACCGGCGGCTGGGACAACACGCCGCCCGCGGGCGCCGACCGGTTCATCACCGGCGATCTCAAGTCGGGCCGCATGGTCGAAGTGATCGAGCGCGGCGACGTTGCGGTGATGATGTCGCACTGGACCGGCATCTACTGGAACGGTCAGGAGCTCGGATTCAAGGTCTTGCAGGAGGTCGTTCAGCGGCTGCACGCGCGGTTCGACAATCTGGTCTGGATGAAGCTGAGCGAGATCGCGCGCTATTCGGCGGCGAGGGCGTTGACACGGATCGATTCGGCCGGCGGACGAGTAGAGTTCCGCGCGCCGTTTGCCTGTCCTGCGTTCACTTTCACAGTGCGGCGCGGAAAAGAGGGCGCGGTGCCGCGATTCCGCACTGCCGGCTTCGACCAGCCGCCGTTCAAGCGTGTCCAGCGGCCACTCGAACTCTCAGCCGGCACATGGTGCGACACCAGAGACGGACGTGTGATCTGTCTCGACCTGCCGCGCGGTCGATCGGAAGTGGCGATCTGAGGTCGAACATCCACAACGTCGTGCGGATGGAGGGGTTATGGACCAGAACAGCGCCAGTTGGAACCCATTGCTCAGCTGGCTGCGTCGCCTCAAGGGGCTCCAGAGCGGCGCCTGCTTCGAGTCCACGCGAGGGAGGCACCTCTAAAGTGCCAGGAGTCAATAGCCGGACAGACTGGCCAATCGCATTATCGCCCGTGACGTCCTCCCCGGCCGTCGCCAAGGGCAAGGTCGTCGTCGGCACGGCCGACGGCCAGGTCATCTGCTTCGGATAACGCCAAACGCCAACAGTTGACAGCCTCTTGCCACAGGAGGAAACTTCCCACTCCCATAGTTCGTCTATGCAAAGAGAAGCTGATGAAAGAAGCTAAAACGAAGAGCAAGAACGAGCTGCTTCCGGGCACGCTCGAGATGTTGATTCTGAAGACGCTGTCGATCGAGTCGATGCACGGCTACGGCATCGCGCAGCACATCCAGATGCTGTCGGCGGACGTGCTGACGATCGAAGAGGGATCGCTGTATCCGGCGCTGCAGCGGATGCTCGTCAAGAGATGGGTAGTGGCCGAATGGAAGATTTCGGCGAACAACCGGCGAGCGCGCTTCTACAGGCTCACGACTGCCGGGAAGACGCAGCTCGGCGTCGAGGAATCGCGATTCTCCCAGATGTTCGGCGCGATCATGCGCGTGATGAAGACGACGTAGAGCGTATCTCACACACCGCGACGCTCTGTCGTCGGGCAGCGCGAACGAGCGGCAGCGAGTGAGCCACGCGATCGGAGCGAGCCGCCGGCGAGCGAGAGCGCGTGTTGGGGAGTCCGAGGGGCGCAGCCCCTCGGATAAAAGACGTAGTGTCCTGACTCTCAGGAGGGTGCCGTGGGTTCTGTGCTCCGACGTCTGCTGTTCTTCTTTCAGCGGAATCAGTTCGATCGGGATCTGAAGGACGAACTGCGCTTTCACGAAGAGATGAAGGCGCACGCCCTCGCCGACGCGGATGGCCTGAGCGGCGACGAGGCGCGGGCGGCGGCGCGGCGGCGGATTGGCAATCCATTGCGGCTGCGCGAACAGTCGCGCGAACCGTGGACCTTCGCGACGGTCGAAACGTTCGCGCAGGACGTGCGTCACGCGCTGCGATTGATCCGGCGCGATCCGGCGTTCACCTTCACCGCCCTCGCCATGCTCGCGCTCGGCATCGGCCTCACCACGGCGATTTTCTCCGTCGCCTACGGCGTGCTCTGGCGTCCGCTGCCGTATCCCAGTCCCGATCGCCTCGTCATCGTATCGTCAGCGCAGCAGACCGAGAAGGGCGTCAGGACGTTCTCGACCTGGGCGCCCGTGTCGTACGAGGCGCTGCGCCCGCGCGTCACCGCGCTCGATCATCTCGCGGCCTACTCCTCGATCGACGCGCAGCTCAGCGGACGCGGCGAGCCGCTGCAGCTGCACGCGCTCGACGTGAGTCCGAATTTCTTCGTCACGCTGGGCGTCACGCCCGCGCGCGGCCGCGCGTTCCTCACCGGCGCCGAGGCGCCAGACGACGATCGCAGCGCGATCGTCAGCGATCGGCTGTGGCGCACGTCGCTCAACGCCGATCCGGCGATCGTCGGACAGTCCATCACCATCGACGGCCTCCCCCGTACCGTGGTCGGTGTGCTGCCGCCGGACATCACTTTCAGGCCGGTGATCCCGCGGCTCGGCGCGCTGCCGGAAACGGACGTCTTTCTGCTCAATCGCTGGCCCGGCGACACCGGCAGGAGCGCGTTTCTCTTCCTGCTCGGCCGCATGAAGTCAGGCGTGACGCACGAACGCGCGGCGGCGGAATTGACGGCGCTGGTAAACGATTCGTCGATCGTGCCCGCCGGCGGACTCGGGACCGAAGGCACCCGCGCGCCGAACGTCCGCACGCTCGCGCGCGCGGTCGGCTTGCAGGAGTACGGCACGGAGTCGGTGCGCACGCTGCTGCTGATCCTGCTCGGGGCGGTGTCGTTCGTGCTACTGATCGCCTGCGTCAACGTCGCGAACCTGCAGATGGCGCGCCTCACCGCGCGCCGCGGCGAACTGTCCGTACGCATGGCCCTCGGCGCGGGACGCCGGCGGATCGTGCGTCAGTTGCTGACGGAAGCGATCGTCTTGTCGCTGCTGGGCGCGTCGCTCGGCGTGATACTCGCGCAGATCGCGATCGGCGTCACGCTGCCGCTCGTGCCGCAATTCGCGCTGCCACGCGTCGGCGGCATCGTGATCGACGCGCGCGTGATGGCGTTCTGCCTGGGCTTGTCGCTCGTCTCGACGCTGCTGATCGGCCTTTTGCCGGCGCTGCGCGTCAGCGGGGCCGCGTTTGGCGAAGGCCTCGCGCTGCACGCCGGCGACGGGCGCACGACGGGCGACCGTCAGGGCGAGCGGTTGCGGACGCTGCTGGTCGCCGCGCAGATCGCCATGACGCTCGTCCTCCTGATCGGCGCGGGCCTGCTGATCCACAGCTTCGTGCGTCTCACGTCGGTCTCGCCAGGCTTCGAATCGAGCGGGCGCGACGGCGTCGTGCAGACCGTCAGGGTGACGCTGCCCCAACGCCTCTTCGACGAGCCCGAGCGCATCCATGCGTTCGCGCGCGGCGTGCTCGATCGCATCCAGTACGTGCCGGGCGTGAAGTCCGCGAGCCTGATCAACTCGGCGCCGTTCGGCATGATGTTCATCCAAGGCGACTTCGACATCGAGGGTCAGCCGAAGCCGACGCTCTTTGCCGGCAGCCGAAGATCGACGCGGGCTATTTCAAGACCATGGGGATTCCGCTGCTGGCGGGACGCGATTTCACCGCACGGGACACGGCGGCAGCGCCGAAAGTGGCGATCGTCAGCGAGCGCATCGTGCGCGAATACTTTCCGGGTGGTCCGGGCGAGGCGCTCGGCCGGCGCGTGCGCTTGGGCGATCGCGGCGAGTGGCTGACGGTGGTGGGCGTGGTCGCGGACATCCGTCACAGGGGACTCGATCGGGACGTGCAGCCAATGATCTACGTGCCGTTCCAGCAGGAGCGCGGCGGGTTCGTGCGGTTCGTCTCGTTCGTCGCGCGCACGGCCACACCCGCCAGCGTGGTCGAAGGCATCCGCGCGGAAATTCGCCGCGCCGCGCCCGATCTGCCGATCCAGACCACGGTGACGATGGACGAAGCGGTGGCGGCGTCGGTGGCGCAGCCGCGTTTCCGGATGTTGCTGCTGGGGCTGTTCGCGATGACCGCGACGCTGATCGCGACGTGCGGCATCTACGGATTGATGGCCTACGCGGTGACGCAGCGCCGCCGCGAGATCGGCGTGCGCATGGCGCTCGGCGCCGAACGCCGCGACGTGCTCCGCCTCGTGCTCACGCGCGCGCTCCGCATCGTCGTCGCCGGCCTGATCGTCGGCCTCGCCGGCGCGGTCGGCGTGACTCGCGTGCTGCAGCGGTTCCTGTTCGGGGTGACGCCGACCGATCCGATCGCGTTCACGATCGTCACGCTGCTGCTGATGGCGGTGGGACTGATGGCGGCCTGGCTGCCCGCGCGCCGCGCGACACGGATCGACCCGTGCGCCGCGCTGCGCGCGGAATAGCCGTCAACGGCAGTGACCCATCAGTGATGGGCGTGACAAAACGCGGTGGTTGGCCAGGTCCATGAACGCTAAGTTGTGGCGCGAAATTACTCTCATTACATTTGGTTGAGCCTAACTTTCGTCAGTTGGATCCTCGTCAGCGGCTGGCTGGCTCGGCTCGACGGCGTGCGTGGTGCTGCGTAGCCGCGTTTACACAACCTCAGCTGAGGCTGTGGCCTGAACTGCCCTCGAAGCCTGACACGATCGCGCAGCATCGCGGCAACCGCCGCTGCTCCAGGTGAGAGGAGGATCGGTAGTACACTTCACGCGGCCCAAAACCGCGCGTGCAACAACCCGTCCACCGTCGGTGTCCAGGAGCTCGCTGTGTCTTGCGCGCGACGATCGCGTTCGGGATCGTGTGGCTGCACGCGGCGCAGGCCGCCGCACAGTATCGAGTGGATGCCTGGACCACCGAGCAGGGACTGCCGCAGAACATCGTGCGCGCCGTGCACACCGGCCGCGACGGCTATCTGTGGCTGACGACGCTTGACGGTCTCGTCCGGTTCGACGGCCTTCGCTTCACACTCTTCGATCGCGCCAACACCGAGGGTATCGGCAGCAACAGATTCACGCCCCTTCTCGAGGCGCCCGATGGTGCGTTCTGGCTCGGCACCGAGAACGGCGGGATCACGCGCTACTTCCAGGGACGCTTCACCACCTACACCACGCGCGATGGGCTCACGTCGAATGCCGTGTCCGGCATCACCGCAGACGAGGAGGGCCGAATCTGGGCGCTCAGCGGGGAACGGATCGTCGAGTGGAACGGTCAACGCTTCGAGCCCGCGAAGCTCGCCGACTCGCGCCGTTTCGTCGCGTCGGAGTGGACGACCGACGTGTTCTGGGCGGCCGACGGTCGCAACCTGCTGCGCTTTTCTCAGGGCGTGCTGACCTCCCGCCAACTGCCCGACGAAGTCGTCGGTCGCGTCGCGAACCGAATCGAGGAGGACACTTCCGGAACCATATGGATGACGCTCAGCGACGGTCGCTACGCGCGCCTCGCTGGCGAGGATTCGCTGCGAGTACCTGCGGTTCTTCCCCGCGCCTTCGGCCACCGACGATTCACGACTGCCGGATCCGGACAGCGCGACGACGTATACCGATCGACGCGGGCACAAGTGGTTTGTCACGGTCAACGCCAAACTGTGGCGTCGACTGCAGCTGCCCGGCAGCAGAACGCCGATTAACGTCCTCTTTACCGCGCTGCACGAGGATGCAGATGGCAATCTCTGGTTGGGCACGGACGGCCAGGGCCTTCGACGTGTGCGCCCCCAGAACGTGACGGTCTACTCGATCGCGCAGGGACTCGTCGATCGCAACGCCTACGGCATCCTCGAAGACCGTTCGGGCGCAATCTGGATCGGCGGATGGGAGCGCGGATTGTCGCGGTTCGAGAACGGACGCTTCACGAACTTCACAACCAGCGATGGATTGGTGAACGGGCTGGTCATGGCGCTCGCCGAGGACCGTTCCGGCCGGCTTTGGATTTCGACGCGTGAACCGCGCAACGGCGGTCTGAACATCTTCGAAAACGGACGGCTGACACGTGTCCGCGAAGCCATCGTTGCGGACGGCGCGCTGGTGGCCGCCATCCATCAGGACCGCGATGGCGCAATGTGGTTTGGCACCACCCGCGGTCTTGTCCGCTACGGGGAAGGACGCGCGCGCACCTACACCACCGCCGACGGCCTCGCCGGTGACGACGTGCGCGTTGTCATTGATGGCGGAGCACAACGGTTGTGGATCGGCACGTACGGCGGCCTGTCGCTCCTCGAGAACGGCCGGATCTCGAGCTGGACCGAACGCGACGGCCTGCCGAGCAACAGCATCCGCGCGCTGTATCTCGATCGCGACGGGGTCCTGTGGATCGGCACGTACGACGGCGGCCTGGGACGATTTCAGAACGGCCGATTCGCCGCAATCACCGTCAGAGGCGGCCTCTTCAACAACGGAGTGTTCCAGATTCTCGAAGACGACTCGGGCGCCTTCTGGATGACGTCGAATCGCGGGATTCACCGCGTAGCCAAGGAGCAGCTCAACGCGTTCGCGGCCGGGACCCTGTCGGCGGTGAGCTCGTCGTCATACGGCAAGAGCGACGGCATGCTGAACGAGGAGTGCAACGGCGGAATCTGGCCGGCCGGCATCCGCGCAAGGGACGGCCGGCTCTGGCTGCCCACGCAGGACGGCGTAGCTGTCATCGATCCGAAAGAGGTCGCGGCCAACACCCGGCCACCGACCGTCAGGATCGAATCGGGCGCACTCGATGGAGCGCCCGTTCCGACCGATCGCACCGTTCGAATCCTTCCCGGTCAGGAGAACCTCGAGATCCGTTACACCGGCTTGACGTTCATCAACGCCGAACGCATGGTGTTCAGGTATCGGCTCCACGGCGTGGATCGTGACTGGGTGTACGCCAGCACGCGCCGCGTCGCGCACTACGGGCATATCCCTCCCGGCCGCTATGCCTTCACCGTCCTTGCGGCCAACAGCGATGGCGTCTGGACCGACGTGCCCGCAACACTGGACGTCGTCGCCTTGCCACCCTACTGGCAAACCTGGAGCTTTCAAGGCAGCGCCGGCGTGGGAGTGCTGGCGTTGGCGGTATTCACGTATCGCCGGCACATGACACGAGTGCGTCGCGAGACCGACCGCCAGCAGTCCTTCGCCAGGCAATTGATCGCGGCCCAGGAGGCAGAGCGGCAACGCATCGCCACCGAGCTGCACGATGGCCTGGGGCAGAACCTGCTCATCATGCGGAATCGCGCCCTGCTCGGCGGGGTCGCGAGCCGGCGTGACGACGTCGAGTCGGCTGCCGAGCAGCTCGACGAGATCGCCGCGACGGCCCGCGACGGCATCGACGAGGTCCGTCAAATTGCCTACAACCTTCGTCCGTACCATCTCGATCGGCTGGGGCTGCCCCAGGCGATCGAAGAGATGGTCGCGCGCGTCAGCGCATCGTCGCCGATTGCGATTGACGTCGACGTCGCCGCGCTCGACGGAGCGGTCTCGAGCGACAACGCCATCAACTGTTATCGCATCGTGCAGGAGTGCCTGAGCAACGTCGTCAGGCACGCCCACGCGACGACGGCTTCGATCCGCGCAGTGGTGGACGGTCAAGACATCCGGCTCACCATCGCCGACAACGGGACCGGATTCGACGTGCGTCGCGCCTCAGCTGGCCGTAAGACCGGGGGGCTTGGCATGGTTGGGATGGCCGAACGAGCGACCATGCTCGGCGGCTCGCAGACCGTGACATCGCGTGCCGGCGCGGGCACGATCATTACCATTCGCTTCCCGGCGAGCCGTGGACGGGACGACCCATCATGACTGGACCGATGACCATCTTCATCGCAGACGACCACCCGATCTTCCGCGAGGGCCTGCGCCAGCTGCTCGAGCGAGAGCCTGGATTCTCGGTCGTCGGCCAGGCCGGCGACGGCCCGTCTGCGCTCGCCGCCATCGAACAGCTGCGTCCGCGCATCGCCGTCCTGGACATCGATATGCCAGGCATGGACGGCCTCGCCGTCGCCGGCGCCGTCCGCGAGCGTCGTCTGCCGACGGCCATCGTCTGTCTGACGATGCACAAGGACGCCCGCTTCCTGAACACGGCGCTCAACGCGGGCGTGATGGGCTATGTGATCAAGGACGATGCGCTCCTCGAGATCGTCGAGAGCGTCAAGTCGGTCGCAGCCGGCCGCCACTTCGTGAGCCCGCAGCTCACGAGCCATCTCGTCGCCCGCCACGCGCATGCCGGCGCGGCGGTCGAACAGACGCCGGGAATCGAAGCGCTCACCGACACCGAGCGCAAAGTGCTGCGCCTGCTCGCCGAGTTCAAGACGACCAAGGAAATCGCGGCGGCGCTCGCCATCAGCCCGCGCACGGTCGATCGGCACCGCTCGAACATGGCCGACAAGCTCGGTCTCAACGGCAGTCACGCCCTGACCAAGTTCGCGGTGGCCCACATCTCAGATCTCTAAAGGCCGGCCCTTTTTCCGTCTCCCTTTTCCCTTTTTCCTTGATATGGGTAGTACTACCCAACGCTGATGGGCGATCACGCCCAATCAGATCGCGCATCCTCCTGTATTTCATCGCCCGTCTTCATCGGCCATCATCCGTTGCGTGACGGTGATGGTGGTCGATGAGAACGCGGCGGTGCGGCGGATGATCAAGGAGATTGTTGGCGATCTCGCGGAGGTGATTTGCGAGTGCGCCACACCGCTTGAAGCGTTCACCGATTACCGCCAATTCCGCCCCGATGTGGTCGTGATGGATCTGGGCCTACCTCCCTGCGACGGCATGTGGGCCACGCGCCAGATCGTCAGCTTTCATCCGCAGGCGGTGGTCGTCCTCGTCGCGCCTTATCCGGACCCGCCATTCCGGGCGGCGGCGGCGGTGGCCGGCGCGCGCGGATTCGTTCTGAAGGAAAACCTGCTCGACCTGAGGCATTGGCTCGAAGGGTCGCGCATCTGAATCGTTCGAAAGGAGAACGCACGTGAAGCCGAAGTCCGTGATTTCCTGGCTGGTCATCTTGACTCTCGCGATCGGCGTCCCGCGAGGAGTGACGGCGGCAGGCGACTCACTCAAGAACCGACACGCAAAAGGCGGCTACACACTCACGCAGCTCGATGACGAAACGAGTGTCGCCAACAGCGTCGTTGCCGGCACCTTCTACAGGGATGACGAGACGTCTGGCACGTTCTTCTGGTCGCAAGCGACGGGTCTCATCGACATCGGAAGCCTGGGAGGAGACGAGATCCGTCCGACCGGGCTCAGCGAAACCGGCACGATCGTCGGGTACGGCGAGACGGCGGCCGGCGAGACGCACGCGTTCGTCTGGTCGGGCCCGGGCACCCTCGTCGATCTGGGCACGCTTGGGGGCGACTTCAGCTTCGCGAACGCTGTGAACGGAAACGGCCTGATCGTCGGCTACAGTACGGCGGCAAACGGTTGGGAGCATGCCTTCGCGTGGACGGCCGCCGATGGGATGATCGCCCTCGGCACCTTGGGCGGGCCGAGGAGCTCCGCGAACTTCGTGAACGACGCGGGAATGATCGTGGGAACGAGCAACGCGCCTGGCCATCAGGGGCTTCACGCGTTCGTGTGGACCGCCGCCGCGGGTATGGTCGAGATGCCTTCCTTGGGACGGCTCGACGCCGTGTGGGCCATGAGTGCCAATGGCTCGTTCGCTGGCTTCAGTTCAGGCAAGAAATCTGTCGAGGATCAGCACGCCGTGTTGTGGACTCCGGCGACGGCGTCTGCCAGCCTGACGCAGGCTGACGCAAAATCGCCCGTCACGAGCACGGTCGCGCTCGAGGTTCCAGTAGGAGATGAGCGATGAATGAACCAACAGTCAAAACCGAAACAGACGACGAGCGTAGCGATCGCGGGCGACCGTCGCGGAGCAGCCGGCCCTGGCGTCCGGGCCGGCGCGACATGATTCGGCTCGCTGGCGCGTCGATGGGCGCAGGCATGGTGGGCGGGTTCAACGCGGCGGCCCTCGATGCGGCTGCAGGTCAACCCATTCGACGCCCGAACAGACGGCTTCGAGCGGCCTTCTCGAACATCGGCCTGCAAGTGACCTGGTGCGCACAAGGAAAACAGGCGGCCGAGTTCTGGGGAAGGCTGTTCGACGTGGAGGTCACGTGGTTCGACGGCGGGCTGTCTACGACACAGCAACGGACCGCGCTCGACGAGATGGCGTCTCGCGACTGGGACTTCGTCGCCATTCAAGCCAACGAGATCGACACGCTTGCGGCGCCTGTCAATCGAATGATTGACGCGGGGATTCCCGTCATCGACATGGATACGCTGATCGCGCCACTCGATCGGATCGCGGTACACACGTTTCTCGCTCCCGACAACGAATTCATGGGGGCCGCCGTCACCAACGCGCTCGTCGACGCGATCGGTGGGGCCGGGACGATCATCATGACGCAGGGAGCGCTCGGACATACCGGTGCGCAGGGCCGTGCGCGCGGTTTCGAGTCGGTGATCGCCCAGCATCCGAACATCGAAGTGCTCGCGACCGACCCCGCGGATTGGGATCCAGCAACCGTGGTGCGGCTGTGGGAGTCGTACCTCGACAGGTATTCGCACATCAGCGCCGCGTTCTTCCACAACGACGACATGGCACTGGCCGCGCTGGACGTCATGAGGGCGCGAAAGCGCACGGAGACTCTGGTCGGCGGTGTCGACGCCATGCCTCTCGCGATTCAGGCCGTGCTGGATGGCCGAATGTACGCGACCGTGCGCAACTCCTCGTGCCGCATTCATGGAGGCGCGATCGTGGCGGGCGTGGACGCGGCACTCGCGCCGAAGAAGACTCCGGCAGCACCGCCAAGACAGATCGTCATCGACGGACCAATCGTCACGCCGGCAAATGCGCCCGGTCTGTTGTGGATGGAGGATCACTTTCTGATCTGACCCGCATCGCGTTGTGACCCTTCGCGCGTGTTCTTGCAGTAGTTCTCCCCGCGCGCGGCGGCGGCCTGAGGCGACCGGTTAGCGACCGTAGACAGACACCACAGCCAGCACGACGACGTAAACAGCAAACGCAGAAAAAGCAGGAGAACAGCACCGTGCCTATCAGCGAGATTGTCAGCAAAGTGCGAGGAGTCCTCGACCCAGACTCACGCGCGACACGTTCGACCGAGACGGCTATCCCTCGGGACGACTGCCGTTGTGGGTCGAAGACATCCAGAAATGGGACAGCAACAACGCAGCGAGTAACTGTTTGCTGACTTAAGGAGAAAGTCATGATGCGCAATCTAGGATTCGTCGTCGGACAGGCCGCACTTCTGGTTCTTTTCACTGCAACCGCAGACCCGGCAGCTCAAGCTCAATTTGGCACTGAAAAAGAAGCCAAGGCCATGCTGGGGAAAGCAGTTGCCGCGTTGAAAGAGAACAAGGAAAAAGCCCTCGAGATGTTTAACAAGGGCGAAGGCGGCTTCAAGGACCGTGATCTCTATGTGTTCTGCGCCAACGCTTCAGACGGCGTTCTCACAGCGCATCCCCACTTGAGGGGTGAACACTTGCAGGACATCGTCGGCAAGAAGGGCTATCCGCTCGGGAAAGAGATCATGCAGACGGCCACTGAAGGAAAGATCAGCGAGGTGACGTATTGGTGGCCTCGCCCCGGCTCGGACAAGCCACTCGAGAAACGCACCTTCTATACGAAAGTCGCAGATCAAAACTGCGGAGTTGGCTACTACAAGGAATGACGAATGTCCGCCGTGGATGGCTGCGCGGATTGTCGATCGCGGCGCCACATAACACTAGATCGACAGCGACAGAGGCAGTTTGCGATAACCGCGTCGACTGTCGCCGCGTCGAGCGGCGAAGAGCTCATGGAAGGATTGTCTGGCCGCCGAGCGGCGACCATCGGGTTCACAAATGATTCGCTGGGTCTTGCCCCGGCACACGACGGGGCTATTCGATTCTCAGCGCCACCCATGGTTCCACCCCCGCCGCCCTCCGCGCGGGGTAGAACGCGGCGACCAGACACGCCGCGATGACGATGACGATCCCGGCCGAAAACGCGGCCACGTCGAACGTATCCATCATCACGAGGGTGGACGCCAGCGCCGTCGATAGGGCGACCGCAAGCGTCAGGCCGATGCCCAGGCCAATCGCGCACAGCCGCATCGACTGCTTCAGGATCAGGCCGACGACCCCGGCGGCGGTCTCGCCGAGCGCCATGCGGATGCCGATTTCCTTCGTCCGTCTCGCGACGGCGTAGGCGAGCACGCTGTAAATGCCCGAGATCGTCAACACCAGCGCGATGCCGCCGATGATTCCGGCCGCCCACGACATGGCCTGGAACGGATAGACGCGCGCCTCGACGAGATCCTGAGCCGTGATGATCTGCTCCGCGACGCCTGGCGCGGCGGCGCTCAGGTCCGCGTCGATCTGCCGCATCGCGGCCGACACGTTGCCGCCGCGGGTCTTGATCAGCATGTTCAGGTTGGATCCCGCGACGGACATGGGCGAGTAGATGGTTGCCCGCATTGCCCCGTCCCACGACGTAAAGACCGTTCGCGCGACGCCGACCACCTCGACCACCGGGGAGGGCGGCTTATACGCGTCTGGCACGTGCGAGTCCGGCGCCAGCCGGACCAGCCGCCCGACGGCGCTCTGGCCGGGCCAGAGCGTCGCCGCGGCCTGCTGGCTCAGGATGACCACTGGCGCCCCGCCGCTGGCTTCCGCCTCGGTGAACTGACGCCCGCTCACGAGCCCGATCTCGTACATGTCGAAGTAGCCGGGCGAGACCAGCTTCTGCGGCATGCGCACCTGCACCGCTGACGGTGCGTCCGCGTCCGAGGCGATCACCAGCCGACCCGCCCCGAACGTCGACGTCGACGCTGCAGCAACCGTGCGGACCAGCGGATGCGCGCGCAGCGTGGCGAGCGCGGTCTCGTTGGATTGGTTCCTGGTGCGCACTTCGAAGACATCGCGCGTCTGCAGCCCGAGGTCCGTCGTGGCCAGACGTACCGACCCGCGCAGCAGCACGCCGCACGTGACGATGAGCAGCGCCGACACCGTGATCTGCGCGACGACCAGCCCATGACGGAGCCGCGACGTCCGCCCGTCGGGCGTGGCGCCATGCGAGGCGATCGTTCCGGCGTGGCGGGTGGCGTGGAGGGCGGGCAGGGCGCCGAACAGGACGGCAGTCCCGATACCCGCCGCGATCAGCGCTGCCAGCACGCGCGCGTCGGGGACCACGGGCAGCAGCCGGATATAGTCGGCCACCACCGGGGGCAGGGTGGCGTAGACCGCACGGATGCCTGCATCGAGCGCGACCCGTCCAAGCGCGAAGCCCGCCAGGCTGCCGACGAGCGCCAGCAGCAGGCTTTCGACCAGGAGCTGCCGGACGATGCGGCCGCGCGATGCGCCCAGCGACAGGCGGATGGCGATCTCGCGCTGTCGCACGGTGGCGCGCGAGAGCATCAGGCTGGCGAGGTTCGCGGCGGCCGTCAACAGCACGAGGCCGAACGCGACCATCAGCGGCATGAAGGCGAGGAGCACGTCGAACGACAGCGCGATCGGCGTCGCTGCCGGCTGGACGATGGCTACCACGGCCTGCGTCTCCGGCGGATTGCTCGCCGTTGTACGCCGCGCCCAGGCCAGTACCGCCGCCCGTGCGGAGCCTTCGGTCTCGTTGGCGCCCAGGCGTCCGACCACTTCGAGCCGCTGCGGCTGTTCGGGCCCGAAGAGGTTCGGCCCCTCTTCGAGCGCGGGCAGTAGCGTCAGCGGCGCCCAGAAGTCGCGGGGGAGCAGGTCCAGGCCGACGAAGCCTTCGGGAGCGATGCCGACAATCTCGACATAGACGCCGCGAATCTGCATCTGCTGACCGACCGCTGCCGGGTCGCCGCCAAAGAGCCGCATCCACGCGGCGTGGCTGAGGACGACGACCGGCTCGCGCCCGGGGGCCTCGCTGTCCGATGGTCGCAGCATGCGTCCACGGAAGGCCGGGACGCCGAGCAGGGAGAAGTAGTTGCCCGTGACCAGCTCGCCCACGGCCGGCCGCCCGTTGATGCGCGTCAGCAGCTGCGGCATGGAGACGTACGTCTCGGGGAATACGGCGGCCATGTCGCGGCCGAACCCAGCGGCCTCCGTCCACGAGAACCGATGGAAAAAGCCTCCGCGGTTCTCCCAGGACGCCTGATACAGCGTTCCGGGATCATGCACGGCGGCAGGCTTGACGACGTAGGCGTTGAAAAACGAGTAGGCGGTTGCGTTGAGGCCGAGCGCCACGGCCAGCGTCCCAATGACGGTCAGCGCGACCGCTGGCGAACGCTTGAAGATGCGGAACGCGAACCTGATGTCTTCCCACAGCGACTCAAGGCGCATACGCGCCTTAGACGGCTGAGCGCGTGCGATGTTTCAGTCCTGATCGGTCCGTCCCGGGTCGGGCGGACGATCGGGACACCCATCTCGACGCGCCGGCCTTCGCGCACCACGCCAAGCGTGATCGTGCTGCCGATGCGGACATCCGAGTTCAGCCGGTCGAGCACCGACGCATCGCTGGGCGACCGGAGATGTATTGCTGACGTCGGCGGCCGGGTAGGAATCGAACCAAACCGGTTCTGACGAGACAGTCGCGCCTACTCCCGTACTCGATAGAGCTCCTGGATGACGGGCACGTCAACCATCGGCGTGTCCTCTGAATTTCAGGTTGAGGCTGTGGCCGCCAAGAAAGTTCGTCTTGAATTCATCAGGCCCTCTCACGAGACCCGATCGCCTCTCTGGCAGGACGCGACAGACCCTCGCTTAGCCGCTCTATTCTGGATCCTCCCTTCACAATCTCCGTGTCTGATCAGGACGCAAGTTGAAGCAGTAGATCCGTCACTGTGTCGGGCATGGTGATGGCCGCATGATGGGGAGCTGCCAACTCCCGATACTGCCAGACCGCGCTGCGCTGGGCCATCTCGGCATGCTGATCGAAGCTGGGGTTCGGAAACTGCCGACAACGAATATAGGCGCGCGACAATTTCTCGGCCACAGGATTCGTGCGGTGCACGGGGTCTTTCAGATGTCCGAACGGCGTCGGCCCCAGGCGGTCCAGCATCCAGCGCACGTCGTCCTCGTCGGTCACACCCCACATGTCGCGCACGATCGTTTCCCAGGGAGGCGGCGCGAAGCGCGGCAGGAGCCACCCGTTGCCTTCCGTCTTCACCAAACCCTCCATCATCTGTCGTCTCTCCGGCGTGATGAGATCGAGCACGGCTTGACCGTCTTCAGGCACGAAGGCATCCAGATAGACGAGGAGCGCGATTTGCGTTGGGGCGCGATCGGCGACGCCGGTAATCACCGCCCCCGAAGCACTGTGCCCGACGAGGATGACGTCGCGTAGATCCTCGTACTTCAGCACGTTGACGACGTCGGTGACGTGCACCTCGAGGCCGACCTCGGCGCGTGCGAGATGACTCCGTTCGCCGAGGCCCGTCAGCGTCGGCGTAAAGACGAAGTGCCCCCTCTGCCGCAAGAGCGGCACGACTTTCTTCCAGAACCACGCGCCGTGCCAGGCAGGGTGAACCAGGACGAAGACTTTCGATTTCATACTCTGCGTCGCCGAAGGTATGCTCATCATAGCGACGACACCTGCGCCACATCCGGCGGCCCTGAGCAGGTCTCGGCGCGAGGGTTGCGGATGCGAGGCCATAGCCGCGATCATGCCGCGGCTGGTCGACTCCTGTCCTGAACGAACGCTGGAGGTTTGCCGGAGAAAGTCCGGAGGTCTCTGGAGTCCGGCGTATGACCTTCGTATTCGGAAACTGCGAAATCCACTGCGACCGGCGTGAGCTGCATCGAGACGGCACCCTCATGCGCGTCGAGCCACAAGTCTTCGACGTGCTGGTTCATCTCGTGCGGCATCGAAACCGCGTGGTGAGCAAGGATCATATAACCGCTGGGCGAACAACCGCGTGTTTGACGTCGTCGCAACCTTAACGCCGAATCAGTTCACCAGGGATCTCGGTAGCAGCTATCCATCGCCAGGTTTCCACAATGTCGAGTGACACCAGCGGGGTCGGTGGCGAACCCCCGGCGCGGTTAGCGGTCCGACTTCTTGGTGGAGTCGAGATCATCCTAGACGGCCGGCGTCTTCGCGCCTTCAACTCTCTTCGCTTGCAACGGTTTCTGGCGTTAATCGCGTTGCGCAGAGACCTGCAGCACCGCTCACGACTCGCGTTCGAGCTCTGGCCCGACTCCGACGAACATCAGGCGCGCACCAACCTCAGAAAGCTGCTCCACGACTTCCGTCATTCCCTTCCCGACACCGGTGAGTTCGTCGAGATCGACAACGAGATTGTGCGCTGGATTCAGACTGGTCCAGCCGACGTCGACGTGCTGAGGTTCCGCGATGCGCTGGCGGCCAGTAATCTCGAGCTCGCCGCGCGCCTCTATTCGGGCGATCTCCTTCCAGCGTGTTATGACGACTGGGTCCTGGACGAGCGAGCGAAACTTCGAGCTGAGGCGTATGGGACGTTCATGCGGCTGACAGAGGAGGCTGCGGGGCGTCACGACCACACAGCCACGATCCGGTACGCCCAACGCATCATCGACCTGGAGCCGACCGACGAAGTGGCCGTTCGGATTCAGATGGAAGCCCATCTCGCGCTTGGCAACAGAGCCGCGGCGTTGCGCGCCTACCACCGGTTCGCGGAAGTGCTCGCGCGCGAGCTTGCGGTGGCACCCGGCGAGGCGATCGGGGCCATGTACCAACGGCTGAGGGCTGGCACACTCGACCACGACGAAGCACAGGGTGAAGTGGACCTGGTGCCCGTCGCCGAGTCGCCTTTCGTGGGCCGCGACCTGGAGTTGAAGCAGCTGAACGAGGCATGGAACACCGCGCGGGAGGGTGGGGCACATCTCGTGTTGGTGACCGGCGAACCGGGGATTGGAAAGACCCGTCTCGCACAGGAACTCGGCCGCCGCGTTCGTGCAGAGGGACATGTGGTGGCTTCGGCACGTGCGTACGAGGCTGCGGGCAGACTGCCCTGGGGTCCTGTGGTCGACCTCCTTCGATTGAAGGCGCTCCGGAGCCACATCGACACGCTCGATACGGTCTGGAGGGCCGAGCTCGCTCGTCTACTGCCCGAACTCCACGACGCGCCACAGCCACCTGGACCGAGCCGGTCGGGCGACATGGCTCAGCGCCAACGGTTGTTCGATGCGGTGAGCCGAGCCATCGTCGTCGCCGACCGTCCGCGTTTGCTGATCGTCGACGATCTGCAGTGGTGTGACGCCGAGACCATCGAGTTGATCGGTTTCATTGTCCGTTCCGCACGGACGGCACCGGTCCTCTTCGTCGGGTACTGTCCGCTCGGAGGAGCTCCCCGAGCATCATCCCCTTGGCCGGCTCGTCGACGCTCTGAGCCACGACCGGGCAGTGACCACCGTGCCACTCGACCCGCTCGACGAAGCCACCACTGCGGGGCTCGCCGCTCGGATACGCCCTTCAGACACGATTGATCCGGAACTGGCGGCACGACTCTGGTGCGAGACCGAAGGCAACCCACTCTTTGTGATCGAAGTTCTTCGAGCCGGGATCTCCCCTGATCGAAGTCAGGCAGTGCTCACACCGACGATGCGGGCGGTGCTGCGTTCCCGACTGGGCCAACTCCCTGACGGGGCTCGGCGACTAACCGAGGTGGCGGCGGTCATCGGTCGGCCCTTCTCGGTTGGTCTGATGGTCTCGGCCACTGGGATCGGTGAGCACGAGCTCGTTGATCATGTCGACGAACTCTGGCGTCGGCGGATCATCCGCGATCAGGGGCTCACGTACGATTTCAGTCACGACAAGCTTCGAGCGGTTGCCCTGGAGATGGTCAGTCCAGCTCGGCGACGTCAACTCCACCGGGACGTCGCCGCGGCGATCGCCGTCGAACTCCACAACGACATCGACGCAGCCGCCCCGCAACTGGCCGCACACTACGACCAGGCCGGCATGGTCGAACCGGCCATCGATGCGTACCGCGTGGCGGGGGCCAGAGCCGTGGCGGTGTCGGCCCTCGATGAAGCCGTGACCATGTTTCGGAGAGCGCTCTCACTGCTCGCTGAGGTGCCAACGTCACCCGGTCGCGATGCGCTCGAGCTCGACATCCGGATCACCCTCGGATCACCCCTCGTGGCCCTTCAGGGCTACGGCTCCAAGGGTGCGCATCAACTCTACGAGCGAGCCCTTTCGCTTTGCCGCAAGCTCAACCGACCCGTGGACCCACCGATTCTCCGCGGTCTCGGCCTCGCCCGGCTGCAGGGCTGCCGCTTCGACGAGTCCAGTGAATTCGGCCAAGCCCTGCTCGACCACGAGAGTCATGATCCGATCGCCAGGACCGAGGGCCGATATCTCCTCGGCGTGAGCGCGTTCTGGCGAGGCGATCTGGCCATGGCCCGTGACTATCTGGATGGCGCCATCGACGCCTATGACGTGTCCCATCGCGACGAGCATTTGGCGTTGTACGCCCAGGATCCGAAGGCGGTGTGCCTCGTACGACTGGCCTGGGTCGAGCTCTGGGCCGGAGACGCCGGTCGGGCCAACGAGACTGCCCGAGCTGCTCTCGAGTTGGCCGGTGATCTCGATCATCTGATGACGTTGTGGTACGTCATCACGTACGCGGCGATCATCGCGGCCGAATCCGAAGACCTCCCCCGCCTCGCTGAACTCCTCGGGACCGCTGAGCGTCTGTCGAAGCGTCTGCCGATGCCCTACCTCATGATCGTTGGAGAGGCCCTTCGGGGCTGGCTGGACGTCTGCGAGGGATCGCCTTTGGGCATTGAGAAGATCGCGCGGTCAGTGGCGCGCTCGCGGACCGACGGGGAGACCCTCCACCTCACCTACACACTCCTCCTACTCGCCCGGGCTCGTGCCATGGCCGGCGAGTGCGACCGAGGACGAGCCGCCACACGCGAGGGGCTCTCGTGGTCACACATCCACAACCAGCGTTATCTCGAAGCCGAGCTGTGGCGAGTCGATGGTGAGCTGGCTCATCGCGGCGGAGAAACCCAAGCCGCCACCGCTTCTCTGCGCCATGCCATCGAGATCGCCACCGCGCAAGGGGCACGCTGGTTGAAGCTTCGGGCGCTCCACGCTCTGGCGAGTCGATTTCCCGATCAGACCGTTGCGTGAGTAACTCGGGGACCTTGTCGAGACTCTTCCGTCGGGTCATGAACTCCCGGGGTTCCGAGCGGCAACTGGCCTTCTGAGCGAGTCCGGTTGAGAGGGAACGCTTCGGGAACGCCTGGTTGCGTATCCTCGGGGAAACCGAGCAGAGGAGCACGCCATGGGCAACACGATCAAAGCCATGACCGAAGCGGTGCGGGGTCGCGTCATCACCTGCCCGGATTCTGACTACGACGGCGCTCGCGCTGTCTACAACGCCATGCACGACGGCAAACCCCGCGTCATCATCCAGTGCGTGGATTCAGCCGACGTGATCGCCGCGGTCGCTGCCGGCCGCGACGGTGGCTTCGACCTGGCGATTCGTGGCGGGGGCCACAGCGTTCCCGGATTCGGCACGGTGGACGACGGTCTGGTCATTGACCTGTCGCCGATGAAGAACGTGTGGGTCGACCCGGTCAAGAAGGTCGTCCGGGTCGGGGGCGGTGCCACGTGGGGTGATGTCGACCATGCGACCTACCCGTTCGGCTTGGCCGCGCCCGGCGGGATCATCTCGACGACCGGGGTGGGTGGCCTGACGCTTGGTGGCGGCATCGGCTATCTGACCCGTGGCGTGGGGTTGTCCATCGACAACCTGCTGTCGGCTGATGTTGTTCTCGCCGATGGCCGGCAGGTCACTGCGAGCGATTACCAGAACGAAGACTTGTTCTGGGCGTTGCGCGGCGGCGGCGGCAACTTCGGTGTCGTCACCAGCTTCGAGTTTCAGCTGCACGAGGTGGGTGACATCGTAGGCGGCCCGATGTTCTACGAGTTCGACGATGCCGCCGCGGTCTTGGAGTGCTATCGCGAATTCATCGCCGAAGCGCCCGAACAGCTCGGATGTTTTTTCGGCTGGCAGATAGCGCCTCCCGTGCCGTTTATCCCCGAGGATCGCGTCGGGGATCTGTTCTGTGTACTGGTCACGTGCTGGAACGGCCCACACGAGGAGGCCGACATTGTGGGCATCTGGCCCGACCCGGCGGACAACGAGGCCAACATCCAGTGGGTGAAGGACTACTACGCAGCCATTCATCCTCACTCGGGCAGCGAGGGCGGCTACATCAACTTCATGTCCAGCGACGACGACCACCGAGCGGCTGCCAACTATGGCGCCAACTACGAGCGGCTCGCAGCAGTGAAGGCGACCTATGACCCGGACAACCTCTTCCATGTCAACCAGAACATCGCTCCGGCGAAGCGGAGCTGAGCATCCTCGCTGTCATCCAGTCAACGCATAGGAGCAGGCAATGCATTGGGAGGCAGACACATCGCTCATCGACGCCGCGCGAGAAATCGCTCCACTCATCCAGAAACACAATGAGGAAGCGGAGCGGGAACGACGCCTGTCCCGGCCAGTCTTGACTGCATTGCGCGAGACGGGTCTCTTGCGAATGTTCACTCCCCGGTCTCTCGGGGGATTGGAGACAGACCCCATCACTCGCGCAATCGTCGTCGAAGAAATCAGTCGTCACGACTCTGCGGCCGGTTGGACCCTGGAGAACCCTTTGGATTGGGCTTTTTTTTGTGCGCGTCTTCCCGATGAGGGAGCAGAAGAGATCTATAGCCATGGCGCGGACATCTTGATCGCCGCCCAAATTGGCCGCCCACTGCACGCAACGTCGACCGACGGCGGATACCGTATCTCCGGTCGCGCACCGTTCGTGAGCAATTGCTATGACGCCGACTGGATCTCATCGACCGCCGTGGTGGATGCCGACCAACATTCCGAAGCCGAGCCGGAGACGCTGATGGCCTATTTTCCCAGGGAACACTGCGAAATAATTGACACCTGGGACGTGATGGGGATGCGAGGCACGGGCAGCCATGACATATCGGTGACCGACGTTTACGTACCCAAATCTAGGACTTTTCCGATGGTGCCGGCATTCGAGCCGGGGTCCCACTATCAGGGGCCACTGTATCGACTCCCGCTTGTGGGCGCTGCTGCGACTGGCATACCGACGCCAATGCTGGGGGTTGCACGGAGAGCTCTTGATGAAGTGACCACACTCGCCGTGACCAAGACTCCGGTGGGATCGAGCGGCCTTTTGAAAGAACGCTCACTGGCACAAATCCAGTTGGGAAAAGCGGAAGCGGTCTTGCGTTCAGGCCGCGCACTGTTCTTCGACACTGTGAGTGAAGCGTGGCAAAGATGCGTTGACGGTGGGACCCACTCGCTGAAGCAAAGAGCGGATCTATTGCTTGCAAGTACCCACGCGATGAGCAGCGCGGTACGGGCAGTGGAGCTCGCTTGTAGCATCGCGGGAACAACGGCGTTTCGAGCCACCAGCCCGTTGGAACGGTGCTTTCGGGACGTCCAGACAATGAGACATCATGTCTTCACCTCCGAGGCTCGGTATGGGACCTTCGGACAAGTGTATCTTGGAGTTCCACCGGACTTTCCGGTGGTTGCCTTCTAGCGCCGACTGTCGCCTCTTCGCGAAGAGGCGCAGTCTGACGGTTACCGACCCTGCTCAAAGAAGGTCTGGTGTTCCGAGCTGATGCGAAGCGAGTCCCGCGGGCACACCAGATGGGAGGACACAGCCCATGATGGACGTGACGGACATCCAAGAGCTGTATCGATACAACCAGTGGGCCAGATGCGCGCGCTACTGAAAGACTTGAGGAAACCTGCCCAGCAACCTCTAAGTGAAAACGCCGATTGTACCCGCCTTGCCGGGCCGTGAATATCACGAAGGCGAGACTCGAAGGGCTGTTCGTGGACGAGTTGGAGCGATTCCAACCGACGCCGGGTTATATGCGGCTTCTCAAGGAATCCGTGCTGCGCGTCTGGCACGATCGCAAGGCTTCGGGCAAGAACGAGGTGGTTCTTCGAGTACTTACGGCCGATTCAGGCATCGAATGAAAATTTGGTGGCGCAGATTTTCACCAGGTGGAACCGGCTGGTGTCGTGGATGCACCAAGTCGAGCGTCTACGAACTGCTGCCTGACTACCAACCCATCGATCGTGCCGTCGACACGGCGCCGCCGTTCACAGCTGGAACACGAGAAACGTGCCGCGGAGGTTTGCGTTGCTCGCAGGCTTCGTCATGGTTGGTGCGTGGGCGAAGGCCTCCACGAAGTGCGGGTTCGCGACGAAACAGGCCGCGCGCCAGCCGCTGAAGCGCGCGAGGGCGCGGCCCATGTCAGAGTAGAGCGCGAGCAGCTTCTCTTCGCCGTGCTCCGCGCCGATGCGCACTCCATACGGCGGGTTGAAGCAGAAGACGCCCGGCCTCATGTCGCGCACGGCGGGCAGCATGCGCTCGATGTAGTCTGGCGTCAGCCCTCGAACGTCGTGTTGCGCGATGACGATTGAGTCTTCGTATGGGGGACCGGTCAGCCCGGCGGCGCGAAGGTTGCCCACCATCGCGGGAATGGTTTCCGGGTCGGCGTCGAGCGCGACTATCTGCGGCACGGTTCCTGGAAACAGGTCGGGTGCTTCGCGCGGCAGATCCTTGAACGCGGCGAGATGGCGCTGCGGGAGATCCGAGGGGCGACGAATGGCGGCGCCGGTCGCGAGGCCGGCGGCCTCGATCGCAATCGTGGCGCCGCCAGCCATGGGATCGACGAGGGGCTCGGTGCGCGCGTCCCAGCGCGACAACATGATCAGCTGCGCCGCCATCGTCTCGCGCAGCGGCGCAGGCCCGGCGGCCACGCGCGCGCCACGGCGATGCCGCGCCCCGCCGCCGATGTCGATGCCGATTACCGTACGCCGCGCTCCAGGCGTTCCTGCACGGCGCACGACGAACACGACGTCAGGCGAGTCGGCGTCGACTTCGGACGCCACTCTTCGTGACGTCAAGGTCTCGACGATCGCGTTCTTGACGACGCCGCGGAGCTGGAGTGGCGACGCCTCGAAGTCGAACGAGGGACCAACCTCGACCGAGAAGCGCAGGGATGCGCCGCCAGGAAGCCTGTCGTCCGACGAGAGCGCGGGCAGGAGGTCGTCGAAGAGCGGCTCGAGGCGCACCGCAGTGCTCGAGCACAGATCCCAGGAGATTCGCGACGACGTGCGGTGATGGCAAGCGGCTACCCATGCGATGCACGCCTCGAAGGGATAGAGCAGCGTCGCTTCCCCCTCCCGTTTCGGTTTCTCGAGGCGCACGCCGAACGGAGAGCGCATCACGAGCCGCTTGAGCTCCGCCTCCATGACCCGGTTCGCGCCGCCTGAACCCGTCAGCCGCAGCTCGTTGCAACGTTGTGCGCTCACGCGTTACCCGCGCGCTTCATCTCGAGCACGACCCGCACCGTGGGGATCATCACGGGCGAGTATAAGGTCCGCGGAGGCCGACAGCCCGGTCGACCGCATTTCGGAAATCCGAGTTGGCTGCCGTTGGTTCTGGAAGGCTGGTTCTTGGAGCTGGCAGGGACAATTTCGGGGACACTTCCTAATGAACGAGCGCTCACGATTGCGTGACGCTTCTGACTCAGTTTGAGCAACTCGCGCAGAAGCCTGGACGCGGCGCACCAGCGCTTGACCAGGAATCGCCTGTTGTCGGACACTCGCAGCCGCTGCAGGCCCTGAGCGGTCGGATGCGCAGTGAAGAGGAGAAGAGAACGATGAAGGCGGTCAGCGCCGCGACCGACTGGCTGAAGGGCTGAGCGCTCATGGCCATGGCCGTCAACCCTACGGTTGCAGGCGTCGCGGTGCTAGTAGGGCCGCATCATTTTCTAAGAGGAGTTTCACCGCGGCCTCCCAGCCGGAACTCCTTCGGCGTCATCCCAAACGCCCGCTTGAAGCGCTTGTCGAAGTAGCTCTGGTCGGAGAAGCCGACGTCACTGGCGATCTCCGCTATCGTTAGCTCGGTTTCGCGGAGCAATCGGGATCCGTTGGCCAGGCGCGCGTGGTTGAGATAGGCCACGAAGGTCATGCCGGCGACCTTCTTGAACGTCTTCATGAACTTGGGCTGGCTCATGCCGACTATGGCGGCCGCCTGCGCCACCGTCAATCGTTCCGCCGCGTGATCGCGCACGTGGTCGAGGAGGGCCTGCAGCCGCATGGACCGCTGCTGCTGGCGGATGAACTCCCAGTGCATCAGCGCCGACGCCGGAAACCGGCGACTCAGTTCGAAGAGCAGCTGCAGCAGAAAGGCCTTGCAGCCGGCGCGCTGGATCGGGCCGTCCGGCTCGGTGAAGCGGCTCTCTACCAGCCGTCGCAGCGCAGTACAAGCCTCGGCGTGCTTCCGCAGCGCCAGTACGCGAGCGTCGCGATCGCCGCGTGGATAGAACGGCAAGAGGAATGTGTAATCGTACGAAGGCGACCCGAGGCTGTACACGAACTCGGGTCGGAACGAGACGACGATGGCGCGTGTGTCGAAACCGCGAAAATCTACGACATGATGAAGCGTGAGGTTGTCGACGATGAGTAAGTCTCCCGCCGCGAGCTCGACGGTCCGATCGCCCATCCGAAAGACTGTGCGGCCGTCGAGCGGTACGAACAGCTCCAGACGTTCGTGCCGCGTCCCCCCGCGCGTATGCTGCCGCGATGTGTAGTGAAACAGCCTGATGTTGAACGCGAACTCGCCGTCGAGCGGCACCTCGTAGGTGCCGCGTGCGTCGAGTTGCGAAGCAATGTCGTGCGGCTCGAACGGCAGGTGTGCGCACGTCTCGACCAGCGCGTCCCAGGCGCCAGACGTGCCGGTCGCTCGAGGGGACATGCCGCTATTCTACTGATGGTTAGCCAGCCGGGTCGTGCACGGTCGCCAACGGTCAGAGTTTTTGCCAGGATGCCTACGGATACCGCGTCTTCGAGTGCCTCTCTCGCGCGCAGTCGGCGTGCGGCGGGTTCTCGACGCGGATGTCGACGGCTGCCCGCGATTACGAACGCCCGGCGTCGAATCGTGCGCCTTCGGCTGGCTAGGGTCGAATCACCGTGCCGTCCCTGCGGCGCGTCGTACCCCACGAGTAGTCGAAGTTCGGCGGCCCCGGCGGGAAGGGGAACTTCGCGGCCAGCTTCTCGTCGACCTCGACGCCGTGTCCCGGTGAATCGTTGGCGACCATGTAGCCGTCCTTCACCTCGGGCGCGCCCTTGAAGACCTCGCGCGTCTCGGGCGGGAAGCCCCCGCCTTCGTGAATGCCGAAGTTGTAGCTGGCCAGCTCCAGCGCGAGCTGCGCCGCGTGCGCGACCGGCGAGGCATCCCCAGGGCCGTGCCATGCCGTCCGAACGCCGAAGAACTCGCTGAGCGCCGCGACCTTGCGCGCCGGCGTCAACCCGCCGATCTGCGAGATGTGGATTCGGATGAAATCGATCAACCGTTCGGAAATCAGCGGCAGATATTCCTGCACGGTGTTGAACAGCTCGCCCATCGCAATCGGGATGCTCGACTGCTGCCGCAGCACGCGGAACCAGGCGTTGTCTTCGGGCGGGAACGGATCCTCGAGGAAGAACAGGTTGTAGGGTTCGAGCGCCTTGCAGAGATTGATCCCTTCATTCAATTGCACGCGCTCGTGCACGTCGTGCAGCAGCTGCACCTCGTCGCCGAGCGTCGTCCGCAGGTGAGCGAACAGCTTCGGTAGCATGCGTACGTAGGCCGCCGACTCCCAGATCGATCGCGGATTGGTCGGGCCGATCGCCTCGGCTTCGGAGCCCGCCAGCTTCTGGTCGCCGCTGCGGGCCCCGTAGGTGGCGAGCCCGGACAAGCCGCCTTGCACGCGCACGTGGCGGAAGCCCATCGACATACCCTTGCGTGCGCTGTCCTCGACTTCTTTGAAGTCGCGGCCGCTCGCGTGGTAGTAGCAGTCCGCGCCGTGGCGGACCTTGCCGCCCAGCAGTTGATAGAGCGGCAGGCCGGCGCGCTTCCCCAGAATGTCCCACAGGGCGATGTCGACGCCGCTCATCGCATTGAAGAGGACGGGGCCGTTTCGCCAGTAGGAGCTGACATAGGAGGCCTGGTAGATGTCCTCGATCTCGTCGACGCGCCTGCCGATCAGGAATGGCTTCAGGTACTCGTCGATTGCCGTCTTGACGACGAGCGCGCGCTGGGTGAAGGTGGCGCAGCCCCAGCCGTGCAGCCCGGGCTGATCGGTCACCACCTTGACGACCACCAGCCGGATCCGGTTCGGAGCGGTGAGGATGGTCTGGATGTCCTTGATCCGGATCGGCGGCAGTCCGCGGGGCGCCGGCGGCACGGCCGGCGCCGGTGCCTGCGCAAACGCATCGCGTCCGCCCAGCATTGCCGTGCCGGCGAGCAGCGAACCGGTCGCCAGCTGTCGCAGTGCATCACGTCGTTTCATTGCGGCGCTCCCAAACCGATGGTGAAGCCTCGCTAGAATTCGAAACGCAACCCGAGCTGCATCTGGCGTGGCGGATAGGCGAGCTGCGTGACCTTCCCGAAGTTCGGGCTATGTGATCGTCGAATCGGGCGCCGCCCAGAGCTTGTGATCGAGCAGGTTGAACACCTCGAGGCGGAACTCGAGACGCGTCTTCGCGATGCCGAAGGTGCGCGCCAGGGAGATGTTCTCGTTGATGTACCACGGGCCGCGCGCGTTCGGGTTGCGGACGGCGGCGTTGCCGAACTCCGCGCGCAGCACGCCGCCCTTGTAGCCCTGGAGCTGGTCGATCGAGTCCACCGGATCGGTCCGGAACGCAGTCGGATCCCACCACAGGTCGACGAGCGGATCGAAGTCGTCGCCACGCGTTGGCGCCCTCCAGCCGTTGTAGTCGAGCACCGTGATGCGGTTGTCACCCGCGTTCAAGGGAAGACCGTATCCTGGGAACACCGAGAGCGGATACCCCGACGCGTACAGCGTGCACACCCGAAATGCGCCATCCGCCCACGATCGCGGCGGCCACGCCGTCCTTCACGAACGGCTTTCCGGGTCCGAACGGCAGCTCGTAGCTGTAGTTCAGCTTGATGACGTGCGTCTGGTCGAACGCCGACAGTCCCTTTTCCGCGTCGCGATCGAAATGGTTCATGGCGCGCCCGTCGCCGGCGTTGGCGCGGTCCGAGCGCAGGGAGAACGTCTTCGAGAAGACATACGAGGTGAGGAACGTCAGACCGGACGCGTACCGCTTTTCGCCCTTGAGCACGAGCGCGTGGTAGCTCGATCGTCCGCTGCGATCGCCGCCGTCCGACCCGGTGACGATGTCCAGATACTGGGGATACGGACGGAGCGCCTGCCGCACCGACTGCGACCCCGGAAAGCTCGGATAGGGATACGGGATGTTGGCCTGTCGCGCCAGCGTGGAATCCATGCGCGAGTTCATCAGGTTGATCGCTCCCGCCGGTCCATGCTGCCGGACGAACCCGTAGAAGATCTCGGGATCGACCTGATTGAGGCTGAGGAGGTTCGTCGTCAGGTGCCGGCCGAGCTGCGCGTTGTAGCCGGCTTCCACGACGAAGCGCCCCGGCAACTGCCGCTGCAGGTTGAGCGACCACGTGTAGTACTCGGGAAGACGCCCAGAGTCGGTCCTGTTGCCAGTACGGGATGTTGCTGCCGTTCAAGGTGTTGGGGACGAGGAACGGCGGCGCCGGCCAGTCGGGCCATCCCTGGTCCCAGTTGAACGCCGAGCTCGCCGGGAACGCCGGCGCGGTCACGTTGTAGCCGCCGATGAAACCGTTCCAGTGCGAGCTGCCGCCGGTGTTCTTCACCGAGCCGAAGGTGCGGGCCACGCTGGCGCGAAGGACCGTGTCGCTATTCAGGCTGTACACGGCGCCGAGCCGGGGGCTAAAGCCATACGGCCAGGCATCGTACATCGTCCGCTTCCCGGTGCGGCCGGGACCCTCCCCGGCGAACTCGGACGCGCCGGGCCGGCCGTCGGCCGCGGGATTTGGCAGGTTCGGGTTGAAGTTCGAATAGCCGTCGGGATAGTAGCCCTCGAAGGTCGGCGGGGTGTACTCGTAGCGCAGGCCGTAGTTGAAGGTCAGCTTGCTGCTGGCGCGCCAGTCGTCCTGAGCGTACACGGAGTAATAGCGCCACCGATCGGAGACGTAGCGATTGGTCGTGATCTCCGAGGACTGCACTTCCCCGAGCAGGAAGCTCGCGAACGCGTTGCCGGTCGCGCCGGTCGTATCGAGCGTGCCGTTCGGCAGGAAGCCTGCGGTCGCCCCGCGGTTGAAGTTGTAAGTACCCGCTGCCGTGTGCCAGCCGTACCCGTCGTAGTGATCCTGCTGGAAGATGAATCCGAATTTAACGGAATGGTTCCCCTTGACCCAGGTCAGATCGTCGGTCACGGCCCAGAGGTAGTTGCCCGAGCCGCCGAACTCCGACCGTCCCCAGTCCAGGTAGTCGTGCGAAAAGTCGAGTAGTGGAAAGAGCTTGTCCGGTCCCGGCACGTTCTTGAGTCCGATTTGCGTGCCCCATCCTTTATCGGTATTGAAGGAAACCCTCGCCTGGAACCAGTCGTTGTGGCCGAAGCTCACGCGGTTGACCAGCGTCGGCGAGATGACGCGATCCCAGTTGAACCGGTACACGCGCGTATTCGAGTCCTCGTCGCGGAAGTTGTTCAGCGGCACGGGCAACCCGCCGCCAGGCCCATCCGCCGGCGGGAGGACCAGCACCTCGCCCCAGTGAAACAGGAATCCGAGCCGATCCTTACTGGACAGGTTGTGATCGAGCTTGATGCTGAACTTGTTCCAGGGGTTGGTATTGATCTCGGCGCCCGGAATGTAGTTGAAGTTGTTGCGCACGCCCGGCAGATCCGGCCGCATGGTCGCGAGCTGGTTCACATTGCGCGAGATCTGACTGAAGCGCGACAGAGGAATCTGGTTGTTGGGAAACGGGTCCCGGATGAAGCCCGGTCCGTTCGGGTTCACGCGGGTGGTTGCGGGGTCGTAGATGGGGATCAGATTGCCGTTCGCGTCGCGCCAGTTCGAGAAATCGCCGTTGTACATCTCCGCGTTCGGGATGGTCGCCACCCTCACCGCCGCGGAGCTCTTGTTGCGGTAGGCCTCGTAGGAAGCGAAGAAGAACGTCTTGTCCTTGCCGTCGTAGAGGCCGGGAATCCAGACCCGGCCGCCGAACACGCCACCGAAATCATGTTGCTCGAGCGGCGGCTTCGGCTTGCCGGCCGCCTTGTTGAAGTAGTCCTCCGAGTCCATCGCGTCGTGGCGGAAAAACTCGAACGCCTTGGCGCGCCAGTTGTTCGATCCCGAACGTGACACGAAGCTCACGGCGCCGCCGCCGGCGTGGCCGGACTCCGCCTTGAAGCCGTTGGTGTCGACCGCGAACTCGGTGATGGCCTCGACCGACGGCGAGTTGAGCGTGGTCCACAGCCGCTGCTCGAACGGGGCGCCGGGCGTCGCCGACACGCCGTCGACTGTGAGATCCCAGCCGCCCTCCTGGCCGCCGCCGATGACGATGTTGCCGCGCCCGCCGTCCCCACTCGAGCCGGTTTTCGCTTCCGGCGCGATTAAGCTGAGGTCGAGCGGCGATCGCATCGCCCCGCCGACGACGAGCGGCAGGTCCTGGATGAACTTGCTGCTGATCGCGGTCGTCACCTTGACGCTGTCGGTTTGAATCTGCGTGCTCTCGGCCGACACCGTCACGGCATCCTGCAGGCCGCCCACCGCCAGCGTCCCGTCGACTCGCACCGTGCCTCCAGCCGTCACCTCGATGTTCTCGTGCGTCGTGGTCTGGAACCCCGTCGCCGTGATGACCACGACGTAGTTGCCGACCGGAAGCTGCGGAATCGTGTAGGCGCCCTGGGACGAGGTCGGTGTCGAACGCTCGAAGTTGGTGGCGACGTGGATGGCTTTCACCGAGGCGCCGACCACCACGCCGCCGGAGCTGTCGACGACGACGCCGGTGATGGTGCCGCGGTCCGTCTGCGCCCGGCCCGGCGCGGCCGATGCAATCAACAGCGATAGAATCAGCGCCACTCGAACTGCACGCGTCCGACGAAACATGGCTCTTCCTCCTGACAGGCTGACAGGGCGGGCTGCCGACGGCGGGGCCCGCGGACGCAGATCGCGGCCGCTGCGACCGCGAGCGGCCGCAGACGGGCGTTGGTGTGTCGACGTCTGCGCGGGCCATCCTGCGCTGGAAGCAGGCAGGTGTCTTGAACTTCCTGGCAGAATGCTATGACGAAATTCACCGCGCGTCCGCGGTTGGCCATCGATCCAGAATCGGGAGCGTCATCCGGTCGTGCACGTGGCTTTCGCTGATGCCGAGGCGTTCGCGATGTGGGAAGGCTGGCGATCGCCCACGCGAGCTTCCCCGGTGACAAGACTGTCCTCGCTGCAGTGCTGTTGTATCTGCTTGTCAGCGCTATGGCGTCGATCCCCTACGTGAACTGGCGCAAGCGGATCGACGAGGACATCGCCGGACGCTCAGCCCGGTACGCCGCACCGACTGTCGTGAGGTTGTTTCATCCGCAGCGGTTAGAACTAGTGGTGGACATCCGACGATGCCGCTGCGAGCTACGGGCGTGAATGCGGCGGTTCAGGAGACCGCTGCGCAAGAGTTGTAATTTAAGCCGTTTAGAATAAATGGCTTAGCGTTGGTGGACCAAAACAGCGCCAGTTGGAACCATCTCGTGCCGTGGCTGCGCTTGCTCGCCGAAATCGATGGTCACCCGGCCCGGAGTGACGCAAATCCCGTCTGCGCGCGACCCGCTGACATCGGCTCAACAGTTCGGACGGATTCTAGTCGTGCCGCAGCGCTGCATTCGGATTCAGGCTGGCCGCCATTCGGGCGGGAAGGTAACAGGCGCAGTATGCCGCCATAAGCACAGGGGGCGGGACGACGAACAGCATCCATGGATCGATAACGCGCAGGTCGACTTCGAGATAGGCACGCACGATCCCACGACCTACCAGACCTACGACGAGCCCCACGGTGAGACCTTCGAGCACTGGGCGGTAGCCGTCTTTCAGCACCATTCGTTGGATCTGGGTCGCTGTCGCTCCCAGCGACATCCGCACCCCAATTTCTTTGGTGCGATGGCCGACCAGGTGCGACTGGATCCCGCCCAGCGCGGTCCGCACCGCCACATCGCGATGACGCGTCGTCCCGCGGGCGAGCACCAGATTCGCGAGGTTTGTGCAGGCGACTGCAAGCACGAGGGCCACGAGCACGATGATGGTCAGCACAAACCGACGCAGGATGCTACGGGCGACGCTTCATCGGCAGGCGCAATCGGTCGGCCGATTGCAGCTTGGACCCCGAGCGTCGAGAAGTACACGCTGTCGACCGCTTCGGCGGCAACAAGTTCAGTTGTTGACGACGATGCGAGCGCGGGAGTGAACAGCGCTGATGCAGAAATTTGACTGAACGAGAATTGCGCGGCGCGCCGGCCTTCGAAGTCCCTTTCTGAGACCGAACCCCTCAGCAAGCGTCCCTCGTACGGTGTCACGACGAAGGCGATGCGATCGGGATCGGCGATGCCAGGATCCTTTAGGAGGATCGAGTCGACGACGGAGTACACGGCCGTGGTGACGGCGACACCAACCGCCAGCGAGAGCACGGCGAAAATCGTAAAGAGCGGAGTGGCGAGCAGACGTCTCACGGCAAGCTTCAGATCGCCCCAGAATTCCTGAGCCAGTCGATGCCACGCGATCATTGGTCGAGCTTACACCCATAGGGGAGTTGTTCGGGTGAGGGCGTGGGCAATCTGAAACCGTCTTGAGCCGGGAAGAAGGGGTTATGGACCAGACCGGGATCGAACCGGTGACCTCGTGAATGCCATTCACGCGCGCTCCCAGCTGCGCCACTGGCCCACTCGGGGAAATGCCAAACCCTGATTGTACGACGCGTCTCTCGCCTGGTCAAAGATAACGCCACACGGCTCGCGGCTCACGCCTGAGGCGGTGCCGTGGAACGAATGCATGGAGGTTGCCGAACCTGTTGATACCATCACTCCGCACATCGGCTCGGGAGCTGCTGTGCATGCTCTCTCGCTCTGACCGACTGCTTCGGAGAGGATGATGACGATGAGTTGCCGATCTATCACAATTGCGCTGCTCGCGGGTCTGTGCCTGACGAGCGATGGTCTCCTGGCTCAGGAGGTCACGAAAGAGAACGTACCCGGCGTGCGCAACTTTGCGCGGCTGCAGACGACGGTTGCGTGCGCGGGAGCGACCAGTCCCGAGGCGCTATCGGCGATCAAGGAAATGGGCTTCGTGTCGGTAATCAATCTGCAGAGTAGCGACGGAGCCTGGCGCTGAGGTCGACAAGGAAGAGGCGGCCGCCAAGGCGGCGGGACTGCGGTACTTTCACGTCCCCTTCGCCGGCAAGCCCGATCCCGTCGCCGCCGATCAGTTCCTGAAGGCCATCACCGCGAACGGAGCCGAGCCAGCGTTCATCCACTGCGCCGGTGGGAATCGCGCGGCCACGATGTGGCTGATCAAACGGCTCGTCGTCGACAAATGGGATGTCGAGAAGGCCGTGAAAGAGGCCGAGGCCCTCGGGCAGACGAGTCAGGAGCTCCGCAACGTGGGCCATTGAGTACGCGCGATGAAGCGAGTGTAAGTACCTGCCGCGAAGGTGGACGACGGTATTCGCTTGACCGGATCAACGCGCAGCTGTCAGGCTCCAGCCCGTGCCGACCACACTCAGCAGCGAACGGGGGCTCGTGCGCGCGATCGGCGTGCGTGGGCTCACAGCGAGCATCGTCAACGTGACAATCGGCGCGGGCATCTTCGTCCTGCCCGCGCTCGCCGCGCGCGACCTCGGTTCGGCCGCACCCCTGGCGTATCTCGCGTGCGGCCTGGCGATGACCTTCGTCGTCGCGTCGTTCGCGATGGCGGGGAGCCGGGTGTCGTTGACCGGCGGAATCTACGCCTACGTGGAAGTGGCGTTCGGTCCGCTCGTCGGATTCCTGACCGGGTTTCTCGTGTGGCTGGCCTGTCTGCTGGCGGCCGCGTCGGTGGCCAGCGCCCTCGCCGCGTCAGTCGCTCTGATCGCGCCGGCCCTCAACACGTCCATCCTCAAAGCGCTCGGCCTTGGCCTCGTGTTTGGCACATTGGCCTGGGTCAACGTGCGCGGCGTGGCCATCGGCGCGCGCCTGATCGAAGTCATCACGGTCGCCAAGCTGCTGCCGCTGCTCGTGCTGACAGCCGCCGGGCTCCTCTGGGTGAAACCCGAGCACCTCGCGATCGAGTGGGCGTCGCCGGACCGGATTGGCGCGGCGTCGATCACGTTGATCTTCGCCTTCGCGGGCATCGAAATAGCCCTTGTGCCCAGCGGCGAGGTCCGCGACCCCGCCCGCACAATGCCCCGAGCGGTGTTCATGGCGCTCGGCCTCACGACGCTCGTCTACTTACTGCTGCAACTCGTGGCCCACGCCGTACTCGGACCAGCGCTTGCGTCGTTCGCCGACGCGCCGCTCGCCGAAGTGGCGTCCCGCGTGCTTGGGCCTGTGGGCCGCACCGTGGTCCTGGTGGGTGGCAGCATCTCGATGCTTGGATTCCTGAGCGGCGACGCACTCGGCACGCCGCGCAGCCTGTACGCGTTCGCCCGCGATGGTCTGCTGCCGGCACCACTCGCGCGACTGCATCCGCGGTTTCACACACCCTGGATCGCCATCATCGTGCACGCCGCCGTCGTCTGGGCTCTGGCGTCTGCCGGTAGCTTCGGAGTGCTGGTGTTGCTGTCGAACGTGGCGCTGCTGATGGGCTACCTGCTGTGCTGTCTGGCCGCGATCGAGCTGCGGCGCCGCAACGTGCAGGCGGGCGGGCGGCCGTTCCAGCCTCCGGGCGGACCGCTCGTGCCCGCACTGGCTTGCGTGGTGGTGCTCTGGCTGTTGTCTCATGCAACCGCGAAGGAGTTCACGGCCCTGGCGGGCGCGATGGTCGTCGCGACGCTGCTCTTCGGGTGGCGGAGCCTGCGCAAGCCAGCGCCGGTTGTCGAGTCCGTCTGACGGGCGAGCCGTCACGCGGACGGACCTGGCGTACCTCGGAGCCATACGATACGATGGCCTTCGCGTAGAGGACGCATCCGGTCCGCGGAAAGGGTAGAAGCCCACCTGTAACCATCGAGTCTTCGCCACCTTCTTTCAGCCCGATGTGCGGACAACGGGCGCTTCGATGAAAGGAGGTCGCCATGTCGACTGATCCGCAAGCGGCGCCACGTCCTCTTCCCGACCGTCCCAATCTCCGCCATCTGAAGGACCAAGCCAGGGACCTGCTCAAGACGGGCGCGGCGGCATCGATCACCGATGCGCAGTTCAAGGTCGCGCGTCTCTACGGGTTTGCGAGTTGGCCGAAGCTCAAGGCTCACATCGACTCCCTGGAGGAAATCGGGCAACTGAAGCAGGCTATCGACACGAACGACGTCGATCGCGTCAAGACCATGATGACGCGCAACCCCACGCTGCACAGCGCGCCACTGGGTTACGGCAAAGATGGGCCGCTCACATGGGTTGCCGAATGCCGCGTTCCAAGGGAATCACCAAGTCCCGCGAGACTGGCCATGGCGGCGTGGATGATCGAGCACGGGTCGGACGTGCACCAGGGGGGCGACGGACCGCTGATGCGAGCCGCGCTCGGAGATCGCATCCCGATGATGGAGTTGCTCGTGTCCCACGGTGCAGATGTCAACGCCCTGTGGCACGGACATTTCCCTATCATCTTTTCCCCCTGCGAGTCATTGGATCCGGCCGCTTTGAAATGGCTTCTCGATCACGGCGCAAATCCGAACTGTCGCGACCACGGGTACACCATCAGCGGCCATCCATATCCAGGCACGGCTCTCGATTACATCGTCGCCTCGTACGCGCGTTCCCCGCAGCGACTGAGCACCTGCATAGAAATCCTTCTCGAGGCCGGTGGCGTAACCAAGTACGACGTGCCGGGAGTGCTGCCCTTGCTCCGCGGCCGGCTCGACAGGTTGGCTGAACAGATTGACGCGGATCCCGCACTCGTGAACAGGCGTTTCTCGGAACTCGATTGCGGCATGAGCGGTGGACGCGCACTCACACTTCAGGGAGGAACGCTCTTGCACGTGGCCGCGGAATTCGCCAGCCTCGAAGCGGCCGCTCTGCTCCTCGACCGTGGGGCGGACGTCAATGCCCGCGCAACGGTCGATGAGGCCGGCGTCGGCGGGCACACGGCAATCTTCCATGCGGTGACGCAGTTCGACGATGGCGGCGTGCCAGTAGCGGAGCTGCTGATTGAGCGCGGTGCAGATCTCGCCGTTCGTGTGAAGCTTCCGGGGGACTACGAACGGCCGGGTGAGACCGTCGAGTGCACGCCCTTGGGATATGCGCTGCTATTTGGCGGCCCGAATCAGAGGAGAACGGTGACTCTGCTGCGAGAGCGAGGGGCCGTTGAGTAAATCAGGTCTCGCGGTCTTCGCCATTGACCTCGACATCGAGACGAATGAGGTGTACGCCTGCGTATTCACGCGCGATGGAAGGCGCGCCGTCACGGGTGCGCAGGGAAACCCGGTGCGCGTGTGGGACGTCGAGACGGGTCGCAGCGTCATGGCGTTGACGATCGCAGTGTGGATGCCTGGGCGGTGTGCTGGAGCCAGGATGAACGCGAGTGTTCGTTGGCGGCAGAGACGGCACCGTGCAGATGTGGGATGTCCAGTCGGGACTCTGCTCTCAGGTGCTCAGGGGGCACGACGGTTTCGTTCGATGCATCGATGTGAGCGCAGATCGTCGTCGCGCTCTCTCTGGATCCGGCAAGGGAGATCACACGTTTCGCTTGTGGGACACGGCATCGGCGCGCTGCCTCCGGATCTGTGAAGGCCACGCGGATGGCGTCTAACGATGTGGCGCTCGATTCCACTCAGCACCGTGCACTCTCCGGCTCGCGTGACCAAACGGTTCGCCTGTGGCCGGCATCGCCGCCTGGCTACCGGCACGACGCGCGTGCGCACAACGGCCTCGCCGATCCGCTCGTAACGCGCTGCAACCAGCACGACCTCGGCGTTGATCGAGGTGGCGTGCGGCGGCGAGCTGACGCACGTTGACAGCCGATACTATATGGCGTTAGTGTCGTCTATCGACACCAAATGTCTCGCCGCGCCGCGCCCGACCTGCTTCCCGGCACTCTCGACCTCCTGATTCTGCGCACCCTGCAGACCGAGGCGCTGCACGGCTGGGCGATCTCGGAACGGATCCAGCAGATCTCCGAGGATGTGCTGCAAATCAACCAGGGTTCGCTCTATCCTGCCCTCCATCGCCTCGAACACCAGGGGTGGATTGAAGCGGAGTGGGCGGTTTCCGAGCTCGGCCGGCGGGCGAAGTACTACAAGCTCACCGGATCGGGACGCCGCCAGCTGGCCGTTGAAGCGCGTGAGTGGGAACGCATGTCGGCGGCCATCGGTCGGGTCATGAAGTTCGCATAGCTTCCGATGAATCTGCGTGATTTGAGATTGCGTACGCGCGCATTGTTCGCACCCCGCCGCGTCGAACGCGAGCTCGACGACGAGCTTTCCTTCCATATCGAACGGGAAACACGGAAGCTCATCGCCGAAGGCATGACCGGACCCGAGGCGCGGGCAAAGGCGCTCGCACGCTTCGGTCCGGTGGCGCTCTCTGCCGACGAGTGTCGCGACGCGCGCGGCACCGCCTTCGTCGACAATACGGTTCGCGACATTCTCTACGCGTTCCGCACCTTCCAGCGCTCTCCTCTGGTGGCCTTCACCATCGTCTCGACAGTGGCGCTCGGGCTGGGCCTGATCGCCGTGGTGTTCACCATGCTCAACGCATTGCTGTTTCGCGTCGATCAGGTGCCGGACGTGCACGAACTGTTCGCGGTGGAACGGCCGCGAACCGCCGACGGCGAGCCCGAGCGTTTCACGCGCGCGCAATTCGACGCGCTCCGGCGTGAGACCAGCGTCTTCACCGACGTCTACGCGGTTGTCGCCGATATCGACACCCGTATCGACGGGCGCATGGTGTCGGGCACGTTCGTCACGGGCAACTTCTTCCAGGTGCTCGGCGTCAGCGCTGCGATGGGACGGGCCCTGACGCCAGCCGACGACGAGCCATCCGCGGGACAACCGGTGATGGTCCTCAGCCACCGCGGATGGGACCGGCTGTTTGCGCGCAACCCGAACATTCTCGATCGCGACATGCTCGTCAATGGCGTCACGTTCGACATCGTGGGCGTGATGCCCGAGGGATTTCGCGGACTGACCGTCGCACCCGACGACTATTGGGCGCCGCTCTCGATGCTCGGTCAGGTTCGCCCGATCCATCGCGGCGGGGAGGGCAATGTCGCGAACCTTGGCCTGGACATCATCGGACGCCTGAAGCCGGGCCTGTCGCGTCAGACGGCACAGGCGGGACTCGCGGTCTGGGCTGCAGGCCAGTCGAACCGCAGTCCGATCGACCCTTCGACAGGCTCAGGGTCGTCCCGAGCACCGTCGAGGGACGAACGCGGCGCTTCGACCATCACGCTCGTACCGAGGCGCGGGACTGTCCCGCAGCCTCGTGAAGCGGTGTTCGTGACCGCGCCGCTGTTCTTTGCGTTCGGCCTCATCCTGCTGATTGGCTGCGCCAACGTCGCCAACCTTCTCCTCGCCAGGGCCGTCGCGCGACAGCGGGAGATTGGCATCCGGCTGTCACTTGGCGCCACCCGCCGCCGCATCGTCCGCCAGCTGTTGACGGAGAGCCTGCTGCTTGCGCTGGTGGCCGCCGCGGCCGGCTTTGCGATCTCGCGCGTGGCGCTCGAGGTGATTGTCAACGCGGTGACGGCCAGCTGGCCGCCGGATATCGGAGATCTCCGATTGTTGGCTCCCGGCGCGGACTGGCGCGTGCTGCTGTTTCTCATCATCGGCGCCGGGGTTTCGACTATGGCGTTCGGACTCGCCCCAGCGCTACAGGCCACGCGGATCGAGCCGATCCGGACGATCCGCGGCGAAGTGATGAGGGACGCGCGGCCAGGACGGGCGCGGAGTTTCCTGATTGGCCTGCAGGTCAGCGCCTCGGCACTGCTGCTGATCTCGGCGGCGGTGTTCTTGAGAAGTGCGTTTGCCGCGGCGACGTTCGATCCTGGACTGCGGATCTTCGACACCGTCATCGTCGGAATCCCGAACGAGCCGACTCGTAGTGCAATCGTGCAAGCGGTGACGGCCGAACCGTCGGTTGCCGCCGTGGCTGCAGCGTGGCCGGGCGTGGTCGCGGCACCACCGACGGCGTTCGCGGAGGCCCTTCGACAAGCTCAGGACGGGGCCGCCGGCGCAAAGGCGACGGTCGCATACTCGTTCGTCTCGCCGGAGTATTTCAGCGTGTTCGATATCGCGGTCGTGCGGGGGCGGGCATTCACGCCGGACGAGCGTTCGTCCAATCTTTCCGTGGCCGTCGTTTCCGAAGCGACCGCACGCGCGCTGTGGCCGAATGCCGATGCGCTCGGCCAGGTCGTGCGCCTCGACCCGGCTCCCATGTCCGAGACGCAAGCCGTCGATGCGCCGGCCCTGGAGTCGCGAACGTTCACGGTGGTCGGGGTCGTCCGGGACGTTCCAGGATTCCGGATCGCGCCCTTCAAGGAAGCAGTCGTCTACGTGCCGACCGATGCCACGATGCGCAGGACCTCGCTCGTCGTGCGCGTCCACGGCGATCCCGAACTGGCACGCCAGACGCTTCTCAATCGATTGACCAGCATCGATCCCGCCATCGACCAGGTGGCGACCATGCGGTGGGTGACCAGGATGGAAACCTACTTGCTGCAGCTCGCGTTCTGGTTGACGGTCGGCCTCGGCGGGTTGGCCCTCGCGCTGACGCTGTCGGGCCTGTTCAGCGTGCTGACGTACCTCGTCGAGCAGCGCACCAAGGAAATCGGCGTGCGCATGGCGCTCGGTGCGACCACGCGAGATGTCATGCGGCTGGTGTTGTCGCAGTCGATCAGGCCTGTCGGCATCGGTCTCTTCATCGGCGGCGGTGCAACCGCCGGACTGGCCGGGTTGCTGCTGGCCACGCCGGCCGCCGGCCCCATTGGCCAGATCGTTCACGTCCTCGATCCGGTCGCCTACGCCGTGAGTCTGCTCATCATCGTCGCGGCCTGCCTGGTGGCCGCCTCAATTCCGGCCACCCGCGCTGCTCGCCTAGATCCGACGCGGACGCTTCGCCAGGAATAGCCCGGGAAGCTTCCAATATAATCCCAGCAACTGGACCGTTTGCTTCCAACGACGCTCGCCTCGGCGTGGACGCAATCTTCGGGGATCAGGCTCGGCCCCGCGGTTGGGCGCGTGAGACGGGCTGCAAGCAACTCACGCGTCCGGCGTTTCAGCGTAGGACGCGGAACGTCAATCGCATCAACAACGCGACCATGAGCGCATGCCGCTGACGTCAGGCACACGACTCGGCAGTTTCCTCATCGAGGCGCCGCTCGGGGCGGGGGGCATGGGTGAGGTCTACAAGGCGAAAGACACACGCCTTGACCGCACGGTCGCAATCAAAATCCTGCCTTCAGCCGACCCGGATCTCAAAGTCCGGTTTGAACGGGAGGCCAAAGCCATCGCCGGCCTTCAACATCCGCACATCTGCACGTTGTATGACGTGGGCCATGAGGACAGCACCGACTACCTCGTGCTCGAATACCTCGAAGGGGAGACGCTCGCGGACCGCCTGACTCGAGGGCCGCTCAAGCCTGAGGAGGCGCTGAAGACGGCAATTGAGGTCGCCGACGCACTCGATAAGGCCCACCGTGCCGGCATCGTGCATCGCGATCTCAAACCCGGGAACATCATGGTGACGAAGGGTGGCGTCAAGCTGCTCGATTTCGGTCTCGCGAAGCTGCGGCCATCAGCGAGCGGCCGTGAGCGGCTTGTCGATGGCCGCGACCGCGCCGAATCCAGTCACGAGCGAAGGCACGATTCTCGGGACGCTCCAGTACATGGCGCCCGAGCAGGTGGAAGGCCGCGAAACCGACACGCGGACGGACATGTTTGCGTTCGGCTGCGTGCTCTATGAAATGCTCACCGCGAGAAAAGCGTTCGAGGGTAAGACGCCAGCGAGCCTCATCGCGGCGATCCTCGAGCGTGAGCCGACGCCAGTGGCGACCCTTCAACCCCTCGCGCCGCCGCTCGCCGATGCGATCGTTCGAAAGTGCCTGGCGAAGAACGCGGGCGATCGATGGCAAAGCGCCGGCCGACCTCGCGAGTGCGCTCCGGTGGGCCGTTGACGGCGCGAAGGCGTCCGTCCCCGCAGCGCCACAGACGGTATGGCGCCGCACGTATGTCGTCGGCGCGTTGGCGGCGCTCGCGGTTGTCGCGCTCGCCACCGGCGTCTTGTTCGGCTGGCGTTACGCGTCGAGCGGCACGGCGCCAGTGCCGACGGTTCGGTTCGAGGTTCTGCCTCCCGCCGGCGTCACGTTGAGGCCGTCGCCCGTCGCCTCGGCGGCACAGCTCGCGCTGTCGCCCGACGGACGGCATCTCGCATTTATCGCGGCGACGAAGGGCGGCCCATCCCAAATCTGGGTTCGCCCGCTCGACAGCGTGCAGGCTCAACCGCTCGCCGGTACCGAGGGCGCGTCATTCCCGTTCTGGTCACACGATGGTCGCTTCATCGCGTTTTTCGCTGAGGGCAAGCTCAAAAGGGTCGACACCAGGGGCGGCACGCCCCAGACACTGGCTGACGCCGCGGCTGGTCGCGGCGGAACCTGGAACCAGGAAGACGTGATCCTGTTCTCAGCCCAGGCGACCAGTCCGATTTCCAGAGTCTCTGCTTCGGGCGGGACCGTCACGCCCGTCACGACGTTCGATGCCGCCCAGGAGATCCTCACGCAGGTACTGGCCACAGTTTCTGCCGGACGGCCGCCATTTCCTTTACTACCAGCGCAGCGCGAAGGCCGAGCACCAGGGCACCTACGTGACGGCGCTCGACTCCTCGCAGAGCACGCGGGTCCTCGAAACCGGCGGGCAGGGCCGTCTACGCTTCAGGACACCTCTTGTTCGTGCGCGACGGAATACTTTTCGCTCAGCCTTTCGATGACCGTGCGCTGCGGACGAGTGGCGAACCGATTCGTGTTGCGGATGGCATCGGCTACTGGGCAGGCGCGTTTGCTTATACGGCCGTCACCGCGTCGAGCGCCGGCGTCCTGGCTCACGGCCCGAGTTGTGATGTTCACGACCAGCCTTCGGTTGGCATGATCGCGCCGGGGCGACAATTGGCCCGCCCGCCGCAGCGCGTGCGTACCGATCGCCGCGCCTGTCGCCCGATCAAACGAGCGTCATGGTGGCGATCCACGATGCGACGACCGCGCCGCCCGATCTCTGGCTGCTGGCGCTGGCCCGTGGCACAACCTCACGCGTGACGTCCGACCCCTCGAGCGACTGGTTTCCTGTGTGGTCGCACGACGGCAGCCGCATTTTTTTTGGGTCGGCGCGGATGGGCTCGACAACGATTTTCCAGAAGGCTGGTGTGTCACCAGAAGTCGTGTTCGCGGACAGTGTGCTGGTGGGGAGTGTCGCCACATACCCCAACGACGTCTCGCAGGACGGACGATTCCTGCTTTATCAGCAGTCCACCAGTCGTGGCTACGATCTCGGCGTGATTCCGCTCTCGGGCGAACGCAAGCCGACCCCGTTCGTCACCGGCCCTTCCAACGAGGTCCAGGGTCGTTTCTCGCCGAACCACCGGTGGATCGCCTACGCGTCGGATGAATCGGGCAGGTTCGAAGTCTACGTGCGGCCATTCCCAGCAGAAAGTACACGATCGACGACGATCTCGGTCGCCGGCGGCATGCAGCCCGAGTGGCGGCGCGACGGCAAAGAGCTCTTCTACATTTCGGCGGATGGAAAGCTGACGGCGGTGCCGGTGGTGACCGAGCAAGCGGTCTTCACCGCAGGCACGCCGCGCGCGCTCTTTGACGTCGAAGTCCCCGAGCCGACCGCTCCGTACCCAACTGACTATGCCGTCAGCGCCGACGGCCAGCGGTTCCTCGTCAACACCGTCGTCGATCAACCGACGCGCCCGGCGCTGACCGTCATCCTCAACTGGACCGCGGCGCTGAACAAATGAAGTGACAGTAGAGGCCACGCGCCCGGCCGCGACCTGAAGGCAGCACCGGCGGGGAAGAAGCGTGTTGGCCCGAGCTCCCCGAGAGGACCCCCCGCCTCCGCCGAGACGACGATTGTCGCCGGCGCCCGTGCCGGTAACCGTGCGCCGGACAGGTTGGAGTTGACGCGCCTGGGGCCCGCTCGCCAGACATGAACGCGTCGGGCGGTCGTACGTACACCACAGGGATCGACACCTGCCTTGAGCCGTCGCACCCACGCAGATCGCGTGCTATCGTTCATCGTTTCAGTCGCAGGAGAAGCTTCCGATGACCACGAGCACTCGCCGGCAGTTTCTGCAGGAACTGACCTTGGGCGGCGTGGCCGCCGTTGTGACGAGTCGACCGAAGCCGCTCGCGGGGCCGCAGGCGGTCGATGCCGCTCAATGGCGATCGCGTATTGGCGTCGAGTTGTACACCGTGCGCGATCGACTGACGGCCGACTACGAAGGCACGCTCGCGAAGGTCGCCGAAATCGGATACACGGAGATCGAGCCGACGAGCTACAACAGCATGTCGCCGAAAGAGTTTCGCGCCATGCTCGATCGGCTCAAGCTGACGATGCCGAGCACGCATGCGCCGGCGCGCGGCTCGGGTGCGGATCTCGAGCGGCAGCTCGAGGGATTCCAGGTGATGGGGATCAGGTACGCGGAGATCGCGACGGTCTCGACCTGCGCCGGCGACCGCGGACTCGCGGCGGCCAGCTGATGCTCCCGCCGGGCGCGTATTTCGACGCGGGTTCTGGCCGAGTGCGCAACGCGTTCAAGGAGACCGAGGCCTTCGGCCCCTACCAGCCGCCCGTGTCGGCCGAGTCGGTCAAGCGGCGGGCCGCGCAGCTCAACGCCGACGCCAAGGTCGCGTCACGGTTCGGCATGAAACTGTTGGTGCACAATCACACGGGAGAGTTCGAGAAGCTGGTGGACAGTCCGCGAACCAGCTTCGACATCCTCGTCGAGGAAACCGATCCCGCGCTCGTGACGATGCAACTCGATCTGGGCTGGACCTACATGGCCGGGGTCGATCCGATCGCACTGTTCAAGGCGCACCCCGGCCGCTTCGAGCTCTGGCACGTCAAGGACGTGTTCGGACTGAAGACGGTGAATCCGTCGCTCGGGCCCAACGCGCGGGTAAGCAGCATGGCCATTGTGCCCGTGGGCACCGGCCATATCGACTTCAAGCCGGTGTTCGCGCACGCATCGCTCGCTGGCCTGAAGCATTTCGTCATCGAGCAGGACAACGCGGCAGCCTGGGGCGATTCGCTCGCCGCCGCCCGCGTTTCGTATCAAAACATGGTGGGAATGCTCACATAGACGCTGCACTCGCAGCCACGATGGCGCGGATACTCTTGTTGGCTGGCCTGGGTCAGCCTACGGCTTGGGCTTCCAGTTCGCGATCAATGTGATTGGCGACCGCCCCCCGTCCTCCACGGTGGCGACGAGAAACTGCTGGCTGTCGGGAGAGACCATGTATTGATGACGGAAATCGCCCTGCTGAACCGCGCCGCCGAGTGGCGGCGCGAACAGTACGGCAGGCGAGCCGATGTCGGGAGGGCTTTGCGGCGCGAACCGGATCGGCACTGACATCAGCCGGCCATCTCTCGCTACGTAGAACAGCTCCTTGCCAGTATGTGCCCACCGCACCTGGCTGCCGCCCATGGTGGAGATGAGCGACTTCGTGCCAGGGCCGGGGAACGGTTGAATGTAGATATCGGCGCGGCCTGACTCGTCCGACTGGTAGGCGATCCACTTGCCATCAGGAGAGAATTGAGCGTTCTGTTCGTCGAACGCGGTCTGGACGACGGGAATACCTTGGGTTTGGCTTCCAACGTCAACGCCAGGATGTCGACCCCGGATTTCGCGTCGCGGTTATTGAACAACAGGAAGCGTCCATCGAACGACCAGTCGGTGGCTACCTTCGCTTGCGGTGTCGACAATAGCAATTCCTCATCCCGGTCGCCGGTGAGCGACTTCTGGTAGAGATTGTGAACGCCACTCCGGTTCGAGCTGAAGACGATCCGGCCGCCGTCCGGTGACCACACCGGAAACACATCATCCGCCGGGTCGGACGTAAACCGGTTCATCACGCCGCGAGCCGTGTCGAGTAGCCAGATGTCGGGGCTGGCACCGACGCCTCTGTAATTGCGACACGCTTGCTGTCAGGTGACAGCGATGGTTCGGAGAGCGTTCTGGAAGGATCGCCGAGGTGGGCTCCTTCCTGTCCCGAACGGCTGAACCAGACCAACTGTCGCTCAGGGATCCTCGAGCTCCCCCGATACGCGATCGAGCCGGTCCGCGAGACCGAGATGTTCAGTCCCCAGCTCTCGCTTGCCACGTGCTCGGTGATCGGAAAAGGCTTGCCGGTGAGCGCGAGTTGCACGGGATCGAAGGCGTGCGCGAACAGCGTGCCTTGCAGCGCGAATAGCACGTGTCCCGAGGGAGCGTAGACGCCGGCCGTGTCGGAGTCGAACAGGCGCCGCGGCGTCAGTCTCCCGTCGAGGTCGCCGACGTAGACGCCACGGCTCTCCGGATTTCCTCGCACGTAGTAGAGAAACCGGCGACCATCCGGGAGGAACGATGGCAGGAAGTCGCTGCCCCGTAGCGCCAGTCCGGAGAGAGGAACAGGGTCGCCGCCTGCTGCCGCAATGCGGGTGATGGGATTCCCCAGCGTTGCGAACAGAATCACATTCTCCCGGTTCCACGTCCCGCCCCAACCTCCCGATGCGATCGTCAGCGTTTGCACGGATCCGCCATCGATGTCCAGGCGTTTGAGCTTGTCGTCGGCAAAAAAACCAATGGATTGGCTGTCCGGCGACCAGAAAGGCAAGTTCGCACCTTCGGTGCCGGCGACTGCTCGGGACAGATGATTCCCTGCTCGTGCGCGGCGTCGAGGGCTTCCGCGATTTGGCGCGCGATGGGCAGGGCCTCGCCGACTGGAATCGCCCCGCGGGTGAGGCGTTCGGCGAGATCCTCGCCCTCGACCAGCTCCATGACAAGGGCGGTGACGCCGTTCGATTCTTCGACGCCGAGGAGGCCGCCGATGTTCGGGTGGTTCAACGCGGCCAGCGTCTTTGCTTCCCGATGGAATCGTGCGACGCGGTCCGCGTCGGCCGAGAACGCCGCGGGCAGGATCTTGATCGCGATACGCCGATCGAGCCGCGGGTCGAGGGCCAAGTACACCTCACCCATGCCGCCAGCGCCAAGCGCGGAGATGATTTCATACGGGCCGATTCGGACCCCGGAGGTAAGAAGAGCCAACGAGCGTTCCTACGGATTATATGGGGACGGAGTACGATTCCATCCAACCTGACGTTCACGCACCACCGGAGACACTGATATGAGAGCCTCTCGCCTGCTCACATAGACGCTGCACTCGCAGTTCGCGGCGCGACGGCGAACCGCGCGTCGCACCGTATTACGACAATAGCCACCCGGTCCCGTCTGAAAACGCTCGAGCTGAACAGCCAAGAAGCCGCCAGACATTCTCCTGGATGCGCTGAAGAGTACCTCCTCAGGGGTCGGAGTCCGCAGACTCTGACGGCATGTTCGTGATACGTTGCCGTGGTCACCGACGTGCGTCATCTGTTGTACTTGTAACGGTGGGCATGGAGGTGATCACGCAATGGTGATCGGCAAGGGCCGGGTGCGCCCGGAGGCGCATGTCTGAGCAGGGACCGCGTCAGCTCGACGAGATCACCGCGGCCTGGCAGCAGGCGAAGGACGCGTTCGAGGAGAGCGAGCGGCGATATCGCAATCTCGTTGAGCACAGCCTGGGTCTGATCTGCACCCACGATTTGGACGGTCGTCTGCTCTCGATCAATCCGGCGGCCGCACGCTCTCTCGGCTACGAACCCGAGCATGGGCGTCGGCTCGAACCTCGCGGAATTTCTCGCCCCGGAAACCCGCCATCTGTTCGATAGCTATCTTCAACGCATCCGGGACGCGTGGGCAGGACGCCGGGTTGATGCGCGTGCATTGCCCGGGACGGGACGCGCGCGCGTGTGGATGTACCGCAACGTGCTGTACGAAGAGCCGGGGGCGCCGCCGTACGTTCTCGGCCACGCCCTCGATATCACGGAGCGGGTCGCCGCCGAGCGAACGCTCCGGGAGAACGAGCACGCGCTGCGCGAGGCGCATGCCGAGCTCGACCGCCGTGTGCAGGAGCGGACGCTCGAACTGGAGCGGGCGAACGAACGGCTTGCGCGTCGAAATCGCCGAGCGCGAACGCGCCGAGGAGCATCGGGAGCGCGCTCTCATCGAGCAACGGGATACGCTGGCGTTCCTGGGCGGCGGTATCCGAAGCGCTCGCGCCGGTCGTGAGCTTTCGAAGAACTGCTCGAGGGCGTGCGGACCCTTGCCCGTGCCATTCGCAGCGGATTGGACCATGGTCCACGTACTAACGGAAGACGGTGCGGATTCGTCCGGAAGCCGGCGTTCATCGCGACCCCGCAGCGAGAGCCCCTGCTGACGGACCTCGCGCGGCATGATCTCCGTCTCGTTACCAGCTCGACTCGTCTGGTCGCGCGGGCCATCGCGACGGGACGCGTTCTGATCGTCAGCGAAAGCACCAGACGATCTCGCGATTCGATGTCGCCGGACCAGGCGAGCGCCGTGCCGCTGCTGCAGGCAACTGGGAATCGGCAGCGTGGCGATCGTACCTCTGGTGGCGCATGGCGCAGCCCACGGCCGCGCTGTCGCTCGGGCGCGGCCGCTGAGGGCCGGTTCGCCGGCTCCGGCCGGATCATCATCGAGGACCTCGCACGCCGGATCCGTCTGGCGCTCGACCGGATCCAGCTATACCGCGAGGCGCAGGAAGCCAATCGCCTGAAGGATGAGTTTCTGAGCACACTGTCGCACGAGCTGCGGACGCCGCTGAATGCTGTCTTTGGATGGGCGCGGATTCTCCGGATGCGTCAGCTCGATCAAAACACCGCCCACGCGGTGGAGGTCATCGAACGAAACGCCGAAGCGCAGATCCGGCTGATCGAAGACGTCCTCGACGTCTCGCGAATCATCACCGGCAAGATGACGCTCGTCGATGGAGCCTGCTCAGCATCGGCGAGGTTCTCGCTGCGACAATCGAGGGCGTGCGTCCGGCGACCGCAGGCAAAAGGGGTTCGGCTCGACGGCACATCTCGATCACGAAGTCGCCGCCGTCTGGGCGGACCCGCACCGGCTGCAGCAGGTGTTCTGGAACGTTCTCTCGAACGCGCTCAAGTTTACGCGCGCCGATGACGTGATTACCGTCACTCTCGCGAAGCGCGAACGGTTCGGCCGAAATTCAAATCGCCGATACCGGCGTCGGCATCCGCCGCGACGTGCTGCCCTTCGTGTTCGATCGCTTCCGTCAGGCCGATTCGTCGACGACGCGCAGCCATGGAGGGCTGGGTCTCGGCCTCGCGATCGTTCGGCACATCGTCGAGCTCCACGGCGGGACCGTGGCCGCGGACAGTCCTGGGGAGGGGCGGGGTGCGACGTTCACGATTCGGCTGCCGCTCGCGATCGTGCGGGCTTCACGCCAACACTGCCGACGGCGACCACAGCGACCGTCCTGCCCTGGACAAGGCGCTGCCCGATGCCTTGCGCGGCCGGAAGGTGCTCGTGGTCGAGGATCACGACGATGCCCGCGAGCTCGTCGCGAGCGTGCTCGGCGCGGCCGGCGCCGAGGTGATCAGCGGCGGCGTCTACCGAAGAAGCACTCGAACGCATGGCGCGCGACCACGCCGGATCTGCTTGTTGGCGGACCTGGGCCTTCCCGGCGAAGACGGCTACACGCTCCTGCAGACGCATCCGCACGATGAACACGCCAGAGACGTTGGCTCTGCCGGCGGTCGCGCTTACGGCGTACGCGCGGGCGTCGGATCAAGAACGGGCGCTCGCGGCCGGATTCCTGCGCTACATGATCAAACCGGTCGATCCTCGAGAACTCATCAAGGTGATCGTATCGGTCCTCGAGACGCGCCGCTGACGGGTGTCCTCAGCGAAACCGCGTAGGCACCAAGGCAGCGCCCGGTCCGCTTGGACAGACTACGGCTTGGGCTTCCAGTTCACGATCAATGTGATTGGCGACAGCCCCCCGTCCTCCACGGTGGCGACGAGAAACTGCTGGCTGTCGTGCGAGACCATGTATTGATGACGGAAATCGCCTTGATGAACCGCGCCGCCGAGTGGCGGCGCGAACAGCGCGGCAGGCGAGCCGATGTCGGGTGCGCCTTGCGGCGCGAACCGGATCGGCACCGACATCAGCCGGCCATCTCTCGCGACGTAGAACAGTTCCTTGCCAGCATGTGCCCAGCGCACCTGGCTGCCGCCCATGGTGGAGATGAGCGACTTCGTGCCAGGGCCGGGGAACGGTTGAATGTAGATATCGGCGCGGCCTGACTCGTTCGACTGGTAGGCGATCCACTTGCCATCAGGAGAGAATTGAGCGTTCTGTTCGTCAAACGCGGTCTGGACGACGGGAAATATCTTGCGTTTGCCCTCCAACGTCAACGCCAGGATGTCGACGCCGGATTTCGCGTTGCGGTTATTGAACAACAGGAAGCGTCCATCGAACGACCAGTCGGTGGCGACCTTCGCTTGCGGTGTCGACAACAGCAATTCCTCATCCCGGTCGCCGGTGAGCGACTTCTGGTAGAGATCGTGGATGCCACTCCGGTTGGAGCTGAAGACGATCCGGCCGCCGTCCGGTGACCACACCGGAAACACATCATCCGCCGGGTCGGACGTAAACCGGTTCATCACGCCGCGAGCCGTGTCGAGCAGCCAGATGTCGGGGTTCGCATCGACGCTTCTGTACATTGCGACACGCGTGCCGTCAGGTGACAGCGATGGTTCGGAGAGCGTTCTGGAAGGATCGCCGACGCTGGGCCCCTTCCTGTCCCGAACGGCTGAACCAGACCAACTGTCGCTCAGGGATCCTCGAGCTCCCCCGATACGCGATCGAGCCGGTCTGCGACACCGAGATGCTCAGTGCGAGCCGTCGGTCGCCACGTGCTCGGCGATAGGAAAAGGCTTCTCGGTTAGCTCGAGTTTCCGGGGTCGAAGGCGTGCGCGAACAACGTGCCCTGCAGCGCGTATAGCACGTGTCCTGAGGGAGCGTAAACGGCGCCCGCGTCGGAGTCGAACAGGCGCCGGGGCGTCAGTCTCCCGTCGAGATACGCCGACGTAGACGCCCCGGAGCTCCGGATTCCCTCGCACGTAATAGAGAAACCGGCGACCATCCGGGAGGAACGATGGCAGGAAGTCGCTGCCCCGGAGCGCCAGTCCGGAGAGATGAACAGGGTCGCCGCCTGCGGCCGCAATGCGGCTGATGGGATTCCCCAGCGTTGCGAACAGGATCACATTCTCCCCGTTCCACGTGCCGCCCCCACCTCCCGACGCGATCGTCAGCGTTTGCACCGATCCGCTATCGATGTCCAGGCGTTTGAGCTTGTCGTCCGCAAAAAAAGCCACGGACTGGCCGTCGGGCGACCAAAAGGGCAAGGTTGCACCGTCGGTTCCGGCGAATGCTCGAGACAGTCCCGATTCCAGCGATCTCAGCCACAAACGCGATTCGCCGTCGGCCGTGGCGACAAAGGCCAGGGTGCCTCCATCGGGCGATATCGCCACCGACTGGGGTGTCCCGGTTGGCGGTGTGGCAATGTCCACGCGCATCTCGGAGGCAACGGGAACGGGGCGGGCAAGCATCAGCGAGGCGGCGAAGGCGACCGTCAGCCCAGCGATCGCGGCCACCCAGGCGAGACGCTCTCGGCTGCGGTCCGCGCCTCGAGTCGGTTTGCCGATCACATCCGGATCGGCGTGTGCCGCATCGGCGATCTCGAGCCGCGCGTCGCCGATGTCCCGAAGCCGATCGGTTCGATTCTTCTGGAGGCATCGTCGCAGCAGCCGGCGAATCGGATGCGGCGTGGCGGCGGCAATGCCGCCAGGTCGGGCTCGCGAGCCAGGACTGACGCCAGAACGTCGGACACGCTGTCGCCGGCAAACGCGGGTCGGCCCGGTCAGCATTTCGTAGAGCACGCAGCCGAATGCCCAGACGTCGGTGCGCGCGTCGAGCGGCTTGCCGGACGCCTGCTCGGGGCTCATGTAGGCGGCGGTGCCGAGGATAATCCCCGCGTCGCGTCATCGCGGGCGACGTGACCGTCGGCGACTGCGCGGCGATCGGCCGCGGCTGTCGACCGATTCCGATCGCCTTCGCCAGGCCGAAGTCGACCACCTTGACGGTGCCATCGGGCCGAACCTTGATGTTGGCCGGCTTCAGATCCCTGTGGATGATTCCCTGCTCGTGCGCGGCGTCGAGGGCTTCCGCGATCTGGCGCGCGATGGGCAGGGCCTCGCCGACCGGAATCGCACCGCGCGTGAGGCGTTCGGCGAGCGTCTCGCCCTCGACCAGCTCCATGACAAGGGCGGTGACGCCGTTCGACTCTTCGATGCCGTGGAGGCGCGCCGATGTTCGGATGGTTCAACGAGGCCAGCGTCTGTTGCTTCCCGATCGGAAGCGTGCGACGCGGTCCGCGTCGGCCGAGAACGCGGCGGGCAGGATCTTGATGGCGACATCGCGATCGAGCCGCGGGTCGCGCGCCCGGTACACCTCACCCATGCCGCCAGCGCCAAGCGCGGACACGATTTCGTACGGGCCGATGCGGGCGCCGGAGGAAAGAAGAGTCAACGGGTGTTCCTAACGGATTATACGGGACCATGCTCAGGGCCCTGTTCGGATTACTCCATTGCGCCGCCCACTCGCAAGATCCCGAAGTCTGACTCAGTCAGGTAGTATCCATTCCATCCTGACGTTCACCCACCGCTCGGAGACACTGGCATGAGAGCCTCTCGCTTCGTGGTCCGACTCGCGCTGGCTGGCGCCCTCAGCGCAACGGTCATGCCGCAGAGTGCAGCCCCCCGGAAAAGACTCCTCGTGATCGGGGAAGAGAAAGGCTATCGGCATGAGGCCGTGACGCATGCGATGGTCACAATCCAGCGACTCGGGCGCGAAGCGGGATTGTGGGATACGGTGATCCGCACGGACACCGAGGCGTTGACGAAGGCGAAGCTGGAATACAACGCAAAGACGCTGAATGACTTCGACGCCGTGCTCTTCTACACCGGCGGCACCCTGGAAATGGACGACCAGAAGAAGGCCGACTTCCTGTCTTTCGTGCACGACGACGGGAAAGGGTTCATCGGCATTCACAGCGCAGCCATCACGTTCGCGCAGTGGCCGGCCTACCTGGAGATGCTCGGCGGGTTTTATGACGAACATCCCTGGAACACGTTCGATGCGCCGATTGTCGTCGAGGACTCTGCGTTTCCGGGAATGCAGTCCTGGAAGCCGTCGTTCACGCTAACCGACGAGATCTATCAGATCAAGATGTTCTCGCGCGCGAACACGCGCGTACTGATGAGGCTCGATCCGTCCAAGCTCGATCTGAAGAATCCACGCGTGCATCGCACCGACCGGGACTTCGCCGTGGCATGGGCAAAGATGTACGGCAAAGGACGAGTGTTCTATTCGACACTTGGCCACGTCGAAGCCAACTGGGACAGACCGGAGATGCAGGCGATGGTTGCCGGAGCCATCAAGTGGGCGCTCGGCCTCGTGGACGCTGACGTGACGCCCAGGCCGGCGCCGTCAGGCGCTGATCGGTGACGCCGCGAATCCCGTCGACACTTGCGTGTGCAAAAAAAAAAAAAAAAAAAAAAAAAAAAAAAAAAAAAAAAAAAAAAAAAAAAAAAAAAAAAAAAAAAAAAAAAAAAAAAAAAAAAAAAAAAAAAAAGGGGGAGAGTCTCATGCCGTCGCCGGATTCAAGCACTGTGGTGCAGTGAGCACGAGTCGAACGCCTGGGTGTGGCTGAGCGGCGCGGGATGGCGCAAGCTCGACGACACCAACCGCGATGCCTGCACCAACCTCCTGGCGATCGCGGCGCTGGCCAAGGCCCGCAACGCCGACGTGATGGTCCGGGAGGACCTCCGCGACGACACCTGGTTCATCACCGAGATTTACGACTTTTCGCACGGGGGGATCTTTGCCGCACAGGAGGTCTCCTTCCCGGTGAGCGAGTGCATCTTCGGCTGGACCGCCGCCTTCATTCAGCAGGGCACCCACATCACCGCCCGCATCCAGCTGAATCTCGACAGCGACGTGTCCACCTCCCTGCTGGCAGAAGTCAAGGAGACGCTGGAAGCGCGGCATCGAAGACAAGTGGAACTACCGGTTCGCCTGCTGCGGCCGGCCGGGATGCACCGCGGCGTGCGCGCTGACCTTCGAGGTGCAATGGACGTCGGACCGCCCGCACCTCACGGTGCGCGTCAAGAAGGGGACGGCCGCAGCAACCTGAGCCTGTGGCACACGGACGATTCCGGCGATGTAGATGTCCCACGAGTTCGGACATCTGATGGGGCACCCGGACGAATACTCCGAAGACGATGTCTGTCCCAATCGCAATCCGGTCGACACCGGGACGGTGATGGACGACAACACCGAGGTCGTGTTGCGGCTGTGCCGCCCGTTCTGCGATCGGATCTCGCAGGACACCACGCCGGCGTAGAGGCCGCCATGCCGCAAGACGACAAGCCCCAGCCAGCCGCGCGTCGCAGCCGCAAAACGCTTCAGAGAACGCCTGTCGCGGGCGATCGAGGACGACGCCAGCCGCCGGCCGTTCTCGGTGAAACTGAAGGTGCGCGGCGGCCTGCCGTCGCGCAAGTACGAGTTCGACTTCAGACGCCAGCGGTGACGGCGCCGCCAGCTGCCGTTTCGACGATCAACTCAGGAAACGTGCTGGGGCGAGCGCCAACCGCCCGTCGACACTGAGAGACAAGGAGTTCATCAGACTGCTGCGGAAGGTGCAGCCGGCATCGACGCGCCGGTCGAGACCCTGTCCTTCTACCGACACCGTAGATCGGCATCCGCGAGATCTCTGACGGCACCACCACCGGCGGATCTATTTCGCCGCCGACCCCGAGCAGGCCCGGACGCAGGGCAAGGTTCCGCCCCGCGAGGTGCACGCGGCGGTCGACGCGGTCTACGCGGCGGGCGCCGCGCTGTCGGGAACACGGAACATCAAACCTGAACCGGAGGCACAATGGCCTGGCACAACGGCAAGAAAGACGAAGCGCTATGGTCAAGCGAGCATGAGTGGAAAGTCCACGGCTGGATCGACGGCGCCTGGCGGAAGTCGAGGACGATGCACGACGACGCCTGCACCAACTACGCGATCTGGCGGCGCACGCGGAGCAGGGCAACCGCAACGTCGACGCCCGCGTCGAGAACGGCCGAGTGAAGGAAATGTATGTCTGGTAAGCCGTCGACGGCAAGCCGGGCCGGCTGCCTTCACCCAGGAGGACATCGACGCGCTGGCCGCCGGGAGGCAGGCCGGCCACCGTGACCCGGCGGCTGAAGGCGATCCGGCCCCCGGCCACCGCCACGGGGTCGCCGCGGCGCCCGGAGCCGACCATCCCGCGCCGCCACTTACTCAAGCGCGGCGAACTCGCCTCCCTTCGCGACCGGCCGCCCGTCGCCTGCCGTCCGCAAGCGGCTGTTCAAGGCGTCCGACGCCAGAGGAAAGGCAGAGCGAGCGGCAAATGTGTATGTGTAAAAACTTTATATGTAATATCAGTTTATTAAAAAAAAAAAAAAAAAAAAAAAAAAAAAAAAAAAAAAAAAAAAAAAAAAAAAAAAAAAAAAAAAAAAAAAAAAAAAAAAAAAAAAATGATTGTGTGCATCGTGTCCCGCACCCGCGGCGCCACCTCCGTCCCGATAAGCTCGATGCTCTTCATCAATGCGGCGTGAGGCAGTGTGCCGGCGCTGTATTTGAGGTTGAAGCGTGAGAGGCCGAGGAAGCGGGCAGTCTGAACGATCTTCGCGGCGACGGTTTCCGGCGAGCCGACGCACAGCGCGCCATCCGGGCCGGCTTCGCGTTCGAACTGCGCGCGCGTGACGGGTGGCCAGCCCCGCTCGCCGCCGATGCGGTTGATCATCGTGTGGTAGTGCGGCCAGAGCTCGTTTCTGGCCTCGTCGTCGGTTGCCGCGACGTGTCCCGGCGAGTGCACCGCGACGGGCAGCATCGGGCTGGCCGAATTTCTCGAGTGCCTGAAGATAGAGATCGACGAACGGCCGGAACCGCGCCGGGTTGCCGCCGATGATCGCGAGCGTCAACGGCAAGCCGTAGCGGGCCGCGCGGACGACGGATTCCGGGCTTCCACCCACGCCAATCCAGGTTTTGAGCGTGCCGTTTTCGATCGGCGGATGGATTGTCGCGTCCGAGATGGCCGAGCGCGTCGAGCCGCTCCACGTGACCGGGAGGTCCCTTCAGCAGCTCCACGAACAGCGACAGCTTGTCCTCGAAGAGCTCCTCGTACCGGGCCAGGTCGTACCCGAAGAGCGGGTACGACTCGGTAAACGATCCGCGGCCGAGAATCACTTCCGCGCGTCCGTTCGACAGGGCATTGAGCGTCGAGAACCGCTGGAACACACGAACGGGATCGTCCGTGCTCAGGACCGTGACGGCCGATCCGAGCAGGATCCGCTGCGTCCGGGCGGCAATCGCCGCGAGCACGACCTCCGGCGCCGAGATCGCGAAATCGGGACGATGGTGTTCGCCGACGCCGAACGCGTCGAGACCGAGATCATCGGCCAGGATGGCTTCTTCGACGACCTCGCGGAGCACGCGGGCCTGCGGTTGGAGCGTGCCGTCCGGCGCGAACGTGACGTCGCCGAACGTATCGAGACCGAGTTCGAATTGGATCGCCATTCGGCATCGAGTCTATCGCGAGGCACGGTCTCGATGCCGGCCGTCTCCGATTCGCCGGCGCGACTAGATGATCGGCCCGGGCGATGACAGGGCAGCCATCACTTCTTTGAACAGGTACTTCGAGCCCTCCACTCCATCCCAGGGTCCCGACTCGTATTCGAGCGAAAACGTTCCTTTGTAGCCAGATGCCAGCAGAATCCTGACGGATCGCTGGACATCGTTGTTGGTCCAGCGGTCCCAGTACTTGGCGTGGCAACTCGTGTGCGCGTACGGCGCCAGAATCTTCAAGCCGCTGAATAACAGATGTTCGTACTCCCAGTTGCAGAAGTCGGGGGTCGCTTCGCAGTACGGATGGTTCACGGCGTCGAGGATGATCCTGATGTTCGCGGGATCAGCCGCGAGGCCCCAGTGGTTTTCGATGGTGACCTTGATACCCCGTTCGCCTCCGTGGTCGGCCATCTCCTTGAACGACTCGATGGCGCTGTTCAAGTAGGGGACCAGGGCATCATTTTTCGGGTAGCCGGTCGTCTGATCGCGCACCGCGGACGGTCGGATACCGGGACCGAGCGCGCTGGGTGAGTTCATGCGCATCGACCGTGCGCCGAGGATGGCGGCGCCGTCGAGCCACTTTTTCGCGACCTCGACACCAGCTTTGCGGAGCGCAACGTCCGCTTCCGCAAGATTAGTCGGCGCATTGTTCGAGATGTGCTGGACACGGGTGCCGGTAGCGGCGAGCTTGCTGGCGAAACGCTCGAGCCACTTTTTTCCGGCGGCGCTGGACGGATCGAAAGTGCCCTGCGCGTACATACTGTCGTCGGTGACGTCGCCGAACAACCCCGATCGAATATCGAGCCGCGACACACCAGGAAAGTTGTCCTTCGTGAACTGCGGGAAATCCATCATCGTGATTTCGCCGTACTTCTGCTTCATCTGAGCGGTAGTCAGCCTAGTTTCACCCTCGACACTCCGCCCGCCCTCAGCAGTTCCACGGCCGCCACCGCCGGCACCACGCCCGGCTCCGGGCCTGCTTCGGTTCTTGAAAAGTTGCCGCAGCGCATAGGAGTTGGTCGCGATGCGCTCGAGCCTGTTCTTCTCAGTGAGCGCCTGGGCAGCGACAGGCTTGTCAGCAGTCGGCGCCAGACCGATCGCCAGCCCGCCGCCAGCGGTCTTGAGGAAACTTCGGCGATCAAGTCCATCGTGCGTAGGCATGGCTCTCATCCTTCTCGGTTGCGAGTTCCGTCGAAGACCGTCCAAATCTGCGAGGCGGCCTATTCTAATCTGCGGGATACCGCCGCGCCGTCGATAATGGGCGCATACTTAGCCGGAACACGCACAGATGCTCGGCATTCTTTCGCAACCGTGGCCGTGGTACGTGGCGGGACCGGTGATCGGCCTTCTCGTTCCCGCCCTGCTCCTGCTCGGAAATCGACCGTTCGGCATTTCGAGCAACTTCCGTCATCTCTGTGCCGCCATCGCCCCCGGTCGCATCGAATTCTTCCGATACGACTGGCGGACCACGGGTCTGTGGAACCTCACGTTTCTCGCGGGCATCTTCGTCGGCAGCGTGATCGCCTCGCGACTGCTTGGCTCGCCCGACGTGGGAATTTCCCCGGAGACACGAGCGGCGTTGGCGGCCGCTGGTGTGCGTGATTTCAGCGGGCTCGTGCCGGCAGATCTCTTCAGCTGGTCGAGCCTGTTCACCGTGCGCGGGGCAATCCTGATGCTCGGCGGTGGATTCCTTGTCGGGTTCGGAACGGCCTACGCTGGTGGATGCACGTCGGGCCACGCGATCTCCGGGCTCGCCGCGCTCGACCGCGCGTCACTTCTGGCGGTCATCGCGTTTTTCGCGGGTGGCCTTTTCGGCACGTACGTGCTCCTTCCGCTCCTCCTGTAACCGCGATGCTGCTCTGGTGACTTTTCCTCGGATCGCTCTTTGGGGTTGTCCTGACGAAGGCGGAAATCGTCTCGTGGTTTCGCATTCAGGAGATGTTCCGGTTCGAGTCGTTCCACATGTACGGCATCATCGGCTCGGCGGTCGCGGTCGCGGCTGTGTCGGTGGCGTTGCTCCGGCGTGCGTCGGCGCATGCCATGACCGGGGAGTCGATCTCGATTCCCGAGAAAAAGCTCGGTGTCGGTTATCGATACTGGATCGGCGGCACGTTGTTCGGCGTGGGGTGGGCGATGACGGGCGCCTGCCCGGGTCCGATGATCGCGCTGGTCGGCGCCGGTTCGAGCGCTTTTGCCGTCACCGTCATCAGCGCGCTGGCTGGCACATGGTTTTATGGATACGTTCGCCCGCACTTACCACACTATTGACGGCTGCGGGCACACTCGTGCGCCACGCTCAGGTTGGCCGCGAAAGTGCTGTAGCTGAAACCTTCACAAGCGACGGCCGTATGTCTCGCTATGCGACTCAACCAGATTCTGCGAAGCCTCGCCAAGATGCCGCTCTTCACCAGCGTCGCGGTGCTGACGCTGGCCATCGGTATCGGCGCCAATACGGCGATCTTCAGCGTGATCGAGGGCGTGCTGTTGAAGCCGCTGCCGTATCCACGTTCCGACGAGCTGGTCGTGCTCGATCACACCTTGCCGGGCATCAACCTGCCACGAGCCGGGGCCGCGCCGTTTCTCTACTTCACCTACCGCGAGGATGGACAGGTTTTCCAGGATGTCGGGCTCGTGGAACTCGGGCACGGTCGGCGTCACCGGCCTGGCCGAGCCCGAGGAGGTGCGCACGCTTTTCGTCACCGACGGCATCCTGCCGATGCTCGGCGTGCAGCCGGCGCTCGGACGTCTGTTCTCGAGGGCAGACGATGCACCGGGAGGGCCGGAGACAGTCGTTCTGAGCGCGGGATATTGGCGGTCGAAGTTCGGCGCCGACCGAGCCGCCATCGGCCGCATGCTGATGGTCGACGGCCGTCCGCGAGAAATCATCGGTGTGCTTCCCGACACGTTCCGGTTCCTCGACCGTAGCGTCTCCCTCGTGCTGCCGTTCCGTTTCGATCGGAGCAAGGTATTCCTCGGACAGTTCAGCTTCACTGGCATCGCGCGATTGAAACCGGGCACGACGATCGCGCAGGCGAGCGCCGACGTCGCGCGCATGATCCCGATCTCGCTGACACGGTTCCCGCCGTTTCCCGGCGGCAACATCAAGATGTTCGAAGAAGCCCGCCTCACGCCGAGCATCCGTTCGCTCAAGGACGACCTCGTCGGCGACGTGCAGAAAGTGTTGTGGGTGTTGATGGGGACGATCGGGATGGTGCTCCTGATTGCCTGCGCGAATGTTGCGAATCTGCTCCTGGTCAGGGCCGAGTCCCGGCAGCAGGAGCTGGCGATTCGTGCCGCTCTCGGCGCCGGCGCGAACCGGATCGCCCGCGAGCTGCTGCTGGAAAGCGTGACGCTCGGCATCCTGGGGGGCGTCGTCGGCCTCGCGCTGGCGTTTGGCGCACTGAAGCTGCTCGTCGCGCTCGCCCCGGGAAACCTGCCGCGCATCGCGGACATTACGGTTGATATTCCCGTGCTGGTCTTCACCCTTGTGCTGTCCGTGGTCGCCGGTCTGCTGTTTGGCGCGATCCCGGTGTTCAAGTTCGCCGGCGCCCAACTCCATTCCGCCCTTCGCGGCGGCGGCGGGCGAACCGGTACCGCGAGCCGCGAGCGCCATCGTGCGCGCAATAGCTCGTCGTCACGCAGGTTGCGCTCGCGCTCGTGCTCCTGGTCAGCTCCGGCCTGATGATCCGAACGTTCCAGGCGCTGAAGGAGATCAATCCCGGGTTCGTGCGACCTGACGAGGTTCAGATCTTCCGGCTGTCGATTCCAGACTCGCAGGTGAAAGACGAGGCGGCCGTCACGCGAATGCACCACGCCATCATGGACAAGGTCGCAACCGTACCAGGCGTAGCGTCGATCGCGCTCACGTCGACGGTCACGATGTCCGGGGACGGCTGGCACGATCCGATTTACGCGCAGGATCGCACGTATACGGAATCAGAGTTGCCGCCGATTCGCATGTTCAAGTTCGTTTCCCCGGGCTACATGAAGACGATGGGAGGATCGGTGGTGGTGGGCCGCGATTTCACCTGGCCTGACGCGTACGAAATGCGGCCCGTCGCGATGGTCTCGGAGAATCTCGCGCGCGAACTGTGGGGCTCGCCGACAGCAGCCATTGGCAAGCGCATCCGGCCGTACTCCAAGGGCCCATGGCGCGAAGTGGTCGGCGTGCTCAGCGATATGCGAGACGAGGGGCTGAATCAGAAGGCGCCGGCAACGGTGTACTGGCCGGTGCTGATGGCGGACTTCCTTCCGGCTTCGGAACGTCCATATTCCGTCCAGCGCGGGCTGTCGTATGTGGTTCGCAGCACACGCACCGGATCCAGGGGATTCACCGACGAGCTGGGACGCGCGGTGTGGTCGATAACCCGAATCTCCCGATGGCGGGCATGCGAACGCTCGCGGAAATTTACGACGCGTCGCTCGCGCGCACGACGTTCACGCTCGTGATGCTGGCCATTGCCGGCGGGATGGCCTGCTGCTCGGCTGGCGGGGATCTACGGCGTCATCTGATACTCCGTGTCGCAGCGCACGCGTGAGATAGAGATTCGGATCGCGCTGGGCGCGCAGACCGAGACGGTGAGGCGCATGTTCGTCAGACACGGCCTGACTCTGGCTGGCGTGGGGGTGGCATCGGGCTGGCGGTGGCGTTCGGGACCATGCGGCTGATGTCCTCGCTGCTGTTCGAGGTCAGCCCGGTCGATCCATTGAGTACGCCGCCGTGTGCTGACCCTGACGGAGCGGTCGTGCTCGCAAGCTATGTCCCGGCCCGGCGCGCAACGGCGATCGATCCGATCGAGGCTCTCAGATCGGAGTGAGACCAGCGCCTGATCGATAGCTGTTGAATGGCAGTCGGCGGCGAGGACTCCATGAAGGGCGCACATTCAATCAGTCGTCGAGCGTTTGGCCGCGCAATCGGGGCTGTCACGATAGGTGGAAACGTGTACTTCGAAACAGACACGGGCGGAAATCCGGCACAGCCGTCGAGGAAACCGCTCGACGAAATCACGTCCATGAGCGCGGTGGAGCTCGTGGCACGCCTTCGCAAGAAGCAGGTATCGGCGCGCGATGTACTGGCTGCGCACCTGGCACAGGTCGATCGTCTCAACCCCAAGGTCAACGCCATGGTGACGCTGGTCGCCGAGCGGGCGATGGCGGATGCCGCTCGCGCCGACGAGCTCATCGCGCGTGGCGGCTCGGTGGGAGCTTTGCACGGCCTGCCAGTCGCCCACAAGGATCTCGTCGACACCGAGGGAATCCGTACGACGCGCGGCTCGCCGTTTTATCGCGATCACGTGCCTACTCGAGATGCATCTATCGTCACTCGCATTCGGGCGGCGGGCGCGATCACCATCGGTAAGACCAACACACCCGAATTTGGCGCGGGCTCGCAGACTTTCAACACGATCTTCGGGGCAACGCGGAACCCCTACGATGTGACGAAGACGTGCGGCGGGAGCAGCGGCGGCGCCGCGGTGGCGCTCGCCTGTGGCATGGTGCCCATTGCCGACGGGAGCGACACGGGTGGTTCGCTGCGCAATCCGGCAGCGTTCTGCAACGTGGTCGGCCTGCGGACAGCGCCAGGGCGCGTGACGCGCGAGTCGCCGTCGTGGTCGCCGCTCTCGGTTTCCGGACCCATGGCGCGCACCGTTGCCGATGTCGCCCTGTTCCTCAGCGCGATTGCGGGCGCTGATATTGGCAATCCTCTCTCGATAGCGGAGACCGGTGCCCGATTCGCGGGACCGCTGGCTCGCAGCTTCAAAGGTACTCGCGTGGCGTGGTGGCGTGGGCTTGGCGGCATTCCGTTCGAGCCCGAGGTCCGGCAAGTCGTCGACGCAAACCGCCGCATCTTCGAGGACCTGGGATGCCACGTCGAAGAGGCCGAACCGGATTTCGCCGGCGTGGACGAAGCCTTTCCACGCTGCGCTACATTGCCAATCACACCCAGTACTCCACTCTGATCCAGCAGCGGCCGGAATGGGTGAAGGACACGATCAAGTTCGAGGTTGCCCAGGCGGAGCGATTGACGGCTGTCGACGCCGGGCGGGCGATGGCCCGGCAATCACGCATGTATGAACAGAGCCGAGAGTTTTTCGAGCGATACGACTACTTCGTTCTTCCGGTCACACAAGTATCGCCGTTCGACGTTGACACACCGTATCCCACCCGCATCGGCGACGTTGCGATGACGACCTACATCGATTGGATGCGATCCTGCTGGTACGTGTCCTTCATGACGAATCCGGCGATCTCCGTTCCCGCTGGATTTACGGCCAACGGGTTGCCCGTTGGCATTCAGATCGTCGGCCGCCATCGTGACGAGTGGAGTGTGTTGCAACTCGCGCAGGCCTTCGAGCAGGCGACAGGGCACGGCAAGCGTCGTCCGGTGCTGGCCTGAGACTGTCCCTCGATCGATCCCCGTCTGTCGCGCGCTCGCGCATGACACAATCTGTACACACTGAGAATGCCGCAGCCCGCCATTCACGTTGACGCCATCCGCAAAACGTACGGCGCGACCGTGGCCGTGGACAACGTCTCGTTCGACGTTCAGTCCGGCGAAATCTTCGGTCTGATCGGACCGAACGGCGCCGGCAAGACGACGACGATGGAATGCGTGGAGGGTTTGCGGACGCCCGATCGCGGTGTCGTGTCGGTGCTCGGTCTGAACCCGACGCGAGACGTCTACTCCCTGCAGCAGCGGATCGGAGTGCAACTGCAGCAGGCGCAGCTTCAGAAGCGCATCAAGGTCAGGGAAGCCGTCGCCTTCTGGGCTTCCCTGTATCGCAAGCCGGCGAACGGCGATCTGCTGATCGAGCAGCTGGGCTTGAGCGACAAGCGGAATGCGTGGTTCATGACGCTTTCCGGCGGGCAGAAGCAGCGGCTGTTCATCGCGCTCGCGCTCATCAACGACCCGGAGCTCGTCTTCCTCGATGAGCTCACGACTGGACTCGACCCGCAGGCGCGCCGCGCGATCTGGGAGCTCGTGCGCGGCATCCGCCAGCGCGGCAAGACCGTTTTCCTGACCACGCACTTGATGGAGGAGGCGGAGCGCCTGTGCGACCGAGTCGCGATCATCGATCACGGCCGCATCATTGACGTTGGACCGCCGGCCACCTTGTCCGCCGGCACTGCCCCGAACGGACGGTTGTGCTCGCCACGGACGACTCGAGGGCGGCAGTGCTCTTTGGCGCCATCCCGTACGTGCTATCGGTGACAGTCCAGGGATCATCGGTAACCATCCGCGGCGGCGCTGCCGATCTCGTCACGCAGGTGATTGGTTGCGTGGCGGAGCATCGCATGTACGTTACCGACTTCCGGACTGAAATACCGACCCTCGAAGACGTGTTCCTGAAACTGACCGGTCACACGATTCGCGACTGAGGCATCCCGACACATGCTGCGTGGACTGTGGCGACTGACCTGGCTCGAAATCAAAATCTTCGTGCGTGAGCCGCTCGGGGTGATCGGCACGATAGGCGTTCCGGTGATCCTGTTCATCATCATCGCCCGCCTTCTCGGCCCCCGTGTGCGAACGGCCTCGCCTGAAGTGCCGCGCTTCGTGTCGGTGGATCTGCCGGTCTTCGCGTCACTGCTGATCGCCGCCAGCGCGGTGCTGTCTCTCGTCACGATCGTCGCCATCTACCGTGAGGGCGGCATCCTGAAGCGGCTGCGGGCGACGCCGCTTCGCGCGCAGACGATTCTGGCCGCGCACGTGCTGGTCAAGCTGCTCTCCACGGCGGTCACCCTGGCCATGATGATCCTGGCCGGCCGCCGCAGTTACCCCGTCGATCCGGCTGTTCCGATCATCTCGTTCGCCTTGGCCCTGCTCTTCTGCACCGGGACTCTCGTGTCGCTGGGATTCCTGATTGCGAGCGTCGTTCCGACCGCACGCTTCGCACAACCGATTGGGACCATCATCATTTATCCGATGCTCGGCCTGTCCGGACTGTTCCTGCCACTCACGTCATTTCCGCCGGCGCTGCAGGCTGTGGCTCGCGTACTGCCGTTTACATATGCGGTATCGCTGCTGCGTGGGATCTGGCACGGTGAGGGCTGGTTGAGCCATTCGGGTGACGTGGCAGCGCTGACGTTGATGTTCATCGCCAGCATGGCGGTTTCGGCAAGGGTGTTTCGCTGGGAATAAGAAGTTCCGTCCGTCACGACGACCTGGAGGACGACAAATGAAGCGTGTCGCACTGTATGTCCTGACGACCTGTGCCCTGATCGGTCTCCTGGACCAGCGTCGAATCCACAGCCAAATCAACACCGCGAAAGAGCTCGCGCCCGGCATGTACCTCCATGAGGGCGATCTGCGCGGCAAGGGGCACTGCAACAACGGCTGGGTCGTCTTCGACGACTACGTGCTCGTGCTCGACGCCAACTTTCCGTCCGGGGCGCAGGAGATCATCCCGAAGATCAAGGCGCAGACGAGCAAGCCGATCCGTTTCGCGTTCGACACGCACCACCACGGCGATCACGCTTACGCCAATCAGACCTGGGTCGACAACGGGGCCATTCCGGTTGCACACGAAAACGTCGTGGCCGAGATGCGCAAATATGAGACCGGGTTCTTCGGCGGAAAGCCAGGGCGCTGGGAAGAGGAGGCAAAGCTGCGCGAGGATCTCAAATCCACGAGGCTGAAGCCGCCCTCACTGCTCTATCGGGACCTGATGATCTTCGACGATGGCACCCACCGGGTGGAGCTGCGATATTTCGGAGTCGGGCACACGCACGGCGACGGCTTCGCCTGGCTGCCCAAAGAAAAGATCCTTTTTACTGGCGACGCGGCGGTGAACGGTCCCTACAACTACATGGGTGACGGGGACAGCGCCCGGTGGATCGAAACGCTGGCCAAGGCGCAGCAACTGGGCGCGGCCATCGTCGCGCCAGGACACGGGCCAGCGGGCGATGGCGGTGTGCTCGAGGCGCAGCGCCAGTACTTCCTGGCGCTGCGAGCTGAAGTACAGAAGAGAACGGGACTGGCCCCCGAACGCGTTCAGGCCGAGGTGGCCGCCATGCGCGACGCCCTGCTGAAGCGGCACGCCACTTACATCGATAGGAGCGAGAAGCCGATTACCGACTTCGAATCGCAGGTGGCGCAGGTGTACAAGGAGCTGACGGGCAAGGAGTTTCCGAAGAAGGTGGCTGTGGATGATGCCCGGCGCGCACACGAGCGTCACCACGGGATGTAGCTGGGGGAACCCCTCTACTAGAATCAACACAACCGTTCTGTAGCCATGGCGCTGTCCGCCAACGCTCGCCTCGGGTGGTACCAAATCATCGCGCCGTTGGGGGCCGGCGGCATGGGAGAGGTGTATCGTGCGCGCGACACCCAACTGAACCGTGAAGTCGCGATAAAAGTTCTGCCGGACGTGTTCGCCGCCGATCCGGAGCGATTGGCGCGGTTCCACCGTGAAGCGCAGGTGCTGGCGGCGTTCAATCATCCCAACATTGCCCACATTCACGGATTCGAATCCTGGGACGGCATCCATGGACTGGTCATGGAGCTGGTCGACGGCCCGACACTCGCCGAACGGATCGCGCAGGGACCGATACCGCTCGCGGAGGCGCTGCCGATTGCGACCCGAATTGCCGAGGCCCTTCAGGCGGCGCATGACCGCGGAATCATTCATCGCGATCTGAAGCCCGCGAACATCAAAGTTCTCGATGATGGAGCCGTCAAGGTGCTGGACTTCGGGCTGGCGAAAATCGCGGCGCCCGATGCAACAGGCGTCGGCAGCGATCTCCTTGCCCAGTCGCCGACCGTGACCACGCCAGCGGTCACGCGTGCGGGCGTGATTATGGGCACCGCTGCGTATATGAGCCCCGAGCAGACGAAGGGGCGGCCGACTGACAAACGAAGCGACATCTGGTCGTTCGGCGCCGTGCTCTACGAAATGCTCTCGGGGAGGCGAGCGTTCGAAGGGGAAGACATTCCAGAGACCCTTGCGAACGTGCTGAAAAGCGAGCCGGATTGGAACGCGCTTCCCGCAGACCTTCCGTCGCACATCAAAGGATTGGTTCAGCGGTGCCTGGCGAAGGATCGTCGGCATCGGATCGCCGATATCGCCGTGCCGCTGTTCGTAATGGCCGGCGACGGGAGTCTGGCGTCGTCCCCGGATGCTGCGGCGGCGGCAATCGCAACCCGACCCCGTCGGCCGCTCTGGCTTCGCCTCGCGATCCTGGCAACCGCTTTGGCGGCGGGTGGTGTCGTGGGCGGTACGGCCGTCTGGCTTGCGCAAAGTCGGGCGGCTGCGCCCGTAACGCGGTTCGCGCTCACCCAGACGGGTCCCGGTGCTTTGATCGTGGATGCTCAATCCCGCGACCTCACGATCACCGCAAACGGAACGCACATCGTTTACAAGGGCGGAACAAGGGAATCCACCCAGCTTTTCGCGCGCGCGCTGGACGAGCTCGAACCCACGCCCCTGACAACGCAGGGCAACCCGCGCGCACCGTTTTCCTCACCCGATGGCCAATGGATCGGCTTTATCGAACCCAGCCCCATAACCCTGAAGAAAGTTGCCATAACCGGCGGTCCGGCCCTGCGCCTCTGTCAGCTCGATGGTCCGAGCCGCGGCGCGACGTGGGGTGACGATGACAGCATCATCTTCGCGACGGCCCTGACGTCCACTGGTCTCCAGCGCGTGTCTGCGACGGGCGGCGAGCCAACGATTCTGACCACACCAAACCGGGAACGTGGAGAAAGCGATCACCTCTATCCGCACTTTCTGCCTGGCAGTCAGGCCGTTCTCTTCACGATCACCTTCACTACCGGTGGGATCGACGCTTCGCAGGTGGCGGTCCTCGATCTCAGGGACGTCAAGAGCCCACCGAAGATCCTGGTGCGGGGCGGTAGCCAGGCGCAGTACGTGTCGAGTGGCCATCTCGTCTACGCCGCGGCCGGTACGCTGCGCGCAGTCCCATTCGATCTGAACCGACGAGAAACGATCGGCAGCGCCGTTCCGCTCATTTCACAAGTCGTAACCCTGTCAACCGGCACGGCCGAGTTCGACATCTCGCGCGACGGCACCTTGATCTACGTGACCGGTGGCGGTGCGAGCGTCGCCGCCGCGGACGCTCGTGTGGGTCGATTGGCAGGGCCGTGAGGAGGCAATCAGGGGCGTACCACGCCGATCCTATGTATATCCGCGGCTATCACCGGATGGAACCCGCGTGGCGCTCGAGATCCGCGATCAGGAAAACGATATCTGGGTCTGGGATTTTGCCCGCGAGACGCTGACGCGAGTGTCGACCGGTTCCGGCACCGACGAAACGCCGGAGTGGATGCCGGACGGACGCCGCCTTGTGTTCAGTTCTCAGACCGGGGGAGGCGATGCTCTCGTTCGCCAGGCGGCCGATGGGTCCGGCACGGCAGAGCGTCTGACGGACACGTCAAGTTTTGTGCGTGTCTCGGCTGTCTCAAAAGACGGCACACGCATCCTGTTCTCCGAAGCGGGGGCCGCCACGGCAGTGGACGTGATGATGCTCGAGTTGGAGAAAGATCAACGGCCGCAGCCGCTGATGCGGACGCCATTCGCCGAGCAGAACGCGGAAATTTCCCCCGATGGCCGGTGGTTGGCTTATGAGTCCAACGACTCCGGCCGGCTTCAGATATATGTCCGGCCGTTTCCGGACGTGAGGAGACGAGCGTTTGCTAGTCTCGACCGGTGGCGGGGTCCAACCGCACTGGGCGCAAAACGGCCAGGAGCTGTTTTACCTCGCGCCCGAGGGCGCGCTCATGAGCGTGCGTGTGGAGCAGGGTCCGACGTGGAAGGCGGGCACGCCGACGAAGCTGTTCGACGGGCAGTCCTACTACCGAGGGAGGGGGGCAAGCACCTCCCGCAGCTATGATGTATCGGCGGACGGCAAGCGATTCCTGTTGATCAAGGAAGAGATTGATCGCGATCAATCCACAAAACCGATCAGTCTCGTCGTCGTCAGGAACTGGCGCGAAGAGCTGAAGCGGCTGGTTCCGACCGATCGGTGACCGACCTCACGACCCCTTCGACTCGCCGCCTGACGTCGATCGATACGCTGCGCGGGATCGTGATGATCCTCATGGCGCTCGATCACGTGCGGGATTTCTTCGGAGTTCCCGGCGTAAGTCCCACCAATCTCGCGCAGACCACCGTTCCACTGTTTCTGACGCGCTGGATCACCCACATCTGCGCGCCGACGTTCTTCCTGCTGACCGGCACCGGAGCGTTTCTCGCGCGAAGCCGCAAGTCGGTGCCGGCGCTGTCGCGCTTCTTGTTGATCCGCGGCGTGTGGCTGATCCTGCTGGAGCTCACCGTCATCCGCTGTCTTGGCTTTCAGTTCAACGTCGACTACCAGGTCACGCTCCTGGTCGTCATCTGGGCGCTCGGGTGGGCGATGGTCGTGCTCGCCGGTCTCGTGTGGCTGCCGATGCCTGCCGTCCTTGCGTTCGGCGTGGTGATGATAGCCGGGCACAATCTGCTGGACGGTGTGCGGTCAGCGCATCCGCTGTGGGTCATCCTGCATTCGCCGGGGTTCGTGGTGAACCGCCCGGGCTTCGTGGTCTTTGCCGCCTACACGTTGATTCCCTGGGTCGCGGTCACCGCCGTCGGCTATGCACTGGGCCAGATCTATCGCTGGAGCTCCGAGCGGCGCCGGAGGTTCCTCCTGCGCTGGGGAATCGGCCTCACACTGGCGTTTGTTGTGCTTCGCACGCTCAATGTCTATGGCGACCCAGCGCCGTGGGCCGTGCAGGGATCCGGCGCGCTCACGTTCGTGTCATTTCTCAACGTGACGAAATATCCGCCGTCATTCTTGTTTCTGCTGATGGCTCTGGGGCCGGCGCTACTGATCCTTCGCGCTTTGGATAGCGAGGTGCCACGCGTGCTGCGACCCGCACTGGTTTTCGGCCGCGTACCGCTCTTCTACTTCGTTTTGCACCTGACGCTCATTCATCTGCTGGCGGTGATCGTCTGCTACGCGCAGACCGATGCCGTGCACTGGATGTTCGAGTCGCCGGATCTCGGATCGTATCCCTTCACCGCACCGCCCGGATGGGGTCTGCCCCTTCCACTCATTTACCTGCTGTGGGTGCTCGTCGTTGTCATCCTCTATCCGGTCTGCCGCTGGTTCGCGTCTGTCAAGCAGCGGCGCGCCGACGCGTGGCTCAGTTATCTGTGAAATATTTGCCATCCCCGATCTTGATGTCGGCAACACGCTTTTGTTGCGAAACAACGCAGAATTCCGTAATAGCCCAGCCAATCCGCGTTGAATTTCTCGTGTTCGGTGTGGACGCCGTCTTTGGGTCCTCGGGATCTCTCGCCTTCGACCTGCGCGGTCCTTCTGTACAATTCGCAACCCGCAGTGACCATGCCCATCGTCCCGCAACCCCAAACCTGGAAATGGAGCGTGTTCGACCGGTCCGACGCGGAGCAGGCGGCGGATATGGATGCGCTCGTGCGAAGTGGACAGGTATGGCAGGTTCGCAACGCGATCGATGAGCAGATTGAGGAGCTCACTCGCAGTCGAGCGCAGGCCGGTCTCGATGCTGGCTCACAGCGCGCTGCCATTCCGTCACCCGCCGCCGCTGATACGTTCGGCCGGTGGATCTACTATCCCTGGTCCGGATCGCTGGTTCACGTTCTCCCACCAACCGAATTTCGCGAGCTACGCCTCGATCGAAATCGACACAAAATCACGTTGCCGGAGCAGCGCCGGCTGGCCAGACTCACCGTCGGTATCGTCGGTCTCTCTGCCGGCAACGCTATCGCCCGGACGTTGTGCCTCGAAGGAGTGGCGGAGCGATTCAAGCTGGCCGATTTCGACACGCTGGGCCTGTCGAACATGAACCGTCTCGAAGCCGGTGTGTTGGAGCTGGGTCTGCCCAAGACGGTTCTGCTCGCCCGTCGTCTGGCGGAAATCAATCCGTACGTCGAGCTCACCTTGTGGGAGGAAGGTCTGAAAGACGACGACGTCAATCGCTTTCTTTCAGATCCCAGAATCGACGTTCTGATCGACGAAGCCGATGATATGCGCATGAAGCTCCTGGTCCGCGAGCGCGCCAGGGCATGTCGCATTACGGTTCTGATGGAGACGAGCGACCGCGGGATGTTGGACGTCGAGCGATTCGATCTCGAACCTGACCGGCCGATTGCACGGTCTGACTGATGGGATTACGTCGGCGACGCTCGGGACTTTGTCGGACGACGAGCGGCTCTCCCTGGTGCTCGCCATTGTCGGCGCCGAATCGATCTCGACGCGCGCCGCGGTCTCGCTCGTCGAGATGAAGCAGACGATTTCGACCTGGCCACAGCTCGCGTCGGACGTAGTGCTCGGTGGCGCCATCATGACGATGGCGGTACGCCGGTTGGGACTGGGGCATCCCCTTGCGTCAGGCCGGCGCTATGTCGACGTCGATGACATTCTCGATCGTCCTCCCGCTGATGCTTGTGCCGAGTCCCACGGCTCCAGAGATCGCGCGACGTCAACCAGCGCTGCGGCCACCGCCGGCGAGCCTGTTGTCGATTCGCGTATTTCACCTATCGTGCAGTTCATGGTCGAGCACGCGGTACTCGCGCCGTCGGGAGGGAATTGCCAGCCGTGGAGGTTCTTTGCCGACGGGATGCGACTATCGGTTGTCCACGATCGCGTGCGCTCGAAAAACCTTCTCGATGCCGACCACTGCGGATCGCTTCTCGCGCTGGGAGCCGCCATCCAGAACATCTGTATTGCCGCGGCGTCGCGCGGGCTCGCAACCCGCATCGAACCGTTCCCGAGCGGCCACAACCAGACGCTCGTTGCGCAACTGTCGTTCGCGCCCGGTGATCCGAGCAGTCTCGCCGAGGACGCCGCTCGCCTCGATGCCGTCCGCCGGCGCACGACGAATCGAAGGAAAGGCACACCGGCCGCGCTGGCCTCAGACAATGCGCAAGCTTTGCTAGACGCTGCCGGCGTTTTCGGTGCACGCGTCGAGATGCTCGGCGATCCGGCGGCGATCGCCGAGGTGAGCGCGATTGTCGGCGAATGCGATCGACTTCGTCTGTTGTGCAAGCCGCTCCACGCCGAGATGATGGCCGAGATCCGCTGGACGACCAGCGACGCGCACCGTACAGGAAACGGGCTGGGACTCGACACCCTCGAGCTCACGAACGCGCAAATCGCGGTCTTCAGATTGCTGGCGCGGCGCGATGTTCCCGACATGTTGCGCAGCCTCGATGCGGGTTGGCGCCTCACCCAGCTCTCGGCAGACACCGTCCGCGCGTCGTCGGCGGTACCCTTCTGGCGACATCGACACACCATCCTGCCGACGTGTTGCGCGCGGGTCAGGCATTCCAGCGCTTGTGGCTGGCAGCCACCGCTCGCGACATCGCCCTTCAGCCGCTTGGCGCGACCGTAGCGCTATTCCGGATGCGGCGAAGTGAGGCCCGCTCCGCCTTCAGCGCGTCGACTACGCCTGGACGAATTGGAAGAGCGGTTCCATCGGTGTTTCCGCGCCATCGACGCCGGCTTGGGCGTCATGTTGTTTCGCGTGTCGCGCGTGTGCTACCGAGCGCACGATCAACCCGACTCCCGCTCGGTGCGGTGCTGTTCGCTGGACCTGGTGAGGGTGACAATGTCCGCTGACGAGCCTGCGCGAACGCCAGGCGCATCGGATCTGGTGCTGTCGATCGACGAAGTCCGTCGGACATTTGTCATTGAGGATGTGACCGATAGTCCGGGCAGGATGAACTGGGCGTTCGATCTGATCGTGCAGGGCTACTTTTCGATGTCGTCACAGACGCTCGATCCAACGAATTCGCAGGAGGTCTGCGACATCTTACCCGGCATGGGTTCCAGAACCCTCGTGTTGACGGGTCGGCATCCGGAAACGGGCGAACGGGAACCGATGGGCACCGTGCGGATCAATGTTGCTCCACCCGCCGCGAAGGATCTGGGCTGCACCCACTGGAAGCCATGGCGCTATGGTGCCCCGCGGCGGGTGGAGACTTCCGGTTCGAAGGGTTCGTCCTCGACCAAGTGGCCGAAGGCGGCCGAATCGCGGTTTCACCGACATGTCGAGTCGGTAAGAGCCGGGAGATCGGCCTCGCCGCGATCGTGCTTCGAGCACTTGTCGAGGAAGGTTTTCGATTCGCACGAGAGCGGTATGACCGCTCTCAATACTGGGGAATCCTTCCGGATTATGTGCGCGAACGTTTCACATCCCTCGGCGTTCATACGCGACCAGCTCCAGACATGTTGTTTCGCGCCGACGAAAACAGGGCGCTCTTCGCCAAGTACGATCGCTACTGGCTGCACAGCCAGCCGCAGTTCTGCAAGGTCCTGGTCGATTGCTGAGCGGTTATACCGCCACCGCCTTGGGCTGATAAGTGCCGGCCGGAGCACGGAACGAGACCGCCAGGCGATTCCAGCTGTTGATGACGATGACCGCAAAGGTCAGTGCCACGAGCTCGTCTTCCTTGAACTGCGCCGCCACGCGAGCGTGAACCTCGTCGGGCACATGCGTGTCGGCCACGCGGGTCACGGCCTCTGTCCATTCGAGCGCGGCGCGCTCGCGATCGGTGAAGAACGGCGTCTCGCGCCACGCATTGAGCGCGTAAATGCGCTGCTCCGTTTCGCCGGCAAGGCGCGCATCCTTCGTATGCATGTCGAGGCAATAGGCGCAGCCATTGATCTGTGAGGCGCGGATCTTGACGAGCTCGAACAGTGGCCTGTCGAGCTTCGACTGCACTTCGTTCGAGAAGGTTGAGCATGGCGCGGCCCAAACCGGAATTGATGTACTTCGTGATGTCGAGTCGTGGATTCATGATGCGGTCTCCTCTGTTGTCTACAGGGAAGACGCGCCAGCTCGCCCGCCTGTGACAGACAGCTAGGAAAGCTTGTCGGGGTTGACCACCGCATACACCGCAACGATGCGCTCGCCGTCGGTTGCGATTGACATCGTGGCCGCCAGCCGATTGCCGTCGCGGATACACAGACCGGTCTCGCCATTGACCGTTGCCACCTCGACGGCGCGGTTCGGTGCCCAGAACTTTTCCCGCAACCCGATCACCAGTCGCGCGATTCGATCGGCGCCGACGATCGGTAGCGGTGCGGCGCCAACCTTACCGCCGCCATCCGCAGTCCAGGTGGCATCAGGGGCAAAGAGCGAGAGCAGTGCCTGTTCGTCTCGCGCCTCCATGGCTGTCCATGAACTGCTGCAGCAAGGTCGCCTTCGTGGCTTCCGTTACGTCGAAGCGTTTGCGTTCGTCGCGCACGCGCTCGCGCGCGCGGTGCACCACCTGTCGGCACGCCGCTTCGCTCCGCTCGATCACCGCGGCAATCTCGCGATAGCCGACGTCGAACACATCGTGCAGCAGGAAGGCGGCTCGCTCCTCGGGCGCGAGCCGCTCGAGCAGGGTAAGGAACGCAATGGACAGATCGGCAGCCAGATCGAGGCTTCGATCGGGCGGAGCCTCCGTGACGATCGGCTCCGGCAGCCACGGACCGACGTATGCCTCGCGCTCGGTCTTGAGTCGCCGCAGCCGATCGATAGCCAACCGGCTGGTCGTTGTCACGAGCCACGCCTCGGGGTTCTCGACGCTGCCGGGCGTTACCTGGTGCCAGCGGACGTAGGTTTCCTGCACGACGTCCTCGGCGTCGGCGCGCGAGCCGAGCATGCGGTAGGCGAGACCGAAGAGCCGGCCGCGCAAAGCCTCGAACGTGGTCACGGAGATCCCGGTCGGAGTCACACCTTCATTCTCTAATACGAAGACGGATGGCTGGCGCGTTTGTGACAGGCTCAGCCGGAGTCGGCCTGGATTACACTTTCGCGAATAACTATGAAGCCTTTCGTTCCTCTGTTCCTGCTGCTGACCTTGCATGCGCAAACACCAGGTCCCGTCGCGACGGCAGTCGTCCGGCCCGGCGTCGAAATGTTTCTTTCCGACCTGCCGCCAACGGTGCGAGGAAAACGCGTCGGCCTCATCACGAATCACAGCGCGATCGACCGATCGAAGATCCCGGATATCGATCTCATCGCCCAGCACAAGGATCTGAAGCTCGTCGCTCTCCTGGCTCCCGAGCACGGCATTCGTGGCGACGTGCCAGCAGGTGCGAAGATCAAAGACGAGACCGATCCAAAAACCGGCATCCCGGTGTTCTCCCTCTACCTGGCAGAGGATCGCGGGCCGACGGCAGAGATGCTGAAGGACGTGGACGTTCTCGTGTACGACCTCCAGGAAGTGGGAGGCCGTACGTGGACTTATGTCTCGACGATGGCTCTGTCGATGCAGGCGGCGGCTAAAAAGAAGATTCCTTTCGTCGTCCTCGACCGCCCCAATCCGATCGGCGGGGAAATCGTCGAAGGGGCACTCCTCGATCCCAAGTTCAAGTCGTTCGTGGGCATGTATCCCATTCCCGCTCGCCATGGGATGACGGTTGGCGAGCTGGCGACGCTGTTCAATCAGAAATATGGGATCGGCGTCGATCTGATCGTGGCACGCGTGGCCAACTGGCAGCGCTCGCAATGGCTCGACCAGACCGGTCTGCCGTGGGTGAATCCCTCCCCCAATCTTCGCTCACTGGCGGCGTTGACGAGCTATCCCGGATCCGTTTACTTCGAGGGCACCAACGTGACCGAGGGCAGGGGCACGGACCGGCCCTTCGAACAGGTCGGCGCATCCTGGCTCAAGGCGCCGGAGGTGGCCAAGGTCATGAACGACATGCGGCTTCCGGGGATCCGCTTCGAAGCCATGACGATGTCAGTCGCGTCAACCGCGGCGAAGTTCGCCGGACAGACGATCTCCGCGATCCGATTCGTCATCACCGATCGGCAGGCGTACCGACCCGTCCGTACATCGCTTCTGCTTATCGACGAGATCAAGCGGCAGCATCCGCGCGACTTTGCCTGGGGCCGCTCGATCGACCGCCTCACCGGCTCGGACAAGGTCAGGCTCGCCATTGACGAAGGCCGGCTGCCCGCGCTCCTGGCTGAGTGGGACAAGGAGGCTGCCGATTTCCTCGAGAGCCGTAAACCGTACCTGCTTTATCCCTGAGGAGAAACGATGGCGAGAGGACTTGCGCTGCCGACATTCCTGGCCTCCCTCGTTGCGCTGGCGGGTATCGGCACCTCGAGCCAGCAGCTGCCACCCGGCTATCTCGATCCGCAACCGATTCTCGATGCCGCGGCTAAAGCCATCGGTACAGACAACCTGAAGTGCGTGACGATTTCCGGCACCGCCTACGGTGGCGCAGTCGGCCAACAGCGCGAGTCTGCGTGGAACGTCGACTGGCCTCGCATCGATTCCCTGGCCAGCTACTCTCGGACCATGAATTGGGAAACCAGGACAATGGTGGAGGAGTTCGATCGGGAGCCCGGCCTCAACCCCGCGTCGTGGAAGTACGGCGTCGGCTGGATTGACGGTCCGCTTCAACGGAACCGACATCAGACCTTCATGGTTTCAGGCCGCCATGCCTGGCATATGGACGGACCGAAGGCGCCGCCCGTAGCAGTGGGACCGGACCTCGCGGAGATCTACGCGCTCGACATGTGGCTCAATCCTCACGGCTTCCTCAAGGCCGCGCGCAGGCCGGGCGCGAACCCGAGAGCGACCTGGCGATGGGAACTTGGCGAGATGGGGCGAGACGGCCCCGAGGTCAAGCCGGCCAAAGTCAATGTCGTTTCGATTACCTTCGACGGCAAATACCGCATCGACGCGACGATCAATCAGGAGCACATGCTCCAGCGGATCCATACGTGGGTGGCGCATCCCGTGCTTGGCGACATGAACTACGAGCACGAGTTCACCAACGCCAGCTACATCGATCTGGGAAACGGCGTGAGGTTTCCTGGAGAGTGGCACTCTCACCACGGCTGGGACGACAACTACGGCGCGCAGAACGTGACCGCCGGCCACAATGCATTCGGGGGAGCGCTGAAGGACATCCGCGCCAACCAATGTCCCGGCACGGTTGCGGTCCCCGATTCAGTGACGAAGGCCGCCTTTCCCGTCCGCGTCGAGACGCAGAAGCTGGCCGACGGCGTTTACCTGATTGGCGGCGGCTCACATAACAGCGTCGCCGTCGAGTTCAAAGATGTGATTGCCGTCTTCGAGGCACCGCTCGACGAGGAGCGCAGCCTCGCCGTGATCGAGGCCATCGTCAAGCTGATACCGGACAAGCCGATACGGTGGGTGATCAATTCTCACCAGCACTTCGATCATGCCGGCGGCCTCCGCACTTACGTCCACATCGGCGCGACAGTGATCACGCACTGGAAGAATTACGACTTCTACAACCGTGACGTCCTCAACTACGCGCAGCGCACGCTCAAACCGGACATGCTCTCGCTGTGGCCGCCCACCGAGCTGGCCGAAGGCTACTACTACGAAACCATCAGAGAGAATTTCATCATCAGCGATGGCACCCGGAACCTGAACGTGCACTACGTGAACCCTCTGGCACATGTCGAAGGGATGTTGATCGCATACCTGCCGAAGGAAAAACTCCTCTTCGAAGCGGATCTCGTCGACACGAATCAGCCGCGTCCCGCGAAACCGTCCGCCGATCAGCGAAGCTTCTACAATGCCGTGACGAGGCTCGGTCTGGACGTTGCGCGGATTGTTCCCGTGCACGGAAACCCCGTGCCGTGGGCCGATTTCGCCAACACGCTCAAGACCGGTGGCAATTCGGGGCAGGAGCCATGACAGCCTAGAACGAGACCCAGACACCGAACGGATCGTCGACACGGAGAACGGACTCCTGCTGAAACTGGGTGATGTAGAGGCGTCGAATTTGCTCGATCTTGCGAGTGCTCTCATTGGCAGTTTCCGCTGGATAAAGGAGTACGAGCACGAACGAGTTCTCCTTCACGAGCACTCCGTCCGCGCCCCGGAACTGGCCATGGCCGTCGAGGATCGTCAAGCCATCAGGAAAGCGGGGGGTCACTTCCTGATCGATGAACACAAGAAACTCTTCCATCGTGACCACGCCGACCGGCCTCGCCGTCCCGAAGAACAGATCGGTACGAGCGAAGCTGGCGGCGCGGTTTCGGGCGCCTTCAGGGATTGGTCGTCGAATGAACGCTTGCTCTCGCGCCAGCTCCGCCTGCGCGCCGGTATAGGTGGGCGCCGCGATGAGCAGACTAAATGACAGCGCAATCAAGGCAACTTTCTCGAACATCGATCGTTTCATCATGACCATCGTTCCGACATCCCCCAGCGGTATGTCGAACCTCTCGACCGAAGGCACAGGCAGCAGTCGTGCCACCGCCGGTCATTGCAGGCAACCGATTGGTTTGCCGGGAGTTGTGGGTATGAAAACGACGCGGCTGGGGAGACGCCTGGTCACCGGCAGTAGACACCGCGAAACGCCACGGGCGCCGGTGTGCACTACCGGTGCACACCATCAAGTGTTACGTGGGAGTGCCTTCGTCACGTTCGGACCGGCCGCTCACGAACTCGGTGCGGTCAATGTCGTGTTCTCGGAGCATGCGCTGGAGGAGACCGCGCGAGACGCCGGCGAGCTCGGCGGCGTGCGTGACATTGCCGCTCGAGCGACGCAATACTTCGTGCAGGTAATGTCGTTCGAAGCGTACTGTGGCGTCGGCGCGCGCCTGCTGCAGCGGTGGCAGCGTGACTTCGAGCTCCTCTGGCTCGGCCCTTCCGGCACCTGGCCGTCCCAGGCCCAGATCGCTTTTCGTGACATACGGTGGCTGCGCCAGGATCGCCGCACGGTGCACGCGGTTCTCCAGTTCCCGGACGTTTCCGGGCCAGGCGTGCGCCAGCAGTGCTTCCCGGGCCTCACGCGTGAAACCGGTGAATCGTGCGGCGGACGCAGAGGCAAATCTGCCCAAGAAGTGCTGGGCGAGCAGGGTGATGTCGTCGCCGCGTTCGCGCAGCGCCGGGACAGAAACCGGGAGCACCGAAATCCGATAGTACAGATCGGCGCGAAACTGACCTGTCGACACGCGTTCCACGAGGTCATCGTGAGTCGCGCAAATCACCCGTACATCAACCGGCATGCGACCCTTTGCCCCGATCGGTTGGACGGTTTTCTCCTGAAGGACGCGGAGCAGCCGCGTCTGCAACAGTAGCGGCAACTCACCGATCTCGTCCAAGAACACCGTACCGCCATTCGCCTCACGGAATCTTCCTTCACTCGCCGTTGTCGCTCCGGTGAACGCACCTCTTTCGTGTCCGAACAACTCGCTCTCAATCAGGCCTTCCGGGATGGCGCCGCAGTCGACGACGACAAACGGAGCTTTGGCGCGTTGGCTGAGCCGATGCAGGTAGCGGGCAAGCACCTCTTTTCCTGTCCCGGTTTCACCGGTCAGCAGCACGGTTACGTCCGAAGAAGCCACGCGCCGCAGGACATCGAGCGCTGCTCTCATCGTTGCGCTCTCCCCGATCGGTGCGTCGCTTCCGAGCCGTGCTCGCAGTGCCTCGATTTCGTCGGTGAGACGACGCTGCCGATTGATGTCGACACGTCGTTCTTCATCGAGCATACGGGCGCGCTGAATAGCCACTGCTCCGTGGATCGCAAGCGCTTCGAATACGGCGAGCTCGGCGGCGCCGAAGCTCTGCGCCGGTCGACGTCCGTCCGCGTACAAGACGCCGAGAGGCTTGTCACTTCCCGGCAACGGCACGCACAGCACGCTGCGCAGCGAACTTCTGATCACGCTTTGCGGCAAACCCTGCTCGTGATCGGCGACGTCGGGCAGGACTACCGGCTCGCCGCGCTCCAGCACCCGCTGTGGCAACGAACGGCTCAGGATTTCGTCGGGGGCCAGGTCTTCGCCGTCGCGCGAACGCGCGACGGCGGCTTCCAGCCCCTCTCCATCGCGCGACACGAGGATGGCGCCACGATCGGCATCGGCGAGCAACATCGCCCGGTCGACGATCGTCCTGAGCACCGACTCCACGGAAGTCGTGGCGTACAGCTCGTCAAGCGTTTGCAGCAGGATCTCCACCGTGCGCGAGTCGCGCTCGACATCGCCGGAAAGCATGGTCGGCAGCTGGCGGAATTCGACGTGCAGGCTCATCGGCCCGATCTGAAACCGTTGTCCGATCGCGACCGATCGAGCTTTCTCAATGGGTACTCCACCGAGCAAGGTTCCCGTCTGGCTGCCCAGATCCTCGATCGTCCAACCCCCCTCGTCCGATGGCGAGAGTCGGCAGTGCTGCCGGGAGATGCGGCCGTCGTCGAGTTGGACGTCACAGTCCTCCGACTGTCCCAGCACGATCGCCTCGCGTCCGAGCGGAACGTGTCGCGTCCATTCGTTGTAGTGGATGAGGAGTTCAGCCTGTGGCCGTGGCATGTGGATGCTCGTCCTAATCACGCGCTCGGAATCATCGCGACACGGTAGAGGTTTGCACATGAGCTCGTGCCCACGACCGGTCGGCGCGCTGCGCGATCATTTTCACCCCAGCGACCGCCTTTTGCTCAACGCGCTCACGTCTGGATCCCGACAACCACGCTACGAGGTTACACTCCACTCTTCCGGAGGCACTGATGGCTATCGTCAGACGTACGCTCGGCATCGCGGCCCTCGTCATTTTGGGATTGCTCGTCTTCGGCGGTGGCTGGCTGACCGGTCGGCTGGGAATCGGTTCAGTGGTCAGTCCCGCCTCCCTGACCGACGTCGAGCGGCAGTTCGCCGAGCGGATGCGCGGCGTGACCATGATCGGCTCCTTCACCAGCGTCGGTCGGGAGAACCGGAAGCCCGAACCGGATCGCTACGACATCGCCAGCGTGGAGAAAGTCGGTGAAGACCTGTGGCGCTTCAACGCCAGCATGGACTGCTGCGGCGTCAAGGGGACGACGTTGCCGATTGTCGTACCGATGCGGTTCGTCGGAGACACGCCAATCATCATGATGACGGACACGAGCCTGCCGGGCATCGGCACTTTCACCGTGCGGGTGTTTTTCTACGGCGACTGGTACGCCGGTACGTGGCAGCACGGAAAGGTCGGCGGCCACATGTCCGGACGCATCGAAAAGCAGAAAGCCCCGACCGAATAACCAGGCGGACGCCCGGACGGGACGGAATTGTCCAACTACCGGAAAAGATCGGTGGCGGCGGCCGTCGACAGCCAGGGGGCAAGCGGCAATTCGCCTTTCCACACGCCTCCCATCAGCTCTGAGAGTTTTCGCAAAATATCGTCCGAATATTGCGTTTTGTGACAGGCCATCGACCGTTTGGCGGCCTCCAGGTCGGCGGCGGAGAACGACACGCGCGTGGTGAAATATTTCGACTGGGGGATGACAAAGGGCGGCTCTCCTCGTGTCGGATTCATGGCGCGGAGGCGCCGTCGGTCGCGATAACCAGGTAAACCTGCACGCCTTCCCGCGCGTAACGCGCAAGGATCGGCGCCACCGACCCTTCGTCGTCGGCATGGGCCCAGACCGCCACCAGCGTTTTGGGGGCGACCTGGCTCAGTACGGGCAGCGCGTGAAAAAGTGTGAGCGCGAGAACTGCACCACGAGTCGCGTTGCGCATGAGCGGCCTCGAGAGCTTGCAGCTACAACAGGGTTTGACATCGTTCCGCTTCCTCGACGAGCCGCGCCCACACATGCGCCAGATGCCGCTCAGTCGTGAGGATGTTTCCAATTCCCACGCGCATGACGCTCCGGCCGGCGACACGCGTGTGGGTGAGATATGCCTCGCCAGAGGTGTTCAACGCCTCGACGATTTGTACGTTGAGTCGATCGCACGTCGCGTCGGCGAGTCCAACGGGAGCAAAGCGAAAGCAGACCACAGCCATTGGCACTGGCGCCGCGAGCACGAAGCGGGGGTCTGCCTCCACCCATCGTGCCCACGTGTGCGCCAGCCGACAGTGTTCCTTGATTCGGGCGGCGAGACCGTCACGTCCCAGGGCCCGAAAGGTCGTCCACGCCTTGAGTGCCCGGAAACGGCGGCCGAGCGGGACGCCGTAATCCATGTAGTCGATCTCGCCGGCCGCCGCGTCGCCGCGCAGATATTCGGGCGTCAACGAAAAGACGGCGCGCAGAAGCTCGGGGCGGCGCACGAACAGCGCGCTGAAATCGAGGGGGACGAACATCCATTTGTGCGGATTGACGACAACCGAGTCGGCGAGTTCCACTCCCTGCATCACCCACTTTCCCTCGGGTAATAGGGCCATCGCTCCTCCGTACGCCGCATCCACGTGCAGCCATAGACCGTGCTCACGACACACGGCCGCGATCTCGACAACGGGATCGACGCTCGTCGTCGACGTCGTTCCAACGGTGGCCACCACGGCCATCGGCCGGAACCCGGAGCGGGTGTCGTCCTGGATCGCTCGGCCGAGCGCCGCAACGTCGAGGCGAAACGTCTTGTCGCTCGGAATTCGTACAACGTTCTCTTCGCCCAGTCCGAGCACGATCATCGCTTTCTCGATCGAGCTGTGCGCTTGATCCGAGGCATAGACTCGATGGATCAGCACCTCGGTGCGCCCGGCGATGCCTCGCTTGCGCACCTCGACGCCGCACTGCTCACGCGCCGCCGCCAGTGCGTGCAGTACGGCGGTCGATGCCGTGTCGTAGACGATGCCGGTGAACGCGTCTGGAAGCGCAATCATCCGGCGGATCCACCCAAGCACCACCGTCTCCAGCTCCGTGGCGGCAGGCGAGGTCTGCCAGGTCATAGCGCTCACATTGAGGGCGGCGGCGACCATTTCGCCAATCAGCGCCGCGCCGTTCGACGTGCTCCCGAAATAGCCGAGAAAGGCCGGATGCCCCCAATGCACGATGCCCGGCATCACCACGGTGTCCAGTTCGGCCACAATGTGGTCCAAGGGTATTGGGGCGTCGGGTGGATCGATCGAACAGCGCGCGATGATGTCTCCCGACCGTACGTTCGGAACGATCGAACGCTGCTCGATGGTTGCGCGGTAATCGGCAATCCAGTCGGCGATGCGATGCAGATGCAACCGCAGGGCTTCCGGCGTCAGGTCGCCGATGTCAACCATGACTTCCTCCGCAACGACCGCATTCGAAAGCATCATGGATCCGCCCGCCGCTGGTTGCAGCTACATTCTGCCGATCCGATCGCCGACGCTTGTACTGCGAGACGAGCTCCCCGCGTATCTGCGCTGGCTGGCCGAACGCGCCGAGACCATCGTTGTCGATGGATCGCCAGCCGCGATCTTCGCGGCACATGCTGCGGCCTGGGCCGACGCACTCCATGTCGGCCTGCGTCACGTAACGCCCGACGGCGATCTGGCGACCGAGATGGGTAAGGTCGGCGGCGTGCTCACCGGGATGCGGCTGGCGTCGCATCAGCGGGTGATTGTCGCCGACGATGACGTGCGTTACGACGAGGCGACGCTCGGTCAGGTGTTGACCGCGCTCGACTTCGCCGACGTGGTTCGTCCGCAGAACTATTTCGATCCGCTGCCCTGGCATGCATGCTGGGACACCGGTCGCATACTTCTCAATCGTGTGACGGGCGGTGACTGGCCAGGAACAATCGCGGTGCGTCGCTCGATGCTGATCGCCACCGGCGGGTATGACGGCCGCGCGCTGTTCGAGAATCTCGAGCTGGTACGCACCGTGGTGGCCGCCGGCGGACGTGAGATGCTGCTGGACGATGTCTTCGTCGCGCGGCGCCCCTCGACGGCGCGGCACTTCGCGTCGCAACGCGTTCGCCAGGCGTATGACGAATTCGCCCGACCCGTCCGGCTCGCAGTGCAGTTGACCGTGCTGCCAGCAGGCATGGCGCTCGCCGTTGCCGGCCGTTGGCGCGCGATCGCCACCTTCGCCGTCGCGACGGCGCTGGCCGCCGAAGTCGGACGGCGGCGGAAGGGCGGCAGGCGCGTCTTTCCGGCGCGCGCGTCCCTCTTCAGCGCCGCATGGCTTGCCGAGCGCGCCGTGTGCTCGTGGCTGGCAGTGGGCGCGCGATTGATCCTTGGCGGTGTGCCCTACCGCGGTCGCATCTTGCGGCACGCGGCTACTCCGACGCGGGTGTTGCGCGCTCGCTATTCGGCGCTGCGCCAATCCGGGGCCACTCCTCGCCAGCGAGGTGATCGCCAAGGAGCCGGACATCGATCGGCTTGAGACGACCGTTGTTCGACAACTCGGCCGAACACGCGGTGATGCCGACGACCAGGTCCATTTCGGCGCGCAGGACGAAGCGGTCTCCCGCGCGCGAACGTGGCGGCAGAATGCGCAGCTCGCCGGACGGCAGGACTTCGACGTTCATGAAGATATTCAGCGTGGTGGCGATTGCATCTGCAGCGATCCCGAAGGGCTCGAGGCTCCGAGCGAGGTTCTCGAAGCAGCTCGGATGGTGTCCGCTGACCTTATAGAGCATCCGGAACATCTCGAGGCTGCAGGGAGTGAGGAGAAAGTCGTGACGGCCGACTGTGTCCTCGACGATCGTCCACATCGGGCGGCTGCGATTCGAATAAAGAATATTGCCGGTGGTCAGGTAGATGGTGTTCGCGTAGTCAATCGTGCGGCCCGAAGACAGCCACTCGCTGCGATTATCAAGCGCGAACGAGATGAGATCTGAGACCTGTTCGCCTTCGGGATCGATGACTTCGAGCCATTCGCCCTGTTTCACGATCAAAGCGGTACCGGTCTGCGGTTCCAGATGAACGCAACGCAGAAGTCTCATGGGACGGTGCTCAAGGCGAACGGCGCTGGAACGGGCAGCGCCACGGGCCTTCCGTGGTATCGCGGCCGGCATATTGTGCAGCCTCCGACCGCTCGCCGAAGTCCGCAAGGCTCGGATTGATGCTGCCCTGAAGCGCGATATCGCGCGCGCGAATGAGGTCCCGCAGCCGCTCGAAGTGACCGTCGCGGCGCAGTTGCTCGAACTGCGCGTGCGGGTTGAAAACCAGCGCGGGACACCGGAAGCAGCGTGCCAGCCGCGAGCTCTTCGGATGAAGTCCGACGACGAAAAAAGCGGTTCCGGCGAAACTGAATGAGAAGCGCGGATCGTCCGGGTCGGCGCTGACGGTCGGATCCCAGCCCATCGCGGGATCGTCACGCTCGTGCAGGAGCTGCAGCTGGGACCAGAGCCTCCGCTCGAACGCACGTTCGCTCGCAGGCGGTCGTCCGGTGAAGATGGCGATGAACGCGGTCAAACGAGGACCGGCGGACGACATCCGGCGTGCAAAGTGCCCGAGGTCCGTCGCCAGCGCATCGGACACCGTCACAGAACCGAGGACACCATATACGTGCAGGTCATCGTCATCATCGCGACCAGGGCGCAGCGTGGCCTTGGCGGCAAGGCATGGGAAATGCGCGTCGGCGACAAATTCGTGGAAGGCATCTCGAATGCGCCGCTCGAAGGCCGCCGCGCGGCGCGGAGCCGCGAACCCTTCGGGCGCGGCAGGAGCGGGGCGGTCGGCCGTCATACGAACATGTTCCGTACCCAGTTCGGACTGAAGTGCACTTCCAGCCAGCCGGGATTGAAACGCACGTCGAGTCGAGCGGAATCAGGGTGCACGCCGAGATCGATCAACTGCAGCGCCGGAGTGCGTTGAGTACCTGTAGGGGAGAACGAATCCGCGCATCTGCAGCGCAGCTCGGGGACGGCCGAGGGCGGCGACGTTGGCCGCGGCGCGTGCCCGCCACCGTGAGAGCCAGCCGCCAGCCGGGCGCCGAGCGAGTGATTCGACAGGCAGGTCGAGATGTTCGGCCCACAGGCGAGTCCGCAAATCGGCGACATGGCATGACCTCGATCCCTGACCGGGGCGGTCGTGCAGTACCACGTTGACGTCGAAATTGCGTACATTCCTGAAAATCCAGCGAGCTACTCCTCCCGTGAAGTCATCGCCATACGAGTGCAGAGAGACGCCGTCGAGGTTGGCGCTGCCACTCGTTGCCCACAGGTCGTCGACGATAACGACCTTGCTGTGCACGAACACTTGATTCAGCACTGCGGTTCCGGCACGCCGGTCGTCGAGCGCGACGCTCCACAGCGCGAATATTCCGGCGCGAGGGTGCTCCAGCAATCCGGAGTCGCCGAGCCTCGCGTTCTGCCACCGCTGGTACGCGGTTACGTCAGGATTCTGGTTCAGTACCGACGATGAGCTCGAGATCACGCTCGCGCGCCAACGCTTGCGCGAGCGCCGACACCACCGGCCGCGCACTCAGATACTGATGCTCGATGTAGATGAAAGAGCGAGCGCGCGCGATCCCGGCCAGCAGTGCGTCAATTATCTGTGTCGCGCCAGAGCCGACCTTCGGGAGCACACCGCGCGGTGATGTGCACACGATTCGTATGGGCGCCACGGCCGGTTCGCGAGCGGCGTCGTCCTTCTGTGAGCCGAGTGTCGATTCGTCGGTGGACTTATCGATCAAATCGGCGGCACAGCTGGCGGCGCTGACGTTCCACAGCGCCGCAAAGATGCGTTCGAGCTGTCCAACTGGCCGTCCGGTCAGTCGCAGCGAGACATCATGAAGTGGCCGGCCGCCGAGCTCACGCACCGGCCGTCGCGCATCGACGGGATGATGTCGCGGATCGTCCCAATAACCGTTCGCGAATGGGGAGCCAAGCAGGAAGGCTTCCGTCCCGTCCACGATGAGCAGCTTGGCGTGCAACAGTTGCGGGAAGCGGCCCAGGCCACGGACACGGATCGTGCCGGGGGTCCGGTTCAACAGTCTCAGGCGGGCAGCAAAAAATCGGCGCAGCGGCCGCGTCGTGTCGAGCAGCAGCGTGGCGTTCAACAGGATGCGGACGTCTACCGGGGCCCTGGCGACTGCCGCAACGATCGCCTCGGCGAGCACGGTTCCAGTGCTCGCCGATTCTGCATGAGGCGCGCGAATGTCGCCCCTGGGATACGCGACGCAATCGACATCGAAGGCGAGCTGTGTCATCCACACCGATCGCTGTGCCCTGGCGATCGCATCGAGCATTCGATCGTACGCCTCGGCGTTGTCGATCAGCCACTCGGGCGTCTGGTCAGTGACGGTCGAACTCGCGAAATCAGAGACCGCAAGTCGCGTGGGCTGTGCCGACGTGAATGAATGCGAGGCGGCACGATGTTTCAGAACCTGCAACGATGTACCGTTCGCAAGACGAGTGCCACTAATAAGCTCGGAGTTTCTGAGAGTTCTGTGATGGCTTCGTTCGCTTTCACATTAGACTTACGCGCCATGAAAGGCCAGAGTCACGGGCCGTTCCGTCTACTGCTGAGCCACGTCCGTAGTCTTTGGTGGGGCTGGACCTACTTGGCAGGAGCGCTCATACCCGCAGCAAACACGTATTCATGCTGCGCGTCGCGCACGGTCAGGCGAACACTATCCGAACCGCGTGGCACGGTCGAGTGGTCATGCGGGCATGTCGCCGCGCCTTACGGACGACGCAGCGCCGCTATCGGCTCCACTCTCGACGCCCGATGCGCCGGCAAATACGCTGCGACCAGCGCCACCAACAGCAGCAGGGCAGCCGCGAGCCACAGGGTCGCTGGATCCTGCGGAGGCACGCCGTAGAGCCGGCTGTCGATGACGTAGGCGGCGGCGTAGGCGAGCAGCGCACCCAGGACCAGACCGGCGGCGACAAGTCCGAGCGTCTCACGCAGGATCATCGAAATCACGCGGCCGGCCTGCGCGCCGAGAGCGATTCGGATGGCGATCTCGCCGGTGCGGCGAGAGATGCCATACGACAGCACGCCGTACAGGCCGATGGCCGCGAGCGTGAGGGCGACGCCGCCAAACACCACGGCAAGCTGCGCCGTCGTTCGATCCTGCGCCGTTAGTTGCTCGATCTGCTGTTCAACCGAGCTGGCGGACACGATCGGCAGAGCCGCGTCCACGCGCTCGACCGTCTTGCGCGCCACCGGCATCACGGGTGCCGCGTCGCCCGCGGTTCGAATCAAGAGTGTCGGGCTCTTCACCGAATCGAGCGCTTGATATCCCGCCACGAAGTAGCGCGGCGCGACGGCGTCCCGCAGGCTCTGTGTATGGGCGTCGCTCGCTACGCCGACCACCTGATAAGACGTCCTGCTTTCATCGCCACCAATTGATGCCACCCGCATGCCGATGGGATTCCGGCGATCGAAGAAGCGTTTGGCGAAGGCCTCGTTGATGACGCACACCCTCGTCGCCTTGCCGCGATCGCTCTCGAGAATGTCGCGCCCGAGACGGATCGGAATGCCTAGCGTCGAGAAGTAGCCGGGCCCGACAACATCCACTCTGGATTCGACGTCCTGACCGTCCGCCGGCGCGTAACCTTCGACTTCGATCGTTGTCCCGGACTCGCCGCCGCTGAACACACCCAGTTGTGAAAAGCTTGCCGCTCGCACGCCGGGGATCAGCTGGATCTCGCCAAGGATGGCGCGCAGCACACTGTCTTTCTGCGCGGGCTGATATCCAGCCTCGCGGAAATCCACCCGGACGAGCAGTGCCTGCCGAGCGGTAAAGCCGAGATCCGCATGTTGGAGGTTATGGACCGTGCGGGTCAGCAATCCGGCGCCGACGAGCAAGGGGAACGAGAGCGCCAACTGTAGGCTGACCAGGAATCGGCCGGAGCGCATCTGGCCCAAAGACCCGATGGCGCCGCGGCTTTCCTTCAAGCGTGCAGCGGCGTCGGTTTTGGTCGCCTGCCACGCTGGGAGCACGCCGAACAGCAGTGCGGCGCCAACGGTGATTGCCAGGATGAAAGCCAGCACCAGTGGGTCCAGCGCGAAATTCACGTGAAAGCGCGGATCCGCTTCCGCCAGCATTCCGACCAGCGCGCCATGAATGAAGTAGGCAACGGCGATGGCCGCCACACCGCCGACGGCGGCGAGGGCCAGACTCTCGGTGACGAGCTGGCGGATGATGCGGTCGCGACTTGCGCCGAGCGACAGACGCAACGCGATCTCTGATTTGCGTGCAGCGCCGCGCGCGAGCAGAAGGTTGGCGAGATTGGCGCAGGTGATGAGCAGCAGGACGCCGACTGCCGCCAGAAGGGCAGTCAGCGACTGCGAGAACTCGTTGCGTTTCGCTGATGCGCCACGGGCAGCTGACTGGAGCTGGAGGCGCTGATCCAGCAGCTCACGCCGCCGTTGCGCAGCGGCGCCGTAGAACGACTGCAAGCCGGCCTGAAAGACTGCGTTCGCTTGCCCTTCCGCCTGAGCCGGCGTCACTCCCGGTTTCAGCCGGCCGAACACGTGCAGCCACATCGCTTTGTCGGGAGGCGAATCGTGGAGCAGGTCTCTGCCGGGCAGCACCCTGGGCTGCATGCGCACAGGGAGCCAGAGGTCGGGACTCTGACCGACGGTTTCGCCGATGAAGCCCCGAGGCCCCACACCGATGATGCTCAGAGCGGTCGTGCGGATCGTGAGGGTCTTGCCCAGTACGTCAGAACGGCCGCCGAAGCGACGCTGCCAGTAGCTGTAGCTGATGACGGCGGAGGGTGTCTCCGTGCGGTCGTCTGCGGTCGTGAATGTCCGGCCGATCGCCGGGCTCATGCCCAGCACCTGAAAGAACGCGCCCGACACCAACCGTCCACGGGCTTCTTCCCACTCGCCGCCCTCGAATCGGACCCGCCAGGTGTTGAGGCTGCTTTGCGACGCCATCAGAGCGGAGAACGCGCCGGTGTGATCGCGCAACTGTTCGAATTCGCTATACGTGAGCCAGGCTCGAGGGCCATCGGTGCGACCGCTCCACATCCCCGACTGATTGGGATCCGTCAGCATCACCAGCTGGTCTGCGTCCGCCACGGCCGGCAGCGAGGCGTGCAGGACTCCGTTCCACAAGCTGAAGATCGCGGTGTTGGCGCCAATGCCCAGCGCCAGCGACAGGACGGCCACAGTGGTGAAACTGAGCTGCGCCGCCATGATGCGCAGTGCGTAGCGCAGGTCTTGATGAATCAGGTGGCCATGTTCCCGGGGGGCAACGATCAGCATGTCGACCGCGGCCTTCACCCAAAGCGCGGCCTGTTGGAATTTTCCTCCCGTTCGGCGCGCTTCGCCGAGCTGGTCGGCGAAGGTGAGATACATCTGGTCGCCGTACTCGTGGCGAAACGGCGCCGGGTAGCAGTGCAACAACGCTCGGTAGATGGTCCGCGCGTGCATCACGTGCCTCGAACCAGACCGGTCGCCCGCGCCTGTTTCACCAGCGAATTCAACCGCTCGACTTCGGCCGCCGCCACCCGTCGCCCAAAACGTCGCAGCCGGTAGTAGCGCCTCCGCTCATCAGTGCTGGTCGGGTCGGGACTGTTCGACAGTTCCTCGATCAGGCCCTGTTCGAGCATGCGGCGGATGGAGCTGTAGAGCGTCCCGGCGCTGAGCTGAACTTTCCCGTCAGTCCTGGCGGCGACGTCCTGCATGATCGAGTAGCCATGACGGTCGCGATCGGCGAGCGCAATCAGGATGTGGAAAACCGCCGTCGGGAGCGGCAGCAGGGAATCAGGCGAAGAATCGTCCATAAGGCTCTCTACCGGCACAGACTATACCACAAACAAGTATAGTTGCAAGTGGTACACAGAGAGACGAGCGAGTTTAGGAGGTTTTCAGCAGGAGATCATGAGATCAGGAGTTTTTACTTCTTGGATCCAGACAACAAATTGCTGATTTCTTGATCTACGTCCTGGACCCGCTCAATCTCATGGGATTCGATCCACGTAACACATCAGTCGGCGGCCGGCGTCTCAGTAGCGGTCAGCCGCGATGGAGCCGGTCTTCGCAGCCACTCCCTCACTCGACCGGCGCACGGTGGCAGCGGATCGCAGGCCAGCAGATACAGCACGACAGTCGTCAGGAGGATGAGGACGTAGCTCAGAAGGACGACGTGCAGGCGTAGATTGATGTAGACGAACAGAATCGGGTAGCAGAGGAAGAGGGAAAGCGTCAGAAACGAGATACGCAGGAGAACGTCGCGGACACGTCTCGGATTTCGGAAACCCCTGGCGACGCGGCGATAGGCAGCAACTTCATACGCCTCGATGGGCTCTCTGAAGATTGTCTGCGTCAGCACGTACAGCAGGCCACCACAGAACAGCGCCACGAACAACCGCGGGGCGAGCGCGCTGCTGCTCCAGGAAAACACACCGGCCCAGACGAAGTACACGATGATGCTGATGTTCGTGAGCTGGACGGCCAGCCACACGTTCGTCCTGCCCGTCAGCCGCTGAAACCGGCGGCACGAGCGTTCGATGAGATTCAAGATGACCGTATCGATGTAAGTCATCCCGCTGCAACGTGCTCACGCGGACACCGACGCGGGTTGTCCGCAATCTTGAGTGCCGGCAATGGCGGCTGCCAAAGCTACTATCTATTCTCGCTGCCGCCGGCTCGAAACGCAGCACATCTTATTTGAGTCGTTCTCGAACGACTAGGGCGTAGGAGTGGGTAGGGAAGTTCCTCGCCGGGGTGCATTCAGAAGCGATGCGCGGCCCTGACAGGTCTAACGCAGTCCTCCAGCCGCGACCGACTTGAGCAGATCGACCGGCAGGCGCGTGCCGGCGCGGGAATTGGCCGCACGAATGCGGTCGGCCGACAAACCGTGATCGCGCAGCGTCACCAGGTCGTCGATTGACAGATTGTCGTAGCCGAGCGTCTTCAGCTCCTGGACGTACCTTCGGGGACACGCCGTGATCGCGGACGCGAATCAGCGAGTCCAGAGGCAGCTTGGTGTAGCCGAGCGTGGCCATCTCGCGCACGAACTCGACGCTGACGCCATGATCGCGCGCCCTGATCAGTTCGTCGAGCGGCACGCTGTAGCCAAGCTGGCGCATGTCGCGGACGTAGTCCGCACCGACGCCATGGTCCCGCGCGTTGATCAGCTGCTCCATCTTCAGCGAGCCGTAGCCGCCGTCGCGCATCGCTCGCACGTACTCCGGGGAAATGCCGTGATCGCGCGCCTTGCGGAGCTCGTCAGCGGAGAGTCCCTTGTATCCCTGGTCCGCCAGCTCACGGACATATGACGGGCCGACGCCGTGATCCCTGAGCTCGATCACGGGTGCGAGCGATCCCAGGCGATAACCGAGTGCGGCCATCTCACGCACGTAGGTGACGCGGACACCGTGCTGACCCGCCCGAACGAGCTCGGACGTTTCCGGCTTTGCGTACCCGTGTTTGCTCAATTCGTCGATGAAGGCAAATCCCACGTCGTGTCGAGCCATCTGATATTGCTCGGCCGCAGTCGGCCGGGCAAAGCCGCGCTTTGCCAGTTCCGCCGGGAAGTTTGGATCCGACGTGAACGAGAACGTTCCAGCGCCGATGCCACTTCGGATGATGCCTTCGAACGCGAACGTGCCCGCGTCGCGCCGCAGCTGAAATTGCACCGGTCCGCCCGGACCCGTCAGCTGCGCCGGGCGCAGCCCCTGCAGTTGATCGACCTGCACATCCGTGCCGGAGGACGAATTCAGCTCCGCCAGCCGCAGGTGGACCGTGCCTTCGGGTACTGCTCGGGCGGATTTCCCACGTGCCGGGCAGCCGGTCCTGCGGGATGCCGATCGCCGCCGCCGCCGCGCGGATGATCGGACCGGCGGACTCTCGAATGAGCGTGTCCCAGGACTTCAACGACGGCGCCGTCACCGCTGCTTGCGGTGTTGGCGCCGCTGCGACGACGCGCGAGGTGGCGCCTGCCAGCGGGAGCAGCAGGCACGCCGCGATGGCTCCGCACGCGACATATGCACCCGTCGCTGGCGCCCTTCGGTTGCGGCCGACGTCGAGTGCGGCCAATATGCGACCTTCGAGCTGTCGTCGGCGCGCCATGCTGACCGCGAGGGCCGGGGCGCGGTGGCCGCCGAGGCTGTACGCGATCTCGAGCAGATGGCCGGCGTAATCGCGAGCCGGAGCCCCCGCCGCAATCACACGGTCGTCGCAGGCGAGCTCTCGTTCGACGCGCAAACGTCGCGCAACCCACCACACCGCTGGATGGAACCAGTACACCGTGCAGGCCGCGAACGCGAGCATCTGCGTCAGGCAATCGTAGCGAGCGACGTGCGCCAGTTCGTGCAGGATCACCGCGCGGCGCCTGTCCTCAGGCCAGGTGTCCCCGGTCGCCGGGATCAGGATTGCCGGCCGGCGAGTCCCGAAGGCCATCGGCATGCTCTGCTCACGGCTGCGAAGGAGTCGCACCGAACGACGGAGGCCGAGGCTGTCGGCCGACTCGCTCAACAGTGCCACCCATTCTCGATCGCACAGCTCAGAGGCGTGGCGCGCAAGCCGCTGGACACTCCACCGCTGCCTGGCCAGCCGCATCAGCATCACGATCACGCCGGCGCCGTACAACCAGCTGAGGCCGGTTCCCCATGAAAACGCGTCCGTCTGCGTACGCATCGTGTCGATAGCGATCGCTGATATCCCGCTCACGAACCGGCGTCAGGTTGGCACCGTCAGCTGAGGAGACGGCGGTCCGTTCGAGGACACCACGTTCTATCGCGCTTGCGGCCGGCGTCTGCCACGCCGGGTTGTTCGTCGCGGTTCGAGTCACCACTGTCCATTCCGGCAGCGCGATCCACAGGATCGGTAGCAGGAGCACACCGACGATGGCTAGCGTCCATACCAGGTGGCGCAGTGCCGCGGACCCTCGGCGATGGATGACGGCCTGTACGATTGCGGCGAGCGCCAGCACCGCCGTGGCCTTGGCGATCATCCACAGGGCGGGAGAGAAGGCAGTATCGATCGTCGTCATGGCTTGTCTTCCTGTTCGCGGGCGCGTTCCAGCAGGCTGCTCAGGCGGCGATACTCAGCCGGTGAGAGCGGCGTCGGCGTCATGTCGATCAGTGCCGCAATCGCCGAACCGGGAGAATTGTCGAAGAACGTGCGCAGCACCTGTTTCAATGCGGAACGGCTCGCATCTTTCGGCTTCACCGCCGGGGAGTACACATATCGCGGACCGTCGTACTCGCGGGTCAGAAGCCCGCGCTCCATCATGATGTCCAGCAGCTTGCGGACACTGGACGGGCTCGGCGCATCCGGCAGCTCGGCCCGGATCTCCTCAACCGTCGCCTGCCGGTGCCGATAGACGATCTCCATCATCTGACTTTCGCGGCGGGTGAGATCCACGGGTTTCGACTTGGGCATGCGGTCAGGACCTGTTCGTTGGCGCGAATTTTTTCGCCTGGCGCGAATATATTCGCCTGCGGTCGGACTGTCAACTGGTTTGTCCGCCGCGGGCGGTTCGTTGCTACGATTAAGGCATGGCCCTCGACGAACGCGCCTTTTTCACCGACAAACCGGAAACCCGACAGGGCCGGTATCAGTGTCCGAAGTGCCGACGCAGCGGCGACTACAGCATCCGTTGGGTGCGCCGCTCGAAGAGAGACAGGCTCCCGCCGGGGGCCGACGAAGGAGATCGCGCCAAGTTCGCCAAGCTGCGCAACTATCTGCTGCGGCTCGACGATGAGGTGACGTGCAAGACGTGCGGCAAGAAGTTCGAGATTCCGTCACAGCAGTCGCTGTTGTTCGTGGATCAGCTGGCGGGGCTTCCGGACGAGGAAGAGCTCGAGCGGGAGATTGCCGCCGCTTCCGGTGAACCGGAACCGGCACAGGAGACGAAACCGGCACTCCCGGCACGATTCACCCGCAAATCGACCGGGTGGAAGTAGCGACTCGAGTGGCAAAAAACAGACGACTGAGGTCACCCATTCCCAGCAAGAGAGCTGTTCTGGAGCGAGGCCGTCTGTCGGGCGGCGGGTTGGGTATGGGCAACGCTCGGTTACTGAGAGGAGATACGGTAGTCATGGCCAAGCCGACGAATGACTCGGAGCGAGACGTCGCCGGAGAGGTGGCCGACGCTGTCGGCACCGCAATCGGCAGCATCGTCAACGAGCTCGAACAACTCGACAAACGCCGGGACGAGCTTGTCCAGCAGCTGCAAAAAGCTGCTGACAGCGTGAACGCTCAGCTCAGCAAGTGGCTGCCGGCGGGCATCGCGGAGATGCCACGAAAGGCCAAGGAAAGTTACAACCGCGTTCGGAAAGACGCTCCGTGTTCCGTGTGCGGTTTCAAGACGGAGCCGCCGCACGACGCCCGTAGCCACGGTCAGCAGAACCCCAAGGGGCCGTTTACAGCGTCGGAACTTGCTGACAGAAAACTGGAGCGCGTTCCTGAGCCCTGATAACGACCGCTTCCGCTGAGATATTCAAGACGATCTCTGATGTGCAATTTGACATAGGCGTCGACCGAGGAGCCGAATACGATCGTCGAAGGAGCGGCCTGGAGGCCCCGACGGGCGCGCCGCCGTCGGATCTCTGTCCGTCATGGTGGAATGAAGATACTCGAGTGGATGATCAAGCGCACGCCGAGGGAGACCCACGAGGCCAAAGCAGACGCGCCCGCCGCGAAGCCTCACCGGTCCAACAAGGCGGGGAAGTACCGGTTGCTCTACGAGTACTTGGAAAACAGGTACGCGAATAACGTCGTCCTCACGTTCGGGCAAATCGAAGACCTCCTTGGTTTCACGCTGCCGGATCCGGCGCGCACCGACAAAGAGTGGTGGACGATCGCAGACATAAACGTTGCGGAAGCCCGCTGCTCCGACGCATGGACACTGGCCGGGAGAACGGCCACGCCGAACTTGTCGGCGCAGACTGTTGTTTTTGAACGGTTATCATGAGTCCTCAACGGAGGAACGATGCCCAGCTTTCTGATTGAGTCCTATAAAGTTCGACTCGAGCTCCAGCGAGTTGGCAATCCAGTCGTCACGCACCGCAACCGGATCATCGAAGTGGTGAGCGTGCCGCTGTATCACGGCATCGTCGAACGCGCGATGCTCAACTTCTCAACCTACTGGGACAACTGGTCGGGCACTCCTGTCGTCGGTTTCTACAGCCTTGCCAACCCGTATCAGCCTCTGCTCGCCGGGTGGTTGCCGTCCAACGAGTTCTCGTTCTGGTACGACGTCCTGCGCGCCGAGAAACCGCTGACGCTGTTCTATGACATCACACCGATAGGTGGCGCCAGTTACGTCAGCAAGATCACTCTGGGTACTTCGACCGAACCGCTTGGGGAGGGACCGGCCGACGTCAGCCCGTAGGGCTGACCATACCGGTGCGCCTCTTCACTTCTGCGTGTCGGTGACCTGCCGGACCACCCGTAGCAGGTTGCCGCCGAGGAATTTTCTGATCCGCTGTTCGGACCAGCCTCGCTTCAGCATGGCGTCGGTGAGCATCGGCAGGTCGCGGATGTCGCGCATCCCCCGCGGCAAGGTCGGGCCGCCGTCGAAATCCGATCCGAGCATGACGTGGTCTTCACCGACCAGTTCGATCGCCCGCTCAACGACCCCGAGCCATTCGTAGGGCGTGAACTTGAGATCTTCAGGTGCTGCGATTCCGACCATGGGGAACTGCGGCGCAGCGAGCTTGTCGATCTCTTCGATCGTCATCCCGGCTTCCTTGCGGCCGATGTCCGTCGTATCCCAGAAGGGTTTACCCGCGTGCTCCGTGCGCCATTTGAAGACCTTCACGTTGTGGAACTCGTTGCCGATCTGAAAACCAATCACGCCGCCCTTCGCCGCCAGCTTCTTCAGCAGCTCGTCGGGCATCGTCCGCGGGATGTTGTTGAAGCTGCGCAAGCCGTGATGCGTCGCGAGGAGAGGGTCGGAGCTGGCGTCGATGGCCTGTGCGATTGTCTCGTCCGATCCGTGTGAAATGTTGATGACCATGCCGAGCCGATTGGCTTCACGGATGACGGCGCGCCCGCGATCGTTGAGGCCGTGCCACTTGGCCGTCGCACAACAGGAGTCGGCGAAGTTGTTGGCCCAGTTGTGTGCCGGGAGCTGAAACGAGCGCAGCCCGAGACGATAGAGCGTGCGCAGCACCGACAGGTCGCCGTCCAGATCGAATCCGCCTTCGAGATCCATGAAGGCCGCGATCTTTCCCGTTTTGCTGATGCGCTCGACGTCGGACGCGCTCAGGGCCAGCTCGATCTTGTCCGTGTTCTGTGCGAGCTGCGCGTATGCGGCGTCAATCAGCCGGATCACCTGTTTTGTTTCCAAACGCCCCGGGTAGTACTGCTCCGTGACGAACAGGCTGAAGAACATCGCGTCGAGGCCACCCTCCCTGGCGCGAATCAAATCGAACTGTCCATCGTCCACCCGCTGGCCCATGTCGCCGCCGTGATAGAACTGGCGGTTCACGACGTGGACGTGCGCATCGAAGATGAAGGCGTCCTGGTGGAGGGTTCTCGTCCGGTCGGACGTCTGAGCCAGCACGAGCGCCGGTATCGCGCAGACGAGGCAGATGAGTCGTGTCAAGTTCACGGGTGGTGTGGCTGAGTGCCTTGGGATTTCTCTACGTCCTTGCGTGCTGTGACTGCTGCGCGGCTCGATACCGCACATTCAGGTGAGGCGTCTCCAATCTCTTCTGTTCCTGGAGACGGGAAGTGAGGCAGCTTTCGAGGATTCCGCTGACCAGGAGCGTCCGCTCGACTGGGTAAGATGCCTTTCCCGTTGCGAACAGCTCCTCGATCTTGTCGACCAGACAGGCGGAGTAGGTGACGTTCGGTTCGGGCGAGAGGAAAAACTGCGTCGACTGTAATCCTGAGCCCTTCACGCGCGCCGCGAACGTGAAATCCTTGACCGCCCCGTTCAGCATCAGCAGCGTCGCCTTCAGACCATCCTGGTACTCGATGAAGTAGGCAGAGGGATTCTTCACCAGCTTGGGCAGCTCGCCTTTGGCCACGAGATCCTGCGTGCGTCCGTCCACTACGGTCTGACCCTGCGGCGTATCACTCCTCGAGAGGGCTGACACCAACAGCTCTTTGGAGTATCGTCCAGCGTCACCCGCCTTCCAGACCGCGTCCCCTTCGATCATCTGAACAGCCTTGACTCCGGTCTCGCCTCCCCTGCGCCGCTCCACCATTGTAGTCCTCGGTATCGAACCAGAGCGTGACGTAAATGGGTGAACCCGCGACCTGGCCAATCAGGCTGACTGCCAAGGTCAGCACCATCACGATTGAGAGGAATGTTTTCATCGCTCCAGCTTCCAGCTTCCAGCTCCACTCCAGCTCCAGCCCAGTTCCCCAGTTCCCCAGTTTTAGTCACTTCTCAGTGCCACCATCGGATCGACCCGCGCGGCGCGACGAGCCGGCAGGTAATTGGCCAGCATGGCGACAGCTGTCAGGAATAGCGCCATGGTGATGAGCGTTGGCGGATCGGCAGGTGCAACGCCGTAGAGAAGCCCAGCCACGAGCCGGCCGAGAGCAAACGAGCCGCCGATTCCGATCGAGAGTCCGATTCCAACAAGCACCGCACCGCGACGCATGACCAGTCGGAGCACGTCACCGTACTGGGCGCCGAGCGCGACGCGAACTCCGATTTCCCGCGTGCGCTGGGTGACGCCAAAGGCGATGACCGCGTAGAGCCCGATCGCGGCGAGGAAAAGTGCGGCGGCGGCGAAGCTGCCGATGAGCAGCATCGTGAACTTCGGCTGCGCCAGATCTTCAGTCACGAAATCCCGAAGCGATCGGATTTCTCCGACCGATTGACTCGGGTCGATGAGCGTGACCTGGGCCGCAATGGTGCGGGACATGACCGAGGGGTCTCCGTCCGTGCGTGTGACGATCGTGAGATCCGCCTTTGGGATCTGGGGGAGCCACCAATACGTGGTTGCATTTGGATGGGCAGCCATCCCAGCCCAGCGTACGCTCCCGACGATGCCGATGATCTCACCTGACAGTGGGCCCTCGCTCCTGGTCCAGGTGATGCGAGTTCCGATCGGGTCCGCGCCAGGCCAGTGGCGTCTCGCCAGCTCCTCATCGATGATGAAGACGGGCTGTGTGTCCTTGGTGTCAGCAGCCGAAAAAAATCGTCCGCGCACGAGCGGAATCTGCAGCGCCCTGAAGTAGTCGCCGCCAACGACGCTGATGAACGAACCGGGCTGCTCGTGGACACGCGTCGGCGGGCGGCCGGCGATTTCGAAGTTGCCGCCGATTCCGAAGTTGCTGAGCGGCAGGTAATTGGCGGAGCCTACCGCCCGCACCTGCGGCAGGCTCTGAATACGCTCGAATAGCTGGCTGCTGAACGCCCGAATTCTGTCGGGTGACTCGTAGCGCGCAGACGGAAGCGCGGTCCGCATTGTCAGGACGGCTTCGGTTGTGAAGCCTGGATCCACGCGGCTGAGGGCCCAAAAAGTTCGGCCGAGCAATCCGGCGCCGGCGAGGAGAATCAGAGCGAGCGCCACTTCCGAAACGATGAGCGCGCCTTCGAGTTGGCCACTGCCGCCTCCGGACGATCCGCGGATCGCCTTCTGCAGCGTCCGCTGCGGCTGCGTCCGTCCCGACCTCACAGACGGGACCAAACCGAAGATGATCCCGGTGAGGACGGTCAGAGAGAAGGCGAAGACGAGGATTCGCTGGTCGATGCCAATCTCGCGGGTCCGGGGAAGGCCAAGTCCGGCGGGAACGAAGGAGACGAAAATTTCCGTTCCCCAGAGAGCCAACAACAGTCCAAGCGTGCCGCCAACGATCGCCAGGACCACGCTCTCCGTCAGGACTTGACGGAGAATTCGAATCGGCGTCGCACCCAGTGAGAGCCGGATCGCCAGCTCCGGCTGTCGCGTGGCCGCGCGGTTCAACATCAGGGTCGCGACGTTGGCGCACGCCACGAGCAACAGGATCCCGACGGCACCGAAAAGCACAAAAAGTCGCAAGCGCACGTTCTGTACGGTGGCCTCGTGCAGCGGTACTACCCGCACGCGCCAGTCGCGGCTGTACGACGGGTTCTGTTCTTCGATCCGTTGTGCGATTGCGCCGATCTCCGACTCCGCCTGCGCTGGCGTGGCGCCGGGCGCGAGACGGCCGACGATATCCAAAGAGCCTCCGATCCCGGCGCGGTCGCCGGGGACGAGGCGGAACGGCACCCAGATTTCCGCGCGCGACTCGGGCAACTCGTTCGTGCGGATCGTGAATGTCTCGGGCATCACGCCGACAATCGTCCGGCTTTCGCCGTCGAGCGTCATCGTCTGACCGATGATGTTCGGATTGCTGCCGAAATGCCGCTGCCAGAACCCGTGGCTCACGATCACTTCGGGCTCGACGACGCTCAGGTCGGTTCGCACGGTGAAAGTGCGCCCGCGGTACGGCGACGCGCCGAGGACGGTGAAAAAGTTCGCGGTGACACGATCCGCAAGGACCTCGACCGGGGGGCCATCGCCGGTCAGGTTGGCGCGGGCATCCTCCCAGCCCGCCAGGTCGGCAAAAGTCCGGCTCTCGAGCCGCCAATCGTGCAGAGACGTCTCCGAAAAACGTGAGCCCGACGTGAGCCGCAGCATCATCAGCCGCTGCGGCTCGGGGAAGCTCAGTGGCCGCAGCAGCACGGAGTCGACGATCGTAAAAATGGCTGTACTGCCGCCAATTCCTATCGCGAGCGTCGCGATGACGACGATCGTGAAGATGGGGGTGCGCCGGAGCTGGCGGAACGCGTAGGTCAGATCCTGGAACACGATCGCCATGAATTCTTGCACGAGACCGTTGGCGGGGCGAGGGTAACCGGCGATAATCACCGCCGGCAGGGAAGGAGTCTATGCATCTTTCACGATTGCTCGTCGTCATCGCGTTGCTGAGTGGCATGACGGGTCATGCTCAGAGCGGTTGGACCTCGCTCTGGAACGGAAAGAACCTCGACGGCTGGACGACGTGGATGCAGCAGCCGGCGGCAAGCTCGGAAGTGCCAGGGCTGAAGCGAGACGCCGACGGCAAATATACCGAGCCGATTGGCTCTGACCGCGATCCGCTGAAGGTCTTCACCGTCGTCAACGACGTCGACGGCAAGCCAGCGATCCGGATATCGGGCGAAGTGTTCGGCGAGCTGCGCAGCAAGGCATCCTTCAAGGACTACCACCTGAAGCTGCAGTTCAAGTGGGGCGAAAAGAAATGGGCACCGCGTGACAAGCCGGAGACTCCGCGCGACAGCGGTCTCCTCTATCACGTGCACAGCGCGCCCGGTGCTGAGGGACGTACTTGGGCCCGCTCTGTCGAGCTGCAGATTCAGGAACATGATGTCGGCGACCTCTACGCCGTCGGATCGGCGATCGCGGTTCGCGCCAAGGCGCGCGCCGGCACGAAACCGACGCTGTACGACTACGACCCGGTGGGCGAGTGGACCTACTTCTCACAGAGCCAGGGCTCGATGGGTCGATGTATCAAACAGCCGGACAACGAGAAACCGACAGGGGAGTGGAACACCGTCGAGTTGATCGCCTTCGGCAACGACGCCATCCACATCGTGAATGGCAAGGTCGTCATGCGCCTGCACGGTCCGGTTCGGATCAACGCCGAACTTCCGACGCCGGTCACGTCCGGCCCGATCATTTTCCAGTCGGAAGGGGCGGAGCTCTTCTATCGGGATATCCAGGTCCGGCCAATTACCGCAATCCCGGCGGAGTTTGCAGAGAAGTAAGCTATCGTTCTTGAATGTCGATTCGTGCCTGCTGCGCCGCGCTCGCGGCGCTTCTCTCCCTCGCGGCTAACGATATCCAGGCTGCGCCGCACACGCTCCGTCTGGACTACTACCACACGGGCAACGCCAAACAGGAGTTGTTCAGCGTCGACCGTGTGGTGATCGAGCCACTCGAATGGCCGGGCAATCCCGAAAAATCCATCGACAGTACAAACCTCGGCAAGTATTTCTTCGAAGTGAAGGACGCCAAGGGGCGAGTCTTGTACTCGCGCGGCTTCGCATCGATCTACGGCGAGTGGGAGACGACCGACGAAGCGCAGACGATGAATCGCACCTTCCACGAGTCGGTGCGTTTTCCCGTACCCGACGGTCCGGTCAAGGTGGTCATCCGGAAGCGTGACGAGCTCAATCAGTTCCAGGACGTGTGGGCGGCGGACGTCGATCCCAAGAGCATGTTCGTCGACACATCGTCGCCGCCGTCGCCGGGTGCGCTCATCGAGATCGAAAAGAACGGCGAGCCGGCGAACAAGGTGGATGTTCTGCTTCTCGGCGACGGATACACAGCCGCCGAGCGCGGCAAGTTCGAGCGCGATGCCCGGCGCATGATCGAGATCCTGTTCGCCACTTCCCCCTTCAAGGAGCGCCGACGCGAGTTCAACGTCTGGGGACTGGTACCTGCGGCGGCCGCCTCGGGCATCTCGCGTCCGTCGACCGGGGTGCACCTTTCGTCGCCGATCGGCGCCACCTACGATGCTTTTGGCTCCGAGCGTTACGTGCTCACGTTCAACAACCGGGCGATGCGCGAGGTCGCGGCATTTGCTCCGTACGAGTTCATCGAGATCCTGACCAATTCGCGAACCTATGGTGGCGGTGGCATCTTCAATCTTTACAGTACGGTTGCGGCCGACAGTGCGCAGGCGCCTTATGTCTTCGTGCACGAGTTCGGCCATCACTTCGCGGCGTTGGCGGATGAGTACTACACGTCACCGGTCGCCTACGCACCCGCGCCGGCCAAGCGGATCGAACCGTGGGAGCCGAACGTGACAGCGCTGCTCGATCCCAGCACGCTGAAGTGGCGCGATCTCGTCGAACCGGGCACGCCGCTGCCGACGCCGTGGCAGAAAGAAGACTTCGAAGCCTGGTCGCGGGCGTATCAGGAACGGCGCGCCAAGCTTCGCGCCGACAACCGTCCGGAAGAAGAAATGGAAGCGCTGTTTCGCGAGACGCGTGCCTTCGAAGTGAAGCTCTTCGCCAAGGAAAAGTATGCCGGCAAGGTCGGTGCTTTCGAGGGGGCGAACTACGAAGCGAAGGGCTATTTCCGTCCGCAAGTGGACTGCATCATGTTTACGCGCAGTCCAGCCTTTTGCGCCGTGTGCCGCCGCGCGCTCGAGACGGTGATCCACTTGTATACCTAGGCGTGCCTCGGTAGTCGCCTTTGTTCAGCATTCGGTCACCGTGTGACGTGTCGGACGCCCTGCTGCCGGCGTCATACGTTTGAGAGACATGGCTACGAATCATCCCGCCGCCACGGCTGAGGTCGTCGACCCCGTCTGTGGCATGACGATCGATCCGGCCGATGCGGCCGGGCAGGCCGAGTACCGCGGACAGACCTACTACTTCTGCCATCCAAGCTGCGTCGAGCAGTTCAAGGCCGATCCCGAACGTTTTTTGAAGTCGGATCGCGGCGAATCGGTGGCGACGGCCACAGATCGGCAGCGCGCCTACACCTGCCCGATGGATCCCGAGGTGCGGCAAAGGGGTCCCGGCGCGTGCCCGAAGTGCGGCATGGCGCTCGAGCCTGTCGATGTCGAGCCCTTGAGCAGGACCGAGTGGACGTGCCCGATGCATCCGGAGATCGTGCGCGACCAGCCGGGCTCGTGTCCGATCTGCGGCATGGCGCTCGAGCCGCGGGTGGTCACGATCGAGCAAGACAACCCCGAGCTCGCGGACATGACGCGGCGCTTCTGGATGTCGCTCGTCCTGACGTCGCCGATTCTCGCGTTGATGGCGGCCGAGTTCATCCCCGGTCAGCCGCTGCATCACGCGCTGCCGGGCGGCCTCAGGAATTGGATCGAGCTGGCGCTGGCGACACCCGTCGTACTGGTGGGCGGGTGGCCGTTCTTTCAGCGCGGCTGGGTCTCGGTCGTGAGCCGCCACCTCAACATGTTCACGCTGATTGCTCTAGGTGTAGGAGCCGCCTACGGCTACAGCGTGGTCGCCACGCTCGCGCCGGGGCTCTTCCCCGAAGCCTTCCGCATGGCCGGTGAAGTGGCCGTCTACTTCGAGCCGGCGGCGGTCATCGTGGTGCTCGTTCTACTCGGGCAGGTCCTCGAGCTCCGCGCGCGGTCGCGAACGAGCGCGGCCATCCGCAACCTCTTGGGACTGGCGCCACGCACCGCTCGAATCGTTGAGGACGACGGCACGGAGCGCGACGTTCCGCTGGAGCACGTGCGCGTCGCCAATCGCTTGCGCGTGCGCCCGGGTGAGCGGATACCGGTCGACGGCATCGTTCTCGAGGGCTCGACGACGGTCGACGAGGCAATGGTGACGGGTGAGCCGATTCCCGTCGAGAAGGTGACCGGGCATCAGGTCATCGGCGGAACCGTCAACGGCACGGGGACAATCCTGATGAAGGCCGAACGCGTCGGCAGCGAGACGCTGCTGGCGCAGATCGTCCGCATGGTGAGCGAAGCGCAGCGCTCGCGCGCGCCGATTCAGCGTCTGGCCGACACCGTGTCGGCGTGGTTCGTGCCTACGGTCATTGCCGTTGCAGCGATCGCGTTCGTGGTGTGGTCGATCTACGGGCCCGAGCCGCGGTTCGCTCACGCACTCGTCAACGCCGTGGCGGTTTTGATCATCGCCTGCCCGTGCGCGCTTGGACTGGCCACCCCGATGTCGATCATGGTCGGTACCGGCCGTGGTGCAGAGGCGGGCGTGCTCGTTCGAAACGCCGCGGCGCTCGAGGTTCTGGAACAAGTGACCATTGTCGTCGTGGACAAGACGGGCACGTTGACCGAAGGCCGGCCGAAGCTCGTGATGGTGGAGGCGCGCACGAAGGTCGACGAAACGACGCTGCTTCGGCTAGCGGCGAGTCTCGAGAACGTCAGCGAGCATCCGCTGGCGAGCGCGATCGTGGCCGCCGCACGCCAGCGGGCCTTGCCGCTGATGCCGGTCAGCGACTTTCGGTCCGTCACCGGCGAGGGTGTCATCGGCATCGTCGACGGGCGGACGGTGGCAATCGGGAACGTGCGTCACTTCGAGTCTCTGGGTGTCCAACCCGGGCCGCTGACGGATCGGGCGGATGCACTGAGGCGCAGCGGGCAGACCGTCGTGTTCGTGTCGATCGATGGCCAGCCAGCCGGTCTGCTCGGCGTCGCGGATCCGATCAAGGCAACGGCCAAGGACACCATTTCAGCTCTCCATCGCGACGGGCTGTCGCTGGTGATGCTGACGGGCGACAATCGGACCACGGCGGAAGCCGTGGGACAGGCCGTCGGCATCGATCACGTCGAGGCCGATGTCCTGCCCCAGCGAAAGGCGGCGGCGGTTAAGGATCTCCAGCAGCGAGGCGATCGGGTGGCGATGGCCGGCGACGGGATCAACGATGCCCCGGCGCTGGCGCAGGCCGACGTCGGCATCGCGATGGGTACGGGCACGGACGTGGCCATCGAGAGTGCCGGCATCACGCTCGTGAAGGGTGATCTGCGAGGGATTCTCCGGGCGCGCAAGTTGAGCAAGGCGACGATGCGGAACATTCGTCAGAACCTGTTCTTCGCGTTCGTCTACAACGTCCTCGGCGTGCCGGTCGCAGCCGGTCTCCTCTATCCCGTCTTCGGTCTGCTCCTCAGTCCCATGTTCGCCAGCGCCGCGATGACCTTCAGCTCGGTGTCCGTCATCGCTAACGCGCTGCGGCTGCGGAGAGTGGAGCTGTAGGAGCGGCCAATTCGTGGAACTGGACCGAGGATGCAGCCGGCCAGCGCGCAGAAGTGGGGCAGTGCGCGTGCCCCGATGGTCCGGCGTGATGAAATAGCCAGATGGACCGCATACTCCTGGAAGTGATCGTCCAGACTGTCTCTGATGCGCGCCAGGCCACTCGGGGCGGCGCCGACCGTCTTGAAGTGGTGCGCAGCATTCGCGACGGCGGCTTGACGCCGCCGCTCTCCCTCGTTCGAGCGATCAGCCAGGAGACGCCGCTGCCTCTGCGCGTCATGGTTCGCGAAAACGCCGGGTACGCGATGCAGCCGGAAGAACTGCCGCGACTACGTGCGGCCGCCGCCGAGTTCCATGGCCTCGGCGTCGACGGGATCGTCATCGGCTTCGCCGAGCACGGGCAGCTCGCCCTCGACGATGTCCGCCGCGTGCTGGACGCTGCACCGGAGCTGCGCGTCACGTTCCACCGCGCGTTCGATCAGCTGCACGATCCGGTAAACGCCATGGACGAGCTCGTGCGCGTGACGTCGATCGATCGCATCCTGACCGATGGCGGCGGTGGTGACGCGGTGAGCCGATGCCGGCGGCTGACCGAGTATCGAGCCCGGGCCGGCGCGCGTCTCGAGATTCTCGCCGGCGGTGGCGTGGACGACGAGATATTCGCGCATCTGGCGCGCACCGGCTGCGTGCGCGAGATCCATGTCGGCCGCGTCGCTCGCGAAGGCGACGACCCGGAAGGCGCGGTCTCAGCCGACCGTGTGCGGCGATTGCGGGATCTGGCCGGCTGATCGGAATCGGCGATCGAGCTCGCTCACGATTATTCCGACGATGACAACCGCCACGGCGCCAATCACGTTGTGCCATAAGAAGGCGAGCCGCGTGAACGAGGCCGCCCAGGCCACGGAGCTCATGCCTGCCAGTAGCCCGATGAACGCACCGTTCCCCGTGGCCCGAGGAAAGGCCACGGCCAGAATAAAGACGCCCAGGATCGAGCCGTAAAAGAACGATCCGAAGCGGTTGACGACCTCGATCAGGGATCCGAGCTCGGCCGCCCACACGGCTACCGCGCAGGCGAACAATCCCCACACTCCCGTCGCCAGCTTCGAGACGGCGAGATAGTGCGCATCACTGGCGGTCTGCCGGACGCGCCGCTTGTAGAAGTCGATCACCGTTGCCGTCGACAACGAGTTGAGCTCCCCGGCGATCGTGTCCGTTGCCGCCATGATGATGGCCACGATGAGCAGACCGACGAGGCCGACGGGAAGGTGTTCGAGGATGAACCTGGGGATGATGTAGTTCACGTCGGCCGGCGTGGTATCGCCGGTCGCGCGGACGAGGTCGGTGGCTTTACGGCGGATGGACTGGAAGGCGGCGTCGCGTTGACGCAGCGCATCGCCGGCTGCTGCCAGCTGCGCCGGATCGTTCGAATCACGCGCCGCGGCGAAAGTGGATGCTGCGTCGCGGCGGGCCGCAAAGGCGGCCTCGTACTCCGATTGAAGCGCCGAGTAGGCCGGCGCCGTGACGCCGCGGTCGACCCGCTCGACGTGCGCCGGATTGAAAAGCAGCGGCGGTTCATTGAAGACGTAGAAGACGAAGACCAGGACGCCGAGCACGAGCACCAAGACCTGGAGCGGGATCTTCCAGTACGCACTCATCAACAGGGAACGGCGCGCTTCGTCGACCGATCGTGCCGTCAAGTAACGCTGAACCTGGCTCTGGTCGGTGCCGAAGTAGGAGCAAAACAGGAACAGGGCGGCGATCGTGCCGGACCAGAAGGTGTACTGGTTGGTCAGATCCCACGAGAAGTCGAACGTCCTGAGACGGCCCGTCGCGGCGGCAATGTTCAATCCGTCCATCACGCCGATGCCGGACGGCCAGCCGAGGATGGCGGCGGCCACGACCGCGAACATGCCGAACACGATGAGCGCCATGATCTTGACGTCCGTCCACGTCACCGCCTGTACGCCGCCGAACATCGTGTAGAGCACCGCTGGCATCGTGATCGCCAGCGCCGTCGCGGTGAGATCCCATCCGAGGACGAGCGACAGCACCACCGCTGGAGCCGAGACCACGGCGCCGCAGGACATCCCGCGGGATATCAGGAACAGGAGGCTGGTGAACGTGCGGGTCTTGGCGTCGAACCGGCGCTCGAGAAACTCGTAAGCGGTGTAGACGCCCGAGTTGTAGAAAAACGGGACCAGCGTGACGCAGAGGATGACCATCGCCAGCGGCAGGGCGAAATAGAACTGGATGAAGCGCAGGCCGTCGTTGTAGCCCTGGCCGGTCGTGCCGATCATCGTGATGGCGCTCAGTTGCGTGGCCATCACCGAGAGGCCCGCCGCCCACCACGGGATCGATCGATTGGCGAGGAAATACCCGTCGATCTCATGGCTGTCGTGCGTGCGCTTCAGACCGTCATAGACGATCCACACGACGAACGTCACCAGTACGGTCCAATCAATCGGGTGCATTCACGCCGATCCTACGAGAAGTATTCCTGCAGGGCGTACAGGGCGACGAGCGTGATCAGCCAGATCACGATGACGCGGATGTAGCTACGCGTCATCGCCGGCGGAAATCTGCGGATGTGTTAGGAGGGCAGTAGGCACTTGACGCGCGTTCGCACGGCCACAATGATAATGGTAACCGGTGCCTATCATCCATTGTGGCCGACCTTAACATTTTTGAGGTGTAGGCTTCCATGTTCTGTTCCGCCGCGTTCGCAATCCTGGTCTTTGCCGCAGCTGGCCAGGACCCATCCGCCGCCACGCGCAGCGCCGAGCTCCAGGCGCAACGCGAGGCCAAATCACGCAAGCTGACACCAGAGCAGCAAAGTAAACCTGCCCGGGTTCTGCACAAGTTCGAAGACGATCTCTTATTGGAGCGGTTGTTCAACCCGCCGCGTGGCTTGTATGTGAGATGGGGTGGTCTCGGTGAGGGATCGGGCATCGGTGCCGGACCAGGATATCGGTACAGCACGGGACAGTTCGACTTTCGCGTCTCCGCCGCTGGCTCCTTCAAAGGTTACTTCGGCGCCGACGCATCACTAATCCTTCCTGGTGCCATCAAGAACGGCCCGTTCGTCGAGCTGTATGCGCGCCGACGGGATCTTCCGCAGGAGGATTTCTTCGGCCTCGGACCGGATAGCGTTGCGGAGAATCGAACGAATTTCGCTCTGCGCGACACGTTGGGGCAAGTCTCCGGTGGCTTCCGCGCCGGTGGTTTGACGGCGGGCGTTCGCGGAGGATATCTCGACCCTTCTGTCGGCAGTGGTACGGACACTGGGATGCCATCAACCGATGAAGTCTTCCCCACCTTCCAGATTCCAGGGTTCGACCAGCAGCCGGCATTCACCATCGTCGAGCCCTTTCTGGAGTTCGTCCATGCAGAGCCGGAGCTCAATCCGATTAGCGGGACAAAAATCCGCCTGACATACTCGCGATACAGCGATCGCGATTTCGATCAGTTCTCGTTTCAGCGCTGGGATGTCGACGCCCAGCAATACATTCCGCTCTTCAATAGGTCGCGAACGCTTGTGCTCCGTGCGGTGGTGGCGTCTGCCGACGCCGAGAGTGGCCACGAAGTGCCTTTCTATCTCCAGCCCGTCCTGGGAGGTGCATACACGCTGCGCGGCTTCCGCACCTTCCGCTTCCGCGATCGCAGCGCCGCCTTGTTTCAGGCGGAATATCGGTGGCGCATCAACGAGTTGACGCACGGTGCGATCTTCTACGACACGGGAGCTGTCGCTCGCACCCTGGACGACCTCGGCAAGTTGGAGAGTGACTATGGCTTCGGGATTCGCATCGGTGGACGGGGCGGCATCGCCTTTCGCACGGATATTGCGTTCGGCAGCGGAGAAGGCACGCGGTATTTGATCAGGTTTGAAAATGTCTTCTAAAACTCGCATCGACGCTCGGTCGCTCGCACTACTCGTGGCCGTCGCACTCTTGATCGACGGTGCCGTCGCCGCTCAGTCTGGGCGCACGACTCCCAAGTTCCTTTCCGACGATCCGATCTCCGCCGACAACGACACCGCGTTCGACGCCAGCGGCGTCAAAGAAATCGAATTGTCGGAGACCTATGACTTCGCCAGCAACACGTGGGGCTCGCCCGGCGAACGGACCCCGGTTCGCGCGCTGAACGTCAACACGCTCGACGAAGTGCCCGACTCGAGCTGGTTTACCAACCGGATTGGCGTCCGCGACATGCCGGTCGCCGAAATCGTCCGCGGCCCGAACAAGTTCGAGCGATTGACCGCCGACGAATGGACGGTGGTTGCCGGCAAGGGCCCGGGAGGTTTCCATCCCGGCTTTCGAGCCGTGCACGCAGAAGATCCGAAGCAGATCTATCAGCTGGAAGTGGATCCCCCCGACTACCCGCAGTTGGCCACCGGGGCAGAATTCATCGGTACGCTCATCTATCACGCGCTCGGCTACCACGTCGTCGACGTGTATCCGATCCGCGTGCACCCGGACAAGATTCACATCGCCCCCGACGCAACCGTTCGTGATGCGAGCGGACGGCGCAAGTTTACGCGCGAGGATCTGAACAGCATTCTGAGGATTGCTGCGCGCGACAGCGATGGCCGCGTGTACTTCTCAGCCAGTCGCTTCGAAGAGGGGAAGGATCTCGGACAATTTCTCTACCACGGCACGCGGACCGACGACCCAAACGACATCCATCCGCACGAGCATCGGCGGGAGCTGCGCGCGAACCGCGTGTTCAGTGCCTGGGTCGCGCACGACGATTCTCGAGCCCTGAATTCGCTCAACATGCTCGTCGAGCAGAACGGGCGGGCACACATCCGCCACTATATGTACGACTTCGGGGCCATCCTCGGAAGCGCGACGAGGTTTCCCGATCCCGCTGCCAGCGGCCACGAGTACTACCTCGACAGGGGGGCAAGCCTGGCTGCACTCTTCAGTCTCGGATTGGCCGTTCCGTCCTATTTGCGCGCCAACTACCCGGACATACCGCGTTCCGTCGGATTCGTCTCCAGCAAGGGGTTCGAGCCCGAACGCTGGAAGCCGAACTATCCCAATGCCGCCTTTTCGAACATGCGTCCCGACGATGCGTTCTGGGGCGCACGGCTGGTGTCGCGCTTTTCCGATCAGACGATCAAGGCCATCGTGGATGCCGTCGGCTACGACGATCCCAAGGCGGCCGAGTACCTCACCCAGACGCTCATCGAGCGACGTGACACGGTCGCCCGCGTGTGGCTGAACGGTGTCAATCCGATCGCCGATGTAACGCTCGCCTCCGACGGGACGCTGACCTTTGCGAACGCGGCGATCACAGCCAACGTCGCGAAGCCTCCGGCCAAATATCTCGTCAGCTGGTCGCGCTTCGATAACGCCAGCGGCGTGCACGAGGCGGTGGGTGAAGCCATGGAATCAACCGGACCGCGCCTGTCAGCGCCGGCGAAACTGTTGAGCGGAGCCGACTACGTGGCGGCGACCATCCGCGCCGAGCATCCGGATCATCCGCGCTGGAACGATCCGGTGCAGGTCTATTTCCGGCGGATGCCGGCCGGCTGGAAAACCGTGGGTCTCTTCCGTTAGTGCTGGTCCGCCTGTGCGGGATGAGCACCGTCGGCGGCCTGATGATCGGCGCAGTCGTGTCCGCCGTCTACTACCTGCTCGCCCCGCAGTTCGGATGGGTGGGACTGGCGTTAGCGTGGTCCGTGTTCTGGCTTGGCTTCAGCCTTCTCGACGCACTGCTCCACGGCGGTTCCGCGCTGGGTGCGGTCCTGCAAGGGGTGGGGGCGGCCCTCGCATGGTGGTCCGCGGCCTTCTTCCCCGGATTTATCGTTCTATTCTGGCGACGGCTGTGAAATCCAGCTGCCAGCGTCCAGGTCCAGCGCCGACCGCCGATCAGTTAGGCGTTGTGGGTTCCCGTCAGCTGCATCAGCCGATCGTTGGGGTAGATGTGATCGACCGTGTCAGGTGTGACGAGCTGGTGCTTGACGAACACCGCAGGCGGAACCGGCCGCCGGTGCAGGATGTCGAGGGCCAGCGCCAGGATTTCGCCGCCGTATTTCTCGGGGAAGTAGGCGACTGATCCGATGAGGCGAGTACCTGGCTCCCGCAGTTCGGCGCGTCCTTCGGGGGCGGCGTTCTGACCCATGACGGCGCAGCCGTCGCTGCGGTGGGCGTCGTGGAACGCCCGTAAGGCGCCAAGCGCGCTGGGATCGTTGACGGCGCCGACGAGTGTCCGCCGCGCGCGGCTCGATCGCAGGTGCTTGCGGACGACATCGAAGCTCTCGTTGAGTTTGCCATCGCCATCCATGTAAGTGACGCGGCAATCTTCGAGCTGTGCGCAGGTCTCCCGCATCCCGACCAGCATTCCGGTGAGCCGCATTTTCGGCAGGCTGCCGGCACGCTCGAGCGCGATCAAGATGATCTCGTCCACGGCGCCTTGCCAGTACTGCTTCGCCCAGCGACCGAGATGCCGGCCGCCGATGAGGCCCGCTTCGTAATTGTTCGCGCCGAAGTAGGTGGCACCAGGATGCGGCACCTCGAGCGCGATCAGTGGGATGTCCGCCTCGCGGTACTTCGCGGCGACGGCGGCGGCGACGTGCTCATCGGTTTGAAATTCAATGACGAGGTCGACTTTTTCACGCACCAGCACTTCGGCGTTGCGCTGGGCAATCTTCGGGTTGTAGCGGTTGTCGACGCAGATCAGATCGACGCCATGCGTGACCGCTGCGCGCTGCAGACCCGCCGACACTTCTCTCGAGAACTGGTAATCAGTGCCCTGCGCCGCGTATCCGACGCGGAACGGCTTCTGTTTGAAGGGGCGGATGTGCGACCGATAGAGGTTGTCCCCAACCTTTTCGATCATCCCGCAGCGCTCGAGGGTGTAAATCAGCCGGAAGGCCATGCTCTTGGGCAATCCGCTGCGGGCGGAAATCTCGCGCAACGGGAACGCCTCGCCAGACGTCCGAAACGCCGCCAGCAACTGCGACGAATGGACGACGGACTTAACCAGGTAAGGATCCCGGCCCGTCGGTTTTGGCGGCATTGACTGTTTTGCTCGTGCTGCGGCAGTGCACATTTTGTACCCGTCCGTTTCGAGGGCCGCAACGAGCATCGGCGTAGGTTTGCGAGCAGGAGCACGTCGGCGAGTCCGAATTTCTGAATATCTCGACCCAATAAACCGGATTCTGGTCACTTTTCCTCAGGCCGGGATGCCCGGGCGGCGTTGCGCAGAGCGTAACGAGCCGGCCCACGGGACCTCGTGCGATATCATCCCCGCCGGCGACTCTTGTCCACCGTCCTCCTTCAGGCCTCCGCGATTACGAAGTCCTTTGCCGGCGTGCGGGCGCTGCGGGGCGTCTCCTTCGACCTGCGGCCGGGCGAAGTGCATGCCCTCGTGGGAGAAAACGGGGCGGGCAAGTCGACCCTCATCAAAATCATCACCGGCGCCGAGACGGCGGATTCCGGAACGTTGCTGGTTGCCGGACGAACCGTCGCCCACATGGATCCCGCGACCTCCCGGCAACTTGGGATCGCGGCGATCTACCAACAGCCGGCGTTGTTTCCGGACCTCACCGTCGCCGAGAACATCGCCCTCTCGCTCGAGCGTGGTGGCGCGTGGCGGCCGATCGACTGGAAAGCACGCGGTCGTCAGGCGGCCGAGCTCCTCGCGCGTGTCGGAGCCTCGATTGACCCGCAACGCCTCGTCGAATCGCTGAGCATGCCCGAGCAGCAGCTCGTGGAGATCGCCAAGGCGATCGGCGTCGACGCCAAGGTCGTGATTATGGACGAGCCGACCGCCGCGCTCACCGATCGCGAGGTCGAGAGCCTGTTCCGAGTGATCGACGTCCTCCGCCAGGCCGGCTCCGGCATCATCTACATTTCGCATCGGCTCGAAGAAGTCTTCACGGTTGCCGATCGCATCACCGTGCTCAGGGACGGGGAGACGATTGCCACGTGCGCCGCGCGCGACGTCACGCGTCCCGATCTGATCCGCATGATGGTTGGCCGCGAGTTGACGGCCGTCTTCCCGAAGCAGCCTGTCGCGATCGGAGCGGTCGCGCTCGACGTGCGCGGTGTGTCGAATCGCGCTGCCGGCGTCCGCGACGTGTCCTTCACCGTCAAGCGCGGGGAGATCTTCGGGCTGGCGGGACTGGTCGGATCTGGTCGCACGCAGCTGGCGGAAACGCTGTTCGGCCTGACGCCGCTCGATGCCGGCGAGATCGTCGTCAACGGTGCGACAGTTGACATCACTTCTCCGGCGGATGCCATCAAGGCCGGGATCGGCTACGTTCCCGAAGATCGCCGCCGGCACGGCGTCGTGCTGGAGATGGATGTGGCAGCCAACGCCAGCCTCGCCAATCTCGACAAGCTCTCACGGCGCGGCCTGCTCGATCGCGATGCCGAGCGTCAGGCCGCACAAACGTACGTCGATCGTTTCCGGATCAAGACTCCCTCGGTCTATGCAGAAACTGGGACCTTGTCCGGTGGCAATCAGCAGAAGGTGGCCCTCGCGCGCTGGCTCGCCATCGAGCCGTCGGTGCTCATCCTCGACGAGCCGACACAGGGCGTGGACGTTGGCTCGAAAGCGGAAATCCACGCGTTGATGCAGGAGCTTACCGAGCGTGGACTGGCGATCGTCATGATCTCGTCGGAGTTGCCGGAAATCCTCGGGATGAGCGACCGCATCGGCGTCATGCGCGCGGGAACGATTCGAGGAGTGCTCACGCGTGAAGAGGCCACGCAGTCGGCGCTGTTCGCGCTCGCGCTCGATCCGGACGCCGGCGGCCGAAGCTCGGTAAACGGATGATGGGCCGCCACCGCCGCGAAGTGACCGTGGCGCTGGCCATCGCCGCGCTGGCGCTGCTGCTCCTCGTTTCGTCGCCCGCCTTTTTCTCTCGCGACAACCTGGCTGACATCTTCCTCGCGAACATGCCGGTACTGATTGTTGCGGTGGGCATGACCCTCATCATCCTCACCGGGCAGATAGACATTTCCGTCGGCTCGGTCTTCGCCATCTGTGGTGTCACCGCCGGCCTGCTCGCCAAGGCCGGGCTGCCGCTGCTGCTGGTCATCGCCGGCGCCTGCCTGACGGGAGCAGCATTCGGTGCACTGACCGGTGCTCTGGTCGCGTTCGTGCGTATCCCGTCAATCGTGGCGACGCTGGCGACGATGGTGGCGCTGCGCGATGGGTTGCGATGGACGACCGACGGCGCGTGGATTCAGGATCTGCCTTCAGGATTCCAGTGGCTCGGCCTCAGCCAGCACCGCTATCCCGTCGTCGCCGGACTCATCGCCTTCGGGCTCTATGCGCTCTTCGCGTGGAGTCTGCGTAACCTGCGCCTGGGCAGGGCGGTTTACGCCACCGGTTCGAACCGGGCCGCGGCGCGGCTCGCTGGTGTCCACACCTCGTTCGCAACGTTTGCGGTGTTTACGCTCGCCGGCGGCCTGACCGGCCTGGCGGCGTTGCTCAATGCCGTCCGCTTCAATCAGATTCCGAGCAATGCCGGACTCGGATTGGAAATGCAGGTGATCGCCGCCGTTGTCGTCGGCGGTACGGCGATCAACGGTGGTCGCGGCACATTGGGCGGGACGCTGCTCGGGGTGATTTTGATGGGCATCATCGGACCGGCGCTGACCTTCCTCGGTGTCAGCGCCTACTGGGAGCGGGCCATACAAGGCGCGATCATCCTCACAGCCGTCGTCGTCGATGCGCTGCGCGTCCGCCCGGTGAGCCACACAGCGCTGGCCGGCGGGCACGTTTGACCATGGAGCCACGTGGTCGCTTTCAGTGGTCGGCCAACGGCGAGTGGGCGGTGCTGGCCGCACTCGTTTTCGAGATGGTCCTGTTTGCCGCCATCGCGCCGAACTTCGCGACCGCCGGCAATTTCTTCGAGATCGCGCGCCTGAGCGTCGAGCTCGGCCTGCTGGCCATCGCCCTCACGCCAGTCCTCATCACCGGCGGTATCGACCTGTCGGTGGGATCGATGATGGGACTCTCGGCCGTTCTGTTCGGGGCGGCCTATCGCGACTGGAATCTTCCGATCGCCGCCGCTGCGGCGACGAGCCTGCTGACCGGCTGCGCCGGTGGGGCACTGAACGCCATCCTCGTGGCGCGTCTCGGCATCCCGCCGCTCATCGTCACGCTCGGCACGTTCTCGTTGTTCCGCGGCATCGCCGAAGGCATCACGCTCGGCGCCGTCAACTACACGGGATTTCCCGCCTCGTTTCTTGCCGTCGGGCAGGGGTATCTATGGGGCTTCGTTCCGACGCAACTCGCGATCTTCGTCGCGGTATTCGCCGGCTACGCGATGCTTCTGCACCGTTCGATCATCGGCCGGGCGCTGTACGCGATCGGATTCTCAGCGGCCGGGGCCCGATACGCGGGCATTCCGGTCGTCCGCCGCCTGGCCCTCGTGTACTTTCTGTCCGGACTGAGCGCAAGCGTCGCCGCGATCGTCTACGTCGCACATCTTGGACAGGCACGATCGGACGCCGGCAGCGGCTACGAGCTCGACGCAATCACAGCCGTGGTGCTTGGCGGCACGTCAGTGTTCGGCGGGCGCGGCACTTTGTTCGGAACCGTGCTCGGCCTGTTTGCGTTGTCGGTGCTGCGGAACGGCCTGCGCCTGGCGGCGCTGCCGTCGGAACTTGCCGGCGTGCTGACCGGCACCCTGCTGCTCGTGACCATCGCGATCGATCGTGCCCGCATTCGCGGCCGCCGAGCCGCGCACGTATACTCCACCCCCGAGGCCATCGACGTGAAGAACAGCCAGGTTGCCGTCCTCTGTGCCACCGTTCTTGCCGGCTCGCTGATCGTTGCTGGGACGAACGTCTGGCTCGTCAGATCGGTTGTGCCCACCGCAACCTCTGCGCGTGGCGTCGTCGCCGAGAATCCGTCGTCGACACGACGCGTTGTGGCGATGATGCCGAAGGCGAAGGGCGATCCGTATTTTGCCAGCTGCCGTGTCGGCGCGGAGGAAGCGGCAAAGGAGCTGGGCATCGAACTGATCTGGGATGGTCCAACCGGACTCGACGCCGCCCGGCAGAACGAAGTCGTCGAGAACTGGATAACGCGCAAGGTCGACGCCATTGCCGTCGCCGTGGAGAATCGTGCCGGCATCTCGACGGTGCTGCGCAAGGCGCGCGAGCGTGGCATCAAGGTCCTGACCTGGGACGCGGATGCCGAGCCCGACGCGCGCGACTTCTTCGTCAACCAGGCGACTTCGGAAGGGATCGCCAACACGCTGACGGATGAAGCTGCCCGTCTGCTCGGCGGCCGCGGCGAGTTCGCCATCATCACCGGCGCGCTGAGTGCCGCCAATCAAAACGAGTGGATCGCCTTCATCAAGAAACGGCTGGCGACCCACCCTGGTCTGAAGTTGGCGACGATTCGGCCGAGCGATGACGACCGGGACAAGGCATTCGGCGAGACGCAGACGATCATGCGCGTGCATCCGGGCGTGAAATTGATCATGGCTATTTCGGCGCCGGCAGTCCCGGGTGCGGCGGAGGCTGTCCGGCAGGCAGGGCGCAAGGACGTCCACGTCATCGGCCTTTCGCTGCCGAACATCAACAAGCCCTATGTGCACGGTGGGTTCGTGCAGACGGTCGTTCTCTGGAACACGCGCGACCTCGGCTATCTGACGGTCCATGCGGCGCGTCAACTGCTGCAAGGTGTCCTCGCCGCCGGTGCACCGTCTGTTGAGGCCGGTCGCCTCGGCGTGGTGCAGATTCGTGGGAGCGAGATCATCCTGGGCCCGCCGCTCAAGTTCACCAAGGCGAATATCGATCAATTTGATTTCTGATCGTCAATCCGCGCTTTCCGCAGTCGCGATGCATGCCTTGTTCAAAGCAAACAGCGAAGGAGAGAAGGAGAACAGGAGCGTTTCAGTCTGATTCCACGTCTGCACATTCGGGACTTGTCAAAAAGCTTTCAACGCGGAGATCGCCGAGGAGCCGAGACGCCTCGGGCGTTGATGCGTTGCTCAGCGCCCTCTGCTCTCTCCACGCCCCATAATCGAGGTGACCATGCTCGTACACGCGGTGTACTTCTGGCTGAAAGATGACCTCTCCGACGACGATCGAAGAACGTTCACCGAGCTAATCCAGACGCTGAAGACGATCGAGGACGTCGAGGCCGGCTACCTCGGCCCGCCCGCCGACACCGATCGCCCCGTCATCGACAGGAGCTATTCCTACGCCGAAGTCCTCATCTTCAAGGACCGGTCGGCTCATGACCGGTACCAGGTCCATCCGACCCACCGGCATTTCGTGACTCGGTGCGCGAGCTTCTGGACACGAGTCGTGATTTACGATTCGCTCGGCTGAACTTTCATACTTTTGACACTTGCCGGTTCGCCCGGCCCGGAGCACAATCCCCGTCGAGGAGCACATATGGACAACGATGACGTGATGGTCGGTCGGCTGTTGACGCGCCGGGAGCTCGTCGCGCTCCTCGGGATGTCGAGTGTGGCCGCGATGGCCGAGCCGCTCACCGGACAGGCCCCGGGAACGGCCATCCCCGGCTGCGTCGTACAGCCGGAGCAGACCGAAGGCCCGTATTTCGTGGACAAGATGCTGAATCGCGGGGACATCCGGGTCGATCCGGTTACGAAGGCCGCCAAGGCGGGACTGCCCCTGCGCCTGACTTTCAACGTGTCGCAGGTGACTGGAGGCAAATGCGCACCGTTGCCTGGAGCGCAGGTTGACATCTGGCAGTGCGACATCGTCGGGCGTCTATTCCGGCGTGAAGGATCCGAGATTCGACACCGTCGGCCAGAATTTCCTTCGCGGCTACCAGGTCACCGACGCAAAAGGGACGGCCAACTTCATGACCGTCTATCCCGGCTGGTATCCGGGCCGGGCAGTGCACATTCATTTCAAGGTCCGCACGACACCTGCGGCGGCGAACGGACACGAGTTCACCTCTCAGGTGTATTTCGACGAGGTGTTCACCGATCGAGTATTCGCTCGCGAGCCGTATTCGAAGCGGTCGGGTGAGCGGATGAAGAACGAAGGCGATGGCATATTTCAGCGGGAGCGCGGGAAAGAGTTGATCATGCCGGTCACCGAGAACAAGGCCGGGTACGCCGGAACGTTCAGTCTCGCCCTCAACATGGGTAAGCCGGCATCCAACGGATGAATGTGTCATGAAAACGGCGCGCTGGGTATCGGCGGGATTGATAACGGTGGCGCTTGGTCTTACGGTCGCGGCGGCGCAGCGTGAGGATCCGCCGCGTGTACGTCCGAGCCAGCGCGCGTCGGTGTCGCAGCACATTGCCGATACGACGATCACGCTCGACTACAGCCGTCCGGTTGCGCGCGGCCGAGAGCTTTTTGGCAAGCTCGTTCCCTGGGGACGGATCTGGTGTCCAGGTGCAGACGATGCGACGACGATCCAGGTGACAACAGCGATCAAGATTGAAGGGAAGGACTTGCCGGCGGGAAAGTACTCGCTCTGGGCCGAACCGAATCCTGACCACTGGACGATGATCGTCAACCGCGATCACGCTGTCTGGCACACACGATATCCCGAGGGTCAGGATCACGTCCGCGTCGAGGTCAAGCCGCGCAGCGGATCGCACATGGAGACGCTCGCCTTCTACTTCCCGGTGGTCGACGGAAGGAAGGGCGAGCTCGTGCTGCACTGGGGGACGGTTGTCGTTCCTCTCAGCATCGAAGTCCCTTAGAGTCCACCGCTACGTGTCCTTCCGCCTGAAGGCGGAAGCCACGTCCTTCCGAAGCCTGCCTCCTCAGCCTGCGCCCTGAGCTACCATCACCGCCATGATGAACTACATCTGGTTCGGTTTGATGGCCGTTGCGCTCGTGGTAGCGGCCGTCAACGGGACAGCGGAGGCGGTGACCAAGGGCGCGGTCGAATCGGCGACGTCCGCGGTGCAGATCGCGATCGGTTTGGTCGGCATCATGACCTTGTGGCTCGGGATGATGCGCGTGGCCGAAGCCGCCGGCCTGGTCTCGCTGGTCGGGCGTGCGCTCAGTCCGCTCCTGCGTTGGGTCTTTCCCGACGTGCCACCTGGGCATCCAGCCGCCGGCGCGATCGTGCTGGCGGTTGCCGCCAACGTCCTCGGTCTCAACAACGCCGCGACACCGCTCGGCATCAAGGCGATGGAGGAGCTGCAAACGCTCAATCCTGACAAGGAAACCGCTACCAACGCCATGGTGACGCTGATGGCGGTGACCACTTCGGGTGTGCAGCTGATTCCGGCGACGATGATCGGCGTCCTTCTCGCCGCCGGATCGACCAACCCGACGGCCATCATTGCTCCGTCGATCGTGGCAACCTTCATCGGTACGATTGCCGCGGTGATCGCAGCGAGAGTGCTGCAGCGCTTCTATCCGCAGACAGTGGCCGAGCCGGCGGTGCGTCCGTAATGCGCGCCGTTCTCGATGCCATTTCGCTGTGGTCGATCCCGGTCCTCCTCGTCGTCATTCCCCTCGTTGGCATCATCCGGCGGGTGAAGGTCTATGACGTCTTCATCGAAGGGGCGAAGGAGGGATTCGATGTTGCCGTGAAGATCATTCCGTTTCTGGTCGGGATCCTCGTTGCCATCGGCATGTTTAGAGGCTCGGGCGCCATGGATCTGCTGATGGCCGCGCTGCGACCGATCGTCGTCCGTACCGGATTTCCCGCCGAGCTCGTCCCGTTGACGATTCTTCGTTCTCTGACAGGCAGCGGGTCACTGGCGTTCACGACCGATTTGATCAAAACGCACGGTCCGGATTCGGTCATCGCCCGCATGGCCGCCACGCTGTACGGCTCGTCGGAGACGACGTTTTATGTGCTCGCCGTGTATTTTGGCGCCGTCGGGATCCGGCGAACGCGGCACGCTGTTCCCGCAGCACTCATCGGAGACATCGTGGCCGCGATTGCCGCGGTGGTGGTGTGTGCGTGGATGTTTTGAGTCCGGGTCCTAGGCGGACACGACATTCCCCTGCGCCACGCGAGTGAGAATTCCCTCCAGCAGATCGACGTGCCGCGTGACGTCATCGAGTTGCGCGGCGACGGCTCGGGCGCCTTCTCGCAGCCCGGCATGACGTTCGGGTGTGCTCAGACAGTCGACGATCGCTTGCGCCAACCCGGCGGCGGTTGGCGGATCGGCAGGGGCCAGCGCTCCGTTTCGTCCGGCTGTGAGCCACTCGGGAATGCCGCCGACCGCGAAAGCAGCCGTCGGCACGCCTCGCCGCCCGGCTTCCAGTCCAACGCGACCGTACGGCTCGGGCCAGAGGCTCGGCACCACGAGGAGATCGCTCGAGTCAAGCAGGTGGGTCAGCTCGTTGCCGCTCTGCCAGCCGACGAATGAGATCCGTACGCCGGATCCCCCGGTCATGGTTTCGTGAGCGGCGGCTTCCCACCGGCCGCGCGCAGGACCGTCTCCCGCGAAGACCATGTGCACGAAGCGCCGCAGCGTGGACGCCACGATCGGCACGGCATCGATCGCGAGATCGCCGCCTTTGAGATCGTCCATGCGGCCCATGAACAACAGACGCACAGGGCCGAGCGTTCCGTCATCGCTGCGCGGGGCTTCCTCGAGCGGCGGCGGCGGCGGACCCAGGGGCTCGGCGGCATACCAGCTGTGGTGAATCCGGTGCTCCAGTCCCGGATATCGCTCGTATTCCCGTTGCATGTGCTCGGAGTGCGTGAGGATGGCGCGATATCGCGTGAGGAGGCGCAGCCGCGCACGCTGCCGCACGTACTCGACGCCCATCGTCACCGGGTTCAGCCCGCCGCACCGGCGCGGATAGAACTGCAGAAGACAGGCGGGGCCGAAGGGCCGGTTGCAGGGGATCCGAGTCGGCGCGCTGAAAGCCTTGGAGCCGCTGATACAGACGCCGTAGTAGGCGTGCGCGAAAAATGCTGCGGGCGCGATATCGAGCGTTCGGGCTTCGAGATCCGGATCGAGAAGACCGTGGGCGTACAACACATCAGGTCGCCACGCCTGTAACGCCGCCAGCGCCTGTTTCGCGCCCAGAGCCGCCGCCGACCAGACCGGTGTGTCACCGGTGAAGTGCATCACCTCGCGATCGGCCGGCCGATCGACCTCGTGCCAGAACGCCGTTTCGTGACCGCGGCGCTGCAGCGCCGGAACGATGCCCGCGAGGTAGGTTTCCGTTCCGCCAACGCGCCGCACGGTCCAGTTGAGAACGGCGATGCGCATGAAATCCCGGATCTAGCCCAGAAACATGTCGTAGGCCGCGTTCTGTGCTTCCCGCTGATAGCGATACCCGAGGCCGTCGAGGAAGACGTCGAACTCGCCGCGTTCGTCGGCCGGGACTTCGAAGGCCGCCAGCACGCGGCCGAAATCCGCACCGTGATTGCGGTAATGAAAGAGGCTGATGTTCCAGCGTCCGCCGAGCTTGTCGAGGAAGTCCATGAGCGCGCCGGGACGTTCGGGAAACTCGAAGCGATACACGCACTCGTTGCGGACGTCACGGCTCCGGCCACCGACCATGTGGCGCACGTGCAGCTTGGCCAGCTCGTTTTCCGTGAGGTCGATAGTCGGATACCCCGATTGATTCAGCGTTGAGGCGAGATCGAGGGCGTCCTGTCGCGATTGCGTCGTGATTCCGACGAAGATGTGCGCCTGGTCGCGGCCGCTCAACCGGTAGTTGAACTCGGTCACGACCCGACGACCGATGGCGGTGCAGAACTCGCGGAACGCTCCGGGTCGTTCCGGGATGGTCACGCCGATCAAGGCTTCGCGCGCCTCACCCAGCTCAGCTCGTTCCGCGACGAAGCGCAGCCGGTCGAAGTTCATGTTCGCGCCGCTCAGCACCGCCGCCAGCCGCTTGCCGGTCGTGCCGGTTCGGTCAACCCAGGATCGCAGACCGGCAACGGCCAGGGCGCCGGCCGGTTCCATCACCGATCGCGTCTCGTCGAAGATGTCCTTGATGGCGGCGCAGATCTGATCGTTCGAGACGCGGACGATCTCGCTGACCGTGGCCTGGACGATGGGGAACGTGAGCTCACCCACCTCGCGCACCGCGACACCGTCCGCGAAAATGCCCACGCGGTCCAGCATGACTCGGTGTCCAGCCGCCATCGATTGATACATCGCGTCGGCATCGTAAGGCTCGACGCCAATTATCTCCACCTCGGGGCGCAGGACTTTCACGTAGCTGGCGATGCCGGCGACGAGGCCGCCGCCGCCAACCGGAACAAAAATCGCCGACACGGCGCCGAGCTGGTGACGGAGAATCTCGCTGCCGATCGTTCCCTGTCCGGCGATCACGAGCAGGTCATCGAACGGATGCACGAAGGTGCGCCCGCTACTGACCACGAGCTTCTCGCAGTAAGTCTGCGCGTCGGCGTAGGTATCACCGGTGAGCACCACCTCGGCACCGAGATCGCGAACAGCATCCACTTTGATGGCCGGCGTCGTGCTGGGCATGACGATGAGCGCGTGCATTTGCAGTGCACGCGCCGCGTATGCCACACCCTGCGCATGATTGCCGGCGCTGGCCGCGATGACGCCACGTGAACGGTCCGTTTGGGGAATGTGCGCGATCCGGTTGTAGGCGCCGCGAAGCTTGTAACTGAAAACAGGCTGCAGATCTTCCCGTTTCAACAGCACCTGGTTCTGCAGCCGTTGCGTCAAACGAGGCGCCGGCTCGAGCGGCGTTTCTTGGGCAACATCGTAGACGCGGCTGTTGAGGATGAGGCGCAGCATCTCGTCCGGGCTGACCACGCCGTAGGGCGCCGCGTTGTCGCGGAGGTGCGTATGGTGCATAGAGGTCACCGCGGCGTGAGCGAGTAGATGTCGTTGAGGATTCCGGCCGCCGTGACTTCGGCGCCGGCTCCTGGCCCACTGACAACGAGCGGCTCTGTACGATATCGGCGCGTCGTGAACGACACGAGATTCCGCGTCCCCTGCAGCGCCCCCACCGGGCTCGACATCGGCACGGCCGCCAGCCTCGCCGACACCGATCGAGGCGTGGCCGCGACGATGTAGCGAAGCACGCGGCCGCGGGCGCGCTCGCGCTCGACTCGCTGCGCCCACTCCTCGTCGAACGCCGACAGACGGTCGAGGAATTGCTCGAGCGGCACATTTTTCAGAGGTTTCGGCACGAGATCCTCGGGAGTAGGTGCCGGCCCGCGGTAACCGAGCAGCCGCGCCAGAATCAGACCCTTCCGCGCCGCATCACGCCCGGTCAGGTCGTCCCGGGGATCCGGTTCGGCGTAGCCGCGTTCCACCGCTTGCCGTACGGCATCGGAGAAGCGCTGCCCGCTGGAGACAGCCGAGACGACGAACATCAGCGTTCCGCTGACGCAACCTTCGATTCGCAGGACGCGGTCGCCGGTTTCCACCAGCTTGTGATACGTGTCGATGATCGGCAATCCGGCGCCAACTGTTGCCTCGTACAGGACGTGCGGTCCGCCCTGGATCGTAGTGGGCAACAGCTTGGCGTAGCTGTCCCACGATCCGGCCAGCGGCTTCTTGTTGGCGAGCACGACGTTGAATCCATGACCGATTGCCGTTTGCAGCAGGTCGCCCGTTTCCTCGCTCGTGACGTCCACGATGACCGGGCGCGACACCGCGTGGCTGGCCATGAAGGTCAGCGCATCGGCGGCGCCCGCGGGTTGACCACCGAGCGCGGACAGCAGGGCGCCGCGATCCTTCTTGTGCGCGAGATCGATCAGGCGCCTGCGTGACAGACCGCGCGGCTCGAATACGTAGCCCGACCGATCCAGAAGGCCGACAACGCGTACGCTGCCCTGCCCGTTCGGCAGCGCGATCTGATCGGCGAGTGCGCGCCCGACGCGGCCGAACCCAAGCAGCACGACATCCGTGGTCGGTGCGCTCTCCGGCCGGCCGCCTCCGATCTTCGACAGCTTGAACGCCGAATGGACGCAGCGGGCGGCTTCCGGGGCGTGCTTGGCATCGACGGCGAATGAAATGTTGCGCTCTGATGACCCCTGTGCGATCGCGACAACGTTGATCCGTGCTGCCGCGAGTGCCGAGAAGACGCGCGCGGCGATGCCGGGCGCTCCGGCCATGCCGTCGCCTACGACCGCCACCACCGCCATCCCCGGTTTCGCCACCACGTCGTCGATCAGTCCCGTGGCCAGCTCCTCACGAAACGCTCGGCGGATACTTGTGACGGCGCGATCCGCCTCCGACTCGGGGAGCGTGAAGCCGATGGAGCTCTCGGACGAGGCCTGGAAGATCGTCGAAACGGACAGCCGTTCCGATTCAACAGCCGCAAACGTCCGTGCGGCGATGCCGTGCACGCCGACCATACCCTTGCCGGCAACGGTGACGATGGCCTGACCGTGTACCGTGGCGATCGCCTTGACCGGATACGTGCGCAACGAACGCCGCGCCGACACCTCCGTGCCGGGGGCCTCAGGATTGATGAACGAGCGCACCTCCAGGACGATCCGGGTTCCGGCGATCGGAATGAGCGCACGCGGGTGCAGCACCTTCGCACCGTAGTGCGCTACTTCGGCGGCTTCACGATGGTGCAGCTGCGGGATGAGGCGCGCATCGCCTACGACACGGGGATCGGCCGTGAGGATGCCCGGAACGTCTTTCCAGAGGACGACGCGCCGCGCTCCGAGCGATCGGCCGAGCAGCGTGGCCGTCAGATCCGTACCGCCGCGGCCGAGCGTGGCGACGCTGCCGTCGGGTGCGCGTCCGATGAATCCCGGAACCACGGCCACCGTTCCCTGCGCGAGAAGCGGTCCAATCAGACGGCGCGCATTGCGAGCGGTTTCCGCGAGGTGGGGAGCCGCGGATCCATGCTGGCCATCTGTTGAAACGATGTCGGCGCCGTCGACGTAGACTGCGGCGCGCCCGGCGCGAGTCAACGCGGCGGACAGGATCTGCGCGGACAATCGCTCACCGCGTGAGACGAGACGGTCGCTGGCGCGTGCGCTCGGATGGCCGAGCAGGCCGACGGCGCTGCACAGCTCTCGGTACTCGCGCGCCGCGGCGTCGATCGCGCCGAGCAGCGAGCGGCGCGCCGATCCCTTCGGCAGCAGTACTTTCAGCACCTCGGCATGCCGTCGCAGGAACGCAGCCGACACTTTCCCGACGTCGGACGCACGCCCGGCCATGGCGTGCGCGACCCCTTCGAGCAGGAGATCCGTGACCCCGGCGAGCGCTGAGGCCGCCAGCACGAGGGGACCGCGGTGCGTGGCGATGAGGGCAATGGCTTTTTGAATTTCGGCGGCACCGGCGAGCGACGCTCCGCCGAACTTCCATATCTCCAAGCCTGCGCCGGCCGCCGCTGCGCGCGCTTTCCGCCTGCCGCGTCTGCTGGTCGCCACGTCAGACTCGTCCCGTTGTCGCCGCGACGCGATCGACAGCCCGGCGCACCGAGTCGTAGTCGTTCGGCAGCTCCACCGGCGGATTCGCGTGCCGCGCCGCAATGCCGCGGAGCTGGCCGGTGTGATATGCGGTCTTGAACTCCGAAAACTTCAAGCCGTTGGCGGTGGATATGACCACCACGCGATCGCTCTTCGCGATCTCGCCGCGAGCGATGAGCTTCTCGAGCGCGGCTAGCGCGACGGCCGTGTGCGGACAGTTGAACATCCCGGTTCGATCGGCGCGCGCCGCAGCATCAGCAAGTTCCGCTTCGGTCGCCTGTTCCACGACCCCGTCGAACGACTTCAGCGCATGGACCGCCTTGCGAACCGAGACCGGATTGCCGATTTGAATCGCCGAGGCAATGGTGGCTTGCGCCGTGATCGGCTCGAACGTCCAGTTGTTCCGATACGCTCGATACAGCGGGTTCGCCGCTGCCGCCTGCGCGACGACCAGCCGCGGACGGCGGGCAATCAAACCGAGTTGGTGCATCATCTCGAAACCGGCGGCGATGGCGCTGACGTTCCCCAGATTGCCGCCGGGCACCACGACGACGTCCGGTACTTCCCAGTCGAACTGCTGCACGATCTCGATGGAGAGCGTCTTCTGGCCCTCGAGCCGCAGGCTGTTCATCGAATTGGCGAGGTAGATGCCCTCTTCGGCCGCCAGCCGCTGCACGATCGCCATGCAGCCGTCGAAATCGGTGTCGACCGACAAGACCAGGGCGCCGTTGGCCATGGGCTGAACCAGCTGCGCCGCTGACAGTCGTGCACGGGGCAGTATCACGATGGCGGGAATGCCAGCGGCGGCGGCGTAGGCGGCGAGGGCTGCCGACGTATCGCCGGTCGACGCGCAGGCGACGGCGTGCACCGCCGCGCCGTCGGCCATCATCTGCTTGACCACTGAGACGAGGACGGTCATTCCCAGGTCTTTGAACGAACCAGTGTGGGAGTTGCCGCACATCTTGACCCAGAGGTCCTCGACGCCGATCTCGCGGCCGTAGCGCTCGGCCCAGAAAATGTTCGTCCCCCCTTCGTCCATGGAGACGACGTTCTCGTCACGGATGGCCGGGCAGATCCATTCCTTCTTTCCCCACACGCCCGATCCGTACGGCCATGCCGTCCGCTTGTAACGGTCGTCGAAGAGACGCATCCAGGCAACCGGGCTGCGATGCCGCAGCGCATCGAGATCGTGATGCACCTGCAGCAAATCGCCGCAGGTCGGGCAGTGATAGAGAGGCTGCCAGATTTCGTGCTCGCCAGGACACCCGGCGGCACACCGGAAAACTGCGCGGTACACAGACATCGGTTTACGTAATCCCTGAACCTTCTCTGAACCCTTTCACGCCGAGGCCGGTGCCGGCGCTGCTTCACTGGCCTCGAACGCGGCCAGGGATCGACCGATGCGCACAGCTTGCGCCCCGTGTCCCTGCAGAACCTCGGCGGTCTTGTATCCGTTCCCGGTGATGCAGATGACGATGGCCCCCTCACCGTCGAGGGCGCCGCGCTCGATCAGCTGGCGCGTGGCCGCGACCGTGACGCCGCCGGCCGGCTCGGTGAAGATGCCTTCGGTTTCCGCCAGGAGCTGGATGCCTTTCAGGATTTCCTCGTCCGTCACCATGGCTCCGCTGCCGCCTGTCGAGCGAACCGCGCGCAGCACCTGGAACCCGTCGGCCGGATTGCCGATGGCGATGGATTTCGCGATGGTGTTGGGCTTGACCGGCTCGGGATATTCGTCGCCGGTTTCGAGCGCGCGCACGACCGGGGCGCAGCCGGCGGCCTGAGCGGCATGGATCGTCGGAAGCTCGCCATCGACGAGACCAATCTCCCGCAGCTCGCTGAAGCCCTTGAAAATGCGCGGTAACAGCGTGCCACCCGCGACCGGCGAGACCACGTGTCGCGGGAACCGCCAGCCTAGCTGCTCCGCGATCTCGAAGCCGTACGTCTTCGCTCCCTCGGCGTAATAGGCGCGCAAATTGATGTTCGCGAATCCCCACTGGTACTTATCCGCGACCTGCGTACACAGCCTGTTCACATCGTCGTAGTTGCCGTTGACGGCGACGATGCGCGGTCCGTGGACGCTGGCGCCGGTGACTTTGCCGGGTTCGAGATTGTCGGGAATGAAGACGTAACACGACAGCCCCAGCCGCGCCGCATGGGCCGACACACTGTTGGCGAGGTTGCCGGTCGAAGCACAGGCGAAAACCGAGAAGCCAAGCTCCACCGCTCGCGTTGCGGCAATCGAGACGACGCGATCCTTGTACGAGCACGTCGGATGGTTGACCGAATCGTCCTTGATGTAGAGCTCACGTACGCCGAGACGTTTGGCCAGCCGCTCGGCGCGAACGAGCGGCGTGAAACCGGAGTGAAGACCCGTGCGTGGATTTCCCTCAATCGGCAGCAGCTCGCGGTAGCGCCACAGACTCTTCGGGCGCGATTCAATCGTAGCGCGGGAAAGGAGCGACGCGATCGCTTCGTAGTCGTAGGTGACCTCGAGCGGGCCGAGGCATTTGTCGCAGACCCAGAGCGCGGTTGGAGGATAAGACGCCTGACACAGATGACAACGGAGGCTGAAGTGCATGAAGTGTTCTCTCAATGAATAGTTATCGGCAGCACGGCCGCGCTGGCAGGCTGGTGCGCCGCGACGATCCTGATCGTATGTGCGAGTTGCAGGCGCCGGTAGACGTCGCCGAGAACCTTGGCCGCTTCCTGCTCATGCCCGGGTGCGGCCACGGCTGCCACGGATGGGCCGGACCCGCTCAAACAGACGCCGAGAATCGCCGGATGATCGATGGCCAGCGCTTCGCGGAGACCTGGGACGAGCGCCGATCGCGCCGGTTGATGCCATCGATCGCGGAACGCCTCACGCAGATCGTCGTACCGCTGGTCGTCCAGGGCACGCACGAGCAGCAAGGCACGCTGCAAATTGAACACGGCATCGTCGAGCGGCACGCCCTGGGGCAGCACGGCGCGCGCGTCTTTCGTGGCCAGGCTGGCGTCGGGTGTGGCGATCACGAAACGCAGACGATCGGGCCAGGGCGACGAGCGGGCGGTCACGCGACCGTCTTCGTGCAGGCAGCTGATCGTCAACCCGCCGAGAAGGCAGGCGGCGGCATTGTCCGGATGGCCCTCGCACTCGCACCCGAGCGACAGCATGTCCTCCTCGGAAAGGGCACCGGTCAAGCTCTGATACAACCTGAGACCCGCCACAGCGGCTGCGGCGCTGCTTCCGAGACCCGCCCGGATGGGAATCTCGGTGGAGACCAGGATGCGGACGCCCGGCGCAGCGACGCCAGCTCGTGCCCGCGCGAGGGTGTACGCGTGCTCGATGCCGTTGCCGCCCGGCGGCGGCGCGCCAGCAAACTCGGTCACCAGTCGATCGGGAGCGGCCGGGTCGACGTCGAGGATGCGCAGCCGCAGATAGAGCTGCAGCGCCGCGGACAGGGCATCGAACCCTGATCCGAGATTGCCGATCGTCGCCGGAACCACGATCTCTTCACGTTCGGTCACTCGATTGCGGCCTCACCTGGTCAAAAAAAAACCCGCCGGCCCTGTTCAGGCCGGCGGGTCGTTGCGGTGCTCTTTGGGTAATGTCTCAGGGAGCGAACGCACGAACCCGGCCGGCCGGACAAATCCGGCGCTTGCCGGTTCGCATAGCGATCGTGGTGCTCCGGAGCATCTGAAAGAATATAAGAGACTTTAATCCAAATGGTCAACATATTCGCGCCATTTATTGCAAAATAAGGGGATCTCCACGACAGGTTCTCCGACCAACGCGATTCAAAGCGACCCCGGGCAATCGGGCGCGGCACCGGGGCGGGGCCGGGTCGAAATCGTGCGGCGCGGGGAGCGCAGCGTGGTGACGCGGGCGGTGGCGACGAGTCCGCTGCGCCTGCTCACACCGCGCAACCATGGCCGAGGGGCGTGGGTTTACACGGCCACGTACGGCGGGGGACTGGTTGGCGGCGACGCTATCCAGCTCGACATTTCGGTGGGTGCGGACGCGGTGGCGATGCTGTCGACGCAGGCAGCGACGAAGGTCTACCGTTCCACCCGCGAGACGAGCAGTGATCTGGACGCGGTTGTGTCGTCAGGCGCGTTGCTCGCGATCCTGCCGGATCCCCTGGTCTGCTTCGCATCCGCCACGTATCGACAGGTCCAGCGCGTGCACATGCACCCGGGTGCGAATCTGGTTTTCATCGACTGGCTGTCATCAGGACGCCGGGCCTCGGGTGAGCGGTGGCTGTTCGACAGCTACGCGAGCCGCCTCGAGATCTTCGAGGATGGGCGTCTCGTGATCCTCGATGCGCTGACGCTCGATGCGGCGTCGGGAAACATTGGCGACCGGATGGGACGCTTCAACGTGCTGGGCACGATCGTGTTGATCGGACCGTTGTTGGCGGCACCGGCAGCTGACGCCTTGTCGGGCGTGGCTTCGCTGGCGATCGGGAAGCGCGCCGACCTGCTGGTCAGCGCCTCGCCCATCAGCCGCGGCGGATACGGCTGCCTTCTGCGTATTGCCGGCGTCTCGTTCGAGGCCGTCTCGTCTGTCGCGCGCGAATACCTGCGCTTCGTGCCGTCGCTGCTCGGTGACGATCCGTGGGCGCGTCGGCTATGAGTCCGGCGTACCGGAAGCCGCTGCTTCGGCTTCGCGCTTGCGTTCGCCAACCCAGCGCGGATACGAGCCGAGCGTCCGCACCCATCGGGCGAATTCCGCGAGGTGCACGATAGCGCGACCGCATTTCAGGTCGGCTCGCCCCGCGCCCAGGTCGGCGTAGAACACGTATTCCCACGGCAGTCCGCGCGCCGGTCGCGATTCGAGCTTGGTCAGATCGATATCGCGCAGCGCGAACACGCTCAGCGCCTTGAAGAGAGCGCCCGGTCCGTTGTACAGCGCAAACGCAATCGACGTCTTGTCTTGCTCGCCGAGCGGGCGCGGATCGCGCCCGATCAGGATGAACCTCGTGATGTTGTCGGCGAAGTCCTGGACGCCGGCCTGCAGAATGTCGAGCCCGAAAAGCTCGGCGGCCCGCGCCGACGCAATCGCCGCCGTATCCGACAAGTTGCCTTCTTTGATCAGACGAGCGCTGCCGGCCGTATCGTAGGTGGCCACGATCTCCACGCCCGACAGCGTGCGCAGGTACTGCTCGCATTGCGCCAGCGCCTGCGGGTGCGAGAACACGCGCTTGATGCTGGCGAGCGACGTCCGCGGCAGCGCGAGCAGGTTGTGCACGACCGTCAATTCGGTCTCCGCGACGATGGGGAGGTCGTGCTGGAGGAGCAGGTCGTAGTTGATGTGAATGCTGCCGCCGATCGAGTTCTCGATGGGCAGCAGACCGTGCGACACGCGCCCCTCCGCCACCGAGGCGAAGACCTGCTCGAATCGATCGCAGGCGATCACTTCCGAGCCCGGCCACGCCCGCAGCGCGGCAGCCTCACTGTATGCCCCGGACGTTCCCTGAAACGCGATGCGCATGAAAGTGCTCCTGAAAAGCAAAACGGCCACTACCCCCTACGGGTAGTGGCCGCACGAAATCGAGGTGAACGTCCGGACCTACCCGCAGCGTGCCTCCGGCCTGACCAGGCCGGTCGGCCGCGTAAAGTACGCACGGAACGCAAGAACAACGCCTAGGGTCGTCACCACGGCGCCGACTCTAGTGCATTTGCCTGAGAGGGTCAAATCGAACAATCCTTGCGGACATGCATCTGACGCCGCGCGAAGTCGACAAGCTGCTCCTCCACCAGGCTGGCGTGCTGGCGCAGAAACGGCTGGCGCGCGGTCTGCGCCTCAATCATCCCGAGGCCGTGGCTCTCATCGCGACGCAGGTGCTCGAGTTCATCCGGGACGGACGAACGGTTGCCGAGCTCATGGATCTCGGCCGTCAGCTGCTGGGCGTCGAAGACGTCGCCGACGGTGTGGCCGAGATGGTCGACGAAGTGCAGGTCGAGGGGACATTCCCAGACGGCACCAAGCTCGTCACGGTGCACCATCCGATTGTCGCGGCCCGCGGCTCGCGCGAGCTCGCGCTCTACGGCAGCTTCATCACCGCACCCCCAGCGAGTGACCGCGAAACGGTGTCGCTGAAGCTCGATTCCGCGCCTGGCGCGATCGAAGCGCAACACGGCGAGCTGGTGTTGAACGAAGGACGCGACAGCGTACGCATTGCGGTCACGAACCGCGGCGACCGTCCTATTCAGGTCGGCAGTCACTACCATTTCATCGAGACCAACCGCGCGCTCGCCTTCGATCGCGGCGCCGCCTACGGCCGGCGCCTCGACATTCCGGCGGGAACCGCCGTGAGGTTCGAGCCGGGCGAGACGAAAACCGTCGATCTCGTGACGATTGCCGGCAAACAGGTGATTCGTGGCGGGAACTCGATCGCCAGCGGACCGGTTGGCGACGAAGGGCGCGCCCGCGCCCTCAACGCCGTGCGCGACAAACATTTTCAGCACCAGGAAGACCAATGAGCCGCCGCATCGATCGTCGTCACTACGTCGACCTGTATGGTCCTACCACCGGCGATCGCGTTCATCTCGCCGACACGTCGCTCGTCGCGGAAGTGGAACGAGACGATGCGTCGTATGGCGACGAGTGCGTGTTCGGTGCCGGCAAGATTCTCCGTGACGGCATGGGGCAGGCGGCAGGTGTTGGCGATGAGGCAGCGCTCGATGCGGTGATCACCAACGCCCTGATCATCGACTGGACCGGGATCCGGAAAGCGGACGTGGGGATCAAGAACGGCCGGATCGCCGGCATCGGCAAGGCCGGCAACCCCGATGTGATGCCGGGCGTCGCGAGCGACATGATCGTTGGCGTCACGACCGAGGCCATCGCCGGCGAAGGGCTGATCCTGACGGCTGGCGCCATCGATGCGCACATTCACTTCATCTGTCCGCAGCAGGTGGATGAAGCGCTGGCGAGCGGGGTCACGACGTTCATCGGCGGCGGCACAGGCCCGGCGACCGGCACGAACGCGACGACCTGCACGCCGGGGTCGCGGCACATCGAGTTGATGCTGCGCGCAACTGATGCGCTGCCGATGAACTTCGGCTTTCTCGGCAAAGGGAATTCGTCCAGTCCCGAGGGCCTGGACGAGCAGATCAGGGCCGGTGCGCTCGGGCTCAAGCTCCACGAAGACTGGGGAACCACGCCGGCGGCGATCGACACCTGTCTCTCCGTGGCCGACCGCTACGACGTGCAGGTGGCCCTCCACACCGACACGCTCAACGAGTCGGGCTTCGTCGACGACTCGATCGCGGCGTTCGCCGGCCGTACCGATCCACAGCTATCACACCGAAGGGGCGGGCGGTGGTCACGCGCCTGACATCATCAAAGTGTGCGGCGAAGCCAACGTCCTTCCGAGCTCCACGAATCCGACGCGGCCGTACACCGTGAACACGTTGGACGAGCACCTCGACATGCTGATGGTCTGCCATCATCTCGACAAGGACCTGCCCGAGGACGTGGCGTTTGCCGAGAGCCGCATCCGCGGTGAGACGATGGCGGCGGAAGACGTGCTGCACGATCTCGGCGCCATCAGCATGATGTCGAGCGACAGCCAGGCGATGGGCCGGGTCGGCGAGGTGATCTGCCGCACCTGGCAGACGGCGCACAAGATGCGTGCGGAACGAGGCCGTCTGGCGGGCGAGCGCGGCGACAACGACAACCTGCGGATTCGCCGCTACGTGGCAAAGTACACGATCAACCCGGCCATCGCGCATGGCATCGCGCACGAAGTGGGATCGGTGGAGGTCGGCAAGCTCGCGGATCTCGTGCTCTGGAAGCCGGCGTTCTTCGGTGTGAAGCCGGAAATGGTGATCAAGGGTGGCTTCATCGCCTGGTCGCAGATGGGCGACGCGAATGCGTCGATTCCACCGGCGCAGCCGATGTGGATGCGCCCGATGTTCGGGGCGCTGGGCCATGCGGTTGGACGAACCTCGCTGGCGTTCGTCTCCCAGGCCGCGCTCGACGCCGGGATAGGTGCGCGATACGGCCTGTCCAAGCGGCCGATCGCCGTGCGCGGATGCCGGTCGCTCTCGAAACGCGACATGAGACTGAACGATGCCCTCCCGCACATCACCGTGGACGCGGAGACGTACACGGTGACGGCCGATGGCGAGGTGCTGCGCTCGGCTCCCGCCGCCACGCTGCCGCTGGCGCAGCGGTATTTTCTTTTCTAGAGAAGCTCTCGATGCCCTGCGAATGGCTGGTCTGGCAGATGGCGGATTCCGCATTCCCCTCAGGCGGATTCGCGCACTCGGCCGGACTCGAGGCGGCATGGCAGAGCGGTGAAGTGACCGCGGCCGCCGGTCTCGAGCGTTTCGTCCGTGAGACCGTCGAACAGGCGGGTCGCGCCGGCCTGCCCTTTGTGACGGCGGCGCACGCTCGGCCCGACCGGCTGGCCGTGTTCGACGATCTGGCCGATGCCTTCCTGACCAACGCCGTCGCCAATCGCGCGAGCCGCGTTCAGGGGCGCGCGTTTGCCTCCACGTGCGCCCGCATCTGGCCAATGCCGCCGCTGCAAGATCTCGAAGCGCAGGCGAAATCCTTGCGGGGGCACTACGCGCCGCTCGCCGGTGCCGCCGGCCGCGCCCTTTCCATTTCGCTCGACGTCAGCCAGCGGCTGTTCCTGTTTCAAACCGTCCGCGGCGTGTTGGCGGCAGCCGTCCGGCTGGGCATTGTCGGAGGTTATGAGGCGCAACGGCTGCAATCCGGATGCGCCGGGCTGCTCGACGCAGTGTGGGCCCGCTGTTGTGCGCTCGACGAGCGTCACGTCACTCAGACGGCACCGCTCATTGACCTTCTGCAATCCACACACGATCGTCTCTATTCCCGATTGTTTCAGTCCTGAGGAGCCGTTGTGCCTCGCATCATGTGTCATCACGATCCTGCCGATCATCTCCACGACAATTCGGGTCCGGGCACCTTCACCAGCCGCGCGGCTCCGCTCAGCCGCGACTACGACAGTCGCGCATTTACCGTGGGCATCGGTGGACCAGTCGGGAGTGGCAAGACTGCGCTCCTCCTCGCATTGTGCCGTCGCCTGCGCGAGCGCTACCGCCTCGCCGTCGTCACCAACGACATTTTCACCAGGGAGGACGCCGAGTTCCTGGTTCGTCACCACGCGCTGCCTGCCGAACGGATTGCCGCGGTCGAGACCGGCGGCTGCCCACACACCGCGGTCCGCGACGATGTGAGCCAGAATCTCGAGGCGCTCGATCGGTTGATGGCGGCGTTTCACCCCGAGCTGCTGTTCGTGGAGAGCGGCGGCGACAATCTGGCGGCGCAGTTCAGCCGCGACCTCGCCGACTACACCATCTACGTCATCGACGTCGCCGGCGGCGACAAGATTCCGCGCAAAGGGGGACCGGGCATCACGCAGTCGGATCTCCTGGTGATCAACAAGACGGATCTGGCACCGCTCGTCGGCGCCGACCTGGCCGTGATGGAACGGGATGCGCGGCGGATGCGAGGTGATGGTCCGTTCGTGTTTGCGCAGGTCACGAATGATGTGGGCGTTGAGACAGTCGTTGACTACGTGCTGAGGGGTTGGAAGGCGGCTACGACGGCGAACACGTCGAGCCGTAGGCCCGCCCTTTAGGGCGGGCGCGCCGCGAATGACCTGGTTGCTGATTCCTACACGCCCGCCCTAAAGGGCGGGCCTACAGTTTGAACCGCCGCACGTCGATTCCGAATTTCCGCACCTTGTAATTGAAGATGCGCTCGGTGGTGCTGAGGAGACGCGCGGCGCGTGCGCAGCTGCCGCGTGCGCTCTTGAGCGCATCCTGGAGTAAATCCCGCTCGAAGGCATCCACGCTCTCGGCCAGCGACTGGCGGGCCACGGTGTCGGAGGCCTCCGCCGTCTGCAGCGTCGGCGGCAGATGATGTCCGTGGACCGCGCCGCCGTCGCAGACCAGCACGGCCCGCTCGATCGTGTTCTCGAGTTCCCGCACGTTGCCGGGCCAGTGATAGCTGGTCAGCATGTCGATGGCCGGTGTTGAAATGCGGCGGATATGCTTGCCGTGCTCGCCTGAGTACTTCTCGAGGAAGTGATCGGCCAGGAGCATGATGTCCGGCTTCCGTTCGCGCAGCGGTGGTGCGAAGATGGTGAACACCGCCAGCCGATAGAACAGGTCGTCGCGAAACTTTCCCTCTTCCATCAGCGTTTCGAGCGGTCGATGCGTGGCGGCGATGAGGCGGACGTTGATGCGGATTGACGTCGTGCCGCCGAGCCGCTCGATCTCGCGCTCCTGCAGCACGCGCAGCAGCTTCACCTGCGTCGACGGGCTGACATCGCCGATCTCGTCGAGGAACAGCGTGCCTCCCTCGGCCAGCTCGAAGCGCCCCTTCTTGGCAGCCTGCGCGCCGGTGAACGCGCCCCGTTCGTAACCAAAGAGCTCCGACTCGATCAGCGATTCGGGCAGCGCCGCGCAGCTGACCTTGATGAACGGCTTCTTGCTGCGCGGCGAGTTGTAATGGATGGCGTGTGCGATCATTTCCTTGCCGGTACCGGATTCGCCGCGGATCAGCACCGTCGTGTTCGTGCGCGCCACCTGCGCGACCTGCTCGTACACCTGCTGAATGGGCGCGCTGTTGCCAATGATGTTGCGGAAGGCGTAGCGATCGCGCAGCTCCCCGCGCAGGTGCTCGTTCTCTTCCGCCAGCCGGCTGCGGTCCGCCTCCACCGTCCGCCGCAGTTTCAGCGCCTGGCCAACCATCGACGCGACGACCCGATAGAACTCCAGCGAGCGCTGATAGTTGCGATCGGACTTGAAGGGCAGCGCGATTTCCAGCGTGCCCCCGGCGCGGCGCCCGACCGGGATCGGCACGGCGACAAAGGTCAGCTCGCGTCCGGGCCGCGTGCGGTCGCCAGCCGCCGGCGCCAGTATCGGTTCCTGGCTCACGCGCGGTACGACGACCGCTTTGCCGGTGTCCAGCACTCGGCCGGTGATGGTTTCCTCCGAACGCCCACGGCCGCGCGAGCCGGGCAGGCGGTCGCCCAACACGGCCTCGGCATGCAGCTCGCGGCTGTCGGGATCCTGGAGAAACACGCCGGCGCCGACGACCCGGTGGCGCCGTTCGAGGATCTCGAGCACGGACTGCAGCGCCGCCTTGAGGTTCAGTACGCCGGAGAGCGCCTGGCTGATTTCGAGCAGCGTCGAGAGGCGGCGGATCTCGTTGGTGCGGTCTTTTTCGCCGCCCACACTTGTGTGAGCCATCCTGATGAAACCAACAATATTGTAGGTGATGGGGCAGGAAAAGGGGACTGCCCCCTTTTCGCAAAAAGGGGACTGTCCCCTATTTCGGGCTTAGACCGTCACGCCGTCTGGACGCACGGTCACGGGGTTCAGGAAGGGCATCATCGCCCGGAGCTTGGCTCCGACCTGTTCGATTTGATGCTCCTGCTCGCGGGCGCGGGTTTCGGAGAATCGCGGCCGGCCCTGCTCGTTCTCGGTGATCCACGTCTTGGCGTACGTGCCGTTCTGGATCTCTTCGAGCATCCGCCGCATGGTCTTCTTGGTCTCTTCGGTCACGATGCGCGGGCCGCCGGTGTAGTCGCCGTGCTCGGCCGTATCGCTGACGGAGTAGCGCATGTAGTTCAAGCCGCCGCGGTACATCAGATCGACGATCAGCTTCAGCTCGTGCATGCACTCGAAATAGGCGACTTCAGGCTGATAGCCTGCCTCCACCAGCGTTTCGAAGCCGGCCTTCACGAGCGCGCTGACGCCGCCGCACAGCACGGTCTGCTCGCCGAAGAGATCAGTTTCCGTCTCCTCCGCAAACGTCGTCTCGATGACTCCCGCGCGGGTCACGCCGATGCCTTTGCCGTAGGAGAGGGCCAGCGCGCGCGCCTTGCCCGAGGCATCCTGGTGCACGGCGAGCAGCGCCGGCGTACCTCCGCCTTCGACGTAGAGCTCGCGGACGCGATGGCCCGGTGACTTCGGCGCAATCATCGACACGTCGACGGTCGCGGGCGGAGTAATCGTGCCGAAGCGGATATTGAACCCGTGGGCAAACATCAGCGTCTTGCCGGCGGTGAGGTTCGGCGCGATGTCTTTCGCGTACAGAGCCGCCTGGGCGGTGTCGGGAACGAGCACCATGATGACATCGGCCCAGGCCGACGCCTCCGCCGGCGTGTTCACCGTGAGCCCCGCGGCGCGCGCTTTTTCGCGCGACCGGCTGTTCTCGGGCAGCCCGACGCGGACCTGCACGCCGCTGTCCTTCAGGTTGAGAGCGTGCGCGTGCCCCTGCGAACCGAAGCCAAGTACCGCGACCTTCTTCGCGCTGATGAGTGCCAGATCGGCATCGCCGTCATAAAACATCGTTGTCATTCATTGCTCCTAATGAGACCGGGGGCTTCGCCCTGCCGGACCCCCCATCGCCGTCCGTTATGCGGCTCCTGCTCCAACGCGGCGCCGCCGAATCACACTGAATAGGAAACGTGGACGTCGGGCGAGTCAGAGCCCTGGGATTCGCCCGTCGTGGACAGGCTGCGCGCGCCACGCGCCATCCCGACACGCCCGGTCCTCGCCATCTCGAGCACCCCGTACGGGCGCAGCACATCCAGCAAGCCGTCGATCTTCTCGTGCCCGCCGGTAATCTCGATCGTCAGCGAATCCGGCGCCAGGTCGACGATGCGCGCCCGGAAGACTTCGACCAGGTGCACCAGCTCGGGCCGGCACGCCTGGGTCGCCGCCACCTTGATGATGGCGAGATCGCGGAAGACCGCCGGGCACGAGGTGATGTCCGACACCGAAATCACGTTGACCAGCTTGTAGAGATTCGCCTCGATGCGACCCGCCCCCGCATCGTCTGTAATGACGACGATGGTCATGCGTGAGATGCCGGGACGTTCGGTCCGGCCGACGGTGAGCGACTCGATGTTGTAGTTTCGGCGTCGGAACAGTGAAGAGACGCGATTGAGGACACCGGGCTGGTCCTCCACCGTGACGACAAAGGTATGCGGTTTCATCAGGCATCCTCCGCGGTTTCCACGAGCGGGCTCGGACGGCGAATCATGGCGTGCAGGTCTGCTCCCGCCGGCACCATCGGATAGACCGAGTCTTCCTGCTCGACACGGAACTCCAGGACTGTCGTGCCCTTGTGGGCGCGAGCCGCCTCGACGGATGGAACCACGTCGGCGCGGCGTGAGATGGCTCGACCCGCGAGCCCATACGCCTCGGCTATCTTCACGAAGTCCGGGCTGAGCAGCGGCGTGGCGGCGTAGCGGCGTTCGTAGAAGAACTCCTGCCACTGGCGGACCATGCCGAGATAGCCGTTGTTGATGATCGCAACCTTGATGTCCAGCTTCTCCTGCGCGATCGTCGCCAGCTCCGGCATCGTCATCTGGAAGCCACCATCGCCGGCGACGACCCAGACTTCCGCATCGGGCTGCGCGAACTTGGCGCCGATGGCCGCGGGGAGCGCAAAGCCCATCGTGCCGAGGCCGCCCGAGGTGATGAGCGTGCGCGGCTCGTTGTGGTGGTAATACTGCGCCTCCCACATCTGGTGCTGACCGACGTCGGTCACGACAATCGCGCGTCCGGATGTCGTGCGCCAGATGTCGTGGATGACGTGTGCGGCGTAGAGGTGCCCGTCGTCGGGCAGATTCTGGATATCGCGCACCGCGGAGTCGCCCTTGAGGGCGTCGATGTGTTTCAACCAGCTGTCGCGTGTTCCGGGCTGAACGCCGGGCATCAGCACTTCCAGCATCGCGCGCAGATCGCCGACGAGTCCAACGTCGACGCCGACGTTTTTTCCAATCTCGGCCTGGTCGATATCGATGTGCACCTTCTTCGCGTTCGGCGCGTACGTTTTCAGGTTGCCGGTGACGCGATCGTCGAACCGCATCCCGAAAGCGAGCAGCAGATCCGCTTCCTGAATGGCGGTGTTCACCCACGCCTCGCCGTGCATGCCCATCATGCCGAGGTTCAGCGGGTGGGACGCGGGGATGCCGCCGATGCCGAGCAGGGTCATGGCAATCGGCATCCGCGCCCGTTCGGCGAACTGGCGAACGGTTGCGGTCGCTCCAGAGAGGATGACGCCGTGACCGGCGAGGATCACCGGCCGCTCGGCGGCATTGATCAGACGAAGCGCCGCCGCCAGCGATGCGGGATCGATCACGCGCTCGGGCCGCGCATGAGGCTTCGGCAGTGCCGCATCCCAGTCGAATTCGCACGAGGTCTGCTGCGCGTCCTTCGTGATGTCGATGAGGACAGGCCCCGGCCTGCCGCTCGCGGCGATGTGAAACGCCTCGCGTACTGCGGGCCCGACGTCCTGCGCGCGCGTGACCAGGTAGTTGTGCTTGGTGACGGGCAGCGTGACGCCGGTGATGTCGGTCTCCTGGAAGCCGTCGCTCCCGATCAACTTGCTGCCCACCTGTCCGGTGATGCAGACGATCGGCGACGAATCCATCATCGCGGTGGCGATGCCGGTGACCATGTTGGTCGCGCCAGGACCCGAGGTGGCGACGGCAACGCCGACCTTGCCGCTCGCCCGCGCGTAGCCGTCGGCCATGTGCGTCGCGCCTTGTTCATGACGTACCAGCACGTGCCGAATGGGGAAGTCGAGCATCGCGTCGTACGCCGGCAGGATCGCCCCGCCGGGGTACCCGAAGACCGTCGTCACCCCTTCACGGACGAGACATTCCCAGAGGATTTGTGCGCCTGTCTTTTTCATAGTCAGTTGTCTTCTTTCAATGCGCTTGGGGCCCCACCCCCAAGCGCTCTCACTCGGCGGCTACGCGCCTCGCTCGGGCCGCAGGCGCTTCTCAATGCGCTTGGGGCCCCACCCCCAAGCGCTCTCACTCGGCGGCTACGCGCCTCGCTCGGGCCGCAGGCGCTTCTCAATGCGCTTGGGGCCCCACCCCCAAGCGCTCTCACTCGGCGGCTACGCCGAGCCTCGCTCGGGCCGCAGGCGCTTCCTGCGCATGCGCCTCGCTCGAGCCCCCGAGCTCCCGAGCCCCCGAGTCCCGAGCCCCCGAGTCCCGAGCCCCCGCATCTTTTTTCAGCGCTCGCGGGGCCCCACCCCCGCTCGCGCTCGCTCGGGCCGCAGGCGCTGCCCCGACCCCCGATCTAGTTCGTTACGGCCCCCTGCGCCGCCGATGAAACGAGTCGCGCATATTTGCCCATCACGCCGGTCGTCGCTCGCTCCGCGGGCGCCTGCCGTGCGGCGATGCGGCTGGCGATGTCCGCGTCGCTGAGCGCCACGCTCAAACGACGACCCGTCAGATCGATGCGCACGGTATCGCCGTCGCGCAGGGCGGCAATCGGTCCGCCGCGCGCCGCTTCCGGGGCGACATGTCCGACCATCAATCCGCGTGTCGCGCCGGAAAACCGTCCGTCGGTGACGAGAGCGACCGAGTCGCCCAGTCCGGCTCCCACGATGGCGGCGGTGACACCGAGCATTTCGCGCATTCCCGGACCGCCGCTCGGTCCTTCGTAACGGATGACGATGACATCACCAGGACGGATGTTGCCGGAGCGCACGGCGTCGAACGCCAGCTCCTCGCTGTCGAAGACCCGCGCCGGACCCTCGTGCGCGCGGAGATCGTAGCCGGCGACCTTGACCACTGCCCCTTCAGGCGCGAGATTGCCTTTCAGGATGACGAGACCACCCGTCGGCTTGAGCGGGTTCGAGAGCGGACGAACCACTTGTTGATCAGGGGTTTCCGTCGCCTCGCGAGCGTGTTCCCCGATGCTCCGGCCTGTGACGGTTATCGGCTCGGTGTGGAGAAACCCACCCTCCAGCAGACGCCGCGCGACCAGAGGAATACCGCCGGCCTTGTAGAGGTCGGTGGCCACGAAGCGGCCGCCAGGCTTGAGGTCGGCGAGCAACGGCACGCTGGCACTGATGCGATCGAAATCATCGATCTCCAAGGGCACGCCGCTTTCTCTGGCGATCGCGAGCAGGTGAAGAACGGCGTTGGTGGAGCCGCCGGTGGCGGCGACCGCCGCAATGGCATTCTCCAGAGCCGGTTTGGTCAGGATCTGGCGCGGGCGTAGACCGCGCCGCAGCAGGTCCATGACGAGCACACCGGCGCTGCGGGCGACGGCCGTTTTGTCACTGTCGGTTGCCGGAACGCTGGCGCTGCCAAACGGGGAGATGCCGAGGATTTCACAGACGGTGGCCATCGTGTTGGCTGTGAACTGGCCGCCGCACGCGCCCGCACCGGGGCAGGCCTGGTGCTCGAGCGCGTCGAGCTCGGCGTTGCTCATGCTGCCCGCCGAGTGCGCGCCAACGGCCTCGAAAACGTCCTGGATGGTGACGTCGCGGCCCTGGAAGCGTCCCGGTGCAATCGAGCCGCCGTAGAGCACGAGCCCCGGCACGTCCAGTCGCGCCAACGCCATCACCCCGGCGGGAATCGTCTTGTCACAACCGACCAGCACGATCACCGCATCGAAAAGATTGCCGCGAGCGACGAGCTCGATGGAATCCGCGATCACTTCGCGGCTGACGAGCGAGGTGCGCATGCCCTCGCAGCCCATGGTGATGCCGTCCGAGATCGAGATCGTGTTGAACTCGAGCGGCGTGCCGCCGGCTTCGCGCACGCCCTCTTTGACGTGCGCCGCCAGTTCACGGAGGTGGTAGTTGCACGGCCCGATTTCAATCCAGGTATTCGCGACTCCGACGAGCGGCCGTTCGAGGTCGGCATCGGTGAGCCCGGTGGCGCGCAGCATCGCACGCGCCGGCGCACGGCTCGCGCCGTCGGTCAGCGCAGCGCTGCGCCACTTGAGTTTGTGTGTCGGAGTGGACACCCGGCTCCGCCTTTAATGAAAAAGGCCGTCCCCGGTGGGTGACGGCCTCAGGTTCTCAGTACTGGTTCAGCTCGTCACCCGCATGGCGGCCGGCTCAGAATGCCGACCACGATTCGAATCGCGACGCTGCGGCTGACCGGCGGAATCTGCACGAGCCAAGTATCCCAAGCGGACAGAAATAAGAAAAGACAATTATTTTACATATAGTATTAGAACTCCTTATGAACACCGGTGCGCATCCGGCCCGAGCGCCGCAGTCCTACAGAAAAGTGGCGATGGCCGAGCGGTCCATTCAAAAGTGAGGCTTGCTGGACGAGCCGCGTGGCCACAGAATAGCGAACCCAAGTGAGAGGTTGAGCACAAGTGGACCTTCGGCAACTCGAAATCCTCCGCGCGGTCGCAGATACCGGGTCGTTCACCAGCGCCGGCCAGCAGCTTCACCTGTCGCAGTCCGCGGTCAGCCGGCAAATCCTGTTGCTCGAAGAAGAGCTGCACGAGCAGTTGTTCCTGCGTCTCGGTCGGAAGATTCGCATCACGCCGGCGGGAACCACGCTGCTGGGCCTGAGCCAGCGGATGTTCGAGGATCTCGATCGGACGCGCGCCAGCATTCTCGAGAGTCAGAAGACGGTGAGCGGCACGCTGCGGCTGGTCGGCGGCATGACCGTCTGCCTCTATGTGTTCCCGGCTTTGTTGAAAGCCTTTCGCCGCGATCATCCAGCGGTGGACGTGAAGTTGATTCCGGGACCGACACCGCGACTGATTCGACAGCTGCGTTCCGGCACCGCCGACCTCGGACTGCTCACGTTACCGGTCGACGATCCGCATCTCGTCAGCACGGCGGTGATGCGCGAGGAGCTGCTGCTGGTGACGGCGCCGACGCATCCGCTCGCCAAGCGCAAGCGGGTCACGCCGCAGGATCTCGTCGGCCAACCCTTCGTGCTCTTCGAAGCCGGCTCGGGGAGCCGCAAGGCGATCGAGGAGTTTTTCGTGCGCGAGCAGATCGCGCCGAAGGTCGTGACCGAAACCGAGAATGTCGAGATCATCAAGGCGCTGGTGCAGATCGGGATGGGGATCACGATCATTCCCTACCAGGCGGTGGCGCGCGAGGTTCGGGCGGGACAGCTGTTCTGCTCGCGGATTGCCGGCCAGGAAATGGTGCGCGAGACCGGGTGGGTTCACCTGCGGCTGAACCGCGTGCCGCGTGCCGTGCAGGAGATGATGCGGACCCTCGAGCGCGTACGACCTCGGCTCAAGCTTTCGCCCGGCGGGTCGTCCAAGCGAGAAGCCGCGACGACGACCAGCGCGCAGCCCTCGGGAACTCCTGACTCCTGAAGTGAGACGTCAGGAGTTCGAAGTCACGGGTTGTATGTGAATCCCGCATTCCAGTTTCTGCCCGCTCCATCGTCCTGACCGATCATTCGTCGGATCGCTCGGCAGCGACGTACAGGGTTCGCATCCGATGCTGGTGTAGCCGCGATCGTAGAGCGGCAACAGCGGGATATCGTGCGTCTTGGCGTAAGCCCAGACCTCGCCATTGGTCCATGCGGCAAGCGGGCTGACCTTGCGCAGGATCGTGCCGTTGGGCAGTTTGAAGGGCTCGACTTCCGCCAGACCGGCACGGCTCGGCGACTGTTCGCGCCGCAGTCCGGTGAACCAGGTGTCGTACCCGCCAAGCGCCGTAAAGAGCGGCCCGACCTTGTGCCGTGCGCAACAGGCTTCGGTGCTCTGCTGCCAGAGTCCCGGCGCAGGCTCGTCGGCTCGGAGCGTCACGAGATTCAGGTCCCAGCGCGCCGCGATCTCGTCGCGGTAAGCGTAGGTCTCCTCGAAGTGATGCACCGTGTCCAGGAACAGGACCGGGATGTCAGGCCGCACGGCGCGCAGCATGTGCAGCAGAACGACGCAGTCCGCCTGAAAGCTCGACGTGACGCAGGGTGCGGACGCGGCCGAAAGCTGCTCGGCGATGAGTGCGCGCGGGTCGCTCACGTCAGGATCTCCTCGAGCACGCGGCGCACGGCATGAATCGCGTCGTCTTCAGTCGTCGCCGCGCGCGCGGCGAGGACGAGACGCGTCGCCGCATCAGCGCCCGACAGCCCGTCGCGTCCCGACCGCTCGCGTACCGCTCGCTCGATCAGACCGGCACCGGCTGTTGCGTTCGTCGTGGGATCGATCAGCAGGAAACTCCCGGTCGCACGGTTTCCCTCGTAGGCATCGAAAACGAGCGGTCGGGAAGCCGTGACCGTGACCAGTCCGATCTCGTTCAGCCCAAGCGCGGTATCCACTTCCGCTGTGACGATGCGAGCGGCGTGTTTGAGCAGGTAGACGCGACCAGGATCGAGCGGACGCTCGTCCATCCACACCACCTGCGCCGCAACCGCGCGGCCTACCTGCACCGGTCCAGTCGCCAGCAGGTCGCCGCGACTGACGTCGACCTCGTCCGCCAGCGTCAGCGTGACCGACATCGGCGCGAACGCCACGTCCAGGTCGCCGTCCCACGTCACGATCCGCGTTACGCGTGTGCTGACGCCCGACGGCCAGACCGTGACCTGATCGCCCGGGCGGATGGTGCCGGATGCGATGCGGCCGGCATATCCGCGAAAATCCTGGTCCGGCCGGACCACCAGCTGCACCGGCATGCGGAACTGCGTCGCGTTCTTCGTTTCCGGCAGCGAAACGGTCTCCAGGTGTTCCAGAAGCGGCGGGCCCGAGAACCACGGCGTGCGTTCGCTCGCTTCGACGACGTTGTCGCCGTGCAGCGCGCTCATGGGAATGGCGTACACGCTGGACCCGTCGAGGAGCTCCGTGAAATCCCCTCGTATCGAGTCGAAGACCTCCTCGTCGAAGTCGACGAGGTCCATCTTGTTGACGGCCAGAACGAAGCTCGAGATGCCCAGCAGGCGGGCGATGCGCGCGTGGCGCCGCGTCTGTTCGCGAACGCCGTGCCTGGCGTCGACCAGTAGGATCGCCAGGTCCGCGGTCGAGGCGCCAGTCGCCATGTTGCGTGTGTACTGTTCGTGGCCCGGGGTGTCGGCCAATATGAACTTGCGGCGCGACGTGGCGAAGTAGCGATACGCGACGTCAATCGTGATGCCCTGCTCGCGCTCGGCGCGCAGCCCGTCCGTGAACAACGAGAAGTCGATCGGACCGGCTCCGCGATTGCGAGACGCGGCCCGCACGGACAGCAGCTGATCCTCGTAGACGGCGCGGGATTCGTACAGCAGCCGTCCAATCAGCGTACTCTTCCCGTCGTCCACGCTGCCCGCCGTGCAGAGGCGCAGCAATCCCGACATCAGAAGTAGCCTTCTCGCTTTTTCATCTCCATCGATCCGTCCTGATCGTGATCGATGACGCGCAGCTGGCGTTCGGAGTGGCGCGCTGCAACCAACTCCTCGATGATCTTGGGGATGGTGTCGGCGTGCGAGCGAACGGCGCCGGTGCACGGTGAGCAGCCGAGCGATCGCATGCGGCACATGACACGCTGCGGCCGTTCGCCAGGGAGCAGCGGGGTGAACGACTGTTCGGGCATGAGCAGCGAGTTGCCGCGTACCAGCACTTCACGTTCGCGCGCGAAGTAGAGGGGAACGACCGGAATCTGTTCGACGTGGATGTAATGCCACACGTCGAGCTCCGTCCAGTTCGAGAGCGGAAAGACCCGGACGTGCTCGCCGGGGGCGATCCGGCTGTTCAGGAGATGCCAGAGCTCGGGGCGCTGCCGCTTCGGATCCCATTGGCCGCGCGCGTCGCGCAGGGAGAACACCCGCTCCTTCGCCCGCGATCGCTCTTCGTCGCGCCGGGCACCGCCGAACGCGGCGTCGAAGTTGCCTGCCTGAAGCGCGTCGAGGAGCGCCTTGGTCTTGAGCAGGCCGCAGCAGCGCTGCGTGCCGGCCACGAACGGCTGCGTGCCGTCGTCGAGCGCCTCCCGGTTCGTGTGCACGATCAGCCGCGCACCGACCTTGGCCGCATACCAGTCGCGGAACTCGATCATCTCGCGAAACTTGTAGCTGGTGTCGATGTGCAGCAGCGGGAACGGAATCGGACCCGGGTGGAAGGCTTTCTGTGCGAGCCGCAGCAGGACCGAGGAATCCTTGCCGATTGAATACAGCATCACCGGCCGCTCGAACTCGGCCACGACCTCGCGGATGATGTGGATGCTTTCGGCTTCCAGCGCGCGCAGATGATCGAATCGCGCCCGCGTCGGACCGGTTCTGGCCGGCAGACCGAGCGGCGGGCGTTCGATCGTTGGCGACGACAGCTGAAGTTCGGCGGACATGTAAGCTCCTCCCCATGGACCTGTTACAGCACAACCCAATAGCGATGAATGGGATAGCCGAGCGAGAACTGGAGAGGAAGCTGACCGGGGATTACGTGTGCGCTGGGAGGCTCCTCACCGGCTCGTCGCCGGCCGCGTACAGGCGCATCGACACGCGGTCGATGGCTGTGACGGGCGACAACAGGTGAGGCGGACGTTCATGGCCTGTCCCAGAAACTAACAGCCGGGCCGCGGCCGTGTCAAGCGCCGCCATGAGCTACGTGCTACGTGCGTACGTGCTACGTGCCGAGTCGTGCGATGTGCTGCGTGCGGCTTGTCAGGTGCGACGTGCGACGTGCCATCCCGTGCTCGATCAGCTCGGCTCACAACGCACTCAGCTCGTGGCACTTAGCACGTCGCACGTCGCACGTAGCACGTGATAGCTTGCGCTGATGTTGCCGACGATCGCAACCACTGGCGCTCCACGCACGATCGCGCCGTCATCTCCGGCGACCCGGGCCGCCGAGCGGCGCTTCTATTTGGGGTTTAGCGTGGCGCTCGCGCTGGCCGTCTTCCTCGGCTTCGCGCGTACGTTCTTCCTCCGAGCGTGGTATCCGGCTTGGGCTGCCGCCCATGGCGCTCCCGAGAGCATTTTTTATCTGCACGGGGCGCTCTTTGCGATCTGGTACCTGCTCCTCGCGGTCCAGGCTTCGCTCATCGCCGCGAGACGCGTGGCCTGGCACCGACGTCTGGGGGTGGCGGGCGCTGCGCTCGCCGCGGTTATGGTGGTGTTGGGTCTTCTCGCATCGCTCGTGGCCGCTCGACGGCCTACTGGCTTCATAGATGTCCCGGTTCCTCCGCTCCAATTCCTTGTCGTCCCCCTCGCCGCCATCGGACTGTTCGGCGCGTTCGTCACGTTGGCGGTCGTGGCAAGACGCGATACGCAAACGCACAAGCGCTTCATGCTGATGGCGTCGATCGTCATGCTGGAAGCCGCGGTCGGTCGCTGGCCGTTCGCGTTCATGAGTGGTACGTCGCCGATTCCCTTCTTCGACATGCCGAGCCTGATGACCGACCTGTTCCTCGTGCCGCTCTTCCTGTGGGACATCGGATCGCGTGGACGACTACACCCGGCCACTCTATGGGGCGCGCTGACTATCCTCGCCTCGCACGCGCTTCGAATGCCGCTCGCGACGACCGCCGGCTGGCAGGCCGTCGCCGGCTGGGCCGTTCAACTTCTCGGGAATCCCTAGCCTCGCACGTCGCACGTCGCACGTCGCACGTCGCACGTCGCACGTCACGTCGCACGTGATTACCCCGTATTCCTCATCCCCGCCGCGATGCCGTTGATAGTGACGAGCAGCGCCCGCCGCAGCCCTATCGTCTGCGGATTATCGTCGTCGTCCGAGCTCTCGCGCCGGAGTCGGCGCAGCAGCTCGACTTGCAGGAGGTTGATCGGGTCGACGTAGGGATTGCGGACGTCGATGGAGCGGCGCAGCACCGGATTGTCGTCGAGCAGGCCCGAGTGCCCGGTGATCTGCAGCACGGCCTGGATGGCGGCCTGCAGCCGCGCCCGGAGGGTCTCGCCGAGGTCGCGGTATTCGGGCGGCACGAGGTGGCGATCGTAGTGCGCGGCAATACCGGCATCCGCCTTGGCGAGGCCCATGGCGATGAGATCGACCGTCGACCGGAAGAACGGCCAGTCGCGATACATCTCACGGCACACGGCGCGGTCCTCCTCGCTCAGGGTCGAGCCGGCGAGCTCCTCCACGCCGAGCCACGAAGGTAGGAGCAGCCGCGTCTGAGTCCAGGCAAACTGCCAGGGGATGGCGCGGAGTGTCTGCAGCTCGCTCGAACCCGTCCGCCGCGCCGGACGACTGCCGATGTGCATGGCGTCGAGCTCGGCTTCCGGTGTCGCCCGCCCGAAGTAGGGGATGAACCTCGGATCCTCGTAGACGGTCCGGTGAAATGCGGCGCGCGCCGAGGCCGAGAGCCGCTCCATCGTTGCGCGCCACAGCGGCTTGACCTGCGCGGAGGGAGCGAGCGTCGCCTCGAGCGTGGCCGTGGTGTAGACCTCCAAGGTCCGGAGCGCGATGCCTGGCAGGCCGAACTTGGCCTGGATCATTTCCCCCTGTTCGGTGACGCGCAACGTGCCGTCGACGGAACCCGGGCGGCTGGGATCGAATCGCCAGGTGCGTGGGGCCGCCGCCTCGTCCGACGCTGCCACCCCGGCCGTGGAACAGCGTAATCGGGACGCCGTGCTCTCCGCAGGCGGCCACGATTGATTCCTGAGCCTTGTAGAGCTCCCAGGCTGCGGCCAGCCGGCCGATTTCCTTGGCTGAATCGGAGTAGCCGACCATGACTTCCTGCCGCCCCCAGATCCGAATCACGCGATCGCGGTACCAGGGGATCGAGAGCAGGCCGGTCATCACATCGGCCGCGGCGCGAAGGTCACGCGCGGTTTCGAACAGTGGCACTACCCGCAGCGGCGGATTGACGCCCGCTTCGCGCTGCAGCAATTCGACGGCGAGCACGTCGGAGGCGCGTCCGGCTTTCGTGATCACATACGCACCGAGCGATTCGGGATTGGTGGCCGCGAGCATCCGGAAGGTGTCGAGCACCTCCGTCACGCGCGCGCTCGCCGGACCGCCAGGCAGGGCGGCGGTGAGCAGGCGCTGATCGTGCGTCAAGACATTCAAAAGGAAATCGATGCGCCGCTCTTCCGTCCATCCCTCGTACGCACCGAGGCCGAGGTGGCGGGTGATGGCGTCAATCGCTTCGGAGTGACGTTGTGCCTCCTGGCGAATGTCGAGCCGCACCAACGTCAGCCCATACGCGGCCACGCGGCGGAGCACGTCGGCGAGCCGTCCATCGGCAATGAGCTTGTTGCCAGTCGTGACGAGCGAGCGATAACAGAGCCGCAAAGGCTCGGCGAACTCTTCGGCGGTTTCGAGCAGCGACACTCGCGTCGACGCTGCGGTCGGATGCCGTGTATCGGCTTCCAGCAGATCTTCGACGTGGCGAAGCGTGAATTCGAGCCTTTGCTGCAGTCCACGCAACACCGTGCGATAGGGCTCGTAGGTGTTGGCGGCCCGCGCCCGCAGTTCCGGCGTGGCATCGCTCATCGACAGCTCGAAGCGGAGTGCTTCGATCTCTTTCGCGTACAGGGACAGCGCCGTCCAGCGCGACATCAGGCAGGCTCGCCTCGTCACTTCGGGAGTGACCGACGGATTGCCGTCCCGATCGCCGCCGATCCACGAACCGAACCGGATTGGTGCAACCTCGAGCGGCAGCTCGTGCCCGGTCGTCTCCCGCAGCGTACGCTCGAGCGATCGGCAGTACTGCGGCACCGCGTCCCACAGTGTCTCCTCGAATACGGCCAGCGCCGATCGCACTTCGTCGAGCGGCGTCGGCCGTTCGCGGCGAACCTCTTCGGTCTCCCACGCGGCGGTGATCTCGCGCCGGATTGTCTCGACGAGCGCTTCGCGCTCGAACGACGTCAGGTCAGGACGATCGAGATCGGCGAGAGCGGCGGCGATTCGCGAATACTTGTGTTGCAGGGTGCGGCGCATGATCTCGGTCGGATGCGCCGTGATGACCAGCTCGATGCGTAGTTCTTGCACCGCCGCATGCAGGGCCTCGGGCGGAACGCCGCCGGCAATGAGCCGCGGGAACGTCTCCTCGATGGACCCCTGCTGCGGCCGGCCGTGCGGATCGCGCTGGTAGGCGCGTCGCCGCCGCAGCCGATGGTGCTGTTCCGCGATGTTGGCAAGGTTGAGGAAGTGCGCGAAGCTGCGCGCGATCGGCACAGCGGATTCGGTGGGCATCGCTTGCAGTTCGCTCGCGAGCGTCTCGAAGTGATCTTCTCCGCTCGCGCCGTGCCGGGATCGCTTCGCGAGTGCGCGCACGCGCTCCACCCGTTCGAAGAGAGGCACGCCCTCCTGCCGCCGCAATGTTTCGCCGAGCAAGCCGCCGAGCAGGCGCACGTCGTCGCGCAGCGGCTTGTGGGGGTCTTCGCTCACAAGCTTATAATTCTCCGTCAAATGACGGGTTCTCGAACGCGGAGCTTCCGAGCCCGCGCTCCCGAGCCCTGAGTCCCGAGCCCCCGAGCTCCCGAGCCCCGAGCTCCCGAGCTCCCGAGTTCCCGAGTTCCCGAGCCCCGAAACGAGTCACTTTAGATGCCAGACGCTCATCAACACTCCGCCGTCGTCGGCGCGCGCGGCCACCTCATCGATTCGAAGATTCTCAACACGATCTTCGACATCGTCATCGAGCGTGGCGGCGCGTTCGAAGTGATGGACTTTCAAATCGGGCGCACCAACGACGACTTCTCCCGCCTCACCCTCAAGGTCTCGGCACCGAGCGAACCGTCGCTGCAGCGTCTGGTCGAAGACCTCATGCCGTTTGGCTGCACCCCCGTCGAGGAGCACGACGCCCTCGTCAGGGTTGCCGATCGCGATGGCTGTGTGCCCGACGATTTCTATTCGACAACGAACATGCGCACCGAGGTTCGCGTCGAAGGGCGTTGGACGGAAGTTGAGCATCAACGCATGGACGCCGTGATCGTGCTCGACAACAGCCGTGCGGTCTGTCGCAAGCTGCGCGAGATTCGCACTGGCGATCGCGTGATCTGCGGCGTGCAGGGCCTGCGTGTGTCGCCCGAGTTCCGGGAGCGCGACCGCACCGATTTCGTGTTCATGTCGAACGAGATCTCGTCGGAGCGGCGGGTAGAGATCAGCGTCGGCAAGATCGCGGCGCTGATGCGCGAGACCCGGGCGCGCGGCCGGCCAATCGTCTTCGTCGCTGGCCCGGTGGTCGTTCACACCGGCGGGACGGATTACTTCATCGAGCTGATCCGGGGGGGCTGGGTCGACACCGTGCTCGCCGGCAATGCGCTCGCGGTCCACGATGCCGAGCTCGCGTTGTTCGGCACGTCGCTCGGCGTCGACCAGCAGACGGGGGTTCCTGTACACGGCGGCCATCGCCATCACATGAGGGCAATCAACGCCATCAACCGCGCAGGGGGCATTCGCCCCGCCGTGGAAACGGGCGTCCTCGGTGGCGGCGTCATGGTCGAGTGCGTCCGCGCCGGCGTGAACTTCGTCCTCGCCGGAAGCATTCGAGACGACGGACCGATCGTCGATACGCTGACGAACATCGTCGAGGCCCAGGACCGCTATGCCGACGCGCTCACGACGGCAGGCATGGTCGTCATGCTCTCAACGATGCTGCACGGGATTGGCGTGGGGAACATGTTGCCGGCCTGGATTCCGGTTGTGTGCGTCGACATCAACCCAGCGGTTGTCACCAAGCTCGCCGATCGCGGCTCGTCGCAGACAATCGGCGTCGTCACCGACGTCGGGTTGTTTCTGCATCAGCTGGCGAAGCAGTTGAACTAACGTGCACGTGCTACGTGCTACGTGCTACGTGCGACGTGCTACGTGCTACGTGCCAAAACGTGACAAGTGCGATGGCCGCGGTTCTAACCGAGCATGGAAAGAACCTAGCACCTGACAAGCCGCACGTTACACAACGCACATAGCACATAGCACATAGCACGTCGACACACAGTCGCACGTCGCACGTCGCACGTCGCACGTCGCACGTCGCACGTCGCACGTGACTAGTCTTCCCCCACGAACACCCGAAGCTTGCGCGGCGTCACGTAGACGCGCTCGCCGGGCTGCACGTCCAGGCGCTGGTGCTCCTCGCGAGGTAGCTCGAGCCGCATGGGTTGGTCGCCGTCCTTGGTCTTCAGTTCCAGCTTGACGAGTGCGCCGGCTATGTTGACGTGTTGGACGGTGGCCCACAGGCCGCCGCCGCTCTCGGTGCGCCCAAGGGTGAGCTCGTGGGGCCGGGCATACGCGGAAGCGGGTCGCGCAACGCCGTCATCGTGCTCGACGCCGGACGGATGATCGATCGTCAGAGGTCCGAAGAGCCCCTTGCCGGCCTGAACACGACCGTGGAACCGGTTGACGTCGCCGAGGAATCCCATCACGAACGGCGTGGCCGGATCCTCGAGCACTTCATGTGACGCGCCCTCCTGTTCGACCTTCCCGTGATTCATGATCACGACGCGGTCCGCCAGCTCGAAGGCTTCCTCCTGATCGTGGGTCACGAAGACGCTGGTCAGGCGGATCTCCTCGTGGAGCTGACGCAGCCAGCGTCGGAGCTCGCGACGGACGCTCGCATCGAGCGCGCCGAAGGGTTCGTCGAGCAGGAGGACCTTCGGCTGCACCGCCAGAGCACGCGCGAGGGCCACGCGCTGGCGCTGTCCGCCTGAAAGTTGCGACGGATAACGGTCGGCCAGGTAATCCAGCTGCACCAGCGTCAACAGCTCGTGAACGGTGCGCGAGATGCTCTCCTCCGACGGTCTGCGGTTGCGCGGGCGCACGCGCAGACCAAATGCCACATTCTCGAACACGGTCATGTGCCGGAAGAGCGCGTAGTGCTGGAACACGAATCCCACTGCTCGATCGCGCGCGTTCCAACCGGTCGCGTCTTCACCTTCGAGAAGAACAGAACCGGAGTCCGGCACTTCCAGTCCGGCGATGATTCGCAACAGCGTCGTCTTGCCGCACCCGGATGGGCCGAGCAGCGCGAAGAGCTCGCCCCCGCCGACCTTGAAGCTCACGTCGTTGACGACGGTGATCGGGCCGAACGTCTTCGAGACGTTCCTGACTTCAATGCCCATGGGGCACCATTGGCGCTTCGGCTATCGGGCTGGATGTGTGGCGCACGCGTCCGCCGACGATCGCCTTCAGGACGAGCGTGACGAGCGCAAGTGCGGTGAGTACCGAGGCCACGGCGAACGCCCCCTGGAAGTTGTACTCGTTGTAAAGAATCTCCACGTGCAGTGGGAGTGTGTTGGTCAGCCCCCTGATGTGCCCGGACACGACAGATACGGCACCGAACTCTCCCATCGCGCGGGCATTGCACAGGATGATCCCGTACAACAGGCCCCACTTGATATTGGGCAGAGTGACGCGAAAGAAAGTCTGCAGTCCGCTCGCTCCCAGCACGCGTGCCGCTTCTTCCTCTTCCGTGCCGAGAGCCTCCATCACCGGAATGATCTCGCGGGCGACGAATGGCACGGTCACGAACATCGTCGCCAGGACAATGCCCGGTACGGCGAAGACGATGGGAAAGCTGCTCTGCGCGATCGATGGTCCGAAGAATCCCTGACGCCCGAAGAGCAGCACGAAGACCATGCCTGCGATCACCGGCGATACGGCAAACGGCAGGTCGATCAGGGTCAGCAGGAACTGCTTGCCGCGAAATTGGAACTTTCCGATCGCCCACCCGGCGCAGATGCCGAACACGACATTCAACGGCACCGCGATCGCCGCCGCGAGCAGGGTGAGCCTGAGCGCGGCGAGGGCGTCCGGCTCCAGGATGGCTGCGGAGTAGGCCTCGACGCCGCGGGCCAATCCTTCGACAAAGACGGCGGCGAGAGGAACCAGGAGGAAGAGACCCAGGAATGCGACCACGATCGCAATCAGGCCGCCCCGTACGAAGGGTGGTTCGGTGACGCGGCGTGCGCCGGACTGCCGAACTCGGGACGTCGTTACCAGCAACATGACAGCATCGTTCAGCCCGCGAGCCGGCGGCTCGTCCAGCCCTGCAAGGCGTTGATGGCCAGGAGCAGCACGAAGGAAATCGTCAGCATCACCACCGCAATTGCCGTCGCGCCCGCGTAGTCGTACTGCTCGAGCTTGGTGACGATGAGCAGTGGGGAAATCTCAGTACGCATGGGCATGTTGCCCGAGATGAAGACGACCGATCCGTATTCGCCCACGCCACGCGCAAACGCCAGCGCAAATCCCGTGAGCCACGCCGGAACCAGATACGGAAGGATGACCCGCAGGATGACCTGACCCCGTTCGGCTCCCAGGCTGGCCGCCGCCTCTTCGAGCTCGATGTCGAGGTCTTCGATGACTGGCTGGAGCGTTCGCACGACGAACGGCAGTCCGATGAACATCAGGGCCACGGTGATGCCGAGCGGCGTGAACGCTATCTTGATTCCGTAGGCATCGAGCGGTTTGCCCAGCCAGCCGTTGGGTGCATACAGCGTCGTGAGGGTGATGCCGGCAACTGCGGTCGGCAGGGCGAACGGCAGATCGATCAGCGCGTCGAGTATCCGCCGTCCCGGAAAGCTGTAGCGCACCAGCACCCACGCCGTGAGCAGTCCGAAAACCGCGTTGAAAGCCGCGGCCATGAGCGAGGTCGTCAGGCTGAGACGATACGAAGCGACGACGCGGGGATCGGTGACGATGTTCCAGAACGAGGACCAGTCGAGCGTCGAAGTCTTGGCGGGCAGCGCGAACAGCGGAACCAGGACCAGCAGAGAGAGATACCCCACGGTGTAAGCCAACGTCGGGGCGAACCCCGGCACGACCCGCTTCGCTCGCGCAACGGCCATCAGTGTGAGCCCGGCCTGTAAATCTGGTCGAATATACCGCCGTCACCGAAGTGTTTCTTCTGCGCCTGCTGCCATCCGCCGAAGAGCTGCTCGATCGTGAAGAGATTGAGCTTGGGAAACGCCGCGGCGTATTTGGCCGCGATCTTCGCGTCGGCCGGCCGGTAGTGATGCTTCGCCGCAATCTCCTGTCCTTCCGGGGAATACAGGTAGGACAGGTAGGCCTCCGCCAGCGCCTGCGATCCCTTTCTCGAGGCGACGCCGTCGACGACGGCGACCGGTGGTTCGGCAAGGATGCTCATCGAGGGAACGACGATTTCGACCGGGCTCCTTGCCTCGGCTTGCGCCAGTCGTGCCTCATTTTCCCACGCCAGCAGGACGTCGCCGATGCCTCGTTGCACGAACGTCACGGTCGCTCCGCGGGCACCCGAGTCGAGCACCGGCACGTTGCGGTAGACCCTGGTCACAAAATCACGGGCCTTCGCTTCATCACCGCCAGGCTGCTTGAGCGCATATCCCCACACGGCCAGGTAGTTCCACCGCGCACCACCCGATGTCTTCGGATTGGGTGTGATCACGGCGATTCCCTGTCTGGCGAGATCGCTCCAGTCCTTGATGTTCTTCGGGTTGCCCTTGCGCACCAGGAAGACGATCGTCGACGTGTAAGGGGAGCTGTTTTGCGGCAGCCGCTTTTGCCATCCGGCCGAGATCAGCCCTGCCTGCGCGATCGCATCGACGTCGTAGGCGAGCGCCAGGGTGACTACGTCCGCCGGCAAGCCGTCGATGACGGCGCGGGCCTGAGCGCCGGATCCGCCGTGCGACTGCCTGATCGTGACGGTCTGGCCGGTTTTCGCCTTCCAGAATCGCGCGAACGCGGCGTTGAACTCCTGATAGAGCTCGCGCGTTGGATCGTAGGAAGCGTTGAGCAGCGTCGTCTGGCCATGGAGGGTCAGCGGGGCTGCGAGCAGCAAGAGTAGGAATAGTTTCCTCATGGATTCCCGTAGGCCCGCCTTTCAAGGCGGGCGTGTCAAAAGCGCCACGGTGGTGTTGTCAACAACAGCCGGTTACAGCGCGGGAGAGGAAGCGAGAAAAGGGAAGACCGAGCTGGACTCTCACCGCGCCGTGTCCGGCGTGCTACAGGCGCATCGACACGTGCTGGGCACGGTCGGCGCGGCGCCGGGACGACAGCGGTGGAGCAAGGCAGACATCGAAGAAGTCTGACCCTTATCACGCAGGCGGCGGGTGGCTGTCAAGAGGACCGGCGATCCGGTGACGCGACATGACCGTCAACGGATGAGCGATTGGCGTTCGTGGCATCAGTTTTCCACATAACGGTTCTAGAAGCCGGACGCATGGACGAAATGAGTAAATGCTGCTTCGCTTCTGCCGCTAATTGGTTCATAAGAACGTGTGCATTACTCCGACGGCGGTCTCTACGATCCGGCAAACGAACACGATGCTTGCGGCGTCGGCTTCGTTGCGCATGTCAAAGGGCGGCGGTCGCACGCGATCGTCCGCCAGGCGATGCAGGTGCTCATCAATCTCCAGCACCGCGGCGCCTGTGGCTGCGAGGCGAATACCGGCGACGGCGCCGGCATCCTCCTTCAGATGCCGGATCGATTTTTCCGCGGCGAAGCCGAGCGGCTCGGTTTCGAACTGCCTCCGCTTCGCAGCTACGGTGCGGGTCTGATCTTCCTGCCCCGCGACGCCGAACGACGCGGACGGATCAAAGGGCTGTTCGAGCGGATCGCCGTGGAAGAGGGGCAGCGCGTGCTCGGCTGGCGCGAGGTGCCAACCGACAACAGCGCGCTCGGCGCCAGCGCAGTGTCGGTGCAGCCGGCGTTTCAGCAGATTTTCATCGGACGGGGCGCCGGCTTCGCGAGCGCGAGCGGCGCCTTCGACGCGGATGTCGCGTTCGAACGAAAGCTCTACGTCATCCGCAAGCGGGTCGAGCACGCGGTGGACGCACTGAGCGTCGAGGACCGACAGTCGTTCTACGTCGTCAGCCTGTCGGCTCGCACCCTCATCTACAAGGGGATGCTCACCGCCAGTCAGCTCGAGAGCATGTTCCCGGATCTGACCGACCGCGCCGTGGATTCGGCGCTCGCACTCGTCCACCAGCGGTTCAGCACCAATACGTTCCCGTCCTGGCCGCTCGCCCATCCGTACCGCTACGTGGCGCACAACGGTGAGATCAATACGCTGCGCGGCAATATCAACTGGATGAAGGCGCGCGAAGCGCTGCTCGAGTCGAGCGCGCTCGGCGACGATTTGAAGAAAGTGCTGCCGATCGTCCGCGAGGGCGGCAGCGACAGCGCGATTTTCGACAACGTGCTCGAGCTGCTCGTGATGTCGGGGCGATCGCTGCCGCACGCGATCCTCATGATGATCCCCGAGCCGTGGCAGAACAACGACACCCTCAGCCCGGAACGGCGGGCGTTCTACGAGTACCACTCGTCGCTGATGGAGCCGTGGGACGGACCGGCGTCGATCGCCTTCACCGACGGGTCGGTCATCGGCGCGGTGCTCGATCGCAACGGGCTACGGCCGTCGCGCTACTACGTGACCACCGACGATCTGGTGATCCTGGCCTCCGAGGTTGGCGTGCTCGACATTCCGGCCGAGCGCGTGGTGATCAAGGAGCGTCTGCACCCCGGGAAGATTTTCCTGGTCGATACCGTACAGGGGCGCATCATCTCCGATGACGAGGTAAAGGATCAGCTGGCGCGCGAGCAGCCTTACGGCGACTGGGTGCGCCAGCACCTGATTCGGATCGAGGACGTGCCGGCGGCCCCTTACCTGCCCGTCCCGGATCACGAAACGGTCCTGCGCCGTCAGCACGTCTTCGGGTATACGCAGGAAGACGTCATGCTCCTGCTGAACCCGATGGCGCGGAACGGCGAGGAGCCGATCGGCTCGATGGGCACGGACACGCCGCTCGCGGTGCTGTCCGACAAGCCCAGGCTGCTCTACGACTACTTCAAGCAACTGTTCGCGCAGGTCACGAATCCGCCGCTCGACGCGATCCGCGAGGCGCTCGTGACCTCGATGGAATCGACGGTTGGCCCGGAACGAAATCTGCTGCTGGCCGAGCCGGAATCGTGCCGGCAGATCGCGATTACCTATCCCATCATCGACAACGACCAGCTGGCGAAGCTGCGCCACATCGATGGCACCGGTACCGGCTTCACGTCGATCACGCTTCCGATGCTCTATCCGCCGAAGGAAGGCGGCGCCGGCCTGGAGCGGGCGATGGACAAGCTGCGCGTGCAGGCCAGCGAAGCGGTCACCGCCGGTCACACGATCCTGATTCTCTCGGACCGCGGCGTCAGCGAGGATCTCGCGCCCATTCCCAGCCTGCTCGCCACGGCCGGCGTTCACCACCACCTGGTGCGCGAGGGCATGCGCACGCGGTGCGCGCTCATCCTGGAATCGGGCGATGCGCGCGAGGTGCATCACGTGGCGCTGCTCATTGGCTACGGTGCGGGCGCGGTCAACCCCTACCTCGCGTTCGAGACGCTCGACGACATGATCCAGCAGCGCGTCATCGAGGGTTTGACGCACGAGCGGGCGGTCATCAACTACATCAAGGCGCTCAACAAGGGCATCCTCAAGGTGATGTCCAAGATGGGCATCTCGACGCTGCAGAGCTATTGCGGCGCGCAGATTTTCGAGGCTATCGGCCTCGATCATCGCTTCGTCGATCGCTACTTCACCTGGACGGCGTCACGAATCGGCGGCGCCGACATCCATGTCATCGCGCGGGAAGTGCGCGAGCGCCATCAGCTGGCGTTCCCCTCACGCGCCGCCGCCGGGCCCGCCGAGCTCGAGACCGGCGGCGAATACCGCTGGCGTCGTGACGGCGAAATGCACTTGTTCAACCCGGAGACGGTTCACAAGCTGCAGCACGCGACCCGCAGCGGCCAATACTCCATCTACAAGGACTACACGACGCTCGTCAACGATCAGAGCCGGCAACTGGGCACGCTGCGCGGGCTGCTCGACTTCAGGCAGGATTCGCGCGCCATTCCGCTGGCGGAAGTCGAGCCGGCCGAGGCCATCCTCAGGCGCTTCGCCACCGGCGCGATGTCCTACGGCTCGATCAGCCAGGAGGCGCACGAAACGATCGCGATTGCGATGAACCGGCTGGGCGGTAAGTCGAACACGGGCGAAGGTGGCGAGGATCCCGCGCGCTATCGTCGCGATGCCAACGGCGATTCACGACGAAGCGCGATCAAGCAGGTCGCGTCGGCACGGTTCGGCGTCACGAGCGAGTACCTGGTCAACGCCGACGACCTGCAGATCAAGATGGCGCAAGGCGCCAAGCCGGGTGAAGGCGGACAGCTGCCCGGCCACAAGGTCTACCCGTGGATCGCCAAGGTCCGCCATTCGACGCCCGGCGTCACGTTGATTTCGCCGCCGCCGCATCACGACATCTACTCGATCGAGGATCTCGCGCAGCTGGTCTACGACTTGAAGAACGCGAATCCTGCCGCGCGCATTCACGTCAAGCTCGTGGCCGAAGTGGGCGTCGGCACGGTGGCCGCCGGCGTTTCGAAGGCTCACGCGGACGTCGTGCTGATCTCCGGCCATGACGGCGGCACGGGCGCATCGCCGCTCACGGCCATCAAACACAGCGGAATTCCCTGGGAGCTGGGGCTTGCCGAAACACAGCAGGTGCTCATGCTCAACCGCCTCCGCGACCGCATCGTCGTGCAGGTGGACGGGCAGCTGAAAACAGGGCGCGATGTCGTCGTTGCGGCGCTGCTCGGCGCCGAGGAGTTCGGCTTCGCGACGGCCGCTCTCGTCGTTTCGGGCTGCATCATGATGCGCGTGTGTCACCTGAACACGTGCCCGGTCGGCGTGGCCACCCAGGATCCCGAGCTGCGCAAGAAGTTCACCGGCAAGCCGGAGTTCGTCGAAAACTATTTCCGTTTCGTCGCCGAGGACGTCCGCGAGCTGATGGCGCAGCTCGGCTTCAGGACCATGTCCGAGATGATCGGACGCGCCGATCGTCTCGAGATGCGGGAGGCACTGGAGCACTGGAAGGCCAAGGGGGTCGACCTGTCGCGCATCCTGCAATACACGGAGGTTGAAGAGGGCGTGGCCCGCTATCAGGTGCGGGCGCAGGATCACGGACTCGATCGGGCGCTCGACGTCGAGATCATCGGACGGGCGGCGGCGGCGCTCGAGGGTCGCGAACCCGTGGCGTTCGACATGCCGATCCGGAACGTCAATCGCACCGTTGGGACGCTGCTCGGGTCTGAGATCACCCGCCGCTACGGTGGCGAGGGACTGCCCGACGACACCATCCGTGTGCACTTCACCGGGTCGGCCGGTCAGAGTTTCGGCGCGTTCCTCCCGCGCGGCGCGACCCTCACGCTCGAAGGCGACGCCAACGACTTCTGGGGCAAGGGTCTCTCGGGCGGAAAGCTGATCGTCTATCCGCCGCGGAAGTCGACGTTCGCCTCGCACGAGAACGTGATCATCGGCAACGTGGCGCTCTATGGCGCAACCAGTGGCGAAGCCTACGTTCGCGGCGTTGCCGGGGAGCGGTTTGCGGTCCGCAACAGCGGCGCGTCAGCCGTGGTCGAGGGGGTCGGCGATCACGGATGCGAATACATGACCGCCGGCCGGGTCGTCGTGATCGGTCGCACCGGCCGGAACTTCGCGGCCGGGATGAGCGGTGGCATTGCCTACGTGCTCGACGTCGACGGCACCTTCCGCAAGCGGTGCAACCAGGAGATGGTCGACCTCGAAGCGCTGAGCACGCCGGAGGACATCGAGACCGTCCGCGCGCTGCTTCGCCGTCACGTGCGCTACACGAACAGCGGCCGTGCGGTCCGCCTGCTCGCGGATTGGCTGGACGAGAGCGCGCGCTTCGTGAAGATCATCCCGCGCGACTACAGGCGTGTTCTCGTCGCCGAGGCCAAGGCGCGGTCCGAGAATCGCGAGCCGGCGTTTGCAGAACTGGTCGGAGCGTCGCATGGGTAACGTCACCGGTTTCATCGACATCAAGCGGACGAAACCACGGGAGCGGCCGATCCCCCTGCGCCTGCTCGACTGGAACGAAGTGTACCTGCCCGCCGCGGAGGCGGAAGTCCGCGATCAGGGCGCGCGCTGCATGGATTGCGGCATCCCGTTCTGTCACCAGGGTTGCCCGCTCGGAAACCAGATCCCGGACTGGAACGACCTCGTGTATCGGCAGCGCTGGCGCGCCGCCAGCGATCGCCTGCACGCCACGAATAACTTTCCCGATTTCACGGGACGACTGTGTCCGGCGCCTTGCGAAGGATCGTGCGTGCTCGGCATCCACGACGAAGCGGTGACGATCAAGAACATCGAGCTGTCGATCGTCGAGCGGGCCTTCACCGAAGGCTGGATTCAGCCCCGGCCTCCGGTCGTGCGCACCGGGCGGAGCGTGGCCATCGTCGGATCCGGCCCGGCCGGTCTGGCCGCCGCCGATCAGCTCAATCGGGTCGGACATGCGGTCACGGTCTTCGAACGCGCCCCGCGGCCGGGAGGACTCCTGCGTTACGGGATTCCAGAGTTCAAACTCGAGAAGCGCGTGCTCGACAGACGACTGTCGCTTCTCGAGCAAGAGGGCGTCGTCTTCCGCACCGGCGTCAACATTGGCGATGACGTCACGGCCTCCTCACTGCGACAGGCGTTCGAGGCGGTCGTGCTGTGCTGCGGCGCGGAGGCTCCCCGCGATCTCGGAGTGCCCGGTCGCGACCTGGCCGGCATTCACTTCGCGGTCGATTACCTGACGCAGCAGAACCGTCGCTGTGAAGGGGACGCGGTGCCCGACGATCAGCTCATCACGGCGGCGGGCAAGCGCGTGGTGATCATCGGCGGCGGCGATACCGGTGCCGACTGCCTGGGGACGGTGCACAGGCAGGGCGCGATCAGCGTGCACCAGTTCGAGCTCTTGCCGCGTCCGCCCGAGTCCCGTCCGAACGACAACCCGTGGCCGCAGTGGCCGCGCGTGTTCAGGACGTCGGCCGCGCACGAAGAGGGCGGCGAACGAGTGTTCTCGGTGTCGACCGAACGCTTCGTCGACGACGGGAGCGGGCGCGTGCGCGCGCTGCAAGCGGTCGAAGTGGAAATGGTTCGCGATCAGGGGAGCATGAGCTTCCAGCCCGTTGCCGGGAGCCAGTTCGAGCTTCCCGTCGATCTCGTGCTGCTGGCGATGGGATTCGTCGGTCCCCGCCGTGGCAGCCTGTTGTCCGAGCTTGGCGTCCGCGTCACCGATCGCGGCAACGTGTGGCGCGACGAGAACTGGATGACCAGCCAGCCGGGCATCTTCACCGCCGGCGACATGCAGCGGGGTCAATCGCTGATTGTTTGGGCGATCGCCGACGGCCGCAGCGTCGCGCGCGCGGTCGACACGTTCTTGATGGGTGAGTCGAGCCTGCCGGCGCCGGTTCAGTAAGCCCACACGTTTGTCGCCTCGCCGATAATCCGACAAAAATGTAGGAGCGAGTCCAGCTTCCTGCCACCCGCGTCCAGATTTTTTCGTGTGTGCATCCCGCGCCCGCTCGAACGAACGGGCCTACGGATCCGGCGCACCGCCCAAGAGAGAGCGGCCCGCCGTAACCGGTGCGTCCATCCTCAACGGCGGGTCCACGCCCCACTTCCTCAGCTCACCAGCTCCCCAGTCGCGGCGGGCTGAATCATCAAATCAGACACATCTGTTTGATTGATTTATCTACGATACAAAAAAGTAGGAATAGGGTTCGCCCCCGAATATCCCGAACTCGCGGATTGCGCGCTTTCCCGCCTGTTTTTGCTTGAACCGCACCAGTGCAATAGGGAGGCAGGCGTGGCGTTCGAATTGCTCGTCGGAAAAGGCTGGGGCTACTTCTCCACGCGTTTGGCGACGGCAGCGGAAAAGCGCCCCAGGTGCTGGCAGTCAATTCGGTAGAACCGGCCTGCGCAGCGATCAGCACGATAGCACGTGGCCCGTGTCTCGTGCCCCTGCCCGGGCGGTCATAACAGGCGCCGATCGATCGGTCGATCGACGCCCCTGCGCGGCATGTCGCGTGTGCCGCGCAGCGTTCGAAGGCAGGGAGCAACTTATGCGCAGGATCGCGGGTGTCTTGGTGATGGCCGGAGTGTTTCTCAGCGGAGGACTGGTGACGATAGGGGCGCAGCAGCAGGACCCGGCGGCGACGGCTCAGGCCGTGACAACGGCGGCCGCTCTCTCGCCGGCGCCACCGGCGGCGCCGCAGCCTCCCGCCGAAGAGCCGTCCCCCAAGCGGGTGACGACCGCGGCCGGATTCGATTTCGCGAGCGCTTACATGTTCCGCGGCATCTATCAGGAAGACCGCGGCGTCATCGCGCCGCCGTTCGTCGATGTCGGCGTGCTCGCCTACCACGGAACCGGCGCGCTCAAGAGCGTGACCGTCAACGGCGGATTCTGGAACAGCCTCCACTCCGGACCGAGCGGCAACAGCGGCAAGGGCAGCCCGTGGTACGAGGCCGACTACTACGGCGCGGTGACGTTCGCCTTCGGGAACTGGAAGCCAGGAGCGTTGTTCACCTCCTACACCAGCCCGAACGACGCCTTCAATTCAGTCCACGAGCTGGCGGCGGTCCTCGCTTACGACGACAGCGCAAGTCCGTTCCCGCTGTCACCCAAGGCCATCCTCGCCTTCGAGCTGAAAGGACAGGCCGACGGCGGCGCCAACGAAGGCACGTATCTGGAGCTCGGCGTCCGCCCCGTCGTCAAGCTGACCGACACAGGCCGCTATCCGCTGAGCCTGGCGATTCCCGTCAAGCTCGGATTGAGCGCCAAGGACTACTACGAGGGGCCGACGGGCAGCAACGCGTTCGGCTACTTCGATACCGGCTTCATCGCCAGCGTGCCGCTGGCATTCATGCCGTCGAAGACATCCTGGGAAGTGCACGGCGGCGTCGACTTCCTGTGGCTCGGTGACAACCTCCGACTGTTGAACCGCAGCGATCGCGTCAAACCTGTCGGTGTAATTGGGCTCAGTGTTACCTACTGACGCAAGAGCTGTTCGTGCGGCCTCAGGCGACAAGCTCGCTCCGGAGCCCGGGGGGGCGGGAGCTCGCGAGCTCGGGAGTCCGACACCGGCACTCTCGCGCGGACAGCTGTCTGGAATGCTGGCTGCCGCGCGCCGCGATTTCATCGCGGAAGCGCGGCAGGGGCGCGGCGGGCGCGCGGCTCAGGCGGCCTACGCCGCGCAGATGGATGCCCTCGTACGGCAGCTTGTGGAAGCCGCGCGCAACCACACAAGCCAGGCACTGACGGTCTGCGCACTCGGCGGATACGGGCGCCGAACGCTGTGCCTGCACTCGGACGTCGATCTGCTGATCGTGTTCGAGAACGAACTGACGCGGGGAGAGGAACGATTCGTCAACGCCGTGCTGCAGCCGCTCTGGGACCTGCAGCTCGTCGTCGGTCACCAGGTGCGAGAGCTTCGTGACTTCGACCATGACAATCCGGATCTGGAGAATCCCGAGTTCCTGATGGCTCTGCTCGACGCACGACCGATTGCCGGAGACGTCGCGCTCTTCGACCGCGTCCGTCCGAACCACGGCGCTCCGGGTGGCGAGCGCCAGGGCATGGTCGAGTCGTTGCTCGAGCTGATCGATCAGCGCCACGCACAGTTCAATCACACGCTCTATCAGCTGGAACCGGACATCAAGAGCGCCCCTGGCGGCCTTCGCGACATCGCCGTCTCGCGCTATCTCCGCGCGCTGCATCCGGAGGCGTTCGAAGGCGAGAGCCCGCGCGCGGCTGACACGCTGCAGGAAGCGGAGGAGTTCCTGCTGCGCGTCCGCGCGCTGCTGCACGTCGAAGCGGGCCGCGACGCCAATGTGTTGACCCACGAGCTTCAGGAGCGCGTCGCCGACGCTCTGAGCTGTGCCGGCGACGATGCCCACCGTCGCGTCGAGACGTTGATGGGGATGTACTTCCGTCACGCCCGGTCAACGGCGCGAGCGCTGTCCCGCTCACAGCGCGCCGTGAAACCGTCGGCAGCTCCCGCCGTGCAAAGGCTGGTCGGCCGGCAGTTCGAGATCGCCCACGACGGAATACGGTTCCTCGACGTCGACGCCGCAGCCACGAAACCGTCGCTCTGGCTCGAGATTTTCCGCCTCGCGCTCGCGCACGGCTGCGCCGTCTCGGAGCAGGCGCTCGATTGCATCGAGCAGAACGTCGACCGGTATCGGGCGGAAGACTTCGCTGGTACCGAAGCCGAGCGCCAACAGCTGCGAAACCTCTTCTATCCGCGCCCGGGACTGTACGTGCGCCTCTCCGAGATGCACGATTGCGGGCTGCTCAATCGGATTCTGCCGGAGTTCGGCGGAATTCATGGCCGCGTCATCCGCGATTTCTACCACCGGTACACCGTCGACGAGCACACGCTGCTGACGATACGTGGCCTCGAGGGGCTTTGGAACCCGCCCGGCGCGTCGAGAAAGCGGTTCGGCACGATCCTCCGAGAGATCCGATCGCCGGAGCTCCTCACCCTCGCGCTGATCCTGCACGACATCGGCAAGGTGCAGGACACCAATCACGCACAAGAGAGCGCGCGACTCGCGGTCTCCGTGCTCGATCGTTTCGATCTGCCGGAAGACGCTCGACACATGGTCGAGTTCCTGGTCCGCAATCACCTCGAGATGTCCAACGTCGCCTTCCGTCGCGATCTCGACGATCCACAGATCCTCGAGCGCTTCGCCCACTTCGTGGGGACGGAAGAGCTGCTCAAGATGCTGTGCCTCATGACGCTCGTCGACGTGGAGGCCGTCAGCTCGACGACGCTCACATCGTGGAAAGAGGAGCTCCTGTGGCGGCTGTACGTGGACACGTACAACCACCTCACGCTCGGCTATGGCGACGAGTTGGTGCAGAGCGACCCCGCCGGCCTTGCCGTCGTCATCGCCGGACGGCCCGACGACATCTCGGAAGCTGAACTGACGCAGTTCCTCGGCGGACTGCCGCGGCGATATCTCGCGCTGTTCGGCCTGGCGTCGATCTACCGCCACGTTCGGCTGGCGCGCGGAATCCACCGCGATGAGGTGCACACCGTTCTCGAAAACCATGACGACGTCTGGGAGCTGACCATCGTCACGCTGGACAAGCCGTTCCTGTTCTCCAACGTCGCCGGCGTGCTGTCGTACTTCGGCATGGATATCCATCGCGGCCAGGCGATGACCACGCCCGAGGGACTCGTGCTCGATGTGTTCGAGTTCTCCGACGCCCAATCGTTCCTCCGCCAGAACCCCGGCGCGACGACGGAGATCTGCCGGATGCTGGATCGCGTCGTCGCGGGATGGATCGACGTGCCGACGTTGTTGCGCGGCCGTGTCGGCAGCGTGCTCTACCGCCGCCGGCTTCCCGAGCCGCCGCGGATTCATTTCGACAACGACCACTCGCGAAAGTACTCGGTGCTCGAGATCGTGGCGGATGACGGTCCCGGACTCTTGTACCGAATCAGCCGTGTGCTCTCGGAGCACGGCTGCGATCTCGACCTGGCGCTGATCGGCACCGAAGGAAGGAAGGCAATCGATGTACTGCACGTCACAAAGTCAGGCCGGAAGCTCGTCGAGACCGAACTGATGTTGCTGACCGAGGGTCTCGCACGCGTTCTGGAGGCACCTGATGAAACTCGTTAAGAGCATCGTCCGACCGAACAAGGTGGACGACGTACGCGCCGCGCTGGAGAAGCTGAATCTGGGCGGCATGACGGTTACAGAAGTCCGTGGACATGGACGGCAGAAGGGTCATACCGCGATCTATCGGGGAAAGGAGTACGACGTCACGCTCTTGCCGAAAGTCTCAATCGAAGTCGTGGTGCACGATGACGTCGCGGAAGAAGTGATTAAAGCCATCATCGCCGCCGCACGAACCGGCGAAATCGGGGATGGCCGCGTGTTCGTGCTTCCGGTGGAGCACAGCTACAACATCCGAACTGGCGAACGGGACGCAAGTTAATTGTTCTGACACATATCAGGAGTTCATGGACATGAATACCAGATGCAGGGTGGTTCTTGGAGCGTTGGTATTGTTGGTGATGCCGTCCGTCGCGAGCGCCCAGACTGCGCCTCCCGCGATCAATCAGGCGGACACGGCGTGGATGCTGATCGCAACGGCGCTGGTGCTCCTGATGACTCCCGCGCTGGCATTTTTCTATGGCGGGCTGGTGCGGTCGAAAAACGCCCTGAACACGATGATGATGAGCGTCATTTCGCTCGGATTCGTCGGCATGCTGTGGGCCGTCGCCGGTTACTCGCTCGCGTTCGCGCCCGGCAACAATATCATCGGTGATCTGTCGCGCGTGTTCCTGCGCGGAGTGTCGATCGAACCGCAGGGAACCATCCCGCACGTCCTGTTCATGGCTTTTCAGGGCACCTTTGCCATCATCACCGCTGCCCTGATTTCCGGCGCCATCGTCGAGCGCATGAGATTCTCCGCCTACGTGGCATTCATCTCGCTGTGGGCGCTGTTCGTCTACAGCCCGATCTGCCACTGGGTCTGGGGCGGCGGATGGTTGGCCAAACTCGGCGCGCTGGACTTCGCCGGCGGCACCGTCGTTCACGTGAACGCGGCGATCGCCGCGCTGGTCGCGGCTCTGGTCGTCGGCAAGCGTCAGGAGTATCCATCCCCGCAGCTCATTCCGCACAACGTACCGTTTACGCTTCTTGGCGCCGGGCTGCTGTGGTTCGGCTGGTTTGGTTTCAACGCCGGCAGCGCGCTCGCGGCCAACAACATCGCCGGCCTGGCGTTCGTGACGACGATGCTCGCGCCGGCAGCGACGTTGGTGGTGTGGACGTTCCTGGACGGCCTGCGGTCGGGCCGGCCGACGGCAGTGGGCGCCGCGACAGCGATCGTGGTCGGCCTCGTGGCGGTGACGCCGGCGGCAGGCTTCATCAGCCCGATGAGCGCGATCGCGCTCGGCGGAATTGCCGCGGTCCCGAGCTACTTCATGCTGGTGTGGCGCGCGAAAACGTCGCTCGATGATTCGCTCGACGTGGTTGCCGCGCACGGCGTCGGCGGCACGGTTGGCGCGCTGCTGACGGGTGTGTTCGCGGACAAAGCGCTCAACGGCGTCGCCGACGGGTTGCTGTTCGGCAACCCCGGTCAGCTTCTGATTCAGGGTACGGCCATCGCCGCGGCGATCGTCTACAGCGGCGGGGTCAGCTTCGCATTGTTGAAGCTCATTTCGCTGGCGATTCCGCTGCGTGCGACGGTCGACGACGAGAACAGCGGTCTGGACATCAGCCTGCACGGTGAGGACGCCTACCCGCAGTCCGAGGGTGGAACAGCGTCGAGCCTGGGAATGCTCGTGGCGGATACGCCCGACGTTCGCAGGAAAGTCGAGCTGGATGCCTTCCGGGCGTCCTCGACTTCGACGCCATAGGGAGCGTTGGATACGGGACAGTCCCCTTTTTGCGGAAGTGTCCGTTTTCGCAAAAAGGGGACTGTCCCCCTTCCGGAACTTGACAGGACCCCGCAGCACTCGGTAGTCTGCCTATGTGAGCATGCGCCTGACCTGCGTCTGTTGTTGCCCGGCAGCCCGGGTGGCCGTCGCGGCCGAGGTCTTGCTCCGTAAACGATGCTGACAGCGTAGAAACGATCAGCAGCAAGAAACCAAAGCCCGGCAGGCCAAACGGCCCTCCGGGCTTTCGCTTTTTCAGGACGTTTTTATGGCTGTCTTTCCAGTGTTTCTCAAGCTTGCGGGCCGACGCGTGGTGGTCGTCGGTGGCGGACCCGTCGCCGCCAGCAAGCTTCGCTCGCTCATCGACGCCGAGGCGTCGGTGACCGTGATTGCGCCCGAGGTTGTCGAGGCGATTGCCAGCGCGCCGGTCGAAGTCGTTCGCCGACCGTTCCGCGCGGAGGATCTTGACGGTGCGTGGTACGTCGTGGCCGCGGCGCCTCCCGACGTGAACCGGGCCGTTGCTGCCGCGGCGCACGAGCGGAACCTGTTCGTGAACGCCGTCGACGACCTCGAAAACGCCTCCGCGTACCTGGGCGCGGTGCTGCGACGGGCAGGTGTAACGATCGCCCTGTCGACGGATGGCGAGGCGCCGGCGCTGGTGGGCCTAATGCGCGAAGCGCTTGAAGCCGTACTGCCCGACGATTTGGACACGTGGATGGAAACCGCGCGAGACGCGCGACGGCAGTGGCTGGCGGAGGGCATTCCGATGGAGCAGCGACGCCCGCTGTTGCTTGAGGCGCTGGAAAAGCTGTACGAGAAGCGGTCCGCCGCTCAGTTGCCTCCGCGGAACGCGAATTTCGACGCTCTTTCGGCGAGCCGCACCACAGACTAGGCGCGCACGGCGCGCCCGCCGGAGCGGGGCTAGGGGGCCCCGCGAGCGACGGCGATGGGGGGTCCGGCGGGGCGAAGCCCCCCGGTTGGGAGAACGATGAGTCTACGCACGAACGATGGTCCGCTCGCTCCGGGGACGGTAGCGCTCGTTGGCGCGGGCCCCGGCGATCCGGATTTGCTGACACGCCGGGCCGAACGACGTCTGGCCGAAGCGGATCTCGTGCTTTACGACGCGCTGATCGATCCCGCGGTGCTCGACCTCGCACCGACGGCTCGTCGTGTTTACGTTGGAAAAAGGGCAGGGCGCCATTCGGTCTCTCAGGAGTTCATCAACAAGCTGATGGTTCGAGCCGCCCGCCGCGGGCAACGTGTCGTTCGCCTCAAGGGCGGCGACCCGTTCGTATTTGGCCGTGGCGGGGAAGAGGCGCTCGCGCTCGCGAACGCCGGTATTGCGTTCGAGATCGTGCCGGGCATCAGTTCCGCGGTGGCGGCTGCCGAGCTCGCGGGCATCCCGGTCACGCACCGATCGATGTCGGCGGGGTTCCTGGTCGTCTCCGGACATGCGGAATCGGCTTACCGCGCTGCACTGGATTCGCTCGAACCGAACAGCATCACCGTGGTCGTGATGATGGGATTGGCGAGCGTCGAGAAGATCGCGTCGCTCCTCATCGACCGCGGATGGAACCCGCTCACGCCGGCTGCGGTGCTGCTGGGGGCGTCGACATCCGCGTCGGACGTCTGGACGCTCACGCTCGGTGAGTTGCGACGCGGTGTGGATTTCGAAGAGACCACCCTGCCCGGGACCGTCGTCATCGGCGATGTCGTCGGTATTCGGGCGGCGCTGCTGCCCAAGTTTGCGGCGCCCGGCTCAGCCGAGCGAAAGGTGAGTTATGCACACCGGTCAAGATAGGGAGACGTTCGGCCGCGCGCGGTTGTCGTTTGCAGACGAGGCGGACATCGACGAGTTCGTCTCGATGCTGGCGAAATTCGAGAGCGGCGAGATCACGCCTGATGAATGGCGGGCGTTCCGTCTCGTGCGCGGCACATATGGTCAGCGGCAGAATGCGGACGCGCAAATGCTCCGCATCAAAATTCCACAGGGAATCCTGTCGCAGTCGCAGCTCGAGGCGCTGGCCGACGTCGCCGAGCGATACTCTCGCGGATTCGGACACATCACCACTCGCCAGAACGTGCAGCTGCACTTTCTCAAGCTCCACGATGTCGAGCCGGCGATGCGGCTGCTCGCCGATGCGGGGCTGACGACACGCGAAGCCTGCGGCAATTCGGTGAGGAACATCACCGCCTGCCCGTACGCCGGCGTGGCCGCGGACGAGGCGTTCGACGTGACGCCGTACGCCGAGGCGCTCACGCGCTATCTCCTGCGCCATCCGTTGAGCGCGAAGCTGCCGCGCAAATTCAAGATTGCGTTCGAGGGATGCCCTGACGATCACATCGCGCTCGCCATCAACGACATCGGCTGGCAGGCGCGGGTGCGACAGGTGGACGGCGAGTTACAGCGCGGCTTCACGGTGACCGTCGCTGGAGGGACGGCGACGATGCCCCGCGCCGGTCACGTGCTCTACGAGTTCCTGCCCGTCGGGGAAATGCTCGACGTTGCCGAAGCGATCGTGCGCGTGTTCCATCGCCTCGGCGACTACAAGCACAAGCAGCGCAACCGCCTGAAATTCCTGGTCAAGTCGCTCGGCTGGGAAGGGTTCAAGGCCGAATTCGATCGCGAGCTCCTGGCGTTCCGCGCCGAGGGTGGCGCGACATTGCCGTTCGACGACGAGCATCCTCCGGTTGAAGAGGTTCCGTGGCCGCACGACCGTGAAGCGCCGCTGCCGGTTTCGATCGCCGCACGCGCCGTCTCGACGGCCGTGATCGGACCGGGCATCACGCCGCTGGTCGAGCCGCGACTGTCCGTTGACGCCAACGAGTTCAGTCGATGGTCGGTCAGCAACGTCAGGGCGCAGAGACTGGACGGATGGGCGACCGTCGTGATCACGACTCTGCTTGGGGACCTGACGTCGGCGCAACTGCGTCTTATCGGCGAGTTGTCCAGCGTATTCGGCGACGGGAGCGTCAGGGTGACGCACGACCAGAACCTGGTGATCCGGTGGGTCAGAACCACCGACGTGGCCGAGCTGTATCGCAGTTTGCTGGCAGCGGGACTTGCCCGGCCGGGCGCCGGCACGTTCGCCGACGTCACGAGTTGTCCCGGCGCCGAATCGTGCAAGCTCGCGGTGACGCAATCGCGCGGCCTGGGACGTCTGTTGGCGGAACAGCTCAACGATCGACAGGATCTGGTTCGCGATGTCCCGGGGCTGAACATCAAGATCAGCGGCTGTCCCAACGGATGCGGACAGCATCACGTTGCGGGCATTGGCTTCCAGGGAAGTCTGCGCAAGGTGGGCGGCCGGCCGGCCCCTCACTACTTCGTCATGGTTGGTGGCGGTACCACGGCAGCGGGAACTACGTTCGGCCGCCATGCGGTCACCATCCCGGCCCGGCGGTGCGACGCCGCTCTCGAGCGACTCGTACAGCTCTATCGCGACCAGCACACGGAAGGGGAGTCGGCGCTTGGGTTCTTCCAGCGCGTCGAGGTTGCGACGGTGAAGACGGCACTGGCCGGTCTCGACCGTCTCTCGCCGGAAGAGGCGGCTCCCGAAGATTTCATCGATCTGGCTGAAGACACGGCTTTCGATCCCTCGGTGCAGGAAGGGGAATGCAGCGCGTAGCTCAAATGACGACCCGAGCTCTCGTCCCACCGGCTTCTCTGTTGTCCACGATTGGACGAACGCCACTGCTGCGCCTGGGGCGCATCGTGCCCGATCGTCCGGGCGTCGAGATCTACGCGAAGGCGGAGTTCCAGAACCCCGGCGGCTCGGTGAAAGATCGCGCCGCCCGCGCGATCCTGGAGGATGCCGAGGAGCGTGGCCTGCTGCACCCGGGTTCGACCATCCTCGATGCCACGTCCGGCAACACGGGGATCGCATACGCGATGATTGCGGCGGCGCACGGATATCGCCTGAAGTTGTGCGTGCCCGAGAACGTCACGCCGGAGCGGCTGCGCATCCTGCTGGTGTACGGTGCCGAGTTGGTGTTGACCGATGCCATGGAAGGCAGCGACGGCGCGATCCGTGAAGCGCGCAGGCTGCACCAGCTCGAGCCCGATCGATACTTCTACGCCGATCAGTACAACAACGACGCCAATTGGCGCGCGCACTACGACACTACCGGGCCGGAAATCCTCGAGCAGACCGGCGGCTTGATCACGCACTTCGTGGCAGGGCTGGGCACGAGCGGCACCTTCGTCGGCACCGGACGACGCCTGCGCGAACATCGCGCGGACATCAGGCTCATTTCGGTGCAGCCGGATTCACCGTTGCATGCCATCGAAGGACTGAAGCACATGGAATCGGCGATCGTGCCAGGGATCTACGATCCGGTGCTGGCCGACGAGGACATTCGTGTAGCCACCGAACGTGCACACTCGCTGACGCGGCGGCTCGCGTCGGAAGAAGGCCTGCTCGTCGGGGCATCGAGCGGCGCCGCGCTCGCCGCGGCTCTGGACGTCGCCGCGCGCGTACGCGAAGCCGTGATTGTCACGATCTTTCCTGACAGCGGCACGCGCTACTTGACAGAAAGTTTCTGGGAACGGAGCTGAAGACAATGAGTACCGAGGTGCGCGCAACGGCCGCGCGAACCACCACGCTCAGCGAGCAGGCGCTGGAATCCATTCGCCAGCATGGCGCCGCGGATTTCCCCTACGAATGCTGCGGCGCGCTCGTCGAACTGAACGGCACCATCGTCGAGGCGTTGCCGCTGCGGAATACCACCGGCGGCGGCGCGGCGCGGCGGTTTCGCATTGGCCCTGACGGCTACCGCCAGGCAGAAGCGCGGGCACGAGAGCGCGGCGGCACGCTTGCCGGCTTCTATCACTCGCACCCCAACGAGGCCGCCCGCCCTTCAGCGTATGATCTAGAGCACGCGTGGCCGAATTTCAGTTACGTAATCATCTCGGTCCGCGACGGCAGGCCCGGCGACATCACAGTCTGGCATCTGCGGGATGATCGCTCTGGGTTCGACGAAGGAGAATTGAAATGGCATATCGGGTCCTGATTCCCACTCCGCTCCGTCCTTACACGGGACAACAGGACGCTGTGGAGCTCGAAGGAGGGACCGTTGGCGAGATCCTTTCCGCGTTGACGTCTCGGTACGCCGAGCTGCGCCGACATCTCTATGCCGACGACGGGAAGCTGCGGCACTTCGTGAACGTCTACGTGAATGACGACGATATCCGCTACCTGGATCGGGAGGCCACGGCACTCAAGTCGGGCGACGTCATCAGCATCGTGCCGTCGGTAGCCGGCGGTGCGCCGGTGACCGAAGCGGCGGCCACGCCGGAGCTGTCGAACGCGGAAGTCGAGCGATACAGCCGGCATCTGATCTTGCCGGAGGTGGGGATCGACGGACAGCGGCGGCTGAAAGCGGGCCGCGTGCTGTGTGTCGGTGCCGGCGGACTTGGATCGCCTGCGGCGTTGTACCTGGCGGCTGCCGGCGTCGGCACGATCGGCATCATCGATTTCGATGCCGTCGACGCCAGCAATCTGCAACGGCAGATCCTGCACGGCACGCCCGATGTCGGGCGATCGAAGCTGCAGTCGGCTCGCGATCGGTTATCGGCGCTCAATCCCGAAGTCCGAATCGAGACGCACGAGGCGGCGCTGACGTCCAAGAACGCGCTCGCGCTTTTCCGCGACTTCGACGTCATCCTCGACGGCACCGACAATTTTGCGACGCGGTATCTCGTCAACGACGCCTGCGTGTTGCTCGGGAAGCCGAACGCGTACGGCAGCATCTTCCGGTTCGAGGGTCAGGCGTCGGTGTTTGCGACGAAGAACGGGCCGTGCTACCGCTGCCTGTATCCCGAACCGCCACCGCCGGGCCTGGTGCCGAGCTGCGCCGAAGGTGGTGTGCTCGGCGTGTTACCCGGAGTCATCGGAACGATTCAGGCGACCGAATCCATCAAGCTGCTCCTCGGCGGCGGCTCGACGCTCATCGGCCGCCTGCTTCTGTACGACGCCTGGAACATGCGTTTCCGCGAGCTGAAACTGCGGCGCGATCCAGCCTGTCCGGTCTGCGGCGATCATCCGACCGTCCGTGAGCTGATCGACTACGACCAGTTCTGCGGCATCACGCAGCCCGCGGCCGTTGCCGCGGCGAGCGGCGCCCTGCCGGCGGATCTCGAGGTCAGCGTCGAGCAGCTGAAGGACATCCAGACGTCCGGCCGACCGCTCTATCTGCTCGACGTTCGCGAGCCGCACGAATTCCAGATCTGCCGAATTCCGGGGTCGACGTTGATTCCGCTCGGCCAGCTGCCCGCGCGCGTGACCGAGCTGCCGACGGGCGCCGGCGCGCCGGAGATCATCGTGCACTGCCGCTCGGGCGTGCGCAGCGCCAAAGCCGTTCGCCAGCTGCAGGAACGCGGCATCGCGTCCCGGAATCTCAAAGGAGGGATTCTCGCCTGGATCGATCGGATCGATCCGACGCTGCCCAGGTACTGAACGCCAGCGCCTCCGTCATTCCTCACATGCGATGGGCGCTGCTCTGGGGGCTGCTGATCGGCCTCGTCCTCCTTCCGTTCTTTCTTTTTGAAGCGCAGTTCAACGCGCTGGCGGAACAGATCACCCGCAGCGGCATATCCCGCTCCGTGGCCGCCGGCGGCATTTTCACGCTGCTCGCGCTCGACGTCTTCCTTCCCGTACCATCCAGCATCGTGGCGACCGGCGCCGGGGTCATCCTCGGCCTGGCCGAGGGCACCGCTGTGGTGTGGGGCGGGATGATGGCAGGTTGCCTGATCGGGTACGGAACCGGCGTGCGCGCGGCGGCAACGGCGCGCTGGATCGTCGGTCCGGAAAACCTGGCGCGGGCCGAGTCCCTGATGCGCCGGTATGGCGACCTCGCGCTCGTGTTGTGCCGTCCGGTGCCGGTGCTGGCCGAGGCCAGCGTCGTGTTCGCCGGCATCGTGCGCGCACGGTTCGCGCGCTTTGCCGCCTTGACGGCGATCTCAAATCTGGGCATCGCCCTCGGCTATGCCGCGTTCGGGGCGTTCTCGATGCGGTTGGATTCGTTTCTGGTGGCGTTCCTGGGCGCGCTTCTGCTGCCGGGCATTGCTCTCGGCATCTCGCGCTTGACATTCGGGAGGATGAGACATGGATGAGCAGAACGACGTCAGCCGGCGTGGATTCATCAAGTCAGCCGGGTTGGGACTGGGGGCGGCCACGCTGGTCGGAACCGCCGCAGAACCGGCGATCGCGCAGCGGCCGGCGCCGCGCCGTCTGAACGAGAAAGAAAAGCTGGCGCGCCTGGCGTCGAATACCTGGCCGCTGCGGCAGATTTTCAAGCGCAGCGCCACCGCCCCGGCCAGTCCGCAGAGCGACGAGATGAAAAAGAAGTACGGCGAGCTGACCATGCTCGAGATGCCGCAGTTCACGAAGGACACGTATCCCGGCGTGACCCACATGGATCTGTTCTCCGGACTGTTCGGTGACGTGACCGACGACACGATGTATGTGGCGGCCGGACCAACGGGACGCGGCCGGGAATTCGATCCGGCGAGCGCGTCTGGACGGCGGTGGCTCGACACGCTGGCCGCCAAGATGGTGGCGACCGGGACGAAGTGCCAGCACATCTCAAATAATGCGCCGCGCGACCTGGCCGACATGGACGCGGAACGGCGGAAAGCGGGAATTGCCGTCGCCAAGAAATGGCTGGACGCGGGCAAGGTGATCGGTGCGAAATCGATGCGTGTGAACAGCGGCGGCCCGCGCATTGCTCCGGTTGCCGTGGTCACCACCGACTATCCGAAGGCCGACGAGCTCGCGTCGTATATCCGCAACTGCGTCGAGTCGCTCAAGGAGCTCGCCGATCACGGCGGCAAAGCCGGCGTGAAAGTCACGTTGGAGAACCACTGGGGCCTTACGGCCAATCCGATCAACATTCGCATCATCCTCGACGAAGTCAACCATCCCTTCTGCGAAGCGTCGCCCGACTTCTGCAACTGGGAGCACGAATACATGATGTACAACGGGCTGAAGGCGCTGGCGCCGTACGCCCACACCAACGTGCACGCCAAGTACTGGGATCGGTGGAAGGACAACGACGTGCGCCGGTCAGTGAAGATCATGATGGACGCCGGCTTCGAGGGAACGTTCGCCCTCGAATACGAGGCAGGACCGTGGGACGGTGTCGAGGGCACGAAGTATCTGTACAAGGAGGTCCTGGCGGCTCTTTGATTAAGCTGCTATTTGAACGCGTTCAAAATAACCGTTGACAGGCGGCGCGGGCTCGGGCAAGCTGTACTTGAACACGTTCAAATACGACCGTGTTCACACAGGAGACCGCGTCCATGTCCCTACAGGAGATCGCGTCCCTATACGTTCTCTCCACGTATGCCGTCTATCTCGTGATTTCGATTGCGGTCACGATCTGGGTAGCCCGAACGCTGCACAAGAACGGCCGCGCCTTTCTCGTCGAGGCGTTCCACGGCGATGAAGTGTTCGCCGACTCCATCAATCATCTCCTCGTCGTCGGCTTTTACCTCATCAACATCGGGTGGATCGTGATGACGCTGCGCACCAATTACGACCTCCACACCCCGCGCGCGGCCATCGAGCTCCTCAGCGACAAGATCGGCACCGTGCTCTTCGTCCTCGGTCTCATGCACTTCTTCAACCTGTATGTCTTCAGCCGGTTCCGCCGCCGCGCGCTGGACCGGGTTTCCGGCGTACCTCCGCTACCGCCAACGGGTTTCATGACGCCACGGGCGCAGGTCGAATGAACGCGCTCGTCGTTTACTACGACTCGCGCTGCGGGCTGTGTCTGGCCGTGCGCGACTGGATCGGCCGGCAACGACAGTTGATTCCCGTCGAGTGCCGGCCGAAGGCTCCCGACCAGGACGAGCTCGTCGTCGTCGCCGACACCGGTGAAGTCTGGTCGGGTGACACGGCGTGGCTGATGGTGCTCTGGGCGCTGGTGGAGTATCGCGACTGGTCCTATCGGCTCGCCGATCCGTTGCTGCTGCCCACGGCCCGGAGCTTCTTCGCGCGCGTCTCACGGTACCGCGGTGCTCTGAGCTGCGTAGTGGGACGCACCGCAGATCAGGAGGGCCGATCGAGATCAGATCGAGATCAGGAGGAATCCTACAAGAGGTCAGGAGTTTCTTATCTGAAAAAGGCTTCTCCTGAACTCCTGGCCTCCTGTCTCGATACTCCTGATCTCCGCCGTCTCCCGATCTCCGAGGAACGATGACGACAAAAGATACGCGACAGAAAATCCTGGACGCCGCGCTCGAGCTGTTTCGCGAGCGCGGCTTCGCCGAAGCCACGATGCGCGAGATTGCGGCGCGCGCCGGTGTCGCCACCGGACTCGCCTACTACTATTTCAAATCCAAGGACGCCATCGTCCTGGCGTTCTATCAGCAGGCCAGGGACGATCTGGCCACCGAGCTCGAAGCGGCGCAGAAGGCCGGGCGAGTGGCGGACCGGATTCAGGCGCTCATCGAGGCAAAGTTCACGTATTTCAAGCCGAACCGTCGCTTCCTCGGTGCGCTGATGGCACACGCGGCCGATGCGTCCAGTCCGTTGTCGCCATTCGGCGAGCCCTCGCGCGAGATTCGGGAATTCGATCTCGCTCACTTCGAGCGCGCGCTCGCCGAAACGGGAACCCGGGTGCCATCGGACCTGGCACCGCATATCGCCAAGATCCTGTGGTTCTATCAGATGGGTCTGCTGCTGTTCTGGATCTACGATCGGTCGCCGCAGCAGCGCCGGTCGAAGGCTCTCCTCGCCACCAGCATCGAGATGGTGGCCATGCTGATCAAGCTGTCCAACCTGCCGCTACTTCGGCCGGCGCGCAAGCGAGTTCTGAGCATCATCGAGATCATTGAGAGTTAATGGAGGGAGGGGGTCAGATCTTGTTTCTTGCAGCGATGTCCTCAGGGGATGACATTGCCCCGACTGTTCCTCGATCGCAGCTGCCTCCGGAAGAGGACACTCGTGCAAGAAACAAGATCTGACCCCAGCTCTCAGGTGTGACCCCAGCTCTCAGTCGCTCAGGTGCCTCAAAATCAGCCCGTGGACATCGACTGACTCGATCGTCCGTGACGGCATCAGCTCGGCACACCGCGTGATGAACACCGGGGCATCATCGTCCTCGTCTGCCGGCCGGCGCCCGTGCGAGCCCTTGACCAGCGTGGCGTCGATTGGAATGACGTCGAGCAGCGTGCGGAAACCGAGCTGCTTCCACGCCAGCTTCCAGGCCACGGTCAGGGCCGGCAGCCGGAGCGCCGGGTCGAGGAACAGTTCGACCGGGTCATACCCGGGCTTGCGATGGATATCGACCGTACGCGCGAAGTCCGGCGCGCGATCGTCCTCTGCCCAGTAGTAGTAGGTGAACCAGGCATTGGGTGCGGCAATCGCCACGAGATCGCCGCTGCGCGCGTGATCGATGCCGAACGCGCGCTTGCCGTCGGCATCGAGCACCTGTTCGATACCGGCGGTGCTCTTCAACAGCTCGCTGACCGCCTGCAGCTTCGAGCGATCGTTCACGTAGACGTGCGCGACCTGGTGATCGGCGACGGCGAACGCGCCGCTGGCGCCGGGGTCGAGCAGCTCGCGTCCGAGCTCGATGCGGACACTGAGCAGCCCATTCTCGCGGAGTACCCGGTTGATGTGGATGGGTTGGGATACGTCGCGGATCCCGTATTCGGACAGCACGATCACGCGCGCGTCGGCTTCCTCATAGAAATGGATCAAATCGGCACAGATCTCGTCCACCTGCCGAATGTCTTCGGCGGCTGCGGGTGAAGCCGGTCCGACGCGCTGCAGGTTGTAATCGAGGTGAGGGATGTAGATGAAGGTCAGCGTCGGCGCAAACTTGCGCTCGATGTACTTCGCGGCATCCGCGATCCAGCGGCTCGACTCGATCGACGCGCGCGGCCCCCAGAAATTGAACAGAGGAAACGTACCGAGCCGCTGCTGGAGCTCGTGGCGCAGCGTGGCCGGTTCGGTATACACGTCGGGGAGCTTTCGTCCATCCGCCGGATACATCGGCCGCGGCGTGACGCTGTAATCCACCGTGGAGTACATGTTGAACCACCAGAACACGTTCGCGCAGGTGAACGAAGGATCCTGCGCGCGGGCGGTCTCCCAGATCTTCGGCGCCTGAACCAGACGGTTCGACTGACGCCAGAAGCGGACCTCGCACTCGTCGCGCTGATACCACCCGTTGGCGACGATCCCATGCGTGGCCGGACGCTGTCCGGTCAGGTAGTCGGACTGCGCCGTGCACGTCACCGCCGGGAAAGCTGCACGCACCCGCGCGCGCGCCCCGCGGCTGGCCCACTCACTCAGTCGCGGCGCCGACGGCAGCAAAGCCTCCGTCAGCCCGACGACATCGATGACGACCGTCTTGTGCATGGTTCGCGACCGTCGTTGCGGCTCAACTGCTGCCGGGGAGCGCGCTCAGCACCCACTCGTATTCCCGGGCAATGGACTCGAGCAGATCGCGTTTGAGTCCGGCCGGCAGCACGTCCCAGGTGTACGTCTCGATTTCCAGATGGCGAGTGGCGCCGGTTCGCAGCACCGTGCCCAGCACGTCACGCACATAGTCCTGCGTCGACTCGAACCGATCGTAGCTCGGCGTGAAGAGCGGCACGTGGAAGTGAATCCGCCACTCTTTCGCGGCCGCTTCGTTCGCCCTCGACAGCGCGTCGGACAGATCCGGATAACGGCGCAGCGCGCCGCTGCCGTCCTCCACCACCTGGTGCAGGTAGACGGCGTCGGCAAACGGCTCGAGCCGCGCGGCCGTTTCGGCTGCCGCCGCGGCATTCGCGGGGAAATGCACGCGCAACGCCGAGCTCAGTTGCACTCGGCCGATCCGAATCCCAGCCGCCCGCAGACGTTCGATCGCGCCTGCCGCATCCTCGGTACTCGACCGCGAAATGGCAGCAGTCGAAGCAGACCTGGATATGTTCGAGAAGCCGCTCGCGGGCCTCGTCTTCTCCGATCCCCAGCGAGGCAGCGAGGAGCGGCGCGCCGGCCGGCAGCAATCGCTGCGTGAAGAACGCCAGCGTTTCGTCGGTGTTTTGCAGCGAGCAATCGGGTTCGGGCTCGATGTCGAGGTGGATCGTTCTTCCATCGGCCTCCTTGACGCGGACCAGGGTCTCGGCGATGCGGACGACGTGTCGCGTGACCGAATCCCACGCCGTCCGATCGTCGACTGCCATCCACGCCTTGTAAGAGAGCGGAGCCGTCGAGATGCCGCCTTCAGCACCGTCCGGCAACAAGCGGCGCAGAATCTGGATCAGATCCTCGGTGTAACGAACGCGCGCTCCATCGCGCCAGTCAGGCGCGTACACCTCGGCCTTGACGACGGTGCCGTGAAAGGTACCGTGCGGGAATCCGTTGATGAGCGCCACGTACAGCCCGTTCTCGTCGAGAAAGCTGCGGAACGATTGCAGTCGGTCTCCCTCCAGCAGCTCTCGCGCTTCCCGCGCGGAGAGGCGAAGACCCAGACCGAACGGCGCCGAGGGCGAGAACCGGGCTTTGAGTTGCGGGGCGTAGTGTTCGAGGTTGGCGAGAACCTCATCCCACCCGTTGGCGGGATGGATGTTCGTGCAGTACGTGAGGTGGAAGTCGTCCCGGTTCGGCAGCCTCACGTGATCATCGAGCCGACGGCGCGGCGGTTTCGCGCACCGGTTCGGCCGCGGCTGCCGGCCGGATGCGAAACTTCGGTGACTGGCTGAGAAAGCGTACGGGGTTTTCGAAGACGACGCGGTGGATCAACTCATCCGGGTGACGCCGGCGCCGCATCTCCATGATGAACCGCGGCACGGCGATGGGATCGCTCGGACCCCAGTCGCAGGCGCCGGCGACGCACATACGCTCCGCGCCAAATCTCTCGATGATGTCAGCGGCGCGCGCCGCCGAGACCTTGGTTTGCGGGTACAGCGTGAGCCCCGCCCAATATCCGCCGTCCAGGATCATCTGGACGGTGTGCTCCTCGGCGTGATCCACCATTACCCGACCCGGATCGATTCCCGGCACATTGCCCAGTACGTCGACCGAGATTCTCGTGCCTTTCAGCTTGTCTTCCAGGTGCGGCGTATGAATCAGAATGAGCTGCCGGTACTTCAGGGCGAGCTCGACCTGTTCCGTGTACGTATCAATCTCGTTCCGCGTGATGCGATTCAGACCGATCTCGCCGATGCCCAGGACCGTCGGACGGTCGAGAAATTTCGGGATGCGGGCCAGGACCTCTCGCGGACAGTTCGCGGTCGTCCGACTCCTTCGGGTTCATCGCCATCCAGGTGTAGTGCTGGATGTGATACTGACCCGCGCGCTGCGGCTCGAACTCGGTGAGCTGGCGGAAGTAGTCCTCCATGCCTTCCGCGGTGCTGCGATCCCATCCGGCCCAGAACGCCGGCTCGGTGACGGCCACGCATCCAGTCAGCGCGAGCTGCTGGTAGTCATCGGTCGTCCGCGACACCATGTGGGCGTGATGATCGATGTATTTCATGACCGCGCCTCTTTGCCGGAGTTGCTCCACCGATTGTACGCGCCGATGGCGCTCTTGCGATCGAGGGCCCCGAGCGGCTCCGTCGTCGGATCGCTCAGCAGCATCTGAATCCGGTCCAGCCGATCGTGCGGCCGGCCGAGGTGGGCGAGCGCCTCGTTGAACGCCTGCATGCGAAAGTCCTCGGCGGCGTAGCCGGGATCGACCCGCTCGAGCCGGTCGAGAAACGCGGCGATTTCGAGCAGCCGCGTCCGATTCTCGATGAAATACTCGTCAACGAGTTCCTTTGCGCTCAACGGCAATCGGGTGTTCATGGGATTCCTCGGGAAGAGGGAGGGCCTCCTGCAGGCCCTTCAGGATCTCGACGCTCCGCACGACGAGATCGCGATTGATTTCGTGCGCGTCGAACGGCTCGCCGATCCCTCTGAGCAGCATGACCGTCAATTGGCCGCCGAGGTGCTCGCGGAACTCATCCAGTCCGCGCAACACGCACGCCGCATGTTCTTCCTGATCCAGATGCCGGGCGAGATCCGGCGTGAACACCGGGAGCTCGAGCGTCTGCAGCAGGCGGACGATCCGCTCCCAGTCCGCTTCGGGGAGAAAACCGGCGAGCCGCGAATACGTCGTATCGAGAGCCAGGCCGATCGACACGGCCTGCCCGTGCCGCAACCGATAACTGGAGAGTCGCTCCAGTTTGTGCGCCGCCCAGTGCCCGAAGTCGAGTGGACGCGACGATCCCATCTCGAACGGATCGCCGGCCGTGGCGATGTGCTGCAGGTGCAGCGCCGCCGACCTGCGGACGATGAGCTCCATGGCGGCCATGTCACGCCGCGTGAGATCGGCGGCACGCTGCTCGATGACGTCGAAGAACTCACGATCCCTGATCAACGCGGCCTTCACTGCTTCCGCGATGCCACCACGCCAATCGCGATCCGACAGGGTCGTCAGAAAACTGAAATCGTTGATGACCGCGTACGGAGGCGCGAACGTGCCCAGATAGTTCTTCTGTCCGTAGGCGTTTATGCCGTTCTTCACGCCGACGCCGGAATCATCCTGCGCCAGGACAGTGGTCGGCATCCGGATCAGACGGATGCCGCGATGCACCGTCGCCGCCGCGTAGCCCACGACGTCGAGCACCGCGCCGCCGCCGATGGCAATCACATACGAATGTCGGCACAGTGACGCTTCTTGGATGGCATCCAGCACGCGCGCCGCGATCTTCGGATCGTTCTTGGCCTGTTCGCCGCCGGGAATCGTCAGCACGGGACCGGCCAGCGCCAGCGCGCCGGCGTGCGCTGCGCAGTATTGCTCGATAGAGTGGCTCAGACTGATGTGCGCACGCGCCACGCCATCGTCCGCGACGAACAGGACGCGAGCGGGCTGACCGGGAAGCGTCTGCGCGACCGCAGCCGAAAGCAGCGGATTCGACCGTGAGAAGACGTCACGGGTGAAGTACACCCGATAGCTGAAGGGGACGTTGAACTGTTGCTCGATCGAGTCGGTCAACTGGTTACCTGTGCTGCACGAGGTCAGAAATTCAAGCCTTCTACGTCACCGGGAACAGGCGTGCCAGCCAGCCGGCAACGAGTGCGGTTGCCAGAATGGCTGCTCCGTAAACAGGACCCGCGTAAACGGTACCAATCACCGCGTTCACGAGCACCAGCGACAGCACCCCGCGCTTGACTGCCGTCCGGATCCGACCCGGCTCGGACACGCGCCACGCGGCAACGAACGGCGGCAGAACTCGCCAGCCGAGAAGCGCCAGAACCAGCGCGGGAATCGCCGGTTCGACCGAGCGAAACACCAGCATTGCGAGCCCGGCCAGAGCAGCACCCAAGGATACCAGAGCGACGGTGGCGACCTGGCGGCGCCCGCCGTGGACCTCCCCCCGGCTCAGGGCGGTGACGGCCGCGATGTAGGCGAGCGGGATCAGCGCGATCGGCCACGCTTGTCTCGGCGCGGCTTCGACGGCCGCGGCTCCCAGCAGCAGGTTGAGGGCGCGGCAGAGTCCCATGTTGAGCGGGGCGACGAGCGAAAATCGCTTTCCCCAGCTGTCATACAGCAGAACTGAAACCGCGATCGCCGTGGCGACGATCATGGCCGCACCCGTGGCCTGCGCAGCGAGGAGGACTCCGGCGGTCAGGAGCAACGAGCCCAACCATGCCGCCGATCCGGCACTCACCCGGCCGGATGGGATGGGTCGCTCCGGCCGTTCAACGCGATCGAGATCGCGATCGAAATAGTCGTTGAGTACGATCCCGCCGGCGTACAAACACGCCGTGGCTGCCAGCAGCCACGGAAGCGCACGAGGGTTCCGCAGGCCGGCGAGTGCGTAGCCGGCCAGCACATCGGCCAACGCGGTAGTGACGTTCGCCGGTCGAACGAGATCGATGTAGCCACGAAGCGAACTCATACGGAGCGCGAATAACATGGAGCATAATCGACGGGGGTCAGATCTTGTTTTTTGCACCGGTGTCCGCTTTCGGCGACGTCACAGAAAGTGGACGAACGTGCAAAAAACAAGATCTGACCCCCGAAAGGGCGATCGCATGCGCAGCAGTCGGACGGCCATGGCAACAGCGTGTGTCGGCTTGTGCGTGGCGATCATGTCGGCCCAGCAGCCGCCGGCACCGGCCGCACCAGCGACGGTGCTCACTCCCGAAGCGATTTTCGACTACCAGAACAAGCAGGAGACGCCCGGCTCGGCGGAAGCCGGGCGGCCGATCTTTGAGAAGCAATGCGCGATCTGTCACCGCTTTGGTGAGCTGGGGACGGAAGTTGGGCCCGACCTGACGACCATCGCGAGCCGCTTCAAGAAGAAGGATCTGCTCGAATCGATTCTGTGGCCGTCGAAAGTCATCTCGGAGCAGTACCAGTCCGAAATGTTTCAGCTCAAAGATGGCTCGGTCGTGACCGGCGTTCCCGTCCGCGAGTCGGCTGTCGCGGTCTTCGTCAGAACGAGCGATAGTCCCGAACGGCCGGTGCAGGTGGCGAAGGACAAGATCGCGACCCGCGCGACGTCGACCGTCTCGCTGATGCCCGAGCACTTGCTCAACGGATACACGCAGGCCGATATCGCCAACCTGCTGACGTTTGTGCTGGCCCCGCCGCCAGCGAAGTAGCCTTCAAAAATGCGCTTCTCGCATCTCCTTCTTTTGTGCGCGCTGCTTCAGTCGCCGGCGACGCGCCCGCCCGACATTCCGTTCAAAATGCACGCTCTCGATCTGGGTGCGAGCGAGACCGCGGCCGTCGCCGACTTCAATCGCGACGGCCGGCTCGACATCCTGTCCGGCGACAGCTGGTACGAAGCACCGCGATGGCGAAAGCACCGCTTTCGCGAGCTCTATTTCTCCAACAACTACATCGACGCCTTCAGCGATCTGCCGATCGATGTCGATGGCGACGGCTATCCCGATATCGCAACGGTCACGTGGTTCAGCAAGAAGATTTCCTGGTACCGAAACCCGGGGGCTCGAAGTGGACCGTGGACCGAGACCACGATCAATTCCGGGTACAACATCGAATTCGCGGTACTCGCCGACATGGACAACGACGGGCGGGCGCGCGAGATAGTCGCTCAGGAGAATGGGACCGGCCAGGCGTGGTACGAAGTGGTCGACCACAAATGGCTCAAGCGCGTCGTCAGCGACAAGAGTTACGGGCACGGCATCGGCGCCGGTGACGTGAACGGCGACAAGCGGACCGACATCCTGACGCCGCGCGGCTGGTTGGAGGCTCCCGCCGATCCGCGGACCGGCGGCTGGACGTTTCACGCCGCCTGGGAGTCGGTCAATACGCCGGTGACGCCGCGTGAGGCGGCAAAGGCCGCGAATGCGCCGCTCATCGCCGAACTTGGCCTGATGCACGTCCTCGACGTCAACGGCGACGGTCGCAACGATGTGGTCACGGCGGCTGGACACGATTACGGCGTGTTCTGGTTCGAGCAGCTATCCAACGGCCAGTGGGCGCGACGAACGATCGACGCCGCCTGGTCTCAGGGCCACGCCTCGACGCTGGCCGATCTCAATGGCGACGGTCAGACCGACCTGATTACCGGCAAGCGATTCATGGCCCACAACGGATCAGACCCCGGAGAACGTGAGCCTCTAGGCGTCTACTGGTATGAGTACCGGAAGGGCCAGACTGGCAGCCTCGAATGGATTCGGCATCTGATCGACTACGGCGGCCGAACCGGCGCCGGTATGCAGATCCCCGTGGTTGATATCGACGGTGATGGAGATTCTGATCTGGTCTGTCCGGGCAAGAGCGGGCTGTTCCTCGCTGAGAACCTCACGAGATCGAGATCAGGAGGGTGACTCACAGGAGATTAGGAGATCACGAGAATCGTTTTCAGGAAACCCTAAAATCCTCCTGATCTTCTGATCTCCTGTTGACTCTCCTGATCTCGATCCTGATGCAGATCAGTGTTTCGTCGCTGCCACGCTCCCGTCGATCTGGACCGGCCTGTACCCCCCAATGGCCTTGAAATAGAGGAACAACAGCAGGTAGATCACCGCCATCACGGATGGGATGAACGCATCCGCCTTGAGCGTCTCACGGTCACCGATGATGCTGGCCTGCGCGACGACCTGCTGTTCGGCGGTCCTTCCAGTAGCCGTCTGCGCGACCGAGAGCTTCGTTCCGTCGAGCCCGGTCGCTTCGTCGAGGAAGAGGAACTTGCTCGCCACCGGCGCCTTGTACTGCTCGTAGACGGCGGGCGCGGTTGCCATCAGGTGCTCTGCGGTGAAGCGGTCCTTGGCGTAGCCGAGTCCCGGGCCGCCGAGGAGGCCGGCCGACATCATGCCGATGCCGCCCATGATCGACATCGCCACCGCACCGGTGCGCGGGAAACGGTCTCCGACGACCGCCAGCATGGTGGGCCAGAAAAACGTCTTGCCGACAGCGTACACGGCGAGCGCGACCATCGCACCGACGAAGGTCTCGATGCCGCTGACCAATCGCAGGCCAATGGCGGCCAGCACCGAGCAGATGAACAGCAGGCCGATCGGCGACACCTTGAGGTGCGTTTCGATCCAGTGCGCGCAGAAACGCAGCGAGAACATCAGCAGCGACGTGAACACGAAGAGGATCTTGCCCTGCGCCGGCGTCAGGATGTTGCCGGTGATGTTCTGAATCCAGCCGTCCGTGCCGAGCTCGACCGCACCCACGAGTCGCGTGCGTCACGAACAGCACGAAGAGGAGCATCGATCCGATGGAGAAATTCGTCTTGATGCCGACGATCAGCAGCAGACCCAGGGCGACGGCCCAGGCAAGATAGCCCCAGGCAGCCGATGTGAAGAAATCGTTCGCCGTGAAGAACGCGAGGATCCCGCCGAGCTGCTCCTTGAAGAAGAGGCCCACCAGGAGGCAAGCGACGAGCGCGCCCAGGATGCCTACTTCCTGCAGCATCTGCCCGATGGTGAGGCCTTTGGCGGACGCCTCGGACTTCGGGAATCGCTGACCGAAGAACGCGATGCCGTAGAGCGCGGTCGGCACGAGGAAGAGTCCGAGCTGCAGCTTCCAGTTCACGTGCATGCCGTCCCCGAGAATCCAGCCCACGAGGCCGCCGAGCACCAGGCCGGCCGGCCAGCTCGCATGGAGAATGTTCAAGTAATGCGTGCGGTCGTTGGGGAACAGCGTGGAGACCAGCGGGTTGGCCACCGCTTCGAGCGTGCCATTGGCCAGCGCGAAAACGAATGTGCCGATGTACAGAAACATGTACGCGGTGGCCTGGGCCTGGCCCCCGGTCGCGGCAAACGTGATGAAGGCCGAGAGCACATGGAACAGGAACGCCGCCACGATCAGCTTGCCGTAGCCGATCTTGTCGACGACCACGCCGCCGATGATGATGCCGAAGCAGAAGCCCGTGAAACCGGCGCCGCCGATGGCGCCGAGCTGCGCACCAGTGAAGCCGAATTCAGCGGCCCAGTTGGCAAGGATGCCGCCCCGGATCCCGAAGCCGATGCCGGCGGCCAGAATGGCCAGAAAGCCGGCCCATAGCAGACGCTTGGCGTTGGGCGCGATGCCCTCGAGGCTCACAGTAGTGCTGGTCATAGTTTGTCCGTAGGAAACTCGTCTCCGGAAAAGAGCCTACTTTACTCGGCCCACCCACGTCACCGCGTTAGCCAGCAGAGTCTTGAACGCCTGATGATCATGGACCCTCTCGTCGTGGCCCAGCGCGATCCCGACGATGCGCGCTGTGGGATGCCTGGTGATCCAGACGGCAGGGTGCGGCTGCTTGAACCGGACGCTCGGCGACGTCTCGGCCAGCACCTCGATTGATGCCGTGCCCGGCGGAATCTTATCCGCTTCCGCGTTCACGTAATAAAGCTCGTCCTCGACCTCGAACGATGCCGGCACGCCCTTCATCACCGCATGATCCGGCTTCGTGGCATTGACCGAGAACCTGGCGATGCGGTCGTGACCGCGGGCCCCGCCGCCGACGATGGTCGCATTGAGCTCCGGCCATTGCGCGAACCCGTACCAGGTGCCGGGGTGCAGCATGACGAGACCTTTCCCTGCCGCGGCGAAGTCGAAGAGCGCCTTGCGATAGGCGGGAGTATCGAAGAACTGGCGATTGACGCTGATTACAGCGACGTCAGCGTTACCGATCTCCGCGGCGGCCTGGTCACGATCCTCGGTGTAGTTCACGCTGAATCCGGCGGCCTCGATGGTGGCGCGGTCGGCGCCGCCGAAGAACCGCCCGAAATCGTGGGAGATGCCGCCACCGATGATGAGGACCTTCGCCTTGCCGGCCGCCCAGACGATCGGCTTCGTTTCGGGCAGGGGAGCGTCGCCGCGTCCCACCTTCCTTCGGCGTGGCACTCGCCGGCTGCGCCTGACTAACCGGAGGCTCGGGTTTCGGGGCTCGGGGCTGGGAGGCGCCTGCGGCCCGAGCGAGGCGCGAAGCCGCCGAGCGAGAGCGAGTGGGGGTGGGGCCCCACGAGCACTGAAAAGGGGCGCGAGGCTCGGGAGTCGAGCGTGGCTTTCCCGGCACCGGCTCCGCGCCGGCGGTGATGGCCACGGTGGCGGGCACGATATCGGTGTCGAAGCTTTCCAGCACAATCTTCGAAAGCGCACCCTTCTTCGCGAGATTCAACGCGAAGTACCGCAATTGCCCGCGGCGTGTAAAGTCGCCGGCGTCCGTGCTCAACGGCACTTCCGCCCGGACGAAGGTGTCGGCGAAGTGCTCGCCGTTCTTCAGGACGTGCTCTTCGCTCGTGCCGTCGGCAAAAAAGACGACGACCTTCATCGCGGGCGTACCGCGCGCCGCATTCCCCCCAGGGCCGCCCGTCGGCCAGGCCCACCCGCCGACTCCCCCGAGGAAGTGCAGGCTGGCCGCGGTGACTGCCGTCGGGATTTCGACGCGCTGCGGGAAATCGTCCGAGAGGTTACCCAGGCCAGGCCCACCCTTCAACGCGATCAGATTCGCGCCGTTTGCGGACTTCGCGGGGTCCATCACGAAGAACGGCACACCGGCCACCGACACGTCACCGAACTTGTGCAGCGTGACCGTCTCGTCGCGCTCATCTTCCCGGCGGAACCCGCGGCGGCTGTCCGCCGTGTAGGCCTGACGCAGATCGACCACGCGGAACTTCTGGTCATCGCCCACGAGGAACGTGAGGATGTCGCGCAGCACCTCGGCGCCGAGCGCCTCGAGTCCCTCGGGCATGAGCGAGCGACGTGTATTCTCGCGCGTCGCGATGTCTTCCTTCTTGATCTCCACGTCGCCGGCCGCGCTGCGAAGCGTGAGGCCCGCGGCGTTTTCGCTCGCGATTACGCCGACGAGCGCCTCGCCCCTGCGCGTGGTGACGTTCCACTGCCAGAAGCTGGGATCGACTTCGCGGTTGGGATCGATGATGTGGGCCAGCAACTCGGCACGACCGTGCGCGCCCATGCCGTCCAGCGGTGGGCCGGCCGCGCTCTTTCCAACGTCGCCAAACTTGTGGCAAGTCGAGCATGCTCCCGTGAACAGCGTCTTGCCCTTCGCGCCATCGCCAGGCTTCTCGATCTCCGGCAGCAGCGCCGCGACGATGTCGCCCTTCGCCCTGGCGGCCGGCGACAGTGCGTCGAGGAGCGCGGCGGCCTGCAGCGCCACCTGTCGGTTCGGATGTGTGCGCAACCTTGCGACGTTGGCAGGTCCGAGGCCCGCCAGCGTGACTTTCCCCTCCTTCATCGCAGTCAGCAACGCCACTGAGGAATCGGGACGCTTCAAGAGTTGCTCGAACAGCAGCGTCGAGTTGCTGCGCGCCAGCGCCGCGACGAGTACGGCATCGACATCGCTGCCAGGGGCCTCGCCGAGCGCGCCGATCAGGCGGCCCTGGAGAGACGCCGGCACCGCGGGGTCGGACAACATCGGGGCAATCACCGAGAGTGCCTGCGCGCGGCGGGCTGGAACCGCAAGCAGGCTGCCCGCACTCTCGGCACGGCGCTCGTCGCTCGCGGTGGCGTCACCGAGCTCGCGCAGCATGCGCTGCGCGTGGCCGTCGGCCTTCGTCCTCAGCACACCGGCCTTGTCCCACTTCGCGACGATCGGAAGCGCCGCGGCGGTCGTCGCCGGATCGTCGAGCAGCCTCTCGAGGGCTTTCGTCGTCGTGGCATCCAGGGCAATTGCGCCCCCATCCATCCGGGCAACGGCGCGGACGACGCTCGCTTTCAGCGTGACCGCGGCGGGTCCGGCCCCGGCGGCCGCAACCAGCAGCTGCCCGGCATGGTCCGGCAGCGCAGCAGGCACGACGGCCACCACGAAGTCGGTCAACGGCTGCGGACGATCGTGCGTCAGCGCTTCGGCCACGTAAGAGTGGGCCTGCTCCGTTGCCGCGGCAACCAACGCCGACCGCGTCCAGTTGTCGGTGGCGACGGCGAAGGAGTCGAGCACAGCCTTGCGCTGCGCGGGCGTCGTCACGCCGCGCGACCGCTCGTACAGCTCGAGCGCCTTGCTCCCCATCGGCGTCCTGATCTGCGGCGAGGCGCGGGTCCGACGCGTGATTCTCCTGCGCGAGCCGCCACGCCGTTTTCTTGACGTGCGCGTTCGGGCTCGTCTCCATGACCTGAATCAACTGCGCCAGGTTCTCGCGATTCAGCACCGGCACCGCGAGCTTCGCCGCCTGCTTGTGCTGCACGCGCCAGATGCGGCCGAAGAAGTGATCGCGATCCGGGCGGACGGCGGCGTTCGCTGGACCGTGCAGCGGCCCGCGTGTGTCGTTGTGAATGACGGCCTGGTTGTAGAAATCGACGACGTAGAGAGCGCCATCAGGTCCGACGCGAGTCTCGATCGGTCTGAACCAGAGATCCTTGCTTCTGATGAACTCCGTTTGTTCGCGGCCGGCTTCTTTCTGAGTGGTGTAGCTCACCCCATCTGGCTTCACGAACTGCTGGTGCACGAGGTTCAGCGTCGGCTCGCCAGTGAAGTACGCATACCGCCACTTGTCGGGCCAGGCGCCGCCGTCGTAGACCGCGCATCCCGCCGCGGCGGTGAATTGGCCCACCAGATCGATCTGGACGTAGGCCTGCTCGGGCCACGACATCAGCGGGTACGTGTTCTGTCCGGTGATCATGCCCTTCCACGACGTGGTCCCAGGGACGCGCCCTTTTGCAAGAACGCTTTCCGGCAGCACCGTGTGGAAGAACACCGTGCCGCTCGTGGGCTGAGTCCAGAACACCTGACCGTCCCACGTGATGTCGAGTCCCCACGTGTTGCCGCCGCGGCTGCTGAACTGTTCGAACGCGCTGCCGTCAGGCTTGAAGCGGACGACGCCGCTCCCGTCGCGGCCGAAGGTTTTCGTGCCGTCCGGGGAGGTCACGGTCCCGACGCTGTATCCGTGCGTGGCGTAGATCCAGCCGTCGAGTCCCCAGCGAAGGTTGTTGATGACGGCGTGCGTGTCGGCCGTGCCGAGGCCGGTATAGAGCTTCGTGCGCTTGTCCGCAATCTCGTCGCCGTTCGTGTCCTCGAGGTACCAGATGTCCGGCGCCGTCGCCGCGATGACGCCCGAGCGGTGCAACACGAATCCGGTGACGAGCTCCAGCTTATCGGCGAACACGTGTTTGCGATCCATCACGCCGTCGCCGTTCGTGTCCGAGAGGATTGAAATCGTGTCCTCCGGATCGCGGTCCTGCCGCCGGCGGAGCGACCCGCTGTCCTTCCACGGTTCCGTGTTCGGCAGCCTGCGGCCGTTGGGATACTCGGGAGTCTCCGAGACCCACAAGCGGCCGCGATGGTCCCAGTCGATGTTCATCGCCTTTTGAATGAGCGGCTCGGCGGCGACGAGCGTCAGGTCGAACTCCGGGTGCACCTCGATCGTCGCGGCGGCCCTGGCGGGGGCGGTGGGTCCGCCCTCGACATAGCGGAGGCCGTCGCCGAGCTCGTCTTTCTTCAGGAGCTCGTCAACGTTCGCGCGTTTTCCCGCCCACGCGATTCCGCGCAACAGGATCGAGCGGTAGTTCGGGCGGTTGAAATTCTCGTAGAGATGCCCGGGGATCGACACGAACGCCCGATACGGCGTGCGGCCGCCGTCGGCGGTGCGCTCGTAGGTCCACATCTGCGGCTGTACGTCGTAAATGCTGACGACCTTGCCGCCGCCGGTGAGCTCGTCGGCACGTTTCTGAAAGGCGGCGTTGCGCCCCAGCGGCTTCGGTGTATATGCCGCGGCCAGGATTCTGGCCTCGGGCAGGATGTCCATGTCGTAGTAGATCTCGTCGTCCATCGACCAGTTCGACGCGTCCTTCGTGATCGGGCTGTCGCGGTCGGTGAAGTACAGGTGCATCGGTCCTTCGAGCCACTTGGTCGTTCCGTTGCGCCATGAGCCACCGACGATTCCCTTGAACCAGTCTGGATCCCTCGAGACCGCACCGGCATGAATGACGACGACCCCGCCGCCGCGCGCGAGAAAGTCGTTCAGGTTCCTGCGGTCTGCCGGATCTTCGATGTTTCCCGCCTCCTGCTTGTGGAGGATGAGGACATCGGTGTCGTCGAGCTGAGCCTTGGTGGGGAACGTTTCCGAACCGGTTGCCCGCGCGCCGCGCTCGTTCAGCAGCGGCACCCACTCTTTGAGGAACCGCGGATAATCGTGCGCTCCGGGGCCGTGTGACTTCGGGCCAGAGCGGATGAATATTCGCAACGGATCCGCGGCGGCGGTCGTGAAACCGGTCAGCGCGGTGAGCAGGATCGAGACCAGGAGAATGAGAGGTCTCATACGTCTTGCGGACTATAGCGAGGGGTCAAACGAGGGGTCAAACCGGCAGCTGCGCGGTGCTGGTTGGTTCGGTATGCAGGCTCGCCATTGGAATTTTGTTCGTTAGGGCGAGCCTCATAACGGACTAGGCGCGCGGTGGGCGCGCTCGCCGGAGCGGAGCGGGGCACGGGGCCCCCGCGAGCGACGGCGATGGGGGGTCGACGGGGCGAAGCCGCCCGGTGCCGGTTGAGTATAGTGAGCGACAACCTGATGCCGTCCGTCTTCCTCTTCGCCACGCTCGACACGAAAGGACGCGAGGCCGACTTCGTGCGCGCACTCCTGACGTCGTGGGGCGTTGCCGTGACCCTCGTCGACGTCGGCGCTCTCGGCACGCCCGCGGTTGCCGCCGATGTGCCGCGCGAGCGGATCTTCGAGCTGGCGGAGACGACGATCGAAGCGGTGCGGCAGAGGGCCGATCGTGGCGAGAGCGTGACCAAGGCCGCCGCAGGCGCGGCAAGGCTCGCGCGCGAAGCGTACGCGCGGGGCGAGGTGTCGGGCATCCTTGGCCTGGGTGGATCGGCGGGAACGACGATCGCCACGGCGGCGATGCGGGAGCTGCCGCTCGGCGTACCGAAGGTGATGGTCAGCACGCTCGCTTCCGGGATGGTGCGGCAGTTTGTCGGCGACAAAGACATCTTCATGCTCAACTCGGTGGTCGACATCCTCGGCATCAATCGCGTCAGCCGGGAGGTGCTGTCGCAGGCCGCCCGGGCGATGGCCGGACTGGTGAGATATCCGCGTCCGGAACCGCAGGCGACCGACAAACCACTGGTGGCCGCGACGATGTTCGGCGTGACGACCGCGTGCGTGGAGCGCGCGCGGGAGACGATGGAGCGGGCCGGCTGTGAGGTCCTGGTCTTTCACGCGACCGGCAATGGCGGACAGGCCATGGAGTCGCTCATCAGTGAAGGACTGATCGCCGGCGTGCTGGACGTCACGACCACCGAGCTCGCCGACGAGTACGTCGGCGGCTTTCTCAGCGCAGGTCCCGACCGCCTCACCGCGGCCGGCAAGGCGGGGATTCCGCAGGTCGTTTCCACCGGGGCTCTCGACATGGCGAACTTCTACGCAACGGAATCTGTTCCCGCCAGATTCAAAGACCGGCTTTTTTACAAGCACAACGCCAACGTCACGCTGATGCGGACGACGCCGGAAGAAAACGCGCGTATCGGCGCCAGCATGGCGCAAAAGCTGTCGGCGGCGAGGGGGCCAGTGGCCGTCCTGCTCCCGGCGCGCGGCGTGTCCGCGATCGACAAAGAGGGACAGCCGTTCGACGATCCGGTGGCGCGCAAGGCGCTGCACGACGCGATCCGCGCCGGTGCGCAGGGATTTGAGGTGATCGGACATGGACTGTCACATCAACGATCCTGACTTCGCCGACGCTGTGGCGGCGAAGCTGCTCGAGTTAATGAGGCTGGTTCGACATAAAACAGGAGCTCAGGAGCTCAGAAGTTCATAGGTTGTTTTGTTTTCTAAATTGAATCTCCTGTTCTCGTGAACTCCTGTAAGACCGGAAGGTAGGAGTGTGAGCGTGGACGATTCCCGGCAAGCGATACTGAAACGATTCCGCGAGCAGATCGCCCGCGGCGAGCCGATCATCGGCGGCGGCGCCGGCACCGGGCTCTCAGCGGTGAGCGAGGAAGCGGGCGGCATCGACCTGCTGATCGTCTACAACTCGGGCCGCTACCGGATGGCCGGCCGCGGCAGCTCCGCGGGTCTCCTCGCGTACGGGAACGCCAACCAGATCGTCAAGGAGATGGCTTACGAAGTGCTCCCAGTCGTGAAGAAGACTCCCGTCCTCGCCGGGGTCAATGGGACCGATCCATTCATCATTCCCAGGCTCTTCCTCGACGAGCTTCGGACGCTGGGCTTCGCCGGCATTCAGAACTTCCCGACGGTCGGTCTCTTCGACGGCGACATGCGCCAGGCCTTCGAGGAAACCGGCATGAGCTACCAGCTCGAGGTCGACATCATCGGCCTCGCCCGCACGATGGATCTCCTGACGACACCGTACGTCTTCAATCCATCGGAGGCCGAGCGTATGGCCGACGTGGGCGCGGACCTCATCGTCGCCCACATGGGCGTCACCACCGGAGGATCGATCGGGGCGAAGAGCTCCAAAACGCTGGACGAGTGCGTCACGAGGATCCAGCGGATCGCGGACGCCGCGCGCGGCGTGAATCCGGAGGTTCTCGTCATCTGCCACGGCGGCCCGATCTCGGAACCGCCCGACGCGGAATACATCATCACGAAGTGCCGCGGCGTCGATGGCTTTTACGGCGCGAGCTCCGTGGAGCGCCTTCCGGCTGAGCGCGCCATCGCCGAGCAGATCCGAACGTTCAAGCGCATTCGCAAGGCCCGCCTTCGGCACGGGCAGCCTCGCGCACGGCGGGCAAGGCGAAGAAGGGCGGCAAAGCGCGATGAGCTCTGTGACCGACGCGATCAAAGCGCTACGGTTCGTCACGGCAACGAAAGCTCGCGTGGAATTCGCGCCCTGGGGCAAACACTGGTGGCTGTCGCAGCCGGGTTTGACGGACACGAAACAACTGACGCTCGTCCGCGTCAGGATGCGGCCCGGCGCCGGTCACCAGTTTCACTACCATCCGACGCGGGAGGAGATCATCTACGTGCTGGACGGCGTCGCCGAGCAGTGGGTGGACCGTGAGAAGCGCCGGCTGAAGGCGGGAGAAATCGCATTCATCCCGAAGAACGTGGTGCACGCGATTCACAATTCGTCGAAGCGACCGATGAGCTTTCTGGCGATCCTCTCGCCGGCGCTGGCGAAGGGACCCTTTCTCGTGGACTGCTACAACGACGAGCCGTGGCGCAGCCTGCGCAAGCCCTTTGCCTACCCTACGGTGGATCCACGGAGCGGCCGCTTGCTTCGACCCTGAGAACCTTCAGAGGGTTCCCAGAAAGGTTCACCGTACGCCGAGCAGCACTTCCATCGTCAGCTGATCGAGGCGCTCGTAGGCCAGGCCGCGTGAGGCGAGCGCCGTTCGATCGAATGTCTGGCCGAGCAGCCGATCGCGATGCTCGGGCGAATATTTCGTCGCGTTCGACGAAGCCGTTTCGCGAAGGAGCGCCTGAATCTCGGAATCCGTATTCCACTTGCAGGCGCGTTCCTTCAATACGAGATACGTCCGCATGCACCCGCGGGCGAAATCCTTGACGCCTTCGTAATCTTCGGTCCGGTAAGCGTGGGCGTCGAAATGCCGCGCCCCGTCGTAGCGGACATCCTCCAGGAATTTGACCAGCCAGAATGCGCCTTTGATGTTGGCCGACCCGAATCGGAAGTCCTGGTCGTAGCGTCCCGACACCTGATCGTTGAGATCGATGTGGAACAGCTTGCCGGCCTCCCAGGCCTGGGCGACGGCATGCAGGAAGTTCAGCCCGGCCATCTGCTCGTGGGCAACTTCCGGATTGACGCCGACCAGCTCCGGATGCGCGAGCGTCGGGATGAATCCGAGGTACGCACCGGTGGTGGCCATGTAGATGTCGCCGCGCGGTTCATTCGGCTTCGCTTCGAGCGCAAACCGATACCCGTAATTGCGATCGATCGAGTACTCGCACAGGTAGTTCACCGCGTCACGCAGTCGTTTCACCGCTTCGTCGGGACGGCGGCAGGCATCGGTCTCGGTCCCTTCGCGGCCGCCCCACAGCACGAAGATGCCGGCGCCGAGCTCGGCGCCCAGGTCCATCGCGCGCAGCGTTTTCTGCAGCGCGTAGGCACGCACCTGTGGATCGTTCGCAGTAAACGCGCCATCACGGAACACCGGGTCGAAAAACAAGTTCACCGTCGCCATGGGCACGACGACGTGGTGCGACTCGCAGGCGCGTTTGAATTCGCGGACGATGCGATCGCGCTCGGCTGGCGTCGCGTCGATCGGGACCAGATCGTTGTCGTGGAAATTGACGCCCCAGGCGCCGACTTCGCCGAGCAGCGCCACGGCGTCGTTGGGCGGGAGCGGCGGGCGCACGACATCACCGAAGGGGTCTCGCCCGCGATTGCTGACGGTCCACAGGCCAAACGAGAACTTGTGCTCCGGACGCGGCGTATAGGCGTTTGTCATCATCTGTAACGGTAAAGCAGCGCTGATCAAACCATACCGTCGTTTGCATTGGCAAACGCCAAGATGGTACAAGCCGTGATCAAAGCCGCGGGAGTGGATAGGGTGTTTATTCGCGACATGATCGCGAGGAGCGGAGCGGGGCATGGGGCCCCCGCGAGCGACGAGCTTGGCGGGAGTGCAGGGGTCCCCGCCTTTCAAGCAATGAGTAAAACGCGGGGCGGCGGCGCGGCGCGCAAGCCGACGATCGCCACCGTGGCGGCCAAGGCCGGCGTTGCCGTCAGCACGGTCTCCCGGTATCTGAACGGACACTACGTCAGCAAGTCCGTGCGGGAGCGGCTCTCCGACGTCATCGAGTCGCTCGGCTATTCCAGATCCTGGACCGCCAGAAACCTCAGCCTCGGCCGGCGCGGCAGCATCGGCGTAGCCGTCGACTGGAGTCACGACCCGTGGTTCGTCCAGCTGCTGACCGGCATCGAAGAGGAGCTGGCCGCCCACTCGACCGGGCTGATGTTGTGCAGCCTGGAGCTGCGCGGCAAATACGATCAGGCGATCGTCCTGCAGTGGGTTCGTGAGCGGCGCATCGACGGCTTGATTCTCGCGAAGCCGCAGCGACGCGAACGGGCGCTGGCGCGGGCCTGCCTCAATGCGCAGCTGCCGGTGGTGACCATTGCTCCGGACGAGATCCTGAAGCACGTGCACGTGGTCCGCTGCGACAACATCGCCGCCGGGACGACGGTGGCGAATCATCTCGCCGATCTCGGCCACACGCGTATCGCGTTCGCCGGTGGCCCGGAACACTCCGTGGATTCGCGACATCGGCTGCACGGCTTGCGCGCCGGCCTGCTGGCGCGTGGAATCACGCTGTCCGACAGCTCGGTGTTTTCCTGCGACAGCTGGGATGTGAGCGCCGGCGGTGTGTTTGCCGAGCAGTTCCTCGCGGCGCCGCTGGAGGTCACGGCGCTGGTCCTGGCGAACGATGCGCTGGCGTTCGGCTTCATGCGCGTCGCCCATCAGCGTGGGGTGCGCATGCCGGATGATCTGTCGATCGTGGGATTCGACGGCCTGCCGCAGGGATCGCTGTTCTATCCAGCGCTGACGACGGTGCGGCAACCGATGCGGGAGATGGGTCGCATGGCCTGCCGCACGCTCTTCGAACGCGACAGCGACGGCGGCGTCGTCGAGCGCGCCGAATTCCCCATGGAGCTGGTCGTCCGCGAGAGCACCGGCGCCGTTCGCCCGACCTCCCCCCGCCGCGACCTGCGTCTCGTTCCCGCCAAACAAGCCGACTGAGCGCGCACCGCCTCTTGACGCTCGTGAAGCCGTCTGGTATAAGCCGTCATCTGGAACCGGTTCCACATTTCGCCATGCGAAACGCCTGAACGTATGGGGAAGCGATCCAGAGGCAGTACTTATCTCTTTCGGGTGGGTTGAACTCGGCTTCGACATTCGATGCAAGGGGGATGATCCATGTTTTTCGAAGGAAGGCTCCGCGCGGTCGTGGGATTGGCCGTCGCGGGTCTGGTCTGCTTGGCGGACCCGACATTCGTTCGGGCGCAGACGACGAGCGCATCCGTGTACGGTTCTGTACAGGACGCCCAGGGATTGGTGCTGCCGGGCGTGGCGGTGACGTTGACGAGCCGCACGCAAGGAAACACCGTGAGCACGACGACGGACGACCAGGGTCGATACGTCTTCCCGATCGTGCGTCCGGACACTTACACGCTGTCGGTCAGCCTGCAGGGTTTCAAGACGCAGGAGCGGACCAACCTGGTCGTGGGTGCGAACGACAGGCTATCGGCCGGAACCCTCACGATGGACGTCGGCCAGATGACGGAGGAAGTCACGGTCACGAGCCGAGTGACCGAGCTGCAGTCGACGACCGGCGAGCGCTCGTTCACGCTGGACAGCGAGGCCCTGAAGAACATCGCCAGCGGCGAGCGTTCGTTCATGACCTTCACCACGCTCGTGCCCGGCATCGTTCAGCAGGGAGTGGGCGGAGCGGCGCCCACCGGCGTGGGCGGCTTCACGGTGAACGGTCAGCGGCCGAACTCCAACAACATGACGATCGATGGCGTCGCCAACATCGACACCGGCAACAACGGCGGCAACATGGCGACGCTCAACATCGATGCCATCTCGGAGTTCAAGGTTCTCACGAACTCCTACCAGGCCGAGTACGGCCGCGCCGTTGGCGGCCAGGTGCAGGTCGTCACGAAGAGCGGCACACAGAATTTCCACGGCTCGGGCTATTGGTACGGCCGCCGATCGGAGTGGAACGCCAATACCTGGATCAACAACCGATCGAATACACCCAAACCGAAGGCGAGCCGTGATGACCGCGGCTATACGGTCGGCGGTCCCGTCTTCATCCCGGGCACGTTCAACGCGGACAAGCGGCGGCTGTTCTTCTTCTGGAGCCAGGAATTCCAGAGCCGAAACGATCCCGTGGCCGAACGTCTGGCGCGGGTGCCGACAGCGCTCGAGCGGGCGGGAGACTTCTCGCAGACGGTGGACAGCAGCGGCAACCCGTTCCCCTACATCAAGGACTACACGACCGGTTTCCCGTGCAGCGCCGCCGACACGCGCGGGTGTTTTGCCGATGGCGGCGTCCTCGGGAAGATTCCGGCGAACAGGCTCTACCAGCCCGGCCTCAACGCGTTGAAGATTTATCCGCAATGCGAACACGATCCGCGGCAGCGGCCTCAACTACGCGAGCCAGCGGCCGACGGAAAACCCGCGGCGCGAGGACATGATCCGCATGGACTTCCAGGCGACGAACTCGTGGCGGGTCACCGGCCGCTTCAACAACAAGAAAGACAACGCGGAGCAGCCGTACGGAACGACATGGGCGGGAGCCGGCAGCGACCAGCTCGATACGCTCGATACGCTGTTCGAGACGCCGGGCTACGAACTGGATGATCTCCAGCGTCGGCATCCTCAACAACTCCACGTCGCTCGAGCTGAGTGTGGGCCGGGCGCACAACTCGCTCGATTTCACCATCCAGAACCGAACCTGACGCGCACGGCGGCGGGGCTGACGGCGTTTCCGCTCCTCTTCCCCGACGCGGTGCAGGCGGACTACATTCCGGACCTCATCTTCAACAACAACAACGCGCGCGTCGGCAACAACGCCGGTCGCCTGCAGACCGATCGCGGCCCGTTCACGAACTTCAACACCACCGTATGACGTCGTCGCGAACCTGTCGAAGATCTGGGGGCCACACGCGGCGAAGTTCGGGTTCTACTTCCAGAGCAGCTTGAAGCCGCAGAGCATCTTTGCCAGCTTCAACAGCCAGATCAACTTCGTCGACAACTCGAGCAACCCGTTCGATACGCAGCACCGCTACGCGAATCGTCGCGACCGGCGTCTTCAACACCTACACGCAGGCCAACAAGTTCGCCATTCCGGAGTGGCGCTACAAGAACATCGAGTGGTACCTGCAGGACAACTGGAAGGCGACCAGCCGGCTGACGCTGGACTACGGCGTGCGCTTCTACTACATGACGCCGCAGTGGGATACGACGCTGCAGGCGTCGAACTTCCTGCCCGAGGCGTTCAATGCCAGCGCCGCGGCCAAGCTGTTCAGGCCGGTCTGTATCGGCGCTTCTCCGTGCACGGGCACCAACCGCCGCGGCGATGGACCCGGCGCTCATCGCGCAAGGTGTCGCGCCGACAATGGCCAATACGCGTCGAAGACCGCTTCATCGGCCGTCTTACGCCGGGTTCGAACCGCTTCAACGGCGCGTTCCAGGCCGGCCAGGGCATCGAGGAGCGAACTGCAGGGCGGCACCGCGTTCCGAACGTCACCGCGCCTCGGTGTCACCTACGACCTCAGCGGAAAGGGTGAGACGATCGTCCGCGGTGGCTATGCCATCCTCTACGATCGGCCGCAGGGCAACCATGGTCTTCGACATGATTACCAATGCCCCCGGCGTCCTGGTGTCCACGCTGCAGTGGGGTCTGCTGCAGAATCTGACCGCCTCCGCCGAGCGATCCCAACGCCGGTGCTTTCGCTCAATCCATCGGCGCACGAGTTCAAGCCGCCGCGCGCCAACCAGTGGAACGTCGGCGTGCAGCACAAGGTGTGGCGGAACTTCATCGCCGACGTCGCCTATGTCGGCTCGAAGTCGGACGATCTGCTGCGCCAGGTGCAGATCAACGCGGTGCCGTTTGGCGCCACGCTGGCGCCGCAGAATCAGGATCCAACCCGCGCGCCGGCGGCAGCGCTGGGATCGTCGGCACTACTCAACGACCTGCTGCGTCCCGTATCCGGGCTACGGCAACATCCGGATGTGGGATTACAGCGGGTACTCGAACTACCACGCGCTGCAGACGTCGATTACGCGACGGTTCGACCGGGGCTGGAGTTTCTCCGAGCTTCTACGTCTGGAGCAAGGCGCTGGGCATCAACAGCACCGACGGTTCGGCCGGGGTCCCGAACCTGAGCGACGAGGAGACGCGACGGCTCGACTACTCGCTACATCGACTACGACCGCACGCACAACTTCGTCGTCAACTTCATCTACCAGATGCCGAAGCTCGCCAGCGGTGCGCTCGGCATCGTGGCGAACGACTGGCAGATCTCCGGTATCTATCGATGGACGAGCGGCCGGCCGTACACCGTGAACTTCAATATCCCGAACATCGGGGCTGCCAACCTCACGGGTACTGACGGCAATCCCAACGCCCGCGTCGTGCTCACCTGCGATCCGGGGCGCGGCTGGAGCGGCGATCCGTACCAGCAGCTCGACACGTCGTGCTTCGCACCGCCGCAGCCTTTCAGCGACGGAGCCGAATCGGCACGCTTCTTCGTCCGCTCGCCGCCGATCAACAATGTGGATCTCTCGCTCTCGAAGAACTTCGGCGTCATCAAAGGAGTCAGGTTCGAGATCCGCGCGGACATGTTCAACGCCCTGAATCACACGCAGTTCACGGGCGTGAACTCGACGGTCAACTTCGCCAGCTTGACCGACAGGACGATCACCAATCTGCCCCTCAATTCGAGCGGCGCGGTGGTAAATCAGAACGGGTTCGGCTCGATCAACGGCGTGGCACCGCCACGCTCGTTCCAGATCGTGACGCGGATGACGTTCTAAACAGCTAGCCAGCTTCCAGCTCCCAGCCTCCAGCTTCAAAGGCCGATCTGGGAGCTGGGAGTTGGGAGTTGGGCGGTTGAGAGTTCACTTCAAGTACGCCTTGGCCCATTTCAAGCCTTCGACGGTTCCCGCCGATGGGATGTACTCGCAGCCGATCCACCCTGTGTAACCAACGCGATCAATCACGGTCGAAGAGGCTGCGAAAATCGATCTCGCCGGTGCCCGGCTCATGCCGGCCCGGGACGTCCGCCAGCTGCATGTGGCCGATCGAGGGTAGGTGCTTCTCGATCGTCGACGCGAGATGCCCCTCCATGATCTGCATGTGGTAGATGTCGAACTGGACGAACACGTTGTCCGAACCCACGGCCGCGATGACGTCGAGGGCCTGACGGGTAGTGTTGAGAAAGAATCCGGGCACGTCGCGCGTGTTGATCGGCTCGATCATCAGTTTGATGCCAGCAGCCTTCAGGCTCGTTGCGGCATAGTCGACATTTCGCACGAAGGTCTCGCCCGCGGTCGCGGAAGGGATCCCCGGCGGCGGGATTCCGGCGAGGCAATTGACTCGACCGCATTCGAGGGCGGTCGCATAGTCGATCGCCTTGTCGACGCCGGCCTTGAATTCGTCCACACGATCGGGAAGACACGCGATGCCGCGCTCGCCGGCCGCCCAGTTCCCGCCGGGCAGGTTGTGCAGCACCTGCGTGAGCCGATGATCGCGCAGCTGCCGGCGTAGCACGTCGCTGTCGTAGTCGTAAGGAAAGAGATACTCGACCGCGTCGAATCCCGCATCGGCGGCGGCCTTGAAACGTTCCAGAAAAGCCACCTCACCGAAGAGCATGGTCAGGTTGGCGGCAAGCTTTGGCATGGCGCAAGGGTAACGCGTAATTCCGATCCGATGCGACTGGACACCGGTATACTCCGCCAAGCTTCTGGGGAGGACACATGGCCATCAAGCGCGTGTTCGTGGTCCTGCTGGCAACCGTTTCCCTCGCCTCTGCCGTACCCGCCTACGCACAATCCGAACGTGGAAACATCACCGGGGTTGTCGCCGATCCCTCCAGGGCGGGAATCCCCGGCGTCTCGGTGAAGGTCATCAACATCGGCACCAACGCGACGACGCCAGTCGTGACGGGAGAGGCGGGTGTCTATAGCGCCGCCAACCTGCCGCCCGGGACGTATCGAATCGAGGCCGCTCTTCAGGGGTTCCAGACTGCCAACGTCGAAGGGATCAGGCTGGTCGCCGGCGCGACGGCACGAGTCGATGTCACGCTCACGCTGGGCGCGGTCAGTGAATCGGTGAACGTCGTGGCTCAGAACACGCTGATGCAGACCGACGACGCCAGGGTCTCTACGAATATTTCCAACGAGCTGATCGACAAGCTCCCACTAGTCGTGGGTGGGGCGATGCGGAGCGTCTTCGACCTCGTGTCGACGGTGCCGGAAGCGAAGGGCAGCGGCACGAATGTGTCCTTGGGCGGCGGCCAGGGCGGGGCGTTCGGTGCCACGCTGGACGGCATTTCGGTGAACACCAATCGCAACGCCGACGTCGTCGAGACTGCGTTCCTGACGCCTTCGGTCGAGGCGATTACCGAGTTCTCGGTCGAGACCAACGGCTTCAAGCCCGAGTTCGGGCAGGCAGGGGGCGGCGCCATTACCTTTGCCTCGAAGTCGGGAACGAACGAGTTCCACGGCTCGGTCTACAACTTCCTCCGCAACGATGCGTTGGACGAGAAAGGATTTTTCGAGCCGACCAAAGGCATCTATCGCCAGAACAATTTCGGCGGGTCTTTGGGCGGGCCGGTTCAGATCCCGGGCGTGTACTCCGGAAAGAACAAGACGTTCTTTTTCGCCGCTTACGAAGGCTTCATGAACAACCAGGCATCGAACGCGCAGACGCTCAGCGTTCCGACGCCGGAGATGTATGACGGTGATTTTTCGAATTGGGTCGACAGCCAGGGTCGACTGCTGATCATTTACGACCCGGCGACTACACGACCCAACCCGAACGGAACCGGCTTCATCAGAGACGCCTTCCCCGGCAACAAGATTCCGGCGAACCGGTTCAGTACCGTCGCGAAGCAATACCTGGCGCTGGCGCGATCGGCGGTGGTGCCGAACAGGGCGGGCCTCGTGCCGGGAACTTTGGGTTACGTGTCGAACAACTTCCTGTCTCCCGGCGGCACGACGAAAGAAAACACGCACAAAATCAGCGTCAAGATCGACCATGCGCTGAGCGGCGCCCATCGCCTGTCATACCTGTTCAACAGGACGAACAACGACGTGACGCCCGGGGACGGCGGCGCGGCCGGACTTCCCGCACCTTTCAACACGTTTCAAACAACAACCTTCGACGGCGACCTTCACCGGGGAAGTTGGGACTGGATTATCGGGCCGCGAATGGTGAATCACCTGAGCGTTGGCGTGAACACGTTCAACAAGAACGCCTTCTCGCCGAACGTCGATCAGAACTGGAAAGACAAGATCTGCATTCCCAACGCTGTCGATTGCAACCAGAACTTCGGCATCATCTCGTTCTCCGAGTTCACGACGTGGGGAGGTTCGTCATACAACGGGACCGAGCAGCCGCGGTTTGCCATAAAAGACGACCTGACGATCAGCACCGGCTCGCACACCATCAAGGGCGGCTTCACCTACGACCGTCAGCAGGCGAACGGATTCGGGCAACAGGACCTCGGGGGCAGGGCAGGCTTCAGCTTCCTCGAGACCGGCATTCCCGGCGCCACCACGCTCGCCAACGCCGGCGGGAACTCGTTCGCGTCGTTCCTGCTCGGCGCCGCGGACACCGGCCGCACCGAAACGATTCGCTATCTGCAGCAGATCTACCCGTATTACGGGTTCTACGTGCAGGACGACTGGCGGATGAACGCCAAAATGGTCGTCAACTACGGTCTGCGCTACGAGTTCACGATCCCGCCGCGCGCCGGCGGCGATCAGTATTCCGACTTGTCGCCGACCAAGCCGAATCCGGCGGTCAACGATTATCCCGGCGCCTTGATCTTTGCGGGTGATGGCCCGGGACGGGAGGGTAAGCGAACGCTGTTTCCCGGTTACTACGGTGCGCTGGCGCCACGACTGAGTGCCGCCTACAGCCTGAACGACAAAACGATTCTTCGGGCAGGGGTTGGCCGCTCCTTCGGTCGAGTGACGGTCGTTCAGGGCAGCAGCCACTTCGCCGGTTTCATCGGTCAGTACGTTTTTGGGTCCGCCGATGCCGGGGTCACTCCCGCATTCAATCTTGATCAGGGTCTTCCCCCCTACCCGCTGCCGCCGCAGATCGATCCGACGTTCTCGAACAACACCGACGTGGACTGGTTCAACGGTCAGGCCGCCAGCCGTCCGGCTCAGTACGACAACTGGACGATCTCGGTTCAGCGCGAGATCCGCAAAGGCATGACCGTCGACCTCGAATACAACGGTGTCTACGGATCGAAACTGCAGGCGGGCTTGCTCAACCCTAATCAGGTGCCGATGTCCGTCGTGAACGATCTGGTTGCCAGGTTCGGCCCGATCGGCGCGCGCGACCTGCTCAACTCGAACATCACATCCGCGGCGGCGGTGGCGGCGGGGATCAGACCGCCGTACGCCAACTTCACCAATCCCAACGTGCAGCGCTCCCGGAGTGTGGGGCAAGCACTGCGTCCGTATCCGCAATACCTCGCGGTGAACGCGCAGAGCGGCGGCGGCGACAAGACCGGCCGTTCTCACTATCATGCCGGCGTCGTGAAGGTGAATCAGCGGCTGACAGGCGGCGTGTCGGTGCAAGCGAGCTACACCTACTCGAGGCTCACGACTGACGCGGACAGCTTCAGCGGCAGCGGCCGGGCGATGGATGCGGCACGCCCCGAGCTGGAGTGGTCGATCGGCCGGTTCGACCAGCCGCACAACATCAAGATCAATTCCGTGTTCGAGCTGCCCTTCGGTGCCGGCCGCCGCTGGCTGCGCAGCGGGATTGCCAGTCACATTGCCGGCGGCTGGCGCATCGCGTTCATCCAGGCATACACGAGCGGGTTGCCCATTGGCGTGACGACCAATGCGCCGCTGAACATCTTCAACGGGACGAACCGTCCGAATGTTACCGGGGCGGACTGGCGAGCACCGATTGCCGGCTCCGAGTTCGATCCGACAGTCGACCGATTCCTGAACCGCGCAGCATTCGTTCAGCCGGTTGGCGAGCTGGGCAATGCGCCGCGCATCAACGGAGACGTGCGCCGCTTCTGGAATCTGACCGAGAACCTGAGCGTCGGGAAGTCCATCAAGGCGGCAGGCCTGGATATGGACCTGCGTATCGAGGCGTTCAACCTGTTCAACCGCGTGATCTGGGGCGCGCCGAACACCGATTTCAGCAGCCCCAATTTCGGGCTCATCAACTCGCTGGGCAACTCTCCGCGGCAGATGCAGATCGGTCTCAAGCTTTACTGGTAGCGGATACGAGGAAGACAAACGTAGGCCCGACCCTAAGGGTGGGCGTGATCGAATCAGCAAGGAAAACCGAATCGGTCCGAGCGCCCGGATTGAAGGCCGGGCGCTACGGTGATGGTCTCGAATACATCCATGACAGATTTTTCCCGAAGGCAGTTCCTGAAGGGCCTGGCGGGCGCACCGATCGCGCCCGCCTTCCTCTCGTCGTTCCAGCAAAGAGCTGCCGCCGAGAGGAAACGCGCGAAGGTTCGTGACCTGCAGGTGATGGTCATGCAGGGTCCGGGTCGCACCTACACGCTCGTCAAGATCACCGCGGACTCCGGCGCGTACGGCATCGCGGAGGCGTACGGCTCGCCCGGGGTCGGTGTCAAGGAACAGGTGCTGTCGCTCAAGCCGTGGCTCGTGGGAAAGGATCCGCTGGAGATCGACAAGCTCTACACGCAGATGGGTCAGGGCACCAGCAGTCTGAGCGGTACGCGCACCGATGGCTCGGCCCATAACCTGATGCGCGCGGTCAGCGGCATCGAGATGGCTCTGTGGGACCTGGCGGGGAAAATACTCGAGGTGCCGACGTCGACGCTCCTTGGCGGCAGGTTCCGCGACAAAGTCCGAGTCTACGATCACGCCGCGCCTCGCAACATGCTCGACAAGGCCTCATGCGCCGAATGGGCGGCGAAGGCGAAATCGCACCCCAGCGGATTCACCTGTCACAAGTTCGGATTCCAGAACAGCGATCCGGCCACCGACAGAGCACGAGACCCGTCCAATCGCGTGATGACGACGAAAGAGCTCAACGCCGCCCGGCAGGGATTCGAGAACTGCCGGGAAGCCATCGGCTGGGATCACGATCTGATGGCGCATTGTCATTGGCAGTACGACCTGCGAACGGCCATCCAAATCGCCGACGCGGTTGAGTCGGCAAAGCCGGTCTGGCTCGAGGATCCGCTTGCCGGTTGACTATTCGGAGTCGTGGCGGCGGCTTGTGCGACGCGTCGAAGGTGCCCGATCTGCATGGGTGAGAATCTCGCCCGCCGTGAAGGGTTCAAGGATTTCATCCTCAATCAAGGTTGCGACATCCTGCATCCGGATTTGCGAAACTCGGGCGGTTTCCTCGAGACCAAGCGGATTGCCGACATGGCGCATGTGTTTGGCTTGCCGATGGCCAACCACAACACCGGCAGTCAGGTGAATACCTATGCTTCGGCGCAGTGGGCGTCGTCGATTCGCGATTACATTTCGCTCGAAACCATCACCGGCGAGGGTGGGTGGATGGATCAGGTGCTGCTGCTGGACGGTCCGTATATCAAAGATGGCTTCATACAGGTGACGGACAAACCAGGATTAGGGATCGAGCTCAATCCCGACGTCGTCCGCGCACACCTGGCTACCGGCGAAAGCTGGTGGGGATGAACCAATCACGAACCAGATGACTTCGTCGCGCCCGGGGGGAGTACCGCGAGGAGCCGCTCGAGCATGCGGGAACGGCCAGATTCCAGTGCTGCATACATCCCTGGATGAGGCTGGAAGTCAAAGTCGCGGAAAAGTAACGTTTCGAGGCTCGGGCCCTCGGGGGTTGTCAGAATGGGGTCGTCGTCCGCAGGGCGGTGGCCCTGTTTTTTTGCCGTCCCCCGCTGCGATAGCATGGAACACTGACGAGTTGGTCGGCCCATGTCGTTACTGAAATGCCCAAGCGGTGAGTGTGCCCGCTTCAGATCGTGGCTTGTCGCGTTCAGCGCTTCTTTGATCCTCGCTGCGGTCGGAGCGGCGACGTCCAACATGGCGCCGTCGCCGGAGGCAGCGCCCGCGCAGTCTGGCAACCGCGGCCAACTGCGGGAACTGCAACGTGAGGCGGTGAGCCTCCTGCAGCGTGCCGCACGAGCCAGTGCGCCGGCCGACGAAGTACAGCGTGCGCTGCTCGATGCCGCGCAGCGACTCGAAGCGCTCGGCGCCGAGTCCGATCCGCAGGTGCCGGCCGAATCCGCAGCCGGGCCCCGGCTCTCTTCAGAGCTACGCGTCGAATTGCGCCGCGCCGCCGGCGCGCTAGCGACGGTCGCCAAGTCCGGACCGGATTTGTCGCGGCCCGTCGACACGGGCCCAGTCCTGGCGTTGCTCGAACGCGTGCGGGCGCAGCTCGACGGGGAGATCGCGCTGGGTCTGAGCCTTCAAGGCAGTTACAGTCAATCGAAGCCCAAGGAAGCAGCCTACGGGGGGCACGCGACGGCGATGGGACCCGCACCGGTCGACGCGTCATCCGCAGACGTCGATCCATCTCCCTCGCCGGCCACGTTCGAAGAGGCGGGACGCATTCCCACGCGAACCTACTGCGGCGGCGCGACCAAGGACCACATCCTGGAGTCAGCCTGCGGTGGAGTAGCGCTGCTCGACTACGACGGCGATGGCCGTCTCGACATCTATCTGGTCACCGCCGCAGCGCTATCGCCGACCCGGGAGCGCATTCCGTATCGCAACGCCTTGTATCGCAACCTTGGCGGATGGAAGTTCGAGGACGTCTCGAAGAAGGCGGGGGTGGACGCCGCAGCGTGGGGCAATGGCGCGTGCGCGGGCGATATCGACAATGACGGCCGCCTCGATCTCTACGTCACCAACTGGGGCCCGAACCTGTTGTACCGCAACCGTGGCGACGGCTCGTTCGAGGAGGTTGCCGCGCAGGCTGGAATCGCCGCAGGCGGCTGGAGCACCGGCTGCACATTCTTCGATGCGGATGCCGACGGCGATCTCGATCTCTATGTCGTGCGCTACGTCGAGACGACGTGGGATGCGGTCGTGCGCGCCCAGCGGACGCTCGTCTGGCGCAGTGGGCCGCGCATCATGGTTGGCCCGACCGGTCTCCCCGGTGAGGCCGATCTGTTTTTCGAGAACATCGGGAATGGCCGCTTCACAGACGCCACCGAAGCGTTCGGTCTCACCGACCAGACACGCGCCTACGGCTTTGCCGTCGTCGCGACTGACTACGATGACGACGGCCTGATCGATATCTTCGTGGCCAACGACTCGAATCCGAATTTTCTGTATCGCAACCTGGGCCGGCGCCGCTTCGAGAGTGTAGGACTTCTGGCGGGAGTGGCGGTGAACGGCCAGTCTCGAGCGCAGGCCGGCATGGGGGCGGACGCGGGCGACTACGACGGGGACGGCCGACTTGATCTGGTATTACGGCATTCGCGCACGACAACAACACGATCTATCGGAACATCGACGGCCGCCAGTTCGAGGACGCGAGTGTGGCGGCCAGGATCGCGGCCCCCACCTTCGCCCGCATGGGCTGGGGCACTGCTTTCTTCGACGCGGACCTGGATGGCAAACTTGATCTGTTCGTCGTGAACGGGCACATCTTCGCCGACATCGACGACTATCCGCAGCTCGGGGAGACATACCGGCAGAAGAATCAGCTCCTCGTCAATGTCGGCAACCGCTTCCGCGATGTGTCGCCCCGCGCTGGCGCCGGTCTGCAGGTGGCGCGCGTTGGCCGCGGCCTGGCTGTGGGGGATCTCGACGATGACGGTGATCCGGATCTCGTGGTGAGCAACATGGATGACGCGCCGACGCTGCTCGAGAACCGCCAGCGGACCGGACATCACTGGGTGGCCTTTCGCGTCGCCGGTCTCACCGGGAACCGATTTGCGATTGGCGCGAAGGTGACGGTTGAGGCCGCCGGTAAAAAACAAATGCGCGAGATCCGATCCGGCGGAACCTATCTCTCACAGAGCGACCTCCGTGCGTACTTCGGCCTGGCCGACCATGCCGGTCCCGTCGCTGTGGAGGTTCGCATGCCGGGCGGGCGGCGCTGGCGGTGGCCAGCGCTCACCGGCGACCGTCTGCATGTCCTCGAGCTGTCAGACGCGGCCACCGTACCCAAGGCTGGTGCTGCGCGATGAATGGCGCGAAGGGCAGGACCGGCGCTTGCTCGCGGCCGCCCTGCTGCTCGCAGTCGCGCAGACAGGAGGAGTCAGCGCTGAAGCGCAAGAGGGCGTCGTCTATCGCCCCAAGCTCGCCGTTCCTGAGACGCTGCAGCCGTTTCTGAAGCATCTCGAGTCGGGGAACGACGCCTTTCCCGCCGAGCGTCAGGCGCGGGAGCTGGAAGCGCGGCTCCTCGAGCTGGCTGATTCCCTGCGGGGCGGACCGGATCGAGCGGCGAAGATCGCCGGGCTGTTGCTCCACAAGGAGTTCCGTGGCGGCCGCCTGCTTCCCGGCTCGGAAACCGCGACTACCGATGCGCCGCTCGAACTGAGACGATCCAACGCGCCATCGAGCGACCCGTCCCTCGATTCACGCGCGTTCGCTTCGGAGCTGCGCCGGCTGGTCGAGGATCTGCGCGAGGTCACGGTCACCGAGTTCCTCATCACATCCATCGACACTGCCGCTGAAGGCCCATCGCCACTGCTTCGCACCGACGTTCGCTACGACATTGTCGGGATCGGATTGAAGACGTGGCGCGTGGAGCACGTTGGCGTCTGGAAGATGAGCTGGCGGAAGGATTCGTCAGGATGGCAGGTAGCCGAATGGACGACAGCTTCGCATCTCACCAGCCGCGCCCGCAGCCCGATCTTCACGGAAGTGACCGCCGCGGTCCTTGGCCGCAACGATTCGTTCGGCCGGCAGCTCAGTACCCGATCTCGACGCGTGGATGGCCACGTTCGATTCGGTGCTGACACGCGATTCGAACGGCCATCATGGTGTATCGGTTGGAGATGCCGATGGCGACGGGCTGGAAGATCTCTACGTCGCTCAACCTGCCGGCCTTCCCAATCGTCTCTTCCGGGCCCGGGGTGATTCGACGTTCGAGGATGTGACGGAGCGTGCGGGACTCGGCGTGCTCGACGACACGGCGCAGTCGCTGTTCGTCGACGTCGAGAACGACGGCGACCAGGACCTCGTGCTCGCCACCGGGACGAAGCCTCTGCTCTTCATCAATGATGGCAAAGGCCGCTTCACGAACGTCGCGGACGCCTTTCGCTTCAGTCAGCCGCTGCAGGGCGTCTTGACCTCCATCGCGATGGCCGACTACGACCGCGACGGCTTTCTCGATCTTTATCTCTGCGTCTATTCGTACTTTTTCGGCGCCGGCGAGGAGAAAGCGGGGACACCCGCGCCTTACTACGACGCGCGCAACGGTCCGCCGGGCGTCCTCTTCCGCAACGACGGGCGGGGCCGCTTTGTCGAGGTCACGCAGGAGTCCGGGCTCGAGGCCGGAAACGACCGCTACCATTTCGCCGCAGCCTGGTCGGACTACGACCACGACGGCTGGCCCGATCTGCTCGTGGCGAACGATTTCGGAACCAAGAACCTGTATCGCAACCTCGGACGGCGGGACGGCAAGGTGACGTTCGAGGATGTCGCGGCAAAGGCCGGTGTCCTCGACCACGGCGCCGGCATGAGCGCGGCGTTCTTCGACTACGACAACGACGGTCTCCTCGACATTTACACCGGCAACATGTGGAGCGCGAGCGGACTGCGCGTGACCTCGTCGGCCGCCTTCATGGCGGACGCGCCTCCCGACGTGCGCGCCCTCTATCGCCGCCACGCTCGAGGCAACTCGCTCTTCCGCAACCGCGGCGACGGGCGATTCGAGGAGAGGACACTCGACGCGCGGGTCGAGATGGGCCGATGGGCGTGGTCGTCCGACGTCCTCGACTTCGACAGTGACGGCTGGGAAGACATCTATGTCGTCAATGGGATGTTGACGAGAAGACGGGACTCGGGGCTCGGGACTCGGGGCTCGGACGGAGCGAGTGCGAGCCCGAGCGAGCGCGAACTGCGCGAGCGCTGAGAGAAGATGCTCGGGGCTCGCTGCTCGAACTGAAAGACAGCGAACGACCTCGAAAGCTTCTTCTGGCGCCAGGTCGTCGCCCGCTCGCCGCTCACACGCATCAAGGACACGCCGTACGACGACGCGTGGCGGGCCATCAACCAGTTGCTGATCCACGGTTCAATCGCGAGTCGGCAGCGCAACGTGTTTCTGCGCAACGACGGTCAGGGCGGCTTCGACGACGTCTCGGGATCGGTCGGTCTCGATCTCGATCAGGATGGCCGGTCGTTTTCCGTGCTCGACATCGACCGCGACGGCGATCCGGATCTCGCGGTGATGGCGGCGCGGCAGGCCCCGCAGCTCCGCGTGTTCCGCAACGACTTCGCGCCGCGCGGAGCAGCGATCGCGATCCGGCTGGTGGGCGCGGCCTCCAATCGCGACGCAATCGGTGCACGCGTGAGTATCGAGACCGATCGGCTGCGCCGGACCAGGGTAGTGCAGGCCGGCTCCGGGTTTCTCTCGCAGCACTCGAAAGAGCTGCTGTTCGGCCTGGGTCAGAGCGATCGCGTCGTGAAGCTGACGGTCGAATGGCCGTCCGGCCGCAACCAGGTCTTCACCGAGGTGTCCCTGAACGGCCGTCTCCGGCTCGTCGAGGGCGGCACGCTCGAAACGGAAAAGTTCGCGCCGGCGCCGGCGCTCGAGGAGCCGCGCGCGCGCGCGCAGGCAGCGGCACCGCCGAATGCGACGTGGTTCTACGAGCCGGTTCCGGCACCGGAATTTTCGCTGCCTGACGTGGGCGGAGAAACGCGCTCGGTTGCTGCACTGCGCGGCCGGCCTGCGGTTCTGCTGTTCTGGTCCAGCAGCGTCCCTGCCGCGCGCACCGCACTCGACGCGCTCGGCCGCGGCCGTGAGGCGCTCACCAAGGCGGGTGTCGCCGCGCTTGCCATCGCGCTCGACGCCCCTGCCGACCTTTCCCGCGTTCGTGCCGCGGCGCCAACGTCGGTGCCTATTGTGCTGGCAAGTCCTGAGATGGCTCTGAGCTACGCTCTTCTCAACCGTCACTTGTACATGAACCGGCAGGATCTGCGCTTGCCCGCGGCCCTGCTGCTCGATGCGGCGGGGAGAGTCGTCAGGGCGTATCGGAATACCGTGGACGTCTCCCTCATCCTTCGTGACGCGGCCGGCATCGAGGCGTCCGCTCCCGAGCGGCTTGCGCGAGCCGTCCCTTTTCCGGGGACGTTCTACTCTCAGCCTGGACGCCGCAACTACCTGCCCTTCGGCCGCGAGCTCCTCGACCAAGGGCTGGAGGCGGCCGCGGTCGTCGCCTTCGACCGTGCCGCGCAGGCGAATCCCAGCGGCGCCACGCTCTACCGTCTGGGCACGCTCCTCGCCAAGACTGGCGAAGCGGAGCGCGCACAGGCTTCTTTCGAGCGTGCACTCGCGCTGCAGCCCGATCTGGCCGAGGCCAACAACGATCTGGGCGCCCTGCTCGCGCAGGCCGGCGATCTTCAAGCTGCCATCGAACGTTTCCGTGCCGCGATCGCCTCGACGCCGGAGTATCCGGATGCGCTCAACAACCTCGGTTATGCCTTGCTCCTGACCGGCAACGACGCGGAAGCCCGCGCGCTCTACGAAAAAGCTCTCGCCTTGCAACCCGACTTTCCCGAAGCGCTGAACAACCTCGGCCTGCTGCTCGGCCGCGCGGGCGAGATGGACCGGGCGGAGCGCCTGTTTCGCGACGCGCTGGCGCGGCGGGATGACTACGGTGAAGCGGCGAACAATCTGGCTTTGGTCCTCGTTGCTCGCGGTCAGACAAAGGAAGCCATTGCCCTGCTCGAGAGTTTCCTGGTCAAGGCTCCGCAGTACGAGTCTGCCTACGTGACGCTCGCGAAGATTCATTTCAACGCCGATCGGCCCCGCGAGGGCATCGCGGTGCTCGGGCGCCTGCTCCAGCGGAATCCCAAGCACCCCGTCGCGCTCGAACTGCTCAAACAGTACAAGTTTTAAGGTTCACGCCAGCCATCCACATCCAGGGACATTTCTATCGAGTAAACACGGGGGACATTTCTAGCGAGCTTTGACAAAGTTCTACCTTAGAACCTTGACCGAACGTAACCGCAGTGATACAAGCGCCCGGTGCGAATCGCCTGCATCGTCGTCGCCGCCGCTGCGGCCCTCGCCCAGACACCGCCATCGACCGGTGCTGCGAGCGCGGGTAGCAAGCAAATCCTTCTGATCGCCGACAAGCCCAGTCACGGACCGCTGCAGCACGAGCACAACGCGGGCATCCACCTGCTGCAGAAAGGACTGAAGACCGTTCCGGGCCTGGCGGTGACCACCAGCTTCGATGGCTGGCCGACCGATTCCGGGCTCATTGACAAGGCAGACGCGATCTTCATGTTCTGCACCGGTGGCAATCGTCATTACGCGTTCCAGGAGAACCGAGCGCAGTCGCTGCAGAAAGCCGCGGCCCGCGGTGCGGGCCTGATGTTCTTCCACTACTGCGTCGAGCCAGGTGCCGAGGCAGGCCGTCGCGAGATGCTCGACTGGATCGGTGGCTATTTCGAAACGCACTACTCGGTGAACCCGACCTGGGAAGCCGACTTCACGGCGCTGGCGGGCCATCCGATTGCGCGCGGCGTCAAGCCGTTCAAGATTCGCGACGAGTGGTACTACAACATGCGGTTCGTCGATGGGATGCGCGGGGTTACGCCGATCCTGTCAGCCGTTCCCGGTCCGGAAACGCTGAGCCGCCCGGACGGGACTCACTCCGGCAATGCGGATGTGCGCGCGAAACTCGGGCAGGCGCATGTGGTGATGTGGGCCTTCAATCGCCCCGGCGGAGGCCGCGGTGTCGGCTTCACCGGCGGCCACTACCATCTCAACTTCGCGGATCCGAACTTCAGGAAGCTCGTATTGAATGCGATCGTCTGGATCGCTGGCGTCGAAGTCCCCGCAAACGGTGTCGACCTCGCGGTTACGATGGATGAGCTCAACGAGCGGACCGACCCGAAGCCGCCGCGCTAGAAACGGGGACTGTCCCCGTTTCACAGCCGCTTCAGATAAATATTCCGGAACTCGATCTTCATTGGCGGGCCGACATGGATCTGGAAGCCCAGAAGGCCTTTCAGTGACCGGCCTTTGCTGTCGTCGTCGACGAGCATCGCGGTCACCTGGCCGTTGACCATGTTGATGATCGTGCTGCCGCGCGCGATGAGGTGAACGTAGTTCCAGTCGCCAGGCTTGATGATTGCCTTCAACTCATCGGCTTTTCTCTCGAGATTGCCAATCACCCTCTTGCTGCCGTCGGCTCCAATGCTGACCGCCTGGCCGCGCTGCATCAGGAAGCCGCGCCCGCGCTCCTCGTAGATCATCCCGGTGAACTGGTTGTCGTAGTCGATATCGGCCTGATATCCCTTCAGCACCCATTTGCCCTTGACGGCCCCTTTGCCTTCGCCGCCGGGAGGCACGTGCGAGCTGCGGAATTGAATGCCGCTGTTGGTTGCGTTCATGCGGAACTCGAGTTTGAGCTCGAAGTCTGCCGGTTCACCGCCGCGCCAGATGACGAACGTGTTTTCTGCGAGCTTGTTCGCCTCGGTCGTCTCGCCAACGAGCGCGCCGTTTACCGCTTTCCAGTACGTCGTGTCGCCGTCCCAGTTCTTCATGGTGCCGTCGAAGATCGACTCGAACCCCGAACGATCGTCGAGATTCAACGGCTGAGCGCCGCGCTGAGCGACGCTGTGCAGTCCGGACCCGCAGATGAGGACGAGCGCGGTGGCAATCACCGATTTCGTGGACGGGGCAGACCGCACTTGGAACATTGCGCGCTCCTTCTAAGCGTTGACCGATGACGCCACTCGTTCCCATTGCCGGCTGCGTGCTGACTTGAGAATTGCGTCAGTCACGTAGTCCGTTGCGAGCCCTTCGCGAAATGTCGGAGACAGGCTCTTGCCCGCCGCAGCTGCCTGCACGAACTCGGCGAATTGGTGAATGAACGTGTGCTCGTATCCGATCTGCAGGCCCGGTACCCACCAATGCTTCATGTAGGGATGATCGCCGTCCGTAATGTGGACGCTGCGCCACCCCCGCACCTTTCCGGCATCCTTGTGATCGAAATACTGGAGCCGGTGCAGATCGTGCAGATCCCAGAAGGCTGAGGCGTGCTCGCCGTTGATTTCCAGCGTGTAGAGAGCCTTGTGCCCGCGCGCGTAGCGCGTCGCCTCGAACATCGCCAGCGATCCATTCTCGAACCGGCACAGGACCGCACTCGCATCGTCGATGCCGACTGGCTGCACTTTGCCGGTGAGGTTGTGCTTCCGTTCCTTGATGAACGTTTCGGTCATGGCCACGACTTCGGTGATCGGGCCGTTCAGCCAGAGAGCCGTGTCGATGTTGTGCGCGAGCAGATCACCGGTGACGCCGCTCCCGGCCACATCGACATCCAGGCGCCACAATCCCTCACCACCTTGAGGCAGCTCCTGTGAAATCGTCCAGTCCTGCAGGAACTTGGCGCGGTAGTGAAAGATGCGGCCAAACTTGCCTTCGTCCAGCAGGTTCTTGATCAGGACAACGGCCGGCACACGGCGGTAGTTGTACCAGACGGTGTTCGGCACACCTGCCGACTCGACGGCGGCCACCATCGCCTCCGCCTCGACGGCATTGCGGCCGAGCGGCTTCTCGCACATCACCATCTTGCCGGCCTTCGCCGCGGCCACGGCAATTTCCTGATGCGTGTCGTTCGGGCTGGCGATGTCGATGACATCGATGTCCTTACGCTCGATCAGTTTGCGCCAGTCGGTCTCGGAGGACTCGTAGCCCCAGTTGTCCGCGAACTTCTTGACGCGGTCCGCATTGCGCGCGGCGACCGCCTTCAGAACGGGGGTATAGGGAAGGTCGAAGAAGCGCGGAGCCTGCCGGAACGCGTTCGAATGCGTCCGGCCCATGAAGCCGTAACCCACGAGGCCGATGTTCAACTGTTTCATCGAAGGCACCTTTGCAGCTTCCAGCTTCCAGCTCTCCCAGCTAGGAGCTGGGAGCTCTTAATCCCACCCATGCGCATTCCTCACCGACGCCATGACACCGAGAATGTCGTTCCATGTCTTCTGCTGCGTCATCACGGCGTTGGGGAACATGCAGCCGTCCCAGCAGATGTGCTCGAGCTTTCGCGTCAGCCGGCCGTTCTCGTCACGAAGCCACAGACCGGCGTGTTGGACGATATCGAGCTTGCCGTTGGGATCGTATGGCTGGCAGTGGCGGCCGGTCTTGTCGTGCGATCCCGAACCCTTGACCGTCGCGTCGTTCTGCGCGACGTGGAAATCGATCGTCCACGGCCGTAAGGCACGAGTCATCTCACGAAGCCCGGCATCGAGTGCCTTGCGGTCGGACCAATCGAAGTTTTCGGGCAGGATGCGATCCTCGGGCGCGTTGTAGCCCATCGTGAAGAGGAGCGTGTGGGCCATGTCCGCCTGGAAGCCGACTCTGTCCGGCCGGTCGACCGCTTCGAGCAGCTCGACGTTGCGCTTGACGCTGTGCATGCCGCCCCAGCAGATCTCACCCTCGGCGGCAAGCCGTTCGTCGTACTGCTCGGCGACGTCGGCGGCTTTCCGGAAGGTTTCGGCAATCTTCTTCGTGTTGCCGGCCGGATCCTTTGCCCAGTCCGCGGGACTGGCGGACGAGTCGATGCGAATCACGCCGTATTTGCGAATGCCGAGGTCGCGCAGCTTCTTGCCGATCTCGCAGGCCTTTCGTACTTGCGTCACGAACGACTTCCGTTCGTCGTCGCTGCCCATCGCGGAGCCACCGCCCGTCGGGCCCCACACCGGGGCCACCAGCGAACCGACGACCAGATTCTTCGACCGTATCTTGTCGGCCAGCCGCTTGACGTCATCGTCCGACGAATCGATGTTGACGTGGGGGTCGAAGAGAAACAGATCGACGCCGTCGAATTTCGTGCCGTCGAGGTCGGCGGCGGCCGTCATGTTCAGCATCGTGTCGAGATCGATGGGCGGTTCGGCACCCGGGCCGCCCTTGCCGACGAGACCCGGCCACATCGCGTTGTGGATGGCTGGATGTTTGTGCGTCGTTGTCATCGTTTGCCTGTTTTCCGCAGCGGGACGTCATTCGTCCTCGCGGGCGGCCTGTCTGATGCCAGCGGGCATTCCTGCGGCATCGGATTTGTCTTATTGCCCTCTCTTCTTCCGCAGCGGTTCCGCATCCGGATTGCCGGGACCGAAATGCTTCAGGATCACGAGCGGATCGGTCTCGCTGAGATTCTCGATGCGAACGCCGTTCCTGGCAGCGTCTGCCGTTACGAAGAGCTCGTCCTCCGTCATCTGTCCGAACCGGATCATCGACGGCGTCGACACCTGCAGCGCGCCGAAGCGTCCGTATCCCTGCGTCAGAATGATGCCGTAGGCGGCGGCGTCGGAAATCGTGACGCTGCGCTTCGGCAGGACGGTCAGTTCCTTCGCGGAATACCAGCCGGTACCGGTACGAGACCCAGACCTCGCGATAGCCCTCCGGTTCAGTCTGCTCGAAGGCTTTCACCGGCTTCGGAAACACTCGATTGTCAGCAGCGAAGTTCGGGTTCACGTTCGCGTCCCAGTCGAGCAACTCGACGAGATAGTCGAGATCCTGATGGTGCTCGGGTGGCACGTCTTTCGTCAGCAGTTCCCAGGGCACGATGCGTCCGTCGACTTCGGATTGGAACATCGCGAACACGTCGCTGTTCACTTGCGGTTCGTAGGTCACGAGCGAGCCGGGCGCGTGCAGGATGCACGGATCGATCTGCCAGCCGCTTCCGGGCTCCAGCTTGAACGCGCGCGATAGGTAGAGGATGCCGTTGTCACCGCGGTTCCAGTTCTCCAGACAGCGGCGCACGTCGGTTTTGGTCGTGCCCGGCTCGAGTCCCATGAACGTGTAGGGGAACGCGTTGAACGTCTCGTTGTACTGCGGAGGAAAATAGTAGGCCTCGGGCTTCCCGCGGCGGCCAACCAGCTTTGCCTGCGCATCGCTCTGGTGCAGGTGATGCGGGATCGGCCCCCAGTTATCGAAGAACTTGCAGAGCAGGTTCCAGCCTTTCTCGCGCTGCATGACGTCGGCGCCAAGCAGGAGATCGCCGGCCTCGGCCACGGAATCCTTCAACAGAAATCGCGATCCGTCGGCAAGCCTGACGTAGCTGAGCCCTTCGTCCGCAGGTGTTCCGGGACCGTTGTCCGCATTGGTCGTCGATGAAAACCAGCGCTCGTTGATTCCTCCGCGATGGCCACCACAGGCGTAGAGATCGTCAGGATGAAGCTTCAGGCGCCGGCCGGGAACCATGAAGGAGCGTGGAACCCAGCTGGGCTCGAGACGAAGGAGACCCTTGCCGGCATCAATTGCGTGTTGAACCTGAGACCGATTGATCATCCTTATCCTTTTCTGGCTTTGGACCGAGGGACGATACAACCCGCGGCCACGCCACATCAAGAGGCTACTCGTTCCCGATGTCGTCCCCTCTGGCAAACGGCGGACCATGCATAATACCCGGCGCATGCGAATCGAAGGCACGTATCGCGGGCGTCGCGCCGCCAGCATCGAGAACGAATACCTGCGTCTCACGGTGCTCGAGGAGGGTGGTCACATTTCGGAGGTGTTCGACAAGCACACCGGCATCAATCCACTCTGGACACCGCCGTGGCCGTCGATCGAGCACTCCGCGTTCAATCCATCCACGCATGAGGTATATGGCGGCGACGTCGAGTCCTCCTTGCTCTCAGGAATCATGGGGCACAACCTCTGCCTGGACATTTTTGGCGGACCGTCGGCTGAGGAGGCCGCCAGCGGTCTGCCCGTTCACGGCGAGGCATCGGCGGTCGTGTATGACCTGCGGACGACGGACAACGAGCTCGTCATGCAGGCGCACCTTCCGCAGGCGAACCTGAAAGTCGAGCGCCGGATCGAGCTGCACGATCGGGCGGCCCGCATCCGCGAGTCGGTGCACAATCCCAAAGGCGTCGACCATCCGGTGGGCTGGACCCAGCACGTCACGCTCGGTCCTCCATTCCTGAAAAAGGGTGAGACGCTGTTTCGGGCGTCGGTCGGCAGGTCCCGGGTCATAGAAAAACCGTTCGGCGCGGCCGATTATCTGCAGGAAGCGGCAGAGTTCGAGTGGCCGCATGCGCCGCGAAAGGGCGGCGGTACGGTCGACCTGCAGGTGTTCACCGCGCTGGACGTCTCGAACGCCTATACGACACACCTCGTGGATCCTCAACAGGAGCGCGCTTTTTTCGCCGCCTTTTCCCCCGAGTTCAACCTGGCGTTCGGCTACGTCTGGCGCCGTCGCGATTTCCCGTGGCTCGGCATCTGGGAGGAAAACTACAGCCGCTCGCATGCCCCCTGGAACGGCCGAACGCTCACGCGCGGCATGGAATTCGGCGTCTCTCCCTTTCCCGAATCCCGTCGTGAGATGATTGAAAGAGGGCCGATGTTCGATACGCCAACGTTCAGGTGGATTCCGGCAGGATCGCACCTGACGGCCGAATATTGGATCGTCTCGCGCTCGGTGCGCGCGATCCCTGAAACGCTGACCGCCTTGACGGAAGGCTCCGGGGCGGCAACGCTCAATTCATGAGGAGAACGATGAATCTTCACCGCCTTATCGCACTTGCCATCATCTCGACGCCACTCTTATACGCTCCCACGCTGGCGCAGACCCCGGCGCCGGCGCCCGACGCGCAGGCCAAGAAAGCTGCTGCGGGCGGCGTTCGGACCGTGGAAATTGTCGGGACCGAGCAGATGAAGTACGACGTGACCACGATTCCCGCGAAGCGAGGTGAACAGCTTCGAATTCGACTCACCACGAAGGGCACCATGCCGAAAATCGTCATGGCGCACAACGTCGTCATCCTCAAGCTCGGCACCGACCAGGTGAAGTTCATCACGGCCGGCGCCCAGGCGCGGGACACGGAGTTCATCTCCAACGACACGAAGGAACAGGTGATCGCCAAGACGCCGCTGGCTGGCGCCGGCGAGACGGTCGAGGTCACGTTCAAGGTCCCGAATGCGGCGGGTGAGTACCCGTTCGTCTGTACCTTCCCCGGTCATTACCAGGCGGGAATGAGGGGGAGTCTCGCGGTCAAATAAGTCAGTCGCTAGTCGTTAGTCGCTAGTCAGTCGCTAGGCTCGTCGCTAGTCGGGCGTCGCCCAATGGTCGCTGGTCCGGAGGTTGAGTTGATGGCTGAAAACGAGGCCCTCCCACGCCCGCTATCGCGTCGTGAGTTTGGCACGATCACGCTGGCCGGCCTGCCGCTCGCGCTTGCGTTCCAGAAGGTCGACTCGACGATCAAGGGCGTCCAGATCGGTGTGCAGTCCTACAGCTTCCGCACGCTGCCGAGCACGGACGACATCATCAAGGCGATGGTGAAGATTGGACTGAGCTCGGTCGAGCTGATGTCGAATCATGCCGAAGCGGTGGCGGGTGCGCCGGCGCAGGGACGCGGCGGGGCTGGTGGCCGCGGGCGCGGGGAGATGACGCCCGAACAGAAGCAGGAGATGCAGAAGGCGGCGCAGGCACGCGCGGAGGAGCTGCGCAAATGGCGCGGCTCGATCTCTCCCGACGCCTTCAAGACCGTTCGCAAGAAGTTCGACGATGCCGGGATCGATATCCGGCTGCTCTGCTTCAACATGAACCGCAGCACGACCGACGACGAGATCGAGTAGCGTTTCAGATGGCGAAGGCGCTTGGCGCGAAAGCCATCTCGACGTCAACTCAGGTCAGCGTTGCCAAACGCGTGGCGCCGTTCGCCACCAAGCATCAGCTGATGGTCGGCTATCACAACCACTCGAACCTGACCGATCCGGAAGAGGTCGCCACGCCGGCCAGTTTCGAGGCATGCATGTCCTATTCGAAATATCACGGCATCAATCTCGACATCGGCCACTTCACGGCGGCGAACTTCGATCCGATTCCCTACATCGAGAAGAACTACGCGCGGATCACCAACGTGCACCTGAAAGATCGCAAGAAGAATCAGGGGGACAACGTGGTCTGGGGCACGGGTGACACACCGATCAAGCCGGTGCTTCAGCTCCTGAGCGCGAAGAAGTACACCTTCCCGGCCAACATCGAGTACGAGTATCCGGGCACCGACGTCGTTGCCGAAGTCGGAAAGTGCTATCAGTTCTGCAAGGACGCGCTCGCCTCGACGTAACGCGTTGAGGCGGCGCGCCACCTGGGCAGCCGTGTGCGTGGCGGCCGTGACGCTTCGTCTGGAAGCGCAGTGGCCCGAGTTCCGCGGGCCGCAGGGCAACGCCACATCCCAGAGCGACAAGCTGCCGCTCGTCTGGAGCGAAGAGAAGAACGTCGCGTGGAAGACCGAGATCCACGGTCGCGCCTGGTCGTCGCCGGTCGTTCAAGACGGCCAGATCTGGATCACGACGGCCAGCGACGACGGCCGCGAGCTGTCGGCCGTGGCCGTCGATCTCGAGAACGGAAAAATCCTGCACGACCTGCTGCTCTTTCGCGTCGAGCGGCCGCAGGAGGTGCATCCGGTCAACTCGTATGCGTCGCCGACGCCGGCGATCGAGCCGGGCCGCGTCTACGTGACGTTCGGCTATGCCGGCACCGCCGCGATCGATACCCGCAGCGGAAAGGTTGTGTGGGAGCGCCGCGATCTCCCGATCAATCACTACCGCGGACCGGGCTCGTCTCCGATTCTGTTCGACAACCTGCTGATCATGCATTGCGACGGGATCGATCAGCAGTACGTCATCGCTCTCGACAAGAACACCGGCAAGACGGTGTGGCGTACCCCACGGTCGGTGGCCTTCAACGATCTCGGCCCCGACGGCAAGCCTGAGGGCGATGGAGACTTCAGGAAAGGATTCGCCACGCCGCAAATCGTCACGATCGGCGGCGAGCCGCTGCTCGTCAGCCTCGGTTCGAAAGCGGCCTACGGTTACGATCCGCGAACGGGCAAGGAACGGTGGCGGCTCGAGGATCGCAGCACGCATTCGCCGAGCATGCGGCCGATCGCCGGACATGGCCTGGTTTTCTTCGGGACCGGCTGGTCGGGGCACTTGGTCGCCATCCGCCCGGAGGCGAAGGGTGGTGTCACTCCCGCAGTCGTGTGGCGAGTCACCCGCGGCGTGCCCAACAAACCGTCGGTCGTGCTCGTCGGCGATCTCATCTTCATGATCAACGACAGCGGCATTCTCACGTGCCTGGAGGCGAAGACCGGCAGTCCGGTGTGGACGGCGCGGCTCGCCGGCACGTATTCGGCTTCTCCGCTCGCGGCGGCGGGGCGGGTCTACTTTTTCAACGAGGACGGCCAGGCCACGGTAATCGAGGCGGCGCGCGCCTTCAAGGTCGCCGCCGAGAATCACCTGGAAAACGGCTTCATGGCGTCGCCGGCGGTCGCCGCAAATTCGTTGATCCTGCGCACGACGATGCACCTCTACCGGATTGACGAAGGCGGCGCGGCGCGGCGATAATTTTGCAATCGTTTACACGTGCAAGTGAAAGAGCAATGCAACACCACAAGAACCTCGCAATCCTCGTCGGAGGTGGTCCGGCGCCCGGCATCAACAGCGTGATTGGCGCGGCGACGATCCGCGCCCGGCTCGAAGGGCTCGAGGTCATCGGCGTGCGTGACGGCTTCGAATGGCTGATGCAGCGGTGACATCGAGCACGTCGTGCCGCTCACCATCGAGAACGTCAGCCGGATTCACTTCCGCGGCGGCTCGTATCTGGGCATCGCCCGCGCCAATCCGACCTCCAGCGCCGAGCGGCTCGACGCCACGCTGGACTCACTGCTGCGTCTGAAGGTCTCGCAGCTCATTACCATCGGCGGCGACGACACGGCGTTCTCCGCCATGAAGGTCGAGGAGCGCGCCGCCGGGGCCATCCGCGTCGTTCACGTCCCGAAGACCATCGACAACGACCTCTTCCTGCCGGCGCATGTCGACACCTTCGGTTTCCAATCGGCGCGCCATTACGGAGCGGAGATCGTCAAGAACCTGATGGTCGACGCCAAGACGACGTCGCGGTGGTATTTCGTGATCGCCATGGGGCGCAAGGCGGGGCATCTCGCGCTTGGGATCGGCAAACCGGCCGGCACGACGCTGACGCTCATCACCGAGGAGTTCACCGCGCCGCTGCGCTTGAAGACGATCGTCGATACGCTGGCGGGAGCGATCATCAAGCGGCTGAGCGAGGGTCGCCTCGACGGCGTGGCGGTGATCGCCGAAGGGGTGGTGCTGGACATCTCGCAGGAGGATCTCGCCGGACTGCAGGACGTGGAGCGCGACAGTCACGGTCACCTGCGCATCGCGGAAGTGAACCTCGGCGAGATTCTCAAGGCCAAGGTCACGGCCCGCCTGCGCGCGCTCGGCGTCAAGACGACCATCGCCGCGAAGAACATCGGATACGAGCTGCGCTGTGCCGATCCGATTCCGTTCGACATGGAGTACGCGCGCGATCTCGGCTACTGCGCGGCGAAGTATCTGATCGCCGGCGGTACGGGTGCGATGATCTCCATGCAGGGTGGACACTTCGTCCCGGTGCCGTTCGCGGAGATGACCGACCCCGAGACCGGCCGGGCGAAAGTCCGTCTCGTGGACATCACGTCGACGCGCTACGCGATCGCGCGGCGCTACATGATCCGCTTACGCAAGGACGACTTCGACGATCCGCAGGAGCTGGCGAGGCTGGCGACCACGGTGGGGCTGTCTCCGGCCGACTTCAGAAAGGAATTCGAGTACCTGATGGCCGACGAGCCGCCGCCGCTGGCGATCGACGAGCGTGGCGAGCGGGCCGGTCTGTCGGCGGAGAAGGGGACAGCACTTGTAGGAAAAAGAGGACCGAAAAAGGGGACTGTCCCCTTTTCAGTCGAGCGGCGCCGTGCTCGAACGGATGACCAGCTTGTGCGGCAGCGTGACCGAGGGCGGCGGCGACATGCGCCCGCTCAGGATGTCCAGCAGCAGCCGCACCGTGCCGTGGCCGATGTCGCACATCGGCTGCGCGATCGTCGTGAGCGGCGGGTCGACGTGGCGCGCAAACCTGATGTCGTCGAATCCCACGACCGACAGATGACACGGCACTCTGACGCCGCGGCGCCGCGCCGCGTCGATCACGCCGATCGCCATCTCGTCGCTGAAGCAGAAGATCGCGGTCGGCGGCTCGGGATGGTCGAGCAGCTGCTCGGCCGCCGCGAAGCCTGACGCGATCGAAAAATCTCCGGTCAGCACCATCAGACTGTCTTCCGCGTGATGGCTCTTCGCGCACGTCGTCGTTCCCAACAGACGATCGCCGCTCAGCGGACTTTCGAGCGGTCCGGTGATCACGCCAATGCGGCGATGGCCGATCGAGTACAGATGTTCCATGGCCTCGGCGGCCGCACCGTTGTTGTCGATGTGGACGCCAGGCACACCGAGGGCAGGGCTGAACTCACAACCATTGACCACCGGCGCACAAAGCGGGGCCATGGATCGGACGAGCTCCGCCGCGACCTTCGGCAACCGATGGCCGAGAAAAATGAGGCCGTCCGCTTCCTTGCGCCGCAGCATCAGGGCGTAGCGTTCCTCGCGGTTGGCATCGTGCTGGGTGTCGCCAACCAGCACCGCATAACCCTCGCGCTGCGCCGCGTCTTCGATGCCCTGCAGGATCAGCGAGAAGAACGGATTCGAGATGTCCGGGACCATGACCAGGATTTTTCCCGACCGTCTGGTGCGGAGGTGCTTGGCGGCGGAGTTCGGCGTGTAGCCGAGATGTTCGACCGCCTTGAGCACCCGGAGTCGGGTGCTGGGGGCCACGATTTCCGGGCGGCTGAGGTACGCGCGAGACCGTCGCAGTGGAGACACCGGCACGCTTCGCCACGGCGTGAATGTTGGACACGAGCCGACTGAATCATACCTGACTCCGGGGCTCGGGGCTCGGGGCTCGGGAGCAGCGCCTGCGGCCCGAGCGAGCGCGAAGGCGCGAGCGAGAGCGAAGCGGGGGTGGGGCCGCCGAGCGCTGAAAAGAGACGCTCGGGGGCTCGGGGCTCGAGGCTCGGCGAGTCAAGAACATCCGTGTTAAGAATCCGGGGACGTGGGTAAAGCCCGAGCGGGCAATTACAATTTGCGGAGTCGGCGCGCGGGAGTTGGCGAGTTACCGCGTCTCTTGATTAGCGCGGCGGCGGCCGTCCTCAGCTTCAGGCCGATCTACGAACCGGATCTCTGGTGGCACCTCGCCCACGGCAGGGAGAATGCGGCGGGGCGGCTGGTTCGCACGAATCTGTTCAGTTTCAACTATCCCGATTACCGGCAGCACTACACGTCCTGGCTCTTCGACACGTCGGCCTTCGTGGCCTGGACCGCTGGCGGCCCGACGGCGATCCAGCTGCTGCAGGCGGTCCTCCTCTCGCTGACGCTCGCGCTGGTCTACATCGCGTGCCGCATCCGTTCCAGCCCCGCGAGTGCCGCGGCCGTGCTGATCCTCGGTTTCTTCATTCTCGAACCGCGCGCCATTCCGCGCCCGCACCTCGTGTCCTTTGCCGGTCTGGCGGCGTGTGCCCTCCTCGTCGAGCGGGCGATCGTGCGACGTTCGGCCGCCCCCTTATGGTGGTGCGTTCCGATCGTTGCGCTGTGGAGCAACGTTCACGTCGAGTGCATCTTTGGCGTGGCGTTCGTCGCGGTCGCCGCCGTGTGTGAGTCGGTTCGGCCCGGATCGTGGCCGGCATCGGAAGCCAGGCGCGCCTTGATCGTTGCGTTCATGTGTGGAGGTGCCACGCTGGTCAATCCGTACGGGTGGGGTCTGTTGAAGTACGCCTACGAGAATTGGTCGGTACCACAGCTGCTGGCGATCGCCGAGCTGCAGCCGCCGCCGCTCTCCACGTATCGCGCGTTCTACGTCTACCTCGCCGCGTGCATCGCACTCCTGGCCTGGCGTTGGCGCAGCATCACGGTCCGTGAGGTCGTCATCACTCTGGCATTCGCGGCACTGGGGCTTCGCTACATCAGGCTCACGCCGCTCGTATGGCTCGCCACTGCGCCGATCGTCGCTCTGCACCTCGATGCGGTCGTGCGTCGGCGTACTGCGCGAGTCGTTGTCGTCGGGGCGGCGCTGTGTTTAGGTCTCGTCGCGTCGCGCATCCCGGCACCGATGCTCTTCACGGGATTCGCCGCGGGTCCGCGCGCCGTTCGGCCGGAGGCGTTCTTCTCGTCGAACGCGATCGCCTTTGCCCGCCGGGCCGGACTCGAAGGGCCACTCTTCAACAGCCACAACCTCGGCGGCTACGTCGCGTGGTCACTGTACCCGCGCGCGCGAATCTTCCAGGATTCCCGCCTGCAGGCGTATCCGCCCGAGCATTTCCTCAGCATCCTCGTAGCCTCACAGTCGCAGCGGGACTGGGACGTGCTCGTCGCCGATGTCGACTGGGCGATGCTGTCGCTGCCGCGACCCAACCAGTTGTCGGGCGTAGGTCGCTTTCCCGCATCAGATTGGGCCGTCGTGTATCGAGACGAGGCGGTAGAGATTGTGGTGAGACGAGATGGCGAAATACGGGGAAGGTGATCGTTCCGAAGTTCAGTCGCAGGTTGCATGTCGCACGTTGCACGTCGCACGTGGCACGTTGCACGTGCCACGTGCTACGAGCTTTAGAATTGCGGTCTGTTGACGGTAACGGTGAGCGCCGCGCGGCCCATCTTGCCGACTTTATTGACCGCCCAGCAGCTCACCATGGTCTTGCCGATCGGGAACGTCGAGCCCGAGCGGGGGAGACAATACGCCTGCTTGTTTCCGTCCGCCGGATCCTTTGCCGTTGCCGTGAAGGTGGCGGCCGCGCCCGCTTCTGACGTCGCCATCACGGTCACGTCGCCTGAGGTCGTGACGACGGGAGGCGCGGCCTTATCGGCACCGGCGGGAATACGGTCGCTGCAGTCGCCGGCCGGACACTCGTTCACGTCGAAGCATCCGACGTAGCCGTCACCGGCGAAATCCTTCGGACAGGTGCTGCAGGTGCGGGAGCCCGGCGTGTTGCGGCAGGCCGACAGTTTGTGGCACCCGCCATTGGCAATGGCGCACTCGTTGACGTCGACGCAGCCTGTCTGTGGCGAGCCGCTGAATCCGGGAGGGCAGCTGTCGCCGCAGAGCCAGGAGCCCGGCGTCGATCCCTCCTTGCATGCGACGTCGGCCGCGCAGCCGCCGTTGTTGACGGCGCAGGGATTTCCCGCAGGCTGGGCCGGCTGTTGCGCCGACGAGCGCCACGCACCAACGGCGAGGCCCACGACGAGAACGACGGTCAAACCCCCGAGCGACCGGACGGTCCAATTGGCTGCATGACGCATGAAATGATCTTAACGCAGGTCGCGCGTCGGCCGCGTTTTGAACAATACTTGAGCCATGTCTTCACTGCGCAGCCGAACACGATGAGACCGTGGCGTCTACTCATTGCCGGCGCGATGCTTCTAACCATCGCGGCCGGCGCCGCCACCGCCCAGACGGTCATCGTCAGCAAAGCCCCACCGGGATCCACCGTGGAGTTCGTTCTGAACTCCACCACCGTCGGATCGAACCCCGTGGACGCAACCGGCACCGCGACCATTGCCGCACCGAAGTCGGCCCAAGTGTCCGACGCCGGCGTCGACGCGCACATCTTCGTCGATGTCTGCGACACCCTCCGCCGCGTGGTAGTCGTGGATCGCACGCAGGCGGTGCCGCCGGAAGGCTCGGGTTGCCAACGGGCGCAGATACCGGGGCTGTTCCTCGTTCGGGGAATCAGCACGCTCGTCGTCACCGTGGACGGCCCGAATCCCACGGTGCTCTTGCGCCAGGGTCGATTCACGCCACCTCCGGAGGGAACGGCGCACAACTGGAGCCCATCGCCGACCGGTCTCATCCTCTATGGCGGCGGCAATCTCTCCGCGTTTCGCGATCCCGTCGTGTTCGCCTGCGGGAACGTGTCGGATTGCTCCGGCGACGCATCCGTGCTGGGCGTCACCGCCGGCGTGTCCTACTGGTTCTCGCGTTTCATCGCCGCCGAAGCCACCTACCATCGACCTTCCGAGGTCAAAACCGAGGGGCAGCAGGACAATTTCCGCTTCAACAGTTTCTTGAACGCCCACGTTCTGACGATGGCGGGCAAGGCCGGTATTCCCGCAGGCCCGGCCAGGATCTACGGCAAGATTGGCACGAGCTACCACCGCGCGTCGTTCGGCACCACGCAGACGAATGATCCGGTGACGACGACCACCGACGGCGTGACGACTACGGTTGAAGGGGGTACTCAGACGAACGTGGTCAAGACGGCCGGCTGGGGGTGGGTGTTCGGCGGCGGCACCGAATTCTGGCTGAAGCAGCGCTTTGGTCTTTACTTCGAGGGTGGCTACATCGGCGTGAGCGGCAGCGGAGTCGACGATATCGACGCCGTGCTCGAAGACAGAATGCATCTACTTCGTTGCCGGCGCTCAGATCCGTATCGGGCGCAAGTAAGGCGCGCCGAGCCGCTACTGGACGTCGAGCAGTTCCACTTCGAACAACAGCGTCGCGTTGGGCGGGATGGGTCCGCTGCGCGTGACGCCGTACCCGAGTGAGGGTGGAATGATGAACCGGCGCACACCGCCGACGCGCATGCCGGCAAATCCCTGATCCCATCCCGCGATTACCTGGCCGATGCCGAGCGTGAAGTTGAAGGGATCTCCTCCCCGCGACGAATCGAACTGTGCGCCTTTCTGGCTCGGCGCCGTCTCATTGAACAACCAGCCGGTGTAGTGCACGCTGAGCGTTCTGCCGATCTGGGCGTCCGCGCCCGTTCCCGCCAACAGATCGAGCTGGCTGAACGGTGCGTTGTTGGCCGGAGAGGTCGGCGAGTCACTGCACCCAACCATCCCCATGCCCCCGATAACAAGGATGACGAGGACGACGACCCCGGTAATCGCCTGGCGCGTACGGGCGAGCATCATGGTTGTTTCAGCGGCAATTGGCGGCACATTGCAAATTATGTCGGAAACAGCTGCCAGCTGCCAGCTTCCCCCTATACTTTCCGCCGCCGATCGCAAAGAATCACCTCCTTCAAGCCTTCGCGCGCCTCGCACTGAGCATCTGCAGCGGCAGTGCAAGCCGGTGCCCCCGCCGCGCGGACTTTGCGCGGTGGGGTGGAAGGGGGTCCGGGGGACGAAGTCCCCCGGTTTGATGGATCGGAGGCGTTATCGTGAAACGGATCGGGATGGGCATCGTGGGCGCCGGCTTTGTCGGGCCGCACCACGTCGACGCGGTCAGACGCCTCGGCTTCGTCGATATCGTGGCGGTCGCCGGGAGCAGCCAGGCATCGGCGGAGAAGAAGGCGGAGTCGCTCGGCGCGAAACGCGCGTACGGCAGTTACGAGGCGCTCCTCGCTGATGCCGAGGTGCAGGTGGTGCACAACGCGACGCCCAACTATCTTCACTACCCGGTCAACGCCGCGGCCATCGCGCAGGGGAAGCACGTCATTTCCGACAAGCCGCTGGCGATGACCGCCGCCGAGGCGCGCACGCTCCGCGATGCGGCCAACAAGGCCGGCATTGTCCATGCGGTGACCTTCAACTATCGCGGGAACCCGCTCGTGCAGCAGGCGCGGCTGGCCATCGCCCGCGGCGATATCGGGAAGCCGCACTTCCTGCTCGGCTCCTACCTCCAGGACTGGCTGCTCAAGGACACCGACTACTCGTGGCGACTGGAACCCGACAAGGGCGGGGCATCGTCCGCGCTCGGCGACATCGGTTCGCATTGGTGCGATCTGGCGCAGTTCATCAGCGGTCTGAGAATCACCGACGTGCTCGGTGATATCACGACGACCATCGCGAAGCGGAAGAAGCCGCGCGGCTCGCGCGAAGCCTTTCAGGCGGCGGGCGCCAACGAGGCGTTCGATGTCGTGGACATCAAGGTTGAAGATCTCGCGTCCGTTCTCGTCAGGTTCGACAACGGCGCGAAGGGCTGTTTTTCCGTCGGGCAGGTCTGCGCCGGGCACAAGAACGACCTCGTGCTCGAGATTTGCGGATCGAAAGGCTCGCTGCGCTGGCTGCAGGAGCATCAGAACGAGTTGTGGTTCGGCTACCGGGACAAGGCCAACGAAGTGCTGCAGAAGGATCCCTCGCTGATGGACCCCGAGGCGCGCGGCTACGCGCACCTTCCGGGCGGCCATCAGGAAGCCTGGGCCGACGCCTTCTACAACGTCATGCGTGATATCTACGGCTTCGTCGCCGCGGGCAAGAAGCCGAGCGACCCACACCCTCCGGCATTTGCGACCTTCGAGGACGGCTACCGGGCCAACTGCATCGTCGAGGCCATCATGCAGAGCGCCAAGCAGGGAAGCGTCTGGACCAAGGTGACCTACTGACATGACCATCAAAGACTTCCAGCCAAAGTTCATGAAGGTCGGCGTGCTGACGGCGGCCCTGCAGGAGCTCACGCCGCGTGAAGTGCGCGATCCGGATCCGGATCGGGCGATCGAGGAGTGGGCGGCGTTTGCCCAGGAGATTGGTGCGAACTACATGCAGCTGTCGGCGGCGCTGCATCCGTCAGAGGCCGATGTTCCGCCCGAGGCGATGCTCGACCCGGTGGCCAACACGCTCGATCTGCGCAAGCCGTTCGACAAGGAGCGGGCCCGGCGAGTGCAGGCGGCGTTGAAGTCGACCGGCGTCGGTCTCTCCGACCTGGGCTACTTCGACAATCTGCTGCATCACGATCCGGCCATCAGGAAAAAGAAGCACGATTTCATGCTGCGGGTCTTCGATGCGGCCGCCCTGCTCGGCGTCGATGCGGTGTGCGGGTTCGTCGGTCGCAACCAGCAGCACGGCATGGATCAGAACCTCCGCGACTTCGAGGAGCACATGATTCCCCTGCTGAAGCAGGCGAAGGATCGCGGGCTGACGTATCGCGTCGAGCAGTGTCCGATGCCCGGCTGGACCACCGGGGACAACTTCCACAACAACATCGCGTATACGCCGGGCGTCTGGATCGCGCTCCATCGCATCTGCGAGAAACACAAGGTCGGAGACCACTTCCGCATTCACTACGACCCGTCGCACGCCATCCTCATGGGGCAGGACACGCGCTCGCTCTTCCAGTGCCTGAAGGACAGCGGCTACAACTTCCTGATTGGCGGCTTCCACGTGAAGGGGCAGGTGATCGATGCGAAGGGCGTGTCAGCCTGGGGCTACGGTGGTCAGACGGTCGAGCGCGGGGATTGGGTGAACGGGAAGCCCTCGGAGAACCCGGCTGACCAACTGAACGCCTGGAAGAAGCAGACGGTCCTCTGCGAGCACGAGCTGCCCGGAACCGCCCGCCACGACCCGCTGGCGTACCTGCAGAACCGCACGGTCGACTGGCTCGATCACCAGCTGGCGGCCCGCGAGCTCCTGACGCTCGACGTGGCCAGCACGCACCTGGTCGTCGAGCACGAGTATCCGAAGGCGCGGTTCCAGGATCGCACGCGTCTGAAGCCGATCCTGGCGGGATCGGTGGCCTTCGTCCGCCGCATCGACGAGGCTGCGGCCTGCATGTATGCGCTGCAGCACGAGGTGCTGGCGGCGCAGGAGATCCCGGTGCAGGGGGTCGGGCGGGAGGCCTACCGGAGCTGAGCTTACGCTGCTCGGGGCTCGGGGCTCGGGGCTCGGAAGCGGAACAGCAGGAAGCTGGCGGCTGAAACTAGCAGCTGGAAGCAGGCGGCTGGGAGCTGGCAGCTGGAACGTTGCGCGGTGCGAAACGGCCGTTCTGCACTGTCATGTTGCCGTTGACCGCAGCCACGAAGTAGTAGAAACACGCTAGCCATCCAATACTTCATTTAGACGGTTCTCGGTCGCGGAAAGTTTGGGTTCGGAAATGAGAACGATTACACCAAGGTTCACGCAATCTTGTCCGGAGTTTTGGAAGAGGAGGAAAGTTGTGCGCCAGCGTTCAGCAGCAGCGCGATCGATCCTACGTCTGACGGTCATGAGCCTCGCGGTAGCGGGCATGATCCTCAGTGCCTCGCCAGTGAAGGCCCAGGTCCTTTACGGCAGTATCGTCGGGAACGTCAAGGACGCCCAGGGTGCTGTCGTCCCTGGCGCGACCGTGACGATCACGAACAAGCAGACCGGCCTCACGCGCGATTCCGTGACGGACGATCAGGGCTCGTATACCCTCACCAACGTCCTTCCCGGTCCGTACGACGTGAAAGTCTCGCTGACGGGGTTCCGCGAGGCGGTGCGCGCGAACGTGCCGGTGACAATCGGCCAGATTTCACGTGTCGACCTCACCCTCGAAGTCGGCGCCCTCACCGAAGTGGTCAACGTCGAGTCGGCAGCCGAGCTGCTCCAGACCGACAAGGCCGACGTCCACACCGAGCTGAAGTCGGCCGAGATCACGGCGATGCCGCTCAACCAGTTCCGCAACTACCAGGCGCTCCTCAACCTGGTGCCCGGCGCGTCTCCGGCGCGGTTCAACAACGCCGAGACCGACACGCCGGCGCGGTCGCTGACGACCTACGTGAACGGGCAGAGCTCGTATCAGAACACCACGCGCACGGACGGCGCCGCGAACGTCAACATCTGGCTGCCGAACCACCTGATGTACGTCGCTCCCGCCGAGACGATTGACACGGTCAACGTGGCGACGAACAACTTCGACGCCGAGCAGGGCATGGCGGGCGGCGCCTGCGATAACGGTCGTGACCAAGTCCGGGACCAACCAGGTCAAGGGCTCGGCGTTCGAGTTCCACAACAACGAGAGCTTCAACGCCACGCAGTACTTCTTCGGAACGCAGCAAGGCGGCAAGCCGGAAAAGCAGCCGGTCACCCGCAACATCTACGGTGGCACCGTCGGCGGTCCAATCATCAAGAACAAGCTCTTCTACTTCGGATCGTACGAGGGCTACAAGAGCACGCAGAGCCTTTTCCAGAGCTTCAACGTGCCCGACGCGCCGCGCTGCGCACCGGCGACTTCAGCAACGCCCGCAACACCGACGGCTCGCTGCAGATCATCTATGACCCGTCAACGGGTAACGCTGACGGCACGGGACGGCATGCCGTTCCCGGGCAACAGTCATCCCGGCCGGCCGGCTCAACTCGATCACGTCGCAGTTGATCGGCTGGTATCCGGCGGCCAATACGGGCGGCAGCGGCGCTGGCGGTCTGACCGGCAATTACATCCGACCCGAAAAGCGAACGACCGATCGCAAGAACTACGACGCCAAGGTGAACCTGAACCGAACGTCGCTCGAACCAAATCTGGGGCAAGTTCAGCTATCTCGACGCGCTCGTCGACGACCGGACCTATTTCCTGATTCCCGACCCGAACGGCAGCGGCGACGGCGGCGACACCAAGGTGACGCAGCTGACCGGCGGCCAGACGTGGACGCTCGGGCCGAGCATGGTGTGGGACGCGACGTTCGGCTTCTCGCGACAGAAGCAGGACGTGCTCGGGCCCGATCACGACATCGGCAACTTCGGTCTCGACACGCTGCGCATCCCGGGCACGAACGACGCCGGGATCGGCGACGAGCGCTACAGCGGCTATCCGGAGTTCCGACACCGGCTTCTACGCGCCTCGGCAACTTCGAGGGCTGGATGCCGATCTTCCGCGACGAGCGCACCTACTCGTTCTCGACGAACCTGTCGAAGACGATGGGACGCCACGACATCCGCGGCGGCTACGGAATGACCTTCCTCTACCTGAACCACTGGCAGCCGGAACTCGACAACCCGCGCGGCCGGTTCGACTTCACCACCCGCAGCGTGGCAGCGCTTGCGCGGCGGAGCGCAGACGAGCAACTTCTACAACCAGTGGGCGAGCTTCCTGCTCGGATTGCCGGGCACCGTCAGCAAGAGCGTTCAGTACCGAGGAGATGACCGGCCGCGAGTGGCAGCACGGGCTCTTCATGCGGGATCGTTGGAACGTGTCCAACAAGCTGACCCTGGATCTCGGCGTGCGGTGGGAGTACTACCCGATCATGACCCGCGCCGACCGTGGCCTCGAGAGAGTGGATATCCCACGCAAACCGTGTTGCTCGGCGGCCTGGGCGGCAATCCGAAGAATGTCGGATTGTCGGCGTCGAAGAACAATTTCGCGCCGCGCATCGGGATGATCTACCGCATGGAACGAGAACACCGTGTTCCGAACGGGCTACGGGATCACCTACAACCCGATTGGTTGGTCGCGCCCGATCCGCGGCTTCTACCCGGCGACGATCGCCAACAGTCTTCGTCAACAACGAGACGTTCCAGCCCTACGGCTCAATCAATCAGGGCATTCCGTTCTTCACCGGACCTGATCTGAGCAGCGGCCGCGTCCCGCTCCCACCGCAAGTTGACATGCGGACGCCCGAGCCCGGGAACGTCGATCGCGGAACGCTGCAGTCGTGGAACCTGTTCGTCGAACGGCGTCTGCCGTATTCCATCTCGGTCGATCTCGGCTACGTCGGGCACCAAGGGTGACGGCGGATATGCGGATCTCGACATCAACGCGCCGCAGATCATCGGTGGCGGCAACGCAGCCCGTCCGATGTTCGCAATCAACGGACGCAACCGCGACCTGAAGTCCTGGGGACAGCGCTTGAAGACCAGGTACCACGCCCTGCAGCTGGGTGTGAACCGTCCGTTCACCAAGGGCCTGCTGCTCAAGGGCGCCTACACCTGGAGCAAGGCGATGAACATGGCGGACGATGACGGCTGGACGGGCGTGACGTTCAACACGCTGAGCCAGTACCGATCGGAACTATGCGCTCGCCGGCTTCGATCGGACGCATAACTTCCAGATGGGCTTCCTGTATCAGCTCCCCTGGCAGAGCAACGGCGGCTACGGAGGCATCGCCAAAGCGATCATCAGCGACTGGCAGTTGAACGGCGTCGTCGGCATTTCGAGCGGTACTCCGTTCACCGTCACGGCGAACGGCGACACGCTGAATACGCCGAGCAACCAGCAGACGGCGGATCTCGTCGGCGAGGTCACTCACATCGGCGAGATCGGGGCGTCCGGGACGTACTACGATCCGACAGCGCTGGCGGCAGCCGACGGGTGTTGTGTTCGGCACCACCGGGCGCAACTCGCTCCGCGGTCCTGGCATCTTCAACATGGACGCGTCGCTGTTCCGCGCCTTCCCCATCGGCGGAGCGCGGCGCATCGAATTCCGTGTGGAAGCGATCAACGTGACCAATACCCCGAAGTTCAACAACCCGACCAGCGGACGTCACCAGTGGCAGCTTCATGCGCATCACTGGCGTAAATGACGTCGGTGGGGCGCAGAACTTCCCCGAGCGGCAGATCCGCCTCGGCGTGAGGTTCGCGTTCTGACGCGTTTGCCGTCAGCGCTCGGCTGACGGTTTCGTGTGGGCCCGGCAGGACACCCTGCCGGGCCCTTTGTTTCAGGGGTTCCTTCCATGTCCCACCGAGCAGCCTCTCAGCTTGCGATCGCCGCCGCGATCCTCTGCGGCGCCATCCTGTCGGCCCAGCAGGGAGCGCAGAATCCCGTCTTTCGCTCGCGTGTGGACGCGATCGAAATCGAAATGCGTGCGGTCGATTCGCGCGGAGTGCCGGTCACGCGACCTGGACCGCTCGGAGGTCGAGAGTATTCGAGGACGGGCCGTCGCCAGGAGATCACCGCGTTCTCAGCGCGTGAGCATTCCGATCGCTCACGTCCGTCGAGCGCGCCGCCCACGAACGCGGCGTTCACGCCGCCTGACGTCGATCTCCAACCGCGTCGCCACGGGCCAGCCGCATCTTCGTGCTGGTGCTCGACGATCTGCACGTCGACCGGCGCAATACGGCGCCACGTGAAGCAGGCGGCGCGGCGGTTCGTCGAGCGATACGTCGAGCCGGACGACCTGGTGGCGGTCGTTTACACCGGCGTGCGCCCCGACGCCGCGCAGGATTTCACGTCGGATCGCCGCCTGATGCTGGCGGCCATCGACAAGTTCATCGGCCGCAAGCTGCCGCCAGCCACCATCGAGCGGATGGAGCAGTACAACACCTTGTTCAGAGCGCGTGGAGCACCGCGCTTCGAGGATCTGCGCGACAAGCAGGACGGAGAGCGCGCCTTCAACGCCCGGTCGGCCATGGCCTCGATCGAGAGCATTTCGGCGCTGCTCGCGCGTGTCACCGGGCGGCGCAAAGCGGCGCTCGTCTTCAGCGAAGGCGTCGACTACGATCTCGCCGGCCTGCGAACGCGCGGACGCTCGGCGGCCGTCGGCCCGACGGTTCTGGCGCCGACAGCGCCGACGGGCGCGTCCGAGACGGATGCCATGGGCCGGGCCGACGTGCACAGCTATGCGCACGACGTGCTGATCAGCATTCAGGCGGCCATCGGTGCGGCGTCGCGGGCGAACGTCGCGCTCTATCCGATGGACGTGCAGGGGGGCGACACCTCAGACGCACTCGGCGACCTGGGGGCGCCGGCCGCCGATCCGTCGCTTGGATCTGACGCCGTCGCACGTGCAGCACGAGATGCGCGATGCGCAGGAGACGCTCGTCGTGATGGCCGAAAACACCGGCGGCTTCGCGGCGCTCACGCCGTCGGACTACGAGAACGCCTTCGGCAGGATCGTTCGCGAAAGCAGCGAATACTACCTGTTGGCCTATTCACCGTGGAATCCCGCGCCGGACGGTACCTACCGCGACATCTCGGTCAAAGTGAAGCGCCCCGGCGTAGAGGTGTTGGCGCGGCGCGGCTACTATGCGCCAAAGAAGCCGGCCAAGCGCGCCTACCGCTTCGAAGCTCCAGGCATCTCGAACGAGACGAGCACTCTCGTGATGGCTCCGATTCCCGGGCCGGGGCTTTCACTCGACGTTCAGACGGTTGCGCTCAAACACGACGCCAAGAAAGCCGAAATCGTCGTGACCACGAGCGTGGACGGGCGTCAGCTCGCCGGCGAGGGTACGGAAGGCGACGTGACCAACACGCTCGAGTTCGCCCTCATGGCCATCGACAGCGCCGGCAAAGTCCACGATGCGACGGGCCGCGCCATCGATGTCCGCCTCGATGGGCCGTCGAGCCGCATCCTGCGCGATTCAGGCTATCGAGTCGTCTCACGGCTGCAGGTGCCCCCGGGCCGCTATCAAATCCGCCAGGCCGTTCGCGAACGCAACGGCGGCCGCCAGGGTTCGGTATTTGCCGATCTCGAGGTACCGGATTTTTCGAGTCGTCTGTCGGTTGGCGGCATCATGCTGACCTCGACACGAGCGAATGCCGTCCCCACGTCGGTGGATCCGGCCACTTACGAGCGTCTGCCCGTGCTTCCATCCGTGCGCCGGACCTACTCGTCCGATGAAGAGCTGATTGCCGCGGCCGAGATATATCAGCCGTCGGGCGCGCGTGACGTGCAGCTGACTATTGCCGTCAGCGACAGCTCCGGACGCGAGCGCTACCGCCGCCAGACGAAAGTGGCCGCCGGCGAGTTCAACGGCTCCGGAGGCAGCTACCGATGCGCGTTGCAGCTCCCGCTCACGGAAATGGACGGCGACCTGCGTCTGAGCCTCGAAGCGCGCCCGATCGCGTCAGGAGATCACGTCGCGGCTCGTCGGGTGGCGTTTACGGTCACGCCCCGCTGATGCCAGAATCCTCCTGATGGAGGTATTCGCCGGGCTGGCTCGCTTTCTCGCGCTCGCGCTCTGTCTCGTCCAAGCCACCGCTGTCCTGGCAGCGCCAGTCTCCCGATCTGGCCGCTAAATCGGAGCGTGGCAAGCTGGCGATGGCTGCCGGAAAGTACGACGAGGCGGCGGCCGTCTACGCCGATCTCGCCCGGACGCTGCCCACCGACGCCGGGATTCTCATGAATCTTGGCATGGCGCAGTCGCTGGCCGGGCGTCCGCGCGAAGCCGTCAAGTCGCTCGAGCGCGCTGTCCAGCTCAAACCGTCGTTGCATCCGGCCTGGCTGTTCCTGGGGACGGCCTATCTCGACGTCGGCGATGCCGCAAGTGCCGTCAGGCCTCTGGTGAAAGCAGTCGCCACGGATTCGAGCAGTGTAAAGGCACGTCGGATGCTCGCCGATGCCTACCTGACGCTCGAGCGATTCGACGAAGCGGACCGTCAGTTGCGAAGGCTGACGGAGCTCGATAAGAACGATGCCGCCGCTTGGTACGCTCTCGGTCACAGCCACGAAGCGCGGGCGCGGCTCGCGTTCGATCGGCTCCGCCAGGTGTCGCCGGAATCTCCATACGAAACGTTTCTCACGGCTGAAGTGCTGGCCACGGAAGAGAAATATGACGACGCGGTCGAGCACTACCGTGTCGCCGCCGAAAAGCTCGCGCACCTCCGCGCCGACGGCTTGGAGAGAATCGCCGAGATCTACGATCACATCGGTCGGCCGGCCGAAGCCGCTCAAGCGCGGCAAAAGCTGGAGAGCCTGCCGGCGCCTGACTGCGTGCGGCAAAAAGCGGCGTGCGACGTCAGGGCCGGGCGCTTCACGGAAGCCATCGCTGCCTTGCGCCTTCGCAAGGACGCCGAGTCGTACTATTTGCGGGTACGCGCACACAACGAGCTGGCGCTCGACGCGTTCACGCGTCTGGAGCAGCTGCCGCCGTCTGCGGCCAGCCACCATTTCCGCGCGTTGATGTTTCGCGATCAGGGCCGCCACCAGGAGTCGATCGACGAATTGAAGCGGGCACAGACGCTTGCGCCGGACGATCGAGACATCCAGCGTGAGCTGGCAACCTCCTATTACTTCAACCGCGACTACGAGTCGGCCGAGCGGTTGCTCGAGCGGCTGGTGAAGCTGGTGCCGCAGTCCGCCGAGCTGCAGTTTCTCTACGGCGATACGTTGCTGCAGGCGCAAAAACCCGAGCATGCGATCCCACCGCTCGAGGCCGCCGCGCGCGCCAACCCCGGCGTACTCCCCGGTCGCGCCGCGCTCGCGCGCGCCTACCTTCAGGTCGGTCGTCAGGCCGACGCGATCCCGCATCTCAAGGCAGCGCTCGAGACCGATGAGGACGGCAGCCTGCACTATCAGCTCGCCCGCGCCTATCAAGCGACGGGACAGCCCGTCCTGGCGAAGCAGATGATGGCGAAGTACCAGGCGATTCTGAAGCGGAAATAGGCCCGCCCTTTAGGGCGGGCGTGTTCGAATCAGCTCGGTTGCCGATGCGATCACGCCCGGCCTGAAGGCCGGGCCTACGGCTCCTTCATCACCAGCACCTGATTCGTGGCGACATCCTTGAGCACCTGCTTGCTGTTGTTCGGCCAGGTGATCTCCACGCTGTCCACGCGCTGAAGCGAGCCTAGACCGAAGTGCACCGGAGCGTGGACGGACGATGAGTAGCCGTCGGCTGTGGCAACAGTCTGCATTTGCTTCCCGACTCGAATGCGCGCACCGATGCCGTCGCGATTGTTCGTCGTCGCGCCAGTCAGCCGCAACTGCAGCCAGCGATTTCCACCAGGCGACAGGTTTTCCCAGATCTCCGGACGATCGCCGAGTGAGGTCGTGACGATGTCGAGGCGGCCGTCGTTGTTCAGATCCACGGCGATGGCTCCGCGGTGCGCCCGGGGTGTTTGAAAGTCCGCACCGATCTGGTCCGAGATATCGACGAATTTCCCGTTGCCCGTATTGCGAAAGACCCCGTTGGCCTCCCGGTAGCGGTGCGCTTCGAAGTCCTCCACGCGATCGTTGACGTGTGAGTTGGCGGTGAAGAGATCTTTCCACCCATCGTTGTCGAGATCGGCCATCGCGTTGCCCCATCCGCTGCGACGCTGCGTGGCGCGGCTGAGGCCGCTCGGCGCCGTCTGGTCGCTGAACTGGCCGCGACCCTCGTTGCGAAAGAGGGGAAACGTCTCACCGGCGAGGGCGGTCACGTGGAGGTCGGGGCGTCCATCGTTATCGAAGTCGCGAAACACGACGCCCATGCTCGATATCGCTTTGCCGTTAATCGACACGCCGGCGCCGGCCAGCAGCGCCGCCTCCTCGAATCGGCCGTTGCCGAGGTTTCGGAACAGGAAGTTCGGCAGCGTATCGTTGGTGACGAACACGTCGAGCCAGCCGTCCGCGTCGTAGTCGGCGAAAGCCAGGCTCATCCCCTTGCCGATATGTCGGGCTATGCCCGACTTTTCCGAGACGTCTTCGAATGTTCCGTTGCCGCGGTTGCGATACAAGGTGTTGGGCAGGCCGTCGTAGTACTTCGGGTGGCAGTAGACGCGGATGTCGCGCGTCCGGTCGCCGCAGAACCGGTCGCCGCTGGCCGACCATTTCAGATAGTTGACGACGAAGAGGTCGAGCAGCCCGTCGCGATCGAAGTCGAGCCAGCCGGCAGCCACGGACCACACGCGACCGTGGATACCCGATTGCGCCGTGACGTTTTCGAACGTGCCCTTGCCGGTATTGCGATAGAGCACGTTTCGCTCGAAGCCAGCGACGAACAGGTCGACATCCCCATCGTTGTCGAAGTCTGCAGCGGCCGCGCCCATCGAGAATCCTTCTCCTGCGACGCCGGCTTGTGCGGTCACGTCGGTAAACTTGAATCCACCGTCGTTGCGATAGAGCCGGTTCCAGTCGGCTTGCGGCTTGGCCGATCCGCTCGTGGCCGATGCGCCGTTGGTGAAGTACAGGTCGGCCAGCCCATCGTTGTTGTAGTCGAACGCCGCCAGTCCACCCGGCATCGTCTCGATGAGTCGCTTGGCGGGCGTGGGATGGTTCTCCAAGGCGGAACGTGATGCCGGACGAGGGGGCGACGTCGCGAAGGCTGATGGCAGCGGGCGTGGAGTAGTCTGATCGAACCGAAATGCGAGCGCGGCACAGACGGCACCGACAGCAAGTGCCCTCATGACCGAAGAGAAACCTGATAGACCATGAGCTATTGTTGCGCAGTCCAGGACCAAATCGGCGCGGACGTCCGGGCCGTGGCCGCATCCGTTAAGCTGAGACGTGCCTGATCCACGCCATGGCGGTCTCGTCGGCGTCCTGGCTGTCGCTCTGCTGTGGCTGTCGCAGCTTGCGTCCGCGCAGGCGCCGCCCCCGCTGCCGAAGATCGCGCTCGACACGCTTCCGACGGCGGCCCGTGCCTCGATTTCAGAGGCCGAACGCCGAGCGGCGGCCCGCGCCAACGACGCGGAAGCGGTCGGCGCCCTGGGCCGCATGCTGCAGGCGTGGGACCAGTACGAGGGAGCGCACGCTGCATACGCCCGCGCGCAGGCGCTGGCACCTCGCGCGTTCGAATGGCACTACCTGGATGCGCTGGTGCTGGAGCGGATGGCGCGCCGCCCCGAGGCTGTGACCCGGTTCAAGGATGCCGTCTCCGCGTCTCCTGACTACAAACCGGCCCGCGTGAAGCTGGCCGATGCCCTGTTCGACTCGGGACAGATCGCCGAGAGCAGACGACTCTACGAAGAGCTCGCTGCCGATCCGGCCACCGCGTCGATGGGCGATTTCGGTCTCGGGCGGATTGCCGCCCTGGAAAAACGTCACGAGGCCGCGATCGAGCTGCTGGAGAAGGCGATCTCGCAGTTCCCACAGTGGGGAACTGCGCACTACGCGCTGGCGCTCTCGTATCGGGCGCTGGGGCGCCGTGATGACGCGCAGCGCGCCCTGGAACGCCACGCACAGTTCGGTCCACAGTGGCCGGCACTCGAGGATCCTGTCTCTGCCGCGGTCGCGGAGCTGCGTGAAGATGCGCGCGCGGTCCTGCAGCGAGGGGTGCGGCTCGCGGAGCGAGGCGACGTCGCCGGCGCCATAGCCGCCCACGAGGCCGCGCTCGCCAAGGAACCGTCGCTCGCCCGTGCCCATGCGAACCTGATTTCGCTCTACGGACGGCAGGGGAACTGGGCGAAAGGCGAGGAGCACTATCGGGAGGCGGTTCGCCTTGGCGGCGACATCGGCGATGCGCACTACGACTTCGGCGTCCTGATGGCACTGCAGCAGAAGTGGGAGCAGGCCGCCGAGGCCTACGGCAAGGCCCTCACCGCCAACCCGATGCACTCGCGGGCCCTCAACAACCTGGGAGAGGTGCTGGAGCGTCAGGGCAAGACGGAGCCTGCGCTGGAATCGTACCGGCGTGCCGTCGAGGTGCAGCCACTCTTTCGCCTCGCACGCTTCAACGTCGGCCGGATGCTCATTGCCCTCGGACGTACCGATGAAGCCGTGGCCCAGTTCGAAAAGCTCGTCGAGCCGCGCGACGCGGAAACGCCGCGTTATCTGTTCGGCCTTGCCGTGGGGTACGCTCGGCTCGGCAGGAAGGACGAGGCCGTCAAGTGGGCGACCGACGCGAAAGAGCTCGCGCAGCAGCATGGACAGACCGATTTCGCGGCAGCCATCCAGCGCGAATTGGAGAAGCTGAAGTGATAGCACCACGTGCGACGTGCTGCGTGCGACGTGCGACGTGCTGCGTGCGACGTGCGACGCGCCTTGCGGCGATCGTCGCGGTCTGCGCCGTTCTGACCGATATTCGCGTGCCGTTTGCTGCCGAGCCGCTGTTCCTGGAAGTCGCCGCGGATGTCGGTTTGAAGTTCACTCACGCAAATGGGGCGGCCGGGCAGTACTACATGCCGGAGCAGATGGGGCCGGGTGCAGCGCTCTTCGACTACGACAACGATGGCGACCTGGACGTGTTTCTCGTGCAGGGAGGCGTGCTCGGCCCGCCGCCCAAGGAGCCGATGAGCGAAGCACCCACCAGTCGTCTGTTTCGAAACGACACGACGATCAATTCCGCGGGCAGGCGGCAGTTGCGCTTCACCGACGTGACCGGCGAATCGGGGCTTGCCTTTCACTCGTATGGCATGGGTGCCGCCGCTGCCGACTACGACGGCGACGGTTACGTCGATCTCTTCGTCACCACTTTCGGTCCGGACAAGCTCTTTCGAAATACCGGCAAGGGCACGTTTGCGGATGTCACGGGCACCGCCGGCGTCGGTGACAACCTGTGGAGCACCAGCGCCGCTTTCCTGGACTACGATCGCGACGGTTACCTCGACCTATTCGTCGCGAACTACCTGGATTTCTCGCTGACGGGCAACAGAGTGTGCCAGGACTCCGTCGGCACACGCGACTACTGCAGTCCGCGCAGCTACGTGCCGGTGCCGGATCGGCTCTACAGGAACCTCGGGAACGGCAAATTCAGCGACGTCACGGAGTCGGCGGGCATCAGCAAGGCTGATGGCGCCGGCCTCGGCGTCGCCATTGGCGACTACAACGCCGATGGCTGGCTCGACGTCTACGTGGCCAACGACGCCAACCCGAACCAGCTCTGGATCAACAAGCACGACGGAACGTTCAGGGACGAAGGGATGCTGTCGGGGGCGGCGGTCAACGCCGCCGGTAATCCCGAAGGAAGCATGGGGATTGCTTCCGGCGATTTCGATCAGGACGGCGACGAAGACATTTTCATCACCAACATCATCGGCGAGACGTTCGTGCTCTACGAAAACGACGGCCGCGGCAACTTCGAGGATGTCCGGAACAAGGTCGGAATTGCGGCTCCCACGGCAGCCTTCACTGGCTTCGGCACCGACTGGTTCGATTACGACAACGACGGCTGGCTCGACCTCTTCGTCGCCAATGGCGCCGTCAATATTGTCGAAGCGCAGCGCGGTCAGCCGACCCCGTTCCGCATGAAGAACCAGTTGTTCCGCAATTCCGGCAAAGGACGTTTCGAGGAGACGAGCGCGATCGCCGGGCCGGTCTTTGCGCGTGCGGAAATCAGCCGGGCGGCCGCGTTTGGCGACGTCGACAACGATGGGGACGTCGACATCCTGGTCACCAACAACGGCGGACCGGTGCGTCTCCTCATCAATCAGTCACGTGGCGAGGGTGCGGCACAGAAGCCAGACGCCCACTTCCTGCAAATTCGCCTCGAGCAGCCGGGACCGAACCGTTCCGCCTTTGGCGCGAGGGTCGGCGTGGAGCGCGCCGGACGGGCCACGCTGTGGCGCCGCGTCAAAACCGACGGCAGCTATCTGTCCGCGAGCGATCCGCGGCTCCATTTCGGCCTCGGAGCCTCGACCGCCATCGACGCGGTCGTCGTGCAGTGGCCCGACGGGCCAATCCGAACGCTGGAAGGGTCTGGCGGCGGACCGTCTCCTGACGCTGAAGCGCGGCTCGTCCAAGCCATGAAAACCGGTGAGCGCTTGACCGCCCTTGCACTGACGCTGGCGCTCGCCATGTCATTCGAAACGGTTGAGGCCCAGCCGCTCCGCGCTTCAGCCGTCAAGGTCGACATCACACCGGCGACGCCGCAATGGCTCTCCGGCTATCAGGAACGGAAATCGGATGGCGTGCTCGACCCCATCTACCATCGCGTCGTCGCGCTCGATGCGGGCGGTACTCCGCTTTACCTGATCTCCAGCGATCTCTGCCTGTTTTCACCGACTCTCTACGACACCGTCACGACCGAGCTGCAGAAGGAAGCGGGCATCGATCCGAAGCACGTCTTATGGAGCGTCACCCATAGCCACGCGACGCCCGAGATCGGACCGCCGGACATGTACAAAGCGCTGCTCGGGCGTTCGGATCATGACTGGGACCGCGAATACACCGCGCGTGTGACCCGCGCGTTGATCGATGCCGTGCGCGACGCGCGTGACAAGCTCGAGCCTGCGCGGATCTCGTTCGGCAGCGGCGTGTCGTTTGCCAACATCAATCGGCGGGCGAAGGATGTCGATGGGCGCGTGTCGCTCGGCCTCAATCCCGACGGACCCGTGGATCGACAGATCAACCTGATTCGTCTCGATCGTCCAGACGGACGGTTGATGGCCTTGATCGCGAACTACGCCATGCACGGCACCGTCATGAGCGGGCAGAACCTGAAGATCAGCGGCGACGGCCCAGGCACAGTCACCGCGTATCTCGAGGACAAGCTCGCGGCCACGGTTCTCTTCATCAACGGTGCGGCCGGCAACATCGCGCCGATCTACTCGGTCTACCCCAACGCGCAGAGCGGTCACTTGTCGCAGTTCAGGGTTCTCCTCGGCGATCGGATCCTGACCGCGCTGGCCACGCTTGCGCCGGGAACGGCGAATGTCTCCATACGACACGCGGAACAAATCGTCGAGACGCCGCGCAGAGATGGCCTGGAATGGCCACCGGAGCTCGCCGCATATGCCACGACTGGTGAGCGGCCTCTCGTCCGTCTGCCGCTCCGTTTCGTACGAATCAACGATACCGTCATCTGGTCGGCGCCGGTCGAGATGTTCTGCGAGATCGCGATGGACGTCCGCGAGCGATCGCCGTTCGCGCACACGTTCTACTTCGGTTACACGAACGGATGGTTCGGGTATCTGCCGACGGCGAAGGCGTACGAAGAAGGAGGATACGAGCCGCGCACCTCTCCCTTCTCGCCGCAGGTGGAGGCCGACGTGACGCGAACCGTCACCACCTTCCTCCGAGAGTTCCGGAGATAAGCGATTGCTGGACGGCAGCATCGTCGGGTTGTATCTGCTCGCGACGATGGTCGCCGGACTGTATGTGCGCAAGTACGTCGGCAACGTCGAGCATTTTCTCGTCGCCGGCCGCGAGATGGACGTCCACTTGGGGATTGCCTCACTCGCCGCCACCGAGTTCGGCATCGTCACGTGCATGTTTGCTGCGCAGAATGGCTACGAGAAGGGATTTGCCGGAACGACGCCCGGCATTCTCATGGCGGTGGCCATGTTCGTTGTCGGCGTGACGGGCTTTTGCATCAAGCCGCTACGCGATTCCGGCGTGATCACCATTCCCGAGCTGATCGCCAGGACATTCGGCCCGCGGATCCGATGGGCGGCGGGCGTCGTCATCGTCCTGGGCGGCTTGCTCAACATGGGTGTGTTTCTGCGTACCGGCGGGGAGTTTCTCGTGCTGGTCTCCGGCCTGGACGTGAAATACCTGGAAATCATGATGACGGCGCTGCTGATCGGAGTTGCCGTCTACACCATCCTCGGCGGCATGCTTTCGGTGCTGGTGACCGACTTCCTGCAGTTCGTCGTCATGAGCGTCGGATTGATCGTCGTGACGCTGCTCATTCTGATCAACGTCGGTTGGGGAACACTGGTCAGCACCGTTGAAACACGATACGGCGCCGGCGGGTTCAATCCCTTCGTCAATCCGACGATGGGCTGGGAATATGTGGTCTTCAACGCCTTCCTGAACACGGCAGCCGTCCTGACGTGGCAGACCACGATTGCTCGCGTGCTGGCGGCCAAAGATACGGAGACAGGAAGGAAGGTCTACACCCGCACCAGTTTCTTCTTCGTTTGCCGCTTCCTGATTCCCGGGCTCTGGGGCATGGCCGCGCTCGCCACCCTGGGGTCGGTGCCGAATACGCTCGAAGCGATGCCGAGGTATTTGAGTGCCGCGGTGCCGGCTGGCCTGATGGGTCTGCTGATTGCGGCAATGCTGGCCGCAGACATGTCGACCGATTCGTCGTACATGCTGACGTGGAGCAGTGTGATCTACAACGACATCCTGGCGCCGTTTCGGAAGACGCCGTGGTCGGAGAAGAAGGGCCTGCTGTGGAACCGGGCCATCGTTGCGATCATCGGAGTGTTCCTGCTGCTGTATGGGCTGTGGTATCCGCTCAAGGGCGATCTCTGGACCTATCTGGGTGTCACCGGCACGATTTACCTGGCGAGCATCTCGGTGTTGCTGATTGCCGCGTGTTACTGGCGTCGCGCCAACAGCTGGGGCGCGGCCGCGGCGATCGTGGTGAGCGCGGTTATCCCGCTCGCATATCTCGTGATGGAGCAGCTCGATTCCACCGCACAGATCTCGCGAACCATAGGACCGTACTATTCGGGCATCGCAACCTACGTGCTGTCGGGAGCGGCGATGGTGATCGGCTCGTTGTTGAAGCCAGGCGTTCACGCTGTCGAGTAGTCGACCATGCCAAGACATTTCATCTGGTGGCTGATCACGATGGCCTGCGTCGTCTGGTACTCGACGGTGACGGTCTACGTCGCCTTCAAGGGCATTGCGGACATCCGGAACATGCTCGCTCGGCTGGCGAAAGCACAGAGCTCAGAATGAGCGAAACGATTCTGGCGCTGACTGTCGCGGCTGCTGTCAACGACGGATCAGTCGTCGCATCCGTCGACTTTCCGCGTGTGGACGCGGTCCGGTTCGAAGAGTACTCGGCGGCTGACGCGGGACGCGCCATTGCGAAACGCTCGCCACGAGTGCGGACGGTCTGCGCGATGGCGTCGCAACGCTGAAAAACGGGGCGATCGCGAGGGCCGCCGGATCTGCAGATCCTGCACTCGCCCGCGCATGGCGTCCCGGCCCCGATCCGTGAGACTCAGCGTTCGGGTACTGATCATTCGACACGACCACCAACCCTGCCGCGATCGATGCATCGATCCACCTGTGCAGCGCATCTGGGGTGTCATGGCGGATCAGTCCGGTCGTCGAGAGCCTCGCAAGCGCCGGCGGAAGGTCGTCGGTGTGGCCCGTCAGCATGGCGACGATGCGGTGCCGCCCGTAGCGCTCGCCGGCGCGCGCGATACCCGAGAGGATCTTGCGAACGAGCTCATGCTCGTACGGGTCGATGGCGCCGGGCTGGCAGTTGCCGCACGAATCGCAGCGCTCGCGAACGGCGGGGTCGCCAAAATACCGAAGAATGGTCGCCCGCAGGCACGCCGAGCTTTCGGCGTAGTCGATCATCCGCCGCAGCTTCCTGTGTTCGAGCTCCTTCCTGCGCGCCACCTCCTCGAGATCCAGCGCAACCGCTCTGTGTCCCGGCCTGTCGCGGCGCGCACCGTCGATCAGGAACTCACGAGTGGCCACGTCTCCGTAGTCCCACAAGAGCGTCGCCGTTGCGCCACGTCCGTCCCGACCGGCGCGTCCGATCTCCTGATAGTACGCCTCCACCGAGCCCGGAATCGCGTAGTGGACGACCGCGTCGACGTCCGGGCGGTCGATGCCCATCCCGAACGCATTGGTCGCACACACCACTGGAAGCGAGCCGACGGCAAACGCGTCCTGCACTCGCGTGCGCTCCTCGTCTTTAAGGCCCGCGTGATACGCGGCGGCTTGCACGCCAGAGCCCTGAAGAAACGCCGCCACTGCCTCGACAGTCTTCCGGGTCGCCGCATAGACGAGCGCCCGGCGTCCGCCCACGAGCCCCGGCAGCAGATCATTCTTGGCGTCGTCGTCATCGACCCGCTCCACGCGCAGGTAGATGTTCGGCCGATCGAAGCCGGCCACGAGCACCTGAGGCTCGTCCAAGCCAAGCAGAGCGACGATGTCGTCGCGCACCTCCGGCGTCGCCGTCGCGGTGAACGCCGCGATGGGCGGCCGGCCGGACGCCCGATCGCTCGCCCGGCACAGTGCCGCGGCCGCACGCAGCCGTCTGTAGTCGGGGCGGAAATCGTGACCCCACTCGGAGACGCAGTGCGCCTCGTCGACGACGAAGCGGGCGACTTGCAGCTCACCGAGCAGTCGCAGAAACGTATCCGATGCGAAGCGTTCGGGTGCGACATACAACAGCCGTAGTCCTCCGGCTCGCGCGGCACGCACCACCTCGCGCCGGCTGTCGATTGAAAGCATCGAATGAAGAGCGCCCGACTGGATACCGCGGCGATTCAGCTCGTCGACTTGATCCTTCATCAACGAGATCAGCGGCGATACCACGATCGTGGTTCCGGGCAGAATCACGGCGGGCAATTGATATCCGAGGGACTTTCCCGATCCGGTGGGCATTACCGCCAGCACATCGCGCCCGCCGAGCACGGCCGCCACTATCTGTTCCTGCCCCGGCCGGAAATCTTGATGACCGAAGTGCGTCCGCAGGCGGGTCAGCACCTTATCGGTCGAATCACCCGTGACCCTCATGGACGACGACGATGCCATCGTCCTGCGGGAAGTTCAATATGGCAGTTTTTGCAATCCGCAGCTACGTGTCGAAGTACGGCTCTCTCGACTGGCTAAGGGAGCGAGCTTGGATTAATGCGTGGCCTGAGGCCCACGCGATCCATGGCCGCGGGGATCTCCGCATTGCGCATGAACCACCGCCAAACGTGCCCGGTCCGAAGATTTTCGCTGCTCAAGAGAGTGATGCCGAGGTCAATCCCGATGACATCCGGATTGACCCAACCGCTCGTCGGATGAAACGCGTCCGCGAAGCCATAACGGGCATAGATGCGGTCCCCGAACTTCCGGCGCATTTCGCGCAGCGCGGGTATGGTGATGTCGGGCGTGAACATCAGCGACCCGGCTGCCGACGCGGGTACGACCGATCCATCGATCGCCTGATGGCGGGGCGGACCGCCCCAAGCAACGTAACCCTTCTGGCTGTCGGAGGCGGTGATACCCCACACCGTGTCGGTGTAACCCGGGAACTCGGACGAAAGGCTCAGGCAGAAGGCCTTGTGCGCGCGAGTTGCGATCAGTGAGTTCTCGAACCAGTCGATGTGCGGCGGCTCGCTCTCCCGCCGTCCCCGGAAGTCTACCCAGGCGTGTGAGTACTGATGCACGAATAGTGGATCGGGCCCGCTGACGAACGTGTACATCCTGGAACGTCATGATCGGGCGCGACCATCCACGCCACGACGCCGGTGGCAACGGATGGGTCGGTGATCCGATCCCGAGCAGATACAGGATCATCAGCTCGCAGTAATGATCCCAGCGAGACGTCAAAAACCCTGTTTCGGGCTTCCATCCGTGGGCAAGGAGAGAATTGCTGCCAGCGAGCATCCAGTTGAAGTCGACACGGCGATAGATCGTGTCGGCGAGACGCGGAATCTCAGCATCCCCAGCGAAGCACTGGCGCACGGTGAGCACGCCGGCGAGCAGCAGCGCCGTGTCAATCGACGACACCTCACTAGCCCATTCGCGAGCGCCGGTGCGAATGTCGACGAAATGGTAGAACCAGCCACGCTGATGATCCATTCGTTGCGCGAAGAAACGAAGTGTCGTACGCGTGCGATCGACGGCTGCCATCCGAGGAATCCATCCGCGGTCGGCGGCGATGCACAGGCTGGTCAGACCGAAGCCCACCGAGGCAATGCTGCCGACGTATTGCGCGTTTCCGTCGACAGGTGAGGCGTCCGTCCGAGAGCGGTCGCGGACGATTCCGGTATTCGGGTCGGCCTGCTCCCAGAAGAACAGGAACGAACGCCTCGCCAAATCCTCGAGGAAGGCATCGTCGTTGGTCGAGAGAGTCGACTGCTGACGGTCGGCCGGACCGCGCGGATCCGCGGACGAACCGCGGCTGGCGCAACCGCCGGCAGAGGCTAGCGTGACGCACAGGCTGAGGACGAACGGCGATCCAGCGAAGCGTATAATGCCGGCCATGTTACGACGCGACTTCTTCACCAACATAGTCGCGGGCCCGGCGGCCTTGGGGCTCGCCCGAACTCAAGGTTCTCAAACATCCGGCGAGGTCGTCGTCGAACGACCGGCAGCGCAGACGCCGCACAAAGGCAAGGTGCTGCTCGCCGTGCAGGCGCACGCCGACGACGTGCCGCTTTTTGCGGCCGGAACGGTCGCCAAGCTCATTCAGGAGGGCTACACCGGCTATCTGGTCCGTGCGACCAACGACGACATGGGCGACGCGCCCGGACTGGGGACGCCAGGTACCATCGGCGAACACGTACTCGGCAACGAACGCGACAATGCAAAGCTCGTGTCGATTCTTGGCCTGAAGGGTAAGTTTGATCTGAACTACAACAACCATTACATGGGCGGTGTTGCCTTCAACGAGTTGATGTGCCGGCTGATTTTCCTGATCCGCCTGCTGAAAGTGGACACCGTGGTTTCCTGGGATCCCTGGGCCCACGACGAAGAGAATCCCGACCACCACATGACGGCTCGTGCCGTGGAGGCCAGCTGCTGGATCGCTGGTCGCGCGCACGACTATCCCGAACAGCTCGCCGCCGGACTGACCGCGCATACCGTGACCGACAAGTATTACTTCGCGCGCCGGCCCGAGATCACGCGCGTTGTCGACATCAGCCAGGTGGTCGACAAGAAAGTCGACGCCAACCGTGCCAACGTCGCCAAGGGGCCGGCGGGAACCAACGGATCACGACTGCGGGCGGACCTGGCCAAGCGCGGCCTGCGCCTGCCGTTGCTCGGCGACGACGATGTGACAGCCGATCGCAACTACATCAAGGAGTTCGTCCTCGCGCGCAACCGTGAGCTCGGGAAGCAGTACGGCGTCGAGTACGCCGAGGTCTTTCACTATGTCGGTCCGGCGTCGTTCGCACCAGGCTCGAGCCTGGAGGAGTACATCAAGAAGAACGCTGTGCCGCTCCGGTAGGCGTTCATGAAAATCAAGGAAATCAAGTGCGCCGGACTCCGAGGTGCCACGCCCGAAGGCGGATGGACCAACGAGCTCACGCCCGACGATTGCGTCCACACGCTGATCGCCGTTCACACCGATTCGGGCCTGACCGGGCTGGGAAGCGTCTTTGCCAGCGATGCGCTGGTGCGCGCGGCGCTGCAGGTTCTCGAGCCTCTTTACCGCGGTGAGAGCGCGCTCGAACCCGAGCGAGTCAGTGAAAGACTTCATCAAAATACTTTCTGGCTGGGACGGGGTGGATCGATCACGCACGCCATCAGCGGCATCGATATCGCGCTCTGGGATGTGCTCGGTCAGGCGACGGGTCAACCGATCGGACGCTTACTCGGCGGACGCTATCGTTCCCGTGTGCGACCCTACGCCTCGCTGCTGATGGAGGAGCCGGCGGCGCTCACCGAACATCTCCTGGCCATCAAGGCGCAGGGTTTCCGCGCCTTCAAGATTGGTTGGGGACCCTTCGGCCGCCAGAGCAACGCCGTTGACGAAGCCATCGTCGAAGCGGCGCGCAGGGCGGTCGGCGCCGATGACCTGCTGATGGTGGACGCCGGCGCGAGCGATGCCTTCTGGCCGCAGGGTTACAAGTGGGCGCTGCGCACGGCCGAGATGTTGGCCAACTATGGCGTCCATTGGTTCGAGGAGCCACTGCCACCCGACGCCCTGGCTGACTACATCCAATTGCGTCACCGCGCGCCGTTGCCAATCGCCGGGGGCGAGGTCCTCACCCGGCGCCAGGCGTTTCAGCCCTGGCTCCAGGGTGGCGCGTTCGACATCGTGCAGCCCGACGTCACGAAAGTGGGCGGCATCAGCGAGGAGCGACGTATCGCGTGGATGGCGCAGGAAAACGGCATACGCTTCATCCCGCACGGCTGGAACACCGCCGTCGGTCTCGCCGCCGACTTGCAACTGGCGTCCGCGTTTCCCGACACCGATCTGGTCGAATACCTGACCGGATCTCCGTTCATCGACTCGATTGCCGTCGACGGTTGGCACCTGGATGCGGAGGGCATGCTGCGCCATTCCTGCCACGCCTGGTCTCGGATTGCGCCTCGATCCAGATGCAGTCGCGAAATACACGGGCGGCGAACGGTTGCTGGACAACCGTAGACGCGTTCGGACCGAGTTGAACGCTTGCACAACATCGGTGTCGGCCAGTGGGCTCCCCGACTTTCGATCGCGAGCCGTCGAATCGCTGACTGGGTGCTACCGTCCGAACACGACCACCAAGAACCAGGAAATATACTGCCGCGTTGATAAGGATCACGAGGCCGCCCAGAACCCACTGAAACTCACGCGAGAGCGAAGACGGATAGAGAGCGGGCACGAGGTACCGTTCGATAAAACTCGACGAGTAGACAGGGTCGCCGCTTTGTTCGCGAAACCAGTTCTCGAGTGGGGTGAGCGGACAAACCCACCCAGTGAACTCGACACACGCGCCCCACGCAACTGCGGGCAGGTGCACACAAAGCGAGCCGTGGCCATCGCAGAACGAGTAGACCACCGAACACTACGAATAGAACGAAGGCAAGATGAAGGATCACCGTGATGTCGGCGAGAACGCGGAACATCACACGATGTTAATGCGATTGGACGGAATCGCGACCTCTTCCTGTCGGGAGGCGTCACAACAACCCGAAACGCTGGAACACATCGTTCGCCGAGGCGCTGCAACTCGAGATCGGCGCGCACGAAGTTTCTCCCGTCCCCCTTAGCTTCGGCTAGAAGTCGTACTGCACGGTGAACTGCACGGCACGCGGCGATTCCACGGCTGTGTAGGTCCCGAACAGAGACGAGAGAATGCTGGCGTTCGGCGCCGTGCGCTGCGCGATGTTGAACAGATTGAATGCCTCCATGGTCAGTCGGAGGCCATGCCGGCCGAAGCGGACTCGCTTCTGCAGCGTCGCATCGGCGTTGAAGTAGTTCGGGTTATTGGCAAACTGATCGATCGGGGCGAGCGGCCCGCCCTGGCCGGCGCCAAACAGCGCGCGTAAGGCGTTCGCCTCTTCAGTCGTCAGGTCGCGCACGGCATTGCGCGAATAGTCGAAGCCGGGGCAGGCTGGCACGCCGGTGCGAGCTAGGCACAGTGCCTCGTTGACCCAGTCGCCGGTGATGCCATCGCCGTTGAGGTCGCGGCCGTTGGCGATCACGTCAAGGGGCGCCTTGGTCCTGAACTCGGCGATCAGTCCGATCTGCACGTCCCAAGGCAGATTGATTTCGGAATGCGCCTCGACGCGATGCCGGCGGTCCTGCGTGTCTGGCCCCCAGCTCAGATCGGGCTGGCTCGGCACCTGCAGACTGCTGACGAAATTGAACGTATTGTTCTCGGTCTTCGAGAGCGTGTAGGCGACGCCGCCCTGGAAGCCGTGGCTGAATCGCTTCTTCACCTCCACCAGCAATCCCTTGTAGCGGATTTCGCCGTAGTTCGTGTAGAAGCTCTTGTTTCCGAAAGCCGGATCCGGCCGCTGGCTGGCGGTGAACCCGCCGGTCGCACTCGCCGTGCCCGGCGCCACCGCGTTGGTGTTGATGATGCCGACGTGGTCGTAACCGCGATTGAAGACGAAGCTCACATCGAGACCGACATCCTTCGTCAACTCGCGCCGGTAGCCCACCTGCGAGTTCCAGTTCCACGGCGTGACCAGGTCGGGATCGATGATCGACACGTTCGGCGGAGGAAAGCTCACCGTTCCGCCGGCGAACGGATCCGGCCAGGACAGCGGCGATCCGGCAACGCTGTCGATCTGCACGCCGATGACCTTGGGCGGCGTGAACCGCGCGTTGCCGATGATGTTGAGGATCACCTGGTCGTAATACACGCCGGTCCCGCCGTAGATCACCTGCCTCGTGTCGTTGCCCGGCGACCAGGCGAATCCGAAGCGCGGCGAGACGTTGTTCTTGTCACGGCTGACGCCCGGTCCGGGCTCGCCGTTCAGCGGAATGAGTGCCTGGGTCTTCGCCGACTCGTAGTCGTAGCGAAGGCCGAGATTCAGCGTCAGGTCTTCCCGCGGCCGCCAGTCGTCCTGCACGAAAAAGCCATAGGTCTCGTTCGGGCGCTCGAGGCTGCTGTCCCCCTGGTTCGCGGTGTAGCGGGACGGTGTACCTGCAAGGAAGGCGGCGATGCTCGGGAAGGTCCAGGTGCCGCGGAAGTTCGAATCGAAAATACTGTCCGACCGCAGGATCTTCAGCTGGGCGCCCATCTTGAGCGACGTGCTCACCGGTTCTCGTTCCCGCCATCGTCCACGTGAAGTTGTTGTTGAAGGCGACGACATGATTGTCGACTGGGTTGAAGTTGGTGGTGGAGCCGAGGTCGAACCCACTGGAGACGTTGATCCGCGGGATGGTATTGAAGATGGCGTCGATCACCTCGTGATGGTTGCCGTACTGCACGTAGGCTTCATTGAGCTTGTTCGCGCCCAGCACCCACTTGTGGTTGAAATTGATGTACTGCGTCTTCAGATACGTGCGGCCGCCGTTGTAGTCGAGCAACGACCCACCCAATCCCGACGGCTGATCGTTGGAGTCGAGCAGGTATCGCACGGTGAAGTACTGGTTCGGACCGAACTGGTGGTCCACACGAGCAGTCGCCTTGTGCACGTCGACGTACTCGGGCCGCACGAGCCGCTGGTTGCCGCCGTCGCCGAAACGCGAGATGTCGATGTCGTGGGTCGCGAGGAACTGCAGCGTGGACGGCGCGGCACCGGCGACCTGCGCCGCCGTCGGCAGCGTGTAGGTGTTCGTCGCGAAGGTGTCGCGATCATCGCGTTCGTAGGTGCCGAAGAAGTGCGTCTGGTTCCTGCGAATCGGTCCGCCGGCGGTGGCACCCCACTGCAGCCGCTGGTTGGGGTCGACCGGCAGCTGGCGATTGGCGTACGGACTTTGCGACCGCAGATTCTCGTCCTGAAAGAGAAAGAAGCCCGTTCCGCGAAGCTGGTTCGTGCCCGATCGCGTGATGACGTTGACCACGCCGCCTGACGCCTGGCCGTATTCCGCCTTGAAGCCGTTTACCAGGACCTGGATCTCCTGGATCGAATCGAGCGCCGGGCTCTGGTGGGCAAAGCCCGAGATTTCATCGCTGTTGTCGACCCCGTCCACATTAAAGGTGTTGGAGCGGCCGCGTGAGCCGCCGAAGCCATAGGAGTTGTTGTTGGCGGCGGCCCCCGGAATGAGCCGAATGGCGTTCGTGTAATCGCGTCCCGCGAGAGGCAGCAGATCGATCTGCTCGCGCCGCAGCGTTCCCTGGACCGCGGAGGTGGTGGTTTCGACGACCGGTACGTCAGCCTGCACTGTCACCTCTTCGCTGACCGCTGCGATCGCCATCTCGAAATTGATGACCGACTCCGCGCCAAGCGTCAGCCCGACGCCGCGCCGCACGGCGCGACCAAAACCCGGCAGATCGGCCGAGATTTCGTAGGCTCCGGGCGGCATCGCCGCGATGCGATAGCGACCCTCCTGGTCGGTGACGCCGGTGCGAACGAAGCCGGTTTCAGTATTCCTGGCCGTGACCGTGGCACCCGGCAGCGCTGCCCGCTGGGTGTCGGCGACCGTGCCGATGATGGTGGCAGTCTCCTGCTGCGCCGAGACTGCGGTGGGGATGACACACAGAACCGCGGCGAAGGCCGACAAGAGGGCACGTCGCATCAGGAACTCCTAGAGAAAGTGCATTCAATCGCCCCGGCGCTCGCACGTCAAGCGCAAACCTCGATATCCATGGTCGTTCCGATACATACAGATGGGTGGCGATATCCGGCCGGCAGTGCGTTTCCGCTCACGATTTCACGGGAGCGCGGATCGCGCGTCCGGGCCGCGCTGCGGTGAGCTCGCCACGATCGACGACCACTTGGCCGGCGATGACGACGTAGGGGATGCCCTCTGAGGGGATGCCGGCGTTCTCGTAAGTCGCCCGATCGATCACCGTTGCGGGGTTGAAGATCGTCAGGTCCGCGTCGGCGCCGACGCGAACGCGGCCCTTCTTCGTCATATCCGGCGTGTGGCGCTCCAGCCGCCGCGCCGGCTCGAGCGACATTTTCCGGAGCGCCTCCATCAGCGGCACGGCTGATTCGTCGCGAACGTAGCGACCCAAGACCTTCGCGTAAGTGCCGGACGTCCGCGGATGTCCCCGTCCGTTCTCGATGAAGCCATCACTGGCAATCATGGACAGCGGACTGGCGATGGCCTTGCGCGTTTGCTCTTCAGAACGTCCGTGGATGATCACCGTGCCGCCGGCCTTTCGCGCCTTTTCGAACGTCTTCCGCGTGAGCCGTTCACCGGTGGACACGAGCTGGTGCAAGGCGAAGCGCTCGTCGGGCCAGGTTGCCCAGTCATCGAAGAGAGCCGACTGGATTTCCGTCATCCCGGCCCCGTACGGATAGGCTTCGGTCGTCACGTCCTGACCTGCGTCACGCGCGGCCTTGATCGCGGCGAGGAACGCGTCGATGTCCTTGTCCGCCGACGAATTGACGTGCACGATGTGGAGCGGTGCTCGTGCCGCCGCCGCAGCTTTGATCGTTTCATCCAGTCCCGGGACGCCGCCGCGCATGTGAATGTGGGCGGACACGCCGCCAGCCGCGGCCACTCTGAACATCCGCTCGATTTCGGAGATCGGCGCACCCGGCGTATAGGCACTTCCGAAGCCCATCGCCACCGCGCCCTGTGCGAGCCCCTCTTTGAGCAGGCCCTCCATGGCCGCCATCTGCGCCTCGCTGGCAGTACCGCTCCCACCGATTCCCGCCGGGAGAAGACCCTTCCCCGGATCGCCCAGCACCTTCATACGCACCGGAATGTGGCCGACGGAAACGCCGTAGTTCACGATTTGTCCACCGTGTCGCGCCGCGTACCACGCGGCCACATCGTTCGTCCCGACTTCGAGCTCGAATGCGGACGTGACGCCGTCGCGCACCATCATGCGATAGGCCTCCTCCGTCTGCCCGTGCTCGTGCAAGTCCACGAACCCTGGTGAAACGACGAGGCTGGCTGCATCGATGACACGTGTTCCGGCCAGCGGGGCCTCGGAGATTGCCTCGATCGTGCCGCCGCGAATGCCCACGTGCCGCACGGCGTCGAGGCCTGACTCCGGATCCATCACGCGACCGTTGGCAATCACGAGGTCGTAGCTTGGAGAGGGCTGACCCGCGCATGCCGAGAGCAGCGACGAGATAGCGGCTGCAACACCGAGCGCGCGGAGTGGATGAAGGTGCATGGGGTGAGATTCTATATCTCGTGTCGCGGCCGTGGGCCCGTGTAGAGCCGCTACTCTGGCATTAGAATGGCGTCGTTCGAGCATCCTACGTCCACGGAGCCTTGCGCATGCGATTGTTGAGCGGAGCACTACTGACGCTGGTGTCGGCGGGTATCTTGTCGGCCGAGCTCAAGCCGGACATGCTGCCCCAGGACGATGCGCTGCGCAAGGCGCTCGTATTCCACGCCTCGTTCGACGGCGGGACCGACGCCCCGAGGGCTTCCGGCGATCCCAAACTGTACTGGGCGCCATCTTTCAAGCAGCGAAACGAGGCCAAGCCCGGACTGCCCGACAGCGGTGAAGTTACCCTCGCGAAAGGGGAAGGCAAGTTCGGCGACGCGCTGCGCTTTACGGCGAAGAAGTCACCAGTGGTGTTCTTTCGTGGCGACGGCAACGTGCCCTTCGCGTCACGGGACTGGAACGGCACGGTTTCGTTCTGGCTGAACGTCGATCCAGAAGGCAAACTGGAGCCCGGGTTCTGCGATCCCATCCAGATCACCGACTCCGCCTGGAACGATGCGGCTTTTTTCGTCGAGTTCGAGAAGCGCCCGGAGTCGATTCCGTTCCGGCTTGGCGTCTATGCCGACTTCGCCGTCTGGAATCCCGGCAATCGCAAGTTCGAGGAGATTCCGGCTGGCGAAAAGCCTCTCGTCACCGTCGAGAAGCCGCCCTTCCGCGCCGGCCGCTGGACCCACGTCGTCTTTACGTTCGAACACTTCAACACAGGTCGGCCCGATGGTGTGGCACGCCTCTATCTCGACGGTCAGCCGCAGGGGGAGCTCAGAAACCGGCAGCAGACCTTTACCTGGGACCTCGATAAAGCGGTGGTGGCCCTGGGGCTCGGTTACATAGGGCTGTTCGACGAGTTGGCCATCTTCAACCGGCTGCTGAGCGCACAGGAGATCCAGTCTATTCACACTATGGAACGGGGCATCTCTTCCTTGATACGCTGACCCGACATTCGAGATCCCGACGCACAGCGATGATGGTGACGCTTCGTTTTCCTTCAGCTATCGTCGCCGCCGCGTTGTTCGTGGCGCAAGCGGCCTCCAGCAATCGGAACTTCGCCGACGTAACATCGGCGGCCGGGCATCCGTTTCAAACACAACAGCGGCGCCTTCGGAAAGAAATATCTTCCGGAAACCATGGGATCCGGCTGCGCGTTTCTCGACGTCGACAACGACGGCTGGCAGGACGTGTTGTTCGTCCAGTCGATGAACTGGCCCGACTCGGGGGCTCGGGGCTCCGGAGCTCGGGCCTCGGGAGCTCGCGAGCTCGGCGACTTCACCTTCCTACCCGGTGCTCTATCGCAACAACGGCAACGGGACGTTTACCGACATCACGCGCGCCGCCGGCCTGGCGGTCGAGATGTACGGCCTCGGTGTCGCGGCCGCCGATTACGACAACGACGGCGACACGGACATCTACATCACGGCGCTCGGACCCGACCGACTGTTTCGCAACAGCGGCTCTGCCCGGTTCGAAGACGTCACGGCGCGTGCCGGCGTCGGGGATCCGGGATTTTCCTCGAGTGCGCTCTGGTTCGATTATGACCGTGACGGCCGGCTCGACCTGTTCGTGGCCAACTACGTCGATTGGTCAATCGAGAAAGATCTCTTCTGCACGCTCGATGGCCGGGCCAAATCGTACTGCACGCCCGAGTCCTATAAAGGGCAGAGCCCGACGCTGTACCGCAACAAAGGTGACGGCACCTTCGAGAACGTGACCCGCAAAGCGGGCCTCTACGACCCATCGAACAAGATGCTCGGTCTGGCGCTCATCGATTACGACAACGACGGGTTGCTCGATGTCTTCGCCGCGAACGATACCCAGCCGAACCGGCTGTATCGCAACAAAGGAGACGGCACGTTCACCGACGTGGGTTTGACGGCAGGCGTCGCCTTCAACGAAGCCGGCGTCGCGCGTGCGGGCATGGGTGTCGATGCGGCCGACTACGATGGGTCGGGTCGGCAAAGCCTCATCATCGGCAATTTTTCCAACGAGATGATGGCGCTCTACGCGAACGAAGGGAAGGGGTTGTTCATCGACGAAGCACCGGCGTCGAGCATCGGCAAGGCGACGCAGCTCACGCTGACGTTTGCCTGCTTCTTCTTCGACTTCGACCTGGACGGCCTGCCCGACATCTTTGCCGCGAACGGTCATGTGGCCGACGACATCGGCGCGGTTCAGCGCAATGTGACCTATGCGCAGGCGCCTCACCTGTTCCACAATCGCGGCAACAAGAAGTTCGACGTTCTGTCGTCCTCCGTAGGTCAGGCGTTCCGTCAGCCAGTCGTCGCACGCGGCGCTGCCTATGCGGACTACGATCGGGACGGCGACCTCGACCTGCTCGTGACCACCAACAATGGCCCGGCACGACTGCTCCGCAACGACGGAGGTTCCAATCGGATGCTGCGGGTGACGACCGTGGGCGTGCAGTCCAACCGCGATGGTATCGGCACGAAGGTCCGCGTCAGCGTGGAGGGAGGGCCAGCACGCTGGGGGATCGTGAAGACCGGCTCGAGCTATCTTTCGCAGAGCGAGCTGCCATTGACTTTTGGCCTGGGCCAAGCCGCCAAGATCACGGGCGTCGAGATCACCTGGCCGAATGGCAAGACGGAAAAGATTGCCGGCGTGGCCGCGAATCAGGCCATCACGGTTCAAGAAGGAAAAGGGGTCGTAAAGTTTCTGCCAATCGGCGTTGGGGGCAGGTGATGCCTGGGCGTGTGAGTTGGGTGTTATCAGCCGCTCTCATCGGTGCCGCTGCTCTGAATGTCTTCAGCCAGGCACCGGGCGACACCGATCGCGAACGCGCCTACCGCGCGAACAACGTCGGCGTCGCGCAGCTCGAGCAGTTCGACTACGAGGCGGCGGCGCGATCTTTCCGCGAAGCACTGAAGCTGCATCCACCCCTCGATCTGGCGAGACTGAACCTCGCCATCGCCCTCTTCTACGGCGGTCACACCGCTGACGCGGCCGCCGAAGCACGAACTGCGGTCGAGCGCCTGCCCGATGCGCCGCAGGTGCATTATGTGGCCGGCCTCATCGCCAGGGCTGAAGATGACCCCGACGCGGCCGCGGCCGCCTTCGAGCGCGCATTGAAACTCGATCCCGCCGATCCCGGCGTCAAGGTGAACCTCGGTCAGATCGCACTTCAGCAGCGGCAATACGATCGTGCGCTGACGTTTTTCCGTGATGCCGTGACCGCCGAGCCCTACAACGTCACCGCGACCTACAGCATCGCGCTGGCGTTGATGCGATCGGGCAAGCCCGAGGAAGGCCGTACAGCGATGCAGCAGTTCGAACAGCTGCGTGACAGCGCTTACGGTGTCACCTATTCGCAGACCTATCTCGCGCAAGGCAAATACGCGGAGGCCATCGCCTCGACCGGCGCCGAGCCGGAGCTCGTCAATCCGGCAACGCCGGCGGTGACATTCTCGGACGCGACGACGACGATGTTGAGCGGGCCGCAGGCGGGTGGTGCCGTGCCAGGCGGGGTAACGCTCGTCGACGTCGACGGTGACGGCGACCTCGACATTCTCGAGGTCGGCGGATCTCGTGTCCGTCTCCTGAACAACAACAACGGTGTCTTCACCGACGATACCGCGCGCGCCGGCTTGCCCCAGGCCGCCGCGGCGGCCAAACCGCCGTCGACGGTTGAAGCCACCCCAGGCGCCATCGCCGGCGACTACGACAACGACGGTCGCACCGATCTGTTTGTCCTGCTGACCAGCGGCAACCGGCTGCTTCACCAGAAATCCGACGGCGTCTTCGAGGACGTGACCGCGATGTCGGGCATCCCTTCCCAGAGCGCCTGGCCCGCGGCCGCGGCCTTCGCCGACGTCGATCACGACGGCGACCTGGATCTCCTCGTCGCCGGCTCGCCGACACGATTGCTTCGCAACAACGGGAACGGCACGTTTGGTGACATCGCGGTCCAGGCAGGTGTCAGTGCGCCGGTGCGGGTCGTCGGCGCCGCCGCGACCGACTTCGACAATCGGCGCGACATCGACCTCGTGCTCCTCGCCGCGGACGCCGCGCCGTTGCTCTATCGCAATCTTCGTGACGGCTCCTTCCGCAACACAGCCGCCGATTCAGGGCTGCCGGCCGATGGTGGCTATTCGACACTGGCCATAGGAGACGTCAACAAGGACGGGTTCCCCGATTTCTTCCTCGGAAGGCGAGAGCAGGCCGGTCGGTTGGCGCTCAGCGATGGCCAGCTGCGATTTCGCACCGTCGCGGCACCCGACGAGACGCGGTCCGCCCGCGCCGCACAGTTCGTGGACTACGACAACGATGGCTTGCTCGATCTGCTGTCCATCTCGGACAAACGCGCCTATCTCTTCCGAAATCTCGGGCCGGGCAAGTGGTCCGATGTGTCCGATGCCGCCAGGCTGAGTGCCCTGCCAGTTGAAGGATTTGCCGCGCTCGCGCTGGGCGACCTGGATAGCGACGGTGATGTTGACGCCGTCCTTCGCACGACCGCCGGCTTGCGCATTTGGAAGAACGACGGCGGCAGTCGCAATGCCTCCCTGCGCGTCCGTCTCGTCCCTCGAGTCAGCAACCGCAGCGGCATCGGCGCGAGAGTGGAAATGCGTGCCGGCAGCCTGCGACAGCAGTTCGAGACGTCTGCTTCGACGCCGGCGGTTGCGCCCGCCGACGTGTCATTCGGTCTCGGCACGCGATCCGCCGCCGATGTCGTCAGGGTGCTGTGGCCGTCTGGAATCCTGCAGGCCGAGACCGGCCAGGGGTCGCCTACTCTCCGCCCGGGGCTGCTCACCGTCACGGAGCTCGATCGCAAGCCTTCGTCATGTCCGTATCTGTTCACCTGGAACGGATCGCGGTTCGAGTTCGTGACCGACTTCATGGGTGGCGGCGAGATGGGTGCCTGGCTGGCGCCCAGGACCTGGAATCAGCCCGATCCTGACGAATACGTGCGAATCACCGCGTCGCAGCTGCAGCCCCGGGATGGCCGCTACGAGCTTCGCGTGACCAACGAGCTCGAAGAAGCGTTGTTCGTCGATCGCTTGCAGCTCGTCGCCGTCGACCATCCCGATGCGGTGGGGGTGTTTCCGAACGAGGGCCTGAAGTCACCGCCGCGGGCGCCCTTGACGTTGACGGCGACCAGCGGGGCACGGCCGCCGTCGCGGGCGGTGGACGACCATGGGCACGACGTGCTCTCGGAGATCAGCGCGCTCGATCGCCGCTATCCGGATGACTTCAAACCGCTCACTCTTCGCGGCTACGCCGAACCGCATCTGTTGACGTTGGATCTTGGGAGCTTCGATGTCGGGGCTCGGGACTCGGGGGCTCGGGGGCTCGGGGGCTCGGGCACTCGGGGTTCAGGACTCGACAATGCCGTCCTGCTGATGACCGGCTGGACCGATTATGCGTTTTCGAACGACAACGTCGCGGCGTCGCACGCGGGGATTCAGATGGCCCCACCGTCCTTGCAGGTCAGGGATCCCGCGGGAACCTGGCGCACGGTTATTCCGGAAATTGGTTTTCCGGTCGGGCGGCCGCAGACGATCGTGGTCGATCTCGCGGGGAAGTGGCTCTCGTCTTCGCGCGACGTGCGCATCGCCACGAACATGCGCATCTATTGGGATCAGATTCTCGTGGATACGTCGGGCGGAAAGTTCTCCACGCGCATGACGCGGGTCGACGCGGCAACCGCCGACCTGCGCTGGCGCGGCTTTTCAGCCGAGCAGAGCGCGGATGGCCGCGAGCCCTTCCGTTACGATTACACGCAGGTTTCGGCAGCGTCTCCGTGGAAGACCATGGTCGGTCGCTACACCCGGGAGGGAGATGTGCGGCCGCTCCTCCAGGCGGTCGACGACATGTATGTCATCTCGCAGCCCGGAGACGAGATCGCGCTGGGGTTCGATGAGCGCAGCCTGCCACCGTTGCCAGCCGGCTGGAAGCGCACGTTCCTCCTCTACGCGCACGGCTGGAGCAAGGAGATGAATCCACGGTCCGCGTCGCCGGATCAGGTCGGACCGCTCCCGTTCTTCAAGATGAGCGGTTATCCCTACGGCGCTGGCGAACACTACCCGCGGACGGACGCGCATCGCGAGTACCAGGAGCGGTATAACACTCGAGTGGTGAGCCGATCGGTCCCTTCGATAGACTCTCGGCTGACAATGAGGTGATCGCAACGTTCAGTGCCTTGATTGTGACCGGCCTCCGAATTCGCGCCATCCTCGCAACGACTCTAGGACGAGATTCCGTGCTTCCTTGCGGAGACCCACTTCGAGCGCGTTGATGGCCTGGAGTGACTGCTGCCGTAAGATTGTTTGTTCGGACGCCGTTCGCCCACGAACACTCCCCGCGCCGAGTTGCACGCCTGAGTCGAAGACTATTGCCGACAAATCTTCGACCGAGCGAAGTTCATCAAGGTTGACCTCACGGTAGGAAGGATCCCAGCTTCGAATCCACCAGTCGCGGAGGTGCTGCCCCTGGGCGGTCAGCTCTGGTAAAGCGATCTCGGGTGCACCCAAAAGGATGGCGTGTTTCAACCGACCGATCTGCTGGTTGCCGGCAATCACGCGGAAGGTTGGCTCCGAGCTCGGCACCTGAAGGCACCCGAGTCCGGCGAGTCGCCGGAGCGCTTTCGCCTCGAGCACCACGTCGTCTGCGGGATCGTTCGAAGGCCCTCTGACGCGAATCAGGATCTTCGTGCTCGCTGCGCTCCCGACACCGATGTGCAGCCAGCCTGCACGCGTCACGTGGAAGTAACCGTCTGGAACTTCAGGTCGTTGCTGTTGCACGGTCCGCGTGAAGACGTCCATCGCCGCGACGATCCCTTTCATCGCGCTGTCGGACACGGGGTCCATCCTGGTCTCGGCCGAAGCGAGAAACGCCTCGGGCGTGATTGGAGGGGTTTGCTCCCGGAGTCGGCGCACGATATCAGGCTCTGGGGGCTGGTAGGACGGGTCGGACAGGCCACGACGATAGCCGGCCAGGAACCGATCGAAGAGCTGGTCACGGTCGCGCGTCCAGCCACGCTGACGAGCGGCCAGGTCGATCGAACCCAGGAACCTGACGATGTCGACGAGCGCCGGACCGCGAGCGGAGTCGTCGAAGTCATCGAGTCCCCAAGCGTCGTTCATGAAAGCGTACTGCTCCACGTGCGCATCGCCGTGGAGCTGTACGATCGGTTGGTTGGCCAGGTCTCCTGCGAAGATCTCGCAGACCCGAGCCGTCCACTCATAGTTGATGAAGCGGAAGTAGTTATACGGTTCGGCGCGCAGCCGATCGAGCAACTCGGGTGATGCCCCAGCCACGGCACCCGGAGCTGCTCTCAGCTGCCTGCAGCCGCATACCAGGCTGAGGACGACGAGCCAGACTGCGGCTACTACGAATCGACTCACCGACAGCCTCCGCGTCTAGCCGTGGTCGGCGAACGCCGCGAGAAGGACGCGGCCCCCATTACGCCGTCCCCCTCACCAGGCAAATCGGAAGATGACGACGGTCGAGCGGTTCGGATCGGGCCGCTTCAGATCTCATACTAGATCGGCTCAGCGGTCGCCCTGACCGACAATCACCACGACCGCGACACTTTCTTCCCCCTTATTGGGGACGTGTGCAGGGTCCTCGCCGCGCCGTACTTCGTGCCGCGGAACGTCGTGTATGCTTGCGTGCCACACGATGGAGCGACTCCTGGCGGCCGCCTTCGGGAGTTGGCAGTTGGGGGTTCCAAGCGCGCCTATGACCGCGATCAGATACTCCGCCGCCGCCTGTCAAACCGATCTTCAGAATCCGCTCGATCGCCGCGACATGCGGGCGAACACCGATCGCATGCTGGCGATGATCGATGCCGCCGTGGCTGGCAGCGCACCGTTTCTGCCGGTACGGCTCGTCGTCTTTCCGGAGTTTGCGCACGCCGCCCCGGTCTTCAAGACCGTCGACGAGCTGCTGGACAAACTGGCCATCCCCATTCCCAACGAACACACGGATCGACTGCAGCGAAAAGCCGGCGAGTACGACATCTACATTCAGAGCGGCTCGATGCTCGAAGTCGATCCGCGATGGCCGCATGTCGTCTTCAATACGACGTGCCTCATCGGCCCTGAGGGCATCCTCTATAAGTACCGGAAGGTCAATCCCTGGATTCCGTACGAAGTCCACGCCAGCCCCCACGATCTCGACGGATATGACGAGCCGCTGTTTCCTGTTGCCGACACCGCGATCGGGCGGATAGGCTGCGCCATCTGCTACGACTGGCTGTTTCCCGAGGCCATCCGACAGCTTGCCGCCAACGGTGCCGAGGTTCTCGTCCGAGTGTCTGCCTACATGGACCCTTGGGGGGCGACCGAGCCGATGAATTGGTGGACCATCGTCAACCGCTGCCGCGCGCTCGAGAATTGCGCATTCGTGGTCGCCGCCAATCAGGGGGCGAGCCTCCGGCATTACCCGCCGTACTCGTGGCCTGGCGGCAGTCAGGTCGTGGATTTCGATGGCAGGATGCTGGCCGAGGCTTCGCCGGGTCCGGGCGAGCGCATCGTCGTGGCGCCCATCGACATTACCGCCTTGCGGCACGAACGTGCGGCCAGGCGCGGACATCACATGCTCGCGCATTTGCGCACCGAGGCCTACCCGGTGTATTTGGAGCATCGGTATCCACCGCGCCCGAGCGGCCAACTCTCGTACGAGCGCAATCTGGAACTGATCGACGAAGCGAAGCGCTCTGACCTGCCGTTCGCGGTGGCCCGGGGAGGGAAGTCCTAGTGACGATTTTGAGCAGCGCTGTTCGCGGTCGTCGGCCGTTCTGGCTGCTGTCGATTGCCGCCGTCGGTCTCACCGGACTCAGCCTCGTAGCACAGGGAGATCAGGCGCGAGCGGCGAAAGGAGGCGCGACAGCGCCGGCTCCCGGCAAACCAATCAAGGTGCTGGTCGTCGGTCTCTCGCCGGCGCAAGCGAGCCTCTACCCGCAACTGGCGTCACCGCTGGCCCGACGCGGCATCCAGTTGACCCCCCTGACGATGGGAGATGCGGCGACTGCGGACAGACTGGCTTTCTACGACGTCGTGATGCTGCCGGGCAAGGAGAACGAGCGGAGTCCCGAGCAGGAGAAAATGATCCGTTCATTCAAGGGGCCCGTTTTCTATGCATCCGCCGATGCGGATGCGGCAACGTGGTCCACGCCCGCCTTCCATGCGCGGATTGAAGAAGGGATTGTCGCTGCGGTTGCCGAGCCGGCGCGAGCCGCCTGGAAACAGTTGAAGATGGCGGATGTCGTCTATGTCGATGGACTTCCCATTCCCAATTACGAGGCCAGGGATCCTGCTCCCCGTTATCAGCTGCCGCTGAGCGTGCAGGAGTCGATGAAGTTCATCCAGGTCCCGGCGGAATTCACCGTCGAGCTCTTCGCCAGCGAACCGGACATCGTTAAACCGATTTCCTTCAATTTCGACGAGCGCGGCCGACTCTGGCTGATCGAAACCGTCGATTATCCCAACAAGATTCTGAACGGCCAGCCGGGCGACGACCGCATCAAGATTCTCGAAGACACGAACGGCGATGGTCGGGCGGACAAGTTCACGGTCTTCGCGGATCGGCTCAACATTCCAACGAGCCTGACATTCGCCAATGGTGGCGTCATCGTTTCGCAATCGCCGCACATCTTGTTTCTGAAGGACACGAACGGCGACGACAAGGCCGACGTGCGTGAGGTGCTGAGTACGGGATGGGGCATCGGTGACACGCACGCGGGACCGTCGAACCTGCAGTACGCCCCGGACAACTACATCTGGGGCTCGGTCGGCTACTCCGGATTCAAAGGGGAGATGAACGGGAAGCCGATGCAGTTCAGCCAGGGGCTGTACCGATTCAGGCCCGACGGGCGTGACTTCGAGTTCATCACCGCGTCGACCAACAACACCTGGGGACTGGGCTTCACCGAAACCTTCGACGTCTTCGGTTCGACGGCAAACAACGAACCGAGCTTCTACGCCGCGATTCCCAATCGATATTTCGATGGAATCGAAGGACTGCCTGCGGCCAGGGGCGGTGGGCCCGGTTATCAGAGCATCGCTGCGTTCTACTCGGTGCATCCGTTGACGCCGTACATCCGCCAGGTGGATGTGCACGGCGGATACACGGCGGCAGCCGGTCACAACATCTACACGGCGCGGGCGTTTCCCAAGGAGTACTGGAACAGGATCGCATTCATCACCGAACCCACCGCCCATCTGGTCGGGCAGGGGATCCTCGAAAAGCAGGGCGCTGGATTCGTGACGCGCGATGGATGGAGCCTATTCGCCGGCTCAGAAGAGTGGGTGGCTCCAATCCACGCGCAGGTCGGACCGGACGGGGCGTTGTGGGTGTCCGACTGGTACAACTTCATCACCCAGCACAATCCGACGCCGCCTGGATTCAGCAACGGTCCGGGCAACGCCTTCGAGACGTCTCTTCGCGATCGGCAGCGGGGACGGATTTACCGCGTGGTCTACAAGAACGCTCAGCCGGTGAAGCGCCGATTGCTGTCCCGCAGCGATCCCGCGGGTCTTATCGAGGCGCTGTCGGCCGACAACATGTTCTGGCGTCTTCACGCGCAACGCCTGATCGTCGAGCGCGGTCAGAAGGATGTCGTCCCGCAACTGGTAACGCTCGCCCGCAATAAGACCGTCGACGCAATCGGCATCAGCGCTGGTGCGTTTCACGCACTGTGGACGCTGAAGGGACTGGGACAGCTCGACGCTGCTGGCAGCGAACCCTATCGAGCCGCCGCGGACGCGTTGAAGCACCCGGCGGCCGGCGTCCGCAAGGCAGCCGTGGCGGTGCTGCCCAGGGATGCGGCGACGGCAAGTGCGCTGCTTGCAGCGGGACTTCTCGCGGATCCCGATCTTCACACCCGGCTGGCGGCAACCCTGTCGATTGCGGATCTCCCGACCTCCGCAGAGATCGGCACAGCGCTCTTCAAGGAAAGCCAGAAACCGGAAAACTACAGCGACCGCTGGCTGAGCCGGGCCTTCTACATTGCCGCGACTCGCCACAAGCCATCCTTCCTGACGTCGTACAAAAGCGATCCGCGCGCCGTGGCATTCAAAGACCTGCCCGTTCCGCTCAGGCTGGGCGCCACGAAGCCCGATTGGCGAGCGCCCGCGGCCGAGGAGCTCGCCGCATGGGGCGACATGGACGTGCCGGGCAACTGGGAGTCCCGCGGTCTTCCGGATTTCGACGGCGTGGTGTGGTTCACTCGAACCCTCGAGTGGCCGCACGGCAGCAACCCATCGGGCCTCACGATTGGGCGCGTCAGCAACACGTCGGAAGTCTGGGTCAACGGTCTCTTGCTGACCCCGCAGCCAGCGGGAGGACGCGGCGGTGCACCGGCGGCAGCCGGACGCGGCTTCGTTCCGCCCACCTACGACGTCCCGGCCGGCACGCTGCGCAGCGGACCGAACACCATCACCGTCCGCATCCAGAACAATCGCAATGATGGTGGATTCATCGGCGACTCCGGATTCGATGTTCATCCAGTCGGGCGAGAAACGCATTCCGCTGGCCGGTGCCTGGAAGTATCGCGTCGAGCGCCAGACGAACGCCGGCGCCCTGTATTCGAAGCCAGGCGAGCTTGCCGCGCATCTTGCCTACACGGACAGCGGAGGTACCGCGAGCGCGCAGTTGCCGCCGCCGGCGACGCAGGCTCCCGACGTCACGTTGAAGCTCGGCGTGCTGGCGGCGCAGCTGAAGTTCGATCTCGAGGAATTGACCGTCGCACCAGGACAGCTCGTCGAGATCGTATTCGTCAATTCCGACCAGATGCAGCACAACTTCCTGCTCGGTGCGTCGGGCTCCCTGGAGGAGATCGGGAAGGCAGCCGACACGCTTGCCGCATCGCCGAACGCCGTCGCGCAGCAGTACGTGCCGGAGATTCCGCAGGTGCTGTATTCGACGAAGCTCGTCGATCCCGGTCAGACCCTGCGCTTCCAGTTCAAGGCGCCGGCGCAACCGGGCCAATACCCATACGTCTGCACCTTTCCTGGCCACTGGAGGCTGATGAACGGCATCCTTCGCGTCGTTGCGCCAGCGGGTCGTGGCGGCGGTGGAGCGCCTGCCGCCCGAGTGAGGCGCGCAGTCGCCGAGCGAGCGCGCTTGGGGTGCCCGCCTCCGCTGGTCGCGGAACTGGCGGGCGACCAGCTACGGCGAGGTCTCGCCGTAGCGCGCGAGGATTGTCGGCGCGCGGAGGCGGAGGGCCCCAAGCGCATTGAGAAAAGCAGACTACATGGCTAGTGACAAAAAGATCCGTGTCGCCATCGTGGGTCTCGGCTTCGGTGCCGAGTTCATCCCGATCTACCAGCGCCATCCGGACGCGGAAATGTATGCCATTTGCCGGCGCGATCGTAAGGAGCTGGACGCTATCGGGGATCGGTTCGGCATCAAAGCGCGATACACCGATTACGATGCGCTGCTGAAGGATCCGAACGTCGACGCCGTCCACATCAACTCACCGATCGCCGATCACGCTCCGCAGTCGATTGCCGCCCTCGAGGCCGGCAAGCATGTCGCCAGTACCGTGCCTGCCGCGACCACGATCGACGAGTGCCGTCAGATCGTCGAGTCGCAGCGCAAGAGCGGCAAGGTCTACATGATGATGGAAACCGTCGTCTACAGCCGCGAGTATCTATTCGCGAAGGAGTTGTACGATCGCGGCGAACTGGGGCGCATACAGTTTCTGCGCGGCAGCCATCAGCAGGACATGGACGGGTGGCCGGGATATTGGGAAGGCTTCCCTCCGATGCACTACGCCACGCATTGCGTCAGCCCCTGCCTGGCGATTCTCGGCAAGCACGCCGAGCACGTCGTCTGCCACGGGTCGGGCCGCATCGACGAGACGCTCATACCTAACTACGGGAGCCCGTTCGCGATCGAGACCGCGACGTTCAAACTGCGCGACTCGGATGTCTGCGCCGAAGTCACTCGCAGCCTGTTCAATACCGCCCGCCAGTACCGGGAGAGCTTCGACGCCTACGGCTCGAAGAAATCATTCGAGTGGCAGCAGGTCGAGAACGAAGAGCCGGTGATTCATACGAAGAGCACCGCCGAGAAGCCGCTGGGCGAGCCGGAGATCCCCAAGCGCGTCAAGGTTCCAGACTACGCGCACCTGCTGCCCGAACCGATTCGCCGATTCACGCAGCCCGCCGCGATCCAGGACGCAGACCATCTGTCGTTTCTTCAGGGCGGAGGTCACGGTGGCTCGCATCCGCACTTCGTCCACAATTTCCTGATGGCGTGCCTCGGTCGCCAGCCGGCCATGCCGGACGCCGAGACGTCGGTCAACTGGACGATGGTGGGGATCTGCGCGCATCAGTCGGCGTTGAAGGGTGGGGAGAAGATCGAGATTCCGCGGTTTTAACGGGCGATGTCAGTTGGCGGGCCTCCGGCGAAGAAAGACGTCACTGACGACGGCAAGAACTTGATTCGATCTCTTGAGGCTCGCCTGAACAGGCCTGCAACATAGGCAACGATTCGTCACTCGTACCGGAGCGCCGCGATCGGATTCACGCGCATGGCGCGGAAGGCCGGGATTACGCATGCAACGAGCGCAACGGACGTGAGAATAACCGTTACGCCGGCGAACGTCGGCAAATCGATGGTCGATACGCCGTAAAGAAAGCTCGCCAACGACCGGCCGCTCGCCAGGGCTCCAGCCAGCCCGACGATGATCCCCGCACCCACCGGCAGCATGCCGTCGCGCACAACCAGCAAGAACACGTCGCGGGCCTCGGCACCAAGTGCCAGGCGAATGCCCATTTCGCGGGTGCGGCGTGAGACCGAAAACGAGAGCACACCGTAAATGCCGATCGCGGCGAGCACGAGCGCAAGGCCGCCGAACGCCCCGAGCAACCAGGCGCCCAGCCGAGCGGCATACAGCGACGTCCCTATCGTGTCCGTCATCGTCTGGATGTTGGGCACTGGCAGGTTGGGCTCGAGCTCCTGGATCATGCGTCGGATGGTTGCGACGAACGAAGCTGGCGAAACTGACGTGCGCACGTAGAGCGTCATGCCAGTCTCATGATTCTGAGCAAGGGGGACATACGCAGTCGGAAGAGGGATTCCACCAAGCGACCGGTCCTTGCTATCACGAACGATACCCACGATCTCCCGCCAAGGCCCTTGCTCGCCGTCGAGCCTCACGCGCTGGCCAACAGGGTTCTCGCCACCGAAATGCATCTTGACGATTGTCTCGTTGAGCATCACAACCGGCGGCGAGCCGTCGACATCGTGATCACTAAAGTCACGGCCAGTCACCAGCGGAATGCCGAGAGTCTTGAAAAACCCAGGCCCGATCACGTTGGCATTGGCACCGTGCGTGGTGTTGCGTCCCTCAACCATGAAGCCGAGCGTGCGACCCCCGCCACTTAACAACGCGACGCGCGCCACGGTGGCAGACTCGACTCCTGGCAGGCTCTCGGCCCGCTCGATAATCTGACGATAGAAATCTCGGCCCTGGGGGCGCGTATAGCGCAGAAGATTGATGTCGAGTGGCGCGGAGACCAGCTTCTCGACGTCAAAGCCCGGATCGATCGCTTGCGCGGATTGCAAGCTGCGGATGAAGAGCCCAGCGGCGATCAAAAGCAGCAGTGAAAGCGCGACTTCGGCGATGACCAGAGTCTTCTTGGCGTTGAGCCGCCTCGCGCGCTCGTCGCCGTCGGCCGAAGCATCTTTGAGCGCCGGGACGAGAGATGGCCGCGACGCCTTGAGCGCCGGAGCGGCGCCAAAGACAATACCGGTGACGAACGACAACGCCAGTGAGAATGCGAGGACGCGCTGGTTTATCGCAAAATCGAAGGCGATGGGCACCGCGCCCGGTGGTGGCGGCGCAGCTTCGAAGAATCGGATCGCGACCCAGGCGAACAGGAGTCCGATGCTGCCGCCAATGGCCGACAAGAATACGCTTTCCGTCACGAGCTGCCGCACAACGCGCGAACGGCTTGCCCCCACCGCGAGGCGGACGGCGAGCTCGCGCCGCCGTGCCGCATTTCGTGACAGCAGCAAGTTCGCGAGGTTGGCACAGCCAATAAGCAACACCGAACCGACGACCGCGCCGAGCAGCAACGCCACCGATCGCATCTGCCTGCGCAGGTTGGGATTTCCTTCATCAATCGGCACCAATGTGATGGTCGCCTCACGACGGCAATCGATTCACCGCATGCCAATGCGACTTCGCGAGAGTGAGGAGCTCCGCTCGCGCGTGCTCGGCGTTCACACCTCGCTTAAGCCGGCCGACCGCCGCCAGCCACGCGTTGTTCGGGTTCTTCAGCAGGTCTGGATTCTCTTCGCCCGAGTATCCCCCGCGCGGCGGCCGCATGATGTGTTGCATCATCATCGGCACGTACAGGTCCGACTCACTGCCCAATTGCGGGCCCGGGAAGCCCGCCGGCGTTACTCCCACAATGGTGAAAACATGACCGTTCAGACGCACGTCGCGTCCGACTATGTCGGTTCTACCGCCGAAGCGGGTTCGCCAGAACTGATGGCCGATGACGGCCACGGGATGTGCTCCCAGCGCGACGTCGTCTGAAGTTGTCAGCAGTCGTCCGCGGTCCGCGCGGACGCCGAGCACGTCGAAGAGATTGCCGGTGACGATGGCGCCGGCCACGAGTTCTGTCGTATCGCCAGCATTGAGACTGGCCGTGATGCCGCCCCACGCGGCGAGTCCCTCGAAAGTAGCGTTGCCGTCGCGCAGCTCCTTGTAGAGGGGATACGAGAACCCGAACGCTCCGCCGCCGCTGCCCCTGTGAATGTAGAAGAGGCGATCACGATCGGGGACCGGCAGTGACTGCAGCAACGTGGCGTTCACGAGACTAAAGATCGCCGTATTTGCGCCGATGCCGAGCGCGAGCGTCAGAACGGCCGTGGCGGCGAAGCCGGGCTGCTTCCGCAACATGCGCGCGGCGTAGCGCAGATCCTGCCAGAGATCGCCCAGCAAGTGGCGGGAGGGGGCTCCCGGCGTGATTGAAGGCGGCGGATGCGCTTGTCGGAGCGGAGCGATGTAGCGCGCCAGGGCGTCCGCGTCCCTGAAGTCGGCGAGCGCCAGTTGCGTGGCTTCTTCGGGCGACGCACCGCCCGCAATCAACTCGCGCCAGCGGTCATCAAGATGCTGCGACAGTTCTTCGACGATCTCCGCCTCACGCGTAGGCGAAAGGCGCAGCGACGATAACCGCGTGCGCACTTCTCGCGACCAGTCAGGCATGTTCGTCCCCTGTGACGCGCTGCACAGCCTCTACGAATGCGGCCCACGTCTTTCTTTGCTGCGCGAGCACGCGTCGGCCTTCAGCGGTGACCTTGTAGAACCGGCGACGCCGCTCGGCGGGCTTTTCGACCCAGGCGCCCTTGATCCATCCACGTTCCTCGAGGCGATACAGCAAGGGATAGAGGGAATCGATGTGGAACGTAAGCTGGCCGCCGGACCGCGTGTGGATCAACTTGCTCAGTTCGTACCCGTGCCGAGGCCGCGCGTCGAGCAGCGACAGAATGAGCAGCTCCGCGGAGCCCCTCTTCAACTCGCGATCGAGGGCACGCGTGTTGATAACTGTCATAGACAGATATTAGGTAGACAGGTATACCGAGTCAACCCACACGATTGGCTCGCAGTGGAGTCCGTGAGCGCACTTCGGTCAGAATAAGTCCTGCCGCCGCTCTTGGCGGCACGACAACGCTGCTGCACATGGACTTTTCCCATCCCACCTACCTCCAGATCTTCCTCACAGCAAGCCTGCCCATCATGGGTCTGGCGTATGCGCTGGTCGGCGGGTTGAAGCTCTCGCTGGTCGATCGACTGCAGATCGATGAAGCCAAGGTCGGCCGTCTCGTCGGCGGCTTCGGAACGATGTTCGGCCCGACCATCCTGCTGTGCGGATTCCTGACGGACGCGGTCGGCCGCAAGGGCGTCTGGCTCGCAGGCTCCGCCGCTGTCGCGGTCTCCATCCTGATGCTCGCCCGCACGCGGACCTACCGTGCCGCGCTGGTTGCTGTGGTCCTGTTGGGAATCGGATGGGCGGCGCAGGTGAACGTGAGCAACGTCCTCATGCGGGTGGCGGTTCCTGCCGACCGCCCGCGCGAACAACTCGTGTGGGCGACGAATTTCTTCGACTTTGCCTTCGGATTTGGCGCGTTCGTCACGCCGATGGTGCTGGCGCTGATCCTGCGACGGCTCGGGTACGCGAAAGGGCTCCTGCTGCTGGCGATGCTCGCCACGACGCCTGTGGTGTTAGGCGTCTTCGCCGAGATGCACCCTCCACCGGTGGCGCCGCAGGTTCTGGCCGCGGCCGCCTCGATCGAGCAGACGGCGCCGACAAGCGGATCCGCGGCTCTCCTCTCGAGCCCGGTCTTCTGGGTACTTGGATTCGCCTTCCTGTTCTTCGTGCCACTGGAAACGTCCACGGCCGGCTGGGCCACCACGCTCGTCCTTCGACAAACTCCATCGGATGTTCCAGACGCACGCGCGAAGCAATTTGCCGCGCTGACGCTGTCCGGTTTCTGGCTTGGTTTCACCGGCAGCCGCTTGATTGTGTCCGTCCTCGGAGCCACTGGCGTCCTGACGCGGGTTCTTGGCGGGACCAACGAGCAGGCGCTGCTCGTGACGTTAGGCGTCGCCTGCGTGGTGCTGATGCTCGCGCTGGCGTTTGTGAAGGGCCGCGCGGCGACCTCCGCGACGATCCTCCTCGCCGGGCTGGCCTGCGGACCGGTATTCCCCACGATGATGGCCGTCGTCCTGCTGAGCGTGCAGCCCGACACCATGGGCCGCGCCGTGGGATTCTTCTTCTTCTTCGCGTCCGTCGGCTGGACGGTGGTTCCGATGATCATCGGCGTCGTCGCGCGGAAAACCAACATCCAGATAGGTTTTCTCATCGCCGCCGCGTCCGGCGCGGTATTCCTGACCTTGATTGTGATCAGGGGAATGATGATCGGGTGACCCTCGGACCTTCTCAATTAGAATCCGCGTACGCGAATCCGAATAGCCCGGAGAGCCTCATGGCGCAATCGTTCGCCCGCTCTCGCCGCCTTCAGCAGCGGGAACGCGTCCTGATGACCGGCTGCGGAGACGTCGGATTGCTCCTGAGCGGAGCAACAGTCGTGTCAACGGCAGGAACTGATGCTCTACGGCATACAGCAGTGCGGTATAGCCCTCATCTGAACCCTCACCGGACCCTCGTGCGTCGACTGGTGCACCCTGCTGCAGGAGCATCCGGACGGCCTCGACATCGTTCGCCTTCACTGCCGCGATGACCGTGTCGTTCAGCATGCGCGGCGGCGATTCCGACGTCGTGCCGCACGCGCACAGCGATCCGCACATTGCTCCGAGTCCGACGAGCTGAATTGCGAGCGGCCGTCGACGGCTCACGAAGGTGATGATGTCACGTCTCCACGATGTCTGCACGACGCGCTTCGTGGCTGCGGCACGCTAGAATCGGAACTTGTAGGTCCACTTCGCCAGCAGGAGCCGGTTGCGAGGTGCCAGATGGGGCGAAGCGAAGCGATCCCGGATCTCGTCGTACACGAGATAGATCTCGCTGCCCGGCCGGTACTCCCAGCCCACCAGGAGATTCGCTGACAGCTTTTGGTCGAGGTCGTTCCACTGGATGTACGACTTCACGAACAGATCGGTCGTGAACGCATACAGGACACGGTTGCTGAGCGTCGTCGTGTCGAAGGCGCCCGTCGGGGTGATCGACCGTGTTGTGCGTATAGATGAAGTCGACCGCCAGATTGGCCGTCGGGTGGACGTTCGTCGAGAACAGCAACTGCCTGCGCTCTCCACCCCAGTAGTCAATCAGGCTGTAGTTCACGATTCCCGAGACGGGTCGACTGGCGTTGCTCTCGAAGGTCACCTCGTGCGACCGATTGGTGTAGTCGCCGGGCTGAATGGTGATCGGGCCGACCGAGAAGGGAACGGTGATGCGTTCCCTGGCCGGACCGTAGGAATAGCCAATCTTGTCGTTGGACTCGAGGGTCAGGTCTGCCCCGGCCGTGCCACGCCTTCCGAGGAAGGCGTGGTCGTAGAAGGCATCGTAGGCGAAGGATCCGGAGTAGATGACGTTCCGCACATGCTTCCGGTTGATCCATTGCGTATAGCCAGCCTCGGCGGAGGAACGCCGGAGGTCGTTCTGCGTCACGAACCCCATCTCCGGGACGAAGTCGGGACCGACCGCGTAGTAGCGGACGTCTGCAACGATGTTCTGCTTGGAGAACATGAGGCGCCCGATGCCGAGGCTGTCGTCGTTGACGCCCGCTGGATTGAAGGTGTGTGCGAGCAGCATCTCTCCCTTGAGAGAAGGACTGAACCAGAAGTTGCCGTCGAGACCTGCCAGCCGGCTGAAATCGGTACCGCTGCTCTGCTTGTTGGTGACGATGGCGCCGATGCTGCTGTTGGTGAACAGGTTGCGCTTGACTCGGAGCACGCTGTAGTTCGTCGACGGCTCGTGCACGGTGGACCCGGCGGGCAGCGACAGGTCGGCGCTCTCGGTCTGCACGTTCATCACGCCCACGGAATAGGGTCCCACGCGACCCGAGAGCTTGCCCGCGGCCAGAATCGGCACTTCCTGCCCGTCGGCCAGGCCGATCCGGCGACTGTAGAACATCATCATCTCTTGTTCGAGGCCAACGTTGAACAGTCCCGCGTCCTCCAGGAAGAAGTCTCTCTTCTCCGGAAAGAAGAGGGGGAATCGCGTGAAATTGATCACCTCCTGATCGGCTTCCACCTGCGCGAAGTCGGTCCGGATCGAGACAGTCCCGTGGAGGTTCGGCGTGAAGTCGTAGAGGACGTCGCCCCTGCATTGAACCGGGGATCCGATGACGTGGGCCGGTAGCTGCGCTCTCCGCCGCCGAGCACGTAAGGCTCCGCTTCCCATTTGGCGTAGGCCGCATCGGTGCGGATGCCGACCAACTGGCCGAAGCGCTCGGCCCGCCAGGTCGCACGGCCGCCCAGCCACCTCGGGATCGGTGCCCAGTAGTCCGACTCCTGTTTGCGCCGAATGGCGCGACTGAGCTGCAGTCCCCAGGTCATCGGCTGGTCGCCGCCGAAGCGCAGCGTGGAGAAGGGAATCCGGAACTCGGCGGTCCAGCCACCGTCGGTCACCTGCGTCCTGACCTGCCAGATGCCGTTCCACGCCGTGTTGTACGACCGCGCATCGGTGACGATGCCGTCGCGGCGGGTTCCCAGGGAGTTCGTCGAGAAGTAGTAGAAGTTTCGATGATCGTGGTAGGTGTCGAGGTAGATCCCGACGTAGTCGTCGTTCGAGAGAGGCGCATCGCGCCGCATGTCCAGGGCGATGATGCCCTTCGGATTGGCGTCGTGGCAGATGATCCCGAAGTAGAGTGCCCGCTCGTCCTGGACGACACGGACTTCGGTGTTCTCGGTGGCCGAGACCCGGTCGAGGGGCGCGTACTGCCAGAACCGTGTGGCCGGCACGGCGTTCTGCCACACCGCCTCGTCCAGAATCCCGTCGACCTTGATGGTCTCGCCGCCGGGTATGACGTGCACGTTGAGCTGGGCGGGCGTCGGGAGGTCTGGGCGGTCTGTCATCCTGCGCCCACACCGTCGCTGGCAGGACGCTGGTCAGACGCGAACAGAACCAGGACGCCCAGAAGTGCGAGGGGCCGACCGGACACAGGATGGACTCGTTGTCGTGCGTGGAGATGGCCTCGTGCGGTATCAGCACGGGGAGAGATGGAGCCTGTTGCAGTAGGATGTGCTCGCTGCTCATGATCCGAGATACGCCCTCAGGGGAGTCGTGCGCGCCTCGTGGTATGGGGCGGCGTGACCACCGTGCCAAGAATAGTCGCATCGCCGGAATCGACGCCAGCCGTCCGCGTCGAGTTGCGTGTCCCGGTCGTCCGCCGACTCGGGACGGGCCGATGACGAACTGCAACATCGACACGCGCTCGGCCGTCTAAGGCGCGTATGCGCCTTGAGTCGCTCTGGGGAGACATCCGGTTCGCGTTCCGCATCTTCAAGCGTTCGCCAGCGGTCGCGCTGACCGTGATTGGGACGCTGGCGTGGCGCTCGGCCTCAACGCAACCGCCTACTCGTTTTTCAACGCCTACGTCGTCAAGCCTGCCGCCGTGCATGATCCCGGAACGCTGTATCAGGTGTCCTGGGAGAACCGCGGAGGCTTTTTCCATCGGTTCTCGTGGACGGAGGCCGAGGGGTTCGGCCGCGACATGGCCGGCGTCTTCCCCGAGACGTACGTTTCGATGCCGCAGCTGCTGACCGCATCAACGGGCGGCCGGCGATGGGCGAGCTGGTCACGGGCAACTACTTCTCCCTGCTCGGCGTCCCGGCCTTCCGTGGACGCATGCTGCGGCCATCGGACAGCGAGGCCCGGGCGCGAGCCGGTCGTCGTCTCAGCCACGCCGCGTGGATGCGGCTCTTTGGCGGCGACCCGGCAGCGGTGGGTCAGCAGCTGCAGATTCGCGGCGTCTACGTCGAGATTGTCGGCATCGCTCCCGAAGGCTTCGTCGGCCTGGACCTGCTCCCCCGCGACTTCTGGGCGCCGCTGACGCTGCTGCCCGCGCTCGAAGAGGGGCCGAACCTCTTCGGGCCCGAACAGCCGCAGCGGCTCGACGTGGTCGGACGCCTCGGCGCCAGGAGACGAAGGCTCCGCCCGGGCGGCGGTACTGGCCTGGGCGCGGCGTGCAACGGCGAGCAATCCGCCGGAGACGCAGGCCGTGGTGGCCATCCTCCAGCCGGCAGCGACGCCGATCGCGCTGTCGTTCAAGGTGCTCCTCGCTTTCACGCCGCTGATGGTCGCGTTCGGCCTCGTGCTGTTGACGGCCGCCGCGAACCTCGCCAGCCTGATGCTCTCGCGCGCCACCGTGCGACAGCGCGAGATCGCCATCCGCCTGTCACTGGGCGCATCGCGCGGCCGCATCGTCCGGCAGTTCCGTGTCGAAAGCCTGCTGCTGGCGCTCGTCGCCAGCCTGGCGGGCTTCGCGCTGGGACGGGTCACGCTCGATGCAGGCATCCGCGCGTGTACACACCTTGCCCCGACGGTGGCCGACTATATCCGGCTGCTGCCCGTGGTCCCGGAGCGCGCGTGCTGGCGGCGCTGATCGCGGCGGGGATCGGTGCTGCCGTCCTGTTCGGCGCCCTGCCCGCCTTCACGCCACCGCCACGCCGGAACGATCGCTCGCATGGCGCCACGCCGGACGGGCGGACGTCGCGGCTCCGTCATGGGCTGGTCGTCGCGCAGATCACGGTGTCGGCGCTGCTCATCGTCACGTGCGGCGTGCTGCTGCGCGGGTCGGTACGTCTGGCCACAACGGACCTCGGGCTGCAGACGCGCGATGTCATCGAAGTGCGCACCAGGAACCAGTCCAACGAGACCGCGCTCGCCACGCTGCGCGCGCATCCGCTGGTCCGCACGGTTGCTGCAGCGTCGGGGTCGACGTTCGAGGCGGGCCGGCTGGTGATCGCCTCGGATGCGGACGCACCGCCAGCGGTGCCCGTACGCATGCCGCAGAAGCTGGTCTCGCCCGGCTACTTCGACGTGTACGAGATCGGGCTCGTGAGCGGGCGTCAGTTCACCGAGGCGGAAGCCAGCGGCGGGGCGTCGGTGGTCATCCTGAGCGAGCAGGCCGCGGCGACGCTCTGGCCCGGCCAGAACGCCGTCGGGCGGCTGGTCCGGCTGGCGCCGGACTCGCGGGTGCCAGACGCGTATAAGCCGCCCTCCCAGGTGGTCGAAGTGGTCGGCGTCGCGCGAACGGTCTTTACGTCGTGGGACGAGGCCATGCGGGCAACCATCTACTCGCCGATATCCGTCGCGGGATCCAACTTGAACATGCTGGTCAAGACACGCGGCGGCAATGTGTCGGCCGCGATGCGGCAGATCGACGCGGACCTGAGCACCGCAGCGCCGGGCGTCGCGGAGCAGATCATCGCGGCTCAGGATCTCGTCGAGGCGCGCGTCTATCCGTTCCAGGCCATGTCGTGGGCGGCCGGCGTCATCGGCGGCATCGCGCTGGTGTTGACGATCTCGGGCATTTACGGCGTGCTCGCCTACGCCGTCGCGAGGCGGACGAAGGAAATCGGCATCCGCATGGCGCTCGGCGAGAGCGCCGCCGGGGTCGTCGGCCTGATCCTGAAGCAGTCGATGCGGCTGTGCGCGATTGGCCTGGGTATCGGCCTGACGCTTGCGGTCGCCCTATCGAGGGCGCTGGCATCCACTCTCGTGATGATGGATACGTTCGACGTGGCCGCGTTTTCGGCCGGGATCGTCATCGTCATCGCGGCGTGTCTGGTCGCGGCGTTCTACCCCGCGCGGAGGGCGGCGGGGGTGGAACCATGGGTGGCGCTGAGAATCGAATAGCCCCGCGCCTTGCCGTTCTCGACCCAGTCAGCGAGCGTCGCCGGCCAGTCCACCGTATTGGGCCTCCGCCTTGCGTGCTTTTCCGAACACCAACTGTGATACTTTCTGCGCGCCCCGACTGGCACACTCGTCCATCGACGCCGCGATCCGCGGGGAGTCGATCAGTGTCGAGGAGCCTCAAAGGTTATAAGGTCTCGGTGAAGATCGAGCCCGCGTCTGGTTCGGCGCAGGAGTCGTCCTACAGGAGTGGTCCTATACGTCCAACCTCGATGGCAAGGACACGCCGATCACCAGGCAACAACCCGAATGCAGACACGAACGCCGTGAAACGTTCGACGCGCACACGCTCGAGAGCGTGATGAAGAAGGGCGGCAAGGTCACGACGACGCAGCGGAACGTCGTGTCGGCTGACGGCAAGACGCGCACGGTGACGACGACGGGCACGGATGGACAAGGACAGAAAGTGAACAACGTCGCGGTGTTCGAGAAGCAGTAACCGTCGCTCGCTCGTGACCGGGAGTCGGATGGCTCAACCGCCTAGGACTTCGGTGCGACGTAGTTCTTCTTCGCCCGCGTCTTCAGGCCGCCCGATGTGACCCGAACGTTGACCTCGTGGACCTTGCCATCACGTTTCGGCGGCGTGAACGCGAGCAGATATTGCGTGTGTAGTTCGTCCGCCACTCCGGCGAACGCGGCGCCCAGATCCTGTCCAAGCCGGATCTCGACATAGCCGCCGCCAGTCTCCTCCGCGACCCGGGCGAGACCAGGGTCCGGCAGATCGGCGACGAGCATGGCCTGCAGCCCGCCCCGCCCCATGCCCGCGGGCGGCAGCGATCGGTTGCGAGAGCGGCTGCGCATCCCGATCGCATAAATCATCACGTCTTCGCGGCGCGCGCGATCGATGACGTCGGCCTGGCTCGACGGGCGCTGGCGAAAGCTCGTCGGACCGCTGTCCTTGCCATCGCTCAGCACGAGAATCACTTTGCGGCGGTCGTCCTCCTCGCCAAATGCGCCCATCGCCTGATCGATGGCGCGCCAGAGCGGCGTCGGCGCATCGGGCACGATCATCGTCGGCAGCGCAGCGTTGAGCTCGCGCGGATCGTTGCTGAACGATGGGCTGATCGTGACTTCGTTCCCGAAGCTCCCGACGCGCGCGACGTCGTCCTTCAGAAGACGTCCGAAAAGCTGGGCACCCGCCGCGCGGAGCAGCGGTGCGTTGCCCTCCATGCTGCCGGACACGTCGAGCATCACGATGAGACGTATGGGCTGCGGCGTGTTGTCGAACTCAGTAATCGGCTGCGGCTTGCCTTCGTCGCGAACTTCGAAGTCCTCCTGCTTGAGCGTCGTGGCGAGCCGGCCGTCTCGATCCGTCACGGTTGCGAACACGCGCACGGCATCACGAGTGCCGCGAAAAATTGGTGGCTGCTGAGGTTGCCGTTCCGCTTCCTGGGTCGCGCCGCCGACGCTCAGGACACAGGCAATCAGTGGCGCAAACGCGAGACATCGTTTCATGTACACGAATCCTTCGTTCGCAGGCCTGGCGGGCTCCCCCTCATTCATAGCACGTAAGGGCGGCAGAACGACGACCTACTTCTTCTCCCGCTTTGGGACGCGAGAAACGCCGCAATGGCGAGTTGAGAACCAGCCGAACGTGTGAGAACCAACGCCGACCGAGACAATTCGCTTCACAGTTGCCTCTGGAAGTGGCTGGTTCACCGGTGGCGTCGTCTCCCACTGACGACCAACGCGTCCTTCTGCACGCGAGTAAGTTGCTCTCACCGGTACTCGCGTGCCAGCGCCTTCCCCAGAGACCGGAACGCTTCCTGATACACCAGCTGCACCGGACGACGGCCCGCGGTGTACTTCGCGCGCCACGACCGCTGTTAGTGCGCCCGTTCGCGCGCACGCGGGTTACGCGCAGTACGGTGAACGCGTGCCGAAAATCCGCGCAAGGACTCAAGGGCCTTGACTTCGACGAGGATGCAACCTTCAACCACAAGATCCACTCGATATGCGCAATCAATCCGGACATCTATAGACAACCGGAACGATGTAGACGAAGTGCACGCGTCAATTGTAGCGGCCACGAGCCGCGTCCTCAGCATCCGGACTCGACTCCAAAGTGCGCGCATGCCGTTTCCCGCCTCGCGGGAGCGGGCCGCGGACGGGCAGTGCCGCCACGGCCTGTTCGCTGGCGCGGAACATCCAAGTCGGTTACAAAATCAAGAACGGTTTCAATGAATACACTGTTGATCGAATTGTGAGATTGATGGTGCTGTTCGTCTCGACGAGCGGAGAAATCATGACAACTCGATACGCATACATCGTGGCGATGCTGCTGCTTTGCCCGGCTGCGCTTCCGCATGTCGCTACCGCTCAGCAGTACACCGCACGCCAGAACGGCGACGTCGTCGAGCTGCAGGACAGCAAAAATCAGACGACGGTCTCGATTGTGCCCTCAGTCGGAAACATCGCCTTCAAGATGAGTGTGAAAGGACACGACATCCTGCGCTGGCCGTTTGCGTCGGTCGCCGAGTTCAAGGCCAAGCCGGCGATGCAGGGCATTCCTTTCATGGGCCCATGGGCGAACCGGCTCGACGAGCAGGCGTTCTATGCCAACGGCCGCCGCTATGCCTTCGACATGGATCTGGGCAACGTTCGCGGTGCCATTCCGATTCATGGATTTCTGACGACGAACGATCAGTGGAAGGTCGTGGAGGTGAAGGCGGACGGCAGTTCGGCTCGTGCGACCAGCCGCCTCGACTTCTACCGCAATCCGATGTGGATGAAACAGTTTCCCTTCGCGCACACGATTCAGATGACCTACACGCTGCAGGACGGCGTGCTGCAGGTCGCGACCCGCATCGAAAATCTCAGCACCGATCCGATGCCCGTCTCGATTGGCTACCACCCCTATTTCCAGCTGACCGATTCGACGCGCGAGCAGTGGACGATTTCAGTTGCCGCCAAGACCAACTGGCTGCTGGCGCCCAACAAAGTGCCGACCGGCGAGACGCAGCCGATCGAATCGTTCCTGCGCGATCCGCAGGCCGCGGCGTTGAAGGACTACGACATCGATCACGTGTTCGGCGATCTCGTGCGGGATGGAGCGGGGCGGTCAGTCATGAGCGTGAAGGGGAAGTCGCAGCAAATCGACGTGGCGGTTGGACCGAATTACCGCGCCATGGTGGTCTACGCGCCCAAACCCGCTCCGCCAGGCGATCCGAATCCAAACGCTTCAGCGGCCGCTCGCAATTTCGTGTGCTTCGAGCCGATGGCGGCGATCACCAATGCGATGAACCTCGCGCACAAGGGCCTTTACAAAGAGCTTCAGAGCATTCCTTCCGGCGGGACCTGGGAGGAGAGCTTCTGGGTACGTCCGCGCGGTTTCTGAGGCGCGCGGTCGAGCCTGGACAGGATCGTGAGAAGCGACAGTGGATCGATGCGCGCGCCGTTCAATCGCACGGCCCAATGCAGGTGCGGCCCGGTCACCCGGCCCGTTTGGCCGACCTGTCCGATCACCTCTCCCTTCTTGACCGAGTCTCCCTGCTTGACGCTGGTCTCCGACAAGTGCGCAAACAGCGAGAACAGGCCCTGGCCGTGGTCGATGACAACGGTGTCGCCTGTCCAACTTTGTCTTGCTGATCCTGGTCGGCCATGATGCATGCCACCCGACATCAATGCGGTTTGATCAAGCTCAGTAGAAGGCAACCGTTCTCGAGCACCGAGCGGCCGACCTCCCACCGCCCGGCAGGCAGACGGATGCGGCGCTCGAAGCGACCAGTGGGGAATCTCCAGGCGTTGGACCGCCATGCCGCGCCCGGCTGCGGGCAGCCGTCGCACTCCTGCGACGCGTAGCAGATCGGGCTCGACGGGAAACTTCGATATCCTGCGGCTCGACGCCCGGCAGAGCCGCGACTTTCCTGGTCAGCCCCCGCTCGGTCGCGAATACATCTACCGGCGGCTCCCAATTCGGCGCCGGCACTTCGGCGAAACCGGGCTGAAAGAACTGACGATGCAACTGTTCTGCCCGCTCGATCATGGCGCAGGCTTCAGCCCACATCCAGCGTCTCGGATCGGCCGCAGTCATCGAACCTGCCCTTTGACCCGGGTCGGCTTATCCGGGTCTCGATGTTCAAACGCGTTCGGGCATCGGAAGTTCAAGTGACTCAGGAAGGTCGGCGGGTCACGGCGCCACCTTGGCACTTTGAAGAGCCATGCCGATGGCCGCGGCGAGATCATCGAATTCATATGATCCATTATGCCGCCGTCCATTGATGAAGAACGTCGGCGTGCCGTTCACCCCGCTGCGCACGCCGCCGAGGAAGTCGCTGCGGACCTTGGGCACATTGCTCGCCGCTTACCAGCGCATCGCGCAGAGCCGCTTCGGACAGGACGGAGTGTTGCAGCGAGCGCGAACAGGAGCGGCAGACCGAGGCGATCCTGGTTCTAGTCAAGAATGCGCATCGTGCATCTCCCAGAACCCGGCCGTGCGCACCCCGCGAACTCGGCACTCTCGGCGGCGCTTTGGGCATTGGGGTGGATTTGAGACATCGGAAAATGACGAAAGACAATCTCAACGTCTTGCCGAAATGTTGCTGGACAAGCTTGACGATCGGATGCGCCAATCCGCAGAATCCGCATTCGTAGTCGCCGTATTCGACGAGCGTGACCGGCGCCCCCGGCTGGCCCGAGGATATGATCAGCCGGCGTGACGGGCGCTCGCAGCGTGGCCATGGGTTTGCCTTTCGGTTGGCAGCTTCTCCAGCGCGTCGAGAATGCCGTCGGCGCCGGGATTGACGGCGATCGGCGAGCAATAGCTCCAGAAGATCACGCCGTTCCGGTGGTGACGAAGAGTGCCCGTTCGCAGACACCTTCGCGCTCGCGATAGGCCCCATACTTTGTTGCGACTTCGCCCTTGGGATGAAAATCGGCCAGCAGCGGAAAATGCAGACGGCGGTCCTTGGCAAAAGCCTCATGGCACCAGGCCCCATCCACCGAAATACCGAGGAGCTCGGCGCCGTGCTTGCTGAACTCGGGCAGGACCTCATTGTAAAGCGCCAATTGATCGCCACAGACCGGGCTCCAATCGGCCGGGTAGAAGGCAAGGATTACCGGCTTACCCGCGAGGTCGCTGAGCGACAGGTATTGATCCGGCGTGACCCGGAGGGTGAAGTCAGGGGCGGGCGTTCCGGCGGTCAGGACATGAGACATTTTTTCGTCTCTCGTGCCGTTTGCGAGCAGGTTCGCCTATCGCGGTGTCTGCGCAATCTAGGACGCGACCCGGTTCCGTTGCCTTGACGGGCGTCAACTTCGCCAAACCCTTAC
>CAWDPQ010000009.1:0-922157 GCA_963804245.1 uncultured Acidobacteriota bacterium
CTCGCCACGATGTCACAGAAAAGCGAAATTCATTCAAGCTTTCTGCGATTTGCGGCAGCGCTGTTCCAGGCGTTTCCATCGTGTCTGATCTAGTTTGTGAGCAAAGTCTTAGCAGCTCACTGGGATGCACATCGGCCTGCTGATCAATTCACGTTAGGCCGAACGCGCGCGAGCCGAGCTTCTGCTTGAAAAAGGCCTCCTATGGCGAGTGCCTCCTCATGCGAAAGACTGCGCGAGAACTTTCGAGGATGGAGATTCTGAAAGCCGCAGGATGGGATCTAGGCGAAAGCTAGTCACTCCCGCGCTCACCCCACCAGACGGCATCAAGGTTACGCGGGCAATGCCCTTTTCTCCCGCGAGCATGGCAGCCACTGACTGATATTGGTCGCTTGTGTGCGAGTCAAGGCTCCGGACCGTGCGCCAACGCGGAAGCGCACCGCGCGATGCACGCACCAGACGCTTGCCAGTGATGCTATCCAGCGGCACCTCGAAGAACTCTTCGGCGCGCGCCAAGCCGTGAACTCGTCACGAAGTACCGGTGTAAAGGCAGTCACGAAGAAAAATATTGAGCCCTTTTCGAGCGAGCCCCCACCGCTGCGCCTTCTTCGGGAGCGATCTCGCAACTTGATGGTTGCCGTGTCGAGAGCAGCACGAAACTTCGATTCCCTCGACGTGCCGAAGGGTTGCAAAGACATCGCACCAAGAAACCTGCCAGCCGCAAGCACAACGCCAGTGCTTCCTGCACCGCGCATGCTTGAACTACCGATTGCGGCTCTCGCGCTCCGGTGCTGCATCGCACGCAGGATTTCAGGGTTCATAAAAGTTACAACCAGGCCGCCCCACGCCAGAGTTTTTCACGGGAACTGTTTCACGCAAATCCATCGCGCCAGGTCCGGTTTGCGTGGGTAAAGACATTATGCAGGTGCCTGCAGAAGCGGTTTTCGACATGGCGAAGGCGTACATCGTGTGCCGTGCAGACGGTGAACTGACGGCCGAACAGCGGGAGAAGCGGAAGGCTTACCGCAGCGCCGGAAGTTCGGTCCCGGCAGCGGGAATATCGCAAGCAGCGCGCGGCAAAGCTACGAGCACTGCTCGAGCAAGCGAAGGAGAGCGCAACGGCAACAGCCTAACGGCACCGTCGGATTGTCAGAAAATGAGAGTTCGTACGCAGTAGCGCGGACTCTCTCTTTTGTGTTTGCGGATGCGCGCAGACGATCGCGCTCGGAGGAAGCATGGACGCAAAGCCCCGGCAATTCACGTTCAAGGTCACCGTCACGGTCACAGACCAGGACACCGACGCTCGCAAAATCGCGGAGGAGATCCAATCGAATCTTGAGAGCGTAGGCGCTGAGTCGGTCAGTGTGGAGATTGAGGAAGGAGGCACACTCAGTGAACGGCTGGATCAATGAGGCACGGAGCAGGCCACCGGACCGATGGCGGATCATTCTCGACCTCGGCGTGCAGCGGGTACCGGTCGGCGCAAACAGAAATGGATCACGTTTCGCGGGTCGAAGACCGACGCGAAGAAAAAGCTGCGGGACCTGCTCGGGGAAGACGCCCGAGGCGAATTCATCAAACCGTCAAAGCTCACACTACGGGGAGTGGCTCGACACATGGTTGCAGGCGGCGGTGAAGCCCCCTCGCTGCAGCGCACGGACCATACACGGCTTACGAGGTCGCGGTTCGCCGGCACCTCAAGCCAAAGCTCGGGGCGATCCCGCTGCAGCAGCTCAGGCCGAGTCATGTGATCGTTACCACACGGAGTTGCTCGCAGCGGGCGTCTCGCCGGCCACCTGCGAGCTTCACCACAACGTGCTCCGTTCGTCGGTACAGCGCGCCGTGCGGGATGGACGCGTGCGCACCAATGCAGCCAGCAGAGATAACGGCGCGTCACCTCCACCACAGACGCGCGATCACGAGGTTGTACGTGCGTGGACTGCGGAGGAAGCGAGCAGGTGCTCGTAGCGGTGAAGGCGACCAGCCCGCAGACGGCAGCGCTAGTCGGGCTCGCCCTTGACAGTGGGGCACGGCGTGGCGAATTGCAGGGGCTACGCTGGAGCGATGTCGACCTGACGACCGGCCTCATGCGCATCCAGCGACAATTGTCGGGCCGCGATGAGAACGGGCCCACGTTCGGACCGACGAAGACGCGCAAAGTCCGGGCCCTGGATCTGTCCGCGGCGCTCCCACTTCTGCGGGAGCACAAGCGCGTGCAGGCGGAGTTGAAGCTCGCGAATCGGCTCCATTACAAGGACCACGGCCTCGTCTTCGCGCAGGCCTGGGAACAACGGACGAACCATCGTGGGCAGCTTGGCTCGCCGCTCCACGCGAACGCGATCACCGCGATGCTGGAGAGCTTAATCGCGAGCACCAAGGTCCGCCGCCTGACGGTGCACGGCCTTCGACACACGAGTGCGACGCTTCTGCTCGCTGCGGGCGTTCAGCCGCATGTCGTGCAGCAACGGCTCGGCCATGGCAGCATCCGGACGACGCTCAACCAGTACGCGCATGTCCTGCCGCTGCAACAGGCGGCGACGCGCAACAAGCTTGCAGCGTCGCTGTATTGACAGTCGCGTTAAACCAGCGCGTAATCGCGTTTGAATGCGATTGAACAGAAGATCGCAGAGCGATGCGATGTAGAGTTCAGAGCGAATCGCTTCCCGCCGGCGGAGCCGCGCAGCTGTTCGCGGAGGAGGTCGTAAAGAACGGGCGAAGACTTCATCGGCTGCATGGGACTGGCCCTGATTCGACGCCGCCCTTGCCAACATCGATGGCCGAGTCTGCTGAGGACTTTCGGGTCACTGGTCATCGGCCCACTTATCACGTTGCTGCTCGCTTGTACACGCGAGATGGATGGTGGGGGCGTTCAGCAGATCGGCCTGTGGAGAGGGCGCGGCCGAGACGAACTCCATCCCGCTGATCGAGAGTCCGGTCAAAGAACTCGAGCCTGAGCCTTACACACCCAGATGCACCGCAGCATACGCGGTTAGCCAGCTCCTGAGCAGCAGGCGGCTCAGCGCCGAACCCGTCGAAGCTGAAGACGCCTCACGCCATCGCCACCTGCTTCGGTGGAGTTGCAGCGTAGACATCGGCCAGCTCCTTCGCCGTCGGCGGTTCGATCCCGAACCAGTCGTAGTTGAAGACCGCTTCGCGTTCCGTGTCGAAGTTCTCGGGAGGGACGACAGTCAGGCCCTTGCTCGGTCGCCCCGTGTCTTGATTCACAACGAGAACCGTGAGCAATGGAAGGTCGTTCGCTTGCAGAAATACCCGGTGTGATCGAGGAGCTGGCCTAAGACCCCTGCTCCTTCGAATCCCATCAGCGTTGCGAGTTCGCCGTAGGTGAGTGTCTGGCGTGAAGCCGCCTTCGCGGCGAGAATCATCCAGATTTGTAGGCCACGTCTCGCCGCTGTGGGTTCTTCACTGAAATCGTCTGAGCATTGTTGTCTCCGTTCGCTGTTACAAACCCAGCTCCTCGTCGCTTGCCTCTCGCCGTCGGCGAATGCTGAGTTCTTTTACACCTTGATTAGCCTGCCGGCGAGCACTGCCCTGGGTCTGTGCTGTCTTGCACAGCAGGTTTTGCGATGAAGGCGACGTTCTGAAGTACGATTTAACGCGAGATCGCGCTGAGCCGACTTCGCTGGCGCAAGGCATCACCGTCGACCGTCGCGGCGTCGCTGCACTCTCGGCGTCGGCGACCGGGTCGATCCTCTACCGCGTCGGCGCCATCCAGGGATTACGAAGGCTCAAGTGGTTCGATCGCTCCGGCCAGGAGCTGTCGACTGTAGGTGAGCCGGATGCGTCGCTTCCGGTGAACCTCTCGTTGGCGCCGGATGGTCGTCGCGTCGCGCTCAACAGATCCACGGAAGGTGGAAACACCGACATCTGGCTGCTCGATCTCGGCCGAGCCGTTCTCAGCCGGTTTACGTTCGATCCACCACCAGAGATCGTGCCGACCTGGTCGCCCGACGGCAGGCGGGTCATCTACAGCAAGGTCTCGATGACGTTGATTCTCAACCGGCGAGCTCGCGCATCCGCTGCTCGATCCGATCGATGACCGCGTCCGGCGTGGATGTGCCGGCGGTAATGCCGACCGTGCCCGCGGCAGCGAACCACTCGCGGCGAAGATCGAACTCCGTTTCCACGTGGTGGACCTCAGAACAATGGCGTCGGCACGTTTCCACGAGCTCGCGCGTGTTGTTGCTGCTCGTGCCGCCGATGACGATGACGACGTCGCAACGACCCGCCAGCTCGATCGCGGCCGCCTGGCGCTGCTTCGTCGGCTTGCACACGGTGTCGATGAAGCGAATCTCTGACTGGGGAAATTGCCGGCGGATCAGTGCGACCAGGTGCTGCACTCTGCCGGTGGGCTGTGTGGTCTGCGCCGCAATCCCGATGCGCGGATGATCGGCGAGCGCCGCGATGTCGGCCTCGTTCAGCACGACGTCGAAGTCGGTCAGGTCTTCGGTCATGCCGCGGACCTCGACGTGGTGAGGCTGGCCGATGATGACCGGGTGATATCCATCGCGGACGAGGGCGGCGACCGCCTTGTGGGCGACGTGCACCAGCGGGCAGGTGGCCTCGACAACTTCCAGGCCGAGCGCGCGGATCTGACCCAGCTTCCGCTGTGATATGCCATGCGCGGTGACCATCATCGTCGGCGTTCGTACCTGGGCGGGCTCGCGAGCGATGGCGATCCCTTTCGCTTCGAGCGTGGCAAGAACGGTCGCGTTGTGCACCAAATCGCCGAGGATGGTCAGAGGCCGCGATTCGACCTCTTCGAGTGCCAGGGCGATTGCGTCGCGGACGCCGAAGCACATGCCGAGAGATTCCGCGCGGATAATGTTCATGCTGGCAGGTAGCTTTGCAGTGGCACTAACTTTACAATACAAAGCCTAAACAGTCAAGACCCGCCGCTATAATTGGCCTGCTGCACCGGGTCGGAAGCAAACGAAGCGATCAGTCACCATCTTGGGCATACTCACCAGATTTCACATAGCCACACTCGCGATCGTGGTGGTGGTTGTCACCGGCGACGCGTTCCAAACGCCACCTCCGGCGCGGCAGTGGCCGCCCGCCGTGCAGAAGATCTCGACGAGCGCGCCGGTGCTTTCGCCGACGGAGGCGCTCGCGACGTTCTCCATGCCATCTGGCTATCGCCTCGAGCTCGTGGCGAGCGAGCCGATGATTCAGGACCCGGTCGCGATCGATTGGGACGCATCGGGACGCCTGTGGGCGATCGAGCTTCCCGGCTACATGCGCGACATGATGTCAACGGGGGAGTACGACGCGACCGGCCGCATCGTGGTCCTCGAAGACAAGAACGACGACGGCATCATGGACACGCGCACCGTGTTTGCCGATGGATTGATTCAGCCGCGGGCACTGAAGGTGCTCGACCGAGGCGCGCTTGTCGGCGAGCCGCCGAACGTCTGGCTGCTGAAGGACAACAATCGCGACCTGCATGTCGACGGCAAGGAACTGGTGACGACCGGTTATGGGCGCAGGGAGACGAACGTCGAGGTGAATGCCAACGGCTTGTACTGGGCCCTCGACAACCGAATCTACGCGGCGGGGATTGGCGTCGACATGTATTTCCGTTGGCAGGGGGGCCGGATCGAGACACAGAAGTCACTGTCTCGCGGTCAGTGGGGCCTGACCCAGGACGACGCGGGACGCATCTACCGGAACCACAACGAGTCGGTGTTGCACGTCGATTTGATCCCCACGCCGTACTTTGCTCGTAATCCGAGCCTGCTCCGCACACGCGGCAGCCACGAAATGCTCATCGACGCCGGCGGCGAGGTCAATGCCGTGTGGCCCTCACGGCAGACGCCTGGCACTAACCGCGCGTATCAGAGCGGCGTGCTCCGCGCGGACGGTACGCTTGCCGCTTTCACGGCGGCGTGCGCCCCGACAGTCTACCGAGGCGATCGGCTTCCCACGGATCTACAGGGAAATGTGTTCGTCGCCGAGCCCGCCGCCAATCTCGTCAGCCGCATCATCCTGCGCGACGACTCGACGACGCTTCGCGCAAGAAAGGGCTACGACGGGGGGGAGTTCCTCACCTCGACCGACGAGCGGTTCAGGCCGGTGTATCTGTCGAGTGCTCCGGATGGCACTCTCCATGTCGTCGACTTGTATCGCGGCATCATTCAACATCGCGCCTACATCACGGAATATTTGCGCGATCAGATCAAGTCGCGACAGCTCGAACAGCCCATCGGCTTGGGCCGTATCTATCGCGTCGTGCACGAGACCACGCGGCGGGATGCCAGGCCGCGTCTGTCGAGTGCCACGACCACGCAGTTGGTCGCGACGCTTTCGCATCCGAACGGCTGGCGGCGCGACACGGCGCAGCAGCTGCTCGTCCAACGTGGTGATCGAGCGGCCGTGGCGCCGCTCCTGAAGGTCGCCGCTGGCGCGAAGGACTGGCGCACGCGCCTTCACGCGCTCTGGACTCTCGACGCGCTGAACGGCGTCGAGCCGACGTTGGTGACGAAGGCGCTGGACGATCCGGTCGGCGACGTGCGGGCGTCGGCATTGCGCATCGCCGAGCGCTGGCTGGGTCAGGCCGACCATCCCATCCGCGCCGCTGTAGGCAAGCGCACGGACGATCCGGACTGGACGGTGCGGCAGCAACTGGCGGCGTCGCTCGGCGCGCTGTCGACCGGGGCGCGCGAGTCTGCGCTCGTGTCGCTGCTGGAGCGCCATGCTGAGGATCCCATCGTTTTGGACACAGCGCTGAGCGGGCTGGCAGGCAGCGAGGCAAACGTATTGCAGCGCGTGCTCGAGAGCGGGACCGGGCAGACGTCGCAGCGGGTGGCGACGATCGCGATGCTGTCCGCCACGCTCGTGCGGAGCGCTCGCGAAGCGGACATTCAGAATGTGTTCACATGGGCGGCTGACGCCAACCGCGCACCATGGATGCGTGACGCGCTGCTGCGCGGCGCGGAAATTGCGCTGCTCGGTGCGCCGATGCCGGGATCGGCACCGCCACGCCGCAGCCCCGCCGCGGCTGCTGCGGCCGCGGCGCCCTGTGCGACCTGTCCGGGCGGGCGAGCAGGTCCGGGCGGCGGGTACGCGTATCGACGGCAGGAGGATATGGAGGCGGATCGGGCCGCGGAAGGTCCGCCGCGTCGAAACGAATCGAGCCTGCGCCTGGAGCGTGAACCGGTAGCCTTGTCGCAATGGGCCGCGCGGCCGGACGATCTGGCGGCGCGCGTGGTCAAAGTGCTCTCGCGCGTCAGCTGGCCTGGAAAGTCGGACGACGGACCCGCCGTTCCCGCGCTGACCGCCGCCGAGCAGCAGCGATTCGATGCCGGGCGCGGGATCTATCTGAACATCTGTCAGGCTTGCCACCAGCCGGACGGACGCGGTCAGGAAAGGCTGGCGCCAACGCTCATCGGATCGGCGCTGACGCTGGCGACACCCGAAGTCCCCATCCGAATCGTCATGAACGGCAAAGAGGGACCGATCGGGCTCATGCCACCGATCGGGTTCGTGCTCAGCGACGAGCAGATTGCTTCGGTGCTGACCTACATCAGGCGCGAGTGGGGCCAGACGGGAGCGCCCGTCGATCCGGCAGTGGTTGCCAAGGTGCGTGCGGTCACGGGCGATCGGCTGCGCGCCTGGACCGATGCTGAGCTCATGAAGATCATCAGCGAGCAGAAAGAGCGGCGCTAATGGCTCACCGTTCCGAGGTAGCGATCGCGCCCGGCGACGAGCGCGCGCATTTTGGCGTCAGAGGCGCTGCGCGGCAGCATCCAGAACCCGCAATCGGGATGAACGTAGCGAATGCGGTCCGAACCCAGGACCTTGGCCGCTCGCTCGATTCGTCGGGCGACGGTGTCAACTGACTCGACCTCGTTGTCCTTGATATCGATCACGCCGATGCCCAGGCCAATCTCCGGCCGCACGCCCCTCAGCCATTCCAGCTCCTGTTCCGGACGCCTGGCGATCTCCAACACCAGGTGGTCGCACTGCAGGAGGTTCAGGAAATCCAGCAACCGTTCGTACGTGCCCTTCTGAATGGTCTGCCCGCCGTAGTTTCCGTAGCAGAGATGGACGGCCTTCGCGCGCTGCACCCCTGCCAGCACGCGATTGATTCCGGCCGCGGCAATCCGCCCATCCTCGGGATGGCCGGTCACGTTCGCTTCATCCACCTGCACCACGTCGGCATCGATCGCGCGAACCTGGGCGTGCAAGACATCGGCAAGCGCCAGCACCAGCTGCTCGAGATCGGCGTAGTGCTCGTCCGCCACCGTTTTCGCCAGCATGTACGGGCTCGTCACAGTGAATTTTTTCGGACGGTTCGTCAGGTCGCGAAAGAGCTGGTAGTCGCGTTCGAGATTCAATCGACCGGCGCCGATCGGACCGGTGACGATTCCCGGCGGCGCCGATCGAAACTGCTGCCCCGGTAGACTTCGCCAGTGCTGCAGTTGCTCCGCCGTCAGATCCAGTGAGATGCCGGTCAGCGGCCGAATAAAGAAGTCGATCATGCCGTTGGTTTCGGCGTGGTTGATGTCCCAGCGATACAGCTCGCCGTCCGCCACCACGTCGATTCCGGCGAGCTCCTGGGTCTTGATGACCGCCAGCATGGCATCGCGCAGGCTCTCGCGCGTGCTGAACACACGCAGCCACGTCGGGACGGGGTAGCTGCCGACAACCGTCGTTTTGATCACGGGCATATCAGGATCCTAGCCCGTAACACTCCGATCGTTTCAGAGCCGGACTGACGGTCACCTCCCACTACTTCCTCGGGAACTTCGAATCAGCCTTGATCTCCCGGATCTGGAGGATGTGCCGCTGCTCGTGCGTCGAGATCAGCAGCACCCACTGATACGCATCCGATCGTTGTCTGGCCACGAAGTGGCGCCGGAGATCGTCCTTCGTCGTCTTGACGTAATCGAGCAGCCGCGCGTGCTGCTTGCGATAGGTCTCCAGTCCGGCTCGCAGATCGCGAAGCTGCCCCTTCGGACGCTCTGAGGGGATGGCCGGGTCGCGAAATGCGCGATTGATTCCGTACCAGAGGATCTCCACGTCGCGACCTGACAAGTCCTGTTCGGTTTCAGGTCCTTTCAGCGCCGTGTGCAGGTCGTCCCAATAAATCGGTCCGACCATCACCACGTGCTCGATCACTTCCATGATGGTCCAGGTGTCCGCGTCACGGCGGAAGTCGAGCTGAGCCTGAGTCAGGCCGGACACCTCGTCGATGAACCAGCTCGCGGTCATGTCCATGTGCGCAATGAGGTGCTGCCGATCCCGCTCGGAGAGCTCGGCTGCGCCGAGGGACATCGTCGCGCAGAAGAGAAGGGTAGAAATCACAGGTGCTTTGCGCATAATCCACATCATGCGCCGCCGGTCCCCTCTGGGGCGAGCGTTTGTGGTCGTGCTCATCGCCGTGACTATGCCTCGCGACGTGCGAGTCCGGGACCGGATTGTCCATGGCGGCTCGACCGCTGCACGCGCAGGGCGGCACCGCAAGGCCGGACGTCATCATCGTGCTGACGGACCAACAGCGCGCCGACGCGTTCGGCGCGGCCGGAGCCGCCGATCTTCGCACACCGGTGATGGATCGGCTCGCGGCCAGCGGTGTGTTGTTCAGCCGCGCTTTTACCGCCACGCCACAATGTTCCCCCTCTCGGGCCGCCCTCCTGACCGGCCGGTATCCGCATCGGACGGCGGTCATGGGAAATACCGGCGGCGAGGGGCCCGAAGCGGCCGGCGGTGGCAGCCCGCCGGCCGGGATGTCGGCCGCTCTCGACCGCTCACTCCCAGCGCTCGGCAGAGTGTTCGCCGCCGCGGGATACGAGACGGCGTACTTCGGCAAATGGCATCTCGGCGCCACTCCGGGCGAGTACGGTTTCGCGTCGCACGATTCCACGATACGGGACGACGCGCTCGCGCGGAGGGTTGTGCAGTTCGTGCAGCAGCGACGCGCGAACCAGGTGCACAGGCCACTGTTCTTGATCGCCTCGTGGATCAATCCTCACGACATCTACGGCGTTCTGACGGCGCCTCCGCCCGAACCACGAGCGCTGGCTGCGGCGCGCCTTCCGTCCAACCTGGTCGATGACCTTCGACGCAAGCCTTTCCCGCAACGCCACTATCTCGAGGAGGATCAGGGAAAGCCCTTCGTCGGCGCCGACCGCGACATGTGGCGGCGTTATCGCGCGTTCTACAACCGGCTGGTCGAATCCGTCGATCGCGAGATCGGAACGGTGCTCGACGCGCTGAAGGGCGGCGACGTGCCTCCCATCACCGTTTTCACGAGCGATCATGGCGACCTCGGCGGGGCGCACGGCCTGCCGTACAAAGGTCCCGCCATGTATGAAGAATTGGTCAGGGTGCCGCTCGTCATCTCGTGGCCGGGCAGGATCCGTGCGTCGCGGTCGGATGCGCTGGTCAGCCTCATCGATCTCCTGCCGACACTCTGCGACCTGACAGGCACCACGGTGCCCGAGGGTGTCGACGGTCTTTCCCTCCGTCCGATCCTCGAAAAGGGTGTGCCTGCAATTCGTGACGTGGTCTTCGCGGAGTATTACGGCAAGCAGTCGTGGCGCGTCCCCATTCGCATGATACGAACTGCTCGCTGGAAGTACGTGCGCTATCTCGGCCACGGCGAGGAGCTGTACGATCTGGCCGCGGATGCCGGCGAGCTGCGAAACCTGTCGAACGAGGCGGCATTTGCCGCCGACCGAACACGCCTGGCCCAACAGCTGGATGCCTGGATCCAACGCACGGGCGATCCGTTTCCGAGGCTGACGAGAACCGATCGGTCGGGCAAGGTATTGGCAGCGGACCCGACGAGGTAGCTAACGGGCTCGCTGCTGCCAGTCTTTCAGTTTCTGCCGCATCGTTGCCTGTTGGGCGGCGTGCGCGGCAACCCCTGCGAGATTGTGCAGCTCCTCTGCATCCTCGATCAGATTGAACAGCTGCTCGTAGTCGAACTCGGGGAAGTGCACGTATTTCCAGTCGCGGCGGATCACCCCCTGCGACGCCGGAATGCGATCTCGCGACGTGATCGTCGGGTGCTCGTAGAAGAACTCGTCGCGCCAGGCAGGCGCCACATCCGCGGTATACAGCTGGCTCAGATCCCGTCCCTGCATCACCTTGTCCGCTGGAAAATCCGGGTGTAGGCCGACGGTGGACAGGATCGTCGGCGCGACATCGATGTTGAGCGCCAGCTGATCTCTCGTTCCGCCCCGGCGCGATGACGGCAGCCGTGGATCCCGGACGATCAGGGGTACGCGGAGGGCCTGCTCGTACGGATACCACTTGTCGGCCAGACCGCGGTCGCCGTGAAAATATCCGTTGTCGCCGATGAACACGATCAGCGTCTGTTCGTACACTCCTTGCGCCTTCAATTCATCGACGAGTCTGTCCCACGGCGGCATCGACTTCGGTAATGAGCCGGTAGTAGCGAATCATGTATTCCTGATAGCGTGCAGGCGTATCGAATCGCCACTTGAAGCGAACGCGGCCTTCGTTCGCGTCGGCGGAGAGGAACGGCGGCAGCGCCGCGAGATACTTCGCGTCGCCGAGTGCCGGGGGCGGGACCGTGACTCCCGCGTAAGGCGCCGCGCTCCACGCTTGGGGCAGGTACTGTTCCTTGGCGCTGTCTTCGGCGTGCGGCGCGAAATAGCCGACGCTCAGAAGGAAAGGCTTGTCTTTCGGCCGTGCGCGCAGGAACTCGATGGAATCGCGCGCATTCTGCTCGGTCACGTGAACTTGCTCGCCGTCGGCACCCGCAATCCAGTGGCGTCCGTGGTACGCACGCAGAAAATCGAAGTCCGTGGTACGCGGCGCGCCAACGTCGTACTTGCCGACATAGCCCGTCCAGTAGCCGGCCGCGCGAAGCTGGCCGGGATACGTTCGCGCAAACGCATCTTCGGTCAGCGGCTTGCCGAATCTGTCGATCCCATGCCGCGACATGTATTGGCCGGTGAGGAGAGACGCGCGGCTGGTCGTGCAGATGGACGTCGTGACCCGCGCTTGCGTGAAACGAATGCCGTCGCCGGCCAGCTGATCGAGCCGTGGCGTCCGGACGATCGTGTTGCCCGCGGCACCGATCGAGTCCCATCGCGTGTCATCGATGACGAGCACGACAACGTTCATCGGTGCGGCGGGTTTCTGCGGCGGTCTGCCGTCCGCCGACAACACCGTCGCGGAAAGCTGCAGCAGCAGGATCGCAAGGATGGAGGACATGCTTACAGGCCTAGCGACTCGAACTTCCAGGTCTCCGCCGGTTCCCACATCGACATGTCCGGTTCTACGGCAAATCCGCACCCGGCGCATTGGAGCGATCCAATCTGCATCCGGCCATCGACGATGTGCGGCCCGATGATGCCGTGCTCTTCGACATAGAAATCCCCGTGCGCCGCCAGCGCCGCGCGGCGCGCTGGCTCCGGCAGGTAGGTGAGCCCCGGATGATAGTGATGGCCGTTGCGCTCGATGTGCTGCAGGCCCAGCGTGGCAGCCAGGCACAGGTCGGATTGCACGGGGACGATACCGACGGTGCAGAGATCTTCGCCGGTCACCGTGAACTCCTGACCGCGCCCGCGATCATTGTGCAGCCAGGTCAACCCGGCGTTCAGCACGCTTCTCAGCGCCCCTTTGCAGTTCTTGCTGCTGACACCGCGGTAGCCGAGCTCGATCGCCTTGGCGTAAGCGTCCATGCTGCCATCGGACTCATCGATGATGACGGGTTTCGAACGCGACAATGTTCTCAAGGCACCGATCCGATCCGCGGACAGCGCGATGGCGCGGTCGAACGGCTGTTCGATGACGAGCACGTTGGTCCAGAGTGTCGCCAGCTCAGGTCGCGCGCGCATCTCGCCGATCAGTTCCTCGAAGTCTTCAGCCCGCTTGTACTGCTCGTTGCCGTCCAGAGTCAGCCGGTAGTCGTCACCGAGGTGTGCGTGCAGCAATCGCGCGATCCGCGTCAGGCGTTCCAGATCCTGCTCGAGACGATTGGAGACCTTGACCTTGTAATAGCGGACGCCGCGCCGGGTCGCATAGTCCGCGATCGCCTGGGGCCAGCCGTCGTGGAGACGCTCGGCTGGCGGAATCTCGTCGGCGGTCAGGGGATCGCCGAGCCCCACCGTCTGCCGCACATAGACCCAGGGGGCCGGCGTCGCGGGCAACCAGTCTTGCGGCATGGCGCCGCTCAGGTCGGCGTGGACCATTCCCGCATCGATCCCGAACAGGTTGGTGCGAACCGCCTGCGCAAACGGCAGCTCGTGTCGCCGGCACGCGGCGTCCAGGATCGCCCGCTCGACCAGGCTCGATCCAAAGCTGGCCAGAAGCGGCGGCAGATCCCAGGCGGCGCACCGCTGCTCGATCTGTTGCTGACACGTCAGCCACGCCGGAAAGAAGGTCGTTGCCGCGGCAAATGCGTCCACGAAGACGGATCGAGCCACGTCGATGACCCGCAACATGTCGTCAATCTGCCGGGCGAAGTCCTTCTGAGGAGATTTGTCGAACCAGCTCGGGGGGAGACAGTCACCGCTGAATCCTTGATGCCTCCTGCCGTCGCATTCGATCAGCACACGAAAGAGAGCCTGCGGGCACCGCGTGAGCACGGCGGTGCCGTAGCGGAAGGGTATGCGGGTCGTCGAGTTGCGGAGACCGAGGTGAGCTTCTTTGAGCGCGACGCGCATGGTCATCAGGCGACCAATATATCGCGGCGCACCGCACGCAGACTTACGCGCCTCTCAATTCTTCGAGGACGTTGACTCCCTCACCTTCCCGTGAAGCCCACTTAAGTGTTCGACCAATCGCAGTCGTCGGTCGGGATACTTCGCAGGTCGCATCTCGAGCGACCGTATCGATACGTCCGGCCACCGCCCACGGCCACGTAGCAAACCGATGTCGACGTCAGTGTGCTTGCACGGTGAGCTACGGCGGACAAGTGACCGCCGGCATAGCGCGCTGTCACGAGCGGCGTCTCGATTCCGCGAAGGTCGAAGAGCACTTGGGACCCTCCGCCTCCGCGCGCCGACCGTCGATGCGCGCTCCGGCGAGATCTCGCCGCAGCTGGTCGCGTCGTCGCTCGCCGCCAGGGCATCCGCATAGCGGTCGCCGACGATCGAGAGGTCGGCACCAACGAACGGATCATCGATCCGCGGGCGAAGAGACGACGACAGACTCCCTTTTCGAGGTTCGTTTGGGCGTCACGACGTGAAGCGACGGGCCGTAGTGCTGGCCCGTCGCTCCTTCTTACCCGACCGTTCTTACCCGATTGTCATCGCCTGCTCACCGCGCGACCGCCTGCCCGTCACGGATCGCTCGCACATCGTCGTGCGCACGGCGAATCTTCACGGCCTGCTGCTGAACGAGTGTCTGGGCCGAAGTCGGAAGACCTTCCTTGAGTGCGTTTTCGTATACACCCTTGGCGACGTCTTCTCCGCGCTCGGCTTCGGCGACAACGGCATGGTCGTCATGCCCCGTGAGCGCTGCCTTGAGGTCGAGCCAGCCGCGATGGACCGAGCCGCTCACGCTGCCGCTCTTGTCGGGGTCGCCACCAAGACGCCTCACCTCGGCTTGAAGCTCGCTGGCCATCTGGCCGCGTTCACGCGAGTATTCCAGGAACCTGGCTTTAATCGATGAGCTCTTCAGCCCTTCCGCTGCTGACTTGAAGCCTTTCTCTCCGTCCTTGCACGTTTCGATCAGGTTGTTGAGTACAGAAACCACTTTATCGTTGGTCACTCGTTTCCTCCTGCGGAGGATGTGAAGCAAGCCCGGTTCCGTTCACCGCGTCTCTTACGGTTCAGCCCTGCTGCGCGTGACGCAGTAACATTGCGGCAATGAGACCTCTGCTGTCGGTGGGCATGATCGCCCTGGCTATCGCACCCGCGCTTCTTTCCCAGTCATCCCTCAAGCACCCGCAGGCAACCGCCATCCATGAGCGCGCCATTGTCGTCGACACACACGCCGACACGACGCAGCGGCTCATCTTCGATCCGAAATTCGACCTGGGCGGTCGCCATGGCGACGGCAATCTGGACATCCCGCGGATGAAAGAGGGCGGCCTCGACGCGGTCTTTTTCTCGATATGGGTGCCAAGCGACGTCACCGGGCTGCCTGCCGTGAAGCGCACGCTCGACCAGATCGATGCCGTGCGCGAAGCCGTGCGGACTCATCCCGACGCGCTCGTGCTCGCGACCACCGTGGCCGACGTTCGGCGTGCCGTCGCCGAGCGCAAGATCGCGGCGCTCATGGGCATCGAGGGTGGCCACATGATCGACGACAACCTGCGGTTCCTGCGCAATTACGCGGCGCTTGGCGTCCGCTACATGACGCTGACGCATTTCAAGAACAACAACTTCGCGGATTCGTCCACCGACAAACCGGCGCATAACGGGCTGACGGCATTCGGCAAGGATGTCGTGCGCGAGATGAACCGGCTGGGGATGATGATCGACATTTCCCACGTTGCCGATAAGACATTCTTCGACGTGCTGGCTTTGACGACGACGCCAGTCCTGGCCTCGCATTCGTCCTGCCGGGCCATCGCCAACCATCCGCGCAACATGACCGACGACATGCTGCGCGCGCTGGCGAAAAACGGCGGCGTCATCATGATCAACTATCACGCCGGCTATCTGAGCGAAGAATTCCGCGTCGCCTCGGAAAAGCAGAGCGGCGATGTGGTTACGGCAATGCGCGCGATGTCCAAGAAGTGCGGCGGCGACGAGGCGTGCTCGACCCTGGAAGGAGAGCGTCTCGATCACGAGGCCATGGCCAAGGGAGTGTTACCCCGGGTCAGCTGGGAAAAGATCGTCGAGCACATCGATCATGCGGTGAAGGTTGCCGGCGTCGATCACGTGGGGCTGGGATCCGATTTCGACGGCGCGACGATGCCGCTCGGTATGGAGGATGTCTCGAAGCTGCCCAGGATCACCGATGCGCTGTTGACCAAGGGGTATTCGCCGCCGGACGTCGAGAAGATCCTCGGCGGGAACATCCTGCGGGTGATGGAAGCCGCTGAGCGCGGCAAGCGCTAGCTGTGTCCGCCTGCGGGACGGCCGTGACCGTGAGCGAACGGCACCCATCGCGCTCAGGTTGAAAATCGTCACATCTAAAGGGAATTTGCCGCGAGCGGCCGGCATCGGTGTTGCTCCTCCGCCGTTATGCTCCAGGATCTGCGATTTGCCGTGCGGACGCTCCTGCGGTCCCCGGGATTCACCCTGACCGCCGCGTTGACGCTGGCGCTCGGCATCGGCGCCACCTCGCTGATGTTCAGCGTCGTCAACGCCGTGCTGCTGCGCCCTCTCCCGTATGCCGATCAAGAACGCCTGATGCTGGTGTTCAACGTCAACACCAACGCGCCCGACGCCAACATGATGCGCGTGACACCGCTCGACTTCGACGACTATCGAGCGCGTTCGCAAACGTTCGAGTCGATGGCGGCGCATATCGGCACCGGTTTTACGTTCGGCGGGCCTGGCGAGCCAGAGCTCGTCATCGGCCAGATGGTTACGCCGGATTTCTTCCGCGTGCTTGGCGTGCAGCCTGCGCTCGGCCGCAGCTTCCGAGCCGAGGAGTTTTCGCCGGGACGCGAGAACGCCATGCTCCTGTCGCAACGATTGTGGAGGCGCCGGTTCGGGGGCGACCCGTCGGTCGTCGGCACGCAGGTCAACGTCAACGGGCGGGTGTTCACCATCGCCGGTGTCATGCCGGCGGGTTTCGAATATTTCGGGCGCCGATACGAGCTGTGGACGCCGCTGCCGTCGCCGCGGACGCCGGAATTGCCGCCACTCGATCGCTCAGCGCACTACCTTCAGGTCGTGGGTCGTCTCAAGCCCTCGGTCTCACCAGGGCAGGCGCACACCGAGATCGCCGGAATCGCCGGCGCGCTCGCCGCGGAGTACCCCGACACGAACCGCAACCTTGCTGCACGGGTGACGCCACTGGAGGATTTCACCGTACGCGACGCGAAGGCGCCCCTTCAGGTTCTGCTCGGCGCCGTCGGTCTGGTCGTCCTGATTGCTTGCGCCAACGTCACCAATCTGCTGCTGGCGCGCGCGACCGCGCGTCATCGCGAAGTGGCGATCCGCCAGGCGCTCGGCGCCGGCCGCTGGCGGCTCGTCAGGCAGTTCTTCGCGGAAACCGCGATTCTCTACGGGCTGGGCGCGTGCGGAGCGCTTGCGGTGGCGAGCTGGGGGGCGGCGGCGGTCGTCTCGCTGGGTCCGGCGGAAGTTCCGCGGCTTGCCGACACGGCCCTCGACGGCCGCGTGCTGGCGGCGACTCTTCTACTGTCGCTCGTGACCGCCGTGGTCTTCGGGCTGGCGCCGGCCGTGCAGGGTTCATCAGCCGATCCGGCTGATGCCTTGCGCGCCGGGCGTACGGCCAGCGCCGGTCGCGGACGGCAGAGGTTTCGCGTGGCGCTCGTCGTCGCGGAGGTCTCGCTGTCCGTCGTGCTGCTGTTCGGCGCCGGGCTGGCGCTGCACAGCCTGTCGCGTTTGACATCCGTCGATCCGGGATTCGATGCCGGTGGTCAGCTCACGTTCTCGGTCGTGATGCCGCCGCGCAAATACGCGAACGGGTCGTCGATGATCGCCTTCACGGAGCGGCTGACCGAGCAGCTCGCCTCCAGCCCCGGTGTCGAGCATGTGGGCGCGACCACCCACCTGCCGCTCACCGGCCAGAACCTCGAGAATTCGTTCACGGTCGATGGTTTCGTTCCGGCAAGGCCAGACGATATTCCCATCGCCGGGATGCGCGGGGTGACGCCCGCCTATTTCGCGGCGCTCGGCGCGCGTCTGAAGTCCGGCCGGGCATTCTCACAGGCGGATCGCGCCGATTCCGAGCCGGTCGCCATCGTGAACGAGGCTTTCGTCAAACGTTACTTCCATGATCAGAATCCAATCGGAAAGCGGGTGCGCGAAGGTGGGTATCCCGAGTGGCGCACCGTAGTCGGCGTGATTGCGGACGTCAAGCACCTGGGCCCTGCGGCAGAAGTGCGTCCCGAAGTGAGCCTGCCGTACTCGCAACTCACCTCCGGATTCATGACCAGGTGGGCGCGCGGCCTCTATTTCGTGATTCGGGGCAAGATGCCGGCCGCGTCGCTGGCGTCGTCTGCGCGCGCGCATGTCGCGTCGCTCGATCCGGACATGTCATTGAATCAAGTGCAGTCCATGTCGGCGCTCGCCTCCGACGCCATCTCGGAGCCGCGTTTCCGCACGATTTTGCTCGGTACATTTGCCGCACTGGCAATCACCCTGGCCAGCGTCGGCGTCTTTGGCGTGCTGTCGTACTTCGTCACTCAGCGGACGCGGGAAATCGGGATCCGCGTGGCTCTCGGCGCCACATCGGGCGATATCCTCAGGATGATCGTCGGCCGTGGCCTGGCATTCGCCGGCGCCGGGCTGGTCGTCGGGCTGTTGGCGGCTGCGCCAGTGGTGTGGTCGATGCAGTCGCTCCTCTTCCAAGTCAAGCCGCTCGATCTCACGACGATCTTTGTCGTGAGCGCTGTCCTGGTGCTCGTGGCCACCGTCGCCAGTTATCTGCCTGCACGGCGTGCGCTGCGGATCGAGCCGCTGACCGCGCTGCGGTTCGACTGAGGGGTGGGGGGCCCCCAACCCCCGCGCGGCTACTTCAACCGGCTCGTCGCTTCGAAGCGGCGGAACTCCGAATAGGTCGCCACGGCAGTGACTGGGTGGGATTGGTAGCCTTACGCCGCGAATGCCGCGAATGCTGCGACGCAGCAGACTCTCACGTCCTCAGTCTACGCCGGCCTCTACCATTGTGAGATGATCCCGCGTTGGGCTGGAGACAACTTCTCAGGGCCGCCGGCTACAGATTCGCCCCGCAGCTGACGACCGCCGTCGTTTCGTCGCGCGCTCGCGCCCACTCGGCAGCGCTCATCAAGAAGTGGGGACTCTTCGATCTCAATCAGAAGCTCATCGCACACGCGGGACGACGGGTGTTGCAGGGCCCCTTCGCCGGCATGACACTCACGCCATCCGCCGACCAGCAGCATGTCGGGCCGTATCTGCTCGGAACCTACGAGATGGAATTGCACGATTGGGTAGAAGAATGTCTCCGCGGGAGCTACCAACAGATCGTGGACATCGGCTCGAGTTTCGGCTACTACGCGGTCGGCCTGGCTCGGCACTTTCGGGAGACGCCGGTCGTCGCGTTCGATACCGACTGGTGGGCGCGTCGAGCCGTCGCCGAAATGGCCGCCGCCAACGGCCTGTCGAACATCACGTTCAAACGCCGCTGCAGCCCCTCCTGGCTTGCCCGCCACCTGAAACCCTCTTCGCTCATCGTGAGCGATTGTGAAGGATTCGAAGCGGCGCTTTTCCTCGGACCGGCAATCCCGCCGCTGGCGACCGCCACCATGATCGTCGAGCTGCACGAGGAGGTCCCCGGAGCGCTGGCCGCCAAGTTCAGAAGCCGATTTTCGGCCACCCATCTGATTGATCAGGTGAGCGATCGAACCGCCACCCCGAGGATTCGCGACGTTCCCGGCCTGGACGCCGCACAGCTGGAGCGCCTGAGCCAGGAAGTACGGGGGCCTCAAACCTGGATCTACCTTCGGCCCAAGTAGCCACCGCGTACCACAAATGTAATACGCGAAGAAGCCCGACAGATCAGGGTTTCCGGCGGATCGCCAAGATCAAATTCGACACGCTTCACGATCCAATTTCGACACACTTGATGTAGTAAAATCCACGGTCCTATCGGGTGGTCAGTGCGATTGGGGACGATTTGAAAAAGGTTTGCACTTCCGCTCGCATCCTCTTGCGCCGCGCCTGGGCGCGGCGCACGACTCATGCTGTGAGCGTGACGCTTTGCCTGTCGGCCTGCGCAGCCTTCACGCCGCGCGCCGAGGGTCAGACACACATGCAAGCGGTTGAACGGTTGTACTCGTCGGCGGCGTACGAGGATGCGCTGGCCGCACTCGACACAGTCGACGTCGCCGGCGATGGCGAACGAATCGAGTCGGCGGAGTACAGGATTCTGTGTTTGCTGGGCATGGGCGAGCGCGAACTCGCCGAGGCCGTGATCGAAAAGCTCGTCATGAGTCATCCGGATTACCGTCCGAGCCCGGCGCGTTTTTCGCCGGGCCGGCAAGAGCAGTTCAATGCCGGTGGTGGTTTGCAGACGGGTTACTTCGTCACCGGGGCAAAGGTGAACATCCATGGCCGGTGGCTGCTCAAGGCGAACGTGCTCACCCGCCTGACGGACACCGGGCTGAAGGCGAAGTTCACGCCGTCGATCGCGCTGGACTACGCCCGGGAATTCTGACGGGTCAGAGGTTGACATATGGGACCCCGACCATCGACACGCGCCGTTTCGATCACCATGGGCTACATCGTCCTGCTTGCCGCATTGCTGGTGATTCGTCTGGGCCGACAGCATCTGTTTCCAGCCGACCCGCCTGCTGACACGGCGCCGCGAGTGGTGAGCCAACCGCCGGCGCCGCCAGCCGAGAGTCCGACCAGGACGGAGGCGCCGACCGCGATTGAGACGCCGACAAAGACCGAGCCACTCACGACCGCTGCGGCACCCGCCGCGGCTGCACCGTCGACCAGGCCGGAAAAAATCGAGGCGCCAATGACGCGATCCAGAAGCGACAAACCGGAAACGGATTCTGCGTCTGCGCCGGTCACCGCGCCGCGGGTTGCACCGATGGCGGCAGCGACGTCTGGAGATGCACCGGGGACTCCTGACGTCGATCGAACCGACACCGCGATCGTGCCGCCCCCAGCGCTTCCTGAGGCGTCGGCCGACCCGGGAAGTGTCGGCGAGGCGCTCGAAGCGGTCACGCTTCCTCGAGTCGCCGCGGCGCCCGCCGTACGGGAGATCGCTCCACGCGACCGGGTCTACCAGAAGGAATCATCGGCTCTTGCCCAGGTGCTCGGTCACTACGAGCAGGCTTACGATCGTCTCGACGCCACCGGCGCGGCAGCCGTCTGGCCGTCGGTGGATGCCAGGGCGCTGTCGCGCGCGTTCGCGCGGTTGCAGACGCAGGATCTGAACTTCGGCAACTGCACGTTTTCCGTCTCCGCCAGCGATGCCGCGGCGCGATGTGCGGGTGTTCTCCGCTACGCGCGGCGCATCGGCGACACCGAGCCCAAGATCGAGCAGCACGTCTGGACGATCGAATTCGCCCGTGCCGGCGAGACCTGGCAGATCATCAAGATTTCCGCCCAGTGAGCGGAAACCCGGGGGTCAGATCTTGTTTCTTGCATGACCGTCCTGTTTCGGTAGCGCCGCCGAAAGAGGACACTCGTGCAAGAAACAAGATCTGACCCCCAGCATTCATCCCCCCAATCCACCCTCCCGGCCCGCGCGTAGATCCCGACAGAGCGTCTCGCAGGACGCGTGGAGGGCTGAATACATGTTTCGAAATGCCGCAATCGTATGCAGTGCCGCCGCACTCGCCGGGATCATCGCCGTCGGCGCGCAGGAGGCCACGGTCATGGTCGGCGGAGCCGCGATGTACCCGTCGCGGGACATCGTCGACAACGCCATGAAGTCAAAAGATCATACGACGCTCGTCGCCGCGGTCAAGGCCGCGGGACTGGTGGAGACGCTCAAGGGAGCCGGACCGTTCACGGTCTTCGCGCCGACCAACGCCGCGTTCGAGAAGCTGCCGGCGGGGACCGTCGAGATGCTCCTCAAGCCGGATAACCAGGACAAACTGAAGAGCGTGCTCACGTATCACGTCGTCGCCGGCCGACTCGATTCAAAAGAGCTCATGGCCCTGGCGCGCGCCGGTCGAGGCAAGGCCGAGCTGAAAACCGTCAGCGGCGATACGTTGTGGATCGTATGGGAAGGGGACAAATTGTGGCTGCGCGATGAGAAGGGCATGAACGCCGCCATCGCGATTGCCGACGTCTACCAGAAGAACGGCGTCATTCACGTCATCGATACGGTGGTCATGGCCAACTAGGGCGGCTGCGGTGTCAGCTTGATCGAAGTTGACACCGCCGCCCCTACTTCATGCTGAACCTACTTGCCGATGGCGATCAGATGATCGTCCGTCCGCAAGAACAAACGACCATTCGAGATTGCCGGAGACGCCAGCGCCCGTTCGGCAACGGCATTTCGCGCCACGATCTGCGGAGCACGTCCGGCCTTCACGACCACGGTGTCGCCGTTTTCGCTCAGGAAATAGACGTGGCCGCCTCCGGCTACCGGAGATGCGGAGAACACACCATCCGTACGCTCCTGCCATACCCGTTGCCCGGTCGTCGCATCGACGGCGGTCAGCACGCCGACATCATTCGCCATGTAGATGATGCCCTCGTAGTGCAGGAGCGAGGAGACATATGGCGCACCCGTCGCCACGCTCCAGATGACGTGTGTCGACGTCACGTCGCCGCGGCCGCCGGGCTTTATTGCCATGTAGGGTCCGCTGCGATACCCGCGGCTCGTGTAGATCACGCCGTTGTGCGAGACGGGGGAGGGAACGGGAAAGCGATTCGGCTCGCCGACGTGCCACAGCAACGTACCGGTGCGCGGATCGTAGGCGTCGATGCGTTCGGTCGAATTCACGATCAGCTCGACGCCGGAAGCGCCGTTGACGACGAGCGGCGTGCTGTACGACGCACGCCCTTTGCCGCGATCCGACTTCCAGCGCTCCTTGCCGGTCCGTTTGTCGAGCGCAATCAGGTACGAGCTGGACGGGTGATCGCAGAGCAGAATCACCGTATCGCCGTAGATGATGGGTGAGCTGCCATGGCCCCACTGAATGTCGAACGGCGCGTACTGCTTGGCAAGATGCTGCTGCCAGGCGACGGTGCCATCTCTGTTGAGAGCGGCCAGCTGGCCGGTGCCAAAGAGCGCAAACACCAGCGTGCCGTCGGTCACCGGGCTCGGCGTGGCGAGGTTGTGTTTCTCGTGCGTCGGGGTCAGCGTTCCTTCGGCGTCGAACCGGCGATCCCACACACGCTTGCCATCCGCGCGAGCGAACGCTTCGACGATGAAAACAGTCTTGTTCGGGTCAGTTGGCGTCGCCCGGCCGCTGCCGAGCGCCCGCTCGCCCATGGCCGCGGCGTCGCCGCCCTGCACGAGCCGCGGACCTTGCCGGCTGACACCAGTGCCAATCTGCGAGGTGACGAACACCCGATCGCCGCTGACGATCGGCGTCGAGATGCCAACGCCGGCAATCGGCGCTTTCCAGGCGACGTTTTCCGTCGCGCTCCACTGAGTAGGAAGTGTCCGTTCGGACGAGACGCCGGTCGCTTCCGGACCGCGCCAGCTGGGCCAGTCGTCCGCCTTGACGGCAACCGTGGCAGCGAGCGCAACCGCGAGCGTGACGAACAGTGATCGATTCATCATGCGTCGCATTTTCTATTGAGTGCAGTTCCGGCTCAAGCTCATTCCGCCGACATCCAGCTCACACCCTCAGCCGTAGTACGTGGCGAATGCAAGCCCGACCCTCAGGTCGGGCAACGGAGGGGAGGACCGAATGAAGGCAACACGAGGAATGGGAGCCATCGCGGCCCTGATCCTGGTCGGCGGCATCGTCGGACAAGGATCAAGCCATCGCGAGGCGCCGGGTATTACCAAGACGCCGAAGGTCGACGGAACGGATTTCTACATGTTCCGCAGCTACGAGCCCGGGCGGGACGGGTACGTAACGCTGATCGCGAACTACGTTCCGCTGCAGGATCCTTACGGCGGACCGAACTACTTCGCCCTCGATACCGATGCGGTGTACGAGATCCACGTCGACAACAACGGAGATGCCGTGGAGGACCTGACGTTCCAGTTCCGCCCGGCGGTGACGGTCAAGGATCTGTCCGTTTCAGCCGGCGGCATCATGGTTCCGGTGCCACTCATCAACATCGGGCAGGTTGGTCCGAGTTCGGCGGACGTTGGCGCGTTGAATCGCGAGGAGACCTATAGCGTCAACATCATCCGTGGCGATCGTCGCAGCGGTATGTCACAAGCCATCACGAACGTGACCGACGGCTCGGCGACGTTTCGAAAGCCGGTCGACAACATCGGCAACAAGTCGATTCCGCAGTACGCGACATACGCCAACGACCACATCTACAACATCTCGATACCTGGTTGCGCCGCCGGGCGCATGTTCGTCGGGCAGCGGAAAGATCCGTTCGTCGTCAACCTCGGCGAGACCTTCGACCTCGTCAACGTCACCAACCCGCTCGGCACCGAGAATGCCGAAGCCGACGATCTGGCCGACAAGAACATCACCTCGTTCGTGCTCGAAGTGCCGATTGCCTGCCTCGTGCAGTCTCCGAGTCAGCCGATCATCGGCGGCTGGACGACCGCAAGCCTCGGCGTGGGTGTGACGCCGGGAGGGTCGACGCCTGGACCGGACTCGAGCCCGTGTCCGCCAGGGACGCCCCGCTCGCAGAAGCCGATCGATACCGCGGCCCTCGTGTGGGTTCCCACGCAGAGCTGCGACGGCTGGGTCACGAGCGATCATCCGCTGCGTCGCGGGGGTGGGCGAGGCGGGCCCCCGACTCCGCCTCCTGCCGCCGGCACGCAGGTGTCGCGCCTCGGCGCGCCGCTGGTGAACGAGGTCGTCATTGGATTGAAGGACAAGGATCTCTTCAATTCGGCAGTACCCACGCAGGATTCGGCGCTGGCCACCTACGTGACGAACCCCACGCTGCCCGAGCTGCTGGAGATTCTGTTCGGTGCGGCGGGTGTGCGCGCGCCGAACAATTTCCCGCGCGGCGATCTCGTGGCGGCATTCCTGACGGGCATCAACGGCCTGAACCGGCCTCCCGGCGTCACGGCTTCCGAGATGCTGCGATTGAATACCAGCATCCCGGCGGTCCAGTCCGCTCTACAGGACAGGCTCGGCGCACTTGGCGGCGACAACGCCGGCTTCCCGAACGGCCGGCGGCCGGGTGACGATGTGGTGGATATCGAGCTGAGGGTGGCGATGGGTGCACTGTGTCACGCGCTACCGGGCGCATTCGGATGCGGGCCGGCTGACGCACCATCGGGCACGCTGCCGTTCACGGACGGTGCATACCTCGACGCCTCGTTCATCGATGCGTCGTTTCCGTACCTGCGCACGCCGTTGCCGGGTTCGCCGAATATGACGCCGTAGGTCGTCTTGGGCGGGACGTGGTTGCCGGGACTCAATCAAGGACAGCCACTTGCCAAGAGCGCACAGGAGAATAGGAGAACAGGAGAACAATTTTCTCTCCTGATCTCCTTATCCTGTTGTTCCGCTGCACGCACCAACTCTCGATTTGCACCTCACACCTCCGGATGGTCACTGACAGACAACAACTCTTCAGCTGTAACCTTCGTGACTCCGGCGTTGAGAAACAATTTGGATACCATCGCCGCATCCGGGCCACCACGGCGCTTCTCTCAGGATTTGCTTCAGCCGTCCTTGCGGGTCAGGGATTGAGGCGCACGATCGTGACACTTGTGCGGCGCAGTGAGGCAGGACTGCAGGTTTCGGATCTGAAGGGAGAGTGGAGCCGGCTTATCGGCCGTCCGCCGTTCTGATGTAACCCACCAGATCAATAACCTCGCGATCGGTGAGCGCGTCGAAGAGACCGGGCGGCATCATCGACGTCGCCGTGGCTTCGCGAGACTGGATGTCGGATTTGTTGATAACAGCCGCGTCGCGACCGACGACGCGCAACGTCAGCTGCCTCTCGGTTTCAGAGACAATATTTCCCGCGAACGTGCGACCGTCCCTGGTAGTGACCACCACCATCTTGTATGCGTCCTGGACCTCGGCATTTGGGTTGAGGACATTGAGAAGGAGATAGTCCAGGTTGCCGCGGTTGGAACCGGTGAGGTCGGGCCCCATCGTGCCGCCTTGACCGTACATCTTGTGACACGCGCCACAGGTCCGCTGGAAGACAGCCCGGCCTCGCTGCACCTCCGCTCCCCGCATCGCATCGTCGTTGAGCAGCGCGCGATAGCGCGCGTAGGTGCGCTCCTCGGTTGCGCTGCGCTCGACAGGTCCCCACACTTCGGTGAAGGCCACGCCGACGACCCGAAGAAGCTGTCGGGCGAGATGGACGGGCACATCGCTCTTCGGGATCGAGCCGTTTGCCAGGGCGTCGGTGAGGAGCCGACCATATCGCCGCCGTGACGCGAGTGTCTGCAGAGCTTCCGACTTTTCGGCAGCGCTCAGCGTGGCATACCGCTGGATCAACAGCTTTCCCAGCGGGTCGCTATCGAAGCCGGCAACCGCACGGATTGCGTCGACCCGCATCGCCGGCTCATCGAAGAGAGCCGGGAGCTGGTCCACGAGCTGCGGTCTGCGCTGGGCGGTCAGAGCGTTCAACGCGCGGCGCCGCTCGTCGAGGGCAGCGGTTCGATTGCGGAGCGTGGCGACGTTGCGCCTGGCCGCATCCGCGTCGCCAAACTGTTGCGCCACTTCAACAGCGAGGCTGGCGATCGGTTCCCCCGACCGTTTCAAGCGATCGTAGGCAGCCGGCCAGTTTTGCGGTGCGGCAGCGTCGAACCGACCTTCGAGGGCATCGCGCAACCCTTCCAGGAGGAAGCGCTGCGTCTTCGGTGCGCTGGCAATGGCGCCAACGACCGGCTCGATCGCGTCGGCATCGGCGGCGCGCCGGGCCACGAGCCGGGCAATCAGCGGAACCTTGCTCGCCGCCGCGCGCTCGAGGGCGAGCGTGGGATTCCGGGCGACGAGCGGCTCGACGCCAAACCACAGCATGTTCGGCAGATTGTGATCGGCAGCGTCCTCCTCGTGAGCCATCAATTCAGATGCAATGTTCCAGCGCGCGTCGGGATCGATGCGTTGCAATGCCGCCGCGAGATAGAGCCGCACGACCGGCGAGCGATCTTCACGCGCCATCCTGGCGAATCGTTCGAGAGATGGAGCAGACAGCGAGCGATCCTCCGAAAGGAGTTGAATCGCCCACGCACGAATGTACTCGTCCGCATCTGCCAGCGAGGCGGTCAAGCGTGTCCGGCGTCCAGCCACCGGTCACATGCAGCGCCCACATGGCGCGCAGACGCCAGTCCGGATTGTTGTCGGTCTTGAAAATCTGGCGAAGCGCGTCATGTGTCTCGGGTCTCAGCGTCCGCTTTGCCGCCCGCTCCTGCAGGATGCCGCGCGCCCGCCGCGCATGCCATTCGCTGCGGCGGGTCTGCAGCTCGACGAGCTCCGCATCGGACATCGTTCGAAGATCCGAATAGCGTCCCTTCCAGTTCTCGGCGAGAGAGGTCTTCGGCACGACCCTGAAGATGCGTCCGGTCTCCTGGTGCAGCACGTCCTGGCCGCAGATGTCCGCATCGTGCCAATCGAGCACGTAAAGGCCACCTTCCGGGCCGATCTCCAGGCTGAAGCCAATCCACTGCGCGTTGTTGGCCATGAGGAAATCGTCGCCGTGGCGTGCGGTGAATCCCGATCCGTTGCGGACGAGCACATCCGAGAGCACGGCGTGTTCGTGGATGTTGGCCATGAAGATTCGGCCGACCTGCGAGGTCGGAAATGCGTCGGACAGATACACCCGTGCTCCGCCGTGAGCCGAGCGATGCCGGTGATCGGCTATGGTCTGGATGTCGCTGTAGACGTACGGATTGAAATGCTGGCCACCCTGCCGCTGATAAATGCCGCCGGGGATCACGTGCCACAGGTGGGGGATCACGCACGCGCTGATCAGCATCTGCCCCTTGGCGTCGTAATCGATTCCCCACGGGTTGCTGAAGCCGTGCGCGACGACCTCGAACAGGTCTTTCGTGGGATGGTATCGCCAGACGCCGCCGTTGATCTCGACGCCTTCTCCGGAGAGGAGATCCTCCGGGAACGGTTCGCGATATTTGAAGACGCGTCCTTTGTTGTCAGGCTTTCTGACCTTGGAGGACGTCGCGTATCCCTGCAGCCCGTACAGCCATCCGTCCGGTCCCCAGTGCAGGCTGTTCAGCGTCTCGTGGCGATCGCGAATGCCCCAGCCCGTCAGGCGCACCTCGATATCCGCCTCATCGGCCCTGTCGTCGCCATCGCGATCTGGAACGAAAAGCAGGTTGGGCGGTGCGCCGACGAAGACGCCGCCGAAGCCGACGGCGATTGCCGACGGGAAGATGATGCCTTCCATGAACACCTTGCGGCTGTCGGCGACGCCGTCGCGATCGGTGTCTTCGAGGATCAGGATGCGGCTCTTCCCGGAATTGGAGAATCCCTCTTCGCGGTTCTCGTAGTCGTGGTTTTCCGCCACCCAGAGACGGCCGCGATCGTCCCAGCAGAACGCCATCGGCTGCGCCACCATCGGCTCGGCGGCCCAGGCATTGACCGTGAAGCCATCGACGACCGTCATCTGCGCGACCGCTTGCTCCGGCGTCAGGAACTTGGCGTCGCGCCCTTCGGCCTGAGCGATGGACCAGAGCGCGGCCGTCGATCTGTTGCCGCTGAACTCCGTCCAGGCATTGGTCATCTCGACGTCGTTCAGCGTCCCCGTATAGATGACGAGGCGATGGCGGATGACCTCCGTTTCTCCTTTCTTGATCGTCCAGTCCGCGGCACGTGACCGTGCTGCGCCCACTCCCAGCTGACCGTCGACGCGCCAGGCCTGCGGGTAGCCGATGTTTTCCGGATGATCGAAGATGGCCACGTGCGCCAGGTCCTGGCGGCCTTCGACCTGCATGCCGACGTCGAGCCACATCGCGCGCTGGCCCTCGGCGCGCGCGTCGCGCTGGCGTGCGGCATTGACGACCTCACCGCGGATCCCCTCGCGCCACGGCATGCGCAGAAACAAGCCGCCGTAGTCGTATTGGCCAATCGTGACGTCGGTCTTCGCCTCGCCCCGCCATTCGAGATCGAGGACGAATCTTCCGGTCGACCCGGCGGCGGCTACTTCGCGAAACGTCCAGCGCTCGGTTTGGGTGAGGACGGCGCGGCCGGCCTCGTCGAGCAGGTCGTAACTCGTCTGCCACCGCACGTCGTTTTTCGGCGCCGTTCGGCTGCCTTCACTGACCGTCGCCGAGGCGCGACGCCAGTACTCCTCGCCCGGGTTGTGAAAGTAATCACGCCCGTTGACACGGGTGAAGCCCCAGAAAAGACCGGTCTGATGCTTGTGATGCGCGGGACTGAGCTCCGTGATCACGCCTCGTCCGTCCGGAGTCGCGATCGGATGCAGATAGGGGCGGCTGTGGGGCGCGGCGTTCTGTACGAGGATCGGTTCGGATCGCCCCGCCCGGAAGATGGCGATGGTGCCCGCTCGCTCGTCGTGCCGGATCGTCAGTCCAGGTCCCGGCGGTAGCGACGTGGGCTGGTCGCTCTGCCCCAGTCCGGGCCGATCGGCATCCCGTTCCGATGAGCGCCAGTACGACGAAGATCGCGAGAGCGACGTGGTTCTTCGACTCCAGCATTTGCGATTAGTATTCTCCTTAGTGAACCGAGCGTCCAGAACGGGGTTGATGCCGCGGCGATCCACGCTGACCCTGCTGATCGTGGCGGCGATGTGTTCGCTGCTGTTCGGTTCGGTCCGGCAGACGAGCGTTTCCGAACCGCGAAAACCGGCACTGACGCCGTGGGGACCGTGGGTCGAGGCCGACTTCCCGTTCTTCTCGTCCGTGCTCGATGCCGGCGGCGCCGGTCCCGAGTTTCCCACACTGAATCTGACCCCGCGCGGCCTCATTTTGAATCTTGGCGGCGGTAACTGGGTCGGTTTCGATACCGACCTGCTCCGCATCGCCGCCATGTGGCAGGGCAGCGGTGTGACGGCGAAAGCGCTGGCACCCGGCTCTTACCATCAACCCGATCGCAAGACGCCCGGCGGACAGTCACCCGCGCCCGAGCCGGACGGCACGGTGTTGCTGGCCAATGGCATCTATCCCGGGTGGCAGATCGGGGCGCGACCGTCGTTCGAGGATCCGCGCGAGCCGGCACCGAGCCCGGAGGAAGTTGGACGCGGTCCGTTGTCCGAGCAGGCCGGCCGTTTCAAGGCCGTCCGTCTCGTTCGCGGCGGCACGGTGCTCGAGTACACGGCCGGGAACGCCGACGTTCGCGAGTGGATGACCGTGTCGGGACCGCGCAACCGCCAGGTCCTGGAGCGGCACATCCATGTCGGTCCCTCGGCGAAACCTCTCTGGCTCGTGCTCGGTTTCACCACCAAGGACGCATCGCTCGCGGTGAGTGCGGATCCCGGCGGATCCGCGGTTCTGGAGAAGGTACCGGTCACCAATCAGGCGACATCTGGCGAAGGCATGGATGCGGGCCGAACGGTTTCAGCCGTGCGACTTCCTCCGCACGCCGCGCCGATCGCGTTCTGCCTCACGCTCACACGTGGCGCCTCTGCGCCGACCGTTGCGCCCCGGGCCATCCCGACGGCCGTCTCCCCGGCGCGATGGCCGCAGCAGATCACCACACAGGTGAAGCTGTCGACTGCCAACGACGCCTACGTCGTAGACGAGGTTGCGCTGCCGGCCGACAACCCCTGGCGCCGCTACGTGCGCCCGGGTGATATCCAGTTCCTTTCCGACGGGACAGCGGTGACCGTCACGCTCGACGGCGACGTCTGGTTGATCCGCGGCCTGCACGAGCCGCGCGGTGCCGCTACGTTGGAAGCGCTTCGCGTCCGGGTTGCACGAGCCGCTCACGCTGGCCATCCGCGATGACCAGGTCTACGTGTTCGATCGCAACGGCATCTGGCGCCTGAGGGATACGAACAAAGACGATGAGGCGGACGTGCACGAGCTGTTCTCGAACGCGTTCGCGCAGACCGCCGACATGCGTGAGTTTCCCAATACCATCCGCCTGGCACCGGGCGGCGAGTTCGTCATCGCCAAAGGCAACCAGCAGGCGACCACGCTCGGCAAGCACAACGGCAATGTCCTGCGCATTTCCGCCGACGGCCGTCAGGCCACGGTGCTCGGCTACGGGTTCCGCCAGCCGAATCTCGGCGTCAACGTGCGCACCGGTCTGGTCACCGCGAGCGATCAGCAGGGCAACTACATTCCCAGCACTCCGCTTCATATCGTCCGCGACAAGCAGTTTTACGGCTTCCTCAGCGACAAGCAGCCGCGCGAAGTCTATCCGGCGCCTATCGCCGATCCGATCACGTGGATTCCGCACCCGGCCAACGCGTCGGCGATGTCGCAGGTCTGGCTGTTCGACGCCAAGATGGGGCCGCTCACCGATGCGTTCGTGCACATCGGCTTCAACCGACCGGAGCTGTTCCGCGTGCTCCTCGACAACCGTGGCACGAAGCCGCAGGCAGCCGTGGTGAGCGTGACGAGCGCGTTCGAGTATCCGCCGCTGAACGGTTCGGTGAATCCCGCCGACGGTCAGCTCTACATTGCGGGTTTTCAGATTCGCGGCTGGGGTACAACGGTCGATCCTCTGGCCGGCCTGGGTCGCGTGCGTTACACGGGCAAGGAGTCGACGGTGCCGAGCGACCTGGTCGCCACCGATCGCGGCGTGCTCCTGCGATTCGATGTGGCGCTCGATGCCGCCAAGGCGGCGGACCCCGATAGCTACTCGCTCACGACGTGGCACTATCAGCGCACTTACAGGTACGGCTCGCCTCAGCTCAAGGCCGATGGCACACCTGGCATCGATCGCCTCGCACCGAGCAGCGCGTACCTTTCGAAGGATGGCCGAACGGTGTTCATCGCCGTGCCCGGCATGAAGCCGGTGATGCAGATGCGGCTGGCCTGGTCGCTCACGACGGCGAAAGGGACAACGTTTCAGAACAGCGCGTACTTCACGCCCTACGAGTTGTCCACGTTCGATCCGCGGAGCGAGGGTTTCGGCGATCTGACGGTGGACCTCTCCCCGAGGGCCACCAAGACAACCGCCACCGGGCCCGTGAGCGCTGCAGAAGGTCATCGCCTGTATCAGCTCTATGGGTGCATGGCCTGCCATTCGAGCGAGGGAGCGTTGGTTCAGAGGCTCGGTCCGACCTTCAAAGGTCTATACGGCGGGGATCGCACGTTCGCTGGCGGGGTCGTTCGAGTGACCGCCGATGAGGCATACCTTCGTGAGTCGATCCTCGAGCCCTCGGCGAAGATCGTCTCCGGTTACGAGAAGGGCGAAGCGGGAATGCCCAGTTACGCGGGAGTGCTCACCGATCCGCAGATCGAATCGATCATTCTGTTCATCAAGAGCCTGAAATAGGCCGGCGCTCGGCGCTCGGCCCGCTAGACGCACTCTGCTCCGCAGTTCAGGAAACACCTTGCTCACCTTGTTCAGCAGATACTCGCCATAGGTGCCTTCGAACGCGTGCACGTCGGCGTGATCCCACCGCTCCGCGTCGTCTCCCACTGGCGTCTCACGTCCTGGCAGGTCGATGGGTTGAACGCGTGAATGGAAGCCGGGATCGAAGAAGAATGGAAACGACAGCCGGTCGCGTGCGGCAGCGTTGCGGACCCGATGTGGTGTGGAGCGGTACAGCCCGCGCGTCATGCGATCCAGCATGTCGCCGATGTTGCAGACGAACGAGTTCGGCACCGGCGGCGCTGCCACCCACCGTGAGCGCGATCTCACCTCGAGGCCTCCCGCGTCGTCTTGCATGAGGATCGTCAGGAGGCCGTAGTCGGTATGTTCGCCGACGCCCCACAGCGAAGGATCAGGCGGCACGGGGTAGTTGAAGATCCGGAAGAGCGTGAGCGGTTCACCGGTGATGCGATCGGCGAAATAGGTCTCGTCGAGATCGAGGCTCAGGGCGATTCCGGCCATGAGCCGATGCCCCAGCCGCGTCACCGCCGACATGTAGTCGAGCACGCACTCGCGAAATCCTGCAGGGACGTCGGGGAAGAGATTGGCACCGTGCATCGGCGTCCCCATGCGGACCTGCGGGTGATCGCTGCCGAGCTCCTCGCCGAAGTAGATGCCTTCCTTTTGATCGGGACGGCCCGACGTCAGCTCGTTGCCGACTGGAAAGTAGCCTCGCCAGGCGCGGCCGGCGAGCGCCATGCGAATGTTCATCTTCGTCTCGACGTCCTGCGCGAAGAACTGACGGCTGAGGCTGACGAGGCGCGCCTGCAGTTTCTCGTCTACGCCATGGCCGACGACATAGAAGAAGCCGCTCTCGCGGCACGCCTGGCGAAGCTCGGCCGCCGTCGCCCGCTGACCCTGGGCGCCTGCGAGCAGAGGGCCTACATCGATGATCGGGATTTGCGAAAAGTCAGCGGCAGAATCCACTGAACACTCCTTCACGTATTCTTCAGTGAGCGCGGTCACTGCCAGCCATACAATGCGATCAGAGTACCTGGCAGAGGAGTAAGAGCCATGTTTGGAGCAGTCGTTCTCTGCGTCACCCTATCCGGGGCCGGCATCGCGCAGCAGGTCGTTCAACAGAAGGACCCGCGCGTGCGGCGAGTCGAGACCGAAGTCCGGCACGAGCTGATGACTCTGCCGTACTACGGAATCTTCGACAACCTGGCGTTCAGAGTGGAACCTGGCGGTATCGTACGCCTGCTCGGCCAGGTGGTTCGTCCGACTCTCAAGAGCGATGCGGAAGGGCGCCTCAAGGGCATTCCAGGAATCGAGAAGGTGATCAACGACATCGAAGTTCTGCCCGTGTCGCCCAACGACGATCGCATCCGTCTCGATATTGCCCGCAACATTTATCGCACCGAGACTCTCGAGCGCTACGGCTTTCAGGTCAACCCGTCGATCCACATCATCGTCAAGAACGGCAACGTCGTGCTCGAGGGCGTGGTCGACAGCGAGGGGGACAAGACGATCGCTGGTTTCAAAGCGCGCGAGGTGGGAGGCGTCTTCGACGTCAAGAACAACCTGACCGTCGACCGGTAACGTGGCTTCCGGCCTGGCCGGAAGGACCGTGAAACCGGCCCTTCTGCTGTTCGCGGTCGTCTCCGTTTGCGTCGCGCCGCAGTCGAACGCGGCGCAGACCGGCATCACCCGTGCGCGCGTGCTGTTCGTCGGCAACAGTCTGACCTCTCAGAACGATCTTCCGGCGATGCTCGAGGCGCTGGCGACGCAGGCTGGAGCCTCGATCACCTGTTCCGCAGTGGCCAGGGCCAACTACTCGCTCGAAGATCACTGGAAGGACGGCGCTGCGCTCCGTGCCCTGCGGCGCGAGCGGTGGACTCACATCGTGCTGCAACAAGGCCCGTCGTCGCTGCCGGATTCACAGGCCTCGCTCCGGGACTACGCGGCTCGCTTCGCTGCCGAGGCCCGCCGGGTTCACGCGGCTGTCGTGCTCTATGGCGTCTGGCCGCCGAAAGCGCGCAGCGGGTTCTTCGACGCGGTTACCGGATCGTACGCGCGTGCCGCGGAAGATGTCGGCGGCGCGCTCGTACCGGTGGGTGAAGGCTGGCGCGCCGCCTGGAGACGCGATCCCTCACTAGCGCTATATGGCGCCGACGACTTCCACCCGTCGTCGATGGGTACCTACATGGCGGCGTTGATGTTCCTTCAGCGCCTCACCGGCCGGTCGCCGGTTGGACTGCCTCCGCCGGGGGACGTCCCGGAATCGGGTTTTAGGCGACATTCGCCTCGACACCGCCCAACTGGCTGTGCTGCAGTCGGCAGCTGCCGAAGCCAACGGACGACAATACTAGTCTCGGGGCTCGGGGCTCGGGCCTCGGGCTCGGGGGGCGAGAATGGACGACGATTGTTTCTCGGTGGCCTGTCCGTACTGCGGCGAGGAAGTGGAAATCTACCTGGAGGCTGACATTGGGTCGGGCTTCGTCCAGGACTGCGAGGTCTGCTGCAGCCCCTGGCTCGTCCGTGTCATTGGCAGCGGGCACGACAGGAGCATTGAGGTTACGCGGGCGGACGGTTCGGAGTAAGCTCAGCGTATTTTTTACTGGCCGGCATCGGAACGACTACGGTTCGGTTTGGTGATCGTCGCAACGATCCGCGTCCATCCGACCTGGCGTAACCGTTGCACTTGCAGTTCAGCGACTTGCTCGGGAAAATGTATGCCTGATCGAGGGCTTCCCACGTCGAAGGGAAATGTCATGAGCTCAAAGCCTGCTGTCATTGCCGTCGTCCTTGGCGTTGCTCTCGACGAGCGTATTCGCGCAATCCGCGGCGCCGCCCAATCAAACGGCCCCGCCGGCCCAGGCAGCACCCCCGAGCAAGACTCCGCCGGCCAAGACACCGCCGGCAACTCAGCCCACGCCGCCGGCCCAGACGCCAACACCCGAAACAGCCAAGCCGGCACAGTCACCCGCGCCAAAGCCGACGTCGACGACCGGGAGACGTCCTCGGGCGGCCTCGCCGCAGACCCAGGTGGTCACGCGTGACGTCAGTGGCTCGCCGCTCGAAGGGGTGACGCTCGCGATCAGCGGAGCTGGACGGCAGGAAGCGACAACCAACGCCTCAGGCATCGCCACGCTGACGCTGCCGGACGGCCAGTATCGCTTCAGATTCGCGCACGACGGCTTCATCACGCTCGAACGAGAGGTGACGATTCGAAATGGCCGGCCCGGGGAGGTCGAAGTGGCGTTGAATCGCGCGCCCCCGCCACCGGTGGCGCCGCCACCCCCGGCGCCCGAGCCCACGCCGCCACCACTTCGCCCGAGCGGACCGCCTGCCTACGTCTCGATACCCGCGTTCTTGGAAAAGAACTTCATTGGCCGCGATCCACTCAAGGAGTCGATCCTCGGCTGTATGCCGGACGCGATGGCTCGTTTGCTCCAGCTGCGTGACCCCGTCGCCCAGCACGCGCACGCGGAGTTCGACGAAATTCTGTACGTGGTTGCCGGTGATGGGGCCGTTCGCATTGGAACGGAATCGATTGCCGTGAGCCCCGGGATGCTGACGACGATCCCGCGCGGAATCAATCACGCTATCGAGCGACGCGGCCGGAACCCGCTGATCCTGTTGTCGACGTTGGCGGGCGCCGGGTGCCCGTCAGCCTCCACCACGCAGGCTGTCACCAAGTAGTGCAACTGCGAACGGCTCGTCTCTGCCTGGATTGTGAAGAGGTTCACGATGCGCAGCAGTGTCCCATCTGCGCTTCGGAGACGTTTGCCTACATCACGCGTTGGGTGCCGGCTCCCGAGCGTCGCGTCCAGCAGCGTCCGTCTTCGTCGGATGGCGGCTCCCAGCAGTCCGCCGTCCGCCAGTCAGGTCAGGCCCGCGGCGGCCGGCTGCTCAAACAGGGCGTTGTCGGGCTGACGGCCGTTGGCCTGCTCGGCTGGTTCCTGCGACGCCCCCAGGGCTCCCCACCCTCGGATAAACCGGAAAAACCCCTCGACTGATTCCCGTTCCGTCAATTTCGCGGATACTTAGGGACGCAAACGGGAGCGTGATCCATGAGCGTGACGCGTCGTGAATTCGTAGCGACGGTTGCCGGCGCCGGCGCGGGTTTCATGATCGTGCCCAGGCACGTTCTGGGACGCGGGTTTCAGCCGCCGAGCGACCTGGTGAATGTGGCCACGGTCGGTTTCAGCGGCATGGGTGCGGAAAATACCCGCGCCGTGATGGGCCAGAACGTTGTGGCCATCTGCGACTGCGATCTCGATCTGCTCGACGGCAGACTCGAGCGATTCATCCGCAGCGCGAAGCAGGGTCCGCCGCCGAAGGAGACGCCGCCAGCGCCGGCGGCCGGCGCGCAGGGTGCTGGTGCGCAAGGCGCCGCCACCGAATTCCGCGACTTCGGTCCGTCGAAAGCCCAGCTCGCCGCCAACGCGCGCTGGCCCGCTCAGGACGAGTTCGCCAACCTGCAGCGGTTCGTCGAGCACCAGATCCCGCGCATCCAGAAATATCAGGACTACCGCGAGATGCTCGACAAGCAGAAAAATCTCGACGCGATCATCGTCGCGACACCGGATCACATGCACGCCGTCATCGCATCGAACGCGATGGACGTCGGCAAGCATGTGTACGTGCAGAAGCCGCTGTGCTGGTCGGTGCACGAAGCGCGGCATCTCGCGCGCAAAGCGAAAGAGAAAAAGGTCTCCGCGCAGATGGGCAACCAGCGGCACTCGGGGGACGAGAACCGCCGCGCCGTGGAATACATCCAGGGTGGCGCGATCGGGGACGTGCACGAGGTCCACGTCTGGACGAATCGTCCGTTCGGTTTCTGGCCGCAGGGCGTACCGCGTCCGGCACCGGTTACTGCCGATCTCAGCCAGCTGCGCTGGGACGAGCGCGGACTGCAGCAGCGGCTCGCCGCGGCGATGAAAGGCGATTACAAGGCGCCGAGCCGGCTCGCGTGGGACCTGTTCATCGGTGTTGCGCCGGAGGTGGACTACCACCCGGTCTACCACCCCTTCAACTGGCGCGGCTGGGTCGACTGGGGTCAGGGGGCGCTCGGCGACATGGGCGCACACCTCATCGACTTTCCGGTCTGGGCGCTGGGCCTGGGACTGCCAACCGTCATCGAAACGGAATCAACGCCCTTCAACAAGGCCTCGTATCCTGACGCGACGACGACGTACTACGAGATGCCGTCGAAGAAGGGAACCGTGCGGCTCACGTGGTATGACGGCGGGCTGATGCCGCCCGATCCCGCGGAGCTCGAAGGCGGCCGTCTCAATCCGGGAGGGGGCATTCTTTACGTTGGCAAGAAGGGAAAGCTGCTGCAGGACGGAGACATGCCGCGCCTGTTGCCGATGTCGAAGCACAACTGGTACGGCGCTCCGAAGGAGCGGCTGTCACGCGTGCCCCACGGCGATCACGAGATGAACTGGATCAATACCATCAAGGGTAAGGACCAGCTCTCATGCGACTTCGAGTACCTCGTCGCACCTGACCGAGATCATGCTGCTCGGCATTGCTGCGCTGCGGGCGAACTCGAAGCTCCATTACGACGGCGCCAACATGCGGGTCACCAACAATCCCGCCGCGAACGAGTTCCTGACCCGCGAGTACCGCAAGGGGTATTCGCTGTAGACGAGATGACGATGAGAGTGAAGACCGTTGTCACGTGCCTTGGACTCGTCGCACTGCCATCGATTCTGATCGCGCAACCGCCGCCGAAGGTGCACGAGCTGAAGGCCTCGGTCGCGACCGTCCATCGTGGCTTCTTCGACGCCTCGCTCAAACCCGTTCTGACGATTGACTCCGGCGACATCGTGCGTCTCGAGACTGCCTCCGGCAACCCGCGCTATTTCGAGAGCATCGGTGTTCCGAAAGACAAGATCCCGGCCGAGCTCTACGCCGTTTACGAAGGGGTTGAAGATACCGGGCGCGGCGATCACACGCTGAACGGCCCGATCGCCATCCGCGGCGCGGAACCGGGCGACATGCTCGAGATCCGCATTCGCTCGGTTGATGTGCGACTGCCGATCGCGGGCCAGGGATTCGTGCCGAATCGCGGGCTGCTGCCCGACGAGTTCCCTTACGCGAAGGACCGGGTTCTCTGGATCGATTTGACTCGCAAGACCATCGAGTACGCACCCGGCATCGAGGTCCCGGTCAAGCCGTTCTGGGGTGTCATGGGTGTCGCACCTCCGCCGCGGATGGGTCGGGTGCCGAGCGGGCCGCCGAACGTGTTCGGCGGCAATCTCGACAATCGCGATCTTGGCGCGGGCGCGACGTTGTACTTGCCCGTCCACGTGGCCGGTGGCCTCCTCTCGATCGGGGATGGGCATGCGGCGCAAGGCTATGGCGAGGTGTGCCTGTCGGCCGTCGAAACGTCGCTGAAAGGTGAAATTCAGGTCCTGCTGCACAAAGGTGGCGACATCCGCTGGCCGCGCGCGGAAACTGCGACTCACTACATCACGATGGGGCTCGACGCCGATCTCGACGAGGCGGCGAAGATCGCCACGCGCGAGATGCTGGACTTTCTCGTGAAAAACAAAGGGTTGACGCGGGACAACGCCTACATGCTGGCGAGCGCGGCGATGGATCTGATCGTGACCCAGGCGGTGGATGGCACCAAAGGCATTCACGCCATGATCCCGAAAGGCATTTTCCGCAAATAGCTGCGACTCGCGCCAATCAACAGGAGCTCAGGAGCTCCTAAATCCCACCTTCATTCGCCGCTCTGTTGAAGAAGCTTGGCGACGAGCGCTGTCCAGCCGGTTTGGTGGCTGGCGCCGAGGCCCGCACCCTTGTCGCCGTGAAAGTATTCGTGGAAGAGGATGAGATCGCGCCAATGCGGATCGTTCTGGAAGGTGTGCAGTTCGCCAAAAACCGGCCGGCGGCCGTCAGGCCCGCGCAGGAAAATGCGCGAGAGGCGGCGCGATAGATCGCCGGCGACCTCGGCGAGCGTCATGAACTGCCCGGAGCCGGTGGGACATTCCACCGTGAATGTGTCGCCGTAGTAGTGATGAAACTTCTGCAGCGACTCGATGAGCAGGTAATTGATCGGAAACCAGATCGGCCCGCGCCAATTCGAGTTGCCGCCGAAGAGTCCGGTCGAGGACTCCGCCGGTTCGTAGCGGACGGTGTATTCCGCACCGTTGACGTGCAGTCGATACGGCCGTTCGCGATGGATCGCCGAGATCGCCCGGATGCCGTACGGTGACAGGAACTCACGTTCGTCCAGCATCACCTCCAACACGCGCCCGAGCCGGTTCCGATCCAGGATGGCGAGCAGGCGCCGTTCCCGGCGTCCCGGCGTCCGCATGCACGCCACGTTGGCCGTCAGGTCCGGGCGGTTCGTGACGAACCACTCGAGCCGGCGGCGAAAGCCATCCATCGCACCGATGTCGTCGGGTTCGAGCGTCTGCACGGCAAGCAGGGGAAGAAGACCGACCAGCGAGCGCAGTTTCACCGGCGTTCGTGACCCGTCAGGCTTCCGCAGTACGTCGTAAAAAAACCCGTCCTCTTCATCCCAGAGCTCGTGACCCTGGCCGCCCTGATTCCGCCCACCGCTCATCGCGTGGGCGATGTAGAGAAAGTGCTCCCAGAACTTGCTGGCGACATCCTCGTAAGCCGGATTCTCGCGCGCCAGCTCGGTGGCAATGGCCAGCATGTTCAACGAGTACGTCGCCATCCAACTGGTGCCGTCCGACTGTTCGAGATAGCCGCCGGTCGGGAGCGGCGCGCTGCGATCGAAGACACCGATGTTGTCGAAGCCGAGGAATCCACCCTGAAAGACATTTCGTCCGTCCGGGTCCTTGCGGTTCACCCACCAGGTGAAGTTGAGCAGGAGCTTCTGAAAGACGCGCTCGAGAAATGCGCGATCGCCGGCACCACGCCGCTTCTGGTCAATCTGGTGGACGCGCAGCGCGGCCCACGCGTGAACCGGCGGATTCACATTGTCGAGCGCCCACTCGTAGGCAGGCAGCTGGCCGTTGGGGTGCATGTACCACTCGCGCAGCAACAGGATCAGCTGTTCCTTCGCAAAGTCCGAGTCCACGAGTGCCAGCGGCAGCATGTGGAAGGCCAGATCCCACGCCGCATACCAGGGGTATTCCCATTTGTCCGGCATCGAGATGATGTCGTCGTTATAGAGGTGGGTCCACTGGTGGTTGCGACCGTATCGCCGTTCGGCCGGCGGCGCCGGCTGCGCGGGATCTCCGTTGAGCCACTCGTTGACGACGTAGTGGTAGTACTGCTTGGACCAGAGCAGCCCCGCGAACGCCTGGCGCGACACTCGTGCGCCATCCTCGGACAAGCCGGGCGGGATGACCGTGGCGTAGAACTCGTCGGCTTCGCGTTGCCGCTGGGCCACCAGGCGATCGAATTCGGCCGATGCCAGCGACGCGTGAGAGGGCCCCTTGTCGTTCAGTCGCAGCCGGACCGTGACCGTTCGGCCGGCGGGAATGTTCAACGGATAGTGAGCGGCTACTTTGGTCCCCACTCGGTCGGGGTTTACCGCATCACGTTCGCCTTCGATGAAGTATCGATGGAACGCGTCCTTCGAATACCGACGCGCGACGTCTCCGTAGAGACGCGCATAGTTCGTTTCGTTCTCCGTGAAAAGCAGCGCCGGCGCTCCTTCGCAGTGGAGCCAGCGTTCGTTGTACATCGGTTCGACGAGAGCGATGGTCCTGGCCGCCCCGACGTCGGCCGTTGCGACGGGGCCGTTCCGCCGGCTGCTGCCAGGACCACGTGTTCCGGAACCAGATGGTCGGCAGCAGATCGATGTCCGCGCCTTGCGGGCCGCGATTGCTGACGTGAATCGAGATGAGCAGGTCCTCGGGATCGGCCTTCGCGTATTCGACCTCGACATCGAAATAGCGGTCTTCGGCAAAGACGCCCGTATCCAGCAGCTCGAACTCCGGCGAATCCTTCCCACGCCGCCTGTTCTCCTCCACCAACTGCGCATACGGGAATTCCGCCTGCGGGTACTTGTAGAGGAAGCGCATGTAGGAGTGTGTGGGCGTGCTATCGAGATAGAAGTAGTACTCCTTCACGTCCTCGCCGTGGTTGCCCTCGTTGCCGCCCAAGCCGAACAGGCGTTCTTTGAGGATCGGATCACGACGATTCCAGAGCGCGATGGCAAAGCAGATGCGCTGGTGCCGATCGCAGATCCCGGCCAGACCGTCTTCGTTCCATCGATAGGCGCGTGAGCGGGCGTGGTCGTGCGGAAAGTAGTCCCAAGCCGTGCCGCCGGCACTATAGTCCTCGCGGACGCTGCCCCAGGCCCGCTCGCTGAGATAGGGTCCCCAACGTTTCCAGTGCCGGTCCCGGCGCCGAGACTCCTCCAGCCGTACGGCCTCGGCGGTCATGGTTGGCGCGGCGTCGAGCTTACGTCGCCTTGATCTTGTCGGCCATCTTCTTGGCCTTGGTGCGGACAAACGCGTAGTTCATCTGCGGCAAGGAATTGAAGCCCGCCGCGCTCGTGCACAGCTCTTTCGCCTTGGCGTTGTCGCCCTTGGCGCTGTGGGCGAGACATGCACGGTACAGCACAGAGGGATCCTGCTGATTACCCTTCTCGAGCTCGGCGATCGCCTTGTCGTAGTCCTTCTCCTGCAGGGCGATCATCCCCGCGAGCGTATGCGCCTGGCGGATCTGCAGCGGGTTGCCGCCGGTCTCCGCGCCTTTCAAGAACGCTTCCGCATGGGTCTTGGCACCCGCCAGGTCTTTCTTTTCGAGCGACACGCGGCCAAGGTTCTGGTGGTGCACGACACGCGCGTTGTCCTTGATCTGCGCCGAGAGGTTCGACCCCTCAGTGATCTTCAACGATTGCTCGAACTGCGCCCGCGCCTCGTCGGGCTTTCCGGCTTCGACGAGAATGTTGCCCTTCAGCTGCAGATCGCCAGCCATCGCTGGAACGTCCTTCGTCTTTTCACCGAGCGCGTATTGCTTGTCCACCTGGGCGAGCGCGTCGCTCATCTTGCCGCTGTCGACGGCGAGAACGATCAGGCCGAACGTGGCGATGCGCTGCTCGCCGACGTTCCGTGCCTTTTCCGTGATTTTCTTGAGCTCGGCCGCCGCTTCGGCCGGCTTCCCTGCGTACATGAGAGCCGCCCCGATTCCCGAGTGCGAGGCAATGAAGTTGCTGTCGACCGACAGCGCCTTGCGATATTGCTCGATGGACTCGTCGAACTTGCCCGTCTTCAGGAGCAATTCCGCATAGGAGTCGTATGGATTGGGATCGTTGGGGATGAGCTCGATGTACTTCTTGAATGCCTGCTCGGCATTGGGATAGTCGCCGTTCTGACGATAGGCGTAGCCGAGAATGTTGAACGCCGGCGAGTAGGTTGGTGCCAGCTCGGTCGCTTTCTTGTAGTGCTCGATGGCTTTCGGGAAGTCCTGCTGCCCGAAGTAGTAGCCGCCAATATTGAAGTGCGCGCGCTCGTCGTTCGGGTACGCCGCCGCGAGCTGATCGAAGTATTCCTTTTGCTTCGGCGTGTTGTTGTTGGCGCCCGCCTCGGTGGCCAGGATCAGCAAGCGCTCGCCATTGGAGGCCCCGCCCGCGAGGCTGACCGCCTTCGCCAGATGCTCGAAGAATTCGTTGCCCGTAGCCGAGACGCCGGCCCGGTTCAACTCCGCCAGCGCGAACTTCGGATCGAGCGAGATCGCTTTGTCGTAATGTTCGATCGATTCCGTCAGCAGGAGCCGCTCAGCGAGATCGCGCGCCGCCAGGAATTCTTTCCGCGCCTCTTCGGAGGCCGTCGTGATCGGGATCTTCGTGTTCTGAGGCGTTGCCGGCGCTTCACTCCTCGGCTCCTCGGCCTTCGAGCAAGCCGACACCCCGACCAGTACAACGAGGATCGCTAAGGCCAGGAATGAGAGTCGGTTACGGAACATCGTGCCTCCTTGGGCGATATTAGATTGATGATGAGCGCGGAGAGTCTACTCGAACAGCCGCTGGAATCAAGAGGAAGTGCGTTCGTCCCGCTGCCGCGAAGCTCCGGCCCGGTGAGAGAGGTGGGCCCCCGAACAAGCTAGCGACGCTCGAACCGCATGCCGGTCCACGCGAACCGGCATGCGGCAGCAGGATCTCTGCTGCTGTTCGTACCCACGGCCTGAGGGAATCCATTTCGGAAAAGCTGTGCTCCGCGATGCTGTGAGGGGACATTTTCGAAGACCGCGTCCGGACACGCTGATTGCCGCAGCACGGTCTGCGCCTCTGCGACGAGCCTGTCGCGCAGCGCTGCCGCTTCCAACCATGCCCCGAGATGATGCCTGATGCCTGTCACGCCTAAGAGCACAACACCTACCGCCAAAGCCGATGCGCAGATGAGTCGTAGTCGTGCCCGCGGGATGCTGTTGACGAGATCGCCGATGAGGAGACACCAGCCGCACAGCGGCAGGTACAGGTAGCGTGAACCCTCGAGATCGTCATTGACGAAAAATAAACCGGCGAGCGGGGCAATCCCCAGGAATACCCACGCCACGTTGGTCAGCGGACGCAGTCCTCGGCGTGGGGCGACGGCGTAGAAAACTATCAGGCTGACCATGACGCCGACGGGTAGCAGGCCCAAGGCGATCCGGCTGGCGGTCGACTCGGTGAGCTCGGTCCGGGTCCAGGGAGCGCCGAGCGTGGCAAACGGACGAACGAGGATTTCTTTTATCGCGTAGCGCAGTGACGGCCCGGTAGGCAGTAAAGCAGACGAAGCGTCAGATCCAGACACCAGGCGGAGACCCGCGTACGCCGCGGCAATCGCGACCGAGATCACGAGCGTGCGTCTGTTCACATCGGCTCGCCACGCAAATGCCATCGCGATCAGCGGCAGAACGATTGCCGTTTCTTTCGACAGCAGCGCGGCCACCAGCGCGGCGAGGCCGAGCCGTTGAGCGACGCTCGAAGACGCCGTCGCGCCGAGCATGAACAGCAGACCGAAGAACACCGCGGCGACGTCGAAGATACCGCTGTTCCAAGCTATAGGCTCGACTGCCGCCGGAAAGAACACGAACGTGGCAGTGACGAGCGCGGCGACCTGAGTGCTATGACCGAGCCGTCGCGACAGCAGACCAACCATCCAGGCATTCACACTGTGCAGGATGACGTTGAGGACATGAAGCGCGGCCGCGCCTCCGACGGGATAGATGACTTTCCAGATGAAGAGTGGTAGCGGCCTGAAATGTTCCCAGGCGCGAGGATCAACGAGCTCGCGGCTCGATCGCGCCAGGAGCACGTAGTCGTCGGAAAGCAGCCCCAGGCCCGTGACCGGCGAGTAGATGATCAACGTCACGGCCAGCACCACCAACAGCACGAGACCGCTGTGGACGGATTCCGGCGCGCCCGGCCCACGCGACGACTCCGCACTGGCGCCGTTCATCGCAGTGGCCGCAACCGCCAGCGCGGCGAGCACGAACCATGCTGATTCAGCGCGATGGCGGGGTCCGCCAAAAAAGTAGGCGCCTGCCGTCCAGAGGACCCAGACGCCGGCGATTCCGGTGAGGCTCGCCAGCCATCGCTGCTTCATTCCGCTCGACCGGCGTCCGCCGTCCCGCGAATCGGCCGCACCAGGACTGCCCGCACGTACAACACCGCGAAGCCGGAGCGCTGCACGTTCTGCTGCGATTTCGACCCCGGCTGCGTCGTGACCACCGCCACGTCGCAACCGCGCCGTGCGGCTTCGACGAGGCGGTGGCGCAGCAGCGCGGTCTGAACGCCTCTCCGGCGGTGCTGCGGCAAGGTTGCCGACCCGCAGAGTTGTGCGACACCGCCGAAGCTCCGGAAGCTGGCGCCTCCGGCGAGCTCTCCGTTGCGATAGACGACATACCGCTCGAACCCTTCGGCCGTTGCCATGTCGTCGGTGGCTCGCTCGATTACCTCCCGGTCATACGATTCATGACTCGGCAGGCCGTCGTAGGCATCCGGTGTCAGGAAGCCCCTGGTGACCGCGTCGAGCCAGTCCGCGGCCTCTGCTTCACCGACGCGCGTGATCGTCAGGCTGTCATCCAGTTCCGGCGCGGCTGACGATTCGGGCTGCAGCTCCTTCCCCGACACGTTTTCGTAGCCAATCAGCTCGTAACCGCGCCGGGTCAACAGACGCCCGACGAGCGGATCCGCGAACGATGACAGCTCGACGAGGACCGGACACCCCCGTTCCACATAGGCCTCTTCAACAGCGGTCATCTCCTCCTCGTCCGGTATCCCATCGAAACCAAGTCCCGCGACCTTGTTGATAGGGGACCCCGGTTCGACGAAGGCGCCGACGCCGCCGCGGAGGGGCATCATGAAGACCCGCTGGTCTCCACCCCTTCGGGCCGCCGCCGCCGCGCAGTCGGCAATGAGCGACGCCTCGGCACGCTCGATCCGCCTTGCCAGTGATCCCGTTGCGAACATAAGATGCCCAGCTAAAAGACTTCGAACCGCCGACCGCGATTTGCGGACCGCGACCGAGAGGCCCAATGACGAGACACGCAGTTTCCTTCATCAAAACGCGCCTTGGCGCGATGATGTTTCTCGAGTACGTCATTTGGGGGTCCTGGTACGTGACGATCAGCACGTACCTCACCGCCACGCTCGGATTTTCCGGTACCCAGGCCGGGGCGGTCTTCGGAACCGTCTCGCTCGCGTCGCTCCTCTCGCCATTCTTCGTCGGCCTCATCGCCGATCGCTTCTTCGCCACCGAGCGGGTAATGGCGGTGCTCTACCTGCTTGGCGCGGTGTGTTTATACCTCGTCACGCAGGTTGAAACATTCCCGGCCGTCTACGGCCTGATGCTCGCGTTCTGCCTCCTCTATTTCCCCACGATTGGCCTGACGAATTCCATCGCCATGCAGAACGTGAGCGATCCGGGGCGCGATTTCCCGCCGATCCGGACGATGGGGACGCTGGGGTGGATCGCGATCAACACCCTCGTCGGATTCATGCGGGTCGAATCGAGCCCGACACAGTTCCTGCTCGGCGCCGCCGGCTGCGTGGTAATGGCCATCTACAGCCTGGTCGGTCTGCCGCACACACCGCCGGTCAAGAAGCCGGGGAAGACAACCATCCGCACCGCTCTCGGCCTCGATGCGTTGGCGATGCTGAAGCAGCGGGACTTCCTCGTCTTCGTGGTGGCGTCGGTGCTCGCCTGCATTCCACTGACCTTTTACTACTCGTTCACCAACGCCTACCTCAATGCCGTCGGCGTCGACAACGCCGCCTTCAAGATGACGTTCGGGCAGTGGTCGGAAGTGGTCATGCTGCTTCTCCTGCCAGTGGTCTTTCGCGTGTGGTCGGTGCGGGCGATTCTGCTCATCGGCCTGAGCTGCTGGGCCATCCGCTACGTTCTTCTCGCCTACGGCAACCCGCAGGACGGCATGTGGATGTTCTACCTCGCCATCCTGCTGCACGGCGTGTGCTTCGACTTCTTCTTCGTCACCGGACAGTTGTACACGAACCAGGTGGCCCCGGCCGGACTTCGCAGCACCGCACAGGGATTCATTACGTTCGCCACCTACGGCGTCGGCATGCTGATTGGCGCGCTGCTGTCCGGAGGAGTGCTGGACTACTTCTCGATCACGAATTCCGACGGCACAGTCGTGCGGAACTGGACGGCATTCTGGCTCAGCTCCGCCGCCATGTCTTTCATCATCACGCTCATCGTCCTGCTCTTCTTCCGGTCGTCCGTGAAGGTCACCGCCGAGGAAGCACAACCTCGTAAAACGGCGGACGCGACGGCGTAAGCGACTGCGGCCCGAGCGAGAGGCCGGAGGGAAGCGAGGCGAAGCCGAGCCCGCGAGGGAGAGCGCTTGGGGTGCCCGCCTCCCCTGGTCGCGGAGCAGGTCGGGCGACCAGCTACGGCGAGGTCTCGCCGTAGCGCGCATGGATGGTCGGCGCGCGGAGGCGGAGGGCCCCAAGCGCATTGAGAGAAGAGTGTCTCCGGCGCGTGTGGTAGAAAGCATGGATGAAATTTTGCGTTTTCCTGGCTGCCCTACTCCTGTTCGCACGGCCTCACCGGCGCAGCTTTTGTCGGGCACGAAGTACGATCCGGCGATCCCCACGCTGAAGTCGGTCGTCGGGCACGATCCCGGGCAGGAGATCTCCACACCTGACCAGATAGGCCGTTACCTCGAGGCGCTGGCGAAAGCTGCGCCGGATCGCACTCGCCTGGTGCACTACGCGACAAGTTGGGAGGGCCGGCCGCTTCATTACCTCGTTGTGGGATCGCGCGAGCGCATCGCCCGGCTGGACGACATCCGGCGGGGGATGCAGGTGCTCGGCGCCGGATCGGCTGACGCCGATCGGCTCGTTGCCGAACTGCCGGTGATCATCTGGTTCATCCATGGCGTTCACGGCAACGAGATTTCGTCGGGGGAGGCGGCACTCCAGGAGGCCTACCATCTGCTCGCCGCTCGTGAGATTGCCGATGTCGATCTGACGCTGCGCGAGGCGCTGGTGATCGTCGACCCGATGCAGAATCCGGACGGCCGGCACCGGTTCCTCGCTCACAACCTGCTCGGGCGCGCCGTCGATCCCGATCCGGAGCCCGCATCCGCCGAACATGATGAGCCGTGGCCCGGCGGACGCTCGAACCACTACCTGTTCGACATGAATCGCGACTATTTCTCGATGTCGCAGCCGGAGACGCGCGGACGCATCAAGGTGATGCTCGAATGGTTTCCGCAGGTGGTCGTGGATCTGCACGAAATGGGTGGGAACTCCACGTATTACTTTGCCCCGCCCGCCGATCCGATCAACCCGCAAATCACCGAGGCACAACGACGCTGGCTGACCGAGTTCGGGAAGGAGAACGCCGCCGAGTTCGATCGCCGGGGCTTCGGCTACTTCGTCCGCGAAGTCTACGACTCCTTCTATCCCGGGTATGGCGAGTCATGGCCGATTTTTCACGGCGCGATCGGCATGACCTACGAACAGGCATCGGCGCGCGGCTTGTCGTTCCGACGTCAGGACGGCACGCTGCTCACGTATAAGGATGCCGTGACGCACCACTTCACGGCGGCGGTGACCACGGCGGCAACGGCCGCGCGAAACCGGGAGCGATTGCTCCGCGACTTTCTCGAGTATCGGCGCAGCGCGACGAAGCTCGGTCAGCAAGGCACGCGCGAGTATCACATTCCGCCTGGCTCCGACCCCTCGCGTGTCGAACGCCTCGCGCGGCTGCTCGTCGCCCAGGGAATCCAGGTGAAGCGCGCCGACGAGCAGTTCCAGGCCGGTTCACGGCAGCTCGCGCGCGGGACGATGATCGTGCCGCTCGCGCAGCCGGCGGGACGGCTCGCTCGCAACCTTTTGGATCCGGAAACGCGCATGGACGATGCCTTCCTGAAGGAACAGGATCGTCGCCGCCGCGAGCGTCTGCCGGATCAGATTTACGACGTAACGGCGTGGAGTCTGCCGCTGGCGTTCGACGTCGAGGTGATTCCGTCGGACCGTGTGGCGACCGTCCGCGCCACCGATGTCACGGAAACCGTGCCCGAGTGGCCGGTGCCCTCGGCGGCACCGCCGGCCATCGGGTTCCTGATGCCATGGGGAGTCGCCGCCGCCGCGACGACGGTCGAAGCGTTGCGCGAAGGCGTGCGCATCCAGTCGGCCGACGAAGCCTTCACGCACGGCGGACGGCAGTATCCGATTGGCACCGCGTTCGTGCGTTTTGCCGATCAACCGGAAGGGGCCACCGCCAAGCTGCAGGCCATCGCTCGCCGTCACGGCGCCGAGCTGGTCTCCATTCGGGAGACGTGGACCGACGCCGGCATTTCCCTGGGAAGCGGCCGGGTCAACCGGCTGCTCGCCCCTCGAGTGCTGATGGCGTGGGACTCGCCGACGTCGAGCCTGTCCGCCGGATGGGCGCGGTATGTGCTGGAACGCCGATTTGGCCAACGTGTCACCGCGATCCGTGCCGCCACGCTTCAGAATTTCGACATGCGGAGCTACGACGTGCTCGTGCTGCCATCCGCCACCTACAGCTTCAGCGAGGACGCGGTGCGGCGATTGAAGGATTGGATTCGAAATGGCGGGACGCTCGTGACGATTGCCGATGCTTCACGGTGGGCGGCCCGCGATCGCGTCGGACTGCTGTCGACCGACACGCTGCTGCGCGACGGATCACCCGAACGCGAAACCGAGGGACAGAGCACGACGCCACCGGCATCGGGCCAGAAGCCGGATGCCGCCAAGCCGTTCGAGTACGACAAGGCCATCCAGCCCGAGCAGGAACGTCCGGAAAACCTCGCCGGTGCCATGTTGCGCGTAAAGCTGGATCGCAACCATTGGGTGACCGCTGGTCTGGACGGTGAGATCCAGGCCGTGGTCGAAGGGGCACGCGTGTTCGCTCCGCTGAAGCTCGATGCCGGCCGCAACGTCGGGGTGTACGAATCGACCGAGCGTTTGGTCGCCGCTGGTCTGGTGTGGAAGGAAGCGCAGCCGCTCCTTGCGCAACGCGCCTTCCTGATGCACCAACCGTTGGGCACCGGCCACATTTTTGCGTTTGCCGAGGACCCCAACTATCGCGCATTCACCGAAGCCACCGAGCTGTTGTTCATCAACGCCGTCCTTCTCTCAAAGGCGCACTGATGCACGATAACCTCCTCGCCCCGCTGCTCCTGACCTACGCGATCGCTGTCGTCCTCGTCGTGGCTCTGGCGCGCGTACGCGTTCCTGCGATCGTCGCTCTCATGGTGGCGGGGATCGTCGCAGGTCCAACGGGCTTGCGAGTGATCAGCTCTCCCGAAGACGTCGAGATGTTGGCGGAACTGGGCGTTGTTCTGCTGCTCTTCACGGTGGGACTCGATTTCTCGATGACCGGGGTGCTGCAGATCTGGAAACCGATCGTGATCGGAGGCGTGCTGCAAATAGCGGGGACGGCGCTGGCCTTGGCCGGGAGCGTCCTGCTCCTGGGGATTGGTTCCACGTCGCTCGCCATCTTCATTGGCCTGTTCGTCGCCCTGTCGAGCACGGCCATTGTCATCAAGGGACTGGCCGAGCGGAACCAGCTGGCCGCGCCGCACGGGCGGTTGAGCGTCGGCATCCTGCTGTTGCAGGACCTCGCGGTCGTCGTCCTGCTGCTGCTGGTCCCGATTCTGTCGGGGCAGACGCCTGTCTCCGCGGTGCCGACCGCACTCTTGCGTGCGCTCATCGCGATCGGCGCGGTTGCGGGCGCAAGCCGGCTGCTGCTGCCGCCATTGATGCGCATGGTCATTTCGAGCGGCCGCCGCGAAGCCTTTCCGTTGGCGGTTGGCGTGGCGAGTATCGGAACCGCCTGGCTGGGTTCGATGTTCGGACTGTCGATGGCCGTCGGGGCGTTTCTCGCGGGATTGATGTTGGCCGAAAGTGAGTTCAGCCACCAGGCGTACGCCGAGGTGCGGCCGGTGCGCGATGTGCTCGCCGGGCTGTTTTTCATTTCGCTCGGTATGTTGGTCAACCTGAACGTGATTGCCGCCCAGCTGCCGCTCGTGCTGGCTGTGGCGGCCGCAATCGTGCTTCTGAAAGCGGTCGTCGCGACCGGTGCGCTGGTCGTCGCCTCCGCGCCACTGCGAGTCGCGGCGGCAGCGGCGATTGGACTGTCACAAGTGGGTGAGTTTTCGTTCATCCTCGGCCGCGCCGGGCTGGAGGCGAAGCTGCTGCCGAGTGAGATGTGGCAGGTCCTGCTGGGCGCCAGCGTCGCCACGATGATCGTCACCCCGGCGCTGCTCGGTGTCGCTGTGGACATCGGAATTCGAGTCAACCGGGTCGTCACGCCGTGGCTGCGGGGTACTGCCCCCGGGAAAGTGACCGGCCAGACCGCAAGTGACGCGACGGCGGACGCGGACGCCAGCAAGCTCTCGAATCACGTCATCATTTTTGGTTTCGGCGCCGGAGGGCGTCTGGTCGCACGAGCGCTGCGCGACCTGCGGATTCCATATATCGTCCTCGAGCTCAACGGTGCGACGGTGCAGGCGGCGAAGGCGGAAGGCGAGCCGATCATCTATGGAGACGCGACGAGTCCGGAGAGCCTGCACGCCGCAGGTCTGGAACGGGCGCTGGCCATTGTCAGCCTGCTGAGCGACCCGGACGCCGCGCTCCGCATGGTCATGCTCGTCCGCGAACAATCGAAATCGATATCTATCGTCGCGCGCACTCGCTACCGTCTCGAGGCCGAGCGGCTGCAAGCGGCGGCCGCCACGGTCGCGGTGGCCGAAGAGCTCGAAGCATCGCTCGAAGTGCTCGCCCAGCTCCTGGCGCGCCTGGATATTGCGGGCAACGTCATCGAGCCGCTCATCGACGTGTTCCGGCGGGAATCGCTCTCTTTGCGATCGGTCAAGGCCCCCCATGCGTCTCCGGAAGGATTGCCCCGCGTGCTCCAGCATCTTCCGGTCTCGACCCATCAGATCGAGGGCACCCACTGGGCAGGGGGCCGGACGATGAGCGATCTCGATCTACGGAAGAGGACCGGAGCAACTGTCCTCGCGCTTCAGCGCAACGGCACCTATCTCACACCAGTCTCGCCCGATGAAAAGGTCGTGTCGGGCGACGTCTTGTATCTCGTCGGCGATGAAAGCGATATCCTGCTCGCGCGACGTCTGCTGACGTCGGGGGACTGAGCGGTATAATCCAGTCTCGTTGTCAAGGAGCTGATGATGTCTTCATGCCGTTCTCTCACCACCCTGGTTATGCTCTCTGTGGCGGTGTTGTCCGTGACGATGCGTGCCGATGACAAGGCCTTTCTGGGACGCTGGACGCTCATGAGCTCGGGCGGCGACCGCCCGGGAGCGTATTGGCTGGAGGTCAAAGAGGAAGGTGGCAAGCTGAGCGCGCTCTTCCTGAATCGCGGCGGCCACCCGACCGCGGCGGAGAACGTCCGCGTCGAGGGGAACGAGTTGATCTTTCTGCACGGCACCGGCACCCAGCCGAAAGCGGAATTCCGCGGCAAGCTGGCCGGTGACAAGCTGACGGCGACGCTCAAGCGCGGCGATCAAATGCTGGCATTGAACGGAGGCAAGGCGCCGACCTGGCCCCCCTCCAACGCGAATGGCAACCACACATACGGCAAGCCCGTCGTGTTGTTCGACGGCAAATCGCTCGACGGCTTCGGCGTGCAGAATCCAAAAGTGCCGATGAACTGGGCGATCGAAGACGGGGTGATGACCAACGGCGAGCACGCGAACAACCTCGTGTCGAAAGACAAGTTCAAGGACTTCAAGCTCAACGCGGAGTACAAGGTCGGCCCGGGAACGAACAGCGGAATCTATATCCGCGGACGTTACGAGTTGCAGGTGCTCGACGAGTTCGGCAAACCGACGTTCGAGCGCGGCCACATGTCGATCTATGGATGGAAAGCGGCAGACGTCAACGCCAGCAAGCCGGCGGGCGAATGGCAGGAGATGGAAGCCATTGTCGTCGGCAACCACGTGACGGTCACGCACAATGGCAAGCGCGTGCACGACAATGCCGTGCTGCAGGCGATCACCGGTGGCGCGCTGGACAACGACGAACTGGCGCCGGGGCCGCTGATGATCCAGGGCGATCACAGCAAGGTGTGGTTCAGGAAAATCACCGTCACGCCGATCACTACCCCAGGGACGTAACACCATGCAGGTCATACGCAACCGGCAGGTCTACGACGTTTGCATCGTCGGCTCGGGTGCTGGCGGCGGCATGGCTGCGAAGGTACTGACCGAAGCGGGCGCCCAGGTCCTCATGCTCGAAGCCGGTCCGACGTTCGACACCGGCAAAGACGGGTTCATGTTCAAGTGGGCGTACCAGACGCCGCGGCGTGGGGCGGCGATTCCGACGCAGCAGTTCGGAGAGTTCGACGCGGCGTTCGGCGGCTGGACGATCGAAGGGGAGCCGTACACCAACGCACCCGGCAGCGTGTTCGACTGGTTCCGTTCGCGCATGCTCGGCGGCCGGACGAATCATTGGGGACGTATTTCGCTGCGCTACGGGCCCAATGATTTCCGCAGGAAGAGCCTCGACGGACTGGGCGACGACTGGCCCATCACCTACGAGGACATGAAGCCGTACTACGACAAGGTCGACCGGCTCGTCGGTATCTTCGGATCGAACGAAAATCTGCCCAACGATCCGGACGGCATCTTTCAGCCGCCGCCCAAGCCGCGCTGCTACGAGCTGCTCATCAAGCAGGCTGCGGACAAGCTGAAGATCACCTGCGTTCCGAACCGGTTGTCCGTCCTGACGAGGCCGCTCAACGGCCGCCCTGCATGCCACTACTGCGGCCAGTGCAACCGCGGATGTGCCACGCATTCCAACTTCCAGTCGCCGACGGTGCTCATCACGCCGGCGCTGCTGACCGAGCGCCTCAAGATCATCCACAACGCCATGGCGCGCGAGGTCACGACGGACGATACCGGGTTGGCGACCGGCGTGTCGTACATCGACAAGAGTACGGGACGCGAAAATCACGTGCGCGCGAAGATCGTGGTGCTTGCCGCCAGCGCATGTGAGTCAGCGCGCATCCTGTTCAACTCGAAGTCGTCGCGCTTCCCGCAGGGCATGGGCAACAGCACCGGCAACGTCGGCAAGTACCTCACTGATTCCACGGGACTGGGCGTGCGCGCGCTCATACCCAAAATGATGGACATGCCGCCGCACAACGAGGACGGCACCGGCGGTGCGCACCTCTTCATGCCGTGGTGGCTGGACAACAAGAAGCTGGATTTCCCGCGCGGCTATCACATCGAGCTGGGTGGAGGCCGGCGCATGCCCTTTGCCGGATTCGGCAGCGGCATCCACGCCTATGCCGGCGTTGACGGCTCAGGCCGGCCGGTCAACCCGGGCGGCTACGGGAAATCGCTGAAAAACGACTACCGTCGCTTCTATGGCGCGACGGTGAGCTTCGCCGGCCGCGGCGAGATGATCCCCAATCCTGACAGTTACTGCGAGCTCGATCCGAACGTCGTCGACAAGTGGGGGATACCGGTCCTGCGCTTCTCGTTCAAGTGGAGCGATCACGAGATCAACCAGGCGCGCCACATGCAGGAGACGTTCAGAGAGATCATCAAGGAGATGGGCGGTCAGCCGCTGTCGCCGATGCCGTCCCGCGAGGAGGGATATGGGATCGAGAACGGCGGACGGATCATTCACGAGGTCGGGGTGACGCGGATGGGCAAGGATCCGAAGACCTCGGTGCTGAACAGCAACTGCCAGGCGCACGACGTCCGGAACCTGTTCGTCGCCGACGGCGGCCCGTTCGTGAGCAATCCGGACAAGAACTGCACGTGGACGATTCTGGCGCTGTCGATGCGGACCAGCGAGTTCATCGCTCAAGAGGTCAAGAAACTTACGCTGTAAGTCGCTGTGCCGACGCGAGGGTAAAACCCCCGCGCTACGGGTGTAGGGAGGGTCACAAAACGCCCGTAGCGCGCCGCTTTAGCGGCGCGTCAGACGATTAGGAGTTGAACCAATGAGCGAGCTCAATAGACGCTCGATGCTGAAGGTCCTGGGCGCGGCGCCCGCGGCGGCGGGGCTCGTGTGGACCGAGGCCGAGGCCCAGGCAGCGGCGCAGGCCGCGCAGAAGGCGCGGCAGGCCACCGCGAAGCCGGCCGTGTTCAAGCCGAAGTTCTTCACGCCGCACGAGCATGCGACTGTCCGCGTGCTGGTCGACCTCATCATCCCGAAGGACGAGCGGTCCGGCAGCGCCACCGACGCCGGTGTGCCCGAGTTCATGGACTTCATGATGATCGACCAGCCGGCGCGGCAGACGGCAATGCGCGGCGGCCTCGCCTGGATCGATCGCGAGTGCCTCAAGCGCCATGACAAGACATTCCTGGCGTGTACGGCGGAGCAGCGGACGGCGATGCTCGATGACATCGCCTGGCCGCAGAAGGCGAACAAGGAGCTCTCGCACGGCGTCGCCTTCTTCAACAGCTTCCGCGATCTCACCGCGAGCGGCTTCTGGACCACGAAAATGGGGATGGACGATCTGCAATACATAGGCAACGTATTCGTGCCCGAGTGGAAAGGATGCCCCGACGAGGCGGTGAAGAAGCTCGGCCTGTCGCCAACCGAATGATCTTCACCTCGCCGGCGGTCCGGACCTTTCTCGCCTCGTTTCTCGTCCTCTTCCTCGAAATTGCGCTGATTCGCTGGATGCCTGCCTATATCAGGCTGCTGGCGTACTTCTCGAACTTCATCCTGCTGGCGAGCTTCCTCGGCATCGGCGTCGGGTGCCTGCTCACCTCGGCCCGCGCACGGCTGTTCATGTTCTTCCCGGCGCTGCTGGCTGCCGTCGTCGCGGCGGTCTATTTCCTGCGCCTCGAGGTGGCGGTTCAGACGGCCGGCAGCATCTACTTTTCGAGCGGCACGGCCGACCAGGTCGTCGTCGTCGAGTCGACGATGCTGCTGCCGCTGCTCTTCATCATCATCGCGGCGCTGTTCGCGACGCTGGCGCAGCGCATGGGCCGCGAGATGGCGGTGCTCCCGCCGCTCAAGGGCTACACGGTCAACATCGTGGGCAGCCTCGCCGGGCGTGAGCCTCTTCGCCGCTGATCTCATGGCTCGAGCTGCCGCCGGGCATGTGGTTCGGCGTCGCGCTCGCTGCCGCGCTGCCGCTCGTCGTGCTTGCCGGAGCCGGGACGGCCATGCGCCTCGCGCTGCCGCCGGTCGCTCCTGAACGTCCTCCTGCTCGGCGTGTCGCTGGCGCTCGTCCACATCATGGCGCGCGGCGCGCTCTGGTCCCCGTACTACAAGATCACGGTCGGACACGAGGGACCGGAGACCGTCGTCGAGGTGAACAACATCTTTCACCAGTCGATGGCGCCCGTGGAGCACAAGGAATACTTCTATCAATGGCCGTACACCGTTTTTGGCGACACGTTCGAGAACGTGCTGATCCTTGGCGCGGGCTCGGGCACGGACGTGGCCGCCGCACTGCGGCACGGGGCGAAACACGTCGATGCCGTCGAGATCGATCCGACGATCATCCGCCTCGGCCGCGAGCTGCATCCCGACCGCCCTTACCACGATCCCAGGGTGACCGATCGTCAACGACGACGCCCGCCACTTCCTGCGGACGACGACGAAGCGCTACGACCTCGTCGTGTTCGCGCTGATCGATTCGCTGACGATGCAGTCCAGCTTCTCCGGCGTCCGCCTCGAGAGCTACATGTTCACCGAGGAATCGTTCCGGGCCGTGCGCGATCGGCTGCACGCCGAACGGACTGCTCGTCGTCTACAACTACTTCCGCGAGCGGTGGCTCGTCGATCGGCTCGCGAACACGGCCGCTGTCGCGTTCGGCGACGAGCCGCGCGTGCACGTGCACGCGGCGCGCGCCTATCTGGGCGTCATCATGGCCGGGCCGCGACTGGCGACGCTGACGGCGCGATCCGGTCGTGCCGGATCGCGTCACGGCGTTCGGCCAGTCGCACGCGCCCAGCCCGGCGCGCATTCACCGGCGGGATGCCGACGATCGAGCCGGCGACCGACGACTGGCCGTTCCTCTACATGCGCAACCGTCACCTGCCGCGCCACTACGGTTTCGCCCTCGTCCTGATCCTCGGCGTGTCGGCGGTGGTGGTGTTCGCCACGCTGCGGGGACAGGAGGGCACGCTGGTCGTGGCAGTTCTTCCTGCTCGGCGCCGGGTTCATGCTCCTCGAAACGAAATCGATCATCCAGTTTGCGCTGTTGTGGGGCTCGACCTGGGTTGTCGCCTCGCTGGCCATTGCCGCCGTGCTGACGATGGCGCTTCTGGCGAACTGGATCGTGACTCGAGTGGAGATCACGCGTGCATGGCTGGTGGGCGGAGCACTCCTGGCGCTGCTCGCGCTCAACTACGCCATCCCGGTCGGCCGGGTGACGTTCGACAGCCGCGTGGTGGAATCCATTTTTTATGCGGCCCTGATGTTCAGCCCGATCCTCTGCGCCGGTCTGCTCTTCGGGTCGGCCATCAAGCATTCGACCTCGCTACCGCGGGATTACGGAACGAATCTGCTCGGTGCGATGGTGGGCGGCGTGGGCGAATACCTGTCGTTGCTGACAGGATTCAGCACCCTGTTGCTGCTCATCGCCGCCTGCTACGTCGGCGCCGTTGCTTTTCGCAAAAGGGGGCCTTCAACGGTGAGTGTGCCCCTTTACTCTGGAACGCAGTAAAATCGCGAGGCCCCGGATGCTTTCACTTCCCGGGGCGCCGGTTTCAGCCCGGCCAAGGAAGGACAACGTCATGAGCGACGTCACCAGACGCAAGTTCGTCAAGACCGCCGCCGGCGCTGGCGCGGCCATCACCATCGTGCCGCGGCACGTGCTCGGGCGCGGGTTTCAGGCCCCCAGCGACACCGTCAACCTCGCGACCGTCGGCGTCGGGGGCATGGGTGGCAGCAACACCCGCGCGCTGATGAGCCAGAACTTCGTCGCGATCTGCGACGTGGATTATGAGCTGCTGGACGAACGGCTCGACGGTTTCAAAAAGGCCGCAGCCGATCCGCCGCCGGCACAGACACAGCCGATGGGGCGGGGTGGTCGTCCGCCACGCGAACTCTCAAAGGCTCAGCAGGACGTGAACGCGCGCCGTCCACGTCAAGACGACGCCGCGAATCTGAAACGCTTCGCCGACAACATTCCGAAGATCCAGAAGTATCGCGATTACCGCGAGATGCTCGACAAGTCGAAAAACATCGACGGTGTCGTCATCGCTACGCCGGACCACATGCACGCTGCGATTGCCGGCGCGGCGATGAGCGTCGGCAAACACGTGTACGTGCAGAAGCCGCTCTGCTGGTCGGTGCAGGAAGCGCGCTACCTGGCGAAGAAGGCCAAGGAGAACCCCAAGATCGTCACCCAGATGGGTAACCAGGGCCATTCGCGCGACGAGGCGCGTACCGGCTACGAGTACATCACCGGCGGCGCCATCGGCGACATCCGCGAGATACACGTCTGGACCAATCGGCCGTTCGGTTACTGGCCGCAGGGCATTCCGCGCCCGGCGCCGATGCCCGAAGTGCCGGAGAATTCGCAGGCGCCGCGCTGGCGAGGACGGTTACTGGAGGCTCGCCTGGCGGCGGCAATGTACGGCGACTTCAAGGTGCCGGCGGCGCTGGACTGGAATCTGTTCCTTGGCGCGGCGCCAGAAGTGCCGTACCACCCCATCTACCACCCGTTCAACTGGCGCGGCTGGGTCGACTGGGGTCAGGGCGCGCTCGGTGACATGGGTGCGCACCTGATCGACCATCCGTTCTGGTCGCTCAAGCTCGGGATGCCAACCATCATCGAAACGAAGTCGACGCCGTTCAACGGCGCCACGTTCCCAACGGCGACGACGACGTACTACGACTTCCCGGCGCGCGGCAGCATGCCGCCGGTGCGAATGACGTGGTACGACGGCGGGCTCACGCCGCCGAAACCGGCGGAAATCGGCGAGGAGCAACTGAACGCCGAAGGCGGAATCCTGTACATCGGGAGCAAGGGCAAGATGCTGCAGGACACTTACGGGCTCAATCCGCGCCTGCTGCCGCAGTCATTGCACGATTCGTACGGAACGCCGAAGACGCTGCTGAAGCGCGTCGCGCACGAAGAGCACGAAATAAACTGGGTCGAGGCGATCAGGGGACAGGCCGAAATCTCCTGCCCATTCGATTACGCCACTCAGCTCACCGAGGTCATGCTGCTCGGCATCGTCGCGCTTCGCGCCGGTTCGAAGATTCACTACGACGGCGCCAACATGAAGGTCACCAACATGGTGCGCCTCGGAGGCGAGCGTGTGGTGGACCCGAACGATTTCCTGAAGCGGGAGAATCGGGCGGGCTTCGAACTGAAGTAAAGATCGAGGGCAGGAGGAGGTTAACAGGATCCCTCCTGACCTCGGCGTCTATTTCGGTCCCACGATCTTCCAACCAGTATCGGCGACGGTGTCGGGGGTGATGAACACGCTCTCGCTGACCGCGCTGCCGTTCATCAGCCACGCCGCAATCATTCCCGACGTCTGGTGGCGCCAAATCAGATCGGCTTGACCGTCGGCGTTGAAGTCTCCCGTTGCGACGATTCGCCAGTTCGTGTCGTCCACGCTCGACGGTGACAACAACACACCATCGACGTAATTCAGCCCGTTCATCAGCCACGTCGCGAGCAGACCAGTGCTGCCGTTCTGCCAGACGAGATCGCTTGTCGCGTCGCCGTTCATGTCTGCAATGGCTACGATCCGCCAGTTCTGGTCGGGAACGACGGGCATCTCGAGCAGACGACCGTCGCGCAGCGACGTGCCCTGCATCAGCCAGACGGCCACGCGACCGTCGCCTTCGTGTTGCCACACCAGATCCGGCCAGCCATCGCGATCGAAATCGCCGGCGCCGCGGATCTTCCACGCGGTCTCTGCGACCTGACCGACGTCGGCCCCCGCCAGCAGCGTCGTGCCGCTCATCAGCCAGGCGGCAATGCTGCCCGAGGTGTCGTGCTGGAAGATGACGTCACCGCTTCCGTCGCCGTCGAAGTCCCCAGTCGCGGCCATCCGCCACCGGACATCCGGCAGCGCAGCAGGTCCGAACTGAACACCGGCCTGCAGCGTCGTGCCGTTCATGAGCCACGCCGACAGGCGGCCATCGGTATGCTGCCACAGTAGATCGGTCGCGCCGTCGCCGTTGATGTCGCCCTCGGTCGGCGCCGCCGCACGAAGCGACAGCCGAACCGTCTGGCCGGCCACGGCGAGCGTAGCTTCCCGGTCGGCATCTGCCTGATAGGCGGGCACCCGGAACTGCACGGTGCCGGAGCCGGACATCTGGCCGTTCGACAGGAGCACGAGACCAGACGCGACGTCGGACACGGACCATCTGCAGCCTGCCGGAGCCGTCACGTTGATGGTTCCCGTACCGCCAGCCGTTGAAAAAGAAGTCACGATCGGACTGACGTTGAAGGCGCAGAGTCGGAGGACGACCCCTTGGCCGGTAGCGCCGTATCTCACGAGATACAGCTCGCCGTTCGGATCGGCAGCGAAGCTGCTCAGGCGCCCCGGCGCGACATCAGCCGTGTGATCGATGATGTTCTCAAAAGTGGCCGTCGTGCCCTGCGGGTTGACCTGTGCCGACCACATGCGCGCGACCGCAAAATCCGAGAAAAAGTAGCGGCCACGCATCCCCTCGCCCAGACCGGTGCCTCTGTAGATATAGCCGCCGGTCACCGAGTTGCCTTCGACCAGCGACACGCCGGCCGAGTGGAAATACTCGTAGGCCGGGCTGGTCAGCGGGAGGAACGCCGGGGGCGGCGCCACGTAACCGGGGACATCGGGATTGAAGTAGTCGTTCGTGCCTTCGAGGATCGGCCACCCGTAGTTGCGTCCTCCCTGGCCGATCGGCTCGTAGTTGATTTCTTCCCAGCGGTCCTGACCAACGTCAGCGATCATCAGTGCGCCCGTTCCACCAAGGGCCGCCTCGTCGAAGACCACTCGCCACGGATTGCGTACGCCGAAGGCCCAGATCTCCGGCAGCGCCGCAATCGGTACTCCATCGAGGAACGGATTGTCGAGCGGAACACGGTACCCCTGAGGATCGCTGTCCGCTACGTTGACGTCGATGCGAAGGATCTTGCCCTTCAGCTCCATCGGATTTTGCGCGTTCCCACCGGGATCGCCGTTTCCGCCGCCGTCTCCCAGGCCGATGTAGAGGTAGCCGTCCGCGCCAAAAACCATCGAACCGCCGTTGTGCGCCGGCCGCGCCGAGTGTTCGATGAACCGGGGGCCTGACGGGCTGTGCCATCGCAGGTCGAAGCGTGAAGCCGGATCGGCAAACAGCGGTTCACTCAGCGCGCGCCTGAAGCGCGCGATGACCAGGTCGCCCCGCTCGTCCAGCGACGTGCCCTCGCGAGTGAAGGCGATGAAAAAACGTCCGCTCGTCGCGTAGTCCGGCGCGAGCACCATCCCGATCAGGCCGCGCTCGGCCTCGATTGGCGTCCGCGGCGTCACGAGCGACGAGACATCCAGAAAATCCCTATCCTGCAGCACGCCGTCCACCACGACGCGGACGTGACCCATTTGCTCGACGACGAAGTGGCGGCCGGGTCTGGTCGGATCGGGAATGAAGGCAACCGGGAAGCTGAGGCCGGAGACGTATGGCTGGGCGCGAAGTTGGGCGAGCGCGGGTGCGGGCATCACCATCATGCCTGCGAGCGCACACACGACAAACAATCGACGCGGGTTCATGCCCGCTCGAGGACTCATTCGAGCTCCTTGATGTCTTGTCAACGCCGGTTCGTGGCTTCCGGCTCCGTCGGCGGAGGGCGGAGCCACGAACCGGTGAGCGTGGGGTCGGTCTATCGCGGACCGACGATCTGCCAGTTCGTATCACCGACGCCGGCCGGGGTCACGTGCAGCCCGTCGCCAATCCGAACGATTCCGTTCATCAACCAGATCGACAACATGCCCGACGACTGGTTATGCCAGATGAGATCGAGCCGGCGATCGCCGTTCATGTCGGCGACCGCACGGATTTTCCAGTTGGTATCGGTCACCTGGCCAGGCGACAACAACACGCCACTGACCAGGCTGGTGCCGTTCATGAACCAGGCAGACATCAGGCCGTTCGTTTGATGCTGCCAGAGCAGGTCAGCGTGACCGTCATCGTTCAGATCGCCGGCGCCGATGATGCGCCAGTTCGTGTCAGCGACTGCGGGAGGCGACAGCAGGAGCCCATCGCGTCGCTGCGTGCCGATCATCAGCCAGACGGCAATCGACCCGTTCCCCTGATGCTGCCAGATCAGATCGAGTCCAGCCGTCGCGATCGATGTCGGCAGCGGCGCGAATCTTCCAGTCAAGGTCTGGGACCTGTTCCGGCGTCAGTGGACCACCGGAGAGCAGCACGGTCTGACTCATGATCCATATCGCGAGCCGGCCGTCCGTCTGGTGCTGGAATACGGCATCTCTGCTGCCGTCCCCATCGAAGTCTCCAGCAGCGACCAGCCGCCAGGCGGTGTCGGCGATCGGGCCCGGACCGAACTGCCGGCCATCGACCAGCATGGTGTTGTTCATGAACCAGACGGCCAGACGACCGTCGGTGTGCTGCCAGAGGATGTCGCCGCTGGCGTTGGCGTCGAGGTCACCGTGAATCGGGGCTTCGTTGCTCTGCGAAATGTCTATCGGCAGCCCCGACAAGTTGATCGAACCGTTTCGCGCGACATTGTTCGATGGGAGCACGCGGAACACGACCGTTCCCGAGCCCGTGCCGGACGTTCCCGACAGCGGAAGGATCCACGGCGAATCGATCGTCAGCGACCAGCTGCACCCGGGCTGAGTGTCGATGCGGATCGTACCCGTACCGCCGGTGTTCCAGAATTCGTCCTGGCCGCGGGTGATGGTGAGCTCGCACAGCCGGTAGATGACGCCCTGATTGGTCGCGCCGTAGCCGACGACGTAGAGCTCGCCGCTCTGGTCGACGCCGAAGCTGCTGACTGTCGGCGCGCCGAGGCCCGCGGTGTGATCGATGATGCCGGAGAGAGCGCCCGTTCCGTCGTTCACCGCGGCCGACCAGACGCGGCGCGCGGCGAAGTCTGCAAAGAAATAGCGCCCGCGCCAGAGAGCGCTCAGGTTCGTTCCGCGGTAGACGAATCCACCGATGATCGAGGCGCCCTGCAGCGCGCTTTCGCCCGGGACGTGCGAGTACTCGTAGACCGGACTGGTCAGCGGAAGAAAGGCATCGGCGGTGGTCGGTGTTGGCGGCCGACTTACGGGATGCGTAGCTTCCCAGATGCTCCACCCATAGTTGCGCGCGCCGCTGCCAGCCGGCTCCCAGTTGATCTCTTCCCAGCGGTTCTGACCGACGTCGGCAATGAAGAGAGCGCCGGTGCCGCCGCGCGCGGGATCGTCGAAGCTGAATTTCCACGGGTTGCGCAAGCCGAAATCCCAGATCTCGGCGAAGGCAGGGGAGGGATCGTTGTCGAGGAACGGGTTGTCGCCAGGCACATCGTAGCCGACTGGGTCGGCGTCCGGAACACCGACATCGATGCGGAGCATCTTGCCGAGCAGCGTGTCGTGGCTCTGTCCGCTGTTGAACGGATCGAAGCTGCTGCCGCCGTCGCCGACCCCGATGTAGAGATACCCGTCCGGGCCGAACATCAAGGGATCCGCCATTGTGGTTCGCGAACTGCGAGTGCTCGATGTAGGCCTGGCCGCCGAGGCTGATCCACTTGAGATCGAAGCGGGAGTCGGGTCGGCGAGCAGGGGATTGCCGACCGAACGCTTGAAGCGGGCGACGACCAGATCTCCGGTCGTCGCGCCGGTCGCTCGGATCGTCCGCGCTGGTGAAGTACACGTAGAACCGACGGTTCGTCGCGTAATCCGGATCGAGCGCCATGCCGAGAAGACCGCGTTCCGGCCCGCTGCTGATGGCGGCCGTCAGATCGAGGAAGGGCGTCGCTTGAACGACGCCATTGACCAGCACACGGATGCGCCCGTTCTGTTCGACAACGAAGTGGCGATTGGCTGCGGTCGGGTCGCCGACAAATGCCGTCGGAAAGCTGAGGCCCGTGGCAAACGGCTGGGCGACGAGGTGCTGCGCGGCGGCCCCGGCAGGAACCGCCGCACAAGCCAGCGTGAAGAGGATGCGCGCGGAGCGGCCCTACCGCGGTCCCACGATGCGCCATGCGGTGTCCGCCACCTGCGCTGGCGAGAGGTAGATTCCTTCGACCATAGACGTACCGTTCATCAGCCATGCTGCGAGATATCCCGTTGAAGTGTTTTGCCAGACAAGGTCAGGTTGCCCGTCTGAGTTGAGATCAGTGACGGCGCGGATTTGCCAGTTCGTGTCCGCGACGCCCGGAGGTGACAACAGCGTACCGCTGACGAGCGCGGTGCCGTTCATGAACCAGATTGACGCCTGTCCCGAGGTCTGGTGCTGCCAGACGAGATCGGCATTACCGTCGAGGTTGAAGTCACCACTGCCGACGATTCTCCAATTGGTATCGTCCACTGTGGAGGGGGTCAGCAGCCTGCCGTCTATGAGTGTCGTTCCGTTCATCAGCCACGCGGATATCTGGCCCTGCGGTGATGTGCTGCCACACCAAATCCGGGCGTCCGTCGCGGTTGAGGTCGGCTACAGCCGCGATCTGCCAGTCGTTATCCGCCACTACGCCTGGGCTTAGCGGATCCCCCGAAACGCGTGTCGTGCCTTGCATCCGCCAGTTGGCGAGGCTGCCGTTGGTGTCGTGACGCCAGAGCAGATCCGGGTGACCATCGACGTTGGGATCCCACACTCCGACGATCTTCCAATGAGTATCCGACACGCGGTCGGGTGTGAGGAGCGTGCCGCTCACCATGGATACGCCGTTCATATGCCAGACGGAAATGCGGCCGTCGCCCTGATGGTGCCAGACCAGATCCGCGCGACCATCGCCGTTGAAATCCACGGTTGTCGACGTGCTCGTTCCATCCGGCTGCGAGACGTTGACCAACTGTCCCGCCACCCTCACCAGAGCCGATCGCGGCGGACCAATGTTGCGAGTGACCGAGAGCGTGACGTTGCCGGCTCCAGATCCACTCGCACCCTCCGTGATGACGATCCAATCGACCGGACTCAAGGACGTCCAGTTACATGAGTTCGCTGCCACAGAAATCGTGACGATTCCCGCCGACGGGGGAGACCGACGCCGAGGTCGGGCTCACGGTACACGTGCAGGCAGCCTGCGTAATCGTATGAGGCTCACCGCCGATGGCGAGCAGCACGCTCCGGCCGCTCGTCGTCGCGTTCGTGCCGATTGCCAGTTGAAGCGTGCCGCTGCCAGTGCCCGAGGGCGGATTGGGTGTGACCCACGGCGGATTACCGGTCACGCTCCACACGCAGCCGGCCTGCGTCGTGACCGTCACGCTGAAACTGCTGGCGAGCGCCGGTACCTGCGTGCTGTTCGAGGAAAGCGCGTAGGTGCATCCGGACGCCGGGTAGATGAACGTCAGCCCGGCGAGATCGTCGGCGCCGATGGCCGGTGCGATGGGCGTGGAGGGACCGCAGCAGGACGGATACATGATGTTGCTCGTCGGATTCGCGACGCTGTCCTGGGTGTGACCGAGACCGATGGTGTGTCCGAGTTCGTGTTCGAGGACTCGTGTGAAGTCCCTCGACTGCCGGAAATTGGATGAAAGCGCCGCCGCGTTCTGGAACCAGATGTAGCCGCTGCGGAACCGGTTGAACAGCATCCCATTCACCGTGCCGCCATCGTCCAACGATCCGGTGCCTCCACCCAGAGCGAGCACATTGCCACTGATGTTATCTTCGGGATCTTCGAAGAAGACGACGCCGGCGCTGGTGCCCAGCGACTCCCAGGGGCCAACGGTGTCTGATTGGTCGGTGAAACCGCCCACGGTCAGCACGATGGAGGCCTGCGGCGGGTTCGTCCATCCCGATAATGCTGTCTGCAGTTCAGGCACGGCGTCGCCCGGGACTGGCGCCGGTGCCGACGTGTCCAGGTACCACCGAACGGGCGTCCCGGTATCCGCTTCCGTCCATCGACCCCGCGGCCATTATAGGGAATATTAGCAGGGTGTATGGCTGCTGCGCCGACATCAGCGATTCCGCATCGGCCGACCGTGGCGGCGTCACCGAGCGCCGGCCGCGCACGCGCTCGGCAAGCCGGCGAAACGTGGAGAGGCGCGGCGAGCCGGCCGGTTCCGTCGCGCCTGCCACTTCGATATTCGTCAAGTTGCGTCGTAACACCGCATCGCCATCGGCCGTGGGATCGACGTCGAACTTCGAGAAGCCCATGGCGATGCTGCGCAGCCAGCCGGCGGAGGACCGTTCGAGGCAGACGACGATCTCCGAGCCCGGTGCATAGCGCACGATGCCGCCGACCCAGAGGAAATCGTTGCCGACGAGCCCTCCGAGCTCTCGAACCTCGATGATGGAATCGTTCTCGCCGGAGAAGTCCTCGAGCACTTCGAGGGTCGTTATGGTGTAGATGCGTCCCCCGGGGCCCCTCTCGCTACGTGTCGACAGGACGCGCGCCCGCACGACGCGTGAAGCATTGGCAATCAGCTCAGCATCCGACTGGTACTTGACCGTGGCCGCGGTTCCAATCACGACGGATGTCGCAAGTCCAATTATTACAAACAGTAAGAGGCGTACAGAGGCACGCCTTACATGCAGCATGATTTTGACCTACCTGTGGAGTTTGCGTAGGGGGGAGCCACTCATTATAGCCGCGACCAGTGAGCTTGCCAAACTCATCGCCATCAGAGGGTTACCGTCATCTCTACTCCCTGTAGCGAAGTTCCTTCTCACGCAACCGACCCGGTCCCTGTGCACCAGATGTACCAAAGACTTATTGATGGTTGGAGGGCGATGTCACTCACCGCGGACGTGACGCGAGGGATTCATGGCAGCAGCCGTCAGTGTCTCCTGCACGGCACACGATGTTCACCGGAGATGACGGTTGCCGATGAAAAAGCGGCGCAATTCGCTGAAACATCGAGATTTCCGTATGGTCCCGCTGGCATTTCAATTGCTGGGCAAACATAGCGCCTACCCGCGGAGGTCCCTCGTGCTCCGGACAATCGTTTCCGTGTCCCTTATGAGTATCGTCACCGTTGCCGCTCTGCCACATGAGGCAGAGGCGCAGCGCCGTGTCGTTCGCCATCCGTCAAGTCGTGGAGTCGTCTACGCTCGTCCTTACTATCCGGTCTACTACTCTCCTTTCTATGCTGGTTGGTACGGCGGCGCTGGTTGGTACGGCGGCTGGTACGGTCCCGGCTGGTACGGCTGGAACAGCTGGTATCCATATGACTTTTATGGCCAGTCCTACCCACCGTATGGGTATGGATACGACCCCACCGGATCGGCTCGAATCGAGATCAAGCCGCGCGAGGCGGAGGTCTACGTCGACGGCTACCTCGTCGGCACCGTCGATGATTTCGACGGCTGGATGCAGCGCCTCCACCTTCCCTACGGCGAACATGAAATTCAGATCTACCTCCCGGGGTATCGCACCATTCGGGAGAAGGTGCTGTTCCGACCGGGTGCCACGCTGAAGCTCAGCTCGGTCATGGAACCGTTGCCGGCGGGCGAGGCGCAGGAGCCGAGGCCCACTCCGCCGGAAGGCGCCCGTCAGACAGCTCCGCAGCGGCCCTATCCGCCAGATGAAACGCCGCAGGGGCAGCCATCGAGGCGGCGGGACCGCGCTCCGGCGGCGGACTTCGGCAGCGTCGCCATTCGCGTGCAGCCGTCCGATGCCGAAGTGGTGATCGACGGAGAGCGGTGGGATACGCCGCAAGGCGGCGATCGCCTGATCGTGCAGCTCGGCGAAGGGGAGCACCGAATCGAGATTCGCAAAGAGGGATACCGGACCTACTCGACGTCAATCCGCCTGCTGCGCGGGGAAACCGTGCCGCTCAATGTCAGCTTGTCGCGGCAGGAAGGTCGCTGATGATGATGCGCGCTCTAGGCTTCAGTCTGTTGCTCGGAACACTCGTTCTCCTGCCACGCTCGTCGGCGGCCCAGCAGGATCCGACGCCGCCGACATCACGGCTGCGGGTCGAGACCATCAGCACAAGCTTCGTCGTGGCTCCCGACGTCAGATTTACGGAGGTCAACGACCGTTCGGCCACGCTGGCAGGTGTCTATGCCGGGTGGTTGCACGACCGCACGATCTTCATCGGCGGTGGAGGCTATTGGCTGGCCAACCGCGACGATGATTTCAAGGTGGCGTACGGGGGGCCGATTATCGGGGTCGTGGCACACGCCGATCGGAAGCTGGCGTTCGGCGCGCGCACCCTGCTCGGCTTCGGCAACGCCACGTTGTCCGACACGTATGCCGTGCTGGTTGGCGAGCAGATCCGATTCGGCACAGGCGGACGTACGCCGGGTAACCGACGCGGATTCAATCAGTCGACCCTCGTGGCGTTCGAAGACAATTTCTTTGTCGCAGAGCCCCAGGTGAATGCGGTCTGGAAAATCACGAACTGGCTGGGCGTGGACGCCGGCGTCGGATACCGGTTCATCGCCGGCTCCGACCTGCTGGACGACCGTCTTCGAGGGCTCAGCGGAAGCATCGCCCTGCAGTTCGGCCGCTAATTGGGGCGATCAGACCGGCATCGATTCGTAGGTGATAATGGCCGCCGTGGCGATTGACAACGGCACGCCCCGGCCGGCACCGTCTACGCTCCAAGGCGCGCAGCCCCCCGAAAGCCGTGACGGCAGTGCGGCTGCGGCAGAGCCTTCCGTCGAGAGTAAACCTAGACAAGGAAAAAAAGAAGAAGAAGAAAAAGGCCCGGGACGCGTGGATCTCGTTCGTCGGACGAATCGTGGCACAGATTGTCGGTGCCGCGGCGACGATCGTCCTCGGTGTCTATTTCGTCAGCCGATCGAACGCACCAGCCAGAGATGCCGCTTCACGAGATGCTGGAGGCTCGACCGCCGTGCGCAGCGTCTCGCGGAGCGGCGATGTTCCGACCATCGCCGTTCTTCCCCTGCAGAACTTGTCCGGAGATCCCGGGCAGGAATACTTCGCCGACGGGATGACCGAAGCGTTGATTGCAGACCTCGCCCAGGTCAAAGGCCTGCGTGTCATCTCACGTACATCCTCGATGCTGGACAAGACGCAGTCCGAAGCCGGTACCCCAAGTGGCGCAGGAACTGGGCGTCGGATTGATCGTCGAGGGCTCGGTCGCTCGATCGGGCGATCGGATCCGGATCACCGCGCAGCTCATCGACGCCGACCGTGACGAGCACATCTGGGCGCGCACCTACGACCGTACCATCGCGGGACATCTTTGGTTTGCAGGCCGAGGTTGCCGCGGCGATTGTCGGTGAGGTGAAGGGAGTTGCCGCGGCGCAACGCTCACGTCTGCGGGCGAGCAGGGCGGTCAACCCGGCGGCTTACGACTTGTATCTGCGCGGACGGCACGCGTGGACCGATCGCACGCCGCAAGGATTCGCCGAGGCGCAACGTTACTTCGAGGAGGCCATTCGGCAGGACCCCAGCTTCGCGCTGGCACATGCCGGGCTTGCCGACGTGTATCAGCTGTCCGGCGGTCCGATGTCCGGCGATCCGACGACGATTCCGGATGCGCCGGCGAAGGCCCGGGCCGCGGCGCAGCGCGCCCTGGAATTGGATGAAGGGCTGGCCGAGGCGCACACGTCGCTCGCCGGAGTTCTGCAGCGAGTGGACCGCGACGTGGCGGGTGCGGAACGTGAGTTCCAGCGCGCGCTGGAATTGAACCCGGGTTATGCCACCGCGCATCAGTGGTACGCGCTGCTGCTCGCCGAGGATGACCGCGATGCTGACGCTGTTCGACACGCGAAAGAGGCGGTGACGCTGGATCCGTTGTCCGGCGCCATGCGCCAGACGCTGGGTCTCGTGCACTACTACGGCCGCCGCTTCGAGCCGCTGTTTCGGAAGAGCGGCGGGCCCTCGAGCTCGCTCCGCACCTCCCGCTCGCCCGAGACATTCTCGGCCGGGCGCTGATTGCGGCAGGAAGACCCAAGGAAGCGATTGGTGTCGTCGAGAGCCAGTCGCAGCCGAGAATCGCCGAGATGCTGGCGACGTTGGCGATCGCGTAGTGCGCGTAGTGGCGACCGGCAACGTGCCGCGGGTTTTATCGACGCAGCTCAAGGCTCGACAGCCGCTGCCCGGCGGGACCGCTCGTTCGGTGGTATGCCGCGACCGGCGATCACAGGCAGCGCATCTGGAGCTGCTCGCTCGCCGCGTCTCCGAGGGCGCCCTTCGATGCCGCTCTCGGTTGTGGATCCCGCTCTCGATCCGCTGCGTTCACTTCCGCGATTTCAGGACGTTCTGCGCCGCATCAAGGCGCAGAACGGGCGCCCCAAGACCGCCGACGGACGCCGCAGCCGACAGGCCGCACTCATCGCAGCGCACCGCGTAAGCGATCGACGAGCCCCTGAGGGATCTCGATCGATTCGAGTGTCCCGGCGGCGTTGGCGCGCGTGCACACGGTCGTGATCGCGCCGGTTGCCGCGACGGTGTCGGCGCGCCGGATTTCGAATCCGTACTGGATCCGCCGCCGGCCGAAACCGGCGCGCACCTTGACCGTGACTTCATCCTCGAAGCGCAGCGGGTTCATGTAATCACAGTAGGCCGCGACACGTGGCCAGTGCAGTCCATCACGGGCGACGCTGAGACCCGCAGCGCGCCAGAGTGCGTGCTCGGCTTCTTCCATATAGCGGAAGTAGGCACTGAAATGCACGATCCCTGCGAGGTCGGTCTCAGCGAATTGCACGGAGCGCGTGTAGGTGAACTCGCCGGGATCGAGGGTGAGAGGTTTCATTTAGCAGCGTAGGCCCGGCCTTCAGGCCGGGCGCGCACGCCCGAGCTGAAGCTCGGGCCTACCGTGTTCCTTTCTCAACAGGCAGCAAGACCTCGAACAGCGCGCCACCTTCCGGCACATTATGCGCGGAAACCGTACCACCATGCCGCCGCACGATCGCACGGACGATGGACAGGCCGAGACCACTGCCGCCGGGTGTCGTCGCGCGCGACGATCGGTCGCCAGCTGCGGGCGAGACGTGCGTCCGCGATCGATCGGCTTTGTAGAAGCGATCGAAGACGTGTGGCAGGTGCTCTTCCGGTATACCAGAACCGGTGTCGCGTACTGCAATGCGAACGAAGTCCTCCCGGTGCTCGGCGGTCAGTTCGATCCGCCCACCGCGAGGCGTGTGGCGGATGGCGTTGGCGGCAATGTTCTGGAGAACCTGCTCCAGGCGGTTGGCGTCGCCTCGCACGTGAAGATCATCGGGGGTCACGGTCGTGACCATGCTCAGCCCGCGATCATGGATCTCCCGGCCGTGTCGATCCAGCACGCGACGAAAGAGCTCGGTGACCGGCACCTTCTCCAGAACGAGCTCGCCGCCGCCACCTTCGAGGCGCGCGAGATCGAGCAGATCTCCGATGATCGTCTCGAGCTTGTAGGTTTCCTGATCGATGATGCTCAGGTAGCGCTGCTCGTGCGGACTCATCGGCCGTGGCGTGCGGCATCGCCAGCGTCTGCACATACCCGCGGATGGCCGTGAGCGGCGTCATCAATTCGTGCGAGACATCGGCGAGCAGCTGCCGTCGCGCCTCGTCCGATGCCGCAAGCGCACTGGCGCGTGTCTCGAGGTCGGAAGCCATCTTGTTGAACGCCTGAGCGAGCGCCGTCACTTCGTCGCCTCCCGCTTCGCTCGCGCGAACCTCGGTCCTTCCTTCGCCGATCGCTTTCGTCGCTTCGCCCAGGGATCGCAGTCGCTTGTGCGCGGGTCCGAAGATCAAGACTGACGCGAGCACCGCTCCCACGACCAGCAGCCCGAGTCCCGACCATGTGAGGGTGGGACCCAGCTCCCAGAGGAGCACCGACACAGGCGGAGGCGCGGCCGGCACCGCGACGAAGCCGATCTGGCTGCCGTCGAGGACGATCGGCGCCATGATCTGACGGCCCGGCCCGCCCCGACCACGTGGGCGTGCGCCGTCGGGCGGCGGAGCGCCGGGTTCGCCCGGACGCGGTCGATCGCGCCATTCGGGACGACGATCCGGATCCCCGACGTGGGCACCGTCCGGCGGCGGCCCGCCGCCATCGGCGTCGGCCGCTCCATCCCGCCGCGGTCCGCCAGGACCACGCGGCCCGAACACTCCACCCGGCCCATCGGGGTATCCCCGCGGCAAAACCCCAGGCCGGTTATAGGCGCGCCTGCCGTCCCGCATCACAACGGCAAACGGCTGCGCCACATCGCCGAAATGCTCGCGCACGTGTGCCTGGATATCCAAGGCGGAATTCTCGGCCAGCGCATCCGAGAGCTCACGCGCAACCTGATCGGCCAGCTGCTGCGGCGTCCGGCTCGACGCCGAGCTGACGAAGCGTCCCGTCAGCCAGAGGAAGAGCAGGGCCTGCACGATCAGCAACGCTGCGAGCAGGGCAACGAAGCCGACGGCGATGCGCCAATACAAGCTGCGGAAGAACTGCATTTCTTGAAGATGACTAACGACGACTAACGACTAGCGCCGAACGACTGACAAGCGGCAAGCGACTACGCATCAGCGAATTTGTAACCCGCTCCCCAGACGGTGACGATGAACTTGGGATTGGCCTGGTCCGCCTCGATCTTGCGGCGGACACGCTTCACGAGTGAATCCACGCTGCGCTCGGTGACGTGCAGATCGTCGCCCCACACCCGTTGGACGAGCGACTCGCGCGTGAAGACGATCCCGCGATTCGTGGCGAGCAGGTAGAGCAGATCGAACTCGTGCGCCGTGAGCTCGATCTCGCGGTTGTCGACGCGCGCCTGCCGCCGCGCCGGCTCGATGGTGAGCGCGCCGGCGGTGACTGCCGGCGCGTGCGGACCGGCGGCGCTCCTGCGCCTTCGCAGCAGCGCGCGAACGCGCGCCACGAGCTCACGGACGCCGAATGGTTTCGTCAGGTAGTCGTCGGCGCCACTGTCGAGTCCCAGCACCTTGTCCGATTCCTCACGGCGTGCCGTCAGCATCAGGATTGGCGCATCGGCGTTGCGCGACTCCCGTCGGATGGCGCGGCAGAGGGTGACCCCGTCCAGCCCGGGCAGCATCACGTCGAGGATCAAGAGATCGAATGGCTCGGCCCGAGCAATCGCCAGGGCCTCGGTTCCATCGGCGACGGCAGCGGCCGAATGTCCTTCGAGTCCGAGATGCAGTTCGACCAGCTCACGGATGTGCTCGTCGTCTTCAACCACGAGGATGCGCGCGCCGGGGGATCCTTCGGTATCCATCTCCATGGGTTCATCTTCAGTGTAGCCGTCGTCCGACGTCAGATTGTGGCGGCGCTCAGCAGTTCATCGTTTTGTCATAGTTCAGCCATGGCTACGCCACACAGTGCCGGTCTATTAAGGCAAGGGAGGTAGACATGAAGAAGACGGTATTCAGTGGCGTTGTCGCGGTGCTGGTGGCCGTGGCTGCTTTCTCGATAGCCAGTGCCCAGGGTGGCGGGCCGCGCGGGAGGGGACCTGGCGGGCCCGGGTTCGGTGGTCCACGGCTTGGCGCTCTGGCGCGGTTGGCGGACCTCACCGACGAGCAGCGCAAGCAGATCCAGTCGATCGTGGAGGAGGACCGCGCCTCGCGCGAGGGGCCGCCTGCGGTCGTGATCCTGCATCGCCAGCTCGAAGCCGAGCTTCTGGCGGATAGCCCAGACGACCAGAAGATCGAGACCCTGAGACAGCAGCTGGTTCAGGCGCAGGGCGATGAGGTAGCGCGTCAAATCGCGCTGCAACGAAAAATCGCCGGCGTGTTGACCGCCGAACAGCGCGCGAAAGCGCGCGAGCGGCTGGCTGAGGGCCCCCATCGCCGGCCGGAACACGACGCCTCGCGCTAAGAGGTGGGGTCAGATCTTGTTTCTTGCACGTTGTGTCGCCGACACAAACGTGCAAGAAACAAGATCTGACCATCCCGACCCTGGGGGGTGGTACGATCGGGCGAAACGGCCATGCGATTCCGGATTGCCCTATTCCTCGCCGTCTGTGCGGTCGCCGTTGCGGCGCAGGAGCCGGCGCCGCAACAGCCGCCTTTCCGAACCGGGACCAATCTCGTTCGCGTCGACGTGAACGTCACGGATCGACACGGTGAGCCGATCAAGGACCTCACCGCCGAAGACTTCGAAGTGAAGGAGGATGGAGTTTCGCAGCCCATCACCTCGTTCAAGCTCCTCGAAGTCAACGGACAGCCGACCGACGATCTCTCGCTTCCCATTCGATCCCGGGAACACGCCGCCGCCGAAGCCGCGCGAGACGATGTGCGTGTCTTCCTGTTGTTCTGGGACGAGTATCACATCGGACAGTTCGTTCCTTCCTTGCGGGCGCGGGAGCAGCTGACGAGCTTCGTGCTCGGCGCGTTTGGCCCCACCGATCTCGTCGCCTTCATGGATCCGCTCACGACGCTCGATTCGATCCGCTTCACGCGTGATCGCCGCGAGCTCGCCAATCACGTGCACCAGCTGCAAGGCCGCCGCGGCATCTACGTCCCGCCCAGGAGCGCGATGGAGGAGGGGCATCTGCAGCAGATGCGCGACATCGAGTCGATCCGCGCGCAAATCACCGCGTCCGCGATACGCGGCGCGTTGCTGCATCTCGGCTCACTGCGCGAGGGACGCAAGACACTCATCCTGATCAGCGAGACCCTGGGTCCGCTGCGCGAGGCGACGGCGAAGATCCTCGACGATTTGACCCGCACGGCGAACGACACGAACACGGCGGTCGTAACCGTCGATCCGCGCGGCCTGCAGGTAGGCCGCGGTCCGGCTTTCCGGCCATCCGATGTGCTGCTGTCGCTGGCGTACAACACCGGCGCGGATCCGGTGACCACGAACGATCTCGACGCACCCCTCCGGCGCATCGTCCGTCAGGCCAGTGCCTACTACCTTCTTGGCTACGACGCGGCGAACAGCCCGATGGATGGGCGGTTTCACCAAATCAAGGTTCGTGTGAAGCGCGACGGGATGGAGGTGCGCGCGCGAGCCGGGTATTGGGCGCCGCGGGCGGGGGAAATGGCACGTGCCCGCGCCGCCGCCGCGGCGGTCGCGGCTCCGCCCGCCGTGGCGAAAGCGCTCGCCGACCTGCCGATGGCAAACGTTCGTCGTGCGCTCGACCTCTGGATGGGTGTGACGCCGGCGGCCGAAAACGGAGGGGATGTCACGATCGCCTGGGCTCCGCGCATGGCCATCGGTGGCCGCACCGCGGACAGTGTCGACATCGTCGCGACCGCCGGATCGGTGCCCGTCTACTCAGGATTGATCGAGGCGCGCGGGCAGACGTTTCGTGCGCCGGCCGGCTCGCTCACGGTCAATGTTTCGGCGCGTGACTCCGAAGGGGAGATCATCGACCGCGAAACGCGGACGCTGATCGTGCCGCAAGTAGAGCTGACAACGATCGGCCTGACCACGCCCGTGATGTTCCGCGCCCGCAACCCCGTCGAACTGCGCGTTCTTCAGTCTGAGGCGATGCCACCGGTTTACGCCGCCCGCGATTTCGAACGGAGCGATCGGCTGCGCGTGCGTGTCACCCTCTACGGCACCGCCACTGACGGGTGCGTCGTGTCGGCGCGGTTGCTCGGTACACGCGGCGCGGTCCTCTCCGCGCTTCCGGTAGAGCAAGCCACGCCAGGCGTTTACCAGATCGATCTCACAGCGTCCTCCATCTCACGCGGCGACTTCGTGATTGCCATCCAGGCGGAGAAAGGGGTGGAACGCGTGGAACGGATGGTGCCGTTCCGGATTCGCTGACCGTCGGCCGTAGTGTTGCGTAACTGAGGTGTTCGAGTAGCCCTGCCGTCGTTTCACGCGGCGTCAGGCATCGCGTGCGTGCCTGACGACTGCCTCCAGGGACGAATCGCGCAAACGCGCGGGCAGGAAGCGGTTATCCATTCAAGACTTGCGCGGACGCGGCCATCTCGCTCACACTGCATATCAGGCGCGCATCTTGCGTGCTCAGAAATCGTGCGTCGTTACCTCCAACGAATCTCTTCGCTCCTTGCCGGTCGTCCGCGTGTACTCCTGGCGCTGACGGGCGCGCTGGCGGTTGGATCGCTCCTTACCGTCGCGATATTGGCGTGGCTCACGGTGGATATAACGGCTGGGCTGCCCGGGCGGGATGCCATCCGCGGGCTCGGCGACATGGCCCAGTCGACCACAATCTATGACGCCAAAGACCGACCGGTCTTTACGATCTTCAAGGAACAACGCATCGAGGTTCCGCTCGAAAAGATCTCGCCGAACCTGATCAAGGCCGTCATCTCGGTCGAGGATCAGCGGTTCTACGAGCACTCCGGCGTCGACGCGATTCGCGTCGGCGGGGCGGTGCTGGCCAATATTAGAGGAAGGGCGGCGGGCTCAAGGGGGCAGCACCATCACCCAGCAGCTCGCCCGGCAGAGCTTCCTGACCCGCGACAAGAGCTATCGCCGCAAGTTGAAAGAGGTCATCGTCGCCGCTTATATCGAGAGCCTTTACAACAAGCGAGAGATCCTCGAGCTCTACCTGAACAAGGTCTACCTCGGTGACGGGCTTTACGGCTTCGAAGCCGCGGCGCGCGGGTATCTGGCGAAGACTGCCAGCGACTTGACCGTGGACGAAGCGGCGCTCCTTGCCGGCCTGATCCAATCGCCTTCCAGCTACGCCCCCACCGTCAATCGCGATCGCGCCTTGGCCCGCCGTGCTGTTGTTCTGCAGACGATGGTGGCGTCGGGGGCGATCGATCAGGCGACGGCGGATAGCGCGCGGAAGGTGCCGCTGCGGCTCGCCAACGCGCTCGAGATCAAAGAAACCTCGGGCCTCTACTTCAAAGAACACGTCCGTCGCGAGCTCGTCGAGCGTTTCGGGTGGCAGCGGGTCTACCAGGGTGGCTTGCGCGTGTCGACGACCATCGATCCCGAGCTCCAGGCCGCCGCGGAGCGGATCGTCGAAAAGGGACTGCAGGACATCGAGCGGCGTCAGGGATACAAGTACGAGCCTCGAGCGAGCATGGTCTCGGAGAAGAGCGCCTCCGGATCGGAAAAAGAGAACGGCGCGCCCGATTACCTGCAGGGTGCACTCGTGGCATTCGACCCGACGAACGGGTACGTCCGGGCGCTCGTCGGCGGGCGCGACTTCGACGAGAGCCGCTTCAATCGGGCGGTGCAGGCGAAGCGGCAATCGGGATCCGCGTTCAAGCCGTTCGTGTTTGCGGCCGCCCTCGAGGCGGGCATGTCGCCGGCATCCGTCATCACCGGACTGAACGATCCGATCCTGACCGCGCAGGGTGAGTGGATGCCGGAGGACGAGCATTCAGACGCCACCTCGATGACACTGCGCACGGCCCTGCGCACGTCGAGCAATCGCGCGGCCGTTCAACTGCTCAATACCGTGGGAATTCCGAAGGCCGTCGACTACGCCAAGAAGCTCAACGTCGGCACACCTCCGAGCGTTCCTTCGCTCGCACTCGGCGCCAGTGACGTGACCCTCATCGCCTTGACCGCAGCCTATGGCGCGTTTGCCAACGGCGGGTGGGTGCGTCAGCCAACGTTCATTCGCCGCGTCGAAGACAGCGACGGCAACGTGCTCTACAACGACAGCGGGAAGGCGGAGCACGCGATCAGCGAGAACACGGCGTTCCTGATGTCGAGCATGCTCTCGGACGTGATCAACGCCGGCACCGCTTACCGGGCACGACAGAGCGGGTTCACATTACCGGCGGCAGGGAAGACCGGGACCACCAACGAATACGTGGATGCCTGGTTCGTGGGCTTCACGCCGCATCTCGTCACGGGCGTGTGGCTGGGTTTCGATCAGCCGAAGACGATCATCCGAAACGGCTACGCCGGCGAGCTGGCAGTCCCCATCTGGGGCAACTTCATGAAGGTGGCGACAGAGGGTGACAAGTCGGAATGGCTGGCACGGCCGTCGACGATTACCGGCGCTGAACGTATGCCGGGTGTCGGGGCTGCTTCCGAGCAGCGGATGCAACGACGTGCAAGTGGTCAATCGGGAGGGGTTGGTCGAGACCCGCTCGATGATCTACACGGAGTATTTCGTCAAGGGAACCCAGCCGTCGGAGACCTGCCCGATCCACGAATCGCCGTCGTTCCTCGATCGACTCGCGGGGATCTTCGGAAAGGACAACCACGGAACGCCCGTCTCCACGGACCAGGCCGGCATCCCGACCGCGCCCGGGACGACTGGCACGACGCCGGCACCGCCCGTCGGCGCTACGCCCAAGGCCTCTGCGCCCGACAACGCGAAGGAAGACATCACGACCGAGGAGCCGAAGAAGAAGCGGGGATTCTGGTCCAAAGTGTTTGGCGTCGGCAAGGACAAAGACAGAGACAAAGAGAAGAAGTCGGAAGAGCGCAAGAAACCTGGCGGAGATTCCCCCGAGTCGCCACGGTAATCGCTTGTCCCCAGTACGGCCTGACGCCAAAACGCCGGACTTTTCGCGCCGAAGCTTCGGAAGTTAGCGAAGCGAAGGCGGACCTACATGGTAGGATTCCGGCAGTCCCATGCCATTCCGCGATCTTACGGGCCATCGCCGGCTGCTCGAGCTCACTGCGGGCGCGGCGTCGCGCGGCTCTCTGCCGCCGAGTCTCATTTTCGCCGGGCCCGAGGGCGTCGGAAAACGGCATGCGGCGATCGCGCTCGCGCAGTTCGTGAACTGTCCGGCGCCAGCCGGACTCGATGCCTGCGGCGTGTGCGCATCCTGCTCACGAATCGCACGCGGGGTTCATCCCGATGTGCTGCTCATCGAACCGGGCGAAACCGGCTCCATCCGGATCGAGCAGGTCCGCGATGCCATCGACCGCTCGGCCTACCGCCCGTTCGAGGGCAAGCGCCGCGTCGTCGTTGTCGATAATGCGGATGCGATGGTTCCGGAAGCGCAGAATGCGATGTTGAAGACCTTGGAGGAGCCACCGGCCGGTTCGACGTTCGTGCTGGTCACGGCGCGTCCCGATGTCCTCCTGCCGACGGTGCGATCCCGGTGCCAACGGCTGCGTTTCGGGATGCTCGCCCCGTCGGAGATCGCGGCCGTGCTCGAGGCGAACCACGAGTACTCGGCGGCCGAGGCGCACGCCGCCGCCGCTGCCGCCGACGGCAGCATCGGCCGGGCGCTCGAGGGCGGTTCGGAGGAGTTTGCGACCGCGCGCGACGCCGCGGCCACGCTGCTGACCGGCGTCGGCTCGCGCGTGGATCCGCGCAGCCGCCTCGACAGCGCACGAGCGCTGACCGGCGGCAGTGGCGATCGCGATGAAGTGAGGCGACGGCTGCGCGCGGCCGCGTCCCTGTTGCGTGATCTCGGAGTTCTGCTTTCTCGCGCGGATGAGCGTGGTCTCGCCAACGCCGATCTCAAGCCGCTGCTGTCGCGGCTGATGAAGTCGTTCGACGGCGACCGCACGCTCCGCGCGTTTTCGGCGATCGACCGGGCGCTCGAGGCGCTCGAACGTAACGCCAGTCCCAAGATCGTCGCGGACTGGGTCGCGTTGCAGATCTAGGTTTCGGTAGGTCGGGCCTACCGCGACGTTGAGACGCGTTCGCATCGCCTATATAGAGGCTGACAATGACAGCCGGTGATCGTTCGTTCATCAGCGTCAAGTTTTCCCCCGCGGGTCGTACCTACACGTTTCTCCTTCCGGAGCTGGCGCTCGACGAACCGGCCATTCCCGAACGCGTCCCTTATCTCCATGGCGATCAGGTGGTCGTTCAGACCGGCGAGGGGCCCGCCGTCGGTACGGTGACCCGTGCCATCCCGGCGATCGCCGAGAAGAAGTGCCCGCCGGCCGATGGTCCCGCGCGGGTCGTGAGGCGCGCCACACACGAAGACGTCGTCACCAGGCTGAAGCACCAGCACCGCGAGCAGGAAGCGCACCGCATCTGCCTGCTCAAGATCAAGGAACGCAACATCGCGATGAAGCTCGCGCGCGTCGAGCAGCTGTTCGATGGCTCGCGCCTGATCTTCTATTACACGGCCGAGGGCCGGGTCGATTTTCGTGAGCTCGTGCGTGATCTGGCGGCGCACTTCCGTACCCGGATCGAGATGCGTCAGATCGGTGTGCGCGACGAGGCACGGATGCTCGGCGGGTATGGCTCGTGCGGACGTCCGCTGTGCTGCACCACCTGGCTGAATTCGTTCGAGCCCATCTCCATCAAGATGGCCAAGCAGCAGAACCTGAGCCTCAATCCATCGAAGCTCTCCGGCATGTGCGGCCGGCTGAAGTGCTGCCTCCGCTACGAATTGCCGAATGCAAAAGGCGTCAAACACGGCGGCTGTGGAGATGAGGGCGGATGCGGATCGTGCAGCAATCCCACCGGACCGGCCGGGGGGTGCGGCTCGTGCGGCAGCGGGGGGTGCGGGAGCTGTGGAAGATAGCTCCGCGTGAGCATGCGGCCCCGAGTTGGCATCACGGTCGGCGATCCCGCCGGCATCGGTCCTGAGATCGCGCGGAAGGCTGCGGCGCATCCCGACGTTCTCTCCCTCTGCGAGCCGGTCCTCTACGGACCGAACAGCGATCGCGAACTGAGCTCATTTGTTCCGGGTCAGCTGTCCGCGGCAGCCGGAGCCGCCGCCTACCAGGCCATCGTCAAGGCTGTCGAAGATGCGACGGCGGAAACGATCGCCGCCGTCGTTACGGCGCCAATCAACAAGGAAGCGTTTGCCGCGGCGAATATTCCGTGGCGAGGCCACACGGAGCTACTGGCTCATCTCACCGGCGCGACGAACGTGGCCATGATGTTCTACGCCGACCAGCTCTGCGTCGTCCTGGCAACCGTCCATATTCCGCTCGCCCGCGTGCCGCAGGAGCTGACCCGCGCGAGGTTGGAGGAGGTCGTGGTGCTCACTGCCGCCGAGCTGCCGCGGTTTGGACGACCGTCGCCGCGTCTTGCCGTGTGCGGCTTGAACCCGCATGCCGGAGAGCACGGGGTGATCGGCCACGAGGAAGACGAGGTCGTGCGGCCGGCGCTGCAGGCCTGTCGCGAGCGCGGAATTCTCGTCGACGGGCCGTTTCCCGCGGACACGATCTTTCTGCGCGCCATGCGTGGTGAGTTCGACGCCGTCGTCGCCTGCTACCACGATCAGGGCTTGATTCCGGTGAAGATGGCGGCATTCGGCCGCGCCGTGAACGTTACCCTGGGGCTGCCGATCATCCGGACGTCGGTTGACCACGGCACTGCATTCGACATTGCCGGACGGAACATCGCCGATCCGTCGAGTCTGATCGAAGCCGTGAAGCTTGCCGTGCGACTGACGCAATACGCAGTGAAATGACCCGGCGCGCCCCAGAGCGGACCGCCGTCATTCTCGCTGGCGCCATCGGCCTCTACTACGCTGTACTCGGGCTCTTCGTCCTCGTCCCCGAAAGCGTCTACTCGGGGGATATCGGGGTGCAGTACGTGCAGGCACAGGCGATCATCGATCATCGATTGCGCAGCCTGGACATCCCGTATCCCGGAGAATTTCTCGATCCAGACCGCCGTTTTTTCCCGATCCGTGCCCCCTTCGTCATGACCACGGGCGGTTCGACGCAGTCGATCTTCCCTCCAGCGTCGGCAGTACTTCAGGCGGTGGGTGTGAGTGCGCTCGGACTGCGGGGGATGATAGCGATTTCCGTCATCGCCGGGTGGCTGGTGCTCCTCTGCTCGCTGCGTGTGGCGCCGCCGCACGCACAAGTTCCCGTGGTCGTCGCGCTCGGCCTGGCCAGCCCGCTCTGGTTCTACGCCGTTTCCGGCTGGCATCACGCTGCGGGAATGGCTGCAGGGATCGCGGCCTTCATGGCCGCTCTGACGCGGACTGGCCCGTACGCGATATTTGCTGCCGGCCTTTCGCTTGGCGTTGGAGCGGCGCTGCGCGATGAGGTGATTCTCCTGGCGCCGGGGGTGGCCGTCGCGATCTGGATGCACCGCAAGGAGACGCGGCCGATTCTGCTGATGGCTGCCGGCGCCCTGACAGCACTGGCCGCGGCGGCGGCCATCGAGGTGTTCTGGTTCGACAGGCCCGCCGCTGCGCATCTGCGACATGCCGTGCACATCCTGCAGCGCGCCCTGCAGACGACGAATGCGGCCAACATCGACGTCCCCGTGCTGCACCCCATGACCTTCCGTGAGCGGTATGGCACCGTCATCCAGTATTGGCTGCTCGGCTACGGCCGCGACGGTCTGATCGCGCTGTATTCCGGCGGCCTCGCCCTGGCACTCTTCCTCCGCTGGCGAGCGCAGTCATCGATGGGCTTGCTGGTCTGGCTCGGCGCGGTGCTGTGGTTGGTGGCGCAGGATTTCTACGAACTGGTGACTGCGCCCAAGTGGCTGGCAGGACTGCTTCGGGTCGCACCGTACCTGGTATTCGCCCTGTTTCCCGCGCCACTCGGACATGGGCAGGAGCCGCACGCACGTGGCGAGCTCGTCGCTCGCCTTGCGCTCATCACGATGGCGGCGTATCTCGCTCTGGCGTTTGCCGGGGTCGATACAACGGGCGGTAAAGGTCTCGGGCCGCGTTTGCTGCTGCCGTTGCTGCCCGTTCTCACCGTTCCGGCAATCGTCCGCATTGTCGACTACCTGCGCGCCAACCAGGGCACCGATCGCTGGCTGGGCCGGCTAGGCGTCCTGCTGGTCGTCATGACCCTCGTCATGCACACCTACGCGACTACCGTGGCCTACTACATGCGGAACCGCGACGACTCGTCGGTCATTCTCGCGGTTGCCGACTCCCGGGAACGGATCGTGATCGCCGACGAGGTCCACACGGCGCAGCTGCTCTTTCCGCTGTATTACCGTAAGATCATTCTTCTCGCCGATTCGCCGGATACCGCCCGCGCGCTGGGAGCGATGCTGACGAACCAGCGTCTGTCCGGCGCGCTGCTCGTCTCCCGCGATCCGGAGCGCGCCATCACACTGCCGGGGCTGAGGATTCAAAGCAGCGAGCAAATCGGACGCATGAGCATCACGCACTGGGTACGATGAAGACCGCACGCGAAGAAGCGCAAAAGAACATCGCCGAAAACCGCAAGGCGTTTCACGACTACCACATCCTCGAGACGTTCGAGGCTGGCGTCGCCCTGCTCGGCACGGAAGTCAAGTCGATCCGCGAAGGCAACGTCAACCTGCGGGACAGCTTCGCCCGCGTCGAAGGGGGTGAGGTGTGGATCTACAACATCCACATCAACCAGTACAGTCACCGCGGATATGCGAATCACGAGCCGACGCGCCGGCGCAAGCTGCTGCTGCGCCGGTCGGAGATCCGCAAGCTGATCGGCAAGACGGTCGAGCGTGGGATGACGCTGGTGCCCACGCGCATGTACTTTCGCAACGGCTACGTAAAGGTGGCAATCGGCCTGGCCAAGGGCAAGAAAGCGCACGACAAACGTGAAACGATCAAGCGCCGCGAAGCCGATCGCGAAACGCGCGCGGCGGTGAAGAGTCGGCGGAGTCACTGAGCCGGGGATGGCCGGGTCCTGTGGTAGATTGAAGGTTTTCCGGAGGACGAAAATCCGATATGAAGGGTAATCGCGCACTATTGATCGCCGTCGTCATCGTCGTCGTTCTGGCGGCGGGCTGGTGGCTCTTCCGGCGCAGCGCGCCGGCCAGCACGCTCCGCCTGATCGATGGATTCGGCCAGGCCAAGAAACAGCCTGAAGACCCCACGCTTTACTCGATCGTCGATGCAACGCTCAACGGCGAAACGAAGAAAGCCGTGGCTGTTGCACCGACCGTCGGCACGAGGATCACCTGGCACGCAGCGGTGCCCGACGATGGGTGGCTGAGCGTGAACGTGGCATTGAAGCCTGAAGCGTGGACGCAGGAAGGCGATGGCGTTCTCTTTTTCGTCGGCGTGTCCGACGGCCGTGCCTACGAACAGCTGTTCAGCCAGCACGTGCATCCGTTTGCCAACAGCGGCGACCGTAAATGGATTCCGGTGATGGTCGACCTCTCAGCCTACGCCGGTGAGGAGATCGATCTCATCTTCAACACGCGCAGCGGCCAGCCTGAGAAAGGCGATATCCGCGCCGACATGGCGCTGTGGGGACAGCCGGAAATCGTCCAGAGATGAAGGTTCCGCTGCTCGATCTGCGCGCGCAATATGCGCCGCTCAGAAGCGAGCTGCTCGAGGCAGTAACGCGGGTCTGCGACAGCCAGCAGTTCATCCTCGGACCTGAAGTCGAGGCGCTCGAACACGATCTCGCGAAACGTCTCGAGGTCGGCCATGCCATCACGGTCTCATCCGGGACCGATGCCATCCTCGCCGTGCTCATGGCGCTCGGCATCGGCCCCGGCGACGAAGTCATCACCAGCACCTACTCGTTCTTCGCCACTGCTGGCTGCGTTGCCCGCGTGGGTGCGACCGCCGTGCTGGTCGACATTGACCCGGACACGTTCAACGTCGCCACGGACGCGATCAAAGCGGCCATCACCCCGCGCACTCGCGCGATCATGCCCGTGCACCTCTTCGGCCTGTGTGCCGATATGGATCCGATCCTGGAAGCTGCCGGCCGGCGGATTCCGGTCATCGAAGATGCATGTCAGGCGATTGGCGCCCGCTATCGCGGCCGTCAGGCGGGCAGTATGGGAAGAGCGGCGTGCTTTTCGTTTTTTCCTACCAAGAACCTCGGCGGTTTCGGCGATGGCGGACTGGTGACGACGAACGATGCGTCACTGGCGCACGAGCTGCGGCTGCTGCGCAATCACGGCGCCGAGCCGAAGTACATCCACAAACGGATCGGCGGCAACTTTCGCCTGGATGCTCTGCAGGCGGCCGTTCTGCGCGTGAAGCTGCCGCACCTCGGCCGCTGGACCGACATGCGCCGCCAGAACGCGCAGCGTTATGAGGCGCTCTTTCGGGACGCAGGTCTGGAGCGCGAAGTCACGCTGCCGATTGAGCCCGAAGGATTCACCCACATTTTCAATCAATACATTGTCCGGCTGCCGCGCCGCGACGCCGTTCGCACGCAGCTTGCGTCCGCGGGAATCGGAACGGAAATCTACTACCCGGTTCCGTTCCACCTTCAGGAGTGTTTCGGCGCGCTGGGATATGCGCCCGGTTCCTTCCCGGTGGCCGAACAGGCAGCGTCGACCAGCCTCGCATTGCCAATCTACAGCGAGCTTTCCGTGCAGCAGCAGGAAGCGGTCGTCGGCGCCATTGCCGGCGCCCTCGGCCGGTGACCATGCCGCGGCGGCGCGTCCTCGTGACCGGGGCACAGGGTCTCCTCGGCGCGGCGATCATCCGCGAATTTGCAAACACGACCGAGGTGATCGCCCGCGGCCACGCTGACCTCGACGTCGCCGACGAAGGGGCGGTTGCCGCCGCATTCGACGAATTGCGTCCCGGTGCCGTGATCAATTGCGCTGCCTACAACAACGTGGACGCGGCGGAAGACCTGCCGGTCGAAACCCTCAGTGTGAACGCGTTCGGCGTGTTGGCGCTGGCCCGTGCCGCAGCGAACCACAACGCGGCCCTCGTCCACTACAGCAGCGACTTCGTGTTCGACGGCACCGCCTCCCGGCCTTATACGGAAGAGGACCAGCCGAATCCCCGCGGTGTCTACGCGGCGTCGAAGCTGCTCGGGGAGTGGTTGGCGCTGGAAACGCTCGAGGGACGGGGAGCCTGGGTGCTCCGCGTCGAGAGCCTGTTCGGCGATCCCGGTCCGGGTTCGACGCGCTCCGGCAGCCTGGGAACGATCGTTCGCCGCATCCAGGACGGTGAGGAAGTTCCGGTGTTCGTCGATCGCACGGTATCGCCCAGCTATACCGCCGATGTGGCACGAGCGACCCGAGCGCTGCTGGAGTCAGGCGTGACTCCCGGGCTCTATCACTGCGTCAATTCTGGAGCCGCGACGTGGGCGGAGATTGCCGAGGAAGTCGCGCGGTTGCTCGGTCGGCCGCTGCAGATGAAGCCAATCACCCTGGAATCGGCAGCGCTCAAAGCGCCACGACCGCGTTACTGTGCTTTGTCCAATGACAGGCTGGCAGCGGCGGGGATAGCCATGCCTACCTGGAGGGATGCGCTGGCGCGCTACCTTGTCCCGACACGCCCGGCCTGACCGCCGGCGCCAAGCTATGGCCGCCGGGCCTACTCATCGCGGGATCGAACTGAAAAAACGAACGACATACCAGACGCCTTGCGCCACCACCAGCGACAAGAGGCAAGCGCCGGCGATACGCCAACGCCGATCGCCGCTCGACAACCACGTGGCCACGGTACATCCGGCGAGTGCCGCCACAGCGGGTGCCACGGCCAGGTAGTACCGGAGATCGAGCGGGGTGAAGAGACTGATCAGCAGGAACCCCACAGCGGTGGTGGTCCACGCTACGAGCACGATATCGAGCTCGTCCCGTTCGCTTGCGGTGCGTCGTAGCGTGTGCAGGATTCCGGCGACGGACAGCACCAGGACGGGCCAACCGAAGTACTTTCCGAGATATCCCGGGATCGCGGTCATTCGATTCCGCAGGGGGGTCCACCCGGGCACCCACACGGTTTGATGTGCTTCGGCGCGCTGTACCGGCACTGCAACCGGAGCCTCGATGTCGGCCTGGCGCGTCGACAGCTCCCGATAGACAGATGTGAAGTGGCGGTAGTAAGTCGTCCACGCCACGGCTCCGGCCACCAGAGCGACCGCGACGGCAACTGCCGCCAGCGTACGTCGATTCCACAACAGTGCGACCAGCGCGACGACGATCAGGGTCGCCGACAAAATGAGGAACGAGCTCACGTGCGTGAGAAAGGCGACGATGGCGCAAGCCGACCCGATGACGAGCGGAAGCAACCAGCTTTTTCGTCTCACGAGGATGAGGGCGGCGAGCGCGCCCGCCGCGACGAGGTTCCCGAACGCGTTGGTGAGGTAGGCGATTCCGTGCACCTGAAAGAGCGCTGGTAGTGTGTGCCAGGCGCCAAGCGTAAACAGCCCGGCACGATCGCCGCGCTCGCGACTGACCGTCAATGCCAGCCACAACGCCAGGATTCCATCGACGACGATGGCGAAGCCGCGCATCAGCGGAATCCAGTCCGTACTCCCGATCGGGAGCTTCGAAACGATGACGTAGAACGCGATCGGATACGGGAACTGCCCGCCTGGGGCCTGCGAGGTGAAGTACCAGTTGCCCTCCCGCACTAACTGCAGGCGATTCAAGTGAAAGACCGAGTCCCCGAGGGTGAGGCCGGGATGGAGAACGACCAGCAGTTTGACGAACGTGCCGGCGAGGCCGAACGCCAGCGCTGCGGAAGTCCACGATGATGCCGCAATTCCGAGAATCCGGCGCAAGACCAGACCACATCCGAAGACCAAGAGCGCTGCAACCAGGCTCGGGAAGACTGTCTGATCGAAATCCAGGTACAGCGCTGAGTCATGAAACGCGAGCGCCGAGACCGCGAGTCCGGTGGCGATGCCGACCGCGCCGGCCAGCCGCAAGCCCACGATCAGAGCCATCGCCCCCGTCACCAGACCGATGGAGGCGGAAAACCGCGCCATAGCTGCCAGAGGAAGGCTGCGCAACCGACTCTCCGGGACGATCGAGATCCGATCGACCATCAGCCCCAGCTCGCGCGGATCGTCTCGACCCGGGATGAACACGTCGGCCACGCGCAGCTCGATCTGCACGCCTCGTTCCGAGCTCGCCGCCGGCACCGGCGCCTTCAGATCGTGGGATGTGCCACGCGCCAGCAGCCAGCGGGCCGCCTCGACACGATCCACCAGTAGCGTGACTTCCGAGGTTCCCGGCTCGGGTCGCGGCACCGAGAGCTTCGCTTCGAAGCGCCACGCGGTTGCGCGTGGGAGGTTGCGCAGGGTCAGCACCGCACGGCCAGCCGTCCACGCGAAGGACACGTTGTCGGCCGTGCGTTCGGAGGGGTAGAAGCCGCGCGCGAATCGCAAACGAAACGGGGAGTCCTGATCGAAATCGATGTGCAGACCGGGCTGGAACAGATACGGCAGCGCAATAAGGAAGCAGGAAATAAGAAGGAAGAAGGAAGAAGAAAGGATGGAGAGGGACTTTCTTCCTTCTTCCTTCATCCTTCTTCCTTTCTTCAATGACCGTCGGAAACGCACTCCCGTGCGCCGGCTGTTATGATTGACCCTCTTGATGAATGCGGCTGGCGCCCCTGCCGCGAAATGGTCAGGGACTTTCCTGCGGGCGATCGTCGCGTCGCCCGCGCAACTTGCGGTCGAAGCAGGGGATTCTGCTCCGGCCGGGAGTTCGGCTACGAATCGGCACGGTACCGCGCCATCGCCCACACCGGCATCACGGACGAACGGCAGTTCTACTATCGTTCGACCGGTCTGCTGCGTGCGATCGAAAGGCTACTCGTGCCGCCTGAAACGCCGTGGGTGCAGGAAGGACTGGCCGCTCGAGATACCTTGCCCGTGACCGTGCGAGGAGACGTCGGCGTTTTCGGCTATTTTGCCGGGCCGCGTGTTTTCATCATCGACTATTATGCGCTCGCCGATCCGCTCCTCGCGCATCTGCCGGCGCTCGCGCGCTGGCGAGTCGGCCACTTCGTGCGCCGTGTTCCGGAGGGATACGAGGCGTCCGCGCTCGGTGATCGCAACACCATTTCGGATCCCGGTGTTGCGGCGTACTACGACAAGCTCCGAATGATTACCCGCGGTCCGTTGCTGAATCGCGCGCGTCTCGGTTCGTTGGTGGCGCTGAACCTCGGTCGCTACGAACCCTTGTTGAAGGACTACGGGTGGGCACAGGTGCCAGTGTGGCGCGTCGCTGAACGAAAAGCCGAGGGATCGGAGTGGGACGCTCCGGCACCGTACCTTTCCCGAACGTGGCGTTCGCATCGTCGCCGATCGCGCGATCGAAGCCCACGGTCTCGAGCTGACACTCAGCGGTGACGACGACTACACGATCAAATACCTGCTGGCGGGCGCCGAGGTTGGCCGTCAACAGGTGACTCCAGACATCGGCCGCGACGGCACCCTCAAGCTTTACCTGTTGAAATTACCCGCAGGCGTCGAGCGTCTGGACACTCTCGAGATCACCGGCCGCCGTGGAGACTTCCGCTACAGCCTTGGACATCTCCGAGTCATCTGAAACGCTCCCGAGAGGGCGGGTGAGCCTACGGGAATCGTCTCTACCCGTATTGCTCATGCTCGGCTTGTTCGCCGTCGTTCTCGTACGAACAGCATGGGTGAGCGACGACGCCTACATCACCTTCAGAACCGTGGACAACTTCCTCGCTGGATATGGTCTGCGGTGGAACGTCGGCGAACGGGTGCAGACCTACACACATCCGCTATGGATGTTCCTCGTATCGGGCGCGACCGCCGTGCTGCGGGAGCCGTATTACGCGAGTCTGGCGCTGGCCTTCGTCTGCACGATGTCGGCGCTGACATTGTTCGCGCGGCGGGTGGCCTCGTCTGTTCCGATCGCCATGGTTGGTCTGACGATCCTTCTCTTCTCTCAGGCATTCGTTGACTTTTCGACCTCCGGTCTCGAGAACCCGCTCGTTCATCTGCTGCTGATCGCCTTCGTCCTGAAGTACTGGAGCTTCGACTCCTCAGCATGGGACGTCGGTGTCCTCGCGGGCATTGCCGGGCTGGTGATGCTCACTCGCCTCGACGCCGGACTGATCGTGCTTCCTGCTCTCTGTGAAGCCGCCTTTCGAAACTTGAGAGGTCCGCATCTCCGTGGCCGGCGGATGCAGACGATCATGGCGCTGCTCATTGGATTCGTGCCCGTTGTGGCGTGGGAGCTGTTCTCGCTTTTCTACTATGGCTTTCCCTTTCCGAATACCGCGTATGCCAAGCTCAAGACCGGAATTCCTGCGTCCGAGCTCACTCGCCAGGGCATCCTCTACCTGCAGGATTCCTTCGCTCGCGATCCGATTACGCTGACGGCCATCGGTGCCGGCATCGGGCTGTCGCTCTTTGCCGCCCGACCTGTGGTTTGGACGCTTGCCGTCGGGATTGTTTTGCACCTCGCGTACGTGGTGCGTATCGGTGGGGACTTCATGAGCGGGCGGTTCCTGACTCCTGCTTTGATGGTCTCCGTTTGCCTGCTGGCCCGTTTTGGTCTTCCCCTGTTGCGCGGCTGGTGGCCGCTGGCGATGGCTGGAGCGATCGCTGTGGGCTGCCTGTCGCCGCCTCGTCCGCCTTTCACCGGGGTCGAGTATGGGGAGGGCACATGGCAGCGAATCTCCAAGGCGGGAATCGCCGATGAGCGCCGCTTCTACTATCCAGCGACCGGCTTGTTGCGGATGCACAGGCGATTTCCGACGCCGGATACCGACGAACCGGAACGTGTGCAGCGTTATCTGACCGAAGGCCGTTCGGTCGTCCAGCGAGACATGGTGGGTTTCTTCGGCATGGCGGCCGGTCGGCGGCTGCATGTGGTCGACGTGCTCGGTCTCGGCGATCCGCTACTGGCGAGGTTACCGACCCAGAGGCCATGGCGAGTCGGTCACTACTATCGGGTCGTGCCCGACGGCTACATGGAAACACTTCAGGAAGGGGTGAATCGCATTCGAGATCCGAATGTTGCGGCGTATTACGACACGCTCCGGCTGGTCACACAGGGACCTCTCTGGAGCGTCGCGCGTCTACGTGCGATCGCGGCCTTGAATTTAGGTCAGCAAACTCTCACGAGAGAACGTCGCTGACGAGCGATGCCACGCGCGCCCCGACGGCCAGGCAGGCGGTGAGACCGGGAGATTCGATGCCCGCCGCCTGCACGAGCGCAGGTTGGCGCGTGTCGCGCCGGATGATGAAATCGGCGAACTGCACCTCCGGCGGGTGCAGCTTCGGACGCAGCCCGCTCCCGCCGTACGTCAGGTCGGCCAGCGTGACATCGGGCATCAACCGCTGCGCCGGTTCGACGAACGCTTCGAGCGGCAGTCTGTCGCGCTCGTAGTCGTCCTTCTCGTCGCGAAACCTGGCATTCGGTCCGAGCAGCACTCGACCGCCGGTCGTCTTGGTCAGGTGCACGCCGAGCCCGTGGCCCGAAGGCTCGGGCAGGGGATAGACCAGACCGTTCAGCCACCCGCTGCGCGAGGCGCGCAGCTCCGCGTACTCACCACGACAGGGGTAGATCCGGAACGTCTCGCCGCCCAGCATCGCCGACACCTCGTCGGCGTAGAGCCCTGCGGCGTTGACCACGCATCGCGCGGCGATCGTTTCGTGCGCGGTGCGCACCTTCATGCCGGCGGATGTTTCCTCGACCCCGGTCAGCGCTGTTGCGCACAAAAGCACCGCATCTCTCGCCGCGGTGAGCCGGCGCAGCGCTCGCACCAGCCCTTCCGCCTCGACCCGACCGCTGTTCGGAGACCACAGGGCGGCGGCCCCGGCGACATGAGGTTCCCGGCGCCGGATCTCATCGCGGCCGACCAGCTCGAGGCCGGCCACGCCATTGTTCTCAGCGTGTGCTTTCAACCGCTCGAGCGCCGGAATCTGCTCCTCGCTGCTGGCCACGACCAGCTTGCCGCAGCGGTCGGCCCGGACGGTGTGCTCACGACAGAACGCATAGAGCCGTTCCGCTCCCTCGACGCAGAGGAGGGCTTTGAGCGACCCGGGAGGGTAGTACAGGCCGGCATGGATGACGCCGCTATTGTGAGTGCTTGTTTCCATCCCCGGACGGGGATGGCGTTCGAGAATCGCGACGGAGCGACCGGCGGCAGCGATTTCTGCGGCCGCTGCCAGGCCAGTCACTCCGCCGCCGATGACGAGGACGTCGAGGACGTCCGACGGTGCTGCGGCCATTAAGGCCGCAGCATATCCCAGCCGAAGGTTTCTACCGGCCGGAGCCGACGATGCGCCAGGACGATGGTGCGGAACCCGGCAAGAGCGGTGGTCCTTGCGCCATCTTGACGCCGTTCAGGATCCACGTTGCGAGCGCGCCGCTGTCGTGCTGCCATACGAGGTCGGGCCGCCCGTCGCCGTTGAAGTCGGTGACGCATACGACCTTCCACGCCGTATCGGGCACGCCATCCGGATGCGAGCGATGTTCCGCCAGCCATCACCGAACCGTTCATGCGCCAGGCCGAGAGCTGGCCGGTGGTCTCGTGCCGCCAGAACAGGTCCGTGTGGCCGTCGCGGTCGTAGTCGCCCGTGCCGATGATCTTCCAGCGGCCATCGCTGATGGTGTCGGGTGTCAGCAGCCGGCCATCGATGACCGACGTCCCGTTCATGATCCAGACGGAAACTTTGCCGAGCGTGCGGTGCTGCCAGATGAGATCCGGTTTCCCGTCGCGGTTCATGTCCCCAACCGCCTGCACGCGCCAGTTCGTGTCGGGGACGCGATTCGGCGTCAGCGCCCGGGCATCGAGCAGAGTCTCGCCAATGAGCAGCCAGACCGAAACCCAGCCCTCGGTGCTGTGATGCCAGACCAGATCCGTATAGCCGTCGCCGTTGAAGTCGCCGCTGCCGACGATCTGCCAGTTCAGATCGGCGACGCCCCGGCCGGGCCGATCCCGGCGCCCGCGGTCTGCAGGTTGCCGTCCATGTGCCAGGACGCTACCGCACCTGAGACGGTGTTTCGCCAAAAGAGTCGGGTCCGTGACCCACTGCACTCGTTCGGGATTGTCCGGAATGAGCCTTGTAGACCTCCCCGGAGTAATCCGCTCTGGAGGCCGTCCTTGTTTACAGCGCGAACGGCGAAGTAGTAGGTCTGAAGTTCTGAGAGCCCGTTGATCGTGTACTGGGTGTTCTTGCCGACATTGAAAGAATGTTCGTAATTCCGCGAGCCAGTGCCCCAGTAGACGATATATCCCGCGATGTCCGGCTCGGCGTTCGCGTCCCAAGCCAGCGACACGCTGTTATAGCCCTGTGCATTCGCGGTCGCGGCCAGGCCGAGATGGACCACCAGGAAAAAGAACTGCAGTTGCACGCACCATTGGATGAACCTCGTGGGCAACCGCTGAGGCAAGGCTTGTGCCGGGACTCGCAACGGCGTGAAGATTAGGCGATCCCGCGAAAACGGGAGGGAATTCGAGGAAATTCGAGGGGTTGCAGGCGCCGTTAGCCTTACGGATTCGTCACGTCGCCTACAACCTCGGGAAAAATTTTTACGGTCGTGCTCGGCGTCCCGGTCAGAGTTACCTGACCAATTAGCGTGGACCCACAATTTTCCAGTTCGTGTCCGCGACCCCCGAAGGATTGAGCGCCGCGCCATAGCGCACTAGCGCACCGTCGAGCATCCAGGCCGCAAGCTTGCCCGTCGACATGTTCATGCCAGATGAGATCCGGAGCGCCGTCTCGATCGAGATCGCTGACGGCAACGATATGCCAGTTCGTGTCTGGTACAGACTCGTTTACTTGCACCGCGTCGAGCACCACCCTGCCGGCCATGAACCACACCGCCACGTCGCCGCGCGTGGCATGGTGCCAGATCAGATCGAGCCGCCGATCGCCGTTCACGTCCGACGCGCCAACAACTCGCCAGCTTGGATCACTCAGCGACACGAACACTTCGCCGAACCGGTAGTGCCAGCCGTCCATGTACCAGACCGCGACGCGTCCGTCGGTATGCTGCCAGAGGATATCCGGCATGCCGTCGCCATCGACATCTCCGGTGGCCACGATCCGCCAACCCCAGATCCGAGATCGGGCTTAAGGTGAGCAAATCCCCGGCAATCTGACGTTCGCCGTCCATGAACCAGATGGCGACATAGCCTTGATCGTGCTGCCACAGCAGGTCCGTGCGTCCGTCGGCGTTGAAGTCAGCCGTTCCAACGATTCTCCATCTCGTGTCGGTGACCTGCTTCGGCGACAGCCGAGACGCCTTCGAGCAGGTTGACACCGCTCATCCGCCACGCCGACAGCTGACCGTCCGACTCGTTCTGCCAGAGGATGTCGCTGGCGCCGTCGGAATTGAAGTCGACGACGAGGAGCGACGCGCCGTTCTGCGAAACCACGAACGACCGGCCGCCAATCGTCAGGTTCGCCGCGCGCGGCGCACTGGACGGATTGCGGGCTGCATGCCAGGTGATGGTCGCCGACCCGGTGCCGCTCGTCGCCCCGATGACTCCCAGCCACGCTGCGTTGCTCGCGGCCGTCCAGGCGCAATTGGCATTCGTCGTCAAGCGCCACCGTGCCCACGCGGCCGCTCGGTAGCACGTGCATGCCGTTGTCGTTGAGCGAGTACGGGCAGCTCGGCGCCGGCGGCGGAGCAGCCGGACCCGAGCCGATCACCTGCGCCGCCATGCGCGTGAAGTCGACGTTCGCGACGACGAGGAACTGTGACTCGGTGTGGACTCGAGGCAATCTGCGGCTGATAGATCTCCTTATGACCGTCGTCCAGAACGGTCACGCGGAATACACCACTCGGGACGCCGGCGGCACTGACTTCGGTGCCGATCGCCTCGCCGCTCGGTCCCTGTGAGGCCACGAAGTACGAATTGGTGGCGGGGTTGTATGACAGGCCGATGCCATCTCCACCCTCGAAGAACGGATTGGCTTCGACGGGAATCTTGTCGCCGAGCGGTGTACCGACCGTCGAGACGCGATGACCCCAGACGTCACCGCCGCCGGTCGGCGTGATGTACCACGTGGCGATGAAGTACTCGTCGTTCACCGAGTTGTAGACGACTTCGGGGTAGCTGTTCATGCCCATGTTTGCGTAGATGGGCGTCGCTCGCCAGCACATTTCCGCTCGCCGCGGCGATGCGCGCGCCGGTCGCGACCTGTCCCGAAGTCTCCGCCGTGTAGACGACGAAAAACTCCTGCTGTCTCGGGTTGTAGGCCACTGTCGGCAATGACTCCCATGCGGCGGTGGTCGCAATGGGAATCGGTGCCCCGATGAGCGTGCCCTCGAGCGACACGAACTGGCCGCCGACGTCCTGCGACGCTCCGAATACCGCCCACGTCACCAGGAAGCGATCCGCATCCGGCGAGTACGCACACGACGGAGCGGCTTCGGTGGACTTCCACCCGCTCTCGCTGATGAGAAAGATGTCACTGAGAAACAGCGGGGTGCCGGCGGCGAAGCGCAGCAACCGTCCCTTGATGAAGTTCGGCTCCTGCATCCACGTGACGAGGAATATGTTCGCTTCTTGCGCGAAGCAGACGCGACTGGTCGTCACGTTCGTGGCCTGCGTGATGACGAAGGCGCCCGTGAACGGCGTGCCGTCCGGCCGCAGGAACGCGCCGAGCACGCTGCCGTTGTAGCCGCGCGTGGCGAGGTAGACCTGATTGTTCGAGTCGTACTCGACGTCCGGCCAGCGGCCGAGCGGATACGTCATCGCAATCTGGGTGTCGCCAACGCGTCCCGCTTGGGCGACGGCGAGGGCAGGCGCGATCAGGTGAAGCGCCAGAACAGCAGCGGCGGCGGAGAGACAGGCGATTTGGCGTTTGTGCATACGGGTATCGATTGCGATTACGCGCTTGCCGGAGTTATCGGTTTTTCGCGAAGTGAACTTGAGCGACGCCGAGATCGTCGGGCTCCCCGGAACTGCTGGTTGCGCATGAGTTTAGATGAAAGGCTCGGCTCGGTCAATGCGACTGGCGCCTGCAAAATTGCAATCGCGCGCCCGATGAGTTGGGAACGGGCGACCGAGGATGTGGGCGGTTGCGGCCGGCCCGCCGCCGGATTAAGGTATTGACCTCAATGACCAAACGCGCACTCATCACGGGAATTACAGGACAGGACGGGTCGTATCTCGCCGAGCTGCTGCTCGCCGAAGGGGTACGAGGTCTACGGCGTCGTGCGCAGGGCAAGCGCGCCAAACCTGTGGCGTCTCGAGGGGATCCTCGATCGCATCGATCTCCGGCCCGCCGATCTTCTGGACCAACTGTCGCTCATTCACGTGCTGCGCGACGTGCGCCCGCACGAAGTCTACAACCTGGCGGCGATGTCGTTCGTGCCCGCGTCGTGGGATCAACCGATGTTGACCGGGGAATACAACGCGCAAGGCGTCACGCGAGTGCTCGAGGCGGTTCGGCACGTCGATTCGGGCATCCGGCTGTATCAGGCGTCATCCAGCGAGATGTTTGGAAAGGTCCGCGAAGTGCCACAGACTGAGCTCACGCCTTTTTACCCACGCAGTCCGTACGGCGTCTCGAAGGTGTTCGCGCATTACATCACGGTGAACTATCGCGAGTCCTATAACCTGTTTGCCGTCTCGGGCATCCTCTTCAATCACGAGTCGCCAAGACGCGGTCTCGAGTTCGTCACGCGGAAGGTCACGGACGGGGTTGCGCGGATCAAGCTCGGCTTGGCGCGAGATCTTCGGCTCGGCAACCTCGACGCGCAACGCGACTGGGGATTTGCGGGCGACTACGTGCGCGCGATGTGGATGATGTTGCAGCAGGACGAGCCGGACGATTATGTTATCGCCACTGGCGTCAGCCACTCGGTGCGGGAATTGGTGGAGATCGCGTTCGGTCACGTGAATCTGCGCTGGCAGGATTACGTGAAGACAGACCCCGCCCTGCTGCGGCCGGCGGAAGTGGACCACCTCATCGGCGACCCGAGCAAAGCGCGGCGAGTACTGAAGTGGGCGCCGACGGTGGATTTCGACGGCCTCGTCCGCATGATGGTCGATGCGGATCTGGCCCGTTTCTCCACGAAGGAGCCCGGCGTTCCGGTCCGATAACACCTCGCGTTCTCCTTGACTCACGTAACAAACGCGCCAGATAATCCGTGGCGTCCGATATTTGAGCGCTCGACGCAGGATCCTTCCTCCTAGCTCAGCGGTCCGCCCACTTATGCCTGTAAGTGACGGGCACGAAGTGTGTTCGACATCTCGCGGATCGTTCCTGCCCACACGTCCCGGCTCCCAGGCCGGTCATGCGGCGCGTCTCCCGGCGGCGCTGACGACGAGACGCGTCTACCAACCACATGCGTAACCGATACCTTCTCGCGATCGACATTCCGCTCGTCGCCTTCGCGGCTTTCTCGGCGTTCGGGCTGCGCTTCGATTTGCTCTTCCTGCAGAACCCGGCATATGCCGCGTTGTTCTACTGGTTCCTTGCCGTAGCGGTCACCACCAAGCCGGCGGTGTTCCTCGCGTTCGGGCTCTACTCGCGCTACTGGCGGTACGCCAGCATCGGTGATCTCCTCGCGATCGTTCTGTCGGTGTCTGCGGCGACGGCGTTGCTCGCCGTGCTGCTGGTCGCTGCCACGCTGCTGCAGGTCATCACAGGTTTCTCGCGGTCTGTACTTGCTCATCGACTGGCTGGTGACGCTGGCACTCATCGGCGGCACGCGTCTGTCGGTCAGGGTGGTGGGTGAAGCCTGGCGTCGCGGCGGGCTGCGTCGCGGCGACCACGGCGTCACGCGCCGCGCCCTCATCGTCGGCGCCGGCGCCGCGGGGACCATGGTCGCCCGCGAGATGTATCAGAACCCCCAGCTGGGCCTGTCGCCGGCCGGCTTCCTGGACGACGATTCCGCGAAGCGAGGCAAGCGGATCATGGGCGTACCGGTGCTGGGACCGACCGACGCGATCACTCGCGTGGTTGCCGATCGCGGCATCGATGAGGTCGTGATTGCGATGCCGACGGCGGCGGGCACGGTGCTGAGGCAGATCGCCGACACCTGTCGCGAAGCTGGCATTAGTTCGCGCACGATTCCCGGCGTGTTCGAGCTGCTCGATGGGATCGTCAGCGTCAACCGCCTGCGACAGATCGACATCGCCGACCTGCTGCGGCGGGCGCAGGTCACCTCGACGCACGACGCCAGCCAGTATCTGACCGGCCGCACCGTTCTCGTGACGGGTGCGGGCGGGTCGATCGGCTACGAGCTGTGCCGGCAGATAGGCCACGCCAACCCGCGCCGTCTCGTCCTGCTCGGTCACGGCGAGAACAGCATCTTCGACGCGGAAGTGCAGCTGCGCGAGATGTTCCCCCGTGTGGCGGTCCGATCCGTGATTGCCGACATCCGCGAGCGGCGGCGGGTCGAATCGGTGTTCGACAAGTTCCGTCCCTCGATCGTGTTCCATGCGGCCGCGCACAAGCACGTGCCGCTGATGGAGGCGAACCCCGAGGAAGCGGTCAGCAACAACGTCTTCGGCACCGCGAACATCGTTCGCGGCGCGCTGGCCTGTGGCACGGAGCGGCTCGTGGTCATCTCGACCGACAAAGCCGTGGCGCCCAGCAGTCTCATGGGGGCGTCGAAGCGGGTGGCCGAGATCATCGTCCGGGATGCGGCGCGCCGTTCGGGCCGGGCTTTCCTGGCGGTGCGGTTTGGAAACGTCCTGGGTAGCCGGGGAAGCGTTGTGCCGCACTTCAAGCGTCAGATCGAAGCGGGCGGACCGATCACCATCACGCATCCGGAGATGACCCGCTTCTTCATGACCATTCCCGAAGCAGTTCACCTGACGCTTCAGGCGGGTGGACTGGGGTCGGGCGGCGAACTGTTCGTCCTGAACATGGGCAAGCCGGTGCGCATTCTGGACCTCGCTCAGGATCTCATCAAGCTGTCAGGATATGAGCCGGGCGAGATTCCGATCACTTACACGGGGATTCGGCCGGGCGAAAAGCTGCACGAGGCGCTGTGGGAGCGCGATGCCGTGTTGCATGCAACATCGCACCCCGACATTCTGCGCGTCGAGGAGGCGGAGCATCCGACTGATGTGCCGCGAGTCCTGATCAGCCTCGAAGAAGCGGTCAAAGCCGGCAGCCGTCTCGCCGTGCAGGCGGCGCTGGCGCAATGGCTGGAGACGTTCGTTCCCACCCCGGAAGCGGAGAATTCGTGGAGCGAGGTCGAAGACTGGTGAAGGTTGTCGTCCTCGCCGGCGGGATGGGGACGCGGCTGGCCGAAGAGACCGAGGTTCGTCCGAAGCCGATGATCGAAATCGGCGGCCGTCCAATTCTGTGGCATATCCTGAAGCACTACGCGCACTTCGGTTTTCGCGAGTTCCTGATCGCGCTCGGATATCGCAGTGAGTCCGTCAAGCGTTTCTTCTGCGACTACCACGAATTGAACGGCGACTTGACCGTGGCGCTGGGCTCGGGCCATGTCGAGCGTCATGTCAAAGCTGCTGACGACTGGATCGTGCATTTGAAGGACACGGGTCTCGAGACATCGACAGGTGGTCGCGTCAAGCGTCTGCAGCCGATGTTGAGCGGCGGCACGTTCATGCTCACCTATGGCGACGGCGTGGCGGACGTCGATCTGCGCGAGCTCCTGGCGTTTCACCGTCGCCAGGGCCGCATTGCCACTGTCACGGCGGTGAGGCCGCCGGCCCGATTCGGCGGACTGGTGTTCGACGGCGATCTCGTCGTCGAATTCACCGAGAAGCCGCAGATCGGCGAAGGCTGGATCAACGGCGGCTTCATGGTCCTCGAACCCGCGATCTTCGATACCTCGACGGCGATCGAACGAGCCTCGAAATCGACGCGCTCGAACGCCTGGCATCGGAGCGTCAGCTTGCCGCGTTCCGCCATGAGCGATTCTGGCAATGTATGGACACGCTGCGAGACAAGCGCCTGCTCGAGACGCTATGGCAGCAGGGTCGAGCGCCGTGGAACGTGTGGACATGACGACGGGATTCTGGCGAGATCGTCCGACCTTCGTCACCGGTGCGACTGGATTGGTCGGAGGCTGGCTCGTGAAACGTCTGGTCGCGGCTGGCGCCGAGGTGGTGTGTCTCGTCCGCGACTGGGTCCCGCAGAGCGTGCTCGTCTGTGACCGTCTCTGGGATCGCGTCCGCGTTGTTCGCGGCGACGTCACGGATCAGCCGCTGCTCGAACGTGCGCTCGGCGAGTACGAGATCGATACCGTCATTCATCTGGCTGCGCAGACCATTGTCGGGATCGCGAATCGCAATCCGGTATCGACACTGGAGTCGAACATCGCCGGCACCTGGAGAATGCTCGAGGCCTGTCGCCGAAGTCCGGCCGTTCGCCAGATTGTGCTGGCCTCGTCCGACAAGGCGTATGGCGACCAACCGGAGCTCCCCTACGATGAATCGACGGCGCTGCAGGGTGAGCATCCCTACGACGTCAGCAAGTCGTGCGCGGATCTGATCGGGCGCATGTATGCGGTCACCTACGACCTGCCGGTGACGATTACCCGTTGCGGCAATTTTTTCGGCGGCGGCGATCTCAATTGGAACCGAATCGTGCCGGGCACCATCCGGTCGATCGTCAGGGGCGAGAGGCCGGTCATCCGGTCCGACGGAAAATACCTCCGCGACTATTTCTATGTCGAGGACGGCGCCGCGGCCTACATGCTGCTGGCCGAACGCCTGAATGCCGACCGGACGCTGGCGGGTGAGGCGTTCAACTTTTCGAATGAAGAGCCGCTGACCGTCGCCGAGCTCGTCGAGCGGGTGCGCACGGTGATGGGCAGTTCACTCGAGCCCGAGATTCGCAACGAGGCGCGTCACGAGATTCTGGCGCAATCGCTCAGCGCCGAGAAAGCACGTCGCACATTGGGATGGCGTCCGCTGTTTACGCTGGACGAGGGCTTGACGCGCACGGTCGAGTGGTATCGCTCGTACCTTCAGGCGCCGTGACCGAGTTTCGCTGCCGTTCCTGCGGCCATGCGCCGGTCACGCCGGTGCTGTCGCTCGGACGCACTCCACTGGCGAACGCGCTGCTCACCGAATCACAGCTCGCCGAGCCGGAGCGCACCTTCCCGCTCGATCTCGTGTTTTGCGAGCGCTGTGCGCTCGTGCAGATCACCGAAACCGTGGCCCCGGAAATCCTCTTTCGCGATTACGTGTATTTCTCCTCGTACTCGGATTCGGCGGTCGCGAGCGCCGCTGCGCTCGCTGAACGCTTGACCCGCGATCGCCGGCTCGGCCCCGCCAGCCTGGTGATGGAGGCCGCCAGCAACGACGGCTATCTCCTGCAGGCGTACGTGCAGCGCGGTGTGGCGGTCCTCGGCATCGAGCCGGCCACCAACATTGCCGCCGTGGCCCAGGCGCGCGGCGTGCCGACGCTCAACGAATTCTTCGGCCCCGGCCTGGCCGCGGCGCTCGTTTCGCAGGGACAGAAGGCCGACGTCATACACGCCAACAACGTGCTCGCGCACGTGCCGGACCTCAATGGCTTCATCAGCGCGCTCGGTCAGGTGATGAAGGCCGATGGCATCGCCGTCATCGAAGTGCCCTCGCTGCGAACGCTCGTCGACCACCTGGAGTTCGACACCATCTACCACGAGCACCTGTGTTACTTCTCGCTGTCCAGTCTCGTGAAGCTGTTCGCGCGCCACGGTCTCGAAGTCGTCGACGTGGAAAAGCTCGCGATCCACGGCGGGTCTCTCCGCGTGTTTGCCGCGCAGGGGGGCCGGACCGATCCGTCGCCGGCCGTCGCTCAGGTGCTGAAGGAGGAGGAGGAGGCCCGGCTGACGCGGGCGTCGACGTTCGCCGACTTCGGCTCGCGGGTGGCCTCTCTCCAGACATCGTTGCGAACGCTTCTGCAACAACTGAAGGCTCGCGGTCACAGTCTGGCCGCCTACGGCGCGTCGGCGAAGGGCAGCACGCTTCTCAACTGCATAGGCATCGGCCGGGAAACGCTCGATTTCGTCGTCGACCGAAGTCCCGTGAAACAGGGACGCTTCACCCCGGGCACGCATCTTCCGATCTGTGCACCGGAATTGCTCCTCGAGCGCATTCCCGCCTACGTGCTCCTGCTGACCTGGAACTTCGCCGAGGAAATCCTGGGCCAGCAGGCGGAGTATCGCCGTCGTGGCGGCAAGTTCATCATTCCGGTACCCGAGCCCGTGATCGTCTGATTTCGTGGAGTTCGAGCCTGCCGGCCTGGACGGTGCCTGGGTAGTGCACCTCGATCGACGCGAGGACGAGCGTGGATTTTTCGCGCGCGTGTGGTGCGCCGACGAATTTCAGCGTCGCGGCCTGAACCCGGCGCTGGCACAGGGCAGTCTTTCCTATAACCATTCGTCCGGCACACTCCGCGGCATGCACTATCAGGCGGCGCCGGCGCAAGAGGCCAAAGTGGTGCGGTGCGTGCGCGGCGCCATTCACGACGTGTTGATTGACGTGCGCCCCGAATCGCCGACCTACCGCAAGTGGATCGCTCGAGAGCTGACGGCGGACAATCGCCTGTCGTTCTATGTCCCCGAGGGCGTGGCGCACGGTTTCCTGACGCTGTCGGACGGCGCCGAGGTGTTGTATCTGATTTCGGCAGCACACGCCCCCGAGCTGGCGCGCGGCGTGCGATGGAACGACCCCGCGTTCAACGTCGAGTGGCCGCGCCCTCCCGCGGTCATCTCGGAACGTGATCGCAGCTATCCGGATTTCGCGGCATGACGCGAGTGCTCGTCACCGGTGGAAGCGGCTTCATCGGTCGTCAGGTACTGACTGCGCTCGTGGCAAAGGGCGCCGAGGTTCACGCCTCGTCGCGCGCCGGCCACGCACCGGGCACGGGCATCACCTGGCATCGGGCGGACGTCCTCGACGCCAAGAGTCTCAACGCCCTCGTCAGCGACGTCCGGCCCGAGATTCTGCTGCATCTCGCCTGGTTCGCGACGCCGCCGGACTACTGGCGTTCGCCGGTCAACCTGCGCTGGACCGCGGCCAGCCTCGAGCTGGCGCAGGCGTTCGTCGCCGCCGGTGGCCGTCGCTTCGTTGGAGCAGGCACCTGCGCGGAGTATCAGTGGGGTCCGTCGCCGTGCGTCGAGAACGTGACGCCCCTTCGACCGGCAACCCTCTACGGCGGCTGCAAGTCAGCCGTCTGGTCCGCAGTCGAGCCGTTCGCGCGCGACGCCGGCATCGAAGCGGCGTGGGCCCGGCTGTTCTTCGTCTTCGGTCCCTATGAGCCGGCCAACCGTTTGGTCCCCTCGCTCGTGACCGCTCTGCGCGCCGGCACGATCGCGCACTGCCGAACCGCCCGGCACGTTCGCGACTTTCTGCACGTCGTCGATGCCGGCGCCGCGATTGCCGCGTTGACGATGAGCGGGGTGACCGGTGCCGTGAATGTCGGATCGGGTGAGCCCGCGCGGGTCGGTGCGATCGCCGAGGGCGTCGCACGACGAATCGGCCGTCACGATCTGTTGCAGATGGAGGACGGTCCGGCCTCGGATGCATTCGTCGTCGCCAACGTGGACAGGCTGCGCACAGAAGTCGGGTGGCAGCCGCAGTTCACTCTGGATGCCGGTCTGGACGATGCGGTGGCATGGTGGAGCGACCATCTCGTGGCTTCCGCCTTCAAGCGGAAGTGAGCGCGCGCCACGCACCAGAAGCGGCAAGCCACGCACTCTGAAAATGAACTGTCCGATTTGCGATCGTCCGTCCGATGCACCGTTCCTGACCCGCCAGCAGGTGTGCGTGCACCAGAACCTGGTCGTCGACACGCCGCAGGCGGCGCGGGCACTTCGCGCCGGTACACTGGCTCTGCACGCCTGTGCGGGATGCGGGTTCGTTTTCAATGGCGCCTTCGATCCAACACTCCTTCAGTACGGCGCGGCCTACGACAACACGCAGACCTGCTCGCCGACTTTCCAGCAGCACGTGGAAGCCCGTGCCGACCACATCGTCCAGACCGGTGGCGTCCGCAACGCGACGATTGTGGAGATTGGATGCGGAAACGGCAGCTTCCTCAGCTCGCTTGCACGGCGGAGTGCGGGAATTCAAGGTGTCGGCTTCGACCCGAGCTATTCCGGACCGGACACGGCGGTCGACGGCCGGGTCCGGTTCGAACGGCGCTTCTATGACGACACGTGCGGTGAGCTCGACGCCGATATCATCGTGTGCCGTCACGTCATCGAGCACATCCAACGGCCGGTCGATCTCCTGCGCACGATCCGAAGAACGATTCGACAGAACGATGCGCGGATCTTTTTCGAAACGCCGTGCGTGGAATGGATTCTGCGCAACGAAATCGTCTGGGATTTCTTCTACGAACACTGTTCGTATTTCACGGCCGGTTCCCTTGCGCAGGCGTTTGCCCGTGCCGGGTTTCGCGCCGATGACGTCAGTCACGTCTTCGGAGGCCAGTATTTGTGGGCTGAAGGCCGGCCGGCAGACGAGCGGCCGGCGGAGAGCGGCGCATCCCGCATCGTCGATTTGGCCCGGCGCTATGCGGATCGAGAAGCGGCCATCGTCTCCGGCCTGCACGAGCGCGTCGTCGAGCTGTCGCGGCGGGGACCAGTAGCGATTTGGGGCGCTGCGGCGAAGGGCGTCACGCTCGCCAACTTGATCGATCCCGAGGCCACGCTGCTGGCGTGCATCGTCGATATCAATCCGAACAAGCAGGGCAAGTTTCTACCCGGATCTGCTCATCCGATTGTCGGGCCGGCGGAGATCGGGACACTGGGCCTTCGCACCGCGCTCGTCACGAACCCGAACTACTTCGAAGAAAACTCCCGCATCGTGCGAAATGCGGGTCTGAACCTGGAGCTGGTGGACTTGATGCGCTCGAACGAGGCCCATGCGGATACTGATTGACACGGACATCGGAGAAATGAAGGTCGAGGAGAAGGGGACGATACGCGATCTTCCGCTCTACACGCCGGAGGCCTTTTCGCTGCTGTCCCGCCAGTGGTTGCGGGTGGGTTGGGCGCAGCGCTACAGCTACAGCTTCACCTGGCTGGGCCGGCCGATCATTCAGCTCCCGGAAGACCTGATGCGCGTTCAGGAAGTGATCTGGGCGCTGAAACCGGATGTGATCATCGAAACCGGTGTCGCGCACGGCGGCTCGCTGATTTTCTACGCGAGCTTGTGTCAACTGGCGAACCGCGGCCGCGTCATCGGCGTTGACATCGATATCCGCCCGCAGAATCGCACGGCAATCGCCGTGCACCCGCTCGCCGGACGCATCCAATTGATCGACGGAAGTTCGATCGATGAAAAGGTGATCCGCCAGGTGCGCGCCCTGGCGCAGGGCGCGAAGACGTTCTCGTGCTGCTCGATTCGAACCATTCGAAAGAGCACGTTCGCGCCGAGCTCGAAGTCTACGCTCCGCTCGTGACCAAGGGCTCGTACATCATCGCCACCGACGGCATCATGCTCGACCTGCACGATGTGCCGGGCGGCAAGCCGGCTGGGCGTGGGACAACGCGACGGCCGCCGCCGAGCGAATTCGTCGCCGCGCACCCCGAGTTCGTGCTCCAGCCACCGAGCCGTGATCTTCGACGAAAGCGGCATCAGCGAACCCGTCACCTATTGGCCCGACGGGTGGCTGCGACGGAAGTGACGGTGCTCGTTGTGGTGAGAAGGCGCGCCAGCGGTTGCGCGTCGCGTCCGGCCACACGTGCGGTTACCGCATAGCCGTGCACGCGTTCCGCAGGGTCAAGGTCGATTGGCGCAAGAAGGCGGTGGCGTTCCGCGCCTTCGACGCGCTCCCAGGCGGCCAGCACCTCTACTACCTGACGCAGCGCTACGTCACGCGCACAGTCCCGCGGAACCTCGCCAACCACGGGAAGTGGCTGTTCGAGCACGCACGCGTCTTCCGGCAGTATTACGGCGACGACGTGAGCAAGGCGCGGCTGTTCGAGTTCGGCGCAGGACTCGACCTGTTCAGCAACTTCGTGCAGTGGTGCTATGGGGTCAACGATCAAGTGGTCGTCGACATTCGGCGCTGGGTGCGGGTCGAGCTAGTCGACCAGGTCATCGCCCACCTGAAGGACAACCCGCCGCCCGGCTGCCTGCGTGTCCCGGAGATCGCGCTGCAGGATCCGCTCGAAGTGCCCCTCAAGCGGCTCTATGGCATCCAGTACACGGCGCCGGCCGATGCGCGGCGCACCGGACTCGAGGACGGTAGCATCGACCTGATGTGCACGACCAGCGTCCTCGAGCACGTGCCAGTCGAGGCCCTGACCGACATCTTCCGCGAGGCCCGTCGGATCTGCCATACCCAGAGCGTCAACAGCCACGTCGTCGACTATACGGATCACTACGCACACTCGGACGCGTCGATCGGCATCTACAACTTCCTGCGCTTCACCGACGACGAGTGGCAGCGGTTCAACCCGGACATCCACTACCAGAACCGGCTGCGCCACGCCGACTACGGCGAGCTCTTTCGCGCGCAGGGCTTCCGCGTCTGCGACGAGAAAGCCATCGCGCCGGACGATTCGGAGTCGCTGCTATCCGGAGTGCCCTTGGCTGGACGCTTCCGAGACATGCCGCCGGCCGCGCTGCTGCCGCGAACCGGGCACTGGGTGTTGGGGCGGTCGTGATCGAAGCTGGGCCGCTAGAGCCGCCTCAGGACGTCCACGAACTTTGCGTATTGCCGATCGGCGCGAAACTCCATCGACAGCGCCGCGGCGTTCTTCGAGCACTGGGCTCTGAGCTCGCGATCCAGCACCAGCCGCGCGATGGCGCCGCGCAGCGAGGACGGAGAGCCGGCGACGTAGTTGATGCCGAGATGCCGATCACTGACAAGGGCGCCGATGTCCCGGCCGAGCGAGTTGACGATCGCCAAGCCGTGGAACAGGTAATCGAACGCCTTGATCGGCATCGCGACAGTGGATTCGCCTTTGTAGGTCGAAAGCGCGACATCGCAGTGCGGGTAGAGAAGTCGCAGGTCAGCGGCGGCAAGCCGTCCGAGAAAGACGACGTTCGGGTCGTCGATGCGCTCGCAGAGCGATCGCAGGGGCCCGTCGCCGGCGATCAACACCTTGAAGAGGGCGCGTCCCTGAAGCTGGCGCGTCAGTTGTGCCGCGGCATCGACAATCGCGCCGATGTCGTAGTTTTCTCCGAGCGTGCCGGCATAGACAATCCATGCCTCGTCGACCGGCTTGTTGCGCACGAGATCGCGGACGCGGCTGTAGCTCGCGCTGCCGGCTTCGGTACTTTCTCGTCGTACAGACCAGTAAACCGTCTCGAAGATCACCCCGGGCCGTGTCGCCAGCCGTCGCGCCAGGTTCAGGTAATCCTCGGCGACCGCGACGACGGCCCTGGGGTACTGGTAGAGGCGCTTGCGCCAGTAGAAGAGCGGCGCGAGCAGCACGCCGGTGAGCGATCGAAGGCGGCGCGGCACGACCAGCTCGAAGAGCTCGGGCCAGATGTCGATGATGTCGAGGACGAGCGCGCTCGTGCCGGCGCGAATCAACGGTGCGAGGAGGATGTCGTAGTAGAAGAGCGCGGGCTCGGCGAGCACGATGACGTCGGGCCGTGGCACGGAGCCGGCGACGGCCAGCAGGTTGCGCGCGAAAGTGCGTTCGTAGCGAACCCGCGCGAGCGAGATGTGCGAGTCGTAGCGGCGGCTGGGCACGATGTGGATCAGGTAATTCTGGCTCACCTGTCGGACCTCGTGCCCCGGCGAACGGAACGTCTTACTCCGGTGCTCGAAGTTCGAGATGAACTGCGTAACGCAGTAACCGTGGCGCGCCAGGCATTCGGCGAGCATGGTGGAACGATAGGTGGCCCACGGCTCGGACGGCAGACTGCCGTACGGGTTGATGATCCAGACCGTCTGTCCAGCGGCCGGTCCGCAATCACTCATTAGTCAGTGCCTCGCCGATCTGCGCCGCGAGCTGCGCGCCGATGGCGCTCCATTCCAGGTGACGCTCGGCAAACGCGCGGGCATCGCGGCCCATCTGCGCCCGCGCGACAGGAGAGTGTGCCAGGCGGCAGACGGCGGCGACGAATGCATCGTCGGTGTCGGCCTTGACGTAGTGCGTTCCAGAATCGCCAGCCAGGCCCGCGAACGCGAGCGACGCACCGACGACCGGGAGCGCGCAGGACATGGCCTCGGCCACCTTGAGCTTCGTGCCGGCGCCGATTCGCAGCGGGCACACCAGAATGTCCAACTTCTGCAGCCACGGCACGACGTCGGGCAGGGTTCCGGACAGCGACATGCCCGGCGTCGCGCTCGCCAACGCCTGGATGGCCGCGGTGGGCTCGCGCCCGATGGCGACGAACCGAATGTCGAGGTCGGGAAGCGCTTGGCGAATCTGCGGCAGGAGCGTCGTCGAGAAGCGCTGCACGGCCTCGACGTTCATCTGCAAGTCCATGCTCCGAGATAGCCGAGCGTGACCGTACCCGTCGCGGGCGAACGTTCTGCCCCAGGCACGAAGCGGCGCGTGTCGACGCCGTTCGACGCGACCCAGAAATGCTTCACCGTCGGCGAGGCGTACTGGCGGGTCTGTTCGCGGTCTTCCTCGGAAACCGAGACGTATCCCCAGATCCGGCGCAGGTGACGAGTCTCGTAGGCGATGGTCTTCCGCGTGTTCCAGGCGGCGAAGAGGTTGACCGGGAACGGCGAGTTGTCGGCTTTGTTCTGCCAATACACCCTGTCCACGTTCTGTGTGTCAACGACGACCGGCACGCGGGGAACCCCGAGGTAGCCGAGGTGATACAGGAAGTGGCTGTAGACGACGTCGTAGCGGTGCGCTTCGAGCTCCTGACGGACGAGATGGGCGACGCCGCGGCGCGTGTAGAACGCGACGTGGAACGGACGCGACGGGTCGAGGAGCGCGAGCGCCCGCCGCAGCGCGCGTTCCGTGGGCACCTCGGGGCAGATGAAGCGAATGCGCGGATCGTCGGGTGGGCGCTGATCGGGCCGGCGCGGCGCGATGAGCGTGACGTCGCAGTGCGTGGCGAGGTGGTTGAGCAGGCCGCCGATGCGCACCAGCCCGCCGGTCGTCGCCGGCCACGGCGCCTCCGGCGAGAGCATCAGCATCTTCAACCTGTTCAACTTGGGAGTGGGACGCGCCGGCATCGCAAGGTGTGTTCACTATACTGGGACCGAGGCGCACGGAGAGATGCCTAGGCGGACGGTGCGGCAGGCGCCAATCGCCGACCGCCACGCCGATGAGCCGATTGGACGGCTGTGGTGGGGTGCGTGGCCGCGATGGCGGCTCACCTGGTTCGCCAGCCCGTATCTCTGGCGGTCTCCGCTGGTGCCAGCCGGCGGCCGGCAGTCGATCCCGGCAATCGTCTTGCGGTTCGCCAAGGCCAGCCTCGGGCACAGGCTCGCGCAGTTCGGGTGGTCCCGGCGCATTCCGTCGTCTCGTGCATGCTGATCAGCAACACCGCGGCGAACCTCGCGGGCCAGCTCCTGTACCCTCTGCTCGCCCTCGTCCTCGTGCCGTTCTATCTCCGGCACCTGGGACTCGAGGGCTACGGGCTGGTGGGCCTCATGTCGCTCGTGGTGTCGCTGCTGGCAGTCTTCAGCCGGGGCCTCGGGTCGGCGGTGCAGCGGGAGATCGGGCGGCGCAGCGGGACGGCGGCGGCGACAACGCTTCGGCAACTGCTGCGCAGCGTGGAAGTCCTCTATTGGGGGCTCGCCGCGGGCCTGGCGCTGCTCCTCGCGGCCGCCGCGTTCACCATCGGGCCGCGCTGGGTGCAAGCGCAGCAGCTGTCGCTCGAAACGGTCACGACGTGCCTGGTTTTGCTGGCGGTCCGCGTCGCTGTCGCCTTTCCCCACAGCGTCTATCAATCGGTGTTCGTCGGCGCCGAGCGTCAGGTGCTCGGCAACGCGCTCAACGCCGCCATTGCCCTGACCTCGGCGACCTGCAGCGTGGCCTCCGTCCTCGTGTTCCAGTCGGTCGTCGCGGTCTACGCCAGCGAGGTCGTCGTCGCCGCGGTGTACGTGTTCGTGCTGCGGGCGTTCGCTTTTTCGGTGCTGCCAGCGGCGCCAGCGGCTTTCGATCGCGGCGAAGTGCGTGCGCTCATGGGCATCTCGGCGGCGCTCGTCTGGACCAACGGCGTCGGGCTGCTGCTCTCGAATCTCGATCGCCTGATCGTCAGCGCGCTAATGCCCGTTGCCGCCCTGGCCGTCTACACGATGGCGGTCATGGGCGGCCGGCTGGTGACGCTCTTCTCGAATCCATTTCTGCAGGCGTCGTTCCCGCGGATGTGTCAGGTAACGCAGAACGGATCGCCAGAGGATCAGGCGCGCGATGTCCTGCGCAACGCGGCGGTGCTTGTCGTCGTTGCCGCCTCGTTCGGGCTGCCGCTGGCGGCGTTCTCCGCGGAAGTGCTGACGTTCTGGGTGCGCGATCCGGCGCTCGTCGCCGCGACGGCGCCGATTATGTCGATCTATACCGCGGCGTGCCTGCTGCTGGCGTTTGCGTCGGTGTTCTACCAATGGCAGACGGCGACCGGGCGCGTCGGCGTCCAGGTGACCTTCAACGGCATCGCCCTGCTATGGTTCCCGCTGCTCCTGTGGATACTCACGCAGCGAATGGGCCTCACCGGCGCGGCAACCGCGTGGGCGATCTACGGCGCGCTGGCCCTGGTGTCGAACGTGTGGGCGACCTACGGCCGCGACCGACTACCCGCCACGACAGGGTTGGCCTATCTCCGCATGACCGCCTTCGCGCTGGCGCCGGCGATCCTCTTCACGGCGATCAGCCGTCTTGCAGCCGACGCCTGGTTTGCGCACTCGCTCGTCGCACGCGCGGCGTGCGCATCGGGCGCCGGATTGTGTGGCGGTCTCGCGGCTGCTGGCGTCGTCCTGCCGCAACTCCATCGGGGGCCGCGGCCGCCGCCGCTCGCGGCGCACGTGACTGCCCCTGAGTCCATCGAACCGTTGACCCGTTGACCAACGACACATGTCCATGACCAGAGAACTGACCATCGACGGCCGGCGCATCGCCGACGACACCGACTGCTATGTGATTGCCGAGATCGGCCACAACCATCAAGGCGATCTCGACAAGGCGCGCCAGCTCTTCCTGCGCGCGAAGGAGTGCGGCGTCGACGCGGTCAAGCTGCAGAAGCGCGACAACCGCTCGCTCTACACCGCCGGCGATGTACAACCGGCCGTACGAGCACGAGAACAGCTTCGGCCGCACCTACGGCGATCACCGCGAGTTCCTCGAGTTCGGCCGCAGCGAGTACGTCGAGCTGCAGACGTACGCGCGCGAGTTCGGCCTGACGTTCTTCTCGACGGCGTTCGACGTGCCGAGCGCTGATTTCCTCGCGGCCCTCGACATGCCGGCGTACAAGCTGGCGTCGGGCGATCTGCGCAACCTGCCGCTTCTCAAGCACGTCGCGCGTTTCGGCAAGCCCGATCATCATCAGCTCGGGCGGCGCGGCGCTGGAGGATGTCGAGCGCGCCTACGACGCCATCGCCGCCATCAACACGCAGATCTGCGTGCTGCAGTGCACGGCCTCGTATCCGACCGAGCCCGAGCACATGAACCTGCGGGTCATCGAGACGTTCCGGCAGCGGTTCCCATCGGCGGTCGTCGGGCTCTCCGATCACTACAACGGCATCGCGATGGCCGGTCGTCGCCTACATCCTTGGCGCGCGCGTGCTCGAGAAGCACTTCACGCTCAACCACACCTGGAAGGGCACGGACCACGCGCTCTCGCTCGAGCCGATCGGGATGCAGAAGATGATCCGCGACCTGCACCGCGCGCGGCTCGCGCTCGGCGATGGTGTGAAGCGGTCGCTTCCGATCGAATCGAGTGCCCTGATCAAAATGGGCAAGAAGCTCGTCGCTGCCCGCAGCCTGCCCGCCGGCCATCGTGCTCCGCGAAGAGGACTCGCCATCAAGTCGCCCGGCGACGGGCTGGCGCCGACCGAGCTCGATCGGGTCGTCGGCAGTCGGTTGACGGTCGCCCTCGAGCCGGACGCTGCGCTCTCGCTCGAAGTGCTCGATGCCGGCGTGAAGGCGTAGCCGATTCGCGTGCCCGACGTTCCTTCGATTGAAACGGCCAGCGCCGTCGACCTCCGCGCGATTCGCTTTGTCGCGTTCGACTTCGACGGCGTGTTCACCGACGATGCGGTCTACGTCTCGCAGGATGGCACCGAGTCGGTGCGCTGCTGGCGGGGGGACGGCCTCGGACTGCGAAAGCTCGATGCCCTGGGAATCGGAACCGCGATCCTGTCCACCGAAGTGAACCCGGTCGTCGGCGTTCGCGCGCGCAAGCTGCGCATCGCCTGCTTTCAGGGGCTCGAGGACAAGTGCGCGAGGCTCGAGGCGCTGGCTGGCGAGGTCGGCATCCCGCTCGCGGCTTTCGCCTACGTCGGCAACGACATCAACGACCTCGGATGCTTTGTCGCGGTGCGGACTGCCCATCGCCGTCCGCAACGCCCACGCCGACGTCCTCGGCCAGGTTCGTTACCGCACGGAGGCGGCCGGCGGCCATGGCGCGGTGCGCGAGGTCTGTGACGTTCTCGCGCGCGCGCATCGTCAAGTCAACAACCCGTGAGGAGGCGCGTGACGTGAGCGCTGGATTGTTTTCGCTGCGCGACCGCGTCGCCGTCGTGACGGGCGGGCTCGGGCAGCTCGGTCGCCAGTTCACCGCCGCGTTGACCGAAGCCGGCGCCCGCGTCGCCGTGCTCGACCAGCGGCCGCCGAACGGCACGGACACGCGACAGCTGTCGCTACGTGCAAGCCGATGTCACCGATCGCGGGTCGCTCGAGCGTGCGCTGGCGCGGATCGAAGCGGACTGGGGGGTGCCGCACGTCCTCGTCAACAACGCCGCGCTCGATTCGCCGCCGGATGCCCCTGCCTCTGCGAACGGCCCGTTCGAAACGTTTCCGGTGGACGTCTGGCGGCGGGTGCATGGACGTCAACGTCACCGGGGTCTTCCTCTGCTGTCAGGTCATCGGCGGCCGGATGGCCGCCGCCGGACGCGGCTCGGTCATCAACATCAGCTCGATCTACGGTCTGGTGTCGCCGGACCAGCGTATCTACGAGTACCGCCGCGGCCAGGGCGAGGACGTTCTTCAAGCCCGTGGCCTACGCCGCGTCGAAGTCGGCGCTCCTGAACCTGACGCGATATCTCGCAACCTACTGGGCCCCCGCGACGTGCGCGTCAACACGGTGACGTTCGCCGGCGTGTTCAACGACCAGGCCGGCAGCGTTCCTCGAGGAGTACACGCAAGCGCGTGCCGCTCGGCCGCATGGCGCGCGAGGACGAGTACAACGGCGCCATCGTCTTTCTCGCGTCCGACGCCTCCTCCTACATGACAGGCGCAAATCTCGTCCTGGACGGCGGGTACACCGCGTGGTAGTCGACGAACAGCGGTCTCGGCGATCGACAACTACATCGACGGCGCGGCCGCGCCGGCCTCGAGCGGTGCGAGGTTCGACAAGATCAGCCCCGTCACCGGCCGCGCGCTGTCGTCGGTGGCGCGCTCGGCGGCCGACGACGTCGAGCGCGCGGTCGCGGCGGCACGCCGCAGCTTCCAGGCCTGGTCGTCCACACCCGGCGTGCAACGCGGCATGATCCTGCATCGCCTCGTGCGCAGCGATGCAGGATCGGCAGACGGAGCTCGCGGAGATCGTCGCAGCCGAGACCGGCAAGTCCATGAAGGATGCCGCCGGTGAAGCCGGCGGCGCCGCGGCGCTCGGCCTCTTCTTCGCCAGCGAAGGTCAGCGCCTCTACGGCCGCACGACCACCAGCGCGATGGCCGGACCGCCAGGCGATGACCATCCGCCAGCCGATTGGCGTCGCCGGCCTCATCGTCGCCGGCGAACACGCCAATCGCCAACGTTGCCTGGAAGGTGTTTCCGGCGCTGGTGTGCGGCAACACCGTCGTCCTGAAGTCTGCCGAAGACACGCCGGGCACGGCCGCGCTCTTCGCACAGATGGCCCACGACGCGGGCTTGCCCGCCGGCGTGCTCAACGTCGTTCACGGCCTCGGGGCGGAGGCGGGAGTCTCGCTCGTCGCACACGCCGATGTCGGCGTCATCAGCTTCACCGGCTCGACGGCGGTCGGCCGCGAGATTCAGCGGACCGCCGGCGCGCGGCTGGCGCGCGTGTCGCTCGAGCTCGGTGGGAAGAACCCGTTCGTCGTCTGCGACGACGCCGACCTCGACGAGGCGGTGAAATGGGCGGTGCTCTCGGCCTTCAGCAACGCCGGGCAGCGCTGCGCATCCGGCAGCCGCATCATCGTCTTCGAGGCGATTGCCGATGAGTTCGTGCGGCGGATGCTGGCGGCGATCGCCGCGTCTCAAGGTCGGCTCGGGCGACGACGACGATTTCGGCCCGGTCATCAACGAGCGGCAGCTGAACATGATCCTCGCGGCCATCGAGCAGGCGCGCCGGGACGGAGCGACGCGTGCTGGCCGGCGGACGCCGCGCCACGTCGGGAACGCTCGGCGCCGGCTTCTACATCGAGCCGACGCTCCTCGAGAACGGTCGATCCGTCGCACGACCTGTCGCAGACGGAACTGTTCGGCCCGGTGGCCAGCGTCTACCGCGTGCGCGATTTCGACGAGCGCGCTGGCGCTGGCGAACGACTCGCCGTACGGCCTTACCGCCTGCATCCACACGCGCAATTTCGATCGCGCGCTCGCGTTCGTCGATCGTGTCGAGGCGGGCGTGGTCATCGTCAACGCCGGCACGTTCGGCAGCGAGCCGCACATGCCGTTCGGCGGCGTCAAGCAATCGGGCAACGGCACCCGCGAGCCAGGCACCGAGGCGCTCGACGTCTACTCGACGCTCAAGGACGTCTATCTGAACGTCAACGGGCGGCGTGTGTGACCGGCAGGCCGATCGCGTGTGGCGCTCGTTCCGGCGCGCGCTGGGTCGAAGCGCGTGCGCGACAAGAACGTCGCACGCCTCGCCGGGCACCCGATCATCGCCTACACGATCGCCGCGGCTCGCGCGAGCGGCGTGTTCGATCGCGTCGTCGTGTCCACGGACTCGCGAGCGCTACGCGGAGATAGCGCGCTACTACGGCGCCGAGGTGCCCGTTCTTCGACCGGGCGCGATTCGCCGGCGATCTGTCGCCGGACATCGAATGGGTCGAGCACATGCTCGACAACCTCGAGTCTGCATGGCCGTCAGTACGAGTGCTTCAGCATCCTGCGGCCGACGAGTCCGTTCCGGCTCGCCGGCGACGATCCAGCGGGCGTGGCAGGCGTTCGTGGCCGACAGCGGCGCCGACTCGCTGCGCGCGGTCGAGAAGTGCCGGCAGCATCCGGGCAAGATGTGGGTCGTGCGGGGCAACCGCTGCTGCCGCTGCTGCCGCTGTCGCCGGCAGAACAGCCCTGGCACAGCAGCCAGTATCAGGCGCTGCCCGCCGTGTACGTGCAGAACGCCAGCCTCGAGATCGCGTGGACGCGCGTCGTCCGCGAGAGCCGGACCATCGCCGGCGTGAACATCGTGCCGTTCCTCACCGAAGGATACGAAGGCTTCGACGTGAACCAGCCGTACGACTGGCAGCTCGCCGAGGATCTCGTGCAGCCGCGGCGAGGCACGCTTCCCTCGTGCCGCCAGACGCCACTGGCGATTGCGCCAGACGTGCAGATCCGAATCAATGAGCGCTCGACATCGATATCCGATTTCGTCCCCGTCGACGAGTTCGCCCGCGTGCGCGGCTGCGGCGCTCGCGCCACGGCAGCTCGATGCCGATCCTCGCCGACATGTGCCGGCTGAACACGCTCTCGGCCGTCAAGCTCGCCGGCTCGGGCCATCTCGGCTCCAGCTTCAGCGCGATGGACATCGTCGTGTGGCTCTACTACAGCGAGATGAACACCGTCAGGTCGGCTGGAGCGACGCCAGACCGCGACGTCTATTTCTCCTCGAAGGGCCACGACGTGCCCGGCCTGTACGCCGTGCTGCACTCGCTCGGCGTCATGCTCGGACGAGCGGATCCTCAAGCTGCGCCGACTCGGCGGCCTCGACGGCCACCCGGACGTCGGCGTTCCCGGCATCGAGGCGAACTCCGGCTCGCTCGGCATGGGCATCTCGAAGGGCCGCGGGATCGCCTGGGCAAAGCGATTTCGCGGGCTCGGCGGCCGCGTGTTCGTGATGACCGGCGACGGCGAGCTGCAGGAAGGGCAGAACTACGAGGCGCTGCAGTCCACCGTCAGCAGGGGATCAACAACCTCACGGTGATCGTCGACCACAACAAGGTGCAGTCGGACAAGCCGGTCGGCGAGATCGTCGACGCTCGGCGACCTGGAGGCCAAGTTCACGACGTTCGGCTGGCGCGTGCTCGGTGCGACGGCCATGACCACGCGGCGCTCGAGCGAGCATGTGGCGTGCGGCTGCGTCGAGCCGGATCCACCGGCCGAAAGTGGTCATCGCCGACACGATCAAGGGACGCGGCGTCTCGTTCATGGAGCACCCGCGCGCGCTCGCGGACGGGGGCGGCTACTACCGCTGGCACGCCGGCGCGCCCCGGACGACGCCGTTCACGGCCGCGCACGCCGAGCTCGCCGCAGGCGTGAACGCGATGCTCGGCGACGTCGGGCTCGAGCCGCTCCGCTCGCGCCCGTGCGCCGGAATACGGCCGGCGAGCTGGTCTTCTCGCGCGACGCGCTCGGCGAGCCGGTGAGCCGCGGCGCCGACGCCGCCGGCACCACGAAGGAATACGTCGTCGATGCCTACGGACAGGCGCTCGTGGCGTCGCCGCACGCCGTGCCGACCTCGTCGTGCTCGACGCCGATCTGGCGGCGGACTGCCGCACGCGACAGTTCGAGCTGGCATTTCCCGATCGCTTCATCCAGAACGGTATCGCCGAGCAGGACATGGTGTCGATGGCCGGGGGGCTCGCGCGCCACGGTTTGCTGCCGGTCGTCAACTCGTTCGCCAGCTTCCTGGCGTCGCGCGCGAACGAGCAGATCTACAACAACGCGACCGAGCGGATCGCGCGATCATCTATGCCTGCCACTACGCCGGCCTGATTCCGGCCGGGCCCGGCAAGTCGCATCAGAGCCTGCGCGACGTCGCGCTCTTCGCCAATCTGCCGGACGTGACCATCCTGCAGCCGGCGAACGCGGACGAAGCGGTGCAGGTCGCTCGACTACTGCGTGGACGTGGCGCCAGGGACGTCCGTGCTGCGGCTCGTGATCGGCCCGTCGCCGCGGACGATCGCGTCGCCGGCCGGGTATCGCCTAGAGCGCGGACGCGGCTGGCGTCTGCACGAGGGCAAGGACGCACTCGTGTTCGCGTACGGGCCGGTGATGCTGCACGAAGCGCTCGCCGCTGCCGAGTGGCTCGATCGCGAGGGCCTCTCGATTGCCGTCGTCAATCAGCCGTGGCTCAACGTCGTGGATCCCGCCTGGCTCGCCGAGTGCGTGGGCCCATATTCGACGCTCGTCGTGATCGAGGACCACGGACCGGTGGGCGCCCTCGGCGATCACCTCGGCCGTGCGCTCGTAGCGCACGGCTTGCTGGAGGGCGCGGCAGTATCACGTCTTCGGCGTGGAGGGCTTGCCGGCGTGCGGCACGCCGGCGGAAGCGCTTCAGGCGCACGGCCTCGATGCAGCGTCGCTGGCGTCGCGGATCACCGCGCTCGTCGGCCGGCCACGTGCCCTGGCGGGCGAGCCCGCCAGGGCTTGATCGCAATCATTCAGGCCGGCAAGCGAATCCTGACCGTCGCGGTCGTCGGCAAGGCGCTCGCCGACTTCACTGGCCCGGGGACGGATGTCATCGACGTGTTCGTCAACGTTCGTTAGCGTGCGACGCCTTCTCCATGCGCTGGTGTGGACGCGCCGGCATCTTGCGGGCCAGCTCGCGGTGCCGGAGCTGGCACCGCTTCTTCCGCTGCTGCGTGCGAACGACGTTTTCCTCGACGTCGGCGCGCACGCAGGCGGGTGGGCGGTGCCGGTGTCGAAGCGAGCTGACGGCCGGGCACGTCTACGCGTTCGAGGCGCTGCCGTACTACGCCGGCGTCCTCAAGTCCACGCTGGCGCTCCTCAGGCGCCGGAACGTCACCGTCGTCGTCGGCGCGGTGAGCGATGCGGAAGGCGAGATCTCGATCGTGTGGAAGGACAGCGACGGCCGGCGCCTGACCGGCAGGACGCACATCAGCCGGGGTAAGGAGGCTGGCGAGGTGGTACGCGTCAAGGCTCTGACGATCGACCGCTTCTGCGCGTCCCATGGGATCGAGCGCGTCCGGCTGATGAAGTGCGACGTCGAAGGGGCCGAGCTGATGGTGCTGAGCGGCGCCACACAGACAATCGAGCGATGGCGGCCGTTCGTCTTCTGCGAGATGTACGAGGAATTCTGCACGCAGTACGGCCACAGGACGCGCGACGTCTTCGCCTTCTTCGCCGAGCGGCGCTATCGCGCCGTGCAAATCGAGGACGGCGCGTTTCGTCCACTCGTGCCGGAGACCTATAGCGGCGTCGGCGACGTCCTCTTCGTCCCCATGGAAACCGAGCTGCCGGCATGAAACTGACGCTCGTACGCGCGGCTCAGCGCGTCGTCGGGGCCCTCAAGCCCGATTTCGATCAGCCCGACTGGCGTCCTATCCTGCGTCGGGCGCGGGGTGCCTGGCGGCGGGCGCTCGACGAGGCGCGTCACGGTCCGCGCGTGCTGGTCGCCACTGCCGTCGGTGGACACCTGCCGTCGACGACGCTCGAGAGCCTGGTGGCGGTGGCGCTGACGCTGCGTGGGGCGAACGTCCATCTCCTGCTGTGCGACGAGCGGCTGCCTGCGTGCCTGCGCTCGCATGTGACCGCCGTGCCGAGTGACGACGCGTTCGTTCGCGAGGGACCGCAGACCAGCACGTGCATCCTGTGCTACGTATCGGGCGCCGCGATGTACGAGACGCTCGGCCTGCAGGTCCACAAGCTGTGCGCGCTCGTGACGACTGCGGAAAGCGACGAGGCGCGGGCGGTCGCGTCGCGGCTGCCGTCCGCGGATATCCCAGGTACCAGCTCGACGGGCTGGCTGTCGGCGAGCACGCCCACGCCGGCGCGCTGCGCTTCTACGCCCGCGGGACGCTCGAGGACGGGACCAGCGAGGCCGTGCTGCGCCGCTACCTCGAGGCTGCGCTCCTCAGCGTTCACGCATCGCGACGCCTGATGGTGCGAGAGGAGTTCGAGGCGTCGTGCTTCAACCACGGCATCTACATTCCGCACGGCATCATCGGCGAGGTCGCACGTCAACAGGGCATTCGCGTCGTCAATTGGAATCCGGCGTACCGCAAGCAGACGCTTCATCTTCAGCCACGGCGACACGTACCACCACACGCTGATGGACGAGCCGACGTCCGAGTGGGAGGGCCTGCCGTGGAGTCCGAGCGCGAGGCCGAGCTGATGGCGTACCTGCGGAGCCGGTGGCACGGCACGCAGGACTGGATCACTTTCAACGCCAATCCCGAGGAGAGCACGAGCGCGATCGCGCGCGAGCTCGGCATCGACTTCTCGAAGCCGACGATCGGCCTTCTGACGAACGTCGTCTGGGATGCCCAGTTGCACTACCGCGCGAATGCGTTTCGCGAACATGACGGACTGGCTGATGCGAACGATCGCCTATTTCGCCCGCCGGCCCGACCTGCAGCTGCTCATCCGCGTGCACCCGGCCGAAATCACCGGTAACGTGCCGTCTCGGCAGCCCGTGGTCGAGGAGATTGCGCGCACTTCCCAACGCTGCCGCCCAACGTCTTCGTGATTCCGCCGGAGAGCCCTATCAGCACGTACGTGACGATGACGCAGTGCCGCGCGGTCGCTCATCTACGGCACGAAGACAGGCGTCGAGCTGACCAGCGAAGGTATCCCGGTGATCGTCTGCGGCGAGGCCTGGATTCGAAACAAGGGATTAACCGCCGATGCTCGATCGCCGGAGGAGTACTACGAGATCCTCGATCGGTTGCCCGGTAAGGGGCGCCTGCCCGAGGAGACGATCGCGCGCGCCCGGCGTTACGCCTACCATTTCTTCTTCCGGCGGATGATTCCCTTGGCGAGCATCGCGCCGACGAGCGGGTTGGCCGCAAGGCGCGTAAACTACCGGATCGATGTTCGCGACCTCGACGATCTGCGCCCCGGTAGGGACGCGGGCCTCGACGTCATCTGCGATGGGATCCTCCAGCAATCGCCCTTCGTATACCGCGCCGAAGAACGGCAGTGACGTACGCAGATATCCGGTGGCTCGCAGTGGTGCCGCGACCCACCGGGTGGCACGTCTTCGTCTTCCTGCTGATCCTCGCGCTCGGCACCGAGTATTGGGACAAGAACCCGCTGAGTATCGGCTCGCTGCAAGTGCCGTGGCCGCGGTTCCTTCTTTGTGTGCTGATGCTGCCGCTCGTCGTGCACACGCGCGACTGGCGGTGGACACGGTTGCTGCGCCTGCCGGGCTCGCTCGCGGGGCTGATCTTTTTCTGGGCCTGCTGCGGTCTGTCGGTGCTCGGGCTGCTGTTCGCTCCCGGACGCGCGGACACATCGCAGTTCGTGAAGACGTTCGTGCACCTCTCGACCTACGTGATCTTCGTCTGCGCCCTCGTCAAGTGGATGACATGGGAGCGGTTCCTGCTGCTTGTTCGCAGCTACTACGTTCTCGGTGTTGCCGCCGCGCTGCTCGCGCTGCTCCAATTCGTGCACGGGACGTTCGGCTGGTTCCCGTTTGTCGCGCCGCTCAGGTTCCAGAGCTTCGAGTACCAAGTCGGCCCTAACCTGACCGCTGGATTCCGGGCGTCATCGATTTTCGGCGAGGCCAGCTGGGCCAGTCGCTATTACGTGCACTTCATCGCCTTCGCGCTCGCGTTCTGGTGGCACACGAGGAGGCGACGTCACCTCGCGGCGCTGACACTGTTCGTCCTGGCCTTTTACGTCGCGAACAGCCTGCTCGGCTACGTGATTCTGGGCTCGTTCATCGCGGCGGCTGCGGTGACGCAGATGTGGCGGCGGAACATGTTCTCGCTGTCGCCGACGAAAAAGGCGGCAATGGTCGTGGGGGCTTACCTCCTGCTGCTGTTCTGGCTCGTAGGATTGACGCCGCCGGTCCCAGATCTCATCGGCCGCTCGATTGCCAGGGTCAACCTCTTCGCCCAAGGCGGCGGCGCCGCCGGGAACCGGTTCGACAGCGTCTGGGCGGGCCTCGAGGTGTGGAAGCTCGCGCCGACGTTCGGCGTCGGCCTCGGTAACATCGGCGGCTATATCGTCGAGTTCTACAAGGAACGCGAATACATCTTCCGCAGCCGCTTCGGGTCGGATTCGCTCTACGTGCAATTGCTGGCCGAGACCGGGCTCGTCGGGCTCATGGGTTTCGTGTGGTTCTGGGGACATCTGATGTGGTTCGGGAGCGCGCGCTCCGTCGGAGGGGCGACGCCTGACGCCAAGTTCGCCTACGCTTTGTTGCGGTTCCTGCAGCTGGACCTTCTCGCGCAGGCCGTTGGGATGCTGAACTACGCGGACTATCTGAACCCGCATTTCTGGACGGTGGTGGCGATCGTGCTCTCGTGCAAGACGCTCATCATTCGCGAGCGCGCGGCGGTGCGGGCCGCCGTCGCCAGCCGCCCGGCGCCGATTGGCGGAGGCCCGGTGCCGAACTTCGCGTCGTGAGTGGCGATGAAACGGCTGTTCGATACAGTGGCGTCGGCTGCGGGCCTGCTCTTTCTGAGCCCCATTCTTGCGGTCCTCACCGTAGCCGTCCGCGCGTCCTCTCGAGGTCCGGCGATTTACCGGAGCCAGCGCCTGGGACGAGGCGGTCAGCCATTCGAGATGTTGAAGTTCCGGACGATGTACGTCGGCACGCCGGACTTGCGCAATCCGGATGGGTCGACGTTCAACGCCGCACAAGATGCGCGGGTCACGTCGATCGGCGCGTGGCTGCGCCGCACCAGCCTCGACGAGCTACCGCAATTGTGGAACGTGCTGCGCGGCGACATGAGCCTCGTCGGTCCGAGACCGGATCTCGTCGACCAGCTCAGGTACTACGACGCCGCCGATCGCCAGCGTTTCAACGTTCGTCCCGGAATCACCGGCCTCGCGCAAGTGTCCGGCCGCAACAGCCTGACGTGGAAAGAGCGGCGGACCATCGATCTCGAGTATATCGGGTCGCAGTCGCTTGTGCTCGACGTCCGTATCCTCTGGAGAACGCTCGCCAGTCTCATGCACAGCCGCAACGTATTCATCACTCCCGGCACCGATCGCGACGATGAAGCTCCTGGCTGTTGAACGCTTCCGCGGATCTGCCGCCGATTTGCCGGGCGCACTGGCCCGGTTGGCGTTCCGTCGCCATCGTGTCGAGGCGGCCGCGGCCGCCGTCGACGCCTTCGCGCGGCACCGCGTCGATCAGCTGCTCAAGGCTGACGGCGCAGAAGCGCTGACCTGTTCCGAGGGGCAGGAGATTCGCGGGCTCGCGATCCTGCAACCCCTGGCATGGGACTCGCGGGTGCTCGAGGTCCCCGCGGGGCGGCTCGACGTCCTCGTGGTCGGGTCGTACGTCGACCGCGTCGAGATTGCTGGCGCGTTGCTGGACGCCGCTGTCGCCGCGGCGAAGGCGAGCGGCATCCGGCATCTCTCTCTGCGGGTGGATGCCTCCGACGAGGCGACCGTGCACGTCGTCGAGCGACACGGCTTCATCAATGTCGACGCGCTGCTGACTTTTGGCGCGCGCCTCGATCAGATCGCGGCGCCGAGCGCGGCCGCGGGGATCACGATTCGCACCGCCGCGGCGACGGATGCTGGTGACGTCGGCGAGTTGGCGGCGGCCGCGTTCAGGGACGGCCGCTTCCACAGTGACCCGTTGATCGCGCCGGAGTCGGCGCGGCGGGTGTACCGTGAGTGGGCGATCGCGTGCGTCAGCGGGTCCGCGGCGGAGTACGTCGCGGTGGCGATCGTCAACGGCCGCCTCGGCGGCTTCGTCGCCTGCCGCCTCGCTCAGGATGCGACGGTGCATTTCGGGCGGCCGACGAGTACAATCGCCCTGATTGCCGCAGCCTACGACGTGCGCGGGCAAGGCGTGGGGCCGCTGCTCGTCGGCGCCGCGCGCGATTGGTCGCGCGTCCACGATGTCGGGACACTCGAGGTCGGCACGCCCGTGCGCAACCTCAGAGCCGCACGCTTGTATGAACGCTGCGGATTCCGCCTGGTAGCCAGCAGCTTTACGTTCCGGATGGTGATCGAGGCATGATGCGCAGTTCCGCACTCGCCAGCGCTGCCCGGCAGACCTTCCTCCCGTACGCGCTTCCGTCGATCGGCGAAGACGAAATCGCCGAAGTGGTCGATTCGCTGCGCTCCGGCTGGATCACGACGGGGCCGAAGGTCAAGCGCTTCGAGGCGGCGTTTGCCGAATACGTCGGCGCGCCACACGCCATTGCCGTCAACTCCTGCACGGCCGGGCTCCAGATCGCTCTGCATGCCTTCGGCATCGGTCCGGGCGATGAAGTCCTGGTGCCAACGGTCACGTTCTGCGCCACCGCCAACGTCGTGGTGCATCTCGGCGCTCGGCCAGTCCTTGTGGACGTCGACGAGGACCTCTTCATGGATCCCGATGCTGCTGCTGCGGCGATCACGCCGAAGACACGGGCGATCATGCCGGTGCACTACGGCGGCCAGGCGTGCGATGTCGAACGGATCTATGCGCTCGCCGCCAGGCACGGCCTCGCCGTGATCGAAGACGCGGCGCACGCCGTCGGCAGCGAGTATCATGGCCGGCGCATCGGAGCAGCGTTCGATCGGCGTTGGCCGCCGCCGCCGAAGCGGGCCACGGCATTCTCGTTCTACGCCACGAAGAACCTGGCCACCGGCGACGGCGGCATGCTCACCGTCGACGACGATACGGTCGCCGAGCGGTGCCGGCGGCTGGCGCTGCACGGCATGAGCCGCGACGCGTGGCAGCGCTACACCGCCGACGGCTGCTGGTACTACGAAGTGCTCGAGCCCGGTTACAAGCAGAACATGACCGATCTGCAGGCGGCGCTCGGCATCCATCAGCTGCGCCGGCTTGACGAGTTCACCGCGACGCGGCAGCGCTACGCGCGCCTGTACGACGAGGCACTCGGCGATCTCGCGGAGGTCCGCCTGCCGCGGCGGCTGCCCGATCGCAATCACACGTATCACCTCTACCAGGTGCTGTTCCGCCGCGGCGGCCTGCGGATCGGCCGCGACGAGATCATCCAGCAGCTGACGGGCTGTAACATCGGCACCAGCGTCCACTTCATCCCGCTGCACCTGCACCCGTACTACCGCGACACCTTCGGCTACCGGCCCGAACATCTGCCGAACGCGACGCGGATCTTCGCCGAGCTGATGTCGCTGCCGCTCTACCCCGCGATGACCGACGAGGACGTGTCGAGCGTCTGTCGCGCCGTCCGGGCGATTGTCGAGCAAGAGCGGCGATGATCCACCTGATGACCGATCGCTGAAGAAGCCTATGACGACGCCATTACGTGAGAACGTGCCGTCCCCCCGCACCGTCGTCCCGCGGCCGCGGGAGCGTCCGCCGGAGCCCTCGGGCTCGGCGAGCGGAGACGAGATCGATCTCCTCGCGTATGCCGCCGTGTGCTGGCGATATCGCTACCTCCTGCTGGTGCTCTCCCTCGTGGTTGCCGTGACGACCTACGCGATCAACCGCAACATCGCGCCGACCTACGAGGTCACGTTCCGCATGATGGCTTCGGCGTCGAAGCTCGGCGACGAGCCGGCGCGTGCGGTCAGCGTCGCGTCGTTTCGGGAGCTGCTGCATAGCCAGTCGCTTGCCGCCACGATCCTCGACGAGTTCAAGCTGACGTCGCCGCCGTATGACCTCACGCCGCGGCGGTTCCTGGCGAGCAACGTCGACATCGATGCGATTCCAGACACCGCCATCATCCGTGTCGCCGTTCGGCTGCGCGACCCCGAAGTGCTGGTGCGCCTAGCCAACCGCTACGCCGATGCCGTGGTCGATCTCGCGCAGCGGCTGAGTCAGGAGGAGATGGTTTACACGAAGGACCGGATCAAGCTCGAGGCCGATGCGGCGCAGCAGCGTCTCGCGCAGGCGGCGGACGCGCTCAAGACGTTCCAGCGCCGGACGCAGATCGAGCTCCTGCGCAAGGACGTCGATTCGCTGCTCGTCGGCCGCCCGGACGCGCTGGCGCTCAGCGTCCAGATCGAAGGGGAGCGGGCGCGGCTGCAGCAGGTGGAGAGGGAGCTCTCCAATCAGGAGCCCGTTCGCGACGCCCGCCGGACCGTGGACGGGGTCTCGCCGCTGCGGCCGCTGCCGGCGCTGCCGGCGCCAGTCGAGCCGCCTGCTGCTGCAGACGCCGCAAAGCTGGCGCCTGCTGCAGACGCCGCAAAGCCGGCGACCGGGGCGGCGACGACGCGCAATCCGGAGCCGAGCGAACCGCAGGACCTCCGGCTGCGCAGCGACGTCTTGAATCCTTACGTCAACCCCGTCTACGAGGCGCTCTCACGCGACGTCGCCGACGCCAGGAGCCGGCTCGCCGGCCTCGAGCGGCAGCGCAAAGAGCTTGTAGACCGCCTGAAGCTGGATGCACCGAGCGCCGAGAAGCTCAATCGGCTATATGAGGCGGAAGCGGAACTGGCGAGGCTGACGCGCGAGCGCGACCTCACACGTGCGAGCTATCTCAATGCCGCGACGAAGCACGAGGAGGCGCGGCTACAGATCACGATGCGCAGCCCGCGGCTGCAGGTGCTGGATGGCGCCCTCGCGCCGGACCGCCCGGTCGCCCCGCGCTCACTTCGCAACACCATCGCCGCGACGCTCATCACGATGACGTTCGGCATTGCCGGCGTGCTGATCTTCGACGCCCGGCGCCGCAGCCAACCGGCGTAGTCCGCCTGACCGGCATCAGCGACCGGCTCACGCTCACCCGTTCCTCGCGAGCGCCGCTCCGTCGCCCTACCCTCCACGAGCAGATCGAGCCGCCTGAAGAGCGGCCGATCCGTCGCCGGTATCAACACCCGGGCCTCAGTCCACGCGCCGCCCGGCACACGAACCTGCGCCGCCGAAGCTGTTGTAGAACTGCGTCGTGCCGCAACCCACTGTCCTGCTTGGGCGAGTTGTTGAACCCGGCATGGCCGATGAAGCGTGCGCTGTCGCCTCGAATCAGATCCGACCGGATCGACCGTTGATACGACGAGGCGCGTGCCGCAGGGCCATTGGCGGCAAGCTGCTCGGTGCTGGCGACGGAGGTTTCTTGCTCCTGCTCGTGCCTCCCGAGAAGCAGGATCGGATCGCTGCCGCGTTACCGGATCTGCGCCGCGTCCCGTTCGAGTTCGATCGGACCTGGAGTACGCTCGATCTTCTACAATCCTTCTTGATACGAAAGATCGACGGGAGAACGGACAATAGAGCACACGGTCACGTCATCGCGGCTACGATTCGCAGGTTCGTCGAGGCGAGGCAGCGCGGTGACGCGGAGATCGTCGCCTGGAGCTCTGGCGCACCGGTCCGTGATTTTTTACGCGCGCGATGGGTGTGAGTTATCCTCGTTGCCGCCGCCCCGTGCTCGGCCAGCGACAGTATCAACCTCTCGAGCGGGGTGCCGACAACGATTCGCGAGCTGATTGAGACCGTCGCCGAACTGACGGGTTTCCGTGGACAGGTGCGCTGCGATACATCGAAGCCGGACGGAAAGATGTTCAAGCGCTTCGACGTGGCACGCATGGAGGAGTGGCTCGGATGTCGGTGCCCGACCACGCTGCGCGAAGGACTGACCAGTACGATCGCGTGGTTCGAGCAGCATTACGACCACGCCAGCCTGGCCGTGCCCGTGTGACTCCAACCGTCAGCATCGGGTTGCCCGTCTACAACGGAGCGCGGTTTCTCCGTCGTTCGCTCGATGCCCTGCTTGGTCAAAGCTTCCGGGATTTCGAATTGGTGATTTCCGACAACGCGTCCACCGACGCAACACCGCAGATCATTTCGGAATATGCCGCACGCGATTCGCGGGTACGCCACATGCGGGCGGCTGTGAATGGTGGGGTGAGCGCCAACTTCCGTCGGGTTCTGACCGAGTCGTCCGGCCGCTACTTCATGTGGGCCGGCTGCGACGACTGGTGGGCGCCGACCTTTGTCGAACGTGTCTTCGGCGCTCTCGAGCGCGACCACGGCGCCGTGGTCGCCATGTGCGACGTCGAGCGTGAAGATGAAAGCGGGGCGACGCTCGACACCGTGCGTTTCTCGGGGACGATGGACCCGTCGCGCATGACTCCGGCTCGCCTGGCGCTCTTGCTGGCTGATGGGCGGCCGTTTCACCTGTTCGTTTACGGTCTGTTCCGTGCTGACGTCTTGCGTCGTGCGTTCAATGGCTTCGCTCCCGTTGTCGCCGCTGACCGGCTGTTGATGTGCAGAATGGCGTTGACCGGTGGGTTCACCCCTGTCGGCGAAGTACTGCACAAACGGGTCGTCCGCCGCACATCGATTGCGGAGCGGTACGGCGACGAGGGCATCGGGCAACTGTGGCGCAGCAGGTCGGGGCGTTGGCGGCTCACCGTTTCTGCCGGTCCGTATTTGTGGGAGTCGCCCGACGTCCCGTTTCGTCGCAAGCTCCTGATTCCAGCGATCGTGCTGCGCTTCGCCAAAGCCAGCCTGGGTCACAGCCTGGTGCAGGCGGGTCTGATGCGCCCGCGCGCTGGCGCCCGTCCTCACGCATATTGATCCGCAACACCGTTGCGAATTTCGCGGGACGGCTTCTCTATCCGCTGCTCGCGCTGGCGCTGGTGCCGTTCGACCTCCGGCATGTCGGGATCGAAGGCTACGGCCTCATCGGCCTCATCGCGATGGTCGTCTCGGTGCTGGGTGTTTTCAGCAAAGGCCTCGGCTCGGCCCTGCAACGTGAGTTTGGCCGGCGGGTCTGAACGCCCGCAGGCCGGCATTCGTTGCCAACGCTGGGTGCGCACCTTCGAGATCGTCTACTGGGTCCCCGGAGTAGCGCTTGCCGCATCGAAGTACGAGGATGCGCGGCTGCAGATCACCGTGCGGAGTCCGCGGTCTGCAGATCCTGGATTCCGCACTGCCGCCGGATCGGCCGGTTCTGCCCAGGATTCCGCGCAACGTGGCGGCTGCCTCAATGCTCGCCTTCACCCTGACAGTCATCGCTGTTCTGCTTTTCGACTCATCGCGGCAGCGCCGGAGCTGAGGAGCCGCCCATCTCCTCTGGCCGTCCGACCATCAGCGTCCTGCGCGCATCGCTGACGCCCTGACGGCATCCCGCGTCTGCCATCAAATCCACACGCGAGAATCGACTTCCACCCGGCGCAGGCGGTAGTCGCAGCCTGAGCTCCTGCCAGAAGGTCGCCGGAACGGTGACCTGGTCCGTCCGCTGTCCATCGACGCGGATTTCGACGACGCACGCACCCGCACCTGTAGCTCGAACCGGCAGTCGCACCACGCGATAGTGCGACTGGACGAAGAGCGCTGACTCTGCGGACGCCCACCGGAATCGGTTGCCGGAGTCGTCGCGTTCCCAGTTGGACATCCCGAGGGCGACCCCTTCCAGGTTTGCGTGACGTCGCTCGTAGTCGTCCCGGAAGGGCAGCATCAGCACGATCATCACGACCGCGGCGCCAGCCGCCGCACGGACGATCGCTGCCGGCTGCCGCGCGATCTCCGGCGCCCAGCTGCCGTCAGCCCCAGCATCAGCCAGAAGGGATAAGCGACGGAATGGGTGAGCAGCGGATGTCCGAACAGTGCGGTGAAGAGGAAGCTGCCGATGGCGATGACGAGCGGCGGACGCACGCTTCCGGGCACCGCCGCAGCTGGCTGCAGCGTCAGCAGCGAGAATGAGTACGAAAGCGGCGAAGCCGACGAGCCCGAGCTCCGCCAGGATCTGCAGGAAGTTGTTGTGCGCGTTCTCGCGGACCACGGGAATGAGCGCGGATTCGAAGAAGGCCTGTCGCAGCTCCGGCGAAGCGTACTGGGGAAACAGGTCGTAGAACCTCGACACGCCGACCCCGAGCAGCGGTCGGTCGGCGAGCATGTCCAGGGCCGTGCCTACGAGCTCGGCGCGCGCCCAGACCGAGTAACGCACGCTCACATTGCGTCCGCTCGGATAGATGACGGCAATGCCTATCGCCACGATCAGGATCGTGGCGATCGCGATGAGTCTCTTGCGCTCTCGAATCAGGCGCAGCGCACCTTCCCGATGACGCACGATCAGCAGTCCGATCACGCCGAGTCCCGTACCTGCCAGCGCAGTTCGCGAGCCACTCAGCCAGACCGCGAGCACGAGCGGTATCGCGGCGATCGCGTAGATCACCCCGCGCCGCGTCCGGAAGGTGCTCAGTCCTATCGCCGCCACCGCCATCAAGGCGAAATACGATCCTGCCGCATTCAAGTCCCCAGAACTGCGTGTTGATGCGCAGCGTAGCGCATGGCCTCGACGAGCGTTTCGGTCAGCGGCCCGCGGCGAAGCGCGACCTCGAACAGCCGCGAGACGTTCAGCAGGGCAGCGCGGTCCCGCCGGCGATTACCATGCCGGCGATGCGGCGTGCGGCGGTGGCGTCGACCGCCAGCCGCGATACGAATGCGCAGAGCCCGAGTCCTTCGAGCATCGGGATCGCTTGGCTGACGACGCCGTACCCGGCAGGATGCAGGAGGTACTCGCGGGTGAAGAATTGCCAGATCGCATGCGCTGTCGACTCGGAGCCGCCGCGCAGCACAATGACCGGAAGGTGGGCGAGCGCCGATCCGGCGACAATCGCGGCCAACGCAAGCAGCGCCCAGTCCAGGGAGCGCCAGCTCGCCGAGCGCAGCCACCGTACCTGGACCGCCGTCCAGGGGACCAGGAGCAGGAGCACCAGGGTCTCGAGGAGCCAGCCTCCGAACGACAGCCCGAGGACGGCGTCGGCAAGGCCAATGATTGGGCCGAGCGCTGCGAACACGAGCAGCGCTTCAAGCGGCCGGAACAATGACAGCGCAGTGAAAGTGGCGAGTATTGCACTCTGGCGGACAGTCAGCGGCTGCCGCAGCAGGGAAGAGAGCAGCAGCACACCCACGGCCAGGCAGACGGCCCAGAGGATCGCCCTCAGGCCGATCGCGGAAGCCTTCATCAGTCGACCGCGCGCTGGCCTTTCTGTCCGACGATGGCGTAGTCCATGTGTGTGAACAGTCGTGCGTTCAGCTTTTCGACGTTCGCGTTGAAGACTTCGGCCAGATCCGATGACAGCGCGTCGGCGTCGACCGGCACGCGAATCGGCTGCAGCCGATCATGCGGAGGAACGGGCGATCGCCATTCGATCGAGGCCGAGGCGAAGCCGCTGGCGATCACCAGGTACTTCAAGGTGTCGGGGTGCAGCGGCCAGCGGTGGGTGATGTCGCGGATGTAGCTTTCGAAGAAGGCCACCCAGCATGCCGGATTCAGCGTCTCGAGGACGATACGCCCGCCCGGCTTCAGCTTGTGATACGCGAGCTCGAGAAACCGCAGGAGATACGAGGGCTCGAGGTGTTCGACGACTTGCGCCGCGAACAGACCTCCGAGCGAACCGTCCGGCGTCGACTCGAGAACCGTGACCGCGTCACCTTCGACAGCCTGGAGTCCACGCGCCCGGCATTCCTCGACCATCTCGTGGTTGAGATCGAGGCCTCTCGCGGTGATGCCTTTTGCTGCCAGCAGGTCGAGGAATTCGCCGCGACCACACCCCACGTCGAGAACGTCCGCTGCCCCTTCGAAGTAGGGCAGATAGCTTTCGAGGCGCTTGCGAATGACGTCTCGCGAACCGCGAAACTGATTTTCGAAGCCGACGTACTTGTAGGCGTTCAGGGCGCCGTGAAGATCGTCCGGTTGTCGACCAGCTTGCTGGACTGCCGGCTGGCTGCCGTCGGAGCGTTCGTGCAGCCGCTCGAGCTCGCGTTTCGCCGTCAGCGCCGCCTGTTGCGCGACGCCGACCATCGCCCGCAGGTCCTGCTGCTCGGCGGCCAGCGCACCCGTGCGCGCTTCAGAGCGTGATTCGCGAACGGCCATCGATTCCGTGTGCTTGGCTAGACGATCGGCCATGGCGCTCAACGAGGCATTGAGGACGAGGGCGCCACCTGCGCTGTCCCGATCCTTGGTGTCGACGTAAGGCGTGATCTGCTGCAGCAGCAGCAGGAGCCGCGTGTGAAACTCCGTCTGCGCGGCAGCCTGGGCATTGAGCAACGCCAGCGTGTCGTGCAGGGTGCGGTGCGCGTCGCGGTGCGCGATCGCGTTTCGGTTGAGATGATCGACGAGGCGCGAATTGAAAGTCAGCTGCCGCTGCAGGTACGGAGCGACGGTGCGCCAGATGAAACCGGTCAGACGCGCCGCCATCCCTGTCGCCGCCGGTGGCGCCGGCAGGATGTTCCACGCCTCGTTCAGCGGTGTTATCTGATGTTCGTCGTACGGCGGTGGCGCCGCGGGCAGCGCGCCAGGTGGCTTGAAGCTCTTGTCGAGGGCGGTGAGCGCATCGTTGTAGCGGCGGTCCGCTTCGTCACGCTCCTCCTTGAGGCGCCGCAGCGTCTCCTCGAGCCGCTCGGTCATCAGGCGCCGGTCCGCGACGAGCCGGCGCCCGCCGCGATCATGCCTTCCGTCGGGCTGCTTGCCGAAGCGTGCGAGCGTTTCGGTATCCGGCCGGCCCGATACGCCAACCGTCCCGCTTCCACCGCCAGCTTCATCGCCGTGGCCATGGCGACAGGGTCCTGCGCCAGCGCGATGGCGGTATTCATGAGCACGCCGTCGGCGCCGAGCTCCATCGCGATCGAGGCATCCGACGCTGTGCCCACCCCGGCATCGACGATGACCGGGACGCGCGCCTGCTCGCGGATGATCCGCAGATTGTTCGCGTTCTGTATCCCGAGACCCGACCCGATCGGCGCGCCGAGCGGCATCACTGCCGCTGCGCCAGCGTCCTCGAGCTTCTTGCAGATCACCGGATCGTCGTTCGTGTACGGCAACACGACGAAGCCTTCGCGCACGAGAACGCGCGTCGCCTCGAGCAGCGCCACGTTGTCGGGGAAGAGCGTCCGCTCGTCGCCAATCACCTCGAGCTTGACCCAGTTCGACAGTCCAACTTCCCGGCCCAGTCTGGCGGTACGGATGGCCTCGTCAGCCGTGTAACACCCGGCGGTGTTGGGAAGCAGGAAGATGCGCGATTCGTCGATCGAATCGAGCAGCGATCCGGCCGATCGATCCGAGAGGTCGACTCGCCGCACGGCAACGGTCACCATCTCCGTACCGCTCGCGCGGTGCGCATCGGCCATGACCGCATGCGATGGGTATTTGCCGGTGCCGACGATCAGACGCGACCGGAACGTCTTGCCGGCGATGGTCAACGGATCAGAAACCATGGTCACCAATTACTCCACTCGGAAAGGGGACAGTCACCCTAGGTAACTGTCCCTTTTTCCGTTCTAGCCACCCCCAACAAAGTTGACGATCTCGACCTCATCGTCCGCCTGGAGGGTCGTGTCCCCATACCGATCGCGCTTGACGATGCGCAGGTTGTGCTCCACGGCGACGCGTCGCGAGTCGATGCCGAGCGCTGCAAGCAAAGCGCTGATGGTGATCGGGCCGGCGAGCTCGTGCGGTTCGCCGTTCAGGCGGATCGTCAAAGTTTACCTCGTTTACCCGAGCGGCGCGGCGATTCCAAACGGCGCAACCAGCCGCTGCAGAAGCCGCGTACCATCGTCGACGAGATGCTCCGGCAGCGATCCCCTCGGCGCCGGCATCGCGCGGGCGGCGGCCATCAGTCGAAGGTAGTCCGCGAGCATCGCCTCGGGTGAGTGTTCCCGCGTCCAGTACGACTGCGCCGCGGAGCCAAGTGTCTGTCTGAGCTCGGCATCCTCGGCCAGACGCTTCATCGCCAGACGCAGGGAGTGGTCTTCATCGAGGATGTCGATGGCGACGGCTACAGGTTGCTGTTCCGGGGCAGCACCGCCAGCATTTTTCGACCAGGTTCGCGGATCGAGCGTAGGCACGTCGACCAGCTGCAACACGTCCATGACGATGGACGGTTTGCCAGCAGCCAGCGATCGGAGCCAGGGTCCCGACAACTCTCGTGCGGTCGGCCATCGCAGGTTCAGCGTGACGTCCACGGCGGCAATGCAGTCCGTCAGCTGCTCGTCGGTTTCGAGGTAGCCGGTGACCACGACCGAATCCTGGAGATCGCGATCGCGGACGTCGGCCATGAGGTCGTAGTGTTCGACCTGCGCACCGGCCAGCATCAGGCGCGCCTCTGGGACGTATGCACGAAGGGCGCGAAAGGCGTCGAGGATTTGTGGCAACCGCTTATCCGGCGTCAGCCCTCCGAAGCATCCGAACGTCACCGCGTCTGCGGCGATCTGGTAGTGCGCCCGGACGTCGCGCCGAGCCGCCCGTTCGCGTTCTTTCGGGACCAGCGTGCCCTGGCTCAGTCGAAGGCACTCGATCCGATCGGTGCCGCCGTCGCTTCGCAAGCGGTCGGCCATTTCGCGGCTGTGCACGGCCGACAGCTTCGACGCCTGCACGACCAGACGGACCATGGGCCACATGTAATAGAGGTGGGAGTCGAAACCGGAGACCGCCAGCTCAGCTGCCTCGGGCGGGGAATCGGGATGGTTGGCGGCGAACTCCGCGCGGTAATCCGCGCATCGACGCGTGCGGAGCAGCGCAGCCGCGCGCGCATGGTGCAGATGCGGGTCGTGCAACACCGTCAGTCCCGGGAAGCGAAACAGGTACGGCCAGAGGTAATCGTGATGCGACGAGTTTCCGAGCTGGTAGACGGTCAAATCGTAGGGGATCTCGCGATGCCGCCAGGGAAACTGGTGAGCCGAATAGACGAGGGCATTCGCGGCGGCTATCGGTTCGTCCACGAAGACGTCGACTGCGCTAATCGCCGGCTGCGCGCGCAGTGCCGGGACGAGCTCGGCGCTGCAGGCGGCAATGCCGGATCGCACCGGCGGCATCGGACTGAACCAGGCGACGCGCACGCATCATTGTAGCGAGTGAGGAGCAGGCCTTTTCTCGGTGACCGGCAGGGTTTTTCGCGGTGTCGTGGTTCCCGCCACGCCGGTTTTGGCCTCAGCGGCTGTGATAGCATCTGTAATTTGAACACCCCTTCGGCGCGGCTGCCGGGGTGGCGACGCGTCCGGGTGGAGCCGACGCGCTTTTTTTCGCCCCCGCTTGAGAAACAATTCACAAGCGGCGGGCGGATTTGACGTTTTGGCCGGGGCGCCCAACGCGCACCTGGGCGGTGGGGTGGAGGAGGCATGCACGGCTGGGTTCCCATCCTCATCATGATTGGGCTCGGCGCCGGCTTCGCGGCGTTTAGTATCGGCGTTTCCCATCTCACCGGTCGCAAGAAGCCCACTCCCGAAAAGCTGGCCCCGTATGAGTGCGGGATGCCGCCCGTTGGCGACGCGCGCGACCGCCACCCGGTGAAGTTCTATCTGGTGGCCATGATCTTTCTGTTGTTCGACATCGAGGTCGCGTTTCTCTACCCGTTCGCCATGGCGCTGCGGGAACTGCGATGGGCAGGGTTCATCCAGCTGGTAGTGTTCTTCGCCATCCTGACCGCCGGCTATGTGTACGTCTGGCGCAAGGGTGTTCTGGATTGGGGTCACGAGCGGAGTTGACCCGCTGCGGGTCTGCGGCAACACGTTACACGCCCGCCCTGAAGGGCGGGCCTGCGGCGACTAACGACCAACGACTGACGACTAACGACTGACGACTTGACTATGTCCGACATCGAAATTCCCATTCTGACAACGACTGTCGACAAGATGGTGGCGTGGGCGCGCCGTTCGTCCATCTGGCCGGTGACGTTCGGCCTGGCCTGCTGTGCCATCGAGATGATGGCGATGAGCGCCTCGCGCTACGATATCGCCCGGTTTGGCGCCGAGGTGTTCCGCGGCTCGCCGCGGCAGTCGGACTTGATGATCGTGGCCGGCCGCCTCTCGCGAAAAATGGCGCCGGTCCTCCGCCGCGTCTACGATCAGATGCCCGAGCCCAAGTACGTGATTTCGATGGGCGCATGCGCTTCGATCGGCGGCGTATTCGACAACTACGCCATCGTCCAGGGAGTCGAGCAGGTCGTGCCGGTCGACGTCTTCGTGCCCGGATGCCCGCCGCGGCCCGAGTCGCTCATCTACGGCATCGTCCAGCTGCAGAGAAAGATCGACAAGTCGAAAGCCTTTGCCTGAGGAGCGCGTGCCGTCCGTCGTTGACATTCTGAAGGCGCGTCTCGGCGGTGAAGGTGTTGAGCCTGCGCCGGCCGCAGATGGGATGCCGACCATCTATCTGACGCGCGAGGCGCTCGTCGAGCGCGTGCCTGATCCTGCGCGACGATCCGGAGCTTGGGTTTTCCGTCCTCATCGACGCGATTCCGGTCGACCTCTTTCCGCATGAGCCGCGCTTCGAGATCAGCTACCTGCTGCTGAATCCGGGCGGCGATCGGCCCGCCGCCCGATTGCGGGTGAAGGTGCGCGTGCCGCGGCAGGATGCCCGTGTGCCAACGCTGTCGCCGGTGTGGACCTCGGCGAACTGGGCCGAGCGTGAGGCCTACGACCTGTTCGGGATCGAGTTCGACAACCATCCGGATTTGCGGCGAATCCTGATGCCGGAAGACTGGGAAGGGTTTCCGCTTCGCAAGGACTATCCGGTGCAGATCAAGACGCCGGTCAAGACATACGAGCCGCTGCAGGTATCCGAGGAGGAGTTCGTCGCGAACATCGAGGCGTCCAGGGACCGTTCGCGGAAAGGATGATGGACGCTCCCCGCGCGCGCGTGGACAAGGTGTTCGAAGCGACGATCCTGCTGCATGAGCGTGTCCGGCAGATGGAGTTGACGCCGGTGACGCGGGCCGCCGCAGCGATTGGTGACGCGTTCGCCCAGGGAGGGCGGTTGTTCGTGTTCGGCAACGGCGGCAGCGCCGCCGATGCGCAGCACATGGCGGCGGAGATGGTGGGTCGATTCGCGCGCGAGCGGCGGGCCCTGCCGGCGCTGGCGCTCACGACCGACACCAGCGTGCTGACGAGCGTCGCCAACGACTACAACTTCGAGCGCGTGTTCGTGCGACAGATCGAAGCGTTGGGCCGGCCCGGCGACGTCGCCTTCGGTATTTCGACGAGCGGCGACTCCGCGAATGTGCTTCGAGCAATCGAAGCGGCCAAAGCCGGCCGGCTGCAGACGGTGGCGCTGACCGGGCGCGATGGCGGACTGATTGGTGCGGCCGCGGAGATCCACATCAACGTCCCCGACGCCTCGACCGCCCGCGTGCAGGAGGTCCACCGGACACTCATTCACGCGATTTGTGAACTGGTAGAAGATTCCATCGACGCCTGATCATGCCCGAGCTACAAGCACCCGAACTGCGCACCGAGACGATGACCATCAACATGGGGCCGCAGCATCCCAGTACGCACGGCGTGCTGCGGTTGGTGCTGACGCTCTCGGGCGAGACGGTCACGGCGGCGGATACGACCATCGGCTACCTGCACACCGGGATCGAAAAGACGGCGGAACAGAAGAAATGGCAGCAGATCATCCCGCTCGTCGAGCGGATGGACTACCTGGCGGCGCAGTCGAACAGCCTCGCCTTCATCCTGTCGGTCGAAAGGCTCCTCGGCGTCGAAGAGGCGATGCCGGAGCGGGTCCGCAACATCCGGGTACTGATCGCGGAACTGCAGCGCATTGCCAGCCACCTTGTCTGGCTGGCCACGCACGCGCTCGAGATCGGCGCGGTTTCCGTGATGATGTATTGCTTCCGCGAGCGCGAGCTTCTCCTCAACATCAACGAGATGCTGGCCGGGTTCCGGATGTTCCCGAGCTATTTGCGCATCGGCGGTTTGCGCGAAGATCTGCCGGTGGGATTCCACGACGCGGTCACCTCGTTCCTCGATCGGTTCCCGCCCGCGCTCAAGGAAAACGAAGACCTGCTGACGAAGAACCAGATCTGGCTGAAGCGCACCAAGGACGTCGGCGTCTTGAGCCGCGAGTCGGCGTTGACCTATGGACTGGTGGGACCGATGGCCCGCGCCAGCGGCATCAGCTACGACGTGCGGAAGGTGTTCCCGTACAGCGGCTACGAGACGTTCGAGTTCAACGTACCGACCGCAACACGTGGCGACGTCTACGATCGCTATCTCGTTCGCATGGCGGAGATGCGCGAGAGCGCCAAGATCGCGCGTGAAGCGCTGAAGCGAGTCACGCCGCGCGGCGTCTACGACATCCAGGACTATCGAATCGTTCCGCCGCCGAAGGACAAAGTCTATACCGAGATGGAAGGGCTCATCCAGCACTTCCTGATTTACTCGCAAGGCTTTACGGTCCCGGTCGGCGAGGCGTATGTGCCGGTCGAGGGGCCGCGCGGGGAGCACGGCTTCACGATCTTTTCCGATGGTACGCAACCGGCCGTGGCGCATCAAGCTGCGCGCGCCGTCCTTTTATGCATGCCAGGGGCTGCCGAGCCTGATCGTCGGCGGGCTGATTGCTGACGTCATCGCCGTGATCGGCTCGACGGATGTCGTCATGGGGGACGTCGATCGATGAGCTTTCATCCCTTGATGGTCTACGATCCGTCGCGGTTCCAGAAGTCGGAACGGAAGGTGGCCGACGAGGGACCGCCGTTCACGTTTACGCCCGAGCGGCGCAAACAGCTCGATGAATTGCTCACGAAGTATCCGCCGGATCAGAAGCGGTCGGCGGTGCTGGCTGCGCTGTATCTGGTCCAGGAGCAACAGGGATACGTTTCCGCCAACGGCATGCGACACATCGCGCCGATTCTGGATCTGACTCCGGCGGAAGTGGAGGACGTCACAACCTATTACGTGATGTTCTTCAGAGAACCGGTCGGCAGGTACGTGCTGCAGGTCTGCCGGACCCTCTCGTGCGCCCTGGCCGGTGCCGAGCGAGTGACCGAAGCGCTATCGGAGAAGTTGGGCATCCATGTCGGGGAGACGGATGCGACGGGGACGTTTACGCTGCAGGAGTTCGAGTGTCTGGGCGCGTGCGATCGCGCGCCGGTCGTGATGGTCAACAACGAGCACTGGCACGAACACGCAACCCCGGAAAGTTGTTCGAAGCTCGTCGACGATCTCAAGGCCCGGGGTACTGACGCGGTTTCGGGTTGTTTCCTGCAGGTGGAACGGGGGCGAAGTCGCTAGTCGTCAGTTCGTCAGCGTTAGTCGCATTTCTTAATCGCGGCTGAAAGCGGAAAGGCGCTTCTAAGCAGCGGCCCGAGCCAAGCGAGGGCTGGCGGGCGATGGGGGTGGGGCCCCATCGCAAACTAAAAAATGGAACCAATCCTCACCAAATACATCCGCGAGCCGAACGCCTACACGCTCGACTTCTTCCTGAAGCATCAGGGATACGAAGGCCTGCGCAAGGCGCTCGGTATGAAGCCCGGCGACGTCATCGACATGGTGAAGGCGTCGGGTTTGCGTGGGCGCGGCGGTGCCGGTTTTCCCACGGGTCTCAAGTGGCAGTTCGTCCTCAAGGACAGCCCGCTGCCGAAATACATCGCCTGCAACGCCGACGAGAGCGAGCCGGGGACCTTCAAGGATCACGTCCTGATGGAGCGCAACCCGCACCTGATGTTCGAGGGATGCCTCATCGGGTGCTGGGCCATCGGCGCGAAAGTCGCCTACATCTACATTCGCGGCGAGTTCTACCACGTGCAGCGCGTGCTCGAGGCGGAGTTGGCGAAGGCCTACGCTCAGGGATACGTCGGTAAGAACATCCTGGGCACCGGCTTCGACTGCGATATCGTCATCCACCGCGGCGCCGGCGCCTACGAGGCCGGCGAAGAGACGGCGCTCATCGAATCGCTCGAGGGAAAACGCGCGCAGCCGCGCATCAAACCACCCTTCCCGGCCGTGTCGGGTCTCTACAACTGTCCGACCGCGGTCAACAACGTCGAGACGCTCTGCAACCTGCCGCCCATCCTCATCAATGGCGCCGAATGGTTCACCGCGCTCGGCCCGGAGAAGAACGGCGGGCCGAAGCTGTACTGCGTGAGCGGTCACGTCAAGAAGCCCGGCGTGTACGAAACGTCCATGAGGACGACGCTGAAGCAGCTGATCTTCGATTACGCGGGCGGAGTGCCCGACGGGCGGACCCTCAAGGCGGTCATCCCCGGTGGGTCGTCGGTGCCGATTCTGTTACCCGACCAGCTCGATGTTCCTGCAAGCTTCGACGACATCGTGAAGGCCGGGTCGATGCTGGGTTCGGCGGGCATCATCGTGATGGACGACTCGACGTGCATGGTGTGGGCCGCGAAGAACCTGCTGCACTTCTACAAGCACGAGTCCTGCGGCAAGTGCACACCGTGTCGAGAGGGTGGGGATTGGCTTCTCAAGATCCTCACTCGGATCGACAACGGCGAAGGTGAGATGCGGGATATCGACCTGCTGGTGAGCGTGGGGAACAACATCGTCGGAAAAACGCTGTGCGCGTTCGGGGACGCTGCCGCAACGCCCGCGCTGACGACCGTCAAGCATTTTCGCACCGAGTTCGAGGCGCACATCCGCGAGGGTCGCTGCACGGTGCCCGCGCCGTGGCGCGCGAGAACGCCTGTGGCGGCGCACTGATGTCTGTCAATCCGACCATCGTCGCTCACCTGGGCCTGATCTTCGTCATCTTCAACATGCTCGTGCTTTCATCCGCCTTCATGGTCTGGCTGGAACGAAAGGTCTGCGCATACATTCAAGATCGCGTCGGTCCGAACCGCGTGGGGTACGAGGGAGCCCTGCAGCCCTTTGCCGACGTCATCAAGCTGATGTTCAAGGAGCAGCTGCGGCCGAAGGCGGCCGATGCGCTCCTTTTTGCCATCGCCCCCGTCATTTCCGCCTGCACGGCCTTTGCTGCATTTGCCGTGGTCCCCTTTGGAACCGAGACGACGCTCTTCGGTCTGCTCGATCAGCCGATTCCGCTGCAGGTCACCGACGTGAACGTGGCCGTGCTCGTGGTCTTTGCCATCACGTCCATGGGCGTGTACGGCATCGTGCTCGCCGGCTGGTCGTCGAACAGCAAGTACTCGCTGCTCGGCGGGCTGCGGTCGGCGGCGCAGATGATCAGCTACGAGCTGTCGTACGGTTTGGCGCTCGCGGCGGTGATCATGCTCGCCGGATCGTTGTCGCTGCGCGAGATCGTGATGAACCAGACGGGCACCTGGTTTGGCTTCATCCCGCGCTGGTACCTGTTTCTGCAACCGCTGGGTTTCCTCATTTACATGTGCGCCGGCGTGGCCGAAACGAACCGCGCACCTTTCGATTTCCCGGAAGCCGAACAGGAACTGGTAGCGGGCTATCACACGGAATACAGCTCGATGAGCTTCGCGATGTTCTTCCTCGCGGAATACATAAACATGGTTACCGTCTCCGCGGTGGCCACAAGCCTGTATCTCGGCGGCTGGCTGGGACCGTTCCTACCCGACTGGTTGCAGTGGATCTGGTTCCTCGTGAAAGTCTTCCTGCTGCTGTTCTTCTATGTCTGGATGCGCTGGACGCTGCCGCGGTACCGATACGACCAGCTGATGGAGTTCGGCTGGAAGTGGCTGCTGCCGGCGTCGGTGATCAACCTGCTGGCAACGGCGGCGCTGGTGCTGTGGATTGGTACTGAACGTGCTACGTGCTACGTGCTACGTGCTACGTGCTAGCGTGCTACGTAGCGCACGTGCGGTGGGCCAGTGGGTGATTTCGATGCGCACAATGCTCTACAGACAGACCGGTGCACGTCGCACGTTGCACGTTGCACGTAGCACGTAGCACGTGATTCATATGGACGTCATAGCTTTTTACGCCTTCGCGCTCATCGCCATCGTCTCCTCCCTGCTCGTCGTCGGGCAGCGCAACCCGATGTACAGCGTGATGCTGCTCATCACGTCGTTCGGCGCGCTGGCCGGACTCTACGTGCTGCTCGATGCACCGTTCACGGCGGTGACGCAGATCATCATTTACGCCGGCGCGATCATGGTCCTGTTCCTGTTCGTCGTCATGTTGCTCAACGTGCCGCGGGAAGATCCGGGGCCGACGGCGTTGACACTGGTTGGGCCTACCGGCCGGCGGATCGGCGCGGTGCTGGCGCTGGTGTTCGGGATCGAGATCGTGTGGGCGCTGTCAAAGGTGGGCCTGAGCTGGTTCGGGCAGGACCCGGCAGCGCAGTCGGTGAGCTCGGTCGCTCGCATTGGAAACGCCTTGTTCCGCGAGCACGTGTTCGCGTTCGAGGCGACATCGATCCTGATTCTCGTGGCGATGGTTGGCGCCGTCGTGCTGGCGCGGAAACAACAGTAATGGTTCCCCTCAACTACTACCTGATTCTGTCCGGCATTCTGTTCGCGATTGGCACGTCGGGCGTGTTCCTGCGCCGCAATCTGATCACGGTGCTGCTCTCGATCGAAATCATGCTGAACGCGGTGAACCTGACGTTCGTGGCGGTCGGACGCTATCTCGGGAGCGTCGACGGTCAGATAATCACCTTCTTCGTCATGACGGTCGCTGCCGCCGAGGCAGCGGTCGGCCTCGCCCTGGTGATCGCGGTGTTCCGCCATCGCGAGACGCTGAACCCGGATGCGTTGACGGCGCTCAAGTGGTGAACATGCTCGCGCTGATCTTCCTGCTTCCGTTCGTCGGCTTCCTCGTCAACGCCTTCTTTGGGCGAGTGCTGCCGAAGTCGATCTCGGGAACGCTGGCCTGCGTGGCCATCGGCGGATCGTTTGTGATTTCGCTGATGGCCGTCCTCGCTTTGGTGAATTCCGGCCAGCTCACGATCGAACAGAACTTGTTCATGTGGCTGCCGTCCGGCGATCTCCAGCTGCCCTTCGCCCTGCGCCTCGATTCGCTCTCCTCGGTGATGATTCTCGTCATCACCGGGATCGGCTCGCTCATCCACATCTATTCGATCGGCTACATGCAGGAGGAAAGGCCGTCGGAGTACGCGCGCTACTTCTCGTATCTGAACCTTTTTGCCGCCTTCATGCTCGTGCTCGTCCTCGGCGCGAATTTCCCGGTCATGTTCGTCGGCTGGGAGGGCGTCGGCCTGTGTTCGTACCTGCTGATTGGCTTCTGGTTCACGAAGCCATCGGCGGCCGATGCCGGCAAGAAAGCGTTCGTCGTCAACCGTATCGGCGATTTCGGCTTCATCCTCGGGATGCTGCTGATCTTCGTGACCTTCCACACACTCGACTTCCGAGAAGTGGCCGCCGCCGTGTCGACGCTGTCGCCGGAAACGGCCGGCATGGGCGTCATCACGCTGGCGACGCTGCTGCTGTTCGTCGGCGCCACCGGAAAATCTGCACAGATTCCCCTGTTCGTGTGGCTGCCCGACGCCATGGAGGGCCCGACACCGGTCTCGGCGCTGATTCACGCCGCGACGATGGTGACCGCGGGTGTCTACATGATCGGGCGGAACGCCGAGCTGTTCTCGCACGCTCCGATGACGCTGGCCATCGTTGCCGGCATCGGCATCGCGACCGCGCTCCTCGCCGGCACGATTGGCCTGGTGCAGAACGACATCAAGCGCGTGCTCGCGTATTCGACCGTCTCACAGCTCGGGTACATGTTTCTGGCCATGGGCGTCGGCGCCTACGCGGCCGGCATCTTCCACCTCTACACGCACGCGTTTTTCAAGGCGCTGCTGTTCCTCGGATCCGGTGCCGTCATTCACGCCCTCGCGGGGGAGCAGGACCTGCGCAATATGGGCGGACTCAAGAAGCATCTGCCGATCACCTACTGGACGTTTCTGATCGGCGCGCTGGCGATTGCCGGCGTGCCGCTGCTCTCCGGCTTCTTCAGCAAGGACGAGATCCTGTTCCGGACGTTCATCGGCGAGCAGACACCGGGTCACCGGGTCATGTGGGCGCTCGGCGTCCTGACGTCGCTGCTGACCGCCACTTACATGTTCCGGCTGGTGTTCCTGGCATTTCACGGCGAACGGCGGGTCGCGCCATCGGGCGCTCACCATGCCGCGGAGTCCGACGTGGCGCCGGCCGCGCACGGCCACGCCACCGCGCACGGCCACGCCGCCCACGGACACGGCCTGCACGACGCGCCGCCGACGATGGCGGTGCCGTTGATCGTGCTGGCGCTCGGCTCGATCCTGGCCGGGTATGTTGGCGTTCCGCACGCGCTCGGAGGGAGCAACAGAATCGAGCAGTTCCTCGAACCGAGCTTCGAGACGCATGCGGCATCTACGCACGAAAGTACGGCAACGACGGGAGGCGTGGAGCCAGGCGGACAACCAATCTCTAGCCAACACACGGAGACGTCGGCCGACGAGCACCTCGAACGCACCGAACTGATGCTGATGGGAATCTCGAGTGGTGTGGCCATCGCCGGGATTCTGATCGCGGTGTACTTCTGGTTGCGCAACCCGGGTGCGGCGGCGGCCATGGCTTCGCGTCTGCGTCCGATCTACACGCTGCTCTACAACAAATACTACGTAGACGAGCTCTACGACACGCTGCTCGTGCAGCCGATCAAGCAGTTGTCGATCAAAGGACTATGGCGCGGTGCCGATGCCATCCTGATTGACGGCGCCGTGAACGGTGTTGGAACGGTTGTGAACACGACGAGCGCAGCGTTGCGCCGGTTGCAGACGGGATCGGTGCGCACCTACGCCGCCGCGATCTTCGTTGGCGTGGTGCTGATGCTTGGCTATTACCTGGTAAGGTGACCACGTGCGACGTGCGACGTGCGACGTGCTACGTGCTACGTGCTACGTGCTCGTGGCTTCCGCCTGGAGTAAGTGCACGTCGAAGAGTACGTTGCGGTCGACTGGATCCAACTATGTTGTTGTCGCTGATCATCTTTCTCCCCCTCGCTGGCGCGTTGCTGGTCCTCCTCGCCGGAGGCAAAGGCGATCGCCCGGAGCGCGAGGGGGTCGTGCGGTGGCTGGCGCTCGCCACGTCGATCGCGACGTTCGCCGCCACGCTGCTTCTGTGGTGGCGGTTCGATCCGACCAGTGCCGCCTACCAGTTCGAAGAGCGCTACCAGTGGATCCCGGCATTCGGCATTCAGTACTACCTCGGGGTGGACGGCATCAGCCTGCTCCTCATCGTCCTCACCGGGTTTCTGACCCCGCTCGCCCTGCTCTCCTCGTGGGAATCCATTCACAAAGGACTGAAGGTTTTTTCCTTCTTCATTCTCGCCCTCGAGACCGCGATGCTCGGGGTGTTCGCATCGGTCGATCTGTTCCTGTTCTACGTGTTCTGGGACGCGATGCTGATCCCGATGTATTTCCTCATCGGCATCTGGGGATACGAGCGACGCATCTATGCCGCGGTCAAGTTCATCCTCTACACGATGGCCGGCAGCGTCCTCATGCTCATTGCCATCATCGCGCTGGCCTGGGCCTACGCTGAGGCGAACGGTGGCAACTACAGCTTCAGTCTCATCGATCTTCAGGGGCTCGCGCTCTCGAACACGATGGAGTTCTGGTGCTTCCTGGCCTTTGCCGTCGCCTTTGCGATCAAAGTGCCGCTCTTTCCGTTTCACACGTGGCTGCCCGATGCCCACGTCGAGGCCCCAACCGCCGGCTCGGTCATTCTGGCTGGCGTGCTGTTGAAGATGGGCACTTACGGGCTGCTCCGGTTTGCATTTCCGCTGTTTCCCGGCGCCGCGCTCTATTTCGCTCCGATGATCGCCACGCTCGCGGTCATCGGCATCATTTACGGTGCGCTGGTGGCGATGGTGCAGCCGGACCTCAAGAAGCTCGTCGCCTATTCGAGCGTCAGCCACCTGGGATTTGTCGTGCTCGGTCTCTGCACGCTGAACGTTCAGGGCGTGCAGGGCGCCGTTTATCAGATGTTGAATCACGGCGTCAGCACCGGCGGGCTCTTCATGCTCGTCGGCATGCTCTCGGACCGCCGTCACACCCGGCTCATTTCCGAATACGGTGGGTTGAAGGGCGTCGTGCCGCGATTCGTGGCCGTTTTCCTGCTGGTGACGCTGTCGTCCATCGCGTTGCCGGGCATGAACGGCTTCGTCGGCGAATTCCTGATTCTGCTCGGCGCCTTCCGCTGGGATCCGTGGATGGCGACGTTTGCGGCCACCGGGGTCATCCTGTCGGCCGTTTACATGCTGTGGATGTTCCAGAGAGTGAACTACGGCCCGGTCACCGAGAAGAATCGCGACCTGCCGGACCTCACGACTCGTGAATGGGCGCTGATGGTGCCGACGATCGCCATGGTGATCGTGATGGGTGTGATGCCGCGCTTCTTCCTGTATCCGATGGAGGCGTCCGTCGCCCGGGTCATCGAGCGCGTCACGAGCCACGAGCCGAAGAGAGTGCGGTTGGACGTCACCCCGGATACGCAACGGTCGGTGAAGCCGAGCGAGCAGGTTCCGAGCACCCTACGATGAACATGACCGAATACGCGGCCGTCATCCCGATCGTCATCGTGACGTTGGCCGGAATCGCGGCCATGCTCGCCGCCGCCATTTCGGCACCCGGTGAGCGGATGCCCATTGCCGGCTTCGGGCACATCGGCCTCGTCGGCGCCGCCCTGGCATCGGTCTTTCTCTGGGACAGGGATGCGCAGGCATTTGGCGTCATCCGCGCCGACAACTTCACGCTGTTCATCAACCTCGTCCTCTGCGTCGTCGGCGTGTTGACGATGCTGCTCTCGAGCGGCGTGGTGGAGCGGGAGAATCTGCCGGCCGGGGAGTATTACGCGCTGACGCTCTTTGCCATCTGCGGCATGATGATGATGGCGGCCGCCACCGACCTGCTGGTCATCTTCATCGCCCTCGAAATTTTCTCGCTGGCTGTCTACGTGCTGACCGGCATCCGCCGCTCGAGCGCGACCAGCGCAGAGGCGGCGTTCAAGTACTTTCTCCTCGGGTCGTTCTCGAGCGCGTTCTTTCTCTACGGCGTGGCATTCACTTACGCCGTTGCCGGTTCGACGCGGCTGGAGCAGATTGGCACGGCGTTGTCCACGCAAGCAGCCGGAGCACCGCCGACGCTGGCCCTGCTCGCCGTCGGTCTCCTGGCAGTCGGATTCGCGTTCAAGGTGTCGGCGGTTCCATTCCACATGTGGACGCCCGACGCCTACGAAGGAGCGCCGACGATCGTCACGGCGTTCATGTCGACGGGCGTGAAAGCCGCAGCGTTCGCCGCCTTCGCCCGCGTGTTCCTGTCGCCGCTCGAGCCGCTGCAAGGCCAGTGGATTCCGGCGCTTTCGGTCATTGCTGCGGCTACCATGATCGTCGGCACCGTTGTCGGCGTCGTCCAGACCAACATCAAGCGGATGCTCGCCTATTCGAGCATCGCCCACGCCGGCTACCTGCTCCTGGGGATCATCGCGGCAAATTCGACCGGCAAGTCGGCGATCCTCTTTTACCTGCTGGCGTATGCGGTCACGAATCTCGGTGCGCTTGGTATTGTGGCGATTCTCGGAACGCAGCAGAACGAGCACGACGAGCTGCGCGACTTCGCTGGTCTCTGGCGATCGCGTCCGGCCCTGGCGGGCTTGATGACGGTTTTCCTGCTCTCGCTCGGCGGATTCCCGCCCACCGCGGGTTTCATCGGCAAGTGGTATATCTTCACCGCCGCCGTCGAGGAGGGACACTACTGGCTCGCCATCATCGGTGTGCTGACGAGCGTCGTGTCGGTGTTCTTCTACCTCCGGATCGTGGTGATGATGTACATGAGCGAGAGCGCGCCCGAGATCGACAGCATGCGGCCGCGCGTGAGTGCGACGGCGGTGGCCGGACTGATATTGGCCACCGCTGCCGTCCTGTACCTCGGAGTGCTTCCGACCAGAGTCCTCGATCTCGCGATGGACTCGATTGCGACCATCTTCTGAATTTCGATTGACTGGGGAATCTTCGCCTCGCGCTCCGGTGATCTGGCTGATCACCGGGCTGTTCTTCATCACGCTTGCCACGCTGATGCTGGAGGTGCTCGATACGCGCCTCCTTTCCGTACTCACCTGGTACCACCTGTCTTTTCTTGCCGTGTCAGTGGCCATGCTCGGGATGGCAGCTGGCGCCGTGTTCGTTTTCGTCGGCGGTGAGTGGTTTTCGCGCGACAAGGCGGTCACGCTCCTTCCCGCGTCGGCGATGGCCCTCGCCATAGCGCTGCCGCTTTCGCACGTCGCGAACCTGGTCATTCCGTTTCCTTCCGTTCGGACCGGATCGGCCGCGGAGCTTGCCGGGCTGGGGATCTCGATGCTGGCGCTGACGGTCCCGTTCGTCGTGTCGGGCATCGCCGTTACGCTCGCGCTGACGCGGACGAGCGACCGGATTGGTTTGCTCTATGGCGCCGATCTGATCGGCGCGGCGACCGGATGCCTGGCGATCATCTGGCTGCTCGAGCTGACCGACATCACTTCGACTGCTCTTGCTACCGCCGGCATTGCCGCTCTCGGCGCGTGGTGCTTCGCTCGCTACAACGCGTCATCCGGCCGCGGATCGCTCGCTCTGGCCGCAGCCCTCTTCGCCTGCGCCACGCTCAACGCTCGAGCGGACCATCCCCTCGGGGTGATTTATCCGAAGAGCCGCGGCCTGTGGATGGATGAACGATCGCTCGATTACTCCGCCTGGAACGCGCATTCGAACGTCATCGTCCGCATACCGGCGACGAGCGCGCCGTTCCTGTGGGGTCCCGCGCGCGACGCTCCCCAGACGCCGGTCAGAGCGGCCTTGGCGGCGATCGACGGCGATGCGGGAACGGTCATCACGCACTGGGATGGCGATCCGTCGTCGCTGTCGTGGGTCCAGTACGACGTCACGTCGCTGCCGTACCGCATTCGCAGCGGCAACGTCGCGATCATTGGCGTTGGCGGCGGCCGTGACGTGCTCACCGCCATCTGGGCCGGCAACCCGCAGATCACCGGAATCGAGATCAACAAGGTCCTCGTCGGGATCCTGGAGCGCCGCTACCGGCAGGTCACTCGCATCGCGGATCATCCGGGCGTCAAGCTCATTCACGATGAAGCCCGTTCCTACCTGACGCGCGCGCCGGGACGATTCGACGTGCTCCAGATGTCGCTCATCGATACCTGGGCTGCGACCGGGGCTGGTGCATTCACGCTGTCCGAGAATGGTTTGTACACGCGGGAAGGCTGGCAGGTATTCCTCCGCGCGCTGTCGCCGAACGGCGTTTTCAGCGTGTCTCGCTGGTACGACCCGGGATCGGCGTCGGAAACGACCCGTCTCCTCTCGCTCGGTGTCGGTTCCCTGCTCGACTTCGGCATCAGCGCGCCGCGGCGGCACCTCGTGCTCGTGACGCGCGAGCGTGTCGCCACGATGATGGTCTCACCATCGCCGTTCACCGACGACGACGGGCGGAGGCTGCGTGAGGTGGCGGATGCTCGCGGGTTTGCGATACAGGTCAGCCCGTGGGACGCCGGCGACGATCAGATACTCACGCGGATCGCGGCGGCGACATCGATCCGCGAGCTCGAGGACGCCACAAAGCATCCCTATCTCGATCTGAGCCCGCCAACCGATCGCCGTCCGTTCTTCTTCAACATGCTGAAGCCGGCCGCGCTGTTCCGGCGGGACAATTCGTCGAGCACCGGAGTGGTGAGCGGCAACCTGCTCGCCACCCGGACGCTCATCGCTCTCTTCGGCATTGCCGGCGTGCTGGTCATCGCCATCATCGGCTGGCCGCTGGTGCAGGCCGGACGTCCGGCCGCGCCGCCGGGACTGTTCGCGCCGGCCCTGGCTTACTTCGGGATCATTGGACTGGCGTTCATTCTGATTCAGATCCCGTTCCTGCAGCGCTTCTCGGTGTATCTCGGCCACCCCACATACACGTTCTCGATCATCTTGTTCCTCATGATTCTCGCCGCCGGCCTCGGCAGCCTCTCTTCCGAGCGCATCGACGTCGCCAACTCCCGCCGTCTCGAACGCCTGCCCATCGCGATCGCGGCGGTCGTGCTGGTTGAAACCCTGCTGCTGCAGACGGCCATCGAGTCCACCGTCGGCTGGGGATTGGCCGGCCGCACGTTCATCGTTGCAGCTTTTGTCGTCCCGCTCGCATTCGCCCTCGGCTATTGCTTTCCGATCGGGCTACGCCTCGTTGGCCGGCGCGCACCCGAGCTGACCGCATGGATGTGGGGAGTGAACGGCGCCTGCGGGGTCATGGCCTCGATCGTCGCGGTGATGGTCTCGATGTGGCTGGGAATTCAGGTGAACCTGCTGATCGCTGCTGGGTTGTACCTGCTGCTTGCGCTGCCGATGCGGGCGCTGACGCGTTCCGCAGCTCTTGTCAAATCCCAAATCCCAAATCCCAAATCACAAACGTAATCACAAACTCCAAGCCGCTGGGCAAGAACCGCAGTCACTCCTTGGCCGAATCTGGTCCGTTGTTGCGGCCGATAATCGTTGACACGATCTTGATGAGTTCGATTGTTTCGTTGATGACCGGGTCTTGAGATTCGGTCAGAAACCCGCACCGGCGAAGAATCCGCAATCGAAACCTCGTCTCCTTGAGTTCGCGTAATACGATCCGCCATTTCGCAACTTTGTCGCGAGCACTCGATCCGTCATCCGCCTCCTCGAAATTTGCCCCGGCTGACGTTCCACTCTTTAGCACCTGATACGAAAGTGCTTTCGCGACGGGCCCTCGAGTGTGCAGAAACTGCATCAATCGAACGATAACGCAGGCGTAATCGAGGAACCTTTCGCGAAGGTCGTAGGGTTTCTTCCCAAAGCTAAAATCGAAATGGTCCATGTGAAGCACATTGCGCTCCTAGCATCCAAACCTACGAATCGGGCCGCGATTGGGAGTTGGGAGTTGGGATTTGGGATTTGATACAGACCAACCGAACCTTTGAGCAGTCCTAATCCCCTGGAGGAATGGAAATGAGAACGGCGATCTTCCTGGTGATCCTTACCGCGGCGGTCAGCGCCTCACCGGCCGGCGCCATCGCCCAAGAGCAGGTCTACCGCGTCGGCGACGCGGGGGTGGTCGCCCCCTCCGTCGAGAAGGAGGTCAAGCCCAGTTACACGCCCGACGCGCTCACGGCGCGGGTCGAGGGCAGGGTGAAGCTCGAGTGCGTAGTGCTGCCGGCCGGGTCAGTGAGCCTGGCGCGTGTCGTAGAGCCCTTGCATCCGAGCCTCGACGCGGAGGCGCTGCGCGCACTGTCGAACTGGCGGTTCAAGCCCGGCACCAAGGATGGCAAGGCGGTTCCGGTGCGAGTCGAAATCGAAATGTCCTTCGACCTTCGCGATGGCCCGCGGCCGGCGTTCAAAGGACCGGCGCTGGGATCGCCCGAAGTGTTCAAGGTTGGAAATGGGGTCACCCTGCCGGCTGTGATCCGGGAACAGAAACCCACCTATCCACCAGCAGTGATGCGCGACGGCGTTCAGGGCAGCGTGAATCTCGAGTGCGTCGTCTTGACCGATGGCACGGTGGGCGACGTGCGGGTGACGAAGCCGTTGCACCCGGAGCTCGATGAAGCGGCCATGAGGACCTTGCGGCAGTGGATATTCAAGCCTGGAACCAAAGATGGCGTGGCGGTGCCCGTTCAAATAGAAGTGGAAATGACCTTCACGCTCGGCAAGGGGCCGCGCAAATCACCCGCTGAGCGCTGAGAGCGCTTGCGTCAGCGTCGTGTCCTGCTCCGGGAAGGACCGTGCGGAGATCGAGCACCAGACGATCGTGTTCGATGCGCGCGACAATCGGCGGGTCCCACGCGCGCAGCCGCGCCTCGAGCTCCATCGCCGAGAGCGTGTGATGTGAGACGGCGAGCAGCCGCGTCGGGCAGAGCTGGATCCGGGCGCACTTCCGCCGCCGACGGCTGACGATCCATGCAGCGATGACGATCTCGACATCCATTGCGCGGCAACCTGTCGATGATCCGGACCGCTCGAGCTTCGATGTCCGGTTCAGTCAGCGCAGCATCCGCGCCACGGGGACGCTGCGGGAGGCGCGCCCGCGATGCGTATTCCTGCAAAGTCGCTTCGAGTGCCGCGTAGGTCATCTTGTCGGCGCGCAGCGCACGCATCAGCGGGTGTCTTCGAATGTGCGTGAGCAGCGCGTGACGGCCAACGATGATGCCTGCCTGCGGTCCGCCGAGCAGTTTGTCGACGCTGAACATGACCAGGTCAGCACCATCCGCAATGCTGGCGCGCACCGAAGGCTCGTCGCGCAGCGCCGGACGAGTCCACTTCCAGACCCAGATATCCGCTCCCTTGATCCTCGACAACCGGCACACCCAACTTGCGACCGATGGCGACGAGCTCGGCGAGGCGCGGCCGCTCGACGAAGCCTTCCATACGGAAATTGGAGGGATGCACGCGGAGAATCAGCGCGGTCTTCTCGCTCGTGGCCGCTGCGTAGTCGGCGGCGCGCGTGCGATTGGTGGTGCCCACCTCGCGCAGAATGGCGCCGGACTGGCTCATCACGTCGGGCACGCGAAAGCCGCCGCCGATCTCGACGAGCTCGCCCCGGGAAACGATCACTTCCCGTCCCGCGGCAAGTGCCGCGAGCGTGATCAGCGTGGCCGCGGCGTTGTTGTTCACGACAACCCCGCCTTCGGCCCCCGTCAGCAGGGGAACGAGACGGTCGGCGTGGACGTCGCGCTTGCCGCGCTCGCCGCTCGCGAGGTCGTACTCGAGGTTGGAGTACCCGCCGGCAATCCCTGCGACCCGTTCGATCGCGGCCGCGCTGAGCGGCGCCCGTCCCAGGTTGGTGTGAATGATCACACCCGTCGCGTTGACCACCGGACGAAGCGACGTCGACCGCGACGCGGCCAGCCGGCCTGGCACGGCCCGCACAATCGCCTCCGCCACATCCTCCGGCACGGCGCGACCGGCCGCCGCGGCTCCTCGAAAAGCCGAAGCTTCCTCACGCAGCGCTTCGACGACGGCCGTACGCCCGAACTGCTCCTCGAGGGCCAGCATCGCTGGCCGCTGCCTCAGCTGTTCGATGGAGGGGATGTCTCGCATGACGTGCTACGTGCTACGTGCTACGTGCTACGTGCCACGTATTACTCCTGATGCAATTAGCAACGCTCTTAGCACGTCGCACGCGCCACCTGGCACATCGCACGTAGCACCTCGCACGTAGCACGTAGCATCTAGCACGTAGGCAGGATATCATCCGTGTTTCACACGCATGAGTGTCGACGAGAACACGCCGCCGGCAGTCCCGGTACCTGACTACCGCCCTATCGAGCGATTCTGGCCGTACGTCGATCTGCCCGAGCAACCGACCGACGAAGAGCTGGCGAACCTGAATCCGGAGCTGGCGGAAGCCTTGTTCGGGCGTCCGCCCTTGCCGTTTTCGGTGTCTTTGGAATTTCCGCGGTTCGATGGTGCCGACTACGACCGTGCCGTGACGCTGGCTCGAGCGTCATCGGAGTATCGCGAGATTGGCACCGGCGGGGCGATTCGACATCGTGCCCGGTTTTATCCGCAGGAAGCGATCAAGCTCCGCGACCTGTTCGAGATCGTCGGCCGGCTGGACGCCTGTGAAGTCTTAGTGGACGACCGGCCTGTTCCGTACGCGCGCGAGCTCTGGCTGCCGCTCATCTGGTTCCTGATTCGGTGATGACGCCCGCCCATGTCTGAAGAGACCGACATCAAGAAGGACCTGATGACGCTCGAGGCAGATCTCAAGCGCCTCGAAGCGGAATACACCATGTTCTTCGCCGGGCGATTGCCACGGCCGCCGTGGGAGACACGCGGTCGCGTCCAGGCATTGATCAAGCGGTGGGATCGGGGCTATATCCAGGGATCGGGCGATCGGTTCAGGTTCGAGATGCTGCAGACGCGGTTTCAGAAGTTCACCGAGCTCTGGGATCGAGGCCTGCGCGCGCGTGAAGAGGGCCGGCCCGGTCCGTTCGCGCAGCCGCTACCGAAGGCGCGGTCCAAGCCGGCCGAGGCCGACGGCAAGGTCGTGCACGTGGCGGCGTTTCGGGATCCCGTCAATGAAATGGACAAGCTGCATTCGCTGTACGACTCCCTCATGGAAGCCCGACGCGAGTCGGGCGAAGGAGCCGTGCCTTTTCATAAGTTTGCCGCCCTGGTCAAGGATCAGGTTTCCAAGCTCAAGGAGTCCGGCACCCCCGAGGTGGCTTTCAGGATCGTGGTGAAGGACGGCCGAGTGAACTTTACGGTGCGGGGAATGAAGGGCGGAGAGAAGTGAATCGGGAGAAGATGTTTAACGACCGGAGACCGGAAGCGCCCCATGCTGGCGCTCCCGGTTCCGTTCGGGGACTTAGCTGGCCTTGGTGACGTTGCCGGCTTGCGGGCCTTTCGGGCCATCGACGATCTCGAACTCGACCGCTTGACCTTCCTCGAGCGTTCGGAATCCGTTCCCTTGGACCGCAGAGAAGTGGACGAAGACGTCACTGCCGCCGTCGCGCTCGATGAATCCGTAACCCTTTGCGTTGTTGAACCACTTGACCTTGCCTGTGATACGCATCGTACTTTTCCTGCCTTGCAATGGCGCGGCGCGTGGCGCCGCATGACACCTCCCGCACTGCTGTCGCCTCGACAACAGCACGGCGGACATAAAAAAAGACCGCGAGTCCGCGGCCTCGGCTTGCGACGCTGGCCGGCCCAGCGACGCGGAGATGTTACACGGTCTGTGACGGGAATGTCAAGAGAATCAGTGGTATGCGCGCATTATTGAGCGTCTCTGAGAAGTCCGGACTCGTCGAGCTCGGGCGCGGACTGACTCGGTTGGGGGTCGAGCTCGTGTCGACGGGTGGCACGGCAAAAACGTTGGCCGCCGCCGGGCTCGCCGTCGTGAACGTGTCCGACGTGACCGGTTTCCCCGAGATGATGGATGGACGTGTAAAAACGCTCCACCCCGCCGTCCACGCGGGCATTCTCGCCCGCCGAAGCCGACAGGATGACCTCGCGGCGATCGGCGGGCAGGGCATTTCCCCAATCGACCTCGTTGTGGTCAACCTCTATCCCTTCGCCAAAGCGGCAGCCAACCCGGACACACCCTTCGACGGTCTGGTCGAGGAGATCGATATCGGCGGCCCGAGCATGGTCAGGGCCGCTGCCAAGAACTTTCGCGACGTCCTGGTGGTGGTCGATCCGGCGGACTATCCGCGCGTGCTCGAGGAGTTGGCCCGCCCCGGCGGACCGCCGCTCGAATTTCGCTTCGACCTGATGAAGAAGGCATTCGCCCATACGGCTGAGTACGATGGGACAATCGCCCAGACGCTCTCCTCGATCGATCTGTCGGGAGAGACGATGACCCGCGGTTCGATCCCGAAAAGCCGAGATGCCAAGGAGTTGCGCTACGGGGAGAACCCTCACCAGAAGGCCCTCTGGGTTCCCGTGCCGGAGTCCTGCGGCCCTCGACGGTGGCAAGTCCATCAGGGCAAGGAGCTTTCGTACACCAACCTGCTCGACCTCGACGCGGCAGCGAGGATCGCCCTCGAGTTCACCGAGCCAGCCGGCGTCGTCATCAAGCACACGAACCCCTGCGGCGTTGCCACCGGGGCTTCGATCGCTGAAGCCTACGTCCGGGCCCGGGAAGCCGACCCCCTTTCGGCGTTCGGTGGCATCGTCGGACTGAATCGCATCGTGGACGACGAGACTGCCCGGGCGCTGACCGGGACGTTCATCGAGGCGATAATCGCCCCGGCGATAGCCGATGCCGCCCGACCCATACTCGCGACGAAAGCCAACCTGCGGGTGGTCACCGTCGATTTCACGGCGATGCGCGAGAACTCGGCCGCCATGCCCCAGGAGACGCGATCGTTCCTGGGAGGCACACTGATGCAGGATCCAGATCGTGTGACCGAGGCTCGCGCGTCGTGGCCGGAGGGCGAGTTTCCCCGCGTCGTGACCCGCCGTGCCCCCACGCCGGGCGAGTGGACCGCGTTGCGGTTCGCATGGCGGGTGTGTGCGCACGTGAAGTCGAATGCCGTCATTTTCACAGGGCCCGACCAGACGCTGGCTGTCGGCGCGGGCCAGATGAGCCGCGTGGATGCCGTCAAGGTGGCGGTGATGAAGGCGGCTCCCGGATCACTGGCCGGCTCGGTTGCCGCTTCCGATGCCTTTTTTCCGTTCCGTGACGGACTCGACGCGATTGTCGCCGCCGGGGCCACGGCCGTCGTGCAGCCTGGCGGCTCCGTTCGTGACGCTGAGGTGATCGCCGCCGCAGACGATCACGGCATCGCGATGGTCTTCACCGGCCGACGCCACTTCAGGCACTGACGATGAAATGCCGAAAGCCGAACGCTGAAGAGCGAATGCGTCCATTCGACGTTCAACGTTCGACGTTCCACGTTTCATGAGGCCCGAACTGACCTCGCGCGTCATTCTGTTGCTGCTGCTCGTCGCCGCCGTCTGTCCCTACTTCGTGGGACTCGGGGATTCCTCCATCTGGGACGCCAACGAGGCGTTCTATGTCGAAACGCCGCGCGAGATGCTCGAGAGCGGCGACTTCGTCAGCCCGACGTTCAACTACGAGCCGCGCCTCAACAAGCCGATCCTCAGCTACTGGATCGTTGCGGCGTTCTACTCGGTGTTCGGTATTTCGGTCGGCGTACAGCGGCTGCCCATTGCACTCGGCGCCATGCTGCTCATCGCGTCGGCATTCTTCCTCGCACGCGCGGCTCACCCGAGCACTGAAGGAGCCGATTCGAGCGGGCGCATCGAGGCAGGGCTCTGGGCCGCGATAGGACTCGCCATCACGCCGCGCCTGCTGATGTTCTCGCGCCGCATTTTCATCGACATCTACATCTCGATGTTCATGGGGCTCACCTTGCTGTTCTTTGCGCTCGCCGAGCGCTATCCCGCCCGACGCCGGCTGTTCCTCTTGTTGATGTACGTGGCGGTCGGCCTGGGCGTGCTCACCAAAGGGCCGGTCGCGGCGGTGCTCCCCGCGGTCGTGTTCCTCGCCTATCTGCTGACGCGGCGTGAACTACGGCGGATCCGCGAAATGATGATTCCCGCCGGCGCGCTGATCGTCCTGGCGATAGTCGTTCCCTGGTACGCGGTCCTCTATATGCGGCAGGGATGGACGTACATCGGCGCATTTTTTCTCGGCGAAAATTTCGCGCGGTACACCGAGGGCTACGGTGTTGACAGCGCGCGCGGGCCGCTGTTCTACGTGCCTGTGCTGTTCAGCGATTCGTTCCCCTGGTCGTCATTTCTCTTCGCGTCCGCACTCGCCGACTGGCGCGCCCGGCGCAGTACGGCTCCCGACGAGCGTATGACGCGGCTGCGGACGCTGCTCTGGTTGTGGATCATCGTCATCGTCGCGTTCTTCTCGCTTTCCGCCGCCAAACAAGACCTCTACATCTTTCCCATTGTTCCAGCCGTGGCGGCGCTGGCGGGTGTCGTGATTGCACGCGGCCTCTCGCAAGAGCCGCGAGCCAGCCGGGCGATTCGTATCACCGCCGCGACCGTCGGCATCATCGTGGCGGTGACCGCGGCGGGCGTCGTTTACCTGTTCCGCGCGGGTGGCACTGGATATGCGCTCGATGGTGCGATGACCACTGGCATTGTCGGCGTGGCGGGAGGCGCAGGCGTGACCGTGCTCGCCCTGACGTTCCGCCTGCGGGCCGCTCTCATCGGAATCGTCACGACGTTCGTCGTTCTGAATTGGATCTTCGTGTTGCGCGTGTTGCCGTCATTCGAGGCGTACAAACCGTCACCGGGCTTCGCCCGAACGCTCGATGGCCGGCTGACACGCGAGACGGTGGTCGCCACCTACGACGAAGCGTTGCCCAGCCTAGTGTTCTACCTGCAACGGCACGTGGATCAACTGTTCGCCGAAGACCAGCTGATGACGCTGCTGCGCTCCGATCGCCCGGTATATGCGGTCCTCTCGGGGAGGAGCTACGCGGCGCTCTCGAAGAGCTTCGACCTGTCGACGTGTGTGATCGAACGGCGGCCGACGTTCGACGTGAAGTTGAAGACCGTTCTCACGCGGGAGCCGATGCCGGAGCTGGTGCTCATCACGAATCGGTGTGGGCCGTGAAACCGGCATGTGCTACGTGCGAGGTGCGACTGCGACGTGCTACTTGTCACGTGCGACGTCCTACGTGCTATGTGTCCGTTCCAATGGCACATCCACGTAGCACGTAGCAGTCGCACTCGCAGTTAGGAGTTTTCAGAGATCTCTTCAACCGAAGCCGTAGCCGGCCCGAACTTGCCCACGACAATCCCGGCGGCGCGGTTGGCCATGCGTGCGGCTTCGAGGAGGGTATTGCCGGAGGCGAGGGCCAGGGCCAGCGTGCCAATCACGGTATCTCCGGCGCCGGTGACATCCGCTACTTCGCGCGCCTCCGCCGGAAGCGCCGCCTCGCCTTCTGGCGTCAGCAGCCAGATGCCGTGCTCGCCGCGCGTGATCATCACGCTCTCACAACCGACGCGCTCGCGGAACTTGCGCGCCGCCTCCTGCGCCTCGGCTGCCGATCGAATCCGCATGTGGGTGACCGCTTCGGCTTCGTGGTGGTTCGGCGTGACGAGGGCTGCGCCGTTGTAGTAGTCGATATGCGGCACCTTGGGATCGACGAGCAGCGGGACCCCGGCGCGGCGCGCAGCGGCGAGCGCGGCAATCGCCACGTCGCGTGAGATCGTACCCTTCAGGTAGTCCGACAGGACGAGCGCTCCGACGTTTGCGGACAGCGCTTCGATGCGCTCGATCAGCGCCTTCTCAACCGCGCCGGACACCTCCGCATCGTCTTCGTAATCGACACGCGCCACCTGCTGCTTCCGGGCCGTGACGATTCGCAGCTTGCGCGTCGTGCAGCGGGTCGAGTCCTCCACGAGGCCGCCGGCGTCGATATCGAGGTCGCTCAGGGCACTGCGCAGCCGCTTCGATTCAGCATCGGCGCCGACGACGCCAACGAGCTGCGCCACCCCGCCGAGGGCGACAACGTTGTTGGCGACGTTGGCCGCCCCTCCCACGCGAAACTCTTCGTGCTCGAAACGGACGACCGGTACGGGCGCTTCGGGTGAGATGCGGTCGACACGCCCGATCACGAAGTGATCGATCATGATGTCGCCGATGATGAGCACCGATCGGCCCGGAAGCCGCGACAGCGGAGCGGGCACCGTCATTGCGGTCAAGCGGCGCGCTGTTGTTCGATGGCGGGTGCGGTGGAGGCCGGAATTCGGTCGGCCGCGTACGGCAGCGTGACGAGAAGCAGGAAGAGCATCAGAAACTCGGAATCACCGAAATTGTATTCGAACATGCCCGCGGCGAGCATGGCGACCACTCCGGCGAGCCCCGCCGAGTACAGCCAGCGAACGGAGGACGCGCGGGACCTCAAAAAGAAATCACGCATCAGCACGAAAATGAACCACAGCCAGATGATCAGCGCCGGCAGACCGCGCTCGGCAGCAATCTGCAGCGGCACGTTGTGCAGGTGGGAATTCAGCTGTTTCGCTGCGTTCGGGTCGCGATAGTGGGGGTAGACCAGCCGGACGGCGTCCGGTCCCACGCCGGTGAACGGATGATCCTTGATGATGTGCAGTCCCGACTTCATCATCGCCACGCGGTCACGATTGGATGGATCGGTCAGGCTGAAGGTGGAGTAGAGCCGATCGCTCAGCGGCGTCGGCGCGAAAGCCAGGAACAGCGCTGCCACTACCGGCAGTAATCCCACCAGACGGAAGTCCCGGAGCAGGAACAGGAGCCCGATGCCGGCGCAGGCGCCCACCCAGGCATTGCGGCTCATCGTCAGGGCCAGTGCGACGAGGAGAGCCGGCAGCACGGCTGCAGGCCACGTGCGGTCCTGCTTCCTGAATATCAGCCGCGCCACCACGGTGCAGGCCACCAGCATGATGACGCCCGAATAGGTCATGTAAAGACCGAGCAGACCCTGCACGCGCCGCCCGAGATTGTCGTAGTTGAGCACGCCGTACTGGATGACACCGTACGTCGCGTGCAGCGCACCCACCGTAATCACCACATCGACGGCGGTAAAGCTGCGCCGCCCGCGGAACAGCCTGTACGCCAGCGGCACGACGACGAACAAGAGGAGCTGTTTGCTGTCCCACAAGCTCACTTCCGGCGCGACCGAGAACGCCGCGGCGATGAGTGTCATCACCGCGTACACGGCCAGCGGCCAGAACATCCGCGGCACTTCGATGCGCTCCCGGTCACGAATGACGAGAACGATGCCGAGCGCGGAGGCAACCGTCAGCAGGATCTGCGCCGCAGCGATCGAGAACTGTGTCGACGCGGCAAATGCCAGCATCGTCACGAACGCCGCGTTCTCGAGGCGCGAGGAGGTCGTGGTCATGCCGTGGGCTGCAACAGCCGTTCGGCGGCTGCGAGTACTACGTCCGGTTGCAACGTCGTCAGGCACCGGAAATCGCCGGGTGCGCAGGTCCGCTGGTCGCACGGACGGCAGGTCAAACCGTCCACGCCAACCGACGCGGTCCGATATGCCGGGTCGCGCCACGGCGCGGAACGCGCCGGCAGCGTCGGTCCGAAGAGCGCCACCACTGGCGTGGCGGTGGTCGCAGCCACATGCAGCGGTCCGGTGTCCCCGCCTATGAACAGCCGGCTGCGGGCCACGAGCGCGCGCAGCTCCGCGAGATCGAAATCACCGTAGTCCACCACGGAACTGGCCTGCTGCGGGCCGAGCGCTTCGCGGGCGCTGCGGGCGATGCGATCGGCAGCGGACCGGTCTGAGGGACCGGAGCTCAACACCAGCCGACGCTCCGGTACGGCGGCGAGACCGGCAATGAGGCGGACGAAGGCCTCTTCCGGCCAACGCCGGAACGGGTTCCCCGCGCTCACGTGGACCACAATCAAATGGTGATTGGCGTCGACGCCGGCGGACGCGAGCCGTTCGGCGACTCGGCGTTCCGATCCGGAGTCCGGCGCCATTTCAACCGCGTCTGCGTACAGGGTCGGGTCCGTCGCCCGACCAGCCGTCGATTGCGTGCAGCAAGTCCCACTGGTTGACCACGGAGTGGCGCGGCCGGAGCTCGCGCGCGCGGCCGACCCTGCTGGTGTACATCCACGACCGGCCGGCGATTTCGTAGCCAATCCGCTGCGGCGCCCCCGTCGCCAGCGTCAACCATCCGCTTCGGGGGCCGCCGTGCATGTCAATCACGAGGTCGAACCGCCGCCGGTGCAGCCGCCACGCGAGCCGCGCATCGTCCGCGATACGCGACAGGCCGCGCGAGCGGGGAATGACGATGACCTCGTCGAGATGGGGATTGCCCGCGACCACTGCGGCCGATTCACGTTCGACGAGATAGGCGAGCTGCGCATCAGGCATCGCGCGCTTCAGCGCACGGATTATCGGCGTCGTGAACACCACGTCGCCGATGAGCCGAAGCCGGATCAGCAGAATTTTCATGTCGGCACGTGCGCAGCGTTGCACTTTGCACGGTGCACCGTGCACGTGCACCGCTCACGGCTCCACCGTCGCCTCGTCCAACAGCATGACCGGTATATCGTCCTTTATGGGATATACACGCTTGCACTGGCCGCACTTGAGGGCTGTCCCGTTTTTCACGAGTTCGACCTTCGTCTTACAGTTCGGACAGGCAAGGATCTCGAGCAATTCAGGATCGACAGGCATGCTGTTGCTCCGGAGGCGGAAGGGGCGTTGCGTCCCGCGACCGCAGACGTCATTATAGTCATGAAGATGCGGCTCACGATGGGCTTGATCCTCACCGCCTGCCTGCTGGCCGCTCCGGCCGCTTCGGCACAGGAGTCTGCCACCGCCGAGCCGGCAGCGTCGGCCGGCTATTTCTTCCTGCTCGGTCGTCATCTCGAAACCGAAGGCAAAGTGGAGGAGGCGATTGCCGCACACAAGCGGGCCATCGAACTGGAGCCCTCGTCTGCCGAGTTGAAGGCAGAGCTGGCGGCGTTGTATGCCCGTCAGGATCGCGCGCTCGACGCCGTCGAGACTGCCGAAGTGGCGTTGAAACACGACACGGACAACGCCGAAGCCAACCGGATCATCGGGTCGGTTTATGCCGCACTCAGCGAGCAGCGCACGCCGCTTCGTCCCGGCGATGACGTGTCCAAGTATCCGTCGCAGGCGATCGCGTCGCTGGAGAAAGCGGCGCGGGATGGCAGCGGCGACCTCGGGTTGAATCTGCTATTGGGTCGCCTCTACGTACAGACGAAGGCTTACGACAAGGCAATCCCTCCGCTCCGGCGCGTCATCACCGATCAGCCGGCGTACTCGGAAGCAGCCTGGCTCCTCTCCACGGCACTGGAACACACCGATCAGTCCGAGGCGGCGATCGAAGTCTTGCTGGGTGCGCTGGAGTACAACCCGCGATTTCTCAGAGGCCAGCTGCGGGTCGCCGAGTTGGAGGAAAAGCTCGGTCGTTGGAGTGACGCGGCGGAGGCTTACGAGCGTGCGGAAAAGCTCAACGCCCGCGCAACGGTCGATCTCACGCCGCGGCGTGCGGCGGCGCTCATCAACGCCGGCAAGGCGACCGACGCCCTGGATTTGTTGAAAACCCGCGTCGCCGACGCGCAGCCGGACCTGGCGATTCTCTATCTCTATGCGGTGGCGCAGCGGCAGTCGAAAGACCTCGCCGGCGCCGAGGCCACCGCCAGGCGGCTTCGCGAGACCGCTCCAACCGACCCGCGAGGTCTCTATGTGCTGGCGCAGGTGCAGGAAGCCAAAGGCGATGCTCAGGGTGCTGAGCGTTCGCTGCGTGAGCTTCTCGAGCGCGATCCACAGGATGCGACCGCACTCAATTTTCTCGGGTACATACTGGCGGACCGCGGCGAGCGCGTCGACGAGGCGCTCAGTCTCGTCCAGCGCGCCCTGAAAATCGAACCGGACAATCCGTCGTTTCTCGACAGTCTTGGTTGGGCTTACTTCCGACAGGGGAGATTGGATCTTGCCGACCGTCCCCTCACCGACGCGGCGGCGAAGTTGCCGACCAGCTCGGTCGTGCAGGACCACCTCGGCGATCTTCGGTTCAAGCAGGGACGCTACGCCGAGGCCACGGCCGCCTGGGAACAATCGCTGAAGGGCGATGGCGAATCGATCGATCGGGCACAGATCGAACGGAAGGTGCGAGATGCGAAGGGGAAATGATGATCGTTCGGCGTCTGGTGCCCGGCATTCTCTGCCTGCTCGTGACTTCCGCCTGCGCTGTTAAGTCCTTCACCCCACCGACCGGTTCCGGTACCTCGTTTCCTGAGTTCGCCGCCGCGTCCGACGAGGCAACCCGCGAGTGCCGCGGCGTCAAGACCATGAGCGTCACGCTCTCACTCTCCGGGCGCGCGGGTTCAACCCGTTTGCGCGGGAATGTGGATGCCGGGTTTTCCGCGCCTGGTGCCGTGCGGCTCGAGGGTCGGGCGCCGTTCGGACGCCCGGTTTTCATTCTGGTGGCGCAGGACGCCGCAAACGCCACCTTGCTGCTTCCGCGCGACGACCGCGTTCTGCGCGACACGCCGGCCGCCGCGATCGTCGAAGCGCTCGCCGGGGTATCGCTCGACCCGGATGAACTGCGGTCGGTGATTGCCGGCTGCGGCTTCGGTGCAGGCGCGCCTTCGGGCGGCCGGGGCTACGGCGCTGACATGGCGGTTCTGGATCTTCCCGGGTCGGCACAGTATCTCCGGCGAGAGAACGGTCGCTGGCGCCTCATCGCCGCTACCCGCGGTCCGCTCACAATCGAGTATCGTGACGTCGCGTCGTCGCGTCCGGCGACGGTGCGCATGACCGCGGCGTCCACGGCCACCGAGTCCGCGTCGGCGGATCTGACGATGAAACTGTCGGATGTGAACATCAACGTGCCGCTCGAAGCAGACGTATTCAAGATCGACATTCCGCCAGGTGCCGATCCTCTGACGCTCGACGAGCTGCGCCGCGCCGGTCCGCTGGGCGCGGCGGCGCCGCGCTGACACCTCGCTCGTGTTTGGACGACTCAGATACGTCGCGCGTGCTCACGCCAAGGTCAACCTCGACCTGCGGGTGCTCGGTACCCGTCCCGACGGCTACCACGAGCTGCGAACCGTGTTCCAGACCATCGAGCTGCACGACACCCTCGTCGGCAGTCCGAAGCGCGGACCCTTTTCGCTCAAGTGCAAGTCACCCGGTGTGCCGCTCGATGACAGCAACCTCGTCTGGCGAGCCGCCGCGGCGCTGTGGAAGGCGCTCGGCCGTCCCGACGAACCGCGCGACGCGATGGTGACGATTACCAAGGCGATTCCCATCGAAGCCGGTCTCGGTGGTGGAAGTGCGGATGCGGCGGCGGCGTTGCAGCTGTTCGCGCGCATGTGGGGCGGCGCGTCTCTCTCACTGCTCCGTGACGTTGCGGCCACCATGGGTGCCGATGTGCCGTTCTTTCTGTCAGGCGGCACCGCGCTCGGCCTTGGTCGTGGCGAGGAGATCTATCCGCTCGTCGACTTGCCGGTTCACTGGGTCGTCATCGTTCGGCCGCCGTATGGCGTGTCAACGGCCGAGGCGTACTCGTGGTACGACGAAGATCGAGCGGCTGGCATGCGCGAGACTCGTGAGCTGCAGATCCTTCCCGTGCCCTGGCCAACGCGCGCCGCACAGATGATCAACGACCTCGAGCCGCCGGTCGTCCGCCGTCACCCGGAAATTGCCGGGCTCAGGACGACGCTGCGAGAAGCGGGCGCCGTCGCCGCGGCGATGTCCGGCAGCGGTTCTGCCGTATTCGGATTGTTCCGGGGCCGTCCGGCCGCGGCACGGATCGTCGCCCGCCTCGCCCGCAGCGGCGCGCAGGCGATTCTCACGAAGACAATTACGCGCGGCGAGCACGAGCGGCGCAGCCGGGCGATCGCCCGGCGCGTTTGACCGTTCGCGTAGGCACCGTATACACTTAACGTTTTGCGCACGTGCCCGCGGGCCGCGCCGTCGGGTTCGGCGAGCAGGCAGCCGCCGCCTTCGCCGCGGATGGGGCGAATGATGGGGCGTGGCCAAGCGGTAAGGCGCGGGACTTTGGATCCCGTATTCGAAGGTTCGAATCCTTCCGCCCCAACCACACTATGAGTCGTGGGCAGCTGAAGCTGTTTTCCGGTAGCGCGCATCGTGCCCTGGCGGGCGAGATTGCGGAATTTCTCGGCGTGAATGTCGGGCAAGCCCGCCTGCAGCGCTTTCCGGATACAGAGTGCTCTTTTCAGATCGACGAGAACATCCGCGGCACGGATGTGTTCGTCGTGCAGCCGACGTGCTCGGACGTCGATCGCAACTTGATCGAGCTCTGCGTGATGATCGACGCGTTCCGCCGATCGTCGGCATCGCGGATCACGGCGGTCGTTCCGTACTACGGCTACGCGCGTCAGGACCGGAAGGACAAGCCGCGTGTACCGATTTCGGCAAAGCTCGTGGCCAACCTGCTCAGCGCGGCGGGTGCCAACCGCGTGCTGACGATGGATCTGCACAAGGCGCAGATCCAGGGGTTCTTTGATATTCCTGTGGACCACCTGTTTGCGGCGCCGGTCATCATCGATTACTGCGATCGGTTGGCGATTCCGGATCTCACGATCGTGTCGCCCGACGCCGGGGGTGCCGAGCGCGCCCGTGCCTATGCCAAACGGCTCGACGCCGAACTGGCGATCATCGACAAGCGGCGCAGCGACGATGGGTCGGCGGAAGTGATGAACGTCATCGGCGATGTCAGCGGCCGGACCTGCATCATCCAGGACGACATCATCGACACGGCCGGGACGATCGTGAAGGCAGCGGTGGCGTTGAAGGGAGAAGGGGCCGAGCGAGTGTTCGCGTGCGCGGTGCACGGCGTGCTCTCGGGTCCGGCGATCGAGCGGCTCGAGGCGGCGCCAATCGAGCAGGTGATTATCACCAACACGATCCCGCTCAATTCGGAGAAGGCGCGCTGCTGCAAGAAGATCAAGCAGTTATCGGTGGCGCGGCTGCTCGGACAGGCGATTCGGAGTATTCACGAGGAGACATCGGTCTCTTCGTTATTTGTGTAGCTTCCAGCCGCCAGCTGCCAGCCTCCAGCTCGTTGCTGGAGTTGGAAGCTGGGAGCTGGAAGCTGGAAGCTGGAAGCTGATATGGATGCAACACTAGCGGCGGAGACACGGGAAGGTCGCGGCAAGAACGAGGCGCGTCGGCTGCGCGCGAAGGGACGGATTCCCGCCGTGGTCTACGGCGCGGAAAAAGGGAAGGCAATCGAGATTGCCGTGGATCCCAAGGTGCTCCTCCGGATCCTCCACTCGGAGTCCGGCGTGAACACGCTCATCGGCTTGCAGCTGAATGGCGGCGACACGCGCGTCCTCGTCAAGGAGTACCAGCTCGATCCGATCGACCACAAACTGCTGCACGTCGACTTCTACCAGGTGGCGATGGATCGGGCGCTCACCGTTACCGTACCCATCGTGCTCAAGGGCGAGGCCAAGGGCGTCAAGCAGCAAGGCGGCATCGTCGACTTCGTGACGCGCGAGATCGAAATCGAGGTGTTGCCCGGCGACATCCCCGAGAACATCACGGTGGATGTGAGCGAGCTGATGATGCACGAGGGCGTGCGCGTCCGCGACCTGCGCACGGACGACGCGAAGTGGATCGCGATCAGCGAACCCGACACCATGATCGTGCACGTTGTGCCGCCGAAGGCGGAGGAGCCGGAGCCGACTGCTGAGGGTGCGGCGGTGGCTGCAGCCACGCCGGCGACACCGGCCGAGCCCGAAGTGATCAAGAAGGGTAAGGTCGACAAGGAAGAAGAGAAGTAGGCCCGGCCTTTAGGCCGGTCGTGCAGACGAGTGAAGCTTGTTGTTGGTCTCGGCAACCCCGGGCGTCGTTACGCCGGTACTCGGCACAACGTCGGCTTCGAGATTGCCGATGCGATAGCCGCCAATCATCGCGTCGAGTGGCAAGTCGCCCCTCGGGGTATCGAGGCGTTGACGGGCAAGTGGCGAGAGGCGGGCGTCATCGTCGCCAAGCCGCTGACGTCCATGAACGCCAGCGGCCCGGCCGTAGTGGCGCTGTTGCAATTCTTCAAGATTGAGCTGGCCGACCTCCTGGTGGTGGTCGACGATATCAATCTGGAACTGGGTCGGTTGCGGGCGCGGGCATCGGGATCGGCGGGGGGCCACAATGGTCTGAAGTCGATAATCGAAGCGCTCGCGACAACCGACTTCGCCCGCGTCCGAGTAGGAGTCGGCCGCGGCGACGCGAGGCGCGATCTCGCGGATCACGTGTTGGCGAAATTCGAGTCGCCCGAGCGGGCGGCGGTCGCTGACGCCATCGGTCGGGCCGCGGAAGCGGCCGAGCTGTTCATCACGGAGGGCATCGGCCCGGTGATGAACAGGTTCAATCGGAAGGAAGACAAGAAGGAAGAAGAGACGGAGACGAAAACGGGGAATAGAACAATCTATTGCTCCTTGCTACGTGACGCGGAGCTGAAGCTCCGCGCTACGGGTACCCGTAGGGCGCGGCTTTAGCCGCGCCAGTAGACGTAGCCATCCAGTCCATAAGGAGACACATGAGCACGAACAGACAATACGAGCTCGTCTACATCGTCACCCCTGAAGCCTCCGACCAGGAGGTTGCCGATCTCCACACGCAGATCGAGCAGATCGTTCAGCGCTTCAACGGCACGTTCGACAAGACGGAAAATTGGGGCCGCCGCAAGCTGGCTTACGAGATTGGCCACCACCGCGAGGGGACCTACGTCGTTGAAACCATCACCGGCTCTGGCGAGCTGATGAAGGAGATCGACCGCCGGATGCGCGTGATCGATCAAATCATCCGTCACCTCGTCGTTCGCGTCGACGAAGAGCTGCGGGTGGCGGAGCGCACGCGAAGCGCACGCAAGGCGATGCAGGCACGGCGCCGCGTGGCGCGCGGGCTGCCGCCCGAGCCGCAGCCTGGCGAGGGACGCGGCGATGCCATGGATCTGGATGATGACCGGGAAGGTGCGGAGGTCCAGCGATGAGAGAAGAAAGAGGAGGCCGCGGCGGGCGAGGTGGCGACAAGGACAAGGGAAAGGGAGAAGGCCGTCCGCGAGGCGGGTTCTTCCGGCGCCGCCGCGTGTGCAAGTTCTGCGCGGAGAAAATCGACTACATCAACTACAAGGACGTTCGCATCCTGGCGCCCTTCCTGCCCGAGCGCGGGAAGATTCAGCCGCGGCGCATTTCCGGAACCTGCGCCAAGCACCAGCGCAAGCTGCAGACGGCGATCAAGAGGGCACGGCAGCTGGCATTGATTCCGTATGTAACAGATTGACGATCTGAGCCTTCGGCTTGCACGACTCGTGCTGTAGCCGTTTGGCGCGTTCATAAGGACGAAAACATGGAAGTAATTCTTAGAGAACACGTCGACAATCTGGGCCGGCGCGGCGACGTCGTCAAAGTGGCCGAAGGCTACGCGCGCAACTACCTGTTGCCGCGGAAACTGGCCCTCGCCGTCACCGAAGCCAACAAGCGGCAGATCGACCGCGAGAAGAAGGTCGCCGAAGTAAAAGACGCCGAAGAGAAGCAGCAGGCGGACGCCCTGGCAGCGCGGATCGCGGAAACGGAAGTGGAGATCGCGCGGCGCGTGGGCGAAAACGACACGCTGTACGGCTCGGTCACCTCCGCCGATATCGCGCACGCGCTCGAAGGCAAGGGCTTCACCGTTGAAAAGCGCCGGATAACCTTGGCCGATCCCTTGAAGTCGCTCGGCGAGTTCACGGTGCCGATCAAAATCCACCGCGACGTCACGGCGCAGGTGAAAGTCAAGGTGATCGCCGACAAGAAGTAAATCGAAAATAGGGCAGTCGATCAACGACGGGTGGACGGGAAGATACTTTTCCCGCCACCCGTTTTTCGTTTACAGTTCCTTCATCCCCTCATGCCTGAGACTGTCGCCCCCGAGCGTACGCTTCCCCACAATCTCGACGCTGAGAAATCGGTTCTCGGGGCCATCCTGATTCACAACGACGCATTCAACCACGCCGCGGAGCTGATCGACTCGCGCGACTTCTTCCGCGACGCTCACCGCCGCATCTTCGACAAGATGGTGGTGCTCAGCGAGCGCGGCGATGCGATCGACTTCGTGACGCTGAAGGAGGAGCTGACACGCGCCGGGGATCTCGACGATGTCGGAGGTCCGGCCTACATTGCGTCGCTTGCCGACGGCGTCCCGCGATCGGCGAACGTCGAATACTACGCGCGGATCGTCAAAGAGAAATCCACGCTTCGCAACCTCATACACTCGGCCAACAAGATACTCGTCGAGGCGTACGAGGCCGAACTGGAGCCGGACCTCCTGCTCGACGAAGCGGAGCGCGCGATCTTTGCCATCGCCGAGGACCGGATTCGCGCCGGCTTCGTCCCGCTCCGCGACCTGGTGCAGAGCAGCTTCAGCACCATCGAGAAGCTGCAGCAGCACAAGGGGCTGGTCACCGGCGTGCCGACCGGGTTCGTCGACCTCGACGCGATCACCTCCGGCCTGCAGCCCTCGGATCTGGTACTGGTCGCGGCGCGCCCGTCGATGGGGAAGACGAGCTTCGTCCTGAACATCGCACAGCACGTCGGGACGACAACGCAGATGACCGTGGGATTCTTCAGCCTGGAGATGTCGAAAGAGCAGCTGTTCATGCGGCTGCTGACGTCGGAAGCGCGCATCGATGCGCATCGCTTCAGGAGCGGGTATCTCAACGAGAAAGACTACGGGCGGCTGTCCCATGCCCTGGGTACGCTGGCCGAAGCCCGAGTCTTCATCGACGACACCGCCGCCATTGGTGTCCTCGAGATGCGCGCCAAGGCCCGCCGCCTGAAGGCTGAACATGGGCTGCACCTGCTCGTCATCGATTACATTCAGTTGATGCAGGGCAGGGGCCGGTTCGAGAGCCGGCAACAGGAGCTGGCGTCGATCTCGCGGTCACTGAAAGGACTCGCGAAGGAGCTCAACGTACCCATCGTCGCGCTCTCACAGCTGTCGCGCGCGCCCGAGACCCGATCCGATCATCGCCCGCAGCTCTCGGATCTGCGCGAATCAGGCGCTCTGGAACAGGATGCGGATGTCGTCATGTTCATTTTTCGGCCGGAGCAGTACCGCACCGAAGATGGAGAGGCCGAGCAGAGTGTTGAAGGGGTGGCGGAGATCATCGTCGGGAAGCAGCGCAACGGTCCAACCGGGACGGTCAAGCTGGCCTTCATCAAGGAACATACGCGTTTCGAGAATCTGGCGCACGGGGCGCAATAACGTGGACCTGCTACGAGCTGTTTTGTGACGTGCGACGTCGTGGACGTTAACGCAGACACCATGCGAGGAGCGGAGCGGGGCGAAAGGGCCCCCGCGAGCGACGAGCTTGGCGGGGTGCAGGGGTCCCCGCCATTCAATACATGATTCGGCCGACCGTCGCACGCGTCGATCTCGGCGCCATCACATCGAACTATCGCAGCATTGCGGAGTTTCTCGCCCAGCGCGGACACCGAACGGGGCCGGCTGCCGGACAATTCCCGCGAATCATCGCCGTCGTCAAGGCGAACGCCTATGGTCACGGTGCGGCGCAGGTAGCGCTCGCGCTCGAGAAGGCGGGGGCGGCGATGCTCGCCTGCGCCGACATCGAAGAAGGCATCGTGCTGCGCAACGCCGGCGTCCGCGCGCCGATCCTCGTGTTCGGGGCGATGAGCGTCAGCGATCCGAATGGCATCTTCAGCCACGATCTGACGCCGACCATCTCCACGCCGGTTGCCGGGCGTGCACTGCAATCCGCGGCGGCGAAGCACGGGGTCGGGCTGCATTGTCATCTCAAGATCGACACCGGCATGAACCGGCTGGGGTTCCGCCACGACAACCTCGAGCAAACGCTGCCCGAGCTTGCCGCCGCCCCGAATCTGCGGATCGACGCCGTCTACACCCATTTCGCGACGGCCGACAACCCGGAACATCCGGCCTTCGCCCTCCAACGTGAGCGCTTCGATGCAGTTTTGGCAAAGCTGCCGCAGCTGGGTTTCACAACCACCATTCGCCACGCAGCGAACAGCGCGGCATTGCTCCGCGACGAGCGCGTCTGGCATGACTACGTCAGGCCCGGCCTGTTGCTCTACGGCATCGTGCCCCCGCCGCTCGCCGTCACGTTGCAGCTGCGACCTGCCATGTCACTGCATAGCCGTATCGTGGCCGTGAAGGGACTCCGCGCCGGCGAAGCCAGCGGCTATGGACTGAAAGGTGCATTCGACAACCCGACCCGGATCGCTATCGTTCCGGCCGGTTATGCCGATGGCCTCGACGTCCGCCTGGCCGGTCGTGGTTTCATGCTGGTGCGCGGACGCCGCGCCCCGATCGTCGGCTCGGTGTGCATGGACATGACGATGATCGACGTGACCGGTATGGACGTTGCGCCGGGCGACGAGGTAGTCATCATCGGCGAGCAGGGAGAGGACTCGATCGGCGTCCGCGAAGTCGCGGCGGCCATCGGAACGATTCCGTACGAATTGCTCTGCCGGGTCGGAACGCGTATCGAGCGGGTGTTCACATAGGGCTCGTGCTCGTTGCGTGCCGTGCCGCCGAGCGTGGGCGAGCGAGGCGGAGCCCCGCGAGCGGTGGCCGCACTAACGTGCACGTAGATTTCATGAAGCAAAAGACAGTCTTCGCGTGCCAGGAGTGCGGCGCGCAGTCGCCCAAGTGGCTCGGCCGCTGTCCAGAGTGCGGGGCCTGGAACTCGCTCATCGAGGAGCGCTCCCTTCCTGAGGCGGCCGCTGCCGCTTCGGCCGAGAAGCGCTACTCGCTGGCGTCGACCGGCGGACCGCGGCTCTACGGCGACATCGATACCATGGTGGCCGAACGCCTCACCACGGGCATCGACGAGTTCGACCGTGTCCTCGGCGGCGGCGTCGTGCCAGGTTCACTCGTGCTGATTGGAGGGGAGCCCGGAATCGGCAAGTCGACGCTACTGCTTCAGGCTGCCGCGCATTTCGCGCACACGGCCGGTCCGGTGCTTTACAGCTCCGGCGAGGAATCCGAGCATCAGATCAAGGCGCGCGGCGAACGCCTCGGTGTGACGCCCGCACCGCTCTACATCCTCGCGGAAACATGTCTCGAACGCATCCTCGACGAGATCGCGCGGTTGCGTCCCGCGTTTCTCATTGTCGATTCGATCCAGACCGTGTTCTCGCTGAAGTTTCAATCGGCTCCCGGCAGCATCGGGCAGGTGCGCGAGTCCGCCACACAGCTGTTGTTCGCCGCCAAGGGCCAGAACCTGCCGACATTCCTCGTCGGGCACGTGACGAAGGACGGCAGCCTCGCCGGTCCCAAAGCGCTCGAGCACATCGTGGACACGGTGCTCTACTTCGAGGGAGAGAAGCACCACTCCCATCGCATCATCCGCGCCGTCAAGAATCGGTTTGGTGCGGTCAGTGAGCTCGGCGTCTTCGAGATGACCGGGGCGGGTCTGCGAGCGGTGCCCAATCCGTCGCAACTCTTTCTCTCCGAGCGACCGGCTGGGGCGCCTGGCTCCGCCGTCCTGTGCTGCGTCGAGGGATCGCGTCCGCTGCTCGTCGAGATTCAGGCGCTCGTCAGCACCAGCAGTTATGGCAATGCGCGGCGGATGGCCAGCGGCCTCGATCAGAATCGGCTGTCATTGCTGCTGGCCGTTCTCGAAAAGCGCGTGGGATTGAACCTGGCCGCGGAGGACGTCTTCGTCAACGTCGCCGGCGGGATCGCCGTCGACGAGCCCGCCGCCGATCTGGGAATCGTCGCGGCTGTCGCATCGAGCATGCGCAACCGGGCCGTCCGAGCCGGGACGGCGGTATTCGGCGAAGTTGGCCTGGCCGGGGAGATTCGCGGGACGAGCCAGGCAAGCCTGCGTGTGCGCGAAGCCGCACACATGGGATTCACGCGCTGCATCGTTCCCGAGAACAATTGCGCGCCAGACGACGCGCCGGAAGGGCTCGAGCTCGTCGCGGTGAAGACGGTCAATGAAGCGCTGGATCAGTTGATGGATTGGTAGGCGCTGCCGGCAAGGGGCCGACACCGGCCGAGCCAGGCGTGCCTCGACGAAAACCGAAAAGCGCGTTCTGCGAAGTCGAGGCGGGAGGAGTTGACTAGAATAGGGCCATGGCCTGGTACCTCCTGGCCCGTGTTCTGTTCGTGCTCGCCGTGACGTATGCGGCTCTGCTCGTACGGCCGTTCAGCCCGAACTTCTGGCTGAACGTCGTCTGCGGCGTCGCTCTCGGCCTGATCATTGTGGTCGTCGAGACCCGGCTGCGTTCCGCCGAGGTTTCGGACCTGCTCGGGGCACTGATTGGCGGCGCGATCGGACTCGGTCTTGCCAAAACGATAGGCGCGGCGCTTTTCTGGGCGGACACCGGCGACTCGCGAGTGGTGTTCCTCCACAGCTTCATCCTGCTCGTGTTCCCGTATCTCGGAATCGTCATGGGCGCGCGGAAAGGGGAGTGGCTGCACCCCGCCCGGCTGGCGAGCCTGTTCCGGGCGACCGGGCCGGAGAAGCGCTACAGCATCCTCGACACGAGCGTCATCATCGACGGGCGCATTGCCGATGTCTGTGAGACCGGCTTTCTCGATGGAACACTCGTCATCCCGCAGTTCGTGTTGAAGGAGCTGCAGCTCGTCGCCGATTCCGGCGACTCGATGAAGCGTAATCGCGGTCGGCGCGGCTTGGATATCCTGCAGAAGATTCAAAAGATGTCCGGCGTGGACGTGATGATCTCCGACATCGATTTCGCGGAGGTCCGTGAGGTCGACCTGAAGCTGATCGAGCTGGCGCGCACGCTGCAGGGCAAGATCGTCACGAACGATTTCAATCTGAACAAGGTGGCGCAGCTCCGCGGCGTCGAGGTGTTGAACATCAACGAGCTGGCCAACGCGCTGAAGCCCGTCGTCCTTCCCGGCGAATACATGAAGGTGTTCATTCTGAAAGAAGGGAAGGAGTACAACCAGGGGGTTGCATATCTCGATGACGGAACGATGGTGGTGGTGGACAACGCGCGACGGATGATCAGCCGCAACATCGACGTTGTCGTGACGAGCGTGCTCCAGACTACTGCCGGCAAGATGATCTTCGGCCGCTACATCGAAGCGGCGGCGACCGGCGCCGCGCTGCCGCCGTCTCCTCCGACCGCGGGTGTTCCGACGCCTCCAGGCGCTACGTCCGCACCGATTCAGGTCGCCCGCAACGCCAAGTGATCCCGCCCTATCACTGGTGGCGGACTGTCTTCTTTCTGATTCCGGCCATTAGCGTATACACAGTCGTCCTCGGCACGGCTTCGCTGGCGTCATCTATCTTCGATCGCACTGGTGATTTCGGACATCGCTGCGCGTGCTTGTGGGCCTGGCTGATCCTGAAAACAACTGGCGTGCGGGCGGAGGTGTCGGGGCTCGAGCGGCTGGATTTGAGGCAAAGCTACGTGATCGCCTCGAATCATCAGAGCATCTACGACATACCCATTCTGTTCGCGTCGCTCCCACTACAGCTGCGCATTGTGGCGAAGGCCTCGCTCGGGCGGTTCCCGTTTCTCGGCTGGCATCTCCAGCGAACCGGTCATCTGCTGGTCGATCGGCGGAACCCTGGTGCCAGCATCGTCGCCAAGATGAAGCGGCTGGTCCGCGAGGCGCATTCGCTGATCGTGTTCCCCGAAGGAACCCGGAGCATCGATGGCGCGGTCGGGCGATTCAAGAAGGGTCCTTTTCTCGTGGCGATCGACGCGCAGCTGCCGGTCGTTCCGGTCAGCGTTTCCGGCAGTCGTCACGTGATGCGGAAGGGACGGCTGATGGTGTGCCCGGGCGATGTGCGCCTGACCATTCACGCGCCGATTCCCACAGCCGGAGTGACGCGGGCGCGGGCGTCGGAGTTCGCCGAGAGCGCCCGCGCAGTTGTGCGCAGCGGCGTCGAAGAGCCTCCGTCGCGATCCACGGGTCAACCGTTGCCCGCGCTATAATCATCGTTTGGACCCCAGCACGAGACACCGCCCATGCGCGTGACCGCCATCATTGCGGCGGGCGGCGTTGGGACACGGCTCGGCGCCGATCGGCCGAAGCAGTTGCTCGAGCTCCACGGCCGCTCGATTCTGGAGCGCAGCGTCGAGGCGTTCGACGGCCATCCTGCCATTGCCGAGACCATTGTCGTACTGCCTCCAGATCTGGCGGCGTCGCCGCCGGCGTGGCTGGCGGCGCGGCGGCAGGTGCGTGTCGCGGCCGGCGGTGTGCGGCGACAGGATTCGGTGGCGAACGGCTTCGACCTGGTCGATGCGGCCACGGACGTCGTGCTCGTGCACGATGCCGCCCGGCCGTTCGTGACGCCGGAGGTCATCGCGCGTGTCATCGAAGGAGCGGCGGCGCATGGAGCAGCCATCGCCGCAATACCGGTCAGCGACACGGTGAAGCGCGCCGAGAAGCGGAACGGCCATCCCGTGATCACGGAGACGATCCCGCGGGAGCCGTTGTATCTGGCGCAAACGCCTCAGGGATTCGCTCACGGCGTGCTTCGTGATGCCATTGCACTCGGACGCTCCGGCGTGGAGGCGACAGACGAAGCCATGCTCGCGGAGCAGGCCGGGCACAGCGTGCGGGTCGTGGATGGATCGGCCTCAAACGTGAAGATCACGACGGTGGAGGATCTGCAGGCCGCGTCCCGGCGTCTGGCTGAGCGCGAGTCGGGACGGATCGGCGTCGGCTACGACCTGCACCGTCTGGTAGCCGGCAGACGATTGATGCTTGGCGGCGTCGAAGTGCCTGCAGAACTTGGCGCGCTGGGTCACTCGGATGCCGACGTCGTGTGCCATGCCATCACAGATGCGATCCTCGGCGCCGCGAGTGCCGGCGACATCGGCGAACACTTTCCGGATACTGACGCCGCGTGGCAGGATGCGTCGAGCATCGACATGTTGCGCCAGGTGGTCGAGCTCCTTCGCCAGCGGGGATTCACGGTCGTGAACGTCGACGTGGTCGTCGTGCTCGAGCGGCCGAAGCTGGGACCGCATCGCCGGCGGATGGCGGAGTCGCTGGCCGGCGCGCTGGGCATCGACCCGCGTGCGGTTGGCGTCAAGGCGAAAACGAACGAAGGCGTGGACGCCGTCGGTCGCGGCGAGGCGATCGCCGCGCACGCGGTGGCGCTCCTCAAGCAGGTATAGGTAATCGATGCGCGTCCGCTTTGCTCCCAGTCCCACCGGTCAACTTCACGTCGGCAACGCCCGTACGGCGCTGTTCAACTGGTTGCTCGCGCACGGCAAGGACGGCATCTTCCTCCTCCGCATCGAAGACACGGATTCGGAGCGCTCGACCCGAGAGTCGGAAACGAGCATCCTCGAAGATCTACGATGGCTTGGCCTCGAGTGGGATGAGGGTCCGGATGTCGGCGGGCTGCACGGCCCATATCGTCAGTCCGAGCGTCTTCACCTCTATGCGTCGTACGCGAACGAGCTGATTGCCGGCGGGCACGCCTACTACTGCTTCTGCTCGCCGGCCAGGCTCGAGGACGATCGCAAATCGGATCTCGCCGCCGGCCGGCCGCCGAAATATCACGGTACCTGTCGGGACATCCCGGCGGAGACCGCGCGCCAGCGGATCGAGGCCGGCGAAAGGCCCGTCGTGCGCTTTCGCATTCCGGCGTCTACCGACGTCACCTTCGAGGATCTCGTGCGCGGGGACGTGACGTTCAATACCGATGTGATCGGCGACCCGGTACTCCTCCGTTCGGATGGCCGTCCGGCCTACAACTTTGCCGTCGTCGTAGACGATGCGTTGATGGAGATTACGCACGTGATCCGTGGAGAGGATCACATTTCGAATACGCCGCGACAGGTGCTGCTCTATCAGGCGCTCGGATTCGCCATGCCGCAGTTCGGTCACCTGGCGTTGGTCATGGGGCCGGATCACACGCCGCTGTCGAAGCGTCACGGCGCGACATCGGTGGCCGAGTTCCGCGTTCGCGGCTACCTGCCTGAGGCGCTGGTGAACTACCTGGCGCTCATCGGCTGGTCGCCGGGAGGAGATCAGGAGCTGCTGCCGATCGACGAGCTCGCGCGGCGCTTCGCGATCGAGGATGTCGGTCACAGCGCCGGTGTGTTCGATCAGGAGAAGCTGGCGTGGATGAACCGCCACTACATGAAAGAGGCGGCGCCGGCGCGGCTGGCCGCCGAGTCGATGCGCTACTTTCTCGCTCGCGGATACGTGAAGCGGCGCAGCGATGAGTCGGTCGAGTACATCTCCTCGATTCTTCCCATGGCCGTGGGCTCGGTCGATCGGCTCGAGGAGATCCCCGATCGCGTGCGGTTCGTCTTCGAATTCGATGCGGCGGCGGCGATGAGCCGCGACGAAGTGGCGCACGTGTTGCGCGAGCCGGCCGCGCGCAGCGTGATTGCCGCGCTGGCGCGGGAGATCGACGCGCCGATTCTGGATCGCGACGCATTTCGAGCGGTGGCCAATCGCGTGAAGTCGGCGACCGGCCAGAAGGGCAAGTCGCTGTTCCATCCGATCCGGGTGGCCCTCACCGGTGAAGGCGCCGGTCCCGAGCTGGATCTGGCCGTGCCGGCCATCGATCGCGGCGCCGCGCTCGCGCCGCAGACCGGCCTCGCGCGTATCGTCAGCAGCCGTGAGCGCGCCGAGGCGTTCGCGCGGGCGATTACGCAAGGAGAAGCGACACCCAGCCGGCCATGATCGTGTACGGCATCAACCCCGTGCTCGAAGCGTTGCGGGCGGGGCGCGTGCGGCGTCTTCGCGTGGCGCGGAGCGATCGCCGTATCGACGAAGCCCTGACGCTCGCCCGCGAGCTCCACGTGCCGGTCGAGCGCGTGGACGGGCAGGTGCTTGGCCGCGTGGCTCGTGGCGGCGCGCATCAGGGGATTGCCGCCGATCTGGCCCCACCCCGTGACTACAGCCTCGAGGAGCTGGTGACACTGGCAGCGCCCGAGCCGGCGCTCATCGTGGTGCTGGACGGCATCGAGGATCCGCATAATGTCGGCGCCATCATCCGGACCGCCGACGCGGCCGGATGTCACGGCATCGTCCGCCAGCAGCGCCACGCCGCGTCGCTCGCAGGGATTGCGGGTAAGGCGTCGGCGGGTGCGGTGGCCCACGTCAAGGTGGCGACCGTCGTGAACGTAGCCCGAGCCATCGAGGAATTGAAGACGCTGAGTGTATGGACTGTGGGACTCGAAGCGGGTTCCGATGCGTCATATCACCAGGTGGACCTGACGCTCCCGACCGCCCTGGTGCTCGGAGCCGAGGGCACCGGTCTGCGGCGATTGGTGCGCGAGCGGTGTGACCGGCTCGTCTCGATCCCGATGTTCGGCGCTGTCGATAGCCTGAATGTCTCGGTGGCGGCAGGAGTTACTCTGTTCGAGGCGGTCCGTCAGCGCCATGGAAGCCAGCCGGTTGCCGGCGGCCGCGGGTCCCATACTGCTGAGTCGGTCCGTGATGAGGAAGGTGACGTAAGTTAGAAGACAGAGAGAGTTGCATGCGTGGCACGCCATGTGCTACAAATAACCTTTTGTCTGGGCTGGCGTAGCTCAGTCCGGTAGAGCAGCTGATTTGTAATCAGCCGGTCGGGGGTTCAAATCCCTTCGCCAGCTCCACCAGCATTAGTGATGTCCGGCTTCGGCCGGGATCTCGAGTTTTCATTAGCAGGCAAATCCTGACAAGCCATCGTGGTCCCGTGCAGTCAGCCGCGGAGCGTACTCCGACGCTGAAACGGCGGGAAGGTTTCGGCGAGGTAGCGAAGCGGTCAAACGCAGCAGACTGTAAATCTGTCGTCCTTGCGACTTCGGAGGTTCGAATCCTCCCCTCGCCATCCGCCTTCGCTCGCTGCGCGAGCTTCGGCTAGACAGGTGAGATAAGGATTTGCGCGAGCTTCGGCCAGACACGCGGATCGGTCGGACACTTCGAGATTTTGGCGAGCGCGGCTGGACGAGCCGCGCCTCAGCGAGCGGTAGCGCGGCAGCCTGTCTCGCCGAAGCCGCAAGCGGCGAAGGCGGACGTAGGCGGGAGTAACTCAGTGGTAGAGTCACAGCCTTCCAAGCTGTTGGTCGCGGGTTCGATCCCCGTCTCCCGCTCCAGTACTTTCCGAGGGGCTAGCGCCCCTCGGACTCCCCCACGCCGTCGCTCGGCGGGGGCCTCGTGCCCCGCCTCCGCTTCGGCGGGCGCGCCTGCGGCGCGCTGGGGACGGCGAGTGACGGGCGTGGCAATGGGGGACGAACCGAGTAAGGCTGTGTGGGGTTGACGCTCGAACGATGGTCGGCATGACTTGTCGATCGTCATGGCGAGCGACGGTGCGAACGAGCGCCAGCGAGTGAGCCACGCGATACGGAGCGAGCCGGCGAAGCGGCGAGCGAGTGAGCGTGTCGGGGAGTCCGAGGGGCGAAGCCCCTCGGATGATGAAGCGGGCCGATGTAGCTCAGTTGGCAGAGCGCGTCCTTGGTAAGGACGAGGTCACCAGTTCAATCCTGGTCATCGGCTCCAGACTTCGCTCGCAGCTTCGCAGCGAGCTTCGTCTGGGCAGGCGAGTCAGAGTATCGAGCGAAGGGTGGACGTCAACCCGGCGACCCGGCGAGACCCGTAGGTGGACCGACGAACTTAGAGGACGACGTAGATATAACGGGTAGGCGAAAGACGTAAACGCGAGGCGCATAACCACATGGCAAAAGAGAAATTCGACCGTTCCAAACCACACGTCAACGTCGGCACCATCGGTCATATCGACCACGGCAAGACCACGCTGACCGCCGCGCTCACCAAAGTCGCCGCGGACAAGGGGTGGGCGAAGTTCGTGCCGTATGACGAGGTTGCCAAGGCATCGGAATCGCAGGGGCGGCGCGACGCCACCAAGATTCTGACCATCGCGACGAGCCACGTCGAGTATGCGACGCCGAACCGTCACTATGCCCACGTTGACTGCCCGGGCCATGCCGACTACATCAAGAACATGATCACCGGCGCGGCGCAGATGGACGGCGCCATCCTCGTGGTCAGCGCTGTCGACGGTCCGATGCCGCAGACCCGCGAGCACGTCCTGCTCGCCAAGCAGGTCAACGTGCCGTACATGGTGGTCGCGCTCAACAAGGTTGATGCGGTCGACGACCAGGAGTTGGTCGATCTCGTCGAATTGGAGATTCGTGATCTGCTCAAGAGCTACGGCTTCCCCGGCGACGATGTCCCCGTGGTGCGGATTTCGGCGCTGAAAGCGCTCAACGGCGATCAAGAGGGGGTCGACGGCGTCATGAAGCTGATGGAGGCGCTCGACACCTATATCCCGATGCCGCAGCGTGAAATCGACAAGCCGTTCCTGATGCCGATTGAAGACGTGTTCTCGATCTCCGGCCGTGGCACCGTCGTGACCGGTCGCGTCGAGCGCGGCAAGGTGAAGGTCGGCGAGGAAATCGAGATCGTCGGCTTCAAGCCGACCGAGAAGAAGGTCGTCACCGGCGTCGAGATGTTCCGCAAGCTGCTCGACGAAGGCGTCGCCGGCGACAACATCGGTGTGCTGCTGCGCGGCGTGGAAAAAGACGACGTGGAACGTGGCCAGGTGCTGGCCAAGCCCGCCTCGATCAAGCCGCACACGAAGTTCAAGGGCGAGGTCTATATCTTGTCGAAGGACGAAGGCGGCCGTCACACGCCGTTCTTCAACGGCTACCGGCCGCAGTTCTACATCCGCACGACCGACGTGACCGGATCGCTGAAACTGCCGGAAGGGGTCGAGATGGTGATGCCCGGGGACAACACCAGCATCACGGCAGAACTGCATGTGCCCGTCGCCCTCGAAAAGGGCGCACGGTTCGCCATCCGCGAAGGTGGACGCACCGTCGGCGCAGGCACCATCTCGGACATCGTCGAATAGATGTGGAGCGCGGAGCTGAAGCTCCGCGCTACGGGCGTGGGTGAGATGGTTTCTTACGCCTGTAGCGCGCGGCTTTAGCCGCGCGACACACGAGTCGAACAATGAGAGACATTATTTCCCTGGCGTGCCAGGAATGTAAGCGGCGGAACTACAGCACGACGAAGAACAAGAAGAAGACGAGCGAGCGGCTCGAATTCAGCAAGTTCTGTCGCTTCTGTCGCAAGCACACGGCGCACAAGGAGACCAAGTAAAGGCAGAAGGAAGAGAATCCTTCCTTCGATTAGGACAGTAGCTCAATTGGCAGAGCACCGGTCTCCAAAACCGGGGGTTGGGGGTTCGATTCCCTCCTGTCCTGCCAATCTATCGGCGCTCGTCGCTCGCGAAACGAGCCACGGGCCACGAGTCGCGAGACGGCAAGTCGCAAGGTAGCGGGCAACGGCAAGGATCAGAAGTAAATGAAATCCGTAACGGCGGAACACGACGATTCGTTCGGCGGACGGGCTCGGGAGAGTATGACCGGCTGGTGGGGCCGCTCGCGGCGGTTCCTGGCGGAGGTCCGCAACGAATTGAGCCGCGTCACGTGGCCGACCCGCAAGGAAGTGTACGCCACCACGCTCGTCGTGATCCTGACGTCCATTTTCTTCGGTATCTATCTTTACGGCATTGACCTCGTGCTCAATGCGCTCATGGGTTGGCTCTATACGCGTTTTGGGGCGGCGTGATAGGTCGTATTGAACAAATGCAGAGCATGACGGACGACCGGACGAAGCAGTGGTACATCGTCCACACCTATTCCGGATTCGAGAACAAGGTGAAGGAATCGCTCGAGCAACGAGTGCAGGCCTACGGTCTGCAGGAGGAGATCGGCGAAATCCTCATTCCGACCGAGCAAGTGGCGGAAATGCGCGGCGGCAAGAAGGTCGTCAGCTCGAAACGGTTCTTCCCCGGCTACATCTTGGTCGAGATGTACATGTCCGACCACGCGTGGCACGTCGTCAAGAACACGCCGAAAGTGACCGGATTCGTCGGCGCCGGGGCCAAGCCTACCCCGCTCTCGCGTGAAGAAGTCGATCAGATTCTGAACCAGGTCACCGAGGCGGCGGAAAAGCCGAAGCCCAAGTACACGTTCGAGAAGGGCGATCAGGTACGCATCAACGAAGGGCCGTTCACCAGCTTCAACGGGGTGGTCGACGAGGTGAACCTCGATCGCAACACGCTGAAGGTGATGGTGACGATCTTCGGCCGTTCGACACCGGTCGAATTGGATTTCTTACAGGTGGAAAAGCTGTGAGGGCGGAGGCGGAGCTGAAGCTCCGCCCTACGGGCGACGACGAGCTCGATCGCGGACGCACGTAGCGCGGGACTTCAGTCCCGCGTCAGAGAACAAAGATGGCAAAAAAAGTACAGGCAATGGTGAAGCTCCAGATACCGGCGGGGAAAGCAACCCCCGCGCCGCCGGTCGGGACCGCGCTCGGTCCGCACGGCGTCAATATCATGGACTTCTGCAAAAACTTCAACGCGAAGACGTCAAAGGACGAGGGGCTGATCATCCCCGTCGTCGTGACGGTGTACGCCGATCGTTCCTACAGCTTCATCACGAAGACGCCGCCGGCGTCGGTGCTGCTCAAGCGAGCCGCGAATCTCGCCAAGGGATCGAACGAGCCGAACAAGAACAAGGTCGGAACGGTGACGAAGAGGCAGGTCGAGGACATCGCCAAGCTCAAGATGCCCGACCTGAATTGCGAGTCACTCGAATCGGCATACCGGACCGTCGCTGGCACGGCGCGGTCAATGGGGATTGACGTCGTCGGATAAGTCGGGGTCGTTAGTCGCTAGTCAGTCGCTAGTCAGAGTCGTCACTCAGAGCGGCAAAGGGTCGCTAATCAGCGTCGCGACGCGAAGCGAGCGAGGGTTGTCTGGGCGGCGCCGCCGGGAGCGAAGCCGAGGCGGTGGGCCGCGAGCGACTGAGGGGTGCAGACGCCAATTTCGATGAACCCGGTTATTCGAGCGTCAAGTGGGAGGCCGCAAGGCCGCTTGCACCACAGGAGCACGATTAGATGAAAAAACACGGCAAGAAATTTACTGCCGCCAGGCAGCAGGTTCCGGATCGCCCGCATTCCATCGAAGACGCGGTCCCCCTCATGCAGAAGGTGAAGTTCGCGAAATTCGACGAGACCGTTGAGCTCGCGATGCGCCTGGGCGTCGACCCGAAGCACGCCGACCAGATGGTCCGCGGCACGGTCGTTCTGCCGCACGGTCTCGGCAAGAGCAAGAAGGTGCTGGCGATTGCCGGCGCCGACAAGCAGCGAGAGGCGACTGACGCGGGGGCCGATCACGTCGGCGGCGAAGAGCTCGTGGAGAAGATCCAAGGCGGCTGGATGGACTTCGACGCGGTTGTGGCGACGCCAGACATGATGCGTGCGGTCGGCAAGCTCGGCAAGGTACTCGGTCCGCGCGGCCTGATGCCGAACCCGAAGACCGGCACCGTCACGCCCGATATCGCGCGTGCGGTGCGCGAGATCAAGGCCGGCAAGGTGGAGTTTCGCGTCGACAAGACGGGAATTATCCATGCGCCCGTGGGCAAGATCTCGTTCCCGGCGCAGAGCCTCATCGACAATGCCCACGCGCTCGTCGACAGTGTCGTCAAGGCTAAACCGCCGGCAGCGAAAGGCAAGTTCCTGCGCAGTGTCACGATGTCGTCGACGATGGGTCCGGGGATCACGATTGACACATCGCACGTGACGGAGACGGTGAAACACTAATGGCTGTCACGAAAGCAGTGAAGGAAGAAGAGCTTCAGGACCTCGAGCAGGCGTTCAGGCGCACCGACAGCGCCATTCTCGTCGACTACAAGGGCCTCAAGGTTCCGGAGGTGACTGAGCTGCGGCGCCAGATTCGCGGCGCGCGCGGCCAATACAAGGTCGTCAAGAACACCTTGGCGAAGCGCGCGCTGAAAGGCACTGCGTTCGAGTCGCTCGAGCAGCATTTCGTAGGCACCACCGCCGTCGCCTACAGCGGTGAGGATCCAGTCGCCCTCGCCAAAGTTCTGACGACGTTCGCCAAGGGAGCGCCGGCACTTCAGATCAAGGCGGCGGTCGTACAGGGACGGGCGATCAAGGCCGGCGAAGTGACCGACCTCGCGTCGCTACCTGGAAAGCCGGAGCTTTACGCAAAGCTGTTGTTCGTGCTGCAGGCGCCGATGGTGCAGCTGGTCAGCGTGCTGAACGCCCCGGCCCGGGATCTCATGAGCGTGCTGGTGCAGGCAGAGCAGAAGCGAGCGGCCCTGAGTCCGAGCGAGGCGACGGAGTCGTAATTCGTGACACCCGTAGGCCCGGGCTTTAGCCCGGGCGTGTTCGAGGCAGCAACGAGCCGATGTGCGGCACGCCCGGCCTGAAGGCCGGGCCTACAAAAAGATACAAACGCCGGAATCATCAATCGGGTTATCAGGAGAGCGAAATGGCCGAAGTGAATCAGCAGCAGGTAATCGAATACATCAAGGGCATCTCGGTCCTCGAGCTCTCGCAGCTCGTGAAGGAGCTCGAGAAGGAACTCGGCGTGTCGGCGGCGGCAGCGATGCCGATGGCCATGCCGGCGGGCGGCGGTGCGGCAGCCGGCGGCGCTGCCCCGGCCGAAGAGAAGACCGAATTCACTGCGACGCTGACCGAAGTCGGCAGCAACAAGATCAACGTCATCAAAGTCGTCCGCGAGGTCACCAGCCTCGGGCTGAAGGAAGCCAAGGACCTCGTCGAGGGAGCGCCCAAGCCAATCAAGGAAGGCATCCCGAAGGACGAAGCGGCCGCGATCCAGAAGAAGTTCGCGGACGTCGGCGCCAAAGTCGAGATTAAATAGCGCGCCCGTAGCGCGGGACTTTAGTCCCGCGTCAGTGATCGCGTCCGTGGCGCGGAGCTGAAGCTCCGCGCGACGGGTGTTTGTTCGAGCCCCGAGCCCCGAGACCCGAACCCCGATTTAGAGGGTTTTTAAACGCATGTACAGCCTTCCTAAAAACATTTACCGCGAACGAATCGACTTCTCGAAAATCAAGACCACGATCCCGATCCCGAACCTGATCGAGATTCAGAAGAAGTCGTACGAGCGGTTCCTGCAGATGAACCGGCTCCCCTCCGAACGCGAGGATGCCGGCCTGCAGTCCGTGTTCAAGTCCGTTTTCCCGATCAGCGACTTCCGCGAGAACTCGTCGCTCGAGTTCATCGAGTATTCGATCGGGAACTGGGAGTGCAAGTGCGGCCGGCTGGCCGGGCTGCACCATCTGCGCAAGCCGTGCGTCAACTGCGGCCACACGCTCGTGGCCGATCCGTACGGCGAGCACGAAGTGCTGTGCCCGCGCTGCGGCAAGCCGAACGAGGCCCGCGGCGACATCTGCGACATCTGCGGCAACACCGTCGGCCTCAAGCTGAAGTACGACGTCGACGAGTGTCAGGAGCGCGGCATGACCTACGCCGTGCCTTTGAAGGTCACCATCCGTCTCGTGGTCTGGAACAAGGATCCCGAGACCGGTGTGAAGACCATCCGCGACATCAAGGAGCAGGAGGTCTACTTCGGCGACATCCCGCTGATGACGGACAACGGCACGTTCATCATCAACGGCACCGAGCGCGTCATCGTGTCGCAGCTCCACCGGTCGCCGGGAGCGTTCTTCCACTCCGAGGACAAGACGCTCTACATCGCGCAGATCATCCCGTATCGCGGATCGTGGGTGGAGTTCGAATACGACACGAAGAACCTGCTCTACGTCCGCATCGACCGCAAGCGCAAGTTCCTGGCCACGGTGTTCCTGCGCGCGCTCGGTCTGCGCGGCGCCGACGAGATCATCCGCACCTTCTATACCGTCGACAAGCTGTATCTGAAGGGCGGGTCCATCTATTGGGCGGTCAACGACAGTCTGCAGGGGATGCGTGCGGCGCGCGACATCACCGTCGGCTCCGAGACCATCGTGCATCAGGGCAAGAAGATCACGTCGAACGCCCTGACCGCGCTGAAGAAAGCTGGTGTCGAGGCGGTCGAAGTCGCCGACGCGGAGCTCGAAGGTGCCTTCGCCGCCGCCGATGTGGTCGATCCATCGACCGGTGAAGTGATCCTCGAAGCCAACGACGAAGTGACGCCGCGCGTCATCTCGATGGCCCAGGAGAAGAACGTCGACAAGATCGAAATCTTCTTCCCCGAGAAGGACGAAATCGGTCCCGTGCTCTCGGCAACGCTGAAGAAGGATCCGATCCACACGCACGAAGAGGCGCTCATCGAGATCTACCGCCGGCTGCGGCCCGGGGATCCGCCCACGCTCGACAGCTCGCGGTCGCTCTTCGAGAACATGTTCTTCAACCCGCAGAAGTACGACTTCTCACGCGTCGGCCGGCTGAAGCTCAACACCAAGCTGAAGCTGAATACGCCGCTCGACGAGAAGATCCTGCATCCGCAGGACTTCTACGAGGTCATCAAGTACCAGCTGAAGCTGCGGCGCAATCCGGCCAACGTCGACGACATCGATCATCTCGGCAATCGCCGCGTGCGATCGGTCGGCGAGCTGCTCGAGAACCAGTTCCGCATTGGTCTGGTCCGCATGGAGCGGGCGATCAAGGAAAAGATGTCGGTCTACCAGGAAATGGCGACCGCCATGCCGCACGATCTGATCAACGCGAAGCCGGTCATGGCCGCGATTCGCGAGTTCTTCGGATCGTCGCAGCTCTCGCAGTTCATGGACCAGACCAACCCGCTCTCCGAAGTGACGCACAAGCGGCGTCTCTCGGCGCTCGGGCCCGGTGGTCTGTCGCGCGAGCGCGCCGGATTCGAAGTGCGCGACGTGCATCCGACGCACTACGGTCGCATCTGCCCGATTGAGACGCCTGAAGGTCCGAACATCGGCCTCATCTCGTCGCTGTCGTGCTATGCGCGAATCAACGAGTTCGGGTTCATCGAGTCGCCGTACCGCAAGGTCAAGAATGGCCGCATCGTCGACTTCGTGATCATCACGAACGCCGGTGGCAGCACCAAGCACAAGGTCGGGGATATCGTCGAAGCCTCGGAGGTCGGTGCCGCGACCAGCCAGGCGGAAGCCTCCGGTCGCCGCCGCCGGGGGTTGGAATACGAGCCGTTCTCGTACTACCTGTCGGCGTGGGAAGAGGACCAGTACATCATCGCGCAGGCCAACGCGCAGGTCGATGAGAACGGCCGCTTCGCCACCGATCGCGTCAACGCCCGCCAGGCTGGCAACTTCATCCTCGCCCCGCGCGACAAGGTGGAGTTCATCGACGTGTCGCCGAAGCAGCTCGTGTCCGTCGCCGCTTCGCTCGTCCCGTTCCTCGAGAACGACGACGCGAACCGTGCGCTGATGGGTTCGAACATGCAGCGGCAGGCGGTGCCCTTGCTTCGTGCCCGGGCGCCGTTCGTCGGCACCGGCATGGAGTACATCACCGCCCGCGATTCGGGCGCGGTTGTCGTCGCTCGCCGGTCGGGCACCGTGGACTACGTCGACAGCCAGCGCATCGTCGTGCGCGTGGAAGGGGAGACCGAGGCGACCTCGCGTGAGATGGGCGCCGACATCTACCCGATGACGAAGTTCAAGCGATCGAACCAGAACACGTGCATCAGTCAGAAGCCGATCGTCCGCGTGGAACAGAAGGTCCACAAAGGACAGATCCTGGCCGACGGTCCCTGCACGGAGCTCGGCGAGCTGGCGCTGGGGCGGAACGTGCTGGTGGCGTTCATGCCGTGGCGCGGCTATAACTTCGAGGACGCGATCCTCGTCTCCGAACGGATGGTGAAGGACGACTACTACACGTCGATTCACATCGAGGAGTTCGAGATCGAGGCGCGCGACACCAAGCTCGGTCCGGAAGAGATCACGCGCGACATTCCGAACGTTGGTGAAGGCTACCTGCGCGATCTCGACGAGAGCGGCATCATCCGCATCGGCGCCTCGGTCAAGCCGGGCGACATCCTCGTCGGCAAGGTGACACCGAAGGGTGAAACACAACTGACGCCGGAAGAGAAGCTGCTGCGTGCCATCTTCGGTGAGAAGGCAGGCGACGTGCGCGACGCATCGCTCATCTGCCCGCCGGGCATCGAAGGGATCATCGTCGGCGTGAAGATCTTCTCGAGAAAGGGCATCGAGAAGGACGACCGCGCGAAGGCCATCGAGCAGGAAGAGCTCGACATGATGGAGAAGAACCTGCAGGACGAGATCCGCATTCTTCACGACGAAGTGAAGAAGCGGGTGATCGGCATGCTGCAGGGCCAGGAGTCGCGCGCCGACCTCTACGACGAGCACGGTCGCGACCGCTTGCTGCGCAAGGGAACGGCGCTGACGGCCGAGGTGCTGCAGTCGCTGCCGTACGAGGCGATCGTTCGATTGAAGGTGAACACCGACGACCCGCGGCTCGAGGAGGACTTGCGCGAGCTCGAGGAGCGGACGGAGCGTCAGGTTGAAGTCATCCGCAACCAGTTCGAAGAGAAGAAGGAGAAGGTTCGTCGCGGAGACGAGCTGCCTCCCGGCGTCATCAAGCTGGTCAAGGTGTACGTCGCGATGAAGCGCAAGCTGTCGGTCGGCGACAAGATGGCCGGCCGCCACGGTAACAAGGGCGTCATCGCGCGCATCCTCCCAGAGGAGGACATGCCGTATCTGCCCGATGGAACACCGGTCGAGATCGTGCTCAATCCGCTCGGCGTTCCGTCGCGTATGAACGTCGGTCAGATTCTGGAGACGCACCTCGGGTGGGCCGCGCATGCGCTGGGCCTCTACTTCGCGACGCCGGTCTTCGACGGCGCGACCGAGAGCGAGATCAAGAAATGGCTGGACGAGGCCGGTCTGCCGAAGAGCGGCAAGACCGAGCTGTACGACGGGATGACCGGACAGCCGTTCGAACAGGACGTGACGGTCGGCTACATCTACATGCTGAAACTGTCGCACCTGGTCGACGACAAGATCCACGCCCGCTCGATCGGACCGTACTCGCTCATCACGCAGCAGCCGCTCGGCGGTAAGGCGCAGTTCGGCGGCCAGCGATTCGGCGAAATGGAGGTGTGGGCGCTCGAAGCGTACGGCGCGGCGCACATCCTCCAGGAGCTGCTCACGGCGAAGTCGGACGACGTCACGGGACGGGCGAAGATTTACGAGGCGATCGTCAAGGGCGACGCGTCGTTCCAGCCTGGCCTGCCCGAGTCGTTCAACGTCTTGATTCGCGAGCTCCAGGCGCTGTGCCTGGATGTGGAGCTGATGAAGACGAAGCGGAAGCTGATTGCGCCAGAGGCGCCGGCGGCTGAAGGTGAGCCGGTGCTGGCGGAAGGGTAGTAGTCGTAGATCCTCGGGGTCGTGGACGCGCGGCTTTGGCTGCTCTCGCGTTATTCGAGCCCGCGGCCCGGCTCCCGAAGCCCCGGCGACTACGAGTGAGGTAGACAGAGACAGCAACAATGAGACCAACTTTTGATACCCGCGGGTCACTAACCTCCGACTTCGATGCCATCCGCATCAGCCTGGCGTCCCCCGAGAAAATCCTCTCGTGGTCGCATGGCGAAGTGACCAAGCCGGAGACCATCAACTACCGCACGTTCAAGCCGGAGCGCGACGGCTTGTTCTGCGCGAAGATCTTCGGCCCGGTCACCGACTGGGAGTGCTTGTGCGGCAAGTACAAGCGCATGAAGCATCGCGGCGTCATCTGCGACAAGTGCGGCGTCGAGGTCACGCAGGCCAAGGTGCGGCGCGAGCGGCTCGGCCACATCACGCTGGCCACGCCGGTGAGCCACGTCTGGTTCTTCAAAGGCCTGCCCAGCCGCATCGGCCACCTGCTCGACATCTCGCTGCGCGATCTCGAGCGCGTGCTCTACTTCGAGGCCTACGTTGTCGTCGAGCCGGGCGATACCGAGCTGAAGCAGAACCAGCTGCTGACAGAAGAGCAGTTCCGCAAGGCCCGCGAGGACTATGGTCCGGTGAAGTTCCGGGCGCAGATGGGTGCGGAGGCGATCAAGGAGCTTCTCAAGCGCGTCCACATCGAGAAGCTCGCCGGTGAGCTGCGCGAAAAGATGCGCGCGGAACCGTCGGCGCAGAAGAAGCTGAAGTATGCGAAGCGCCTGAAGGTTGTCGATTCGTTCCGCAAGTCGACCAACCGTCCGGAGTGGATGATCCTCGACGTGATCCCGGTCATTCCGCCGGAGCTCCGTCCGCTGGTTCCGCTCGATGGCGGCCGGTTCGCCACCTCCGACCTCAACGACCTGTATCGCCGCGTCATCAACCGGAACAACCGGTTGAAGAAGCTGATCGAGCTGAAGGCGCCGGATGTCATCATCCGCAACGAAAAGCGCATGTTGCAGGAAGCGGTCGACGCGCTCTTCGACAACGGCCGCCGCGGCCGCGTGTTGCGCGGGGCGAACAACCGTCCGCTCAAGTCGCTGTCCGACACCTTGAAAGGCAAGCAGGGGCGTTTCCGTCAGAACCTGCTCGGCAAGCGCGTCGACTACTCCGGCCGTTCGGTCATCGTCGTCGGTCCCGAGCTGAAGCTGAACCAGTGCGGGCTGCCGAAGAAGATGGCGCTCGAGTTGTTCAAGCCGTTCATCTACAACAAGCTCGAGGAGCGCGGTCTCGTCGCGACCATCAAGCAGGCGAAGGAGATGGTCGAGCAACAGCGTCCTGAAGTGTGGGACGTCCTCGAAGAAGTGATCCGCGAACATCCGGTGCTGCTCAACCGGGCGCCGACGCTGCACCGCCTCGGCATCCAGGCGTTCGAGCCCGTGCTGGTTGAAGGCAAGGCGATCCGGATCCACCCGCTCGTCTGCACCGCCTTCAACGCGGACTTCGATGGCGACCAGATGGCCGTTCATATTCCGCTCGCGCCGGAAGCGCAGATCGAGGCATCGGTGCTGATGATGTCCTCGAACAACATCCTGTCGCCGGCAAGCGGCGCACCGATCGCGATTCCGTCGCAGGACATCGTCCTCGGCTGCTATTACCTGACGAAGGCCAAGGCCGGCGCCAAGGGCGAGGGTCGTGTCTTCGGGAACGCCGACGACGTAGTCCTGGCACTCGAGGCGGGGGAGCTGGAGACGCTGACGCCGATTCGTCTGCGCTTCACCGGCGACCTGCTCGACATGACGGTGGCGCGCGACGACCAGGGCGTGCTGCAGGCCGAGCCGCAGCCGGTCGTGAACAAGATCATCAACACCACGGTCGGCCGCGTGATCTTCAATACGTCGCTGCCTGCGGTGATGCCGTTCGTCAACGGCCTCCTCAAGAAGAAGGGGCTGCAGCAGGTGGTGCAGTATTGCCACCTCCATTTCGGCCTCGAAAAGACCGTCGAGATGCTCGACAGCCTCAAGCACCTCGGGTTCACGTACGCGACCCGTTCGGGGCTCTCGATCGGCATCGACGATCTGATCATTCCGTCGGAGAAGGCGGCGCTGGTCGAAGGCGCCCGCGACGAGGTCATCAAGGTCGAAGGGCAGTACCTCGAAGGGGCGATCACCAACGGCGAGCGTTACAACAAGGTCATCGCCGTCTGGTCGGACGTGACCGAGAAGATTGCCGACGAGATGTTCTCCGAAATGGAGGACCTCGATCAGTCGGGCAAGAACTTCAACCCGGTCTACATCATGGCGGACTCGGGCGCCCGCGGCTCGAAACAGCAGATCCGGCAGCTCGCTGGCATGCGCGGCCTGATGGCGAAGCCGTCGGGAGAGATCATCGAGACGCCAATCACATCGAACTTCCGTGAAGGGCTGACCGTTCTCCAGTACTTCATCTCGACGCACGGTGCGCGCAAGGGTCTCGCCGACACCGCGCTCAAGACCGCGGACTCGGGCTACCTCACACGGCGCCTGGTCGACGTGGCGCAGGACGTCATCATCCACGAGATCGACTGCGGCACGATGGACGGCATCGAGGCGCGGGCCATCGTCGAGAGCGGTGAGATCATCGAGCCGCTGCGCGACCGCATCATCGGCCGGACAACCCTCGAGAAGATCATCGACCCGCTGTCGGGCAAGATCATCGTCGAGGTCAACGACGAGATCGACGAGGAGAAGGCGTCGGACATCCAAGAAGGCGGCATCGAAAAAGTCCGCATCCGGTCGGTGCTGACGTGCGCGAGCCGCCGCGGCTGCTGCGCGAAATGCTACGGCCGCGACCTTGCGACCGGGCGTCTCGTCGAGCTCGGGCTGGCGGTCGGCGTCATCGCGGCGCAGTCCATCGGCGAGCCGGGCACGCAGCTGACGATGCGGACGTTCCATATCGGCGGCACGGCATCGCGAGTGTCCGAGCAGTCGACGCTCGACGCCAAGCACGCCGGCACGGTCCGTTACCAGGGGCTGCAGGTCGTCGAGGCCAAGGGCAGCACCGAGCAGCCGGCCGGGGAACTGGTGGTCATGAATCGCACCGGGTCGCTCGTCGTCCAGGACGCGAAGGGGCGCGATCGTGAGCGCTACCCGATCGTCTACGGCGCGCGCCTCAAGGTGCGCGACGGCCAGGCCGTCGAGCCCGGGCAGATTCTCGTCGAGTGGGATCCCTACACGTTCTCCATCCTCACCGAGGATGCGGGCAGCGTGAAATACAAGGACCTCATCTCCGACCTCACGTTCCACGAAGAGCTGGACGAGGTCACCGGTTTGTCGCGGAAGATCGTCGTCGACAGCCCGGACGAGAAGAAGCAGCCGATGATCGAGATCCGCGACAAGGCGGGCAAGGTCACGCGCAAGTACCACATGCCGTCGCACGCGCACCTCATGGTCGAGGACACCGAGGCGGTCTACGCCGGACAGGTGCTGGCGAAGATCCCGCGCGAAACCACCAAGACGAAGGACATCACCGGTGGTCTGCCGCGCGTGGTCGAGCTGTTCGAAGCGCGCAAGCCGCGGGAAACCGCCGTCATCTCGGAAATCGACGGCGTCGTCCGCCACGGCGGCATCGTCAAGGGGCAGCGGAAGATCATCATCGTCCCGGAGGACGGTGGGGAGCCGAGAGAGTACTCGCTGCCGCGCGGCGTGCACGTGAACGTGCAGGAAAGCGATCGCGTCCGCGCCGGCGAACCGCTGATGGACGGGCCGAGCAATCCGCACGACATCCTGTCGGTCCTCGGCGAGAAGGCGCTGCACGCGTATCTCGTCAACGAGATCCAGGAGGTCTACCGGCTGCAGGGCGTGAACATCAACGACAAGCACATCGAGGTCATCGTCCGGCAGATGATGCGGTGGGTGAAGATCGAGGAGGTGGGCGACACCGAGTTCCTGATCGAGGAGCAGGTGGATCGCTACCGCTTCATGGAAGAGAACGAGCGGGTGATCGCCAGCGGCGGACGTCCGGCGACCGGCCGGCCGCTGCTGCTCGGCATCACCAAGGCGTCGCTCTCGACCGACTCGTTCATCTCCGCGGCTTCGTTCCAGGAGACGACCCGCGTGCTCACCGAAGCGTCGATTTCAGGCAAGGTGGATCACCTGCGCGGCCTGAAGGAGAACGTGACGATGGGCCGCCTGATTCCGGCGGGCACCGGCTTCGAGTATTACCGGCACGTGCGGATCCCGGCGGACGAGCCGCCGCCACCGCCGCCGCCGACTCCAGAGGAGTTGGAGCTGGAGCGGGAGATGGAATACTTCGTGGAGCCGGAAGAAGCCTTTACGCGCGACGAGATCGAGTGACGAGCCTGCCTCGCCGAAGCGCGCCGATCCGACGCGCGCGAAGGCGGGGGAACTGGCGAGCTGGGGAACTGGCGAGCTGGGGAACTCGCGGGGGAACTGGGGAACTGGCGAGCCACGACCGATTCATGATGTGTTGATTGCTGTTGTTGGCGGACTGCTCGCTACCTGGAGGCGGTCTTGCCCACCGTAGCTTTAGCGAAGGCGGGGCGATGGTCGAAAGATCATCGCCCTTTGTCTGTACAAAGGCAGTGCGCAGCCGTCGGCGGCGGAGCTGCCGGTCGGCGGCAGATGAGCGCGATCTCGTGGCTGACGGAATGAGCCGGATACGCTCCGGCCGGGATGCGCTGGTCGAGGCGATCCTGGAGTTTCTGGCCGATCAGGATCTACTCACGCTTCAGGAGATCCGGATTGCGCTCGAGCGCGAAATCGACAGCGCCGGGACAGACGGCTTGCTCGCGCTCAAAACCAGGCTCGGCGCCGACAACGGGTGGGACTACTACCCGCGGGATCCACTCGCCCAACGCATCCATCATCTGCTCGCCGATCGATTTCTGGGTGACGGTTCGGGGCTTCGCGGCGGGCACCACCTGGCTCGACTCGCCGGCGCCCCTGTGGTCGTCGTCGCGAACCACCTGTCGTACTCCGATGCAAACGTCATCGAAGTCCTGCTCCAGCGGGCGGGCGGCGCCGATCTGGCGAATCGACTGACCGCACTCGCCGGGCCCAAGGTGTTCACGAGTCGTGAGCGGCGTTTTTCGAGCCTCTGCTTCGGTACGGTCAAGGTGCCACAGAGCGCGGGCGTGGCGTCAGAAGAGGCAGTGCTGAACGAACGGGAGGTGGCGCGGGCGGCGCGGCGGGCCATCGACGTCGCGCGGGGCAGGCTTCGGGATGGCGATGCGCTCCTGCTGTTTGCGGAAGGCACGCGGAGTCGCACCGGTGCGATGCAGCCGATGCTGGCCGGCGCCGCGCGCTACCTGGACGTTCCGGGCACGTGGGTGCTCCCGGCCGGCCTGACCGGACCCGAGCAGCTGTTTCCCGTGGAGACCTCGTCGCTCCGCGCGGCGCCCGTGGTCCTGCAGTTGGGTCCCCCGATTCGTGCCGAGGCGCTCCTCGCCAGAGCCGGCCGTGATCGCCGCGTGATCATGGATGCCATCGGGCTGGCCGTCGCGGAAGTACTTCCCGTTACATACCGCGGAGCCTATCGAGACGCAGACAGTTTTCCTGATGCGAGTGGCGTGCTCCGGGATTTGCGAGCGTAAGAGACCTACACGCCGCGCCGCAGGCCCAGCGTGACCAGCAGCTAAGCGATGTCAGGCAGCCAAAAATCGTCAATCTGAATCCCCGACTTGGCCTCGCCGCTTCGGGGACAATGAGCTAGGATGCGCGGTATGCACACGCGATTCTTCCTTCTTGCGGTCGTGCTCTTCGCGATTTCAGGGGACATCTACTGGACGGCGAGCTCCTTGCTTCAGGAACCGCGCTCGTCTTCACCCGAGGCGATCGTCCCGGACCGTGTCATCCAGTTGTTCAACGGCCGCGATCTATCCGGATGGCAGCCGGACGTGCCGACCAAGGACACGACCCCGGACGCGCCCGACAGTTTCATTGTCCGCGACGGGATGCTCGTCAGTCTCGGCACGCCGCGAGGCCATCTGCTGACGGAATCGGTCTACCGCGACTACCGGCTTGAAGTCGAATACCGGTTTCCCGGCAAGCCAGGTAATTGCGGTGTCCTCGTCCACGCGTCCAGGCTGCGCGCGCTGTCGAGAATGTTCCCTCAATCGATTGAAGTGCAGATGAACCACCTGCATGCTGGAGACTTCTGGTGCATCGAGGAGAACATCGAAGTTCCCGACATGGAGACGCGGCGTCCGCGAAAGGAGGGTCAGAAATACGGCGGCAGCGAGGGAGATGCGCGCCGAATTCTCAATCTCACCGACAACTCAGAGAAGCCACTCGGCGAGTGGAATAGCATGATCGTCGAAGCGCGCGGCCGGACGGTGAAGGTCTGGGTCAATGGCGATCTGGTCAACGAGGGATTCAACAGCAGCGCCGACCGCGGGCGAATCGCGATCCAAGCGGAGGGCGCGGAGGTCGAGTTCCGGCGTGTCCAGATGGGGCCATTGCCTCCCCTCGTGAAGTGATCTGATCCGCACTCGAATTCGGTGACGGCGCACCGGGATCACCGCTCACCAGGACAACATCCACACCGCTGCGGCGATGAGCAAGACGCCGCTGGCGCGTGCTCCCCATCCGCCGAGCGGTACCAGTTTTTCGAAGGCGACGAAGAGCGTGAGCGTCACGATCACGGCCAGGTTCATCACTCCGCCCGCGAAGAGCAGCAACATGAGCGCCCAGCAGCATCCGACACAGTAGATGCCGTGCTCGGCACCCATGCGGAATGCGCCCCACGGCCCGCTGCGCCAGCGACGTGTCAGAAATGCCATGGGAGACTGACATGTCGTCAGGCACGCCTGCTTCAACGGCGTCAACTGGTAAATGCCGGCGATGGCAAGAAGGATCGCGCCGGCCTCAGGGCTCGCGACCTCCATCATCGGATTGAGAATTGACGACTTGCCCAGTGCCCACTGCAGCGCGGTCGCACCGACGCTGAAGACCGTCCAGACAGCGACGTACCCAAGCGCGACGAGCCAAGGATGGCCGGGGCCTCCGGCGAGCAGGATCATCGGCGCGGCCGATGGCAGCATCATCGCCGTCATCATGACCGCCCACATCGCCCACAAGAGGAGTAGATGCGGTGCGTCCCACACCGGCGTCATCATCCATGCGCTGGCCCCTGTCATCGGCCCGTACATGTCTCGCGCCATGATCACGATCCACCACCAGCACGCGAACATGACGACCAGGAAGAGGACGATGAAGGAGGACCGCGCTCGCATGGACTCGTCGAAATTGTAGACCGCTTGACCGGGCGGCCGGTCCGCACCAGTATTGTCGCAAAGAGAGGTACCGATGAGTGGGTGGCGAGTGGACGGAGACGTCTTGATCGCGTGCAACTGTGATTGGGGCTGTCCCTGCAACTTCAACGCGAGGCCGAGCCGCGGGTTCTGCGAAGGCGGCTGGATCTGGTTAATCGCACGCGGGCACGTCGAGGATGTCCCCGTCGACGGTCTGGGCATCGCGCTGTTTGCCAAGTGGCCGGGCGCGATCCACGAGGGCGGCGGGCGCGCGGTGTGTTACGTCGACGAACGCGGCGACACGTCGCAGCGTTCGGCGCTCGCGCGAATTCTGCGCGGCGAGCTCGGGGGTCCCTGGGGCATTTTCAACAAGACCTACACGCTCGCCGAGCCGAAGCCCGTCCAGTTCGACGTGGAACTAAAGGAACACGCGACACGGGCGCGGCTCGGCAGCGAAGTCCAGCTTGAAATGCAGACGATCCGCAATCCCGTCACGCAGGCAGAGGCCCACCCCGAACTCGTCCTGCCCGAAGGGCTGATCGTGAAGCGCGCGGGTTTGAGCGCGTCCAGGCTCTTCCGCGTCGGCGATGATCTCCAGATCGACCACTCCGGGCAGTATGCGGCGTTCGGCCGCTTCGATACGCCTGAGCCCATGCCCAGTCCCACCTTCATCGCGGCCGTCGTCGCGCTGGCAGGCACCATGACTCCGATCGCGCAGCAGAAACCGGATTTCTCGGGCGAGTGGCAGTTGAACCGGGAAGCCTCGATCCTGAGCCCGATCGTCGCACCTGCCGTGAAGAGTGGTGCGCTGCGGATCGAGCACCACGAGCCGAGTTTCAAGTGTCAAATGACCATCGTGATGGACAAGCCGTTCGAGACGAAGTACGAGCTGCTGACGGATGGTCGTGAAGTTGCGGCGATGGAGCGAGGGCGCAAGATCGTGTCCAGCCTGCGTTGGGACAGCGACGCGCTAGTAGCCACCTGGCGAATCGAGGGTTCGAACGGTGAGATGACAATCTCCTTTTTGAAGCGGGCGTATTCCAGTAGGCCGGCTGCTCGAGTCAGCTGGCTCCCTCGCGACCATCGATGATCACTCCCACTGACGCCTTGGCTCGCCTTCGCGAGGGAAACCGGCGATTCGTAGAAAATCAGACGACCGCGACGGCTTTGTCGCACCAGGCGCGCGCTGCCCTGGTCGCCGGTCAGAAGCCGTTCGCCATCGTCCTCGGGTGCTCGGATTCCCGTGTGCCCGCGGAACTCGTGTTCGATCAGGGATTGGGCGACCTGTTCGTGATTCGTGTGGCTGGAAACGTCGTCGCTCCGTCGCAGGTCGGCAGTGTCGAGTTCGCTGCGGCACGGTTCGGCACGCGGCTCGTCGTCGTGATGGGCCACTCGCAATGCGGCGCCGTGGTCGCAACGCTCGAGGAGCTTCAGGAGGGGACGAACAGCGGATCGCGGAACCTCCGCTCTATTACCGATCGCGTGCGTCCATCGGTGGAGCCGCTGGTACGCACAGCGGGGATGTTGGATCGGGAGGTGCTGCTTCGCGAGGCGATTCGGGCGAACGTTCGCGCCTCCGTCGAGCACCTGCGGCATGGGTCGGAACTGCTCGAGAAGCTGCTCCGGAACGACGGTCTCGTCGTAGTCGGGGCGGAGTACTCGCTGGAAACCGGCGCGGTGGAGTTCTTCGACGAACTGCAATGAGGTTCGAGGTGGGGCAATACCCGTTCGATCTGCAGCCCGTGCTCGAAGGCGAGCTCCTCAAACTCAGGCCTCTCCAAGCCTCGGATTTCGACGCTCTCTTCGCGGTGGCTGCGGACCCACTCATTTGGGAGCAACATCCGGCGCCGGACCGCTACAAGGATGAGCAGTTCCGCATTTTTTTCGGTGAATCGTTGGATTCTGCCGGTGCGTTGATCGCAATCGACAGGAGAGATGGCCGGATCATTGGATCGTCACGGTTTCACGGTTACGATCGTGAGAGGAGCGAAATAGAAATCGGCTGGACGTTCCTGGCTCGATCCCACTGGGGCGGTCGCTACAATGGCGAAATGAAGCAGCTCATGCTTCTGCATGCGTTCAGGTTCGTGGACTGTGTGGTCTTTCTCGTCGGCCCACAGAATCTTCGCTCTCAGCGGGCCGTGGAGAAAATCGGCGGTGTGCGCGCGGGATCCAGATCGGATGCCGGTGGACGAGCGAGCATCGTCTACGAGATCACGGGCACAGCGTACGGACGGCAGGGGTTCGAGGAGTGATCCGCAGTTCCGAACGAATCGGCCAAAATACTCGAGCGCGTGACGTTGGCAGATCAGGCGCTGACTCGCTCGGGAAAGGTAAAGGCACGGGCCGGGGCGTGTTGTACGTCATCATCGCCGTGCTGGTTGGCACGTTCTTCGTGGCAGCGGCGTACTTCGCCGACGCGTTGGAGAGCTGGGGACGAGAGGGGCGTTGGTTTTCTGGGTTTCTTCAGGTCTACGTGCTGGCGCTCGTCGGCGGGTTCGCGATCCAGATCGTCGCGGCGATTCTTCTCCGTTCGCTGACGCGGGTGTGCGGAGTGCACGGACTCCTACATTGGATTGCCTTCGGTGCGGCACTCGGCTTCGCGGTACCGTGGATCTTCGCGCGTCTGGGGTACGTGATCGAAGGCATTTACTTCCCGACAGAGTGGCAGACTGTGAAGTCAGCTGTCATGTTTCCGCTGATGGGGGCCATGATGTACGAAGCCCACTCGGCCTGGGTGCGGGTCGCGGTCGGCGCCGCGACGGGTGGGACGCTGCGGTTGATCATTCCGCATCTCGCTCGGAGAAGTGGCTGAGGTCTGAGGGGTCAGATCTTGTTTTTTGCAGAAGTGTCCCCGCGGGGTGACACTCGGGTCTGAGATCACACTCGGCTACCCTGTTTACGGTCTTGTCACAGACGCACCGGACCCTTGCTGCAGCTTGTGACGTATACGGAGGAAACAGGGAGACACATGTATGAACTCTACCCGGCGCGGAGTGTGCCTCTTCGTGGTCGTCCTGACAGCGGCGGCGACACTCATCACCGCACGAGCGAAGGACGATCAGCAGAATCTCGACGATCGCGTGAAGAAATTCCTCGACGCCAGACAGGATCAGTGGCGCGACCTGAACGTCCCGGTCGTCGATGGCCAGACCCTGCACGACATCATCGTGAAGAACAAGTACACCCGGGCGCTCGAGATCGGGACGTCAACCGGACATTCCGGGATCTGGATTGCCTGGGCGCTCAGCAAGACCGGCGGGAAGTTGATTACGATTGAGATCGATGAAGGCCGGCATCGCCAGGCGCTCGCCAACTTCGAGGCGGCTGGGCTGTCGAAGTTCATCGATGCGCGATTGGGCGATGCGCACGCAATCGTTCCTGCCCTGGCGGGGCCGTTCGATTTCGTCTTCAGCGACGCAGACAAAGACTGGTACAAGAACTATTTCGACGCCGTTCTGCCCAAGCTCCAGGTCGGTGGCTGTTATGCCACGCACAATGTGCGCAGCGGTTGGCGAGCGTTTGGATCCGGCGACTACCTCAGGTACTTGCAAAGTCTTTCCAACGTTGAGACCACGCTCGACAATCGCGGTGCCGGGATGGCCATCAGTTACAAGCGCTCGTGAGCCGTACAATCGCAAGCCTCACCGCACGTTCTGATTTCCGCTCCCGATCGAAGAGGTCACTCGCGAGCGGGCGACCAACCGGACCTGGCAGGGCCCGACCGAAACCGCGCTTTACGTATACGGCCGTACCGCAGCCGAGATGCGCACCGCGTTGCAGCCGTTCCTCGATTCCTATCCGCTGTGCGAACGCGCCCGCATCGTCCAGATCGCGCCTGCCTCTGAGGGTGAGGGACATTTGTCGTGAGTTAGACGGCGATGGAAGACAGCACATTCGCGTGGCTGTCACTGCTTGATGGAGGTCGGTTGCAGAATCAACGGACTCAACACCTGATGATCTTGATCGCCGGCCCCTATCGGTCCGGTACCGACGATGATCCCGAGCGGATGGCGGCAAACGTCCGTGTAATGGAAAGCCATGCGTTGCCACTCTTTCGAGCGGGGCACATACCGGTGGTGGGAGAATGGCTTGCGCTGCCTCTTGTCGCGCTGGCCGGGTCGACGCGGGTCGGAGACGAGGCCTTCACCGAGGTTTTTCACCCGATCGCGGAGCGCCTCCTGGAAAAGTGCGATGCCGTCCTCCGCGTCGGCGGCGCGTCGAGTGGCGCCGACACGATGGTTGATGTGGCGCGTCAGCGTGGTCTGCGTGTCTTCCACAACCCAGCGGACGTGCCAGGCTGCTCGTAGGCTGGTCTGACTCGTGAGTATGAAATCGCGCCGACGGCGATCCCCGGCGGCAACCGGAGCCCCGTTCCTTCACCGAATCGAGAGCCTGACCGAAAAGGTCGATCCGACGACGCTTCCTCAATGCGCCGGAGAGGTTTTTCAAGCATCTCATCGGCCCCGCGGACGATGGAGGTAATGGCTAGCCTGCTCATTTTCGAGTGACTTATCGACCTCGGAAAGTTGACACGAGGGTGACCGTCGACGAGGATCGCGTTTCAGGTTATTAGAAAAGCCATGTTCGTTGGCCACTACGGCGTGAGCTTCGCGGCACAGCGAGCGAAACCCGACGTACCCTTGTGGGTCCTCTTTCTTGCGGTCCAACTGCTCGACATTCTCTGGGCTCCACTCGTTCTGCTCGGGATCGAGAAAGTCCGCATCGTCCCGGGAATAACCGCGTCCAATCCGCTCGACCTTTACTACATGCCGTACACACATAGCCTGATCGGCGCGTTGGTGTGGTCCGCCGTTGGCTATGGCCTCTATCGATTCTGGCAACGCCGCGCCGGCGGCGGTGCAGCGATGCTCGTAGCCGTTGCCGTGTTCTCGCACTGGATCCTCGACTTCGTCGTCCACCGGCCGGACTTGCCGTTATACGACGACACTGCCAAGGTCGGTTTGGGCCTATGGAATTGGCCGGCTCCCGCTTTGGGTCTGGAGGCCATGCTGCTGTTTGGCGGGATGATGTTGTTCCTGCGAGAGCGGTCCGGCTCCAAAGCGGGCATGACGATTTTCGGTATCATCATGCTCGCTATCCAAAGCGTCGTGTTCTTCGGGCCGCCTCCCACCTCTCCCGGTGCCGCAGCAGTAACGGCGCTACTGGCCTACGTGCTGTTTGCTCTGTTCGTCGCATGGTGGGAGGTTCGTCATCCGGCTATCTCGCGGCGCGCCGTATAAGAAAGTTTGAACCGCTCGCGCGATGCCCGCCATTCTGCGGTAGAGGCTGCGGCCGTAGTAGCATCCAGTAACTCAACGCAAGCAGTCGCGTCGCGGCAGCTCACCTGTGGAGGTGAACGACATGTCCCACTTCATTGAACATGTACCCAGGGTCCTGCTCGTAGTGACGACGCTCTGCGCGGCGTCTGTCGCCGCCAGTACGCCGGCGGAGATTCCGCTCTGGTCGAATGGCGCGCCAGGCTCCGAAGGAAAGCCGGCGAAGGAAGACATCACGACATCCGCGTCCGGCGAGCTGCGCGTAGCCGGGATTCACAATCCGACAATTACGCCGTATCTGCCGGCCGAGGCTAAGGCGACCGGACTCGCGATCCTGGTGATTCCTGGCGGCGGCCATCGGATGCTGGCGATCACCCACGAGGGGTACAACGTGGCTGAATGGCTCCAGGCGCACGGTATTGCCGCATTCGTCCTGAAGCACCGGCTGGCGAGAGAGCCCAACTCGACATACCAAATCGAGGTCGAGTCGCTGGCCGACACGAAGCGCGCGATGCGGCTGATTCGGGCCCGCGCGAAGGAATGGAAGATCGATCCGGCCCGTGTCGGAGCTATTGGATTTTCCGCGGGCGGCGAGCTTGTCTGGCTGGCCAGCTCACGAGGCGAAACGGGCGATCAGGCGGCTGCCGATCCTGTCGAGCGGCAATCGTCCAGACCTGACTTCGAAGCGATGATCTATCCGGGCCGCTCTGGCGATATTCAGCCTGTCGCCGGCGTCCCGCCGGTATTCCTGGCGGCGGCGTATGACGACCGGCAGGACATTTCGGAGGGTCTCGCCGAAGCGTACTTGCGATTCAAACGCGCGGGTGTCCCGGCGGAGCTGCACATCTACGGGACCGGGGGACATGGCTTCGGCCTCCGCCCAGCGAACAAACGTCCGGTGGGCCAGTGGATCGTCCGGTTCGAGGAGTGGCTCGCGGAGAGCGGCTTTCTGCGCCGGCCCTGACTTCGTCGATCCCATCGGCAAAAAGGAGGTGCTCTTGAACTTGAGCAACGTCATTGCCACGTGTGCAATTGGTGCAACTCTGTTTTCGCCGGGGCTGTCCTCACGCGCACAGAGCCAGAAGGAAGATACCGGAGGGACCTGTATTCCCGTGAGTGAGCGGGCTGGACGTCCCTACGGGTGCTTCATCGTGGCCACGCCGCGAGTGGGTCAATTGGACCGGACAACGGCAGTCTGGCACCTCGAAACCTTCGCGACCCGCGCGTTGGCGGAGAAGGCCCGAGGCCCGCGTGGAACGGTGCTCGAGGCATTCGGCAAGGTGTGGCTGTTCACGATTGCCAAAAGCGGCTGGCGCTCATCGGGTGGCGTGCACGTCGCGGAGGTCGGCCCGCTGCCAACAACCCCGGGCGTCGAGTACACGGCGCAGTTCATGGAAGCGGTCTTTCGGCCGGGCATGAAGACGCTCGTGCACCGTCACTCCGGCCCTGAAGCCTGGTACACCGTGAGCGGAGAAACATGTCTGGAAACGCCGCAAGGCAAAATGATCGACCGGCCAGGGGGCAGCAGCCATGTCGTGGTACCCGGCGGTCCACCGATGGAACTCACGGCAACGGGCTCCGAGGTTCGACAGGCATTGGTTCTCATCCTTCACGATTCCGCGCAGCCACCCACCATGCTTGCTTCAGACTGGACGCCCAAGGGACTCTGCAAAGGGTGAGACTCGGGAACAGCGTCAATGCAGGAGATGAGACTGGTCTGGCCGTCGCATGAGTATCTGTCCAGCTACGTCGCAGCGCTCGAGCGCGGTTGGTCGCCCGACAATGTGCATGGAGCCGCCGCTGCGCAAGAAGAGCTACGGCGAATCGCTGCGAATGCCGACGGATTCTTGGTCAGTTTGGTCGACAAGGAGGCCAGTGGCGGACCCGTTACCCTCCTCGACGGGACGCGCGCGCCGCGGCTTCCTGGCTATCGACGGTGGCTCTGGGATGGGGAATTCTGCGGCAGCATCGGGCTCCGCTGGCAGCCCGGAACGGAAGCGCTCCCGCCCTACTGTCTCGGTCACATCGGCTACTCGGTCGTTCCGTGGAAGCAAGGACGCGGCTACGCCACCCGCGCGTTGCGCGAGGTGTTGGGGGAAGCGAGAGCGGAGGGCCTTCGCTACGTCGAGATCACGACCGACCCTGACAACATTCCGTCACAGCGTGTGATCGAAGCCAATGGTGGTGTGCTGGTCGAGGAGTTCGTCAAGCCGCCCGCTCTCGGGGGCAAGCGCGGGCTTCGGTTTCGGATCACTCTGCATGGAGATTCCTGACGATCGCTTGCCGGACATCTTCCCCCGGGGCGACAGCCGATGTCACGCTGCGTTCCTTGCCCAAAAAACCACAGGAGAACGTGAGAAAGGGAGCCATCGAAGGGAGCCATCAAAGGTCTCCGGTCGGAGTACTTACTAATGAATCAGAAATTCCTCAAAGCGTATAGCGGCCAGACAACCGAGCAGTTGATCGCGCTCGATGGCGAATACCGTGTGGACTCGCTCGTTCTGGCTTTCGAGCAAGCATTCAACAGATCGCCCTGAGCCGCCCCCAGTCACCTGAAGAACGGTACGTGCTCGCCGTCGAAGCCTTGGAGCGAGAAGTCAATAACGGTGGCTACAGCCAGTTCTTCCTGAATTCGGCGAACGAATTTGTTGACGTGATCGAGCACGCTCTCCTCGCGATCGAGTGCCCGAAGACGGCGCAGATCACACGTGACGCGATTGCGGCGCTGCAGATAGAGGATGACGTAACGGCTGCGAAGGTGGAGGCTACTGTCTCGGCAGACGATCCCGCGGTGCTCGAGCATCTTGGGCGGTGCGACGACCGATATTTCGCCAACAATGAACCGATCGCGGACCGGCTCTTTGCGTGGATCAAGAAGAATGTGAACGTCATTCGGCTTTCGTAACGCGAGCGGCACATGCTATAAGCGTTTGGTGCACGCGTGGCACGACATTTACGTCGACGACCAGTTGATTGACGGCGCGTTCCCCGTCGTCATCGAAGTCCCGAAGGGCAGCAAGAACAAGTACGAGCTCGACAAGGAGACTGGCTTTCTCAGGCTCGATCGTGTCCTCTACAGCGCAGTGCACTATCCGGCAGACTACGGATTCATTCCACGCACGTTCTGCGACGATGGCGACCCGCTCGACGTTCTCGTGTTGGGCCAGGAGCCCGTCTTCCCGCTGACCATCGTCGAAGCACGCGCCATTGGTGTGATGCGAATGCGCGACGACAAGGGCCTCGACGATAAGGTGCTGGCGGTGAATGTCAGAGACCCGGCCGTTTCTGATTATCGAGACAGAACTCAGCTTCCTTCGCACACCGAGCGCGAAATCAAGCGGTTCTTCCAGGATTACAAAGTCCTCGAGAACAAGACGGTCGAGATCGACCATTTCCTCGGACCAGCCGAGGCTCTCGAGATCATTCGAGATTCCCTGGCGCTCTACCGTCGGCTGCGCCGCGGTGAGATTACACTCCAGCGAACGTCGACGTGATGCCGGGAGCTGACAACTTCGTAACCTCACAGGCGAACCGCACTGCGGAGTCACGTCGATGGACAGCGTGCGATATGTGATCAGAGGCGGAGTGGAAGGCCGGGAACGACTGCGCCTCCTTTCGGAAGTCATGGGTCCGTCCACACGTGCGCTTCTCGCGGAGGTCGGTATCCCTCCCCGGTCGACATGTCTCGACGTTGGATGCGGGGGCGGTGATGTGACATTCGAGCTCGCCCGTGCGGTAGGACCCTCGGGCCGGGTGCTCGGGGTCGATCGCGACCAGACCAAACTCGATATCGCGAAACGAGAGGCGGGAGAGATGGGCCTTTCGAACGTCGCGTTCGAAACTCGAGACGTCACCGCCTGGGAGCCGGGCGAATTGTTCGATGTCGTCTACGGCCGATTCATCCTCACCCACCTCGCCAGACCCGCCGCGTTGGTCAGTGCCATGTGCCGGCACATCCGTCCGGGCGGGGCCATGATCGTCGAAGACATCGATTTTCGTGGACACTTCGCTGAACCGGACTGTCCAGCGTTCCGGCGATACGTCGAGCTCTACACGAAGTCCGTGCAAAATCGCGGGGCCGATCCGAATATCGGCCCGCGGCTGCCAGCGCTCCTCCGTGGCGCCGGCCTCGACCGTATCGGCATGAAGCTGGTGCAGCCTGCCGCCCTACAGGGCGGAATCAAGCTGCTCACCTGCGTCACACTCGAAAGTATTGCCGCAGCTGTACTCGAGGACGGCCTTGCCACCGAACAGGACTTGCGGGAGACCGTCGAGGAGCTGTACGCCTTTGCTCGCGATCCTCACACCGTCATTGGTGGTCCTCGAGTCTTTCAATCGTGGGGATATTCAACCGGAACTGTCTGATGGACGATGTCCACTCTGGCCAGCAATCATCGACAATCAGCCCTGACTGGTTGCGATTTCTGCGCAAACCGATGCCATGCGCGCAGTGCAGAGACTGCAACCTGCGAGCGGCCGTTGAGCAAATTGCCCGGGATCCGCAGTGGACTTCTTCGGCACGACCTTGGCAGTCACGATGGAGACGATGAGTAGGCCGTCCGATATCAATTTCGACCGGATCGACTTTATTTCCGCTTATTGCGATCGATGGTGCGAGCGGTGTGCGTTCACGTCGCGATGTTCGGCCTACGCAGTCGACGTGGCGATGGCGATGTGCGATGGTGATTTTGCCGCCGCCCTGGAGCTGGCGGTCGGCGCCCCGCCGCCCAAGGATCGGGCAGAAGCTGCGCGGCGCGAGGCTGTCCATGAATTGCTCTCGAACTATCAACCGAGCAAACCGGAATTGGACGAAATCGGCCGCGACGAAGAGGCCCGCGGCGAGCGCCTGGACGAGTCGCCGATCACGACTGGTGCAAAAAGGTTTTCCACGCTGGCCTGGGGATGGTTGCAATCGAACCGGAACGCCGGGGCCCTCACGTCCAACCAGCCGCTCACGGAGGCGATCGCCGTGGCAGGGTGGGATGCGCACTTGATTGGTGCCAAACTTCATCGCGCGCTGCACGGCCGCGACGAATACGAGCATGGCAATGGCTTCGACGATGGTCCAGTGCAGAACGACTGGAATGGCTCGGCGAAGGTCGCGTTGATCTCGATCCGCCGATCGGTCGACGCATGGGCCGCGATCGCGACAGCGACCGGTGACGCCGATGCGGCAGCGGTCGGCGAGGAATTGCGCCGCCTCGAAACGGAAGTCGAACGCACGTTTCCGGATGCCTGGAAGTTCATTCGTCCTGGGTTCGATCAGGTGCCGTGAACACGTTGACGGGTGGCCAAGTCGGCGACGCGGCGGGGTGGCGTGCTAGTGTCCCTGCCGAGGGATCGATGACCACAGACGAGCAATTCCTGAAACAGGCTATCGAACTCGCACGCCAGGCACGGACCGCCGGAAATCACCCGTTCGGTGCGTTGCTCGTTCTCGACGGGCGTGTGGTGCTCACGGGCTTGAACACCGTTATCACCGAGCAGAATCCGACGGGGCACGCCGAGCACAATCTCGTGGCTGACGCGATCCGCCAATTCTCTCCCGACCAGATCGCGCGATGTGTGCTCTACACGAGCTGCGAGCCATGCGCGATGTGCGTGGGCGCCATGTACTGGGCCGGCATCCGTTCGATGGTCTACGGGCTGCCGGCCGAATTGCTGGCAAATCTTGCGGGTCCGGACTTTCTGATCCCGTGTCGTGATTTGTTCTCTCGCGCGTCGGACACCGTGCACGTGACCGGGCCCCTGCTGGTGGAAGAGGCGCTCGAGGTTCACAATGGTTTCTGGTCGCCGCCAGCGGCCTGATACCAGCAAGACGCGGGCGGGTGCACTCACCCGGCCGGCAGCCTCACGTCAAGATGGCGAGAGTTGTCATGAAGATGGCGAAGTTCGAGGCACGTCTGGCGCAGCCGTCGGATGCCGACGACATCGCGCTGGCGCATCGCGATTCGATCCGAGCGATTGGCCCCACCTTCTATCCGCCCGATGTCGTGGACGACTGGGAGGATGGTCTGACCGGGGATGTGTACCTCAGGGCTATGGAACGTGGAGAGGTGTTCTTCATTGCTACGGAGAACGTCGACGGTCAGGTGATGGTTCTGGGCTTTGCCAGCGACTACCGCATTGAGGGCTCGAAGCATGGCACGTCGGTGTACGTGAGGGGTATCGCCGCGCGCCGCGGGATTGGCTCGGTGCTGTTGGGGCTGGCTGAAGCGCACGCCATCGTTGCCGGGGCCACACGCATCGAAATCGAGGCCTCGCTTGCCGGGGTGGAGTTCTATCGGGTGAACGGATTTACCGAGGTGGGCCGCGGCGAGACGCACTTGATGTCCGGCCGGCCGATCGCCTGCGTGTTCATGCGCAAAGACCTGGGTCTGGGTATCCCTTCTGCGTCGGACAACGCGCCGCCGAACCCATGATCGTTCTTGTCACTCTCGAGGCATGTGATTACAATGTGATTACATGCCCGCCAGGACCCGTATCGTGCGTATCGGTAATTCCCGCGGCATCCGGGTGCCGAAGACACTGCTCGACCAGGCGCAACTTCCGGATGAAGTCGAATTGCAAGCCGAGCCCGGTCAGCTGATCGTGCGTGCCGCCCGACAACCCAGGGCCGGCTGGGCAGAAGCCGCCAGAATGATGCGCGCTCACGACGACGACCAGCTCACATTGGAACCCGCCAGTAACGAGTTCGATCGCGACGACTGGGAATGGCGTTAGGCCGGCATGCCATTGCGCGTGGTGACGTACACCTGGTCCGCCTCGATCCGACAGCGGGCAGCGAAATCCGGAAGACTCGTCCGTGCCTCGTTGTGTCACCGGACGAACTGAATCAGCATCTGCGTACAGCGATCGTGGCACCGCTCACGACCAGCGGCCGCGCATATCCTTGGCGGATCCCCTGTCGTTTTCAGAGTCGATCGGGGCACGTGGCCCTCGATCAGATCCGGACGGTCGACACCGAACGCCTTGTACGTCGAGTCGGCCAGGTCTCAGGCGAGACTATCAAGCAGGTGCTCCGCACCCTACAGGAGATGTTTGCCGAATAGTGACGCTTGTCAGCCCTCTTCACCCTGACCAATGCTTCAGACGCCTCGAGGCCCATACCGTTCGCGATATCCCGGTCGTTTCTGACTTGGGAATGAGCCGTCGAATGCTGCTCCGTCGGCGCGGGGCCCGGATCTGGCTGCGCGACAGACGTCCCGGGCTCACGAATTCGTTTGCGCCCATCTACGCCGCGGTCGTACACCCTCACGATAGAGGAACAAGGATCGTCGGCATTTTCCGGCTGCACCGGCTCGTCGTTATCTTCATGGTTGTCTGGCTGGCCATCGTCACCGCTAGCACGGGCACGATCCTTATGGTGGGACTGCGCGATCTGCTGGGCGGGGGACCGCGCGCGGTCAATGGCGATCCGTGGACGTTGTTCTCATCGGGGCCGGGGTTGTTGGGCATGGCCGGGATCATCTGGGTTGTCGGGCGGTGGCTTGGCAAGAAGGACGAGCGCGAGATATCGAGCTTCGTCAAACAACTGCTCGACGCGAGGGAGATGGCACCTGGTTCGGACGCTTTTTACCGCAACAATTTCTCCTGATCTCTGTGGATCCTGACAAGCGTCTGGACATCCAGGTTGCACCACGGGGCGCCTATCGCCTGATGGCCAATCTGCTGTGGTTGACGGCTGCCGGGTGATCAAAGATCGACAGGAGAAAGAGAGAAAGGGAGCCAAAAGATTTCTTCTCTCCTAATCTCCTGTGGATCTGACAAGCGTCTGTGATCTCCAAGCTCCTGTGGATCTGACAAGCGTCTGTGATCTCCAAGCTGCACCACGGGCGCCTATCGCCTGATGGCCAATCTGCTGTGGTTGACGGCTGCCGGGTGATCAAAGATCGACAGGAGAAAGAGAGAAAGGGAGCCAAAAGATTTCTTCTCTCCTAATCTCCTGTGGATCTGACTGACAAGCGTCTGTGACCTCCAAGCTGCACCACGGGCGCCTATCGCCTGATGGCCAATCTGCTGTGGTTGACGGCTGCCGGGTGATCAAAGATCGACAGGAGAAAGAGAGAAAGGGAGCCAAGAAAATTTCTTCTCTCCTAATCTCCTGTGGATCTGACAAGCGTCTGTGACCTCCAAGCTGCACCACGGGCGCCTATCGCCTGATGGCCAATCTGCTGTGGCTGAGGGCTGTCGGGTGATCAAGGATCGACAGGAGAAAGAGAGAAAGGGAGCCAAAAAAATTTCTCCTTATCTCCCTATTCTCCTGTCGATCTTGGACGAGTGCTGTGGGATCTACGTTGCAGAGGCGTGCGCCGGACGACACGGCCGATGGAGGCACCGTGAACGATTTGCGGATCCAATTGCGGACGGCGCTGCTGTTGATGCTGTCCCTCCCGGCCTTTCACAACGTTGAAGGCCAGGAGGTCATCAGAAGTACCTACGCCTACAAGACGATAGGCGATCTTCGTATTCGGGCGGATGTGTACCGGAGGCCCGGCGAGATCGTCACGCCCGCTATCCTGTGGATTCACGGTGGCGCGCTGATCATGGGTAACCGCCGGGGGCTGAATGCCGTTCAGGCCGAAAAGTACCTCGACGCCGGCTACACGATCATTTCAATCGACTATCGGCTGGCTCCGCAGGCCAAGCTGAATGACATCATCGAAGACCTCGTCGACGCCTATCGATGGGTCCGCATCGATGGGCCAAAGCTGTTTCGGATTGACCCCAATCGCATCGCTGTAGTCGGCCATTCGGCGGGAGGCTACTTGACGTTGATGGCCGGATTCCGACTCAACCCGCGGCCGGCAGCACTGGTGTCTTTTTACGGCTACGGCGATATTGCCGGGGACTGGTATAGCCGGCCCGATCCGTTTTACAGCCGGCAGCCCGCCGTGCCGAAGGAGGAGGCCTACCAAGCCGTCGGTACTCAGCTCATCTCCGAGGATCAAGGTGGGAACCGTGGGCGATTCTACCTTTATACGCGTCAGCGTGGCCTGTGGCCGGTAGAGGTCGTCGGGCACGATCCCGACAAGGAACCGAGACTATTCGATCCGATGTGCCCAGTTCGCAACGTCACGAAGGAGTACCCGCCGACGTTACTTCTTCACGGGAACTCCGACACAGACGTACCGTTTGAACAGTCCGCTCTGATGGTCAAGGAACTGGAACGGCATGGAGTCCAGCACGAGTTCATCGCCATGCCAAACCGTGGGCACGGCTTTGACGGAGCCATGTGGGATCCGGAAATTGCGGCGACGTTTGACCGCGTCCTGACTTTTCTGAAAAAACAGCTGGGCCGGTAGAGACACGGCCGTGGGAGCTCAGTGATGTTCGTCCTCGCTCGCGCGGTCACCTATTCGGCGCTCTTCATCGGATTCCTCCTGATATTCCTTCCGGCGCGGATCCTGTCCTCAACCGGCATCACGCCGCCCGCGGCTATGGGCCTCTGGCAGGTTGCCGGGATGATTCTGGGAGCCTCCGGCGCAGCACTCGCGATCGCCTGCATCTTCACCTTCGTGTTCGTCGGCCGGGGGACTCCTGCACCATTCGATCCGCCTCGCCGACTGGTGGTTCGGGGTCCATATCGGCTCGTGCGGAATCCGATGTACATCGGCGCCGGGCTTGCTTTATCAGGCGCCGCGCTCTTTTATCAGTCGATTCCGCTGCTCGGCTATGCTGGCGTGTTCCTCCTCATCACCCACGTGTTTGTGATGGTGTACGAGGAGCCGGCATTGCGGCGGGCCTTCGACGGAGATTACGAGGCGTACTGCCGGCGAGTCGGTCGGTGGTGGCCGAAACTGTGAGTAGCCTGCTCCGACGCGAGGCCCGGCTCCGACTGAATCCCAGGAGCAATCAATGAGCATTGGTAGTTCCGGTGAGTCGACCGCTCCAGCGACTCCGGGAAGTCCCGTTGGCGGGTTCCTTGACGTCCTGCGTACAGTGGCCCTGATCGCTGCGGCGGCGGGGGCCGCAGGTTCGATCGCGTTCATGCTCCGTGCAGGTCGCCGTAGTCCGCGTCTGCTGATTGCTCTCTTTACAATCTGGGTGTTGTCCCCGTTCGTGGCCCTCGCATGGGCCAACATGGTTTCGAAGCGTTGGTCCGTTGTGACGCGAGCGACGCTGTATTGCGTGACGCTCGTTGTAACCCTGGGTTCTTTGGCCACTTATGGGGATCTCTTTTTGAGGCCACCCGGGACGGCGGCCGCGTTCTTCTTCGTTGCCGTTCCTCCGGCGTCATGGTTGCTGATGACGATAGTTGGTGCGACAGCCGCGCTCAGAGCGCGCAGGCTGTCGCATCGAGGAGCTGGTGGCTAACGCCTGGCAGAGGAAATGGCCCACGGGCTATCCGATTGGGGCTCGGTCGATCTCTACGGCGTCACGGTGCTCGGCCAGGCATGGCGTGCGGGGCTGGTCACTGATGCCAGGATCCGTGCGTGGGGGCAGTCACCGGATCGATGGCGGCGCCGACTGGCGCTGGTCGCAACAGTGCCGTTGAACTCGCGGGCGCGTGGCGGCCTGGGGAATGTGCGGAAGACACTCTCCGTCTGCCGCCTGTTGGCCAGCGATCGGGACGACGGCGAAAAGGACGTCGTGGTGTTTCTCGGCGACTACATCGACCGCGGACACGACTCGAGAGGTTGCATCGATGCCATTCTGGCGTTTCGACGCGAGAGTCCGGCTGAGGTCACCTGCCTGCGCGGCAATCACGAGGACTGGCTGCTGCGCACGCAGAAGGACTACGCGTGCCACTCATGGCTGCTGGGGATGGAAGGACTGGATACCGTGCGCAGCTATTCGCCTGAGGCTGAGCGGGCGTTGCGCGAGGATGTCAAGGAGGCGGGTCTACGGCTGTACGTCGACCGCTACGAACTCGCGTACGACCAGTTCTTTGACCTGCTCCCAGAGCCGCATCGCGCGTTCTTTGCTGCGTTGGTGCTGGGTTTCGAGAGTCCGGATTGCATCTGCACACATGCGGGTCTGGACCCGCGAGTTTCGAAACTCGCAGATCAAACACCGGAATCGCTGGTTTGGGGGAACGCGGCATTTCCAGCCGAGTATCGGGGAGAGACGGCCGTTGTGTATGGCCACTGGAACAACGCTGAGCTCGATGCACATGAGTGGCCGAGACCAAAGAATCGTTGGTAACACCATTGGAATCGCTACGATTGCTCATGGCGTGTTGACGGCGATTCGAATGCCAGACCGACAAGTGTTTCAGAGCGCCCATCATGCCCAGTGGAAGAACGCTGTCTGACCGCCGAGTGCTCTGGCGGGCCTCGTGCCCCTACTCCGGTGACGTCGCCGGATCAACCGATGTCATCGTTCCTTGTTTTCTCGGGATTGTGAGCAGGGCATGACCGTCAAGACGTATCTGCTTTCTGTGCCGGAGCGATTGGTCCGATCGGTCCTGGGACTTGGTGCGGGTGTGGCGCGCGAAGTGGGAGAGGTCGCCCTGCCGGATGGCATCCGACGCAGCCAGCTGTATCAGAACCTCGTCGACGCCACGCTCCGGTATCTGATCGAGCAGGTCGGAGGCGTCGAAGGTGTCTACAAAGACGATGGACCGCTTCCGGAGAACTTCCTCGTCAGGCGGACTGCCGGTAACGCGGTCGAAGTGCTTGGCGTCGTCGCCTTTCGCGCGTCGCCGGTGTGGGTCCTCGCGGCTCTGGCCGACGTGTGCGGCATGGGACGTCACCTGATCCCGGAAATAGCCGACGCGCTCAAGGCGCAGGGTCTGCTGGAGAAGGAAACGCACTTCACCAGCGTCGACCAGCTGCTCGACGGTCTGGAGCGCACGACGTCTCGGCTGGCCCGGACGATCAACACGCCGCCGCTCGACGTCGCAGGACTCCGAACCGAATGGGAGGCACTGCGGGAGGAAGCGCGCGGATTGCAGCCGTCCGGTCTTCCATCCAGGGACACGATCACCAACGTGTGGAACCAGCTCAAGATCGAATCGGCGCGGCAGGACACTTCGATCTTTGAAACGTCGTCGGTGATGGCGATATCAGCGGCACGAGCTCTTCCCGAGGGCGTTCGATGGCTCTCCGCCTCCGCCCGCGTCGGCGCGACCCGCACCAGCCAGATCTTCGGCGCCGCGCTGCTCGATCACTACCGGCAGACGTTGAGCGAAATACAGGACGTTGGGTATATGGCATACGCCAATCGCCTGTTTCGCCCCTACGTCCGTGCGGCGGTGAATCAGTTCTCACCGGGGCGGCGTACTCTCACCGACCGCTTGATTGAAAAGATCGCGGCCATCAGGTCAGATAAGGGATCGACGCGATCGTGAGCGACCTGCTATTGAATGGTGGGACATGCGAGTCGTGCGCCTGATTGTTCTCATCGCCCTCATCGGATCAGCACCGAGCGAAATCGTGGCGCAGTCGCCTGCCGAGATCAAAGTGTGGACCGCGAGAGCGATTGCCACAGTGCTCGCCGAGATCGGGCCGGAATTCGAGCGGACGACGGGGTACCGTCTCAGCATCACGAGCGATCTGCCGCCCGCGTTTGCGCGACGCGCCAGCGCCGGCGAGCCGTTCGATGTCATCGTCAGTGGTTCGGCCACTATCGACGAATGGAGCAAAGCTGGCAGGATCCTGCCCGAGACGCGCATTGACATCGCGCGCTCCGGTATCGGTGTTGAAGTGAAAGCGGGCGCGGCGAAGCCCGACATCAGTTCCGTCGAAGCGTTCAAGCGTGCCCTGCTCGCGGCGAAATCGATCGCCTTTCTCAGAGTCGGCAGCGGCATTCATGTCGCTGGTCTGGTCGATCGGCTGGGAATTGCCGAGGCCATCAAAGCAAAAGTGACGCGGCCCGAATCAGACATCGTGTCGGAGCTGGTCGCCAAGGGCGAGGTCGAGCTCGGCATCGTCGTCATCACCCAGATTCTGACGACGCCCGGCGTGGAGCTCGTTGGCCCGTTACCGGCCGGGGTGCAGTCGTATGTCACGTTCACCGGCGCCGTCAGCGCGACATCGAAGGCGCCGGAGGCCGCCAGGCAACTGATTACGTTTTTGACCGGGGCGACGGCGAGGCCGGTGATGCGAAAGCAGGGGATGGAGCCGGTCCTGTCTCGGTAACCGCGTTGCTCGTAAGGGCCTGCCCGCGCGATAATCGCGGCATCTCGGAAACTCACTGATGCTTCCAATTGGTGGCGCTGCATCGGCGCCGATCGCGTCGCGCGCTACCCTCCCACGGGTGCGCGCCGAATCGCGACAGTTCTATGTCTGGATGGCCTACGCGTGCGCCTTCGTCGCCATCGCGGGCTTCACGCCGACGTACTGGGCGCCGGTCGCCACCGGATCGTTCGTCGGCCCGCCCATCCTGCACGTGCACGGCCTGCTCTTTTCCGCGTGGATGTTGTTGTTCATCACCCAGGCGCGATTCGCTGCCAGCGGACGCTTCGAGTATCACCGGTCGTTGGGTCTGGTCGGCATCTCACTGGCGACGGCCATGCTCTTCGCGGGTCTCATGGTCGCCATCACGAGCATCAACGATGGCATTGCACGTGGGTTCGAGCAACAGACTCGCGCGTTTTCGATCGTGCCCATCACGATCATCCTGTTCTTCGCGGCGACGGTCGCGGCGGCCATCGCCAACACGCGGCGGCCCGACGTGCACATGCGGCTGATGCTGGTGGCATCGATCTCGTTGCTGCCACCTGCCATCGCCCGCATTTTCTTTGTTTTCCTGGCACCGGCCGGTTCCCCACGGCCCGGTTTGGGAGAACCGCCCGCCGTTGCCTTTTCCTTGCTGCCTAGCTTCGCCTCGGATCTTCTGCTCGTTGTCGCCATGGCCAACGACTGGCGAACGCGGGGCCGACCGCATCCGACTTACCTGATGACCGGGGCGCTCATGCTCGCAGTGCAGATCGTCCGCGTGCCGTTCAGCGGCACCCCGGCCTGGCGGGCGGTCACGGACTGGCTGTTGGCGCTCGCAGGATGATGGCTTCGCCCGCTAACGCAAACACCGTGGACGTAGCTGTCGTTCAGGCCGCCTCGGTGCTGTTCGACGCTGACGCGTGCATTGATAAGGCCATTCGTCTGATCGGAGAGGCTGCGGCGACCGGCGCGAAGGTGATCGTCTTTCCGGAGGCGTTCGTTACCGGATACCCCAAAGGTCTCAATTATGGCCTCGTCGTCGGCGCCCGCGACCCGGCCGGTCGTGAGGAGTTTCGACTGTATCTCGAGGCGGCGATCGAAGTCCCGGGCCCACAGACCGAGCGGCTCGGTGAAGCTGCGGCGCGACATGCCAGCTACGTTGTCATCGGCGTGATCGAGCGCGAGCTCGGCACCTGCTACTGCACCGTGCTCTTTTTCGGACCGGACGGCCAGCTCCTCGGAAAGCACCGAAAGTTGATGCCGACCGCGATGGAACGGATGATCTGGGGCTTCGGCGATGGATCGACGCTGACGACCGTTGACAGTCCGTACGGCCGTATCGGCGCGGTGATCTGCTGGGAGAACTACATGCCGATGCTGCGGATGGCCATGTATTCGAAGAACGTGGCCCTCTACTGCGCCCCGACCGCGGACGATCGAGACACCTGGCTGTCCTCGATGCAGCATGTTGCGCTCGAGGGACGCTGCTTCGTGCTCACGGCCTGCCAGGTTCTTCGGAAGAAAGACCTCCCCACGACCGTGCGCGTCCTCTCGGCGATTCGCCCGAGACCGTGCTGATGCGTGGCGGCAGCGCCATCATCAGTCCGTTTGGTAAGGTCATCGCCGGCCCTCGCTTCGACGCGGAAGCCATCGTCACGGCATCGCTCGACCTCAACGACATCGGGCGTGGCAAGTTCGACTTCGACGTTGCCGGGCACTACAGCCGGCCGGACGTCTTTCAATTGATCGTCAACGAAGCGCCGGCGCGTCCGGTCGTCACGAAGGAATGACGTCGTCAGGAGATGTTTCTCGCCCGTCGTCCATCGCCGCAGGATATCGATCGGTTTCTTCGGGCGGCGCGTGAGCTGTCGCTCTCTTACGATCCGATCGGCCTGGCCAAACAAAATCCTGATGGGTTCAAAGTCGACGAGGAAGACACGGTCATAGGCTCGGGCGAGGCGGCATTCCGGCGGGCAACACAGGCTCTCGTCGCCTGGACGCACTTCGCAGTGGGCTGGGTCGAGCTGTTTCCGAGGGGCGCTGCAATCTCGCCAGGGACCGACGTCGCTGTGCTGGCTCGGCACGTCGGGTTCTGGTCGTTGAATGCCTGCCGCGTGGTGTATTCGATCGGTGGGCGCGATGACACCGAATTCGGGTTCGCCTACGGCACACTGGTCGAGCACGTCGAGTGCGGCGAAGAGATATTCGAAATACGTTTTCAGCCCCAGACCGGAGATGTGTCGTATCTCATTCGCGCGGCGTCGAAGCCGCAGGCTGTTTTGGCGAAACTCGGATATCCTCTCGCGCGATCGCTCCAGGCTCGCTTTCGGCGTGATTCCACGCGTGCTCTCGCGCGAGCGATTGCCGGCGGACAGTGAGTAGTTGCCGGATCGCAGCGTAAACTGACGGACGTGGAAAGCGCGGAACTACGGCAGCTCCTCGACTGGCTTCGTCGAGAGGAAGAAGTGCTGAGGAAAAGTACAGGAGAAAACATGAAAGCCCTTTCAACAGCCATCTTCCTCGCCGCCGGCCTCATGCCCGCGGCGACGCTGGCTCAGACCCCGCGCGCGAATCGGCCCAACATCATCTTCATCATGACCGACGACCATGCGGCGCACGCCATCGGGGCCTATGGCTCGCGCATCAACAAGACGCCGAATCTCGACCGCATCGCCCGCGAAGGTGCGCTGCTGACGAACGTCTTTGCCACGAACTCGATCTGCACGCCGAGCCGGGCGGCCATCCTGACGGGACAGTACTCGCACCTCAATGGCGTGACGGTGTTCAATCGCTTCGACAGTTCCCGCATGACGGTTGCGAGGCTGCTCCAGCAGGGCGGCTACCACACCGGGATGGTGGGGAAGTGGCACCTCGGAAGCGATCCCGCTGGCTTCGACGAATGGGAGATCCTGCCCGGACAAGGAGCGTATAAGGATCCGCTTCTCTACACGGCAACAGGCGAGAAGACCTATGCCGGCCAGTACGCGACCGACGTCATCACGGATCTGGCGCTCGAGTTCATGAAGAAGCGTCCGGCGGGCAAGCCCTTTTTCCTGATGATGCACCACAAAGCACCTCATCGTCCCTGGCAGCCGGCCGAGTCTCACGCTGCCCGCTTCGCCACGCAACGAATTCCCGAACCGGTGACGTTCTGGGATTCGTACGCCACTCGCACGGATGCCCTGCGGGAAAATCAGCAGCGCGTTGCGGCGGACCTGACGAACAGGGACCTGAAATTGACGCCGCCGCCGGAGCTCAGCGGGGACGCTCTCTCGAAATGGCTCGCCGTCAAGCCGGACTCGGTCACGATTGTTCGCGATGGAAAAAGCGTCACCCTCACGGGCGAGGCACTGGCGCGGTGGAAGTACCAACGCTACATGCAGGACTATCTCGCGACGGTTCAGTCCGTGGACGACAGCGTCGGGCGGGTGCTCGAATTCCTGGACAAGGCAGGGCTGGCGCGGAACACCATGATCGTCTACACGAGCGACCAGGGATTTTTTCTCGGCGACCACGGCCTCTTCGACAAACGTTTCATGTACGAGGAGTCCATCCGGATGCCATTTCTCGTCCGCTGGCCAGCGCGCATCGCGCCGGGAACGAAGAGCGACGCAATCGGCCTCAACGTCGACTTCGCGCCCACATTTCTCGATGTGGCGGGTCTTCCGCCGTCCGCCGACATGCAAGGGCGCAGTTTGTTGGCAGCGCTCCGTGGCCGCACCCCGTCCGATTGGCGGACCTCGATGTACTACCGCTACTACCACGACCCTGGCGACCACAATACGAGAGCGCACTACGGGGTGCGCACACGCACACACAAATTGATCTACTTCTGGAAAAAGGATCAGTGGGAGCTCTTCGATCTCGTCAACGATCCGCACGAGCTCCACAACTTGTACGGCGAAACCGGTCAGGGAACCCTGACCTTGACGCTGAAGAACGAGCTTGCGAGACTGAAGAAAGAAGCGAGAGACGACGATCAGCTTGCCGGTGAGCAGTTGCCGAACGGTGTGGACGGACCTGTCGCGAAGTTGCGAGGGAAGTGAGGACATCATGACATTCCATTGGCGAGGATTTCTGGTGTTTGCCGCCTTCGCCGCGGTGTTGTCGGTAGCGGTCGAACCCGGGTTGGGACTGCTGGCTCTCATCGCGTGCGGCATTGTCGAGGCACTTCTTTGGGGCGGTGTTGCTGGGTTTGGCCGACCGCATGATTCGAAACAGTCTTGAGGAAATAAGGAGGAGTGTTTGAGACGCACGTCGTCAACCGGTGTCAAGTCCAAAGGCCAGCGCCCGGACGATGTCGATGCGTACCTTGCTTCTGTCTCGGATGAGAAACGTGCGGCGCTGCAAAAAATCCGCTCGGCCGTTCGCGCCGCCGCGCCGCGTGCAGAAGAAGGCTTCAGCTACGGCCTCCCCGCTTTCAGGCTCGACGGACGTCCGCTTGTCTGCTACGGGGCGTCGGCAAATCACTGCAGCTTCTATCCGATGAGCCCAGCCGTGATCCGTGCGCATGCTGAAGACCTGAAAAAGTATGAGACCTCGAAAGGCACGATTCGATTTCCGCCGGCCGAGCCGCTGCCGGCCGCTCTCATCCGCAAGCTCGTAAAAGCCCGGATCGCCGAGCTGCAGGCTGGCCGCAAGTAGCCGCTTCAGCCCTCGCGGGCATGCTAGAGTCCGGCCGTGAATCGGTCACTGGCTGACGGATACGAATCCTTGTACGAGAATTTCGATTCGCCCCTGATGCGTACACTCCGGCGCGAAGCGTACGGAGAGGACATCGGACAACACTCCTGGGTAAGCGCCGACGAACTGCGCGCGGACATGCAGCGGCTGAACCTGTCCTCCTCGAGCCGATGTCTGGATCTCGGCTGCGGTCCGTGCGGTCCGCTGTCGTTCATCGTGTCCACGGTTGGATGCCGCGGTGTGGGCGTTGAGCTCAGCCCGGCGGCCGTCCGCGTCGGCCGCGCGCGCGCCGTATCGCTCGGCCTCGAGTCGCTGCTATCGGTAGAACAAGGCGATCTGAACGAGCCACTTCCGTTTGAGTCGAGCTCATTCGACGCGGTCGTGGCATTGGACGTCGTGGTCCATCTTCGCGATCGTCTGAGCCTGTTTCGTGAGGCGGCGAGATTGCTCCGTCCCGGCGGGAGATTCCTGTTCACGGATGCCGGGGTGCTGACCGGTTCTATTTCGAACGAGGAAGTCCGCGCACGGAGCGCCCACGGATTCACACAATTCGTTGCCGCGGGATGGAACGAGACGCTGCTCGGATCTGCCGGGTTCGGGCTCATCGAGACGGAAAACCGAACGATGAGCGTCGTCACGAATGCCGGCGGCCGATTGACGGCGATGCAGGCGCATCGCGCAGAGCTCGAGCAGATGTCGAGCGCTGCAGAGGTTGAGAGCCAGCAGCACTATCTCGAGACGGTGATCGAGCTGTCGCGCAGGGGCGCGTTGTCGCGGATGATGTATCTGTCACGCTACTGTGCCCGGGAGGATATCGGCGACGTCCTGTAGGGACGTGCGAGCTCATGTCTGAGCTGGACGACATCCGTCGTGCCTACGCGCAGAGCGGTTCTGGCTGCGGCGAACGTGCGGTCGGACCATTAGCCGCGGCATTCGCCAAGGTCCCGCGCGAACATTTTCTCGGTCCGGGGCCGTGGCAGATTCTGGACCCGGACAGCCATGACACTGAGTACCGAATCACGGATGCCGATCCCACGCACCTCTATCACGACGTGCTCGTCGCCATCGATCCGGTCAGGCGCTTGAACAACGGACAGCCGAGCTATCTCGCCTTTTGTCTCGACGCTCTCGATCTTCGGAAGGCGGACTGCGTTCTGCACGTGGGCTGCGGCGTTGGCTACTACACGGCGATTGCAGCCGAGGTCGTTGGACCCGGCGGGCGCGTGATCGGTGTCGAGATCGATGCTGACCTTGTCCAACGTGCTCGCCACAACCTTTCTGCTTTCGAACACGTGGAGATCGTTCATGAGGACGGTGGCGAATACGATCCCGGTCCCTGCGATGCGATCTTCGTCAACGCTGGCGCGACGCACCCGCGATCCGTTTGGCTGGACCGCCTTCGACCAGGTGGGCGGCTCATTCTCTTCTTGACCGCGGCGTTCGATGACCGCGGTTCCGGAAAGGGCGGAATGCTGAAAGTGAGCCGTAGCGACGACGGTTACGCGGCCCGATTCCTTTCCCCGGTTTCTGTCTTTCATTGCGTGGGCTCACGAGACCACACGGCGAACCGTCGGCTTCGCGAATCTTTCATGCGCGGCGGTTGGCAACTGGTGAGATCGCTCCGTCGCGATCAGCATGAAGTCGCGAGCAACTGCTGGCTGCACGGGGAGGAGTTCTGTCTGTCGATGTCGGCCTTGCGGGAACCGTGAAGCAAACGCAATGAGCTACGATCAGGGGAGGACATTTCACACGACATGCCTGATAAAGCGGTCTACCTGTTAGTGGTCGAGGGATTCGCGGATTGGGAGCCTGCTCACGCGGTGGCGGAACTGCGGCGAAACGGCAACTACCGCGTCGAGTCGGTGGGCCTCACGCGAGAGCCCGTCGCCTCGATGGGCGGTATCCGGGTGCTGCCGTCGAAGGTCGTCGGTGAGGTCGATCCGTCCGATGTGGCGGTGTTCATCCTTCCCGGCGGCGATCGATGGGAAAACGCACCGGTCGAGCCGGAGCTCGAAACGCTCTTGAAGCGGCTCGACGCGCAGCTGGTCCCGATCGCGGCGATTTGCGGCGCCACGGTGGCGATTTCGCGAATCGGTCTCCTGCGAGGTCGGCGGCATACGAGTAACGGACTCGATTACCTGCGCGCGCACGTTCCTGGCTACGCCGAAGCGGCGAACTACGTCGACGTCACGGCCGTGCGCGATCGCGGGCTCATCACCGCCAGCGGACTGGGAGACGTCGAGTTCGCGCGTGAGCTCTTCGAGGAGCTCGGCGTCCTCAGTGCCGAGGATCGCGCGGCCTGGGCCGAGATTTTCCGCAGCGCACGCATGCCGGAGGGCGCGCCTGACACCGCGTCGGGATGAGACCGGTCTCCCTTCAGACCCCTCGTGGCCAATCTGGGATAATGACCCGTGCGTCGCTGCTTTCACGTCGCCGGCGCCGTCGTCCTCAGCGCCGCATTGGCGGCAGCGGTTCAGGGCGACGCGCTGGGCCAGTCGGACGCGAACGAGGCCGCCTATGACGGACGGTTCACGTTCGTGCGGCTGCGATGGGGTTCTGACATCGGGTTCTCGCGGCGGGGCGGCTGGGGCGCAGCGTGGAATCACGATTATCCGCGGGCAGAACGCCACCTGTCGCTAATCCTCCGGGAGCTCACGGCTCTCGAAATACGCACCGACCACAGCCTCATCCTCGCCCTCGACGATCCCGAGCTGTTCAAGTACCCCATTGCGTTCATGTGGGAGCCGGGCTTCTGGAATCTCAGCGATCGCGAGGCGACCGCGCTGCGGACTTACCTGCTGAAAGGCGGCCTGGCGGTTTTCGAAGACTTCGATGGCGCCGATCAGTGGGGCCACTTCGAGGCGCAGATGCGCCGAGTACTCCCGGATGGTCGGTTCGTCAAACTCGATAACACGCACCAGATTTTCAATGCGTTCTTTCAAGTCAAGGATATCGACTCGATCGTCCATCCGATGTCCGGCATTCGGCCGAGCTACTACGGGTTGTTCGAAGACAACGACCCGTCGAAGCGGCTGATGGTGGTCGCGAACTTCGACAACGACGTTCCTGAATACTGGGAATGGTCGGGGGAAGGTCTCTACCCGTTCGACGCCTCGAACGAAGCCTACAAGTTGGGCGTCAACTACGTCATCTATGGATTGATGCACTGAGTGCTCGTCGACACGGGTCGGTTGCTCATAGGGCATTCGAGTCAGGCACTCACGCCAAGGCAGTCAAATGTTCACGCTCGATGAGGTCGTGCCGTGGGGCCGATCGTTTGACGAGTATCGCCGCATGTTCGCCCTGACCGACCATGAGCTCGGTCTGAAGATCGTCGATTGCGGCAGCGGCCCCGCCAGCTTCAATGCCGAGGCGACTCGCCGTGGCAGGCAGGTCGTGTCTTGCGATCCCATCTACTGCTGGAGCACAGACCAAATCCAGGAACGAATTGCGTCAACCTGCGGCAAGGTGCTGGATCAGACGCGTCGCAATCGTGACGAGTTCGTGTGGGATTCGATTCAATCCGTAGAAGCGCTCGGCGAGTTGCGCATGACGGCGATGCGGGCATTTCTGGACGATTACGCCTCGGGCAAGGTTGTTGGTCGATATATCGACGCGGCCCTGCCCACGCTTCCGTTTGCGGACGCGTCGTTCGACCTGGCGCTCTGTTCGCACTTGCTGTTTCTGTACTCCGCACAGCTCGGCCAGGACTTTCATCAATCGGCGATTCGCGAGATGTGCCGGGTCGCCACGGAAGTGCGTATTTTCCCGTTGGTGACGCTGGATGCCAAACGCTCGCAATATGTTGATCAGATCATGGACGAGTGTCCCCGTTGGGGCGTCGAGGCATCGATAGAACGGGTCCCTTACGAGTTTCAGCGCGGCGCCAATGCCATGATGCGGATTCGGCCGGCATGACAGAAGGTGGAGTAGCTCAATGTCCAAAGACGTCGATCTCTACGATGGCTACTACGCGCACATTGCCGCCGATCCGTTGGTGGCGGTGCGCCGGGAGGTGTAATGAGCGTTTCCTCGGCGAGTGTGGTTTCGCTGTTCGGGAAACGAGAGACGTCACCGACGCTGTCGCCTCAGTGTCGAGCAAGTGGCGGCGCGCTCGAGAGGCAAGGCGTGAAGCGCTCGTGAAGTTGGAGGGTGAAGAGGGCTTTGCCGGGCTCCAGCGGTTTCTCGGCGCCGTGTGTACCCTTGCCAGCGAAAGGCGGTTGTCCAGATTCATGTATCTAGCGTCGAAATCCTGAGCAGGAAGGCGGGTGATCGATCGCTTCCGATTCAACGTCAAATTCATCGACGGCAACCTCGAGCTGGAGCAGGAATAGGACACTCGGTAGAGTTGTACGTTGCCAGCTATGACCGGATCGACGCACACAATCGAGCGACTGACTCCACCCGTTGCGGACTCGGATATCCGCGACCTTGCGCACGTTCTGATGGACGCGGTCGAGTCTGGGGCGGCGGTCAGTTTCCTCGCATCCCTCACGCTCGATCGCGCTGAAGATTGGTGGCGTGAGACGATCGCGGGGTCGCATGGCCGTGCCATCTTCCTGGTCGCCCGCGGCGTCGACGGGATTGTTGGTACGGTTGCAACTCCATCCGGCGTGGGCGCCGAACCAGCCGCATCGCGCAGAGATCGCCAAGCTCCTGGTCCACCGCCGCAGCCGTCGTCAAGGTGTGGCGACGATGCTGATGCAGACGGTCGAGGACGACGCGCGGCGAGCCGGGTTTCGACTTCTTACGCTGGACGCGAAGCGCGGCGAGGCGGCGGAGCAGTTGTATCGGCACCTCGGGTGGACGGCGGTGGGAACCATCCCGCGCTACGCCCTGGATCCGGATGGCCACACCTTGCACGATGCGGTCGTCTTCTACAAGGAACTGAATCAAGGCGATAGCGGCTCTGCGTGAGATCGTGACAAGCGAACACCGGAAGATTGCGACTACCGTGACGGTGCATTCGGTTGGTACTTGCTGCTAGGTAGTTGGCGACAGCGCCGAGGACGGCCGCGCCCGCGCAACAACGTAAGCTGATTGGCTGGACACACATGCTGACCGGTGCACATTCGATCATCTACAGCAAGAATGCCGATGCCGACCGCGCCTTCCTGCGCGACGTCCTCGGGTTGCCGAACGTGGATGCGGGCGACGGCTGGCTCATCTTCGGGTTGCCGCCGGCCGAAGTAGCCGTCCATCCGTCCGACGAGAACGACGTGCACGAGTTCTATCTGATGTGCGATGACGTCGAAGCATTCGTCGGCGGGCTCGAGTCGCGCGGGATCGACTGCGACCCGGTGAAGGATCAAGGCTGGGGGCTGCTGACGGCCATCACCTTGCCGGGTGGTGGCAAGCTTGGCGTCTATCAGCCGCGTCACCCGCGGCCGGGGCCGGTGGATGGACGCTGACGACGACGACAAAGACCCGTTCGACGGGGAGCTGCTGCACTTTGCCGCCCAGGACGGCGACCTGGATGAAGTGCGACGACTGATCTCAGAGGCGCGCGACATCAATGCCTTCGATGATCTCGGCAAGACCCCCCTGCACTATGCCGTGATGGAGGAACACCTCGAGGTTGCGCGAGTCCTGATCGAGCATGGCGCCGACGTCAACGCTCATCATGAGCCGACGATCTCGAATACGCCATTGAGCGAGGTCGCCGGAAATTGCTCGTTGGCCATGGCCAAGCTCCTGATTGACGCGGGCGCGGATCCCACGATTCGCGGCTGGATGCAGCTCAATGCCCTCGACCGGGCAAAAGGCCGCAAGAGGGAAGATAGAGACGGTCCGCAGGTCTACGAGCTCCTGCTGCGTGCAGGAAGGAAATGACGGATGAAGGCCTATGTGATGACGACCGGGGCGCTCTTCGGTCTGCTTACCGTTGCGCATCTACTGCGCATGGTCGACGAGCGGCGATTCCTGACGGATCCGTGGTACATCCTGATCACCGCTGCCACCGCGGTCCTCTGCGTGTGGTCCTGGTATGTCCTCAAGCGCTCGCGGCAGCCGTGAGCTGGTGTGATGGCCGACTCCGCTGCCGATCGACACGTGCGAGCATGGCTGGCATTGGCGGCGGCGCTCGGTCTTCATATCAGCGATCGCCGCTCGGGGCTTCGTTGATCAATGAAGACACAGATCCGGTGCAAATGGGCACAGACGCCGCTCAGCATTGCCTACCACGACGCCGAATGGGGCGTGCCGGTACACGACGACGTGGTGTTGTTCGAGTTCATCACGCTGGAGGGTGCGCAGGCGGGGCTGAGTTGGGAGACGATTCTGCGGAAACGCGACGCGTATCGTGACGCGTTCCTCGGGTTCGATCCAGCACGCGTCGCGCGTTTTTCACCGTCACGCATCGAACGGCTGCTGGCCAATCCCGGGATCGTCCGAAACCGGTTGAAGATCGCGAGCACCGTCGGCAACGCGAAGGCCGTGCTGCGCGTGCAGCGCGAGTTTGGTAGTCTCGACGCGTATATCTGGGGTTTCGTTGGTGGAAAACCGCTTGTGAACAAACGTCGAACCCCTCGCGAGATTCCGGCCCGAACACCGGAATCGGACGCGCTCAGCCGCGATCTGTCGAAACGAGGATTCAAGTTCGTGGGATCGACGATTTGTTACGCGTTCATGCAGGCGGTCGGGCTCGTCAACGACCACACCGTGGATTGTTTCCGCTACGGCGCCACTCGTCCGCGTTCGGCAAGGGAGGACACGTGAGATCAACGCGCATGGCCTGGTCGCTCGCCGCCTTCCTTCCCATCGTGCTCGTTGCCGCGGTTCGCGCACAGACGGACCCAGCTGCGGCCTGCGCGGCGCTGGCCTCTCAAAAGCTGTCCAACACCACGATAACGGCCGCCGAGGCGATAACCAGCGGATCGTTTACGCCGCAGGCCGGGGCTCCGATTGCCAATCTGCCACCGTTCTGCCGTGTCGCCGGCGTTCTGACGCCGACTGCTGAATCGCAGATTCTGTTCGAGGTGTGGCTGCCGCTGGAGAAGTGGAATGGCAAGTTCGCCGGCGTGGGCAACGGCGGGTGGGCCGGCACCATTTCCTTCGGCGGACTTGCTGAACAGGTCCGGCGCGGGTACGCGGTCTCCTCTACCAACACGGGACACGAGGCAGCACCTGGCATCAACGCCGCCCGATTTGCGTTCGAGCACCCGGAACGGCTGATCGACTTTGCGTTTCGCGCGCACCACGAAACGGCGCTGTTGGCGAAGGCGCTCGTGCAGGCGTACTACGGCAAGGGGCCCGAACGTTCGTATTTCATCGGGTGCTCGTCGGGCGGCTACGAGGGCCTCATGGCGGCACAACGTTACCCCACCGACTACGATGGCATCGTCGCCGGCGCCCCCGCGAACAACTGGACGCGTTTGATGGCCGGCGATTTCGACGGGGTGTTGGCTGTACCTGAAGGAGCCGGCGAGCAACCTTCCGCCGTCGGCATTGGGGGCGATGTATCGCGCCGTCCTCGCCAGCTGCGATAGTGCCGACGGCCTTGCCGACGGCGTCCTGAACGATCCGCGCCAATGCAAGTTCGATCCCGCCACCCTCCAATGCGGCGGCAATCAGGCGTCTGAGACATGTCTGACCGCGGCCCAGGTTCAGGCCGCTCAACGCGTGTACAGGGGGCTGAAAGATCCGACGACCGGCGCTCAGCTCTATCCCGGACTGGTGCCAGGGAGCGAGCCGTTCTGGCCGCACCGCGATCCTGCCAATCCGTTTGCGATTCCGATCGCGCACTACAAGTGGCTCGTCTTCGCCGATCCGAACTGGGACTGGCGGACGTTCGACTTCGCGGCGCCGGCAGGCTATCAGGCGTTTCTCAAGGCCGAGGCGAAGTTCGCGCCACTTCTCAATGCCACCAATCCCGATCTGCGCGAGTTCAGGAAACGCGGCGGCAAGCTGCTGCAGTACCACGGCTGGAACGACCAGCTGATTGCTCCACAGAACAGCATCGACTACTACGAGAGCGTGCTCTCGTTTTCAAAGGAGCCGAACCGGAACGCGGCACTGAGCGACGTGCAGGGTTTCTACCGGTTGTTCATGGCGCCGGGTATGGCTCACTGCAGCGGTGGCACCGGTCCGAATTCGTTCGACATGCAGGCCGCGCTCGAACAGTGGATCGAACGCGGGGTTGCGCCGGAACAGGTCGTTGCGACTCGAGCGATCAACGGCGTGGTGGACCGGTCGCGTCCGCTCTGTCCGTATCCCAAGGTTGCGGTTTACAAGGGAAAGGGCGATCCGAACGAGGCGGCCAATTTCAGCTGCCAGGAATTACCACGTCCAGCTTCCGGCCGGCGGGGGCCAGGCGCCCATGAGCTGTCTCATGACGATCACCTGTCCGATGTGGTGGGCGTTGTGCGTGGCGACGTGAACCAGCGCATCGGCGATGGTGTAGTTCGCTAGCGGCGGAAATTCGATTGCCGGCGTGACCGGCTTCGTCACGTCTCCCTCGGCAAGTGCGCCGAGCTGGTGGAGTTGCTGAACAAAACGTGATTGCAGGTCCGGCCAGGAGCCCGCGGCGACCGCCGGCCACCCCGCCGCCGCCGAACCAACCATCGGTTTCGGCGCGCCCACGATGCGTGCATGGAACCAGTCCTGCCAGAACGAGAGGTGTGCGATGACTTCGGCAACCGAATGCTGAACGCCGCTCAGACGCCGCTCGGCATCGGCCGCGGTCAGGCCCTCGATCGCCTTCTCGGGGGCGAGGTAGGCAACCGGTGAGACGAGAAATTCATGCAGCTCCACGGGCCGAACTCTAGCACGAGGCCTCCGAACCTTCCGTGGAGAACCTTCCGTAGAGAACCCCGTGTAAGCTGGGCCATGCACATCGACGACCTCGCGACCGATCTACTGGCGGCACTGGACGGACGCAGCACGCTCGAGCCCATCACGGCGCGGGAGCCAGGATTCGACGCCAACGCCGCGTATCTGGTCAGTGCCGAAATTCTGCGCCGTCGCTGCGCTCGGGGCGAGCAACCCGTTGGCCGCAAGATCGGGTTCACGAATCGAGGCATCTGGTCCGAGTACCGCGTCGCGGCACCGATGTGGGCTCATGTCTACGACAGCACGGTCACCTACCTCGACGAACCTTCCGGACGCCTTTCGATCGAACACCTGGTGCAGCCACTCATCGAGCCCGAAATCGTGCTCCATTTTTCGCGTGCTCCCGGCTCACTGCCAGACTGAGAGCGAGCTGCTCTCGACCGTGGATTGGATCGCGCACGGCTTCGAGATCGTTCAGTGCCATTTTCCGAAGTGGAAATTCGAGCTCGCCGATACGATTGCCGATTTCGGACTGCACGGTGCACTGGTAATCGGACCCCGGCACAGCATTGTCGATCTGGGTGACGTCGATCGTAAGCTGCGCACGTTTACGATCACGCTGGCGAAAGATGGGATGGTGCGAGCACAGGGGACGGGCGCGAATGCTCTCGACGGTCCGCTGTCCGCTGCCCTGCACCTGATCAACGTCTTGAAAGACCAGCAGCAGTTTCAGCCCATTCAGGCCGGCGAGATCGTTACGACGGGTACGCTGGTGTCACCGCCAGCATTCCAGGCAGGCGAGACGTGGCTGACCGAGCTTTCGGGAATCGAGCTGCCGGGTCTCCGGCTTTCTGCCGGTTGAGGGCCATGGATAACCGTTCGCTCTCGAAGGTCATCGGATTCGTTGTGGCGGCTATCGCCATGCTGATCGCGACCGGTCCCCTCGTCGGCATGCTCGGCGCACTGGCGGGAGTGTCGAACATTCCCGAGTGGGTCTACGCGTCGGTCTTCTCCGCGCAACTGTTGATTGGAAGCAGCCTCGCATTGAGGTTGGATGGAGAGAGCCTGGAAAATCTGGGTCTGGTTCCGGCGAGTGCCAGGATCCGTGAATTCACCTTCGGCGTTGTCGTGAGTGTGGTGCTGTTTTGCCTGCTGGCACTCGTTCGGGGTGCGGCGATTGGAGCGGCTTGGACCTTCGGAGGTCCACCCGCGGCGCTCGCCGCGTGTGCCGGCCTGGGTGCCGCGCTTCTGCTGATGTTGCCGGAAGAGCTGCTCTTCCGCGGATATGCGTTCCAGCGACTCATGCGCGTGATCGGTGTGTGGCCGGGGATCCTGGTCTCGGCGACACTCTTCGGCATCTATCACCTGTTTGGATCCGGCATGTGGGGTATCGGCGCGTTTTTTCAGTTGGCGATGCCCACCCTGGGAGGCATCGCCTTCGGCTGGGCGGCCGTGCGTACGAACGGCCTGGCGTTACCCATCGGCCTGCACCTTGGTGGCAACTGGGTTCAGGCGTCGATATTTTCGTTCCGGCCCGTCGGCGCGACTGAACCTGGAGCGCTGTGGACCGTCTATGTCACGGACGTTCAGCAGCATAGGCTGTACGCTCCGGACTTCAGTGCGCACGCTCCTTACATCGTTGCCATGTTCGTTCTCCTCTTCGTGGTCCAGCTTGCGTTTCCGCCGCGGGCGAGCGCAGTCCGGCAACCCTACTGACAAATGAAAGCGTCGGTCAGGTTGGAAGAGGCGGATGATGCGGCTGCCGTTCGCGACGTCAATCAGAAGGCGTTTGCAGGACCGGTCGAAGCGCGAATCGTGGACGCGGTCCGCGGCTCGCCCGGAAGCATCTCCCTGGTGGCGACCGTGCGCGGGCAAGTCGTGGCGCACATTCTCTTCACGCCAGTCACCATCGACCCGCCACCGGCGCGTATCCGCGTCGCCGGCCTGGCGCCGATGGCCGTGCTGCCGGACTTTCAGCGTCTGGGCATCGGGGGCGAGCTGATACGGGCCGGTTTTCAGGAGTGTCGGCGACTCGAGTACTCGGCAGTCGTCGTGGTTGGTCACCCTGATTACTATCCGCGGTTCGGGTTCCAGCCTGCCGATACATGGGGTTTGAAGTACGTCGACCCGGTTCCGCGTGAAGTGTTCATGGCCGTCGAGCTCCAGAGCGGCGCGTTGACGGACTGCTCGGGCATCGTTCGGTTCCGTCCGGAATTCGTGGAGGCTGAATGATTTCCGCACTGCTGCTCGTCATGGCGTTCATGACCGGTCAAGCACCTCAGGATGCCACCACCGGAGAGCTCAAGAAGATCGAAGATCGGCTCGCCGCCTCCTGGAAGCAAGGCGATTGCGACGCCTGGGGCGCCAGTCTCGACCCGCAGTGGTCCGTCATCCACGTGACCGGTGCCATCATGACGAAGGTTCAAGTCATGGAGTTGTGCAGGGCTCCAGAGTCACGTTTCGAGGCGTTCAACATAGACGAGCTCGTCGTCCGGTCGTTCGGCAACGCTGCAGTAGTGACCGGCCGCACACTGGTGACGACGCGTGGTGTGACGCCGCAGACGGTGAGGCTTCGGTTCACCGATGTGTTCGTTCGCCGCTCAGGACGGTGGCTGATCGTCGCCTCGCAGGGCACACTCCTCCAACCTTGACCGGGCGCGACCCGCGCGGATGAGAATCTTCCTCGCGATCCGAGCGGCACTTTTCCTCATCCTGATGATGTTTGTCCTCTTTCACCTGGTCGTCGTCGTTTACGAGGAGCCCGCTCTCGGGTCGCAATTTGGCGCGAGCTATCGTGCCTATCGGCGCGCGGTTCCGCGTTGGGGGTTCACCGTTCACCCGTTCCGGTCGCGTCCGCCGGCCGCCTGTAGCCAATTGTTCTATTGTTGTAGTACAATCACATCCAATAGAAGCGGAGGGGTAAATGGAACTCCTGATGATCGTTCTCTCCGGGATGGTTGGCGGCCTCATCGTGGCTCTGTTCATCGGGCTGTTCGGGGGCCGTCCCCGGAGCGAGTCTTCCGAAGCCCGCCTGGAGCCGCCCTCACCTCACCTCATCAACATGGCGCACATTCGCGTCGCCGGCGGTGGCGGTCTGGGGATGGTGGCGATGGCTATCACGGTCGCGATCTTCGTGCCGCAAATCCGATTCAGCATGGCCGTCGCCATGTTGCTTGGCATCGTGTTCGCTGCGGCGTTGATCGCCTACCGGCGCCGGCAAGGGCCCCTCGGGTCGAGCACCACTCCCGGCGCGCACTCGATGTTCCCGATGGAGACGCCGCCGCCAGGCACACCGACCGCTCAGTCTGCGCCGTCGCGGGGCCGCGGCCATGAGCTCGCCAGAGCCGTTTGAGCGGACGAGCTCAGGGGGTCAGATCTTGTTTCTTGCACGAGTGTCCTCGAGCAGACACTCGTGCAAGAAACAAGATCTGACCCCACTTGCCGCGTCGGCCATCCCGGGCTACCGTATCCTCGCGTAGCAGGGCGCACCCCGTCCGCGGGAAGGGCCGAGCCCACCTGACCGTGCACGCTGTCACAATCTCGATCTTCTTTCAGCCCGTCGTGCGGACGCGGGCGTAATCGAAGGGAGATCGTCTATGTCCGCCACGCCGCTGCCCGCTCGTCCGTCGCTCGAGCAACTCCGCAAGCAAGCCAAGGACAAACTCGAGCATCTTCGTCTCGGCGATGCTGCCGCCACGCTCGCCGATGCCCAGTTCGCACTCGCCCGCGAGTACGGGTTCGAGAGCTGGCCGAAGCTCGTCCACCGTGTCGAAGCCATGATCGCCTCCGGCCGCATTGCGCCGTTCGAGCAGCTGGCGAACGATCTGCTGGCCGGCTACAACGGTGACGCCGCGTCACTCGAACGCATCGGCGCCCATTTCGGCGATTCATACAACAACGAGCAGCGGCGCGAACGTGTGCGTGGTCGCATCAACGCACTCCATAAACGATCAGCCGAGCCTACACTCGACGACGTGCGGCTGGTCGTCGCCCGTCAGTTCGGCTTCGATACCTGGCGTGCCCTGGCAGAGAGCGTCGCGCAGCGGGCGGACGGCTCTGTCGCGCCGACGGCAGGGATCAGCAGGCCGCCGTTCTATCGGGTCGACGCCAGACGGCGTCTGATCGAGCCGCAGCCGCCGCTGAACGACGCCGATTGGACGACGATCTTCTCCGTCATGAAGGAGCAAGGCCTCACCGGCATCGCGTCCGCCGCGATCACCGACAGCGCGATGCAACGGCTGTCACGTCTCGAGTTCGTGACGACAATCAACGCCGGCGGGGCGCGGCTGCTCACCGACGACGGCCTGCAGCACCTGGCGAATATGCCGCAGTTGCAGGAGCTGGATCTGAGCGGCTGGCACAGTCCGCTCACCGATCGCGGTCTCGAGGTCCTGCGACATCTCGAGAACCTCCAGCGCTTTTCGATGTGCTGGCCGCAGCGCATCACCGACGCCGGCGTCGCGAACCTGGCCCACGCCGATCACCTCGAGCGCGTGAACCTGATGGGCACGCCGACCGGCGACGGGGCGATTCACGCCCTCAGAGGAAAGCCCCGCTTGCGGTTCTTCAACACCGGGAAGCTCGTCACCGATGCAGGGCTGCCGCTCCTTCACGACTTTCCAATGTTCAAGCGGTGGCATGGCGGCGACATGACGTTCGATCTCATGGCATTCGAAGCCGAGCCCAACCATCTCATGATCGACGGGCCGTTCACCGACAAGGGACTCGCCGGGCTGCGCGGGCTCGACGGCGTCTTCGGTTTTGGTTTCTTCTGGCACGCCCACGGCTTCACCGGCGATGGGCTCGCCGCCCTGGCCGACCTGGCCAACCTGGGATTTCTCGGCTGCCAGGGCGATCGCTGCGATGATGCGGCGATGCGCCAGATTGCCAGAATCCCGAAGTTGCGTATGCTCATGGGCCAGGGCACGGTCGCGACCGACGAAGGGTTCGCCGCGCTCAGCCGCTCGCAGACGATCGAGTACATCTGGGGTCGTGAGTGTCCCAACCTGACCGGCCGCGGCCTCGCCGCACTCTCAGCGATGCCGGCGCTGCGGGGCCTGGCCGTCAGCTGCAAGTTCGTGGATGACGAGGCATTGTCGGCGCTGCCGCGCTTTCCGGCGCTCACCGCGCTGATGCCGATGGATGTGACCGACGACGGCTTTCGACACGTGGGACGCTGCGAAAAGCTGGAGAATCTGTGGTGCATGTATTGCCGCGACACTGGTGACATGGCCACCAGTCACATCGCCGGTTTGAAGCACTTGCGGACGTACTATGCCGGGAAGACACGGATAACCGACCGCAGCCTCGAGATCCTCTCCGGCATGACGTCGCTGGAGAAATTGGAATTCTGGGAAGTTGCCGGGATCACGGACGCTGGCGTCGCCGCGCTGGCCGGTTTGCCGAATTTGCGGGAGATTACCGTGGAGGGATCGCCGAACGTGACCCGCGGCGGGATGTCTGTTTTTTCCGACAAGGTGCAGGTGAAGTTTTGACGCGTGGGTCTCGGCGTCAGTTCTCTCGACCGATCCTCACGGCCATCGATCGGAGCAAGATATTGGGGATTCGAGCCGGCACGCGCAGCGATCATCGCTTCATCGGTGTCTGGGCCGTTGTCGTGGGCCAGCGCGTGTTCGCGCGATCGTGGACGATCGAGCCGGCCGGTTGGTACCGCACGCTCGTCGACGATCCCCTCGGGACGATTCAGGTGGATACGCGTCAGCTTCGCATTCGCGCAGTCAGGATCCGAAGCGAACGCATCCGCGACGCCGTCGAGCGTGCCTACGCCGAAAAGTACTGGACGCCTGGCGCTCGGCGGTACGTCCGCGGCTTCCGTACTCCGCGTCGACGGGATACGACGATCGAGTTCGTGCCACGCTAATCGGGGGACTCGGGAGCAGCGCCTGCGGCCCGAGCGACCCTTCGACGTAGCTCAGGGTCGTCCTGAGCTTGTCGAAGGACGAGGCGCGAAGGCGCCGAGCGAGAGCGAGCGGGGGTGGGGCCCGGCGAGCGCTGACAAATGCCCTCGAGCGCCGAACGCCGATTTTTCGGGAGGATGCATGCGACGGAAATGGGGCGTGTGGTTGTGTCTGTTCCTCCTCGGCACGACGTGCGCAGCCGCGCAACCGAGTGATCAACAGCTTCTGGGAACGTGGAGTGGTACGTGGGAGGGGGCCGGCTCCGGCGGCTTCGATCTCACATTGGAAAAAACCAAAGACGGGCCTACGACCGGTAGCGTGTCGGTGACCGGCGAGCCCACCTACAAGGCGACCCTGAAAACGCTCTCCTTCGACGGCAACAAAATGACCGCGTCGTATGACTTCCCACCGGATCCAGCGGCGGAGGTCGTGCTGGCCGCGACGTTCGATGGCAAGAAGGCGACAGGCACGTGGCTGGTTCGCGAGAAGGCCAACGGCAACGAGGTCGCCAAGGGCACGTGGACCGTGACGAAGAAGTGATGAATCGACGGGAAGCCATCCAGGCAGCCTTGATGGCTCTGGCCACGTCGCCTGTCGTCTCGGCCGAACGATCCGTCACCACGGTCATCGGCAACGGGTCACCCGGATACTCCGATCGGCAGGTGAACAATCCGTACGGGCTCGTTATCGGTCCCGACGGCGCGCTCTATTTTTGCGATCTGGACAACCAACGGATACGACGGCTCGATCTTCGAACGCATCGCACGACGACGATCGCCGGCAACGGCCAGAAGGGATACTTCGGCGACGGCGGTCCGGCTACCGATGCGGCCCTGAACCTGCCGCATGAAATCCAGTTCGATGCCGCCGGCAATCTCTACATAGCCGAACGCGACAATCACGTCATTCGCAGAGTGGACGGCAAGACCGGCACGATCTCGACGCTTGCCGGGACCGGCGTCGCTGGATTCTCAGGCGATGGGGGACCGGCGGCCCGCGCGCAGCTGCGCCAACCGCACAGCATTGCCGTCGATGGCGCCGGGCGACTTCTGATCTGCGATGTCGGCAATCACCGTGTTCGGCAGGTCGATCTGTCGAGCGGCACGCTCGAGACCTACGGCGGCACCGGCGACCGGCAGCCAACGCCTGACGGCGCGCCGCTGAAAGGCACGCCGCTCAACGGCCCTCGCACGATGGCGTTTGGTAAGGGAGAACTGTTCCTTGCGCTGCGCGAGGGCAATGCGATCTACCGCATCGCCCCGAAAACCGCGACGGTTCACCATCTGGCGGGGAGCGGAGCGCAAGGGTACTCTGGCGACGGCGGCCCGGCCGTCCGAGCGACGCTTGCTGGGCCGAAGGGCCTCGCCTACGCAGCCGGCAAGCTCTACGTCGCCGACACCGAAAACCACGTCGTCCGCTGCATCGACGTCAGCACCGGCATCATTGCGACGGTTCTAGGTACCGGTCAGCGCGGCGACGGTCCAGAGCCCGATCCGGTTCGATGCGCACTGGCGCGGCCGCACGGACTGCTCGCCGCGCCCGGCGGTCTGCTCTACGTCGGCGACAGCGAAGCGCACCGTATCCGTGTACTGCGTCTTGACTAGCGGCAGCCGGGCAATTTCACAGCAGCTCAGGAGATCAAGAGATAATTGGTTTTAACTCCTAATCTCTTGATCTCCTGTTCAAGACGATCTCCTGGTCTCAGCATGAACAATCACCTGCGTCACGCGTTGGTTCTTTCGATCGCGATTGGCACGTGTTCATGCACGGCGCAATCGCGCGAGCAGCCGCCGAACGCCCGGTCGGCGCCGCTGGCGCAGGTCGATGTCGAGGCACAGCCGCTCGCCGCCAATGTCCAACGCGTCGTGACCACGCTCGAATACCTCGGCGCACCGCTGCCGGCCGACCTGCGAGATCAGTTGACGTCAGCCGGGCAGGCTCGAGATGGAAGGAAGCTGCAGGAACTGATTGACGCGCACGCGCTCCTTGCGGTCCATATCAACCCGGAGGTGCGAGTGAAGGTGGCACGTGGACCGGCACCGGCCGTGCTGCAGCAGGCCGGATATACCCCGGTGCTCGTGAAAATCATCAACGAAAGCCGGAGTACGCCGAGACTGCGCATCGGCAGTCCGCAATCGGGACCGGTGTACGCCGGCATGTCGAAACTCTCCGGCGAGCGCATGCAGCAGCAGCACCTGCGGGAGAACGAGAACGTCGATCGCCGTACGGATCGGTTTCTCGATCTCGAGATGTTCACCGCCGCGCCAATGACGCCGAATCTGAGCGGGTTGGAGGTCGAGTATGCCGTCGCACTGATCTACTCGAGCGAGGCCGGGCGCCGCGAAGCCACGATCACCTTCAACGCGGGTCAGGGGACGGAGGATCTCGGATTTCGTGCCGAAGTCCCGGTGCTGTTCACCATCAAGCCGGCGATTCCCGTCAAGCTCTCGATACAGGATCACGACGGCACGCCAACAGTGGCGCGATTGCAGTTCGTCGATCGTCAGGGCCATGTTTTCCCGCCGCAGGCCAAGCGGCTGGCGCCGGACCTCTTCTTCCAGAAGCACATCTACCGCGCCAACGGTGAAACGGTGTTGCTGCCGCCGGGTGCGCTCACCATGTTCTACGGCCGCGGACCGGAGTATCGGTGGAGCCAACGAACGGTGACGATCGCCGCGCCCGATCCGAAGCGCGATGGCAACGGCTCAGCGATGGCTGCCGAACTCGCGATCAAACTCGAGCGCTGGATCGACCCGGCCGCGTATGGCTTCTTCAGCGGCGACCATCACATCCACGCGGCCGGCTGCGCGCACTACACGTCGCCGAGCGAGGGCGTCGATCCCGTCCGACATGTTCCGGCAGGTGAAGGGCGAGGGGCTGAGCGTCGGCAGCGTGCTCACGTGGGGTCCAGGGTTCGACCACCAGCGGCAGTTTTTTGCGCCGGAGGCGGACACGCGCAGCGAGCCGCGCACGGTGATCAAGTACGACATCGAAGTCAGCGGATTCGGTTCAGAAGCGCTCGGCCACGTCGTCTTGCTCAATTTGAAGGAGCAGATTTATCCGGGCGCGAACGGCAGCCGCGGCTGGCCGACCTGGACGCTACCCGTGCTGCGCTGGACGAAGGCGCAGGGAGGAGTGGGCGGGTACGCGCACTCGGGCAGCGGATTGCAGGTCGATGCCGAGGCCGCGACCGCGCGGCTGCTCGAACAGTTCGATACGAACAAGGATGGCCGGCTTGCTGTCGCGGAGACGACGGATAGACTCATGCCGGAACCGTTTGCCGGAATCGACTCGGATCGCGATGGCGTGCTGACCGCCGCGGAGATCAAGAGCAGCCACGACCGAGTTGACGATCAGCTGCCGAACCTGGCGATTCCCGAGCTCAACAGCGTCGGCGCACAGGAGATTTTCGTCACGGCTGCCCTTGGCGCCGCCGATTTCATCAGCACGATGGATACGGATCGGATCCGCGAGTGGAACGCGTGGTATCACTTGATGAATGCAGGCCTGCCGGTGAAAGCCAGCGGCGAAACGGACTTCCCGTGCATGAGCGGGACGCGCGTGGGTCAAGGCCGCAGCTACGTGCAGCTCGGCAAGGAGGGTCCGGTCGACTACCGTCAATGGTGCAGCGGCATCGCTCGACGGGCGCAGCTACGTCAGCGACGGATACGCGCATGCGTTTGGCTTTGCCGTAAACGGGAAGGCGTCGGGGGAAGAGCTGCAGCTGGCCAAACCAGGCAAGGTTACCGTTCGCGCAAAAGTTGCCTTCTCACCGGAGACTCCCATCGAGCCGGCCTACGGCGGTGCGATTCCCGTCGGGGGGCCTCGGCATGTCGGCGACACCGTCATCAAGCGGGAAGTCCTCTCGCTCGATCCGGTCTACCAGCGCGGTCGACGTCTCGTCGAAGTTGTCGTGAACGGACGCGTGGCGGCGAGCCAGGAAATTCCTGCCGACGGACGCGAGCATGCGGTTGAATTTCCCGTCTCCATCGATCGCAGCAGTTGGATTGCCATTCGGCAGTTTCCCCAGCTCCACACGAATCCGGTCACTGTGCTGATCGCGGGAAAACCCATTCGCGCGTCGCGTGACAGCGCCCGTTGGGCGCTGGCCTGCATCGATCAGCTGTGGCGCGTGCGCAACGCTCGAATCTCGCCGGCCGAGCGCGCGGACGCGGAAAAGGCATATGAAGAAGCTCGCGCCGTGTACCGGCGGATCGCCGCCGAATCTCCGCCGGCGCGCTGAGCGACATTCGATCCGGTTTACGAGATGACCACTTCCTCCAATCGCATCCAGGTGTTTCGTCAGCTCCACCAGTCCGGCTGTTTCGTCATCCCGAATCCGTGGGATCTCGGCAGCGCGCGCGTGCTCACGCAGCTCGGCTTTCAGGCGCTCGCCACGACGAGCTCCGGCTTCGCCTGGTCGATAGGACGGGCTGACAACCACGTTTCCCTGGAACAGGCACTGGCGCATTTTCGGTGGCTCGCGGAGGGCGTCGACGTGCCCGTCAACGGCGATTTCGAACATGGCTTTGCGGTCGAGCCGGACGCCGTTGGCAGGAACGTCGCGGCTGCCGCGGCCACCGGGTTGGCCGGACTGTCGATCGAGGACTCGACCGGCGACCCGGCAAACCCCTTGTTCGAGTTCACCCTCGCCGTGGAACGCATTCGAGCCGCTCGGCGCGCGATCGACGACAGCGGTACGGGCGTTCTCCTCACCGGCCGTTCGGAAGGATTCATCGTCGGTCGCCCGGATCTCGCCGAGACCATCCGCCGGCTGACCGCTTACGCCGATGCCGGGGCAGATTGTCTTTACGCGCCCGGCATCCGCGCCATGCCCGACATCGTCTCGGTGGTCGAGGCCGTTGCTCCGAAACCGGTGAATGTCCTCGCGAGCACCGACTTCGCGACGGTGTCCGAGCTCGCGGCCGCCGGCGTGAGGCGGATCAGCGTCGGCGGCGCACTGGCCCGTACCGCCTGGACTGGTTTTCTCAACGCGGCGCAGGAAATAGCCGACCAAGGAACGTTTACGAATCTTGCCCGCGCGGTGTCCGGCGTCGACCTCAACCGGCGTTTTGTCTCGAGATGATCATGAAATGGCGACTTGTCTTCGTGGTTCTGCTTTCCAGTCTGGCCGCTGTTTGCAGTTCACCAGCACCCGCCAGCCGCGAGAACGTGGCTCCGCCGCCGCCAGCGGAATCACCGCTCAAGGAATTTCCGTACACCCCGGCGTTGGACGTCGCCTCGATGGATCGCAGCGCCGATCCCTGCGTCGACTTCTATCAGTACAGCTGCGGGGGATGGCTGAAGAACAATCCGATTCCACCCGATCAAGCGAAGTGGAATGTCTACGGCAAACTCGCCGACGACAACCGCCGGTTCCTGTGGGGCGTCCTTCAGGATGCTGCGAGTCGCAGCACGGACCGCACTGCCGTTGAAACGCAGATTGGCGACTATTTCGCTGCCTGTACTGACGAGGCTTCGATAGAAAAACACGGCATAACGCCGGTCCAGGCTCGTCTCGACCAGATCAACGCACTCACATCGACCGATCAGATTGCGGCTTGGCTGGGGAAGCAGCATCTTGCCATCCAGGGAGACCACATGCTCTTTGGCTTCGGCTCCGAGCAGGATGCCAAGAACTCCAAGGAGACAATCGCCGCGGCATATCAAGGCGGCCTCAGCCTGCCCGATCGCGACTACTACCTGAAAGAGGATGCGAAGTCGAAGGAGATCCGTGACAAGTATCTGACGCACCTGACCAAAATGCTGCAGCTCGCCGGTGACCCGGCGGCGCTGGCCTCCACCGCGGCCAAAACCATTCTCGATATGGAAACCGCGCTGGCCAAAGCGTCCCTGACCCGTGTCGAGCGCCGCGATCCGTACAAGAACTACCACAAGCTCACATTCGCCAATCTGCAGAAGCGCACGCCCCACTTCAAATGGACCGACTATCGAAGCGACGCGGGCATTCCCAGCGTGAGCGAACTGAACGTGCAGCACGTCCCGTTCTTCGAGATGTTGAACGATCAGCTGCAGAAGCGAAGCCTTGCCGATTGGAAGACGTACCTCCGCTGGCATCTCATTCATGCGAACGCGCCGTTCTTGTCGAAGGCGTTCGTCGACGAGAGTTTCGATTTCTTCTCGAAGACGCTGCGCGGCGTCGAGAAGAACCAGCCACGCTGGAAACGCTGCGTCCGCTACGTCGATAACGATCTGGGGGAGGCGTTGGGTCAGGCGTATGTGGCGAAGGTGTTCAGCCCCGAGCTCAAGCAACGGACCGAGACCATGGCCAAGCAGATCGAGCAGGCGATGGAAGAAGACATCAAGGGCCTGACCTGGATGAATGCCGCGACGAAGCGCGAAGCGCTGAAGAAGCTCCACACCATCGTCAACAAGATCGGATATCCGGACCGTTGGCGCGACTACAGCTCCGTGAAGATTGCGCGCAATGACTTCCTCGGGAACGTCGAGCGCGCCACGATCTTCGAATCACAGCGGCAGCTCGCCAAGATCGGCAAGCCTCTGGACCGTGGAGAGTGGGGCATGACGCCGCCGACGGTGAATGCCTACTACGACCCTCAGATGAACGACATCAACTTTCCCGCCGGCGTGCTGCAGCCGCCGCTCTACGATCCCAAGATGGACGATGCGCCGAACTACGGGAACACCGGTGGAACGATCGGCCACGAGCTCACGCACGGTTTCGACGACCAGGGACGGCAGTTCGATGCCGATGGCAATCTGCGCGACTGGTGGACGAAACAGGATGCCGTGGAGTTCGAACGTCGTGCGAGTTGCGTCGCCAATCAGTATGCGCAGTACGTGATCGTGGACGACATCAAGATCAATTCAAAGCTGACGCTGGGCGAAGACGTGGCCGATCTCGGCGGATTGATTCTGGCCTGGATGGCGTGGAAAGCGCAGACCGCTGGACAGTCGTTGGCGGCGCGCGACGGCTTGACGCCCGAGCAGCGCTTCTTCATCGGCAACGCCCAGTGGGCGTGCGAGAACACCCGACCGGAAGAAGAAAGACTGTCGGCGATGACCGATCCGCATTCGCCGAACAAATACCGCGTGAACGGCCTGGTCATCAACATGCCCGAATTCCGGCAGGCGTTCGCCTGCACGGCCGGCAAGCCTCTGTACAAAGAAGAGGTATGCCGGGTCTGGTGATCGTGAGGCAGCGATTCCGTCACGCCAGTCGGCCGCGGAGCGCGTGCCGGATCGCCACGTTACTGGGCAGCTGATATTTTATTTTCTAGCAACCATCGAGCTCGCCTCGGAGGTCGCACGCCGTTGGTTCTCGCGATGGCCAGCCCCGCCACTCAAATTGCATCATGGCCGACAACGTCCATCCTATCAAGCAGATAAAGCCGCTGAGCTCAACAAGGGTTCAGGCCCTGACGTTGGCCCGAGGCCGTCCCAGGACCCGGAATGGAGCCTGGCGGCTTGACAGCCGTCCCGAAACGACCATAATCGCGCGGTAAGTGCTGCAATAACGGGCAATATGCTCGATCCGAAGTGCGACCCTCAGTCCGGAGTGCGCTTCTGCGGCACAGTTGTCGACCTCTTAATAAGGAGAGGCGGGATGTTCCCGTCCACTCTTTTGCGTGTCTGGACGGATGAAACATCGAGGAGGTGGGTAGTGGGCGACCGCCACGTTCGGGTAGTGTCCGGAATCGCAATCGTCGGCGTCTTCCTCGCATTCATTGCAGCTTCGCCCGCCAGCGGCCAGGTGCTGTATGGCGGCATTACTGGGACCGTGACCGATTCGACCGGGGGAACCGTCCCCGCCGCGACTGTCACGATCACTCATAAGGAAACGAACCTGTCGCGCGAAACGGTCACCAACGACTCCGGAATCTACTCGTTCACCAACGTGCAGGCCGGCGCCTACGACATCAAGGTGTCGCTGAGCGGATTCCGCGAATTCGTCCAGACCAACGTGCCGGTCAGCGTCAACCAGATCAGCCGCGTCGACGTGAAGCTCGACGTCGGTGCTCTGACGGAGACCGTCACCGTGCAGTCCGCGGCGGAACTGCTGCAGACGGACAAGGCGGACGTCCACACCGAGCTGAAGTCGGCAGAAATCACGTCGCTGCCGCTCAACGGGTTCCGCAACTACCAGGCGCTCATCAATCTCGTCCCCGGCGCGACGCCAGGTGTGTTTCAGAACGCGGAAACCGACACGCCGGCCCGATCGCTCTCGACCAACGTCAACGGGCAGAATCGCAACAACAACGGGACGAAGCACCGACGGGGCCACCAACGTCAACATCTGGCTGCCCCATCACAACGTCTACGTGTCGCCGGCCGAGACGATCGACACCGTCAACATCTCGACCAATAACTTCGACGCCGAGCAGGGGATGGCTGGCGGCGCGGCAGTCACGGTCATCACCAAATCCGGTACCAACCAGTTCAAGGGATCGGCGTTCGAGTTCTACAACAGCGACAAGCTGAACGCGACGCCGTACTTCTTCGGCAACGATCCGAACGGCAAGCCGCCCAAGCTGCCGATCACCCGCAACATCTACGGCGGCACGGTCGGCGGACCGATTCAGCGCAACCGACTGTTCTTCTTCGCGTCGTTCGAGGGCTACAAACAGGATCTCCAGTTCTTCAACAACCGGAGCGTGCCGACCGCGGCGCTTCGCGCCGGCGATTTCAGCAACGCCCGCAACGCGAACGGGTCTCTGCAGACTCATCTACGACCCGATGACCGGTAACCCGGACGGCACGGGCCGGACGCCATTTCCCAACAACATCATTCCCGCGGACCGGCTCCACCAATCGCCGCAGAAGCTCAACACTTACTATCCGCTGCCAAACTCCGGCGGTACTGGAGCCGGCAATCTCACGAACAACTACCTGCGTGAGGAACAGCGGACGACGGATCGCGACAACTACGACGTCAAGATCAACTTCAACCGGACGCCGACGCATCAGATCTGGGGTAAGTTCAGCCATATGCGCGCGGTTGTTGACGATCTGACGTATTACTTCGGTCCCGAGCTGCCGTCAGAACCAGGACGGCGGGCGCACCAAGGTCTACCTGGGCACGTTCGGACAGACGTGGACGCTGTCACCGACCCTCGTCTGGGATACCACGGTGGGCTTCTCGCGGCAGCCGCACGAGTCGTTTGGCGCCGACTACTTCCAGGGCAACATCGGCCTGGACGTGCTGGGCATCCCGGGCACGAACGATCAAGGCATCGGCGACGAGCGGTACGCGGGGTTCCCGTGGTTCGAGAATACCGGGTTTGCCAACCTCGGGAACAACGATAACTGGACCCCGGTGTGGCGCGACGAGCGCGTGTTCTCCGTCTCCTCGAACCTCACGAAGGTCAAAGGCCGTCACGACATTCGTGCCGGCTACTCCATGAATTTCCTGTGGCTGAACCACTGGCAGCCGGAAGTGGACAACCCGCGCGGTCGTTTCCAGTTCGCGAGCGGCCCGACGTCGCTGCGCGGGACCGGCGCCCAGACGGGAAACTTCTACAACAACTACGCGTCGTTCCTGCTCGGTCTGGTCAGCAACGCCCGCAAGAGCATCCAGCACGAGCTGTTGACCGGCCGCGAGTGGCAGCACGGACTCTTCATTCGTGACCGGTGGCAGGTCAGTCCGAAACTGACGTTCGACCTCGGGCTGCGCTGGGAGTACTACCCGATCATGCAACGCCAGGACCGCGGTATCGAGCGAGTCGATCTCGATACCCTGGAGGTGCTGCTCGGCGGACGCGGCGGCAACCCGACGAATCTTGGTTTCTCGGCCGGAAAAGACAATTTCGCGCCGCGCGTCGGAGCCATCTACCGCCTGAACGACAACAACGTGTTCCGTACGGGATACGGCGTCACCTACAACCCGCTGCCGTGGACGCGGCCGATGCGTGGACAGTATCCGCTCACCATCGCCGCGAACTTCCAGCAGAACGAGCCGTTCAGCTGGTTCAACAGGCTCGACCAGGGCATTCCGACGATTGCGCTCCCCGATCTGAACACCGGACGCTTGCCGCTTCCGAACGCGGTGTCCATGCGAACACCCAAGCCCGGTGACATCGACCGCGGTACGATCCAGTCGTGGAACGTCGCCTATGAACGCCGTCTCCCGATGGACATCGCCGTCGACGTGGCTTACGTCGGTACTCGCGGCGACGGCGGGTACATGATCCTCGATATCAACGCACCGACAGTCATCGGCGGAGGCAACGCCAGCCGGCCCTACGCGTCACGGGGGCGCAACATCGCCCTGGACAGCATGGAAAGCGGCCTGGAGACGCGCTATCACTCCTTGCAGGTGGTCATCAACAAACCCTTCACGAAGGGACTGTTGATCAAAGGCGCCTACACGCTGTCGAAGGCCGAGAACATGGCGGACGACGACGGCGCCGGCGTGACCTTCAACTCGCCGAGCCAGTTCGATCGCAACTTCGCGCTGGCCGGTTTCGACCGGACGCACAACTTCCACGTCGCGGCCGTCTATCAGCTCCCGTGGCAGAGCAACGGCAGTCACGGCAACGTCGCCCGCGCGATCGTCAACGACTGGCAGCTGAACGGAACGTTCGCCGCGTTCTCGGGTCTGCCGTTTACGGTCACGGCCAACGGCAACATCGTGAACATGCCGAGCAACCAGCAGACTGCCGACCTCGTCGGTGAGGTGACTCACGTCGGCGAGATTGGCGGCGTCGGGGTTCTACTACGATCCGGCCGCGTGGGCAGCAGCCGCAGGGCGTCCGTTTCGGCAACACCGGTCGCAACCAGTTCCGCGGTCCTGGGGGAGTCAATCTCGACATGTCGCTCTTCCGCGCGTTTCCCGATGGGCGGGGCGCGCCGCCTCGAGTTCCGCGTCGAAGCCTCGAACATCACGAACACGCCGAAGTTCAGCAACCCGCAGAGCAGCGTGACCAGCGGCAGCTTCATGCGCATTAACGGCACGTTCGGCACCGCGACGTCCGGGGCGTACTTCGAACGGCAGATCCGCTTCGGCCTGCGGTTCTCCTTCTAGGGCGACTTCTTGTCGGGGGCTCGGGCCTCGGGCTCGGGGCGACTCGAGCCTGTCGAAGGCTGCGGGCTTGCTCGGCGTAGTTTTGACGAAGTCGGGGCGATGATCGCAGGATCATCGCCCCAAGTTTTTTGTACTCTTGATTGATGCCGATCGTGGTTCGCGATGCCGACACGGGCGACGCCGAGGGCATTGTCCGGATTCTCAATCCGATCATCGAGGCGCGTGTGTACACCGCCCTCGACACACCCCTGACCGTCGAGGCCGAGCGCGATTACCTGCTCAACTTTCCGCAGCGGGGGATCTGGAAAGTTGCCGTTCGTTCGGATCAAAGACTGCTCGGGTTTCAGATCGTGGAGCCGTTCGCGACATACACGTCGGCCTTCGACCACGTCGGCACCATTGGAACCTATGTTGACCTGGAGTTCGGTCGCCAGGGAATCGGCCGTAGTCTATTCGGCGCAACGTTCGACGCAGCCCGGCGCAAGGGATACGAGAAATTCTTCAGCTTCGTGCGAGCTGACAATCATGCCGCACTGCAGGCATATCTCGCTCAAGGCTTTGTGACGATCGGCACAGCCCGGCGGCACGCCCGAATCGACGGACGGTATGTCGACGAGATCCTGATCGAGAAGCTCTTGATGCACGAACCCTCGACTCCTTAGTGGGCTGGACCTTGTGAAATCGCCACGATCGGCTTCCGGCGCCGTCGGCTTCACCGTGAAATCCGGCTGGGCCAGTGTTGTCCTGCTGACTGGTTCCGTGGCGTCACCCGTCGTGTCCGATAGCCGGAAGATCGACCTCAGCGATCCTCGAAACCCAGACGCTCGTCAGCCGTATCATGCCGGCTTTGGCACCGCGCGCAGCAGCGGTCGTGAGCTGTCAGCGCTCGTTGCCTCGGTCGAGCGTTTCGGCAGACGTTCGGTTGCCGACCTGTTTCAGGGGTATCGTGACGGCGGACATCGCCTGCAGGGCGTCGGCATCGTGGTCGGCAGCCTGACAGATCCGGAGCGCATCGCGAACGCGCACATTCGAATCCATGCGCTCGAGGGCCGCTTGTTCCGTACGGTCGTCGAAGACGGTGCCGCTCGAAGCTCTCTAACCTGTTGCGTCTGGCGCGAACGTGATCTGTACCCGTCAGCGGCAGGCATCTTCCGGCAGCCGGAGCCGGCCGTCCGAACGAGAGTGGCGGAACTTCGCGAGAGAGTGGATGGGCCGTGGCGCGCAGAACAGAAGGCCGCCGCGTTGGCCGCATGGCTGGTGCTGAGGAGCGAATCATGAGAGCCCGCGTCTTCATCGTGCTGATCGCCTCGCTCGGCGTGCTGCCGCTTGGCCAGCCTGACACGAGCGTCAGCTATCCGGCGAAGCCGGGGGCCGGCAAAGGCAAGCACGTCGTGCTGCTCAGCGGCGACGAGGAGTATCGGAGCGAGGAAGCGCTGCCGATGCTGGGCAAGATTCTCAGCCAGCGTCACGGGTTCAAGAGCACGGTGCTGTTCTCGGTCGATCCGGATGGCACCATCAACCCCAAGGCAGCCAAGTCGCTTTCGGATCCCACCGCCCTCGACACGGCGGATGCCATCGTCATGTCGCTGCGCTTCCGCGCCTGGTCGGATGAGACGATGACCCGCTTCGACAACTTTCTGCGTTCCGGCAAACCGATCGTGGCGATGCGGACGAGCACGCACGCCTTCAACGGATTTCCGAAGGGGAGTCCGTGGGAGGCGTGGAACTACAACAATCGAGGCGGATTCGGCAAGCGGGTGCTGGGAGAAACGTGGTTGGACGCATTGGGGCAGGCACAAAGTGGAAGCCACGCGTGGAGTCGTCGAAGCGTCAAAAAAGGGACATCCACTGCTGCGCGGGGTCACGAATATCTTCGGCGACACGGATGTCTACGAGGCTTACCCACCGGCCGACGCCACGATCCTCGTCCGTGGGCTGGTTCTCAAGAGCCTGACGCCTGAATCGGATCCAGCCGACTATCGAAAGGTGCGCTCGACCGACAAACAGGAACAGGCTGTCAACGAGCCGCCGATGGCCGTGGTCTGGACGCGTATGCACAAGAACGACAACGGCACGACCAACCGCATTCTGACGACGACGATGGGGTCGGCGACGGATCTGGAGAATGAAGGTTTGCGCCGACTGATTGTCAATGGCGTGTATTGGGGCCTCGGGCTCGACGTTCCGGCGAAGGCGGACGTGACATACGTCGATGAGTACATCCCGTCCTTTTACGGCTTCGATGGCTTCCGCAAGGGGCTGCGCGCCTCCGACTTCGATCTGGGGAAAAAAGTCCCGGGCCAGCCGCTGCCGAAACCCGCGCGGTAGTGAGGAATGCATGGAAGCTCCAAAGGTAAAAACGGCGACATCAGCTGATCGGGCGTCCGCAGTCGACACCGTGGTCTTGGCCTTTGCCGCCGATCCGGTGGCGCGCTGGTGCTGGCCGGATGCCCGTCAGTACCTGACCGGCATGCCCAATTTCACGATGGCGTTCGGAGGCGCAGCGTTCACCCGCGACAGTGCCTTCTGTACTGAGAACTACGCCGGCGCGGCTTTGTGGCTGCCTCCTGGTGAACATCCGGACGAGGACGCGCTCGGGCAGATCGTGGAGCAGACCGTCTCGTCGGCGATTCGTGGCGACCTTTTGACGATGATGGAGCAGATGGGGAAATACCATCCCGAGGAGCCGCACTGGTACTTGCCACTCATCGGCGTGGATCCCGCACATCAGGGGAGGGGCTATGGCGACGCGCTCATGACCCACGCGCTTCGCCGGTGCGATCGCGAGCAGTCCCTGGCGTATCTCGAGTCGACGAATCCCCGCAACATCACCCTCTATCAGCGGCACGGGTTTGAAGCCATCGGCAAGATTCAGGTCGGTTCGTCACCGCCAATGGTGCCGATGTTGCGCCGGCCGCGACCCTGAGCGATAGTGCAGGACGTACGATAGCGCTCACGAGCATGGCGGTGAGACCTAAAGCGTTCTGGGAGACCGAACGACTGACGGCCCGGCCTGCGGCGTCAGGCGACGCGCAGGTGATGTTCGAGAACTATGCCCGCGATCCGGCCGTGGCGAAGTACATGACCTGGCGGCCGCATCAGAGCGTCGATGAGACGCTCGTGTTCCTCCGGAACTGTGAGAAGGGATGGCTGGAGGGCACGTCCTTTCCCTGGGGTTTGTGGTCGAAGGTCGACGGCGGGTTCGTCGGGCTGATTGAGATCAGAGTAAGCGGTGCGACAATCGCCGTCGGCTACGCCTTGTCCCGCGCGCGATGGCGGCAGGGCCTGATGAGCGAGGCGTTGAATGCCGTTGTCCGGTGGGCGCTCGCCCAGCCGGATATCTATCGCGTGTGGGCGACGTGCGACGTCGACAACCCTGCCTCGGCGCGAGTGCTCGAGCGCGTCGGGATGCAGCGCGAAGGGACGCTGCGCAGCTGGCTGCTGCACCCGAACATCAGCGACAAGCCGCGCGATTGTTACTGCTATTCGATTGTCAAATGATGACGCCGGTTCACAGAGTTGTCAGAGTGACACCAGTTCTGCGCGTCGATCACCGCCCCTCCGCCCCTAACCTCAACATTAGTTGCCCCTTCTGCTGGTACAGCCCTTGCCGGAGGGACGTCCAGCCGCGGCGTGTCTCGCGGTGCAGGAATGTACAGGCGGTGTGCGCTTGAATCAGTGTTCGTCTTGTGCCCGGGAAATCGAGGAAACGGCCACCCTCTGCGACGACTGTGCCTACTGGGCGCAGGCAGTGGCTACACCGGTTTCTCCATCCGTGGAGCCGACGGAGTCTCCGCTCCTCGAGGAGCCGACTGAGTCTCCGCTCCCGGCTGACGCGCCGGTTGCCGTGGCGCGAAAGCGGATGAATCCCGCCTTGATCGCGGTGTTTGCCGTGGTCGGCATCGGCATCATGAGTCTGGGACTACTGTCCGCTCGTGATCTCCGCCCCGACCGCTACCGCAGCCGTCCCCGCCACGAAATCACCGGCTGTCGGAGGTGGTCCGACAACCGCGTCCGCCACGCAGAAATGGAGCAATACGAACAGCTCGTATTGGGTTGGCAACCGACGCAAAAGCGTGGCTTTCGAGCTGCCTGCGGAGAATACGGTTTCGGTGTGGATGCGGACCGTTCGTCCGGCGCTGGTCGTCCGATGCATGGGGCGCCGAACCGAAGTATTTGTCGTCACCGAATCTGCGATGAAGATCGAGCCGCAGAGCGACGATCACACCGTCACTCTCGGCTTCGACGATGGGGCGAACGTGAGCGAGCGCTGGCCAGATTCCGAGGAGCACGACGCGCTGTTTGCCCGCGACGGCGCCAAATTTGCCCAGCGTCTCCTGAACGCCCGAACGCTGCGGGTCGGATATACACCCCACAACGTTGGACCGGTCGTCGCCCAGTTCAACGTGGCCGGGCTCGCTCCGCTCATCGAGCCCGTCGCCCGGGAGTGCGGCTGGAAGTAAAAAACACGTCAAGACAGACATTCTGAGTTGAGCGTCTTCGTTTCCTGACAGCGGGGAAACGCGAGACACTTGACTCATGAATCGTCGCCAGTTCCTCTCAATAGCCGCCGGCGCGCCCTTGGCTGCGTCAACCCTCGCGGCTCCGCAGATCAAGTCCACCTGGCGGGCAGGCGTGTCGACTGGTGACATCACGCCCAAGAGCTCGCTGTGGATGGCGGGCTTCGCCCGGCGCAAGCAGGCGGCGCAGGGCGTTGCCCTCCCTCTCCATGCAAAGGCTCTCGCCGTGCAGGTCGATCGCCAGGCGCCGGCCGTCCTGGTGACCGTCGATCTCCTTGGCGTCACCGCCCGCAGCACCGCTCACGTGACCAGGCAAGTGCAGCGGCGGCATCGCCTCCAACGCGCCGATCTCTTCTTCAACGCCAGCCACACGCACTGCGGCCCGGTGGTCGACGAGCAGTTGTCGGTGGCGTACGGACTGTCGTCGGAGCAATGGACAGCGATCCGCGCGTATACCTCGTGGCTCGACGAGACTCTTATTCGACTGATCGACGACGCCATTTCGGCCCTGCGCCCGGCACGCATCGAGTTCGCACGTGGCGAGGCGACGTTTGCCGCGAATCGCCGGGTGAAGTTCACGCCCCATGGCCCCGTCGATCACACCGTGCCGGTTCTTCGAATCACGCGGGAAGACGGCAAACCATTGGCCGTCGTCTTCGGTTACGCCTGCCACAACACGACGCTCGGCGACAGCTTCGTGCAGTACCACGGCGACTACGCGGGCGTGGCGCAGGCCGTCCTGGAGAAGCGGCATCCCGGCACCACGGCGCTGTTCGTGACCGGATGCGGGGCGGACGCCAATCCGAGCCCCCGCGGAACCGCGGAACTCGTGGAGGCGCACGGCACAGCACTCGCCGATGCCGTCGATCGTGCGCTCGGTGCAATGACGCCCGTGCCTCCGTCATTGCGAACTGCGTTCAGCACGGTCGATCTGCCGTTCATCGACGCCGAGGCGCGAGAGCGGTGGAGGAAGCAACTCGATATCGAGGACGTGTACCTCCAACGACACGCCGCCCTCATGCAGGCGGCCATCGCGCGCGACGGCCGCCTGCCGGCGGCGCAGCCGGATCCCATACAGGTGTGGCAGTTTGCCGACGGCCTGACGCTCGTCGCGCTCGGTGGCGAGGTCGTCGTCGACTACGCCTTGCGCCTCGCGAAGGAGTATCCACAGCGGCGCATGTGGGTCGCCGGATACAGCAACGATGTCTTCGGCTACGTGCCGTCCGCCCGTGTGTGGCGGGAGGGAGGATACGAGGGTGGCGATGCGATGATCTATTATGGGCGGCCGGCTCCATTCACCGAACGAGTCGAGGAGTTGATCGTTCGTGAAGTGGCGGAGATGGTGAAGTAGGCCCGGGCTTCAGCCCGGGCGTCCACGGATCAGCAACGAGTCGGTTTTCTAACGCCCGGCCTGAAGGCCGGGCCTACGGTAAAGCTGATATGACAAAGCGAATCAGTCGCCGCAAATTCCTCGGGACGGTGACCGCGGGCACTGCGTTGGTCGGGGCGCCCAGACGACTTCGAGCACAGTCGTCGGCTGGTGCGGGCGCATCGAAGGGTCTCGCGCTCCTTGGCGGAACGCCGGTGCGACGCACGCCTTTCCCGGCATGGCCGGTTGCCGACGAACGCGAGGAGCGCGCTCTCGTCGACTTGATTCGCAGCGGCAAGTGGTTCAGAGGGAAGAACGTCGAGGCGTTCGAGGCGTCCTATGCCACGTTGACCGGTGCGAAGCACTGCCTGGCCACGGCCAACGGGACGAGTGCGCTGATTACGTCGTTGGCCGCGCTGGGTATCGGGCCGGGCGACGAGGTGATCGTCCCGCCCTACACGTTCGTGGCGACGGTGAACACGGTGCTGCTGATGCACGCACTGCCGGTCTTCGTCGACAGCGATATCGAGACCTTTCAGATCGACGCACGGAAGGTCGCACAGGCGATCACGGCGAACACGCGCGCGATCATTCCCGTGCACCTCGGCGGCGCCGCCGCCGACCTCGACACGATTCTGGACATTGCGAAAAAGCGCGCCGTTCCCGTCATCGAGGACGCGTGCCAGTCGCACCTCGCAGAGTGGCGGGGGCGCAAGGTCGGCAGCTACGGCCGAACGGGCTGCTTCAGTTTCCAGGCGAGCAAGAACCTGAACTCAGGCGAGGGCGGTGCCATCCTCACCGGCGACGACGAGCTCGTTGAAACGTGTTATCGCTTCCACAACAACAGCCGCGGCCGGCGCAACACCGGCGCCGATTTCTCGTATCGCAGCCCGGGCGCGAATCTCCGCATGACCGAGTTTCAGGCGGCGCTGCTGATGGCACAAATGACCCGGCTCGAGGCGCAGTCGCGGATTCGCGAGCAGAACGCGGCATATCTCACCGGCCTGCTGAAGGAGATCCCCGGCATCACGCCTGCGCGCATGTACGACGGCTGCACGCGCAACGCGTATCACCTCTACATGTTCCGCTACGATGCCAGCCGGTTCGCTGGGCTGCCGCGGGCGGCATTCCTCAAGGCGCTCGGCGCAGAAGGCGTGCCGGCTTCGAGCGGATACTCGCCGCTCAACAAGGAGCCGTTTCTCGAGGCCGCGCTCTCGACTCCGGGCATGCGGAAGCTGTATTCGAAGCAGCAGCTCGACATCACCCTCGATCGAAGCCGTTGTCCGGAAAACGATCGCCTCTGTTCGGAAGCGATCTGGCTCACACAGACGATGCTTCTCGGACCGCGGAAGGACATGGACGACGTGGCCGATGCGGTGCGGAAGGTGCAGGCGCACGCCGCGCAACTGGTGAAGGAGCGGACGATATGACGAGCGGCCGTGCGGTCGCCTCTTGATTTTGCCGCGGTGAGGCCTCATCGTACGGCCGTGATTCCGGCCGTCATCCCCGGAGAGCCATATCGCGAAACCGACGTCTCAGGAACCACGACTCGCGCCGCGCTGCTGCTGATTTTTACCTACACCTACCTGGCCAACGCGTGGGTCGGCGACGACGCCTACATCACGTTTCGCACCGTCTGGAACTTCGTCCACGGCTTCGGGCTCACGTTCAATCCCGACGAGCGCGTACAGGCGTACACGCATCCACTCTGGATGCTCGTCATCTCCGCGGCGCACTTCGTCACACGCGAGTTCTTCTTCACGCAGAATGTCGTCTCGTGGGCGTTCACCGCCGCCACGATATGGATGCTGATCAAATGGTCCAACAGCGCCCTGCGTGCAGCGGTGCTGGTGCTGTGGCTGATCAGCTCGAAAGCGTTCATCGACTATTCATCGTCCGGCCTGGAATATCCGCTCAGTTACTTTCTCCTGGTGTTGTTCTACACGCGATATCTGGACAAGCCCCTCGAGAGCGTGCCCGATGTCCGCGAGTTACGGCGGTCTGTTCTCTTTGCGTCGCTGGCGTTCCTGAACAGACCCGATGCGGTGCTGCTGTATGTGGTGCACCTTGCGGAAAGCGTGTGGCGCTGTCTGCGCACGCGAACGTGGCCGACCTTGGGGGTGGTCGCGCTCGGGGCCTCGCCAGCGCTCGTCTGGCTGGCCTTCGCGACGATCTATTACGGCTTCCCGCTGCCGAATACCTATTACGCCAAGGTGGCGACGGGCGTCCCCTCCTTCCTGGTGTATCGGCAGGGCCTCGCTTACGTCCTGAACGGCATCAGCCACGATCCGATCACGCTCGGCACGATCGCACTCTCATGCGTGGTCGCCGCCCGAGGCAGCGGCCCGAGCCGCCGTGCGGCGATGTCCGCCCTGCTCTACGTGCTGTACACAGTTTCGGTTGGCGGCGACTTCATGAGCGGCCGGTTCTTCGCCATGCCGTTCCTCGTCGCGGTGATGGTGATCTCCCGCGAGGTCGGATCGCTGGCGCCATATGCTGCCGGCGCGCTCGTCCTCTACAACGTGCTGGTTCCGATCGCCCCAATCAAAACGACAGCCACTTATGAGGCCGCGTGGCCATGGCGAACCCAGAACGGAATCAAAGACGAGCGCGGCTACTACCATCAGGCAACCAACGTCCTGTTTTTCAGCCCGTTCCGCCAGTTGCCCGACTTCGTATGGGTTCGAGAGGGCACCAGCTTCCGCAACTCCGAGCAGAAGGTCACCGTTCAGGGCAGCATCGGCTTCTATGGACTCTATGCCGGACCGTCGAAGTTCCTGGTCGACAGAAACGCGCTGTCCGATCCGTTTCTCGCCCGCCTTCCGGTGTCACCCCGCTACTACTTCGAGTTCTATGCGGGACACTTCTTCAGGGACATTCCCGACGGCTACCTCGACTCGGTCAACGCCGATCGGAATCTCGTCGACGATCCGTTCCTGCGTGACTTCTACGATCGTGTCCGCCGCATCACCCGCGGGCCGCTCTTCACCGGCAGCCGTATCCAGGACATCCTCGCCTTCAACCTGGGAAGATACCGAAACTTCCACGAGGTGTATGCGAAACGCCGTCAGATCGCGCTGTCCATTCGTGCCGACAACGAACGCTTCATCACCGACGTTGGCGAACGCGATGCGACGGCGGGAACGCTGAAGGCGGCCGGCCGATCCGGCTATCTCGAATACGGTCCCGGCATACCGGCGAGGAGGGGAGCCTATCGCGCACGGTGGCTGGGGACGGTCGAGGACGCGCCCGGTGGAAAGGTTGGGTTCGTGGAAGTGTGGTTGGGACCTGACCAGCAGATTGCGCGTCAGCCCGTGGTGTTGGGCGCCAGCATGTCGGGCCATCTGCTGGCGGAGATTGATTTCAAGCTTCCAGACGACGTGCGTGCTCTGGAGTATCGGTTCTACGTGAACGACGGTGTGCGGATGACGCTGGAGCGCATCGAGTTGTATTCGGGAACTGCGATTCCCACTGATGGACCCTGACTTTGGGGGTCAGATCTTGTTTCTTGCACGAGTGTGACCTCCGGCGAGGACACTCGTGCAAGAAACAAGATCTGACCCCAAGGAGCAGAACGTATGAACAGGCGCACGTTTCTCAGATCGGTCGCCGCCGCACCCGCGATTGCCATGATGCGCCCTGCCAGGCTGCTCGCCGCACTGCCCAAGGGCAAGATCACCCGCGTGCGAATCTATCGGCCGCCGAACTTCAACCCGCTCTTCAATCAGAGCAACATGGTCGTCACGGTGGAGACCGACATCGGCATCACCGGCATCGGCGAGGGCGGCTCGAAGGACACGCTCGAACAGTGCGCCGGCACGCTTATCGGCAAGAATCCGTTCAAGATCGAGGCGATCTGGCAGGAAGCGTACATCGCGTGGTTCTACCCGCCAGGACGCGAGAAGACGCACGCGCTCGGAGCCTTGGACCTGGCATTGTGGGACATCAAGGGCAAGGCGCTGGGCCTGCCCGTTCACGAACTGCTGGGCGGCACGGCCCGCGATTATTGCGAGTGCTACGCCACTGGCGGCGCCCGTCCGGCCGGCGCGGCCGCCGACGCCAAATTGAGTCTGCGGGAACGTGCCAGGGCGACGATGGAAGCTGGTTATCGGGCGTTTCGCATGGGCGCCGGCGACGTCCCGATCGGGGACGTGTACGACACGAGAACCGCCGTGCGCCGAATCGAACAGGACTGCAAGGACGTCCGCGAGGGCGTGGGGCCTGATGGAAACTGGTGCATCGACCTTCATCAGCGCTTCGACCTGAACGACGCGCTCCGATGTTGCAAGGCGATGGAGCCGTACGAGCCGTTCTTCGTCGAAGATCCCGTTCGGGACGAACATGCGCTCCAGGACATCCCCAAGCTCAGACAGATGACGACGGTACCGCTGACGCACGGCGAGGAGTGGGGATTGAAATGGGACTTCAACCGGCTGGTCGAAAGTCATGACGTCGACTTCATCCGGTCCACGCTGCCGAACGTGGGCGGCATCACCGAGATGATGAAAGTCGCCGGCATCTGCGAAACCCACGCCGTCGGCATCGTCCCGCACTTCACCGGGCCGATTGCGACGGCGGCGTTGGTGAACTGCCTGTCGTCGTTCTCGGGCCCGGTGATGCTGGAATACAACTACGGCGGCCGCCCCATCGACTACCTGCCGCAGTGCCTGGATTTCAAGAACGGTAAGGCCTACACGAATGAACGCCCTGGGCTTGGCGTCACCGCTGACATGAAGCAGTTGACGATGATTGGTGAGGTCACCGAGCCGGGTCGACGGAACGTGTACAGGCGTCCGGACGGATCGTTGACGCATTGGTAGGCACCAGGGGTCTTCGCTTGTCGAAGATCGACAGGAGAACGGGAGAAAGGGAGATCAATAAGTTTCTCCCTTTCTCGTCTTCTCCTGTGGGTCTTTGGCAAGCAATGCAGCGGGCGGTAGCTGTCGCCGACTAGAATTCGATGATGCGTCACGTGGTAGCCACCATGCCCGTTGTCACGGTCCTGCTAATTCTTGCTGCGACATCTCCGCTGCACCCGCAATCGATCAGACCCTCGATTCGGATCGTCCTCGTCGGCGACTCGACGGTCACTGACGACTCGGGCTGGGGTGGTGGATTCCGGAAACTCGTGACCGGCGCCGCCGAAGTGGTCAACACCGCGGCGAACGGTCGAAGCTCGAAGAGCTTCATCGACGAGGGCCGTTGGAAAGAGGCGCTGGCGAAACGCGGGAACTACTATCTCATTCAGTTCGGCCACAACGACGAACCGGGCAAGGGACCGGAGCGCGAGACGGATCCCAAAACCACCTACCGGGCGAATATGACGCGCTACGTGGATGAGGCGCGCGCCATCGGCGCGAAGGCGGTTCTGGTGACGTCCCTCGTCCGACGCATCTACAACGAAGATGGCACAATCCGGACAACTCAAACCCCTTACGTCGAAGCGGTGCGGGCGCTGGCGGTAGAGAAGAGCGTTCCGCTCGTCGACCTGCACGCGATCACCACCGCGGATGCGGAACATGCAGGCGACGAGGTGTGGGCGGATCTCAGCCCGCGGGATGACAAAGGCCAGGTCGACCGCACGCACCTGAATGCGAAGGGAAGCGAGGTCGTCGCGCAGCTGCTGGTGGATGCGCTGCGGAAGGCAGTTCCTGAGCTGAACGCCTACTTTTTGGTCAGCTCTCGATAGTTCGTCAGCTTGATGCCGCGCCGCGTGATGACTTCCCGTACTTTCGGGCTGGTCCACGCTTCGAGCACCGCGCTCCGATCGGCAGCCACCCACTCGTATCCAAGATGTCCGAACGCCCGCATCTCGGGATCGTCGGTTGCCGCGTGGTCGATGTGCTCCCACAGTCCGGGGCCGATAGTTTCGAGCTTTGCCGCAAGCTTGTCGGCTTTCATGGCGCCCGAGTCCTTGCTCTCGTAGACACGGAAGAGCAATTGAACGCCGAGGTCTGACGGCACCACGAGACCGTATTCCTTGCTCAGGCGGGCAACGACGGCCTGTACCTCAGGCGCCAGCGACGTGAACCCCATGTGGTTCCACGTGTAAGTGGCCTGCGGGATGTGCCGCTTCGCCATGTCCAGCTGCGCGCGAAGCTCGCGTTCGATCTCGTCAATCTTCCAGCCGCTCTCCTTGATGCTCTTTCCGGCCGCAAAGCCGGGCCGCGGTTGCACGATGGGGAAGAAATAGCCGTCTGCGTCGACGATCGAAGCGGCATGAGTCAGCGGGCGCCACTTGACGTTCTCCCACTCGCTGGTGAGCGCCAGATGCACGCCGACGTCCAATTCCGGATTTTCCTTGAGCAGCCGCACGGCCTCCGGAAACCACGGACCCGGCACGATCACGTTGGTCGTGGTGAGCACACCACGCTTGTAGGCATCGATCGTCGCCACGTTGATCCCGTGTCCGGCCGCCATGTCATCGCCTTTGACGATCAGGCGGATCTCGGCGGGTGGTGGCTGCAGGGCGAGGAGAGTCAGAACGAAGACGATGCCGGTGCGCATGTGAGCTCAGTTCTGGATCGCGAACGCCAGGATGTTCGAACCGGCAGCGATCGCGACGTGCTGTTTGCCGTCGAACATGTAAGTCATGGGTGACGCCTTCCACGACTGATTCGTCTGGAAGTGCCACAGCGGTTTGGCGGTCACCGCATCCACGGCCATCAGGCCGCCACCGTCTTCGGCGACGATGACGAGGCCGCTCGCGGTTGTCAGCGTGCCGCCCCACGTATTGCCCGTGCCGGCCTGCGGCATCTCCCATTTGATCGCGCCGGTGCGGATGTCAATCGCGCGCAGGATGCGCTGCGGTTTCGGATCGGAAGCCGTTTTCTGTGAGCCACCCAGATACGACTTGAGGCTCTCCCACTCGCCCTGGTCGCTCTTCGTGTAGATGCTGCATTTTTCGAACGTCTGCAGGTAATAGAGTCCGGTCGCCGGGTTGAAGGACGGCGAGAACCAGTTGGTGGCGCCATCCTGCGACGGGCACACCTTGGTCCCGGCCGGCGTGGGGTCCTGATTGGGCAGCTTGATCGGACGTCCGTCCGGCCCTATGCCCGAGGCCCACGTCAGATTCTTCACGAACGCCTTGGCGAGGAGCAGTTTCCCGTCCTGCCGATCCAACACGTAAAAGAACCCGTTGCGATTCGCATGCAGCATCAGCTTGCGCGGCTGTCCCTGCCAATCGGCATCGATCAGCACGGACGTCTGCGTAGCGTCCCAATCCCAGAGATCGTGCGGCGTGAACTGGTAGTACCACTTCAGCTTTCCCGTCTTGCGATCCAACGCCAGAATCGAGTTGGCGTAAAGGTTGTCGCCTTTACGGTCGTCGCCGTTGTACTCCTTGGTGGGGTTCCCCGTCGGCCAGTACACCATGTCGAGGCCGGCGTCATAGCTGCCGGTGAACCACGTCGGTGCGCCGCCGTGCTCGATGTCTTTTCCCTTCCAGGTTTCCGAACCAGGTTCTCCGGGTTTCGGCACCGTCCAGAAACGCCAGACTTCCTTGCCGGTCTCTTGATCGAAGGCGGCAACGAATCCGTTTGCGCCGTGCTCACCGCCGGAGACGCCGGAGATCACGAGGTTGCCGGCCGGCAACGGCGCCGATGACGCGGCGTAGTTCTTCCGCCAGTCGTCGAGCGTGGTGTCCCACACCACCTCGCCGGTGAAGCGATCGAGCGCGATGAGGTGCGCGTGGTCCGTCATCATGAACACGCGGTCGCCGGCGACGCCGACACCGCGATTGGCGTTGCCTCCGACGATCCCTTTCGTGCGAGGTCGCTTGTAATGCCACAGCCGCCGCCCGCTCCCGGCGTCGAGGGCATAGCATTCGTTCGGCGCGCTCACGTACATGATGCCGTCAACGACGACGGGAGTGACCTGGAGCTGGCCCGTGTCGGGAACGGGGAATACCCATTTCGGCGCCAGGCGGCTCACCGTCTCCTTGTTGATTTGGGTCAGGGTCGTGTAGCGGTTCCCACCCGGATCGCCGTTGTAGGTGGGCCACCCCGTTCCAGCCGAGACTTCACGGAAGCGCTCGCCCGAACGTCGCAGCAGGTGAATGCGCTTGTCGTCGGTGCGCAACTGCAGGTCGTCGAAGCCTTCGCCGAGGACCTGTCCATCGAGCGTCCGGCCGTCGGTGGTTTGCACTGTCATGCGCACGATGGGGTCCGCTGTGCGTTCGATGGTGCGCAGGAACTTGGTCAGATCTCCGAGCTCCGGGTCGTCGAAGGGCTGCGGCGGCATGCCCTTGGCCGGAATACCTTCGCGCACCAGCTTGGCCAGCTGACCGTCGTCGATGGTCGACAGACGCACGGCGATTGGCGGTCCCATCTCCCCGCCGTTGCCGTCCGCCCCGTGGCAGTTCGCACAACGGGCTTCGAAGGTCTTGCGGCCGGGAAGGGCCTCCTGGGCGAGGAGTGGCCGGATCGCGACGAGGGAAAGGCATGTAACGGTGATCCCTATACGGCTGCGCATGCGCGAAAGTATCCCACGCTCCGTCGACTAACGATACCCCGCTGCCTGCAACTCGAATAGCTGCGAGTATCGTCCACCCGCTAAGAGCAGTTCCCCGTGCGTGCCGAGCTCCGTCACGCGGCCGTCGGCGATGACCGCAATCCGGTCGGCGATGCGGACCGTCGAGAACCGGTGCGAGATTACGATGCCGATGCGCCCTCGCAGATTTTCTTTCAATTCCGCGAAGATGCCTGCCTCGGCCTCCGGATCGAGTGAGGAGGTCGGCTCGTCGAGGATCCAGATGTCGGCGTCGCGGTACATGATTCGAGCCAGCGCGAGCCGCTGCCATTCGCCGCCGGAAAGGTCGTGCCCCCCTTCGAACAGCCGACCCACCTTGGCGTCCAGCCCCTTTGGCATTTTCCGCAGCAGCCAGTCGCTGCGTGCGTCTCGCAACGCTTCCATTACCCGGTCGTCATCCACCTTGTCGTCCGGTCGACCCAACATCACGTTCTCGCGGATCGTCAGCTCGTAGCTGGCGTAATCCTGGAACAGCACGCCGATGCGACTGCGCAGCGTTTGCGGATCGACATCCTTGAGGTCCACGCCGCCAATTCGTACCGAGCCCTGATCGGGATCGTAGAAACGGAGTAGCAGCTTGACGAGCGTGCTCTTGCCGGCGCCGTTCTCACCGACGAGCGCGATCAGCTCGCCGCTCCGGATGTTCAGATTCAGGTTGGCGACGGCAGTTCCGGTTCCGCCAGGGTACGAGAATGTCACGTTGTCGAACTCGATTCCGCCCGTGAGACGCGCCGGCACGAGCTGCGGCTTGGCCGGCACCGGCACGAGCGGTTCCATGGCGAGAAACGAAAAGTAGTCGTCGAGGAACGTCGTGTGCTGGTCGACAGCCACGAACGTGCTGGAGATGTTGCCGAGAGTGCCGGCAACCGAGGCGAAGGCGCCGATCACCAGGACAACGCCACCGGGATCGATCGTGCCAGCGGCTCCCTGAGCCGCCACGAACAGATAGGCGAGCGCGAGCGTCGTCCCGCTCACCAGCCCGGTCAGCATCGAGACGCGGGTGGCCGACCGGTACATCTGCTCTCTCAGGTGAAAGAGATCTTCGGATAGCCGCTGATGTCGAGCGAGCAGATAATCGGCGAGCACGTAGGCGCGGATCTCTTTCGTGGTGCGCGGCTGCGCCAGCAGATCGCCCATGTATTCGCGCTCGCGTTCTTCCGGCGTTTCCTTGTAGAAGAACTCATACAGGCGCGACGTCACCTGGCGTTCGAGCACCAGCGACAGGAGAGCGGCCGCCAATGCGAGAACCACGAGCACGTAGTGCAGGCTCGCCAGAAGGCCGGCCATCAACACGATCGTGACCAGATTGCTCGAGAGTCCCAGCACCGACCAGGTCAGGTCCCCCGGCCTCCACGACACATCTCGCTTCGCTCGCGCCAGACGGTCGTGCCAGTCCGAATTGTCGAAGTGGCCGATATCCACCTTCGCGGCCTTGGCGAGCAGGCGGCGTTCCGCCTCGAGCTGCACGCGGCGGACGAACAGATTCCTGCCGTAGCCCATGTAGGCGCCTACCGCCCGCTGCACGGCAGTGGCTACCCACAGACCGGCCACGATGGGAAGCATGTCGCGGAGCTGCAGAGAATGCAGCCGGGCGTCGGCAATGCGATTGACGAGGACCGCTCCGAGATACACCGTGATCGCAGGCATCGCGGCGCTGAGCATGCCAAGCAGCGAATATCGGACGAGCGACCGTGGCGAGGCGGCCCAGGCTAGCGCCATGCCCAGCCTCAAGTTTTTCTTTACCCGACCGGCGCGGCTCTTGGGTGTGGAAGCGGGTTCGTTCACTGAACTTGCGATCATGGACTCGAGCGCCGCGGGAGCGCAAGAGCGGTGGGAGATTCCTCCTGATCTCGTAACGATCCAGTGCTAGCATCGCGCATCGGCTCACAAGCGAGGGCGCATGGCGAAGAAAAAGGCGGCGCGCAAGAAATCCAGAAAATCCACGGTCACGGCCCGGCGTCGGAAGACGGTCCGGAAGCCCGCGAAGCGGGCACCTTCAGATCCGCTTCTGGCACCGGTGACCGGTGCCCAGCGCCGCGACGTAGGGCACGTCCGGCTCGACGTAGGACCCGCCGGCAACGCGCGCATCAAGCGCATGATCTATCCGCCGGGGTTCAGATGGTCGGTCGACATGAAGCCGGTGGTCGGCACCGATCTCTGCATGCACGCTCACGTCGGCTTCCTGGCCCGCGGAGAGATCCACATCGAGTACGCCGATGGCTGCATCGTCGAACACAAGGCGCCGCAGATCGTGGCTATCGATCCCGGCCACGACGGTTGGGTTGTCGGCAAGGAGCCTGTGGTGTTGATCGAGATCGACTTCGAGGGCGACACCGTCAGCCGGCTTGGCATGCCGCCCGTCCATCGGCACTAAAAAAGGAAGAAGAAAGAAGAAATTCATTTTCCTTAGCCTCTAAGTGCGACGAAGACCTCGGCCGATCCAGGCTCGAGCTCGGAATGTTCGAACGGCACCACGCTCGGCTGGAACCCGACCTCGGTCAGGATTCTGAGCCATTCGCTCCGGGAGAATAGTCCTTCGATGTGTCGATCGTGCTCGACGTGCACCGACCCGTCCCGTTCGCGCAAGAGAAACGAGTAGTCGACGGTATACGTGCTGTCCGACGGATCGGGATCCCAGGTCCACTCGAGAAATCTCATGGCCCGGTCCGTTCCGTCGTGGCCGCCGTGATCCGTCGAGGCACGGAAGTTTTCCCGAACGTGGTCCGGAGCGAACAGTGCCGCGCCGCCCGGGGCGCAGTGCACGAAAGCGGTCTCAATCGCCTGCCGCAAGTCAGCCGTCGTCGTCATATAGACGATGGCGTCGTGGACGAACACGTAGTCGAACTGACGCTCGAGGCGAACGGTGCGCATGTCGCCGATCACGTGCTCACAATCCGTGTTCAGCGTTTTGCTGACCGCGATCATGCCCGGAGAGCGGTCGACGAGGACCAAGGGTTGAAAGTGCTTCTTCATGTGGGAAGCGTTGTTGCCGCCGCCGCTTCCCAGTTCGAGCAGCGTGCGGGTCGGTCGTTCCACCGCGGCGAGCAGGGTCTTCGAGTAGAACGTTGCCTCTTCGAGGTAGTCCTCAGGTGCAGACAGCAGCGGCCACCAGGACGCCAGCTCGGTATACATCCGGGGACTGCTCGAATGCTCTCTAGCCATGACAACTCCACGAAATCACCGACGGATCAACACGACGTTGGCCGACGGATTGACCTCCAATAATTCGTGTCGTCGTGTTGGGCGTCGTGGCGATACTCGTATCAACGGTCACTGTAGTTCATCCAGCGAAACCAGCCCAAGTTTGAGCGCTTGCACGATCGCCTGCGAACGGTTCTCCACGTGCAGCTTCGCCAGCACGTTTCCAACGTGGGTCTTGACCGTCTCTTCCCCGACGACGAGAGCGGTGGCAATCTCCTTGTTCGAGAGCCCGAGGGCGACGTGACGCAGCACTTCCACCTCTCGTGGAGTCAAGACCTCGTCCGCTGTCGCTGCCTCGAGCAGCGTCCGACCGATGGACGGATCGATATAAGTCTTTCCGCGAGCGACAGCGCGCACCGCAGCGAGTAAGGTCTCGGGATCGGCGTCCTTCCGGACGTAGCCGGTTGCTCCAGCGCGCAGCACGCCCATCATCCGCGCCTCGTCTACCGACGCCGTCAGCGCGACGACTCGGGTCTCTCGCTGTCGCTGAAAAATGCGGCGTGTGGTTTCGAGCCCATCGATGCCGCCGGGCATGAGCAGATCGACCAGCACGACCTGCGGCTGCCACTCGTCGAGACGGTCCAGCAGTTCCTCGCCGGTTGCGGCAATGCCGACGACTTTCAGATCCGGAAATGACTCCAGATACAGCTTCAGGCTATGAGTCACGACGCGATGATCGTCGACGAGGACGATCGAGATCGTGCTCACGCGGCGACCGAACGGCGGAGCCGGTACGCGGCTACCGCGTAGCGTGCGACAGCGATGCCTGCAATCAGGACGACTGTAGCCGGCAGCCACGTGCCCGGCACTCGGGCCCCCATCGCCACGTAGACGATGGAGCTGATGAGTACAACGCTCCACGCGATGGCCCGTCGTGCGTAGGGCTTCAGATACGGTTGCTGCTGCACAGGGACGGAAAATCGGACTGTCGTCCCGCGATCCGGAACACTCACCACTTCGAAGTTTCCGCCGACCTCCGCCGCCCTGGCTGCGATGTTGGCCATGCCCATGCCGCGCTGCATTCCCTCAGGTTTGATCCCACTTCCATCGTCCTGCACGGTGAGCACGAACTGCCCGTCGATCAAGCCAAGCGACACGCTGATGTTTCGCGCCCGGGCGTGACGGGCGACGTTGGCGAGTGCCTCCTGAGCCACCCGGAAGAGTGCCTGGCGTGTACCCGGGTCGAGCGCGCTGTCGGCGGGCAGCGTTCCCACGTCGAACGTCACGCGGGCACCGGTTCGAAATCCCAGCGCGTCACACTGATTCCTGACCGAAGCCACGAGACCCGCGTTCTCGAGCGGAGCTGCCTGCAATTGTTCGAGCATGACCTCCATCTCGGTCATCGCCTCACGCGCCGCGGCACGGACCTGATCGACAGCCGTCTTCGCACCAGCCGCATCCGTGTCGAATCGTGCCTGCGCGGTTGCCGCTGCCGTCTGGATGACGAACAGCTGCTGCTTGACCGCATCGTGCAGGTCGCGCGCCAGCCGTGCGCGCTCCTCCTGCCTGGCCGCTTGCCTGATGTCATGCTCGTACTGTGAGCGCAGATAGGAGATGCTTCGTTTGTTGCGCACCATCAGCCTGGTATTCCGCGTCGTCCTCGAATCGAAGGGCACCAGTGCTGGAAGTGGACTGCGAAAGTCAGCGCCAGGTCCGGTTATCGCCAAATACATGAGGACAAGTCCGACGGTCAGCGCTAGTCCGGCGATCGGTGCAGGTATCGTGGCCGAGCGGACCGCGATCGATTGTGCCATCAACATGGCGCCGAAGAGGATGTGCGCGTGCGCGAATCCGATCAGGCCGCGCCGCCGGCCAACTGGATCGTCGATCGCCGCCAAGCCCGCCGCGCAGCATCCGACCGCGGCCACGGCAGCGGCCCCAACGCGGGCGCTCGCCAACCAGGCCGGTGTGTCGGTCATGCCAACCAGGGCCGGCCACATGTAGCCGACGAGGCCGGACGGTATCGTGACGCAGGCGTAGATGTGTAAGACGAGCCGGCTGTCGATGGCTTCGGGCCGTGATGCTGCAGTCATGCGCCCAGTCTAAAGGCGAGCGCCTCGGCCGCACATCACCCAGAGGTTGGGGGGGCCGTCCCCATTTCGAGGGACAAGCCATTTCCAACCTCGCTCCGCTCATGAACGTCTAATCAACGGCTGACAAGGAAGGACGTTTGATGAGCTTCGGCTTCATGCAGGACCTTCGCTACGGTGTGCGCTCGCTGGTCAAAAACCCCGGCTTCGCTGCCGTCGCGGTTTTGACGCTGGCACTGGGCGTCGGCGCCAACACCGCGATTTTCACGGTACTTCGCGCCGTCGTGCTTCGCGATCTGCCATATCGCGACGCCGACCGGATCGCCGTCCTCTGGACGAAGAACATCCTTCAGAATCTGCCTGACGGCTCCTCCTACCTGAACCTTCGCGACTGGAAAGAACAGAGCAACGAGTTCGAGCAGATGGCGGGGTATTACCGCCCGGAGTTTACCCGCGGCACGCTGTCAGTGGGTTCGGAGACGATGCGCATCCACATGGGACTCGTCGGCCCGGGCTTTTTCCAGCTCCTGGGCACGGCTCCGGTGCTCGGCCGCACGTTCGACGACTCGGACTACGTTGCCGATCCACGATCCGTGGTCATCAGCTACGGGCTCTGGCAACAGCGTTTCGCATCGGATCGCGGTGTCATCGGCAGATCGGTGCAGCTGGGCGAGGCAAATGTCTCCATCGTCGGCGTAATGCCGCCCGAGTTCGAGCTGCCAACGGCGGAAGTGCAGCTCTGGCAGCCGCTCTATTTCTCTTCTCCAGCGTGGCAGAACGAGCAGAGTCGCGGTAGAGACTCCCTGGTCGTGCTCGGACGCCTGAAGCCCTCGGCATCGATCGCATCCGCTCGCGGCGAGATGGACGGGATTGCCGCTCGTCTGCGAGAGCGATATCCAACCACCAACGCCAGTCTTGGCGTTTCAACCGATCCGCTCACCGATCGCGTCATCGGTCGTACGACTGAACGATCCCTGTGGATGTTGTTCGGATCCGTCGGTTTCGTGCTCCTCATTGCCTGCGCGAATGTCGCCAGCCTCGTTCTCGCTCGGGCCGCTGCGCGCCGGCACGAGTTCTCGCTGCGAACCGCACTCGGCGCCAGCAAGGGGCGCCTGATTCGCCAGGCGCTGACGGAAAACGTCGTCCTTTCGTTACTGGCGGGAACGGTCGGTCTGTTGTTCGCGTGGGGCGGGACGGTTGCGCTGCGGACGATCGCACCCGGTGCGCTGCCGCGAGCAGAAACCATCAGGGTTGATGGCAGTGTGCTCCTCTTCCTTCTTGCCGCCTCGCTCGGCGCCGGGCTGCTGGCGGGCCTGCTTCCCGCGCTGCAGCTGTCGATCGCGAGGCCGGCCGACACACTGCGCGAAGGAGGACCGCGCGCCCTGGGCGGCCGCGGCGGCCGCCGTGTGCACCAGGGCCTGGTCGTTGCCGAAATTGCCATGGCCGTGATGCTGCTGGCCGGAGCCGGCCTGCTGATTCGCAGCTTCCTGCACGTTCAGGCTATCAACCGCGGATTCGATTCACGCAACGTCCTGCTTCTGCAGGTTGACCTGCCCGGTAGCTACGACAATCGGGAGAAGCTGGTAGCGTTCTACGGCGAGGCGACGAGGAGGATTCGCGCCTTGGCGGGCGTCGTTGCCGTAGGTGCGATCAGCGACTTCTTCATTCATCGCCAGCCGGACTATCGAATTGCCATCGAGGGACAGCCGCCGCAAACGCCGGAGGCTCCCGCTCCGCCATTGACCGAAGATCAAGTGGTTCCGGGCTACTTCGAAGCAATGCGAATACCTGTATCCGCGGCCGACTGTTGCAGGAGAGCGATCTGACGCCGGGAGCCCCGCCGGTGGTCGTGATCAACGAAGAAATGGCGCGGCGGTTCTGGCCTGGACAGGATCCGATCGGCCGGCGCTTCAAGTACGGCATCGACCCGGGAGCGAAGATGAACTGGAAGACGGTGGTCGGCGTGGTTTCGGACATGCGGCGACAGCGCCTCGACGAAGCGGCGATTCCCTACATGTTCCAGCCTGGCGTCGGATCGCAGATGGACATTGCCGTGCGCTCCCTGAACGATCCGAACACCTTGCGGGACGCGATTCGCGCCGAGCTGCGGAGGATGGATCCGTTGGCGCCGCCATACGGGATGGTGACGGTCGAGCAGCGGCTGGGACGGACCGTCGCGCTGCGTCGGCTGCAGACGCTGTTGCTCGCGGCGCTGGCCGCGGTGGCCTTGATCCTCTCGGTGATTGGCGCCTACGGCGTCATCCATCAGTCCGTTGCCGCGCGGACGCAGGAGATCGGGATTCGCATGGCGCTCGGCGCAAACACCGCCACCGTGCTTCGGATGGTGCTGGCCGGCGGCATGGCGCCTGCCATCGCCGGCCTGGGCCTCGGGCTGCTCGGCGCGCTGGCATTGAGCCGTACGCTTTCGATGTTTCTCTACGAAACGAGTCCTCTCGATCCGTTGATCTACGGAACCGTCACCGCGCTCCTGCTGGCGGTCACGATGCTCGCGTGCCTGGCCCCCGCACGTCGCGCGGCACGATTCGATCCGATGACCGCGCTCCGCGGCCAGGAGTGAAGAAGTAACAGCGACGCTGTAGACTGGGTGTTCGTGGCCCACCCAGCCGATCCACAGACGGCACTGCGCTGCCGTCAACTCATCAAGCGTTATGGCGAGACGGTGGCCGTCAATGGCCTCGATCTCGAGGTGCGCGCCGGCGAGTGCTTCGGCATGCTGGGCCCCAATGGCGCGGGGAAGACCACGACGGTCGAGATCTTCGAAGGTCTCAGGGATCCCGACGCCGGTGAGGTCGAGGTGCTCGGCGATCGTTGGAATGGAGACAATCAGCGGCTGCGCGCGCGACTCGGCATCCAGCTGCAGGAAACCAAATTCCCTGAGAAGCTGCAGGTCAGCGAAGTGCTCACGCTGTTCCGCAGCTTCTATCCACGCGGTCTGGACGTCGCGGCGGTTCTGAGGCTCGTCGGCCTCGAGGAAAAGGCCGGCGCCTACGTGCGCACGCTCTCCGGCGGGCAGAAGCAGCGGCTGTCTCTCGGCTGCGCTCTGGTCGGCGAACCGGAGCTGCTCTTTCTCGACGAGCCCACCACCGGGCTCGACCCGCAGTCGCGCCGGCAGACGTGGGATATCGTCGAAGCGCTGAAAGCACGCGGCCGGACCGTACTTCTGACCACGCACTATATGGAGGAAGCGGCTCGGCTCTGCGATCGCGTGGCGGTCGTCGATCATGGCAAAGTGATTGCGCTCGGGACGCCTCGCGAGTTAATCGCGACTCTCGGTGCCGAGCACGTCATCGAGTTCGCCGTCGCTGACACCGCGTCCCCCATAGACGAGACCGCCTTGCGCGCCTTGCCGAGCGTTGAAGATGTCGCGCAGGACGCGGGCACGTGGCGACTCACCGTGCGGGAGATGCACCGGGCTGTGCCCGCTTTGCTGGCCGAGCTCTCGGCCCGCGGTGCCGAGCCGACGCAATTGACCACTCATAGCGCCACACTCGAGGACGTGTTCATGGCGCTGACGGGACGGAGGCTGCGTGACGGTTGATCGTGCGCTGGCTTACAAGGTCTACGGACCACTGACGGAGCTGACGCGTGCCCGTGTCCGTGAACTGACGCGCGAGCCCGAGGCCGTCTTCTGGGTGTTCGTCTTCCCGATCGTCCTGGCCGCGATCCTCGGCCTCGCGTTTCGCAGCCGGCCTCCCGACGTCCTGCCGGTTGCTGTCGTTGCCGGTCCGAATGCCAACGCCCGGGCGGCGGCGCTGACGGCCGGGTCGGATCTCGCACCGAAGATACTCTCGGAGGCCGAAGCCCGCCTCGCGCTCGCGCGTGGCCGCGTGGTCCTCGTCGTCTCGGGTGATGACACGGCGCCGTCGTACGCCTACGACCCCACGCAGCCCGAGAGCCGCGCCGCCCGCCTGGCTGTCGACACCGCGCTGCAGCGCGCGGCGGGGCGACGCGACGTCTTCACCGCAAGCCGCGCAGAAATCGTCGAGCCCGGCGCACGCTACGTCGATTTTCTCGTACCGGGCCTCCTCGGCATGAACCTGATGGGCACCGGCATGTGGGGAATCGGCTTTTCGCTCGTCGTGGCCAGGAATGGCAACTTGCTCAAGCGACTGGTGGCGGCGCCAGTTCGCCGAAGTCATGTGCTGGCCGCTCAGCTCACGTCGCGGCTGATTTTCCTGATTCCTGAAGCGGGAGCGCTGCTGCTGTTCGCATACTTCGCGCTGGGCGTACCCCTGCGCGGATCGCTGCTGCTCCTCATCGCGATCTCGCTCCTGGGCGCCCTCGCGTTCAGCGGCCTCGGTCTGCTCACCGCCGCGCGGCCCCGTACTATCGAAGGCGTCTCGGGCATCATGAACCTCGTCATGGTGCCGATGTGGATCTTCTCGGGGATCTTCTTCTCGACCGAGCGCTTTCCGGCGAGCATGCAGCCGTTCGTGCAGGCACTGCCGCTGACCGCGTTGAACGATGCCTTGCGCGGCGTGATGCTCGAGGGAACAGGCCTCATGCCGCTGCTGCCGGAACTCGGGTTGCTCGCCGTGTGGGGAGCCGTCAGCTTTCTTTTGGCGGTGAAATTCTTCCGGTGGCAATGACTGGCAGCCTTACTCAATCAAGGACAGCCACCGGTCAATATCTACAGGAGAACGTGAGAAAGGGAGTAAAATTATTTGTTCTCCTTTTCTCCCGTTCTCCTGTCCGCTTTTTGCAAGCGCATATTGTCGCTATTTCCAAATATTCTGCCACCACTTGACCGGTGTCGCTGGCGGTGGCGGATTGCCCGCGTACATCGACTTTCTGATTCGTTCGATGTCCCAGCCGGTCAACGACGCGAGGTTCTGTGCCTGGCGGTCGCGACGCTGCGGTAATTCCCGGCGATAGGATTCGGCAGCTTCGCACGAAGACGAGCCCTTCCACTCGTGTCGCAGCACGTAACGGCCCTGAAAATTCGTGCGGTCCGCCGTCTCCTGGAACACGAGGTCTTCCGGAAAGTGCGCGGCGTCGTAGCGGACGTGCAGGCGGGTCATGAAGACGTTCTGTGGCCCGGCCATGGTCGGGAACGGTCTTACCGGCGCGCCGCCCGTTCGCCGTGGCTCCGACGATTCATCGAGCCAGAACACGCCGAGGCTTCGTAATTCTTCCCTCGACAACGGATCGGCCGCGCAGGGATCGCACCAGGCCATGTCCCAGGCGTACTCGGTGAATATCGTGCTCATGTTCTCTTTCGCCACCTGGTGCGCGAACATCGCCTTGTAGAAATCGCCGAATCGGTCTTTCACATAGACAGGGAGATCGAGATTGCTCGGCAGCTTGACGGTGCGATAGTTGGTCGCTTCCACTCGTCCTTTGCGTGTCAGCGCGTAAATGAAGAGCTCCTGCGGGCCATCGGCATTGACCGTGCCGAGCCGAATCGGCAGCATGAACTTCGGCGATTCGAACGCCACCTGAATCGGCCGCAGCATCGAGTAGCCAAGCTTCTTCTGCTCCTGCAGATTGACCTTGGCGACGAAGAATTTCATGTTCTGTTTGATGTAACTGTTCAATACCGACGTGGCGCCGGCTGGAATGCGGTAGTCGTTCTCGCGCAGCCACGTCTCCAGGCCGCCGCTTTGCTGTGCCGAGAGAATGAGGATGTCGTATTCACCGACCGTGTACTGAGCTTCGATGGTGACTCCGAGGCTCTTCGCACGGGCGCGATCAGAGACCTGCATCCTGGCGTTGGGTGCCGGTGATGCGGCGACCATTTCGGAGAGCGCGCCCATGCGACACGGATCCTCGTCGAAGTACTCGACGAGGCGAGGCGATGAATAGGCATCCAGATGGTCGAGCAACGCCTTCTCACCGACGTGAATCTGATCCTTCTGCAGAACCGTCGGCACCGGAATGACGATCGCGAACTCCTTCGGATCGCCCTTGAAGTCGTTGGCCATCGTCAGCACCGTTCGGTCCTCGTTACGAACGAGGACGACCTGCGACGCCTTGTTGTAAAGCTTGGTATCAGCCTTGGCGACGTAGAAGCCGCAAAAAGCCAGGATAGTGGGCCCTGACCAGGCGCATGCGAACACCATCGACAGCACGATCAACAGTCGTTTCATAGTTAGCCTCATAAGCCGGCTGAGAGTTCTTGGTTCTGTCCTTTGCATTCCACTCGTAACGCCTTCCCGGCAGGACCCAGTCGATCAGTGGAACCGTCATCGAGAAGAGCGCCAGCGACCAGAGAAGTCCGTTCGTCCTGAACAGGCGGAACTGCACGTACCACGCACCACTCGCGACGATCAGGGCGAAGAGAATGCGTCCGAGTCGAGAGTTCGGCGTGGTGCGGGGATCCGAAATCATGAAGAACGTGAAGAGCAGGAGCGCACCGTTCTCCAGTCGATGAATTGGAATGCTCATCGGCTCGCCCAGCCAGATCGAGCGGCCGAACACGAGCGCCATGTAGGAAATGATGAATGCGTAGGTGACGTCACTTCGGGCCGCGCGATTCACGACGAGCCCACCCAGGCAGGCCATCAGGAATGCGAAGACCGCGAGGTTGCCCCACTGCCCGGGAGACACCCAGACCTGTCCACTGAGTGCCATCATGGCGACGATGCCGAAGTTGGTGGGGTTGAAGAGGTGCTTGCCGTTGAAACGAATGACGAATTTGCTGGCGATGGTGATGACCGCAGTCGCGATGGCCAACCCGACTGAGTTCGTCCGCAACAGCAGGCACAACGAAAGGCCGGAGATCAGGGCACTCCGGGCGTCGAACGCAGGCAGCTTCCACAGACGGGTGCAGGCGTACTGCGTAAGCAGCGCGGATGTGAGCAGGACGGCGGCTCGCTCCGGGGCGATCTCGAAGTCGAGCACCAGGAGGCCGTAGACGAGCAGCGCTCCGAGCACGGAAATCTGATAGATCCGCGGATCGAATCTCGCGAAGGTGCTCGTGATTCTGGTCGTTATCGTGGGCAATATCCGCTCCGTCCCATAGAACGGTCGGACCGGGGATTTCTTGCAGCGTGCCGGCTCTTCCTTCCGAGCTCCGTAGGCTTCCGCGCTTTAGGGCGGGCGCGCAGCGGATCAACTTGTTGCTGATTCGCGACACGCCCGCCCTGAAGGGCGGGCCTACGGCGCTCTGAACCACAAAACCGTTAGACACCGTTCCCAATATTCGGGATCGTCACACCGGTTTTTCGTATCAACCCGACCGGTTTCCCGTCATTACCGTCAGAAAACTGAAGGCATTCCAGGGTGAGCGCTTTGCATCCAGGCTCGATTGCCCACGACGAGCTCTTACAAATCCGGGCTGCCACCGGAGTGGCTGCTCTTGCGCTCGTGGTGTCTTCAGGAGGCGGTCATGAGGCGGCGAACCGTGATGTGTGCGGCGTTCGTGCTGTATACGGGCTCACTCGTGCTTGCACAGGAGCCGGCGCGATCGGACGGCTGGGTCGTGATTCCAGTCGACGACTATCGGTCACTGCGGCTGAAGGCCTATCCGCCGGAACGGCCTCCTGAGGCGCCGCCGATCGACGCGGCGCTGACCCGCATCGAGTACGACCTTCGCGTGAATGGCGAGTCGGCCTCCGGCGAGGCGCGACTGACCGTGGACGTCCTGAAAGAGGGATGGGTCCACGTCGACATCCCGGCGGGCATGCTCGTGCGCGCGGCCCGGCTCGACGGCCGCGCGCTGCCGCTCATCGACAAACCCTCGCCTCACGTCCTGTTGTCCAAGACCGGTCGCTCGGTGTTGTCGCTCGACGTGGCGGTGCCCCTCAGGATTTCCGGCGGCTCGGAAGCGGTGACGCTGCCCCCCTCCGCCGCAGCTGTGACCAGGCTGGCACTCACCGTTCCACGCGCCGGCATCGATGTGACGACGAGCGGCGGCGTGCTCGCGGAGCGGCCGTCCACGCAGGATGCGCCGTGGCTGGTGTTCGGACGTCCGGGACAGCCGCTCTCGGTCACCTGGAAAAAGCGAACGGACGATACTCGCGCGACCCAGCCTCTGCGCTGGCGAGGCAGCGTGACGCAGATTGCCGCTCTCGGTGAGGAAGCCAGTCCCGTGACGGCAACGGTGCGGATCGAAGTCACGCAGGGGGTCGCCTCGTCTCTCGATGTAGCGATTCCGGATGGCCTGACCGTGAATCAGGTATCAGGCGCCCTCATTGCCGATTGGGATGTGCGGGGGAATCTCCTGAGTGTCAACTTCCTGGAGCCAGTCACCAGCCAGACGTCGTTTGCGATTTCCGGCGAAGCGCGCGTCGGGCGCGAGGGATCGATTGCGATCCCGCTCGTGCGCTTACCGGCCGCCGAGCGCGAGACCGGAGGCGTGGCGGTCGAGGTGCTCGGCGCGGGCGAGATTGCCGGTCGCGAACCGCGGGGACTCGAGGCCGCAGACCCGTCGGATCTCGGAGAAACACTGGCCGGGCGCGATTCTCCCTCGATGCTGGCGTTCCGCTTCCGGCCGCAGCGCGGCCTTGACCCTCGCAGTCTATCCGTCAACGTCACCCGTTACGCCGCGCAGTCGGTGCTGGTGGCCAATGTCGAGGAAGCGCGTTACGACGCGCTGCTCGTGGAAGAAGGGAAGACGCTCGTCCGTGCCCGGTATGCGGTGCGGAACAACCAGCGAGGATTTCTCGCGCTGACATTGCCGGAGGGCGCCACGCTGTGGTCGGCGGCGGTAGCTGGCCGCACGCTTCGACCAGGCATCGGTCCCTCGGGCGCCTTGCTGTTGCCGCTTCAGAAAGGACGAACGGGCGGTGATACACCACCGTTCGCCGTCGAGATCACCTACGTGCAGCGGTCAGGTCAGTGGGAGGACAGAGGGCGCACGGCACTCAGGCTGCCGGCCATCGATCTCCCAATCGGGCGCACTGGCATCGCCGTTCACTATTCGCCACGTTATCGCCTCACCGCCGAGCCCGGTTCGTTTCGCGTTGAAACCGACATGGGGCCCTTCACGGCCGCTCTTCGCGGTCAGCCCACGCCCGTTACCCCGGTTGCCGGCGTTGCCGGCCCAAATGCGGCACCGGCGCCCCCACCGCCACCTGCGCAACCAGGTGGCACGGTCGATTTCATGGCGCCTCTCCGCAGCGACACCGCCGGGAAGTCGATGAGCGGTCCACTCCCCGTGCACATTCCGTTTCCAGAATTCGGTCCCAGCGTCTTCCTGGTATCCGAACTGACCGCGGAGCTGCAGGCTCCGTCGCTCGAATTCACGTACAAGCGCGAGAGCCGCTGGTGAGGGAGATGACAATGCGAACCAATCATTCGATCGCTCTGACGTTTCTTGCCCTCACCGCTGCTGCCACAGCGGCTATCGCCCAGGACCGGCCTCGGCTGCCGACCGGTCCCGCCGGAACCGTGACGCTGCCGGTGGTTGAATACAACCGGCTCGTGGATCTGGCGGCGCGACCCGACAAGCGGCCCGATCCGCCACCGGTGCCGGCGGTCGTCGCTCGCGCGGACCTGAAGGTACGAGTTGCCGGTGCGATGGCGCGAGGCACGATCCGCCTCGACGGCGAGGTCTTTCATCGGGGCAGAGTACGGGTGCCGCTCGTCATGGGCGCCACATTGCTCGAGGCCCGGACTGACGGCGTCCCGTTGCCGGTCGTGCACGAGGGTGACGTGCACGCGGCGGTGTTGAGTGGACCGGCACCATTCACCGTCACGCTCGAATTCGCCGTGCCGGTGTCGTCAGCACCCGGTCGCGCATCGATGGTGCTGCCGTCGCCGGCAGCCGGGAGCGTCAGCGCCACTATCGACCTTCCAGGCGATCCGGCGGACATCCGTGCCGAACCGGGCATCGTCACTCGCCGGCAGACGGCGGCCGGCAGAACGACTGTGGACGTCACGCTCGACCCAGGACGACCGGGGCAGGTTACCTGGTCCGTGCGTGAAACCGCGCAGCCGTCTCAAGCGCCCGTGGAAACGATGATGCTCGCCGACGTGAAGTCATTGATCACGATAGGCGAGGCGGATCTACGCATGGTCGTCCTCGTCGACATCAATGTCGCGCGCGGCGAGGCCCGGACATTCGACGTGCGGCTGCCCGCCGGCTACGAAGTCGCTGCAGTCTCCGGATCGACCATCGATACGACGGAGACGCGGCCCGATTCCCTGGCGCTGACCGTGCGCGACGCCTCTGTCCGCCGGCATCAGTTTCTGATCACTCTCGAGCAGGGGCACGCACCCGGCTCGTTCAAGCTGGACAGCTCGTTTCCGACCGTCCCCGGCGCGCAGCGCGAAGTGGGGGAGACCGCCATCGAAGGCACCGGCACCATCGAAGTGACTGCCTCGGGAGACGAGGCCATGCGGCGGATGGACGTCAGGGAAACGCACGCATCGCTCCGTTCAATGGCGCGGCAGCCGCTCCTCGCGGCGTTCCGCTATCAGCGCCGCGCCAACGAAACTCGGACGTTGACGCTCGACGTCAAGCGATTCGCCGACGCCGCGGTCATCGCCGCGGTTGCCGAGCGTGCCGTGGCGACGACGCTGGTGACCGTCGAGGGACGGATGCTGACGGAAGTGTCGCTGACCGTTCGCAACCGCGCGCAGCCTTTCATGAAGGTCGCCCTGCCGGCCGGCGCGCTCATGGTGTCGGCGGAGGTTGCCGGCGAGCAGACGAAGCCCGCCCTCGGAACCGATGGGACGCGCGTGCCGCTGATGCGGGCCGGGTTTCGGCCGAACGGTCCTTACAACGTTTCGTTCGTGTACCTGCACGAAGGGCAGCCATTTGCCAAACACGGCGATGCACAGATGACGCTGCCGCAGATCGATCTGCCGGTGACCGTTCTCGAATGGGAGCTGTTCCTTCCCGATCGCTTTTCGGCGAAACCATTGGCCGGCAACGTGCTGCCTTCGCGTCTGGTCGATGCCTTTCCGCCGTCGGTTGCTGGCTATCGCGCCGGGGTTGGGAGCGGATACGGTGCCGCAGCCGGTGGCGTGGCTGGCGGGACGGCCTGGACCGGTGCGGTCGGACCGGGGCAGCTCGTCGGCCGGGTGATCGATGAGAGCGGGGCCGCTGTACCCGGCGTGACGGTCACGGCGATTGGCGAAGGAAACGTCCGCCGCATCGCGGTGACCGACGGCAATGGGTTCTTCACGCTGCACGGCGTGCCATCGGGCAAGGTGACGGTATCCAGCGATCTGGCCGGGTTCGCTTCCGCCCGCCGCACGTTCACGTTCGACCAGAGACCGCGTCAGGTCGACTTCACGATGCGCGTGAACGCCCTCAGCGAGACGGTTAGCGTCGAAGCGGAAGCACCGCTGATCGATACGAAGACATCAGAAATGGCGGTGACGGTTCGCCCGAATGCGAATGTTGCCCAGCGCGATGCCGAGCGCCGAGGCGAGGAGGCGCAGCAGGCGGCACCGCAGAACATCATCGATCTGCAACGCCGCGTTGCCGGTGTGCTTCCCGTGGCCGTCGACGTGCCGCGCGCCGGCACGGCGTACCGATTCGTCAAGCCGCTCGTCCTGGACGAGGAGACCAGGGTGACTTTCCGTTACAAGACGAGATAAGAGCGGCCATCGCGGGCGCGGCAAGAACAGGCGCCTGTGAGTTACCCGGCCTGTTCGATCAACCGCGAGACCACAAGCCACCATGACCAGCGGCGTCAGGAGAAAACCGGATCGCCAGTGAAAGGGCAGGGTGACCGACACGAGGTAGAAAAGCGTATGGGGTACGGGGACGCGGTCGTAGCGGTGAATCAGCACTTCCAGGATTACCGCACCGACTACCAGGCCGGCGGTCACGGATGCGACATACGCGAGCAGCATCGCCGGGTTCCCCCGGTGCAGACGTGCAACGACCCATGCCGACATCGCGAAACCTGTATAGGAAACCAGCGCGGCACAGATTTGGAACGGCCACCAAATCCCGGTGCGATACCCCATTGTCCGGCGATCCCAATCCCACAGGAGGCTTGCCAGTCCGTCCGCCGCGCGGTCGCCAAAGAGACCGAAGAGCAGTAACAGCACCGCCCAGCCGGTCGTCATGGCTCCGACTGTTCGCAACGGCTGACGTCGAATCCCACGAATCGCCCCAGCGGCGACGGCGGCGAGCGCCTGCCGCCAGAACCACAGGCGCGATCGGCCAGTTGTGTATTCCTCGACGAGATCGCCAACGAGCGGCTCCTCTCGAGGGCCGAGCCGCATCAGGATCGCCATGGCGAGGCGAGGAGGCTTGTTCATGCCATGCCTTCTTTCAATTCAGGAATTCCCTTCCACAACGCCACGAGGGCACGTTGTGTGCCGCGAACAGCCCGTAAGCCCTTCGGCGTGATGCGAAAGAACCGCTTCGCCCGGCCGCCGCGTTCCGCCGTGGCTTCGCCGAGCTCCGACACGACCAGGCCGTTCTGCTGCAGGCGATCCAGCGCCAGGTAGACGGCGCCGAGGGTCACCATCCGGCCGGCGGTGTCCTCGATCTCGCGGGCGATCGGAACGCCGTACGCTTCATCGCGCACACGCAGAATGGCCAGCATGATCATCAATTCGAAGTCCGTCAGTAATCGGCGCGGCATTTCATCGCATATTATGAATAAAGCTCTGATGGCAAGCAGACGCTCACGCGAGGAACCAGCGATCTGTGCTGTCGGAGGGGATATCGTCCATCGGTCCAGAACGGCTTTCACATTGACGTCAAGTCCCATCCGTAGTTCTATCGCCTGGTGATCCAGCCTGGCACAGCGTTCGGGCACTATGAAGTCCTCTCTGTCCTTGGAAAAGGCGGCATGGGAGAGGTGTATCGAGCGAAGGACCAGAAGCTGGGGCGCGAGGTTGCGATTAAGGTTCTGCCAGACGCGTTCGGCCAAGATCCGGTCCGGGTTGCGCGATTCGAACGTGAGGCCCGCGCCGCCGCCGCTCTCAATCATCCCAACATCTGTGCGATTCACGACATCAGCGAGCATGAAGGCCGGCCTTTCATCGTGATGGAGCTGATGACGGGACAAACACTCGAGGCAAGACTGTCGAAACAGGGGCGCCTCGAATGCGACGAAGTCCTGGAACTGAGCACGCAGCTCGCCGAGGGCCTGGATGTCGCTCATGCAGCCGGAATCGTCCATCGGGATATCAAGCCGGCGAACATCTTCATCGCGGATCGCGGGCAGGTGAAGATTCTGGATTTTGGCTTGGCCAAGACTCATCTGCTCAGTGTTGAGCAAACCCTGACAGTCTCGTACGACGTCGGGCAGCTGACCGGCCAGGGAACCACCTTGGGCACGGTGGCGTACATGTCGCCCGAGCAGGCGCTGGGCAAGGAATTGGATTCACGGACCGACCTGTTTTCTCTGGGTGTCGTTATTTACGAAACCTTGACGGGCAAGCCGCCTTTTATCGGTACCACGTCGGCCGCGATTTTCGATCAAATCCTCAATCGAGCACCGACATCGCCTGTGCAGCTGAATCCGACGGTCTCACCGGAACTGGAAGGTGTCGTCAGCAAGCTGCTGGAGAAAGACGCGGGTCTCCGCTATCAGCACGCCTCGGAGCTCCGCGCCGACCTGAAGCGGATGCGGCGCGATAGCGGCTCGGGCCACCAGCAGCGGGAAGTGCCTGAGGGCGCAGCACGATGGCGTGCGATGAAGGTGGGCGCCATGGCCGCCGTCGGTGTCCTCGCGCTCGTAGCCACGGCGTGGTTGGCGAAAAGCTTCTTCGCCCCGGCACGGCCTGACACGAACGCGCCGGCACTGACGATGAGCCCGCTGACAGATGCGGACGGGCTCTCGTTGTCGGGTAGCTGGTCTCCCGACGGGACACAGGTGGCCTACGACTACACCTTGAACGGATCGATGGATATTGCCGTCATGTCACTAAGGGGTGGAGAACCTCATCTCGTCGCGGGCGGCCCCAACGACGAGGCCATGCCTCGCTGGTCGCCAGATGGTTCTCGGATCGCGTTCCTGTCTGATGATGGCACTGGCATGAACGTCTATTGGGTACCCCCCTCGGGTGGGGCGCGCCGGAAGATCGCGCAGACTCACCTTCAGTATCTGGACCGATTCACATCGATCGCGGCCCTCGGCTCGCAACCGTGGTCTCCGGATGGACGGCGTCTTGTGTTCTCACGGCTGGAACCCACCAATAGCGTGGCATTGTGGACGGCTGACATCGAGAGCGGCCAGGAAGCACGCCTGACGTCTCCGCCGGCTGGCGCGAGTGACTGGCGGGGTGCGTGGTCGCACGATGGCAAGTGGATCGCATTCAATCGTGTGTCGAGCGGCTCGCCATCTAATCTGTATCTCGTGCCGTCATCGGGCGGGGAACCGCGCGCGGTGCTCCCGGACAAGACGGCCGGCGGCGGTGCGGCAACCTGGTCGGTCGGCGACCACCACCTTCTGTTCGTTCCCGCCGGACCGTGGGGTGGAGACGTCTCGGAGGTTGAAATCGGAACAGGGAAGATCAGGCAGCTGACGGTCGGGGCCCGCGTCAGTACCCCGATCCTCTCGTCCACAGGCCGCATCGTCTTCTCGCAGTGGAGCCACGAGACTTTCTTCTTCAAGATGCCCGTCGACAACCCGGCGGCCGAGCACGAGCAGATCTCACTCAGCGCGGGCAGCAACTTCGCCCAGCGCTTCTCACCAGACGGCCGGCAGATCGTGTTTCAATCGAGCCGCGCCGGCAGCTCGGTGCTGTGGCTCCACGACATGGAGACAGGGACGGAGCGCCAGCTCACCTATCCACCGGCCGGACGGGAGGACAGAACGCCGGACTGGTCGCCCGATGGGAAGCAGGTGGTGTTTCTGTCGAACCGCGCCGGTCCTTTTCAATTGTGGGTTGGGGACGTGGACGGCGGAGCGACGCGTCGCCTTTCCGAGCAGGCGATCCCCATGGATGGTGATTGGTGGGTGAACGCACGAGTCGCGCCGAGGTGGTCGTCAGATGGCCGGGCGATTGCCTATCTGGCCCCGGGCGAACGCGGCTCGACGTTATGGCTCATCAATCCCGATGGCCGTAACGCGCGCCCGACCCAAGTGTCAGGTGTCTTGCGCTTCGACTGGTATTTGGACAGTCGCCGAGCGATCTATACGCGCAACGGCGCGGATGGGCGAATCGAGATGATCGCGACCAACCTCGACACGGGCGAGGAGGGTCTACTCCTGAAGGCGAACGCGACGGAGCTGAGTGTCGCCCCAGACGGGAATTCGGTCGCTTACAACAGCGCGGATGGACACTTCAGCATGAATCGGTACGTGCTGACGCTCGTGCGCCCGACCAGCGCAAAGGCATTGCCTCAGGCGACAGGCGCGCCGCGGCAGATCACGTTTGGCAAGGGAAAGTGGCACGTTCACGGCGGCGCGTGGTCCGCGGACAGCCGGTGGATCGTGTACACACGAGACTTCGATCGCGGAAAACTCAGCGTCATCGACAACTACCGGTGAGAGCTGTCGCAAAGCTCTCCACGGTCCGCTACTGCGATCCCGATCGTGATGTGACGTAATCCCAGCGCGTGCCCGTCTGTTCCACGATCTGTGGCACGTCCTCTTTCAAAAGATATCCCTTGGCGACGAGGTCGTTGGCGGCCTTGCGAACGGCGGCGAGATACTCGTCGCGGCTCGGGTAACGCTCCTCGACGGATCGCCGGGGATCGTTCGTGCGCTGGCGATCCTCACGGCTTCGCACAAATGGAATGAACGAGCCCTGCATGCTCGAGACGGTATCTGTCGGACCCGACTTTTCGTTGAAGAGATTCCATCCCGCGTAGGTGGCGACGGGAACGGCCAGTTCCGGCATCCGAATCCCGGCGAGCTCATTACCGTCCGCGTCGACCTGTGGCACCAGCACCGGAAAAGCGTGTCCCATCTTCGGCGGTTCCTGCGAGACGATGCCCTTCGTGATGAAGTCGGGACCGTAGTCGGCGCGGTAGGCCTTGTGCGGAGTCGTCGCGACGTTGACCGAGGGAATCTTCGGAAACTTCAGTTTGTCGGCCGGGACCAAGCGTGCCCTTGTCGAGTCGCGGATATGCGCTTGCCGGCGGCTCGACCCCTTTCGTGATCCACCGGTTCATCGAGACGAGAAGCGCGCGCATGATCCATCGGTAGTCGAGCGGGTTGTTCATCTGCTGTCCGATCGTCCGAGTGGGCGGAAAGCCGGCCACGCCGTGCTGTCCGGCGGCGAGCAGATACGTGCGGACGTTGGCGGGCAGCTGCACGTCTTCCAGGCCGTCGATGGTCGTGTGGACCAGCGAGGCGGCGCGCCCCCAGTACTCATACCCCGAGTTGGTGTAGAAGACTGCCGGCGCGAACTGACTCTTGGTGGCGTGGCTCTGCAGGCCGTCGACCTTGCCGGTTTCCGGATCGCGCTGGGCCACATCGCTGAACGGAAAGATGTCCGTCGGATAGAAGAAATTCAGATACGGATGCGCATCCCGCGACGGCTGGGCGAAGCGATGATTGAAGCTGCCGCGGCCGCCGCCGGCCACGTGCGGCATCACGCCGTCGAGTACCTTCCGATGTGACTCGTCCTCGTTGAACCCGTAGTACAGATACGTGCGGAGGAACCGACCGCTCTGCGAGATCCCGAAGGCGATGGCGCGGCTGATGGCACCTTTCGGAAGACTCAGCTCGTTCGTCGCATCGAACTTCAGCTTCGAGATCGCGTCGCGCACGGCAGCGAGCCCCACGCCGACGACCGGCGGGTCCTGCGATCGATAGACGACCTCGTAGATCTTCTTGGGTTCGAAGCCCGCGCTCATCCGTATACCGCGGCCGTCGTCGCTGAACTGCCATTGGTCGCGAGGAATCGTGCGCGGTGCGCCCTCGACCGAGTCGCGGACGGTGAGGACGTTCGCGGAATCGTCGGGGTTCGATACTTTGTAAGCGATGTGATCGCGGTCCGCCAGCGACGCTTGCGTCGTCTTCTCGATGGGAACGAAGTTGCTCCGAACCAGTCCTTCAATCGATCGGCCGTCGGGCTCTCGCGCAATCGGTGGATAGACACGCACCAAGCCGGCTTTCATCGGCGGATCGAATTGCCAGCCGACCCACAGCAGCGTAAAACCCTGCTGCAGGAGAAACCCGTCACCGAATTCGGCTTCCGTCTGCGGATCCAGGCTGCCGCTGCCACGGTTGAAGAATCCGATCATGGATTTGCCGCCGCGATTGGAAACTTCATAGAGCAGCGTGCCGTTGCCCTTCGTCGCGTCCTTGGGCTTGATCAGGTAGAAATCGGAAGAGAACTCGACCTTCCCTGCGGCGTTTGTCGGCGCCCTGTCGATGTCGGTGATGATCTGGTTGGCGCTGTTCCGTGGGTCGACGGCGAAGTAGATCGTGCCCGAAAGTGTTTCGTACGGGCCGGCGCTGCCGAACGACTTGCCGGCGAGCACGTCCGCACGCGACTTCACCTCGATGCGAACGACTTCCGCGTAAGCCGGCGCGGAGAGGGCGATCAAGACGAGCAGCGTTCTCGAAATCATTTCGTTCCTCCGGTGACCGCGTCCGTCTCTGACGCGGCGCTAAAGCGCCGCGCTACGAGCGCCCGCCGATCTTCTTCTCCGCTTCTGCAACCCATCCGCGTTCGAGATCGCCGCCCCGCCACAGATCGAGAAAGCGGGCGTATTGTTCGCGTGCGCGCACGTCGTCGCCGCGGCGCTCGTAGATTTGCCCGAGCAGAAAGAAGCTGCGCCCATAAGCTTCCAGAGCGAACACCCGCTCGTGTCCGGACTGAAGCCGCTCGAGCAAGGTCGCCGCCTCGGGGTCGCGGCCCGCCTTGAGGGCCGCCGACGCTGCGGCGAACCACAGATCGCCGTGATTCGACGGCGGTCCGAGCGGTGGGCCGTGAGCGGGCAGCATCTGCTGGGCCTTGGTGAGCTCCGTGACCGCAATGCTCGTATCCCCACTCAAGAGGGCAATCTCGCCTCGCGCCCAATGGACTCGTCGCGTTTCCCTTTCACTCGGAATGGTCATAGTGCGAGAGTTTCCGTCCGGTCATAGGGAGGCTGAATGATAGCAGGGGGCAACCTGACCGGATGAAAATGCCGTGTCAACTCCCAACGCCCAGACTCCAACTCCCAATTTCTCAAAGCCGATCGACTGACCTTCTTTGGGAGTTGGGAGTTGGAAGTTGGCAGTTGATATCATCACTTTGACATGCCCGTCGTCGTCCAGAAGTACGGAGGCAGCAGCGTTGCGGACGTGACGCGCATCCAGCAGGTCGCGCAGCGGATCATGCGCACAAAGGCGGCTGGATACGATGTGGCGGTCGTCGTGTCCGCGATGGGCCACACGACCGACGAGCTGCTCGCACTGGCCCGGAAGGTGTCGGCGAACCCCGATCGTCGGGAGCTCGACATGCTGCTGTCGGCCGGTGAGCGCATCTCCATGGCCTTGCTGACGATGGCCATCCGCGAGCTCGGCGGCGATGCCATCAGCTTCACGGGGAGCCAATCCGGGATCATCACCAACGATCGACACGTCGACGCGCGGATTGTCGAAGTGCGTCCGTTCCGCGTGCAGGACGAGCTCGCGCGCGGCCGCGTCGTCGTCATCGCCGGCTATCAGGGCGTCTCGTATCGGCGCGAGGTGACGACGCTCGGACGCGGCGGGAGCGATACGACCGCCGTGGCCATGGCCGCCGCGCTCGGCGCCGAGTGGTGCGAGATCTGCTCGGACGTGGATGGAGTGTACACAGCCGATCCGCGCGTGGTGCCCGGCGCTAAACGAGTGGACACGCTGACTTACGAAGAAACGCAGGAACTAGCGGAGTCGGGGGCGAAGGTCCTCAACGCGCAGGCCGTGGAGTTTGCCAAGGACAAGGGGATAGCGATCTACGCCCGCGCCACGGCATCCGCGCTGCCTGGCAGCGATCCTTCGTCAGACGGCACAGTGGTTCGGCGCGACGCTCCGCGAATGCCCGGTACGGTGGCGGGTGTTGCGAGCGAGCGCGACATCCTCGTGCTTCAGGCGAACGCTGACGCGACGCGGGTCATCGCTCTCCTGGATCAGAGCGGCGTCAGTGGCAAACAGCTCCACGTTGCCGCTTTTGGCGGCAGGGCGGACGGCACGACGCTCGTCATCTCTCGCGAAAACCTGCACAACGAGGACCGGCTGCGCCGCGACATGAGCGCGGCTTTCGGTGACGAGGCCCAGATCATCGATGGCCTGGGCGCGGTGAGTATCGTCGGCACCGGCATCAACGCGACGTACGAGAACGTGCGGCGCGGCGCAACGTGTCTGGCGGAGAATGGCGTCCCGACGTTCGGCCTGGCCACGTCGTCTTTCCGCGCGACGTGGCTGGTGAAGCGGGATGGGTTGGACGCCGCCGTCCGTCTGTTACACGCGCTGTTCATCGAGCGGTAAGTGGTGGTGGGTCTTGTTTTTGAGCCTTGTCCTCTTCCGGCTACGTAGCCGAAAGGACAAACGTGCAACCCTGACCCTCTACTCGAACCGCAGCGCGACCATCGGGTCGACGCGTGAGGCACGCCGGGCCGGGACAAATCCCGCCAGCGCTGCGACGAGCAGCATCACCGAAATGGATGTGACGATCGTCACGGCATCGTTCGCGGCCAGGCCATACAGCAAGGTCGCGACGAACCGGCTGACCCCCAGTGCGATGGCCACGCCGATGATCACACCTGAGGCGACCAGAATCATCGATTCGCGCATCACGAGCCCGAGCACGTCCTGACGCTGCGCGCCGAGAGCCATCCGGATTCCGATCTCATTCGTACGTCGCGAGACGCTGTACGACATCAGGCCAAACAACCCGATGGCCGCGAGCAGGAGCGCCAGTCCGCCGAACAGGCTGTAGGCTTGCGCGAAGATCTTCTCCTGGTCGAACCGACGTTCGACTTGTTCGAGCTGCGTTGAGACGTCCGTCATCGGCAGATTCGGGTCGATCTGCCTGACCGCCTCACGTATGCCGCCGGTTGCGCTCGTGGGACTGGCGGCCGTTCGTACGACGATGGTCGCACTGATGGTGCGAGCCTGTTGATATGGCACGTACATGGTGGGAGGGGCCGACTCGCGCACGCTGTTGTACTTCGCGTCGCGAAGGATGCCGATGATCTCCAGTTGACTGCTGGTCTCGACGGAGGACCCGAACCGCTGGCCAATCGGGTTCTCGTTGGGAAAATGCTTCTTTGCCGCCGCTTCATTGATGATCACGACCTTCGGAGCCGACTCGTTGTCGCGCGGTGTGAAGGCCCGCCCGATCAGAACGGGAATCTCCATGACTTCGAAGAAATTCGGCGAGATGACGAGGCGGTTGATGCTCTGCGCGTTGTCTCGCTGATTCGCATAGACGCGACCGCGAACGAAAATATTTGTCGAGTTGACGCTGCCGGTGAGCAGTGCTGGATTAGCGAGCGCCGTCGAGCGAACGCCGGGTGCTGCCGCGACGCGTTCGAGCAGCCGGTCGTACAGCGCCAACGTCTGCTTTTCATCGTAGCGATTCAACTGCGGCTGCACCCGGAAGAGCAGCAGGTTCTGCGGGTTGAATCCGACGTCCACGTGCCGGAGATTGTGCAGCGTGCGGAGAAAGAGGCCGGCGCCGACGACGAGGACGAGCGAGATGGCTACCTGCGCCACCATCAGCGATTTGCCGAGAAAGCTTCGCGAGCCGGCCACGCTGCGGCTGCTCTGTTTGAGTGCGGCGTTCACGTCGCCCCCCGTCGCGCGCAGAGCGGGCGCGATGCCAAAGACGACGCCCGTCACGCAGGTGATCGCCAGCACGAACGCGAGCACACGCCAGTCGAGCACCGCTGCCTGGTTGACCGGAGCGGGAAGCAGCTGTTTGCCCCAGTAGCCGACCAATACTCCGAGTCCTCCCCCGATGCCGGCTAGCAGAAGGCTCTCGGTCAACAGTTGTCGGATCAACCGCCGTCTCGTCGCCCCGAGCGAGAGTCGGACCGACAATTCCTTCTGGCGGGCCGTTGCGCGCGAGAGCAGCAGGTTCGCGACGTTGGCGCACACGATCAGCAGGATGAGCGCTACGACGACGCTGAGGATGGTGGCCGAACGCAGTTCGTTCGAATGGACGTCGTAGATGCCCTGACGCCCTGAATCCACTCGCAGGTGCGGAACTTCAGTGCGGGTTCGATTGACGGCTGTCGTCCGTTCGGTTTCCGACAGCCCCTTCATGTAGGAGTCGAGCCCGGTCCGTGCCGTTTGCTGGAAGACACCCTGGAGATTGCCGTGCACCTGTTCGGCCGTGGCGCCTGGCTTCAAACGTCCCATGACCTGCAGCCACCAGTACGTCGCCTGGCCCAGGCGTGACTCTCCGATGGTATTCAGCTGCGGCTCGAGTGAGAGAGGCAGGCCGACGTCGGGCAGCTCGGCGATGGGTTGTTGAATACCGGTGAACTCCGGAGCAATGACTCCGACCACCGTCACGACGACGTTGTTCACACGAATCGTCTTGCCGATGACTTCGGGATCGGTCGTGAATCGTGTGTGCCAATACTTGGAGCTGATGACCGCAACCGGAGGAGCCGTCGGGTTGTCGTCGTCCGGCAGGATGGTTCGCCCCACGCGCGCGCGGACGCCGAGCTCGCGATAGTAGTTGCCGCTCGAGATGAACGCGTTGGCAATGTCCGCGTTTCCGTCGACGACGACGTTGACGCGGCCATAAGGCGCGCAGGCGATGAGGTCGCTCATCGTCTTGTTGTCGGCGAGAAACTGCTGATACATCGCGTACGAGAAAGTCGTTCGCACGTTTCGACCGTCCGCACCCAGCTTGGAGAAGCCGTAGTCGCTGGAGCTGGTCACCATGTCGTTGCGGCCGCCCCAGCGCAAACGGACCAGCGTATCAGGCTCGTTGACCGGGATTTCCTTGATCAGCAGGCTGTTGACCGCGCTGAAAATCGCAGTGTTGGCGCCAATGCCGAGGGCGAGCGAAAGCACGACGACAGCGGTCCAGCCCTTCGCATGAAGCAACAGGCGGACGGCGTGGCGGAGATCCTTGAACATCGAATCCTCCGAGGGACGGCGAGGGAGATATTACTCGAGTGATTGCCTGCTTGTGCGCCAGCCAGAGTCGCGCGGCAATCACTTGCCGAAGATCGACATGAGAATGGCAGAAAGAGAGAAACACATTGGTCTCCCTTTCTCCGTTTCTCCTGTCGATCTTCCGCAAACGGACTCACTCGTACCGCAACGCCAGTATGGGATCGATTCGGCTGGCCCGGTGGGCGGGAATCAGGCCGGCGGCAGCCGAGACGACGGTCAACAACACCACTGTCGTGCCGGCGATCCAGGGATCGTGAGGTTGGATGCCGTAGAGCTGTCCGGCCACATACCGCCCGAGGGCGATTGCTGCAGGGAATTCCCACGGCAAGCCCGATCGCGAGCAGCATCAGCACTTCGCGCATGACCATCCAGATGACGCCGCTCGGCTGCGCGCCGAGCGCGAGCCGGATGCCCAGTTCCTTCCTGCGCCGGGCGACGACGAACGCCATCACGCCATACAGACCAATCGATGCCAGCAGCGTCGCCAGCAGGCCGAATCCGGCCGACAGCAGCGCGATGAGCCGGTCGGTCAACAGCGTTTCGTCGAGCTGGCGCTCGAGCGTTTTCATCTGATAAACGGGCATCGTGGCATCGAGCTGTCTTCACTTCGTTGCGCACAATGCCGTACGCGCTTGCTGATCCCGTGGTCGTGCGCACGTAGAAGACCGCGCTGCCGCGACCCCAGTTCGGCACGAACACCTGACGTCTGACCCCTTCGCGGGGACCTTCGTAGAGCGAATCGGCAACCACGCCAATAATCTCGACGTCCAGCTTCGTGTTCGGAGCGCCGCCGCGGCCAAGATGCTTGCCGACTGCGCTTCCTCCTTTGAAGAAGTGCTGGGCGAATCGACGATTGACGATCGCCACCTTGGCGTTCTCCTTCATATCCAGCCTGGTGAAATCGCGTCCCTCGAGAAGCGGAACTTTCATGGTCTCGAAGTATCCAGGCGAGAGCGCGTTCATGAACGCCTGCATGTCTTCGCCGTCGGCAGCGCGATGACCTTCGACCGACGTCGTGCTGTCCCATTCGTCACCGCTCAGGATCGGCACGGCGGCGAACCCTGCCGACTTGACGCCTGGCGCACTTCGCAAGCGCTCCAGCAGGTCGCGATAGAAATTCACGGTGCGTGGGGCGTCATAGCCACCGAGATCGGGAGAGAGCTGGAAGGTGATGAGGTTGTCGAGGTCCACTCCGGTTTCCGTTGTCTTCAGATTCTGCAGGCTGCGGACGAACAGGCCGGCGCCGAAGAGCAGCAGGAAACTGAGCGCGACCTGCGCCGTGACGAGCCCTTTGCGCAGGAACAGCGATCCGCCGGCGCCCGCAATCGAGCCGACCGTGTCTTTCAGCGTCGTCCAGGGATCGGGCCGGCTGGCGCGCAGCGCGGGCAGCAGTCCAAAGACAATGGCCGTGATGAATGTCAGGCCGAGTGTGAACCCGAGAATTCGCCCATCGGGAAGGGCGTTGATCAGGAGCGGTTGGCCTTCAATCGGAATCAATGCCAGGAGGCCGCGCGTGAGCACCACCGACAGCGCCAGTCCGGCCATGCCGCCGAGGAATGACAGCAACAGGCTCTCGACGAGCAGCTGCTTGACCAGACGCCCGCGGGAGGCGCCAAGCGACAGGCGAACCGCGATTTCCTTCTGTCGCATGAATCCTCTCGCGATGAGGAGGTTCGCCACGTTGGCGCACGCGATCAGGAGCACGAGCCCGACCATGCACATCAGCACGATGAGCGCGGTCGAGAAGTCATTGCGCAGGCTCGAATAGCCCATCGCCGCACTGGTGACGAGCAGCCGTCCCTTCAGGAACTGTTCCCGGGAGTACGCGGACCAGTCCTTGGCAGCGGGAAGCGTCGACTCGTAGGTGCGGATCTGCGTGAAGAGACCCTGGAGTGGCGGTTGCGCCGATTCAACCGTGTAACCTGGTTTCAGCCGGCCGAACACTTGTACCCACCGCGTGCGGCGATCGTCCAGGTGCACCCACTCCCAGTTCGGCACCATCTGGGGCTTCATCTGAATCGGCACACGAATCTGCGGAGCCATTGCCGGGTCGATCCCGGCAAAGCCCGCAGCCGAGACGCCGACGATGGTCATCGGGAAGTTGTTGACCAGGATCTTCTTGCCAATGACACCTGGATCCCGCGCAAATCGATTGACCCAGTAGTCGTAGCCGAGGACAACGACCGGATGGCCCTGATATGACTGATCGTCGTCCTGAGAGTTGAAGACCCGGCCAATCGCCGGTCCAACGCCGAGCAGGGCGAAATAGTTGCCTGAGACCATCTCGGCCTGAACCCGTTCCGTTTGGTTGTCGATGCTCACGGACGCTGGCACGATGCGGCGGCACAACACCTCGGCGAGCGGCTCACCGCGCTTCTGGAAGTCCTGATAGATGGGGTACGAGTGCATCCGGCCGCCCATGTTGCTGCCGTTGTGTGGGCCCTGCTGGTAGAGCATCACCAGCTCGTCCGGCGCCTTCACCGGCAGCTTGCGCAGCAGAATCTGGTCGATCAACGTGAAAATGGCGGTATTCGCGCCAATGCCCAGCGCCAGCGACAGGATCGCCACGGTTGCGAAGAGCGGATTGCGCTTGAGGCCACGGAGGGCAAGACGGAGGTCGGCAATGGGTGCAGTCATGTCCCTTCTTGGACGGTCCGAGATGCCCGCCGGTTGCTAGAACGCTCGTCAATAACGTATCTTTCCGTCGAAAATCGAGAGTCGCAGATTAAAGGAGCTGTCATGCGTGCACATACGAGGCTGATCGGGTTGACCGGAGTTCTGGCAATAGCGGCGGCGGTGGCGATTGGAGCCCAGGGTAAGGATCCGGCCGTCGGGATGTGGATGCTCGATACGGCCAAGTCGACGTACAAACCGGGGCCCGCGCCCAAGAGTGTGATGTTGACCATCGATGCAGCGGGTAAGGGTTTCAAGGTCTCAGTGGACGCCGTGGGTCCGGATGGGAAGCCCGCCAAGTGGGGCTTCACGAGCGAAGAAGGCAAAGATATGCCGGTCACTGGCAACCCGGCGTTCGACACTGCCGCCCTGACGCGGGAGTCTCCCACGAACGCAACGGCGGTCTATAAAAAAGGCGGGAAGACAGTCGCCACCGCGAAGAGCTCCGTTTCAGCGGACGGCAAGACCTTGACTATCACCTCTACCGGCACCAATCCAGCGGGAGAGCCGTTCACCAACGTCGCCGTATACATGAAGCATTAGTCAATTTCAGCGTCGTGGCTCCCGGTCTGCTCGTTGCTCGAGGCTCTCGTTGAAGGCGGGTCCAAGACCCGCCTCAAACGATCTACTTGCCCTGGGGCCAGGGCACGCCTTGCTGCTTCGCGCGCACCGGCGCGATGCCTTTGTAGATGAACCGCTGCAGCCGTCGTCCCTGATACGTCTCGACCGAGTAGAGGTTGCCCTTCGAGTCGGTCGCGATGTTGTGCAAGGAATACCACTCGCCGGGATAATGGCCGCCTTTGCCGAAGTTGGTGAGTTCTTCCATCGACTGCCGATCGAAGATGCGCACCTTCTGATTGCGGCCGTCCGCCACATACAGATACTTCTGCTGCGGGTCGCGTGAAAACGCGGTGTCCCACACGGCCCCGTCGGCGCGCGAGTCGCGCGCAATGTAGACCTCTTTCACGAACGACCCATCGGTCTTGAAGATCTGCAGGCGATTGCTGGTGCGATCGCACACGTAGACCAGACCGTCGTTCGCGACGTCGGCGCAGTGCACCGGCCCGCGGAAGTGCTGATAGGTGACGGTGGGATCGTACGTCACCCTGCGCGAGCGCGGCCTTGTCGTCCGGCGGTTTGCCGTACGCGCCCCAGAAGCGCTTCATCTTTCCCGACTCGGCGTCGATGACCGCGACGCGGCGATTGCCGTAGCCGTCAGCCACGAAGACCTCGTTCGTGGGTCCGTAGAAGAACGTCTTGGCGACCTGGAAGAAATGATCCTGGGAAAGACTGTCGCGCGTGACACCCTTCTTGCCGACCTGCATCACGAACTTGCCGTCGAGCGTGAACTTCAGCACGTGGCCGTCCGACGCACCGTTGCCGCCAATCCAGATGTTGCCGCGGCTGTCGATGTTGAGTCCGTGGTTGCTGTCGGGCCACTGATAGCCGGGACCGTCGCCGCCGCCCCAGTGGCGGAGCAGATTGCCGGCCTGATCGAACTCGAGAACCGGCGGCGCGGTGTTGCAGCATTCGCCGGTCGGCGGCGTCTGGCTCGATGCGCCTTCCGCCGCGTCCAGCGCGTTTGGCCGATGAACGACCCAGACGTGGTCCTGCGCATCAACCCAGAGCCCGATCGTCTGACCCTGATACCAGCCGTTGGGCAGCGGCTTGGGGAAGGTCGGATCGACCTCGAAGCGCGGCGCCATCACGCCGTTCTGCGCCTGCGCCGCGGCGACGCGCTGCACGGCGCTTTGCGCGAGCGCCAGAGCAACGAGAAGCGCCACGAAGCATCCGCCGATCAGCAGGTTCCGTTTCATCGATGTCGCTCCCGAGACGTCGCTTACCTCACCACGAACTTCTGCACGCGCTTGCCGTGATGCTGCTCGCCGGCATACACGTTGCCCTGCGCGTCCACGGCGATGCTGCCCACCGCGAGGAACTGTCCCGGATAGCGGCCGCCGCTGCCGAACGTGCCGACCGGCGCGAGCGTGTCGCGCTGCAGGATGTGCACCTTCTTGTCGTGGCCGTTGGCGACGAACAGGTAGCGTTGCCGGGCGTCACTCGAGAACGCGAGGTCCCACGCCGAGCCGTGCGACGAGACGACGCCGAACTGCCCGGTCACGGTCGCGCCGAGCGTGTTTTTAGAGACGAGGCCTTCCTTCACGAACGTACCGTCTTTGCGAAAGACCTGAATGCGGTTGCTGCTGCGATCGCACACGTACACCTGCCCGTCGCGCGCGATGTCGATGCAGGTGACGTCGCGGAACGATTTCGCCGGCGGGTCGCCCGGTGCATACGCGGACGGCGCTGCTCCCGCCGTCTTCTCGCCGTACGCGAACCAGTGGCGCTTGTAGGTACCGCGGTCTGCGTCGAAGACGACGATGCGGCGATTGCCGGCATCGGCGATGAACACTTCATTGGCAGATGTATCGACGGCCACCGCCGACGGGCGACTTAACGTCGTGTGGCTGTCAGGGCCGTCCATCTTGCCCGGCTCGCCGATCTGCAGCAGGAGCTTGCCGTCGCGCGAGAACTTGAGGACGTGTGCGTCGGGTGGACCGGGCGGCGGACTAGGCGGCTGGCCGCCACGGCCGCGCCCGGGAGCCGGCGCTTCACCGACGACCGCATCGCCGCGTCCCCGCGCGGGTGTGGCGGGCGGCGGTTCGAGTCCCGCCGCCGTGATCCAGACGTTGCCCTTCGCGTCCAGCGCAAGGCTGCCGGGCGACTGCGGCCACGCGTAGCCCTGACCGGGTCCGCCCCAGCTGGACACGAGCACGCCCTTCGGATCGAATTCGAGGACGGATGGTGCGGCCTGGCAGCACAGGCTGGCCGATGGGGGAGTGAGCATCATCCCCTTCTCGTTGGCCTCGAGCGAGTCGCCGCCGCGATGGACGACCCAGATGTGGTTCCGGGCATCGACCGCCACGCCGGTGATCGAGCCGAGCACCCAGGACTGATTCGTGAACGGCCGCGGCCACCAGGGATCGACCTGATAACGGGGTCCGCCGTTCTGTTCCTGCATCGCCGCGTCGTACTGAACGGCGATCACCCCGGAAAGGACGAGCACCCAACAACAGACGACTCGGCGAGGCACAGGCATCGGCGGTTTCCTCGGTGTCTGCCTTCCCTGGGCGCCGAAGGGCGCGCGAAGGCGCGGCGGACTGGACGAGCGAGACTATACAACCCACCGCGCCGGCGGCTGCAGACCAAATTCGACGCAAAACGGGTCAGTCATTTGGAGCCGGGAAGCCGAGTGTAGTAGATCTCCGGCACTGTGAAGCCGCTCGCTGTCGTGCTGCTCGCCTCGGCTGCGCTGTTGGCGTCAGCCCGCCTCTCGGCCCACGAGATCCCCAGCGATGTCAGGATTCAGGTGTTTCTCCACCAGGACGATCAGCATCCGCGTCTCCTGGTGCGGGTGCCGGTCGCCTCCACGGTCAACGATATCGAGTGGCCGGCGAAGGGGCCGCTGCTCGATCTCGCCGCATTGCCAGACGCGACGCTCGAACAGGCGGCCCGCTGGATCGCGGGCCGCGTCGATCTGTTCGAGGAAGGTCGTCAGCTCGGGAGCCCACGTATCGCCGGCGCGCGGGTGTCGCTGCCGTCCGACACGTCATTCGATTCCTACGAACAGGGTGTCGCGCATGTGAGCGGGCCGCCGCTCGGCGCGGATGTCCAGCTCGCAACGAGTCAGGCGCTCGTGGATGTGATGCTCGACTATGCCACCGCGCACCCGCAGTCGCGCCTATCGATCTCCACTCGCTTTGCAACGGCCGGTCTGCGATCGGTAACGGTTTTGCGTTTTCGGGCAGGCGGCGGTGCGGAACGCGCCTTTCAATTCCACGGCGACTCCGGCCTCGTCCGGCTCGACCCGCGCTGGTTCCAGGCCGCCTCACGGTTTGTCTTGCACGGTTTTCTCCACATCCTTGGCGGCGTCGATCACCTGCTGTTCCTGCTGTGCCTGGTGATTCCGTTCCGCCGTCTCGGTGCGCTCATCGTCATCGTCACGTCGTTCACGGTCGCGCATTCGGTGACGCTGATTGCCTCGGCGTATGACATGGCGCCGTCGGCGCTGTGGTTTCCGCCGCTCGTCGAAACGCTGATCGCCGCGTCGATCGTCTACATGGCGCTCGAGAACATCGTGGCGCCAGCATTGAATCGCCGCTGGGTGGTCACGTTTGGGTTCGGCCTCGTGCACGGCTTCGGGTTCTCGTTCGCTCTGCGCGACTCGCTGCAGTTGGCGGGCGATCACGTGCTGACGTCGCTGCTGTCGTTCAACGCCGGTGTGGAGGTGGGGCAACTACTCGTGCTGGTGCTGGCGATTCCGGCGCTCGATGCGCTGTTTCGTCATGGCGTGCCCGAGCGCATCGGCACGATCGTGCTCTCGGCGCTCGTCGCGCACACCGGCTGGCACTGGATGACCGAGCGTGGCGGGCGGCTGGCGCAATACCAGTTCGAATGGCCGGCGCTGGATGTGGTGTTTCTCGATCTGCTGTTGCGGTGGTCGATGCTGGCTGTTGGTCTGGCCGGCGTCGCGTGGTTGATTTTTGCTGTCTTCGCCAAGCGGGCCCCGCGATCCCTCGACGTCGCTCGGGGCGGCCCTGAGCTGGTCGAAGGGCCAAAGCCGGAAGCGTAGGCGCGGCTCCGTGGACCGCGATATCATCACGCCCAAGACTGTTTCCCGGAAGGAGCCTCATGCGCCGACTCGTTTGCCGATCGATGTTGACCGGGTGCCTGCTCTCGATCCTGATAGCCGTGCCGAAGCCAATCGCCGCACAGACACCAGGCAAGCGCCCCCCCTTACCGGGCGAGCAATGGGTGCAGCTCTTCAACGGCAAAGACCTGACCAACTGGGTCGAGGTCGGGAAAGAAAAGTGGACGGTCGAGGACGGCGCGATTCACGGGCAAGGGGTGTCGAGCGCTTACGGATACCTGCGCACCGAGAAAAAATACAAGGACTTCTGGTTGTCTCTCCGTTTCAAGTGCGAAGCCGATGGCAACAGCGGCGTTTACTTCCACACCGAGTTCAAGCCAGACACGGTCGATGTCAGCTCGGGGAAACAGTTCGAAATCGATCGCACGTTGAACCATCACACGGGAGGGTTGTATGGCGACGGCCGCGGCTGGTTTGCCTGGCCGTCACCTGAATACGAGCAGGTGATCCGTCCGACCGATTGGAACGACATGCTGCTGAAGGTCGAAGGCAATCACATGGTTGCCATCCTGAACGGCGTAACGGTCCTCGACTTCACCGATCCGACACCGAAGTCGTCCGACGGCTACATCGCCCTCCAGCTGCACTCCGGAGGTCTCGGCAACATGCGCTTCAAGGACATCGTCGTCCGCGATTTGTCGGTGCGCTAACGATGAGAACGACATTGCGCGTGATCTCGATCGCGGCGCTGCTCGCGCTCGCCGGGCTGCCGCACGCTCTGCAGGCACAGGACCAGGGCTTCACATCGCTCTTCAACGGTAAGGATCTGACCGGCTGGGTCTACGGGCAGCGTGAAGACGGCACGGAGAATCGCAACGGCAAGGGCTACCAGGTCGAGAAAGGTGTCCTCTTCACGACGAAGGAAGACGGCGGCAATCTCTTCACGAAGAAGGAGTACGCGAACTTCGTCCTGCGGTTCGACTTCAAGCTGACGGAGAACGCCAACAACGGCATCGGTATCCGCGCCCCGCTCAAGGGTGACGCCGCGTACACCGGAATAGAGATTCAGGTGCTCGACGACAGCGGCTCACAATATGCCAGCTTACGCCCCGCGCAGTACCACGGCTCCATCTACCACATGTTTCCGGCCAAGCGCGGACACCAAAAGGCAGTGGGTGAGTGGAACGCCGAAGAGATCACGGTCCAGGGACGGAAGATCACGGTGAAGCTCAATGGCGTCGTGATCACCGAGGGGAACCTGGACGAGGTGAAGGACGAAGCGCTGCTGAGCAGGCACCGAGATATGAACAAGCCTGAGGGATCGCGGGGCATCGCGAACACGAAAGGTCACATCGGTCTGCTTGGGCACGGTACGCGTGTGGAGTTCCGTAACATCAGGATCAAGGAGCTGTAGCCAGATCAGCGCGCGGTTCTCACTACCCGCAGGTCCAACGTACGCTCTTCATCTTCGCGGAGCGCAATCCGTTCGGCTTCCGGTGCGAGACGGGCCAGCCGCTCGCGGTCGATCAGGTTGGGCGGAAGCGTCGAAGGATCGAATGCGACGACGAGATAATCCCCGGCACGCTGCGGTCCGAGCTTGAACGTCCCACCTGCCGAGACGTTGACGCCAAGCACCTGGCGCTCGTTCCAGAGCTCCGGGTTCGCGGGGAACAGGATGACTCGCGACCCACGTACCGGCTCGCCTCGTTCGTCGACCACGCGGCCGGACACGACGCCGCCATGGTTGCTCAGGACGACCTCGAGGAGGGAAGGATCGCGGCTGCCCTTGAACTCGGTTGGCGTGGTGGTGATGTCCTTGCCTTCGTATTGGATTGACTTCACGTACCAGCCGCGCGGAATGTTGAACACTTCGAGCTTGCGCGTCCCAAACATGCGATCCAGATAAAACACGCCATCCTCACCGACTGAAGCGCCGCGCGAACCACCCATGCCCGGCAGCTGACGGCCGACAAGGCGGGCATCGACGAGCATCGGGCCATAGCCAGGATCGCGCGACAGCTTCGGCATGGGCTGTTCCAGCGTGACCCGGCCGGCGACGACGACCGCCTTGGTCATGGTCAAGACGATGTCGGTCACATCCGAGGAGTCGACGTGCACGGGCACGAAGGCTTCTTCGCGCTCCCGCCGCTGTTCGGGCCGCTCCGTTCCGCCGATTGACGCTTCGATGGCGTAATCGCCGGGCGCAACGTTGGCGACGGCAAACTGGCCGTTCTTTAGCTGTACGCTCGTCCCGGATGAACCGTTGCGCTCGAACCTGTTGAAGGTAACCATGCCGTCTGAGACGGTCGCGCCGGAGCTGTCGAGGACGGTCCCGCTGATCGTGAACGTGCGGCCGCGCCGCATACGAATTTCGAGATCTTCGATGTCCGACTTCTCGAGACGTATCGGTTCCGCTTCTGCCGAGGTTGCAGCGGAGGGATAGCAGGTTCGCAGCAGACGCTCACGCCGCCCGGGGCCGCTGTTGGCAACGAACGAGCCCGTGCCTGGTTCGGCGCAGGCGATGTAGCGGCCGGGCGGAAGTTTGAAGATACGCAGTCTTCCTCGGTCATCGGTCAGCCGCCGCCCTCCCGGGTTGAAGTCGTACCCACTGTTTGCGGAAGTGACGCTGATTCGTACGCCGGCGAGCGGTTCTCCCTCGTCATCGACCACTCGCACCGTAATCGCTCGCCCACGCTCGAGCGCGACATTGACGTCGGAGCGTACATCGCCAGACTTGAGGAGCAGTGGACGCGGTGCAAGCGGAGCGCCGACATGGCTTACGCGGAACTCGCCAGCTTCGACGTGCCCCAGGTACTGCCCGGGGGCAAGATTGGTGAATTGATACAGACCTTCCTCGTCCGCCCGCGTCGTCAGCGGAGTCTTTCCGCCGATCGTGCTGAGCCTGACGACGGCGCCCGCGACGGGTAGGCCGGTTTCCTTGTCGGTGATGCGGCCGCGGACTTCACACGTGTCACGCGACGGCTGAGTGCCTGAGACAGGCGGTGCGATTTGCAGCAGCACGATAATCAACCGGAGAGACAGCCGTGTCATCACTGGCCTGCCGCCGGGAGCTTGGTCAGATGCAGCTCCAGGATTGGGTTGTCACCTTCCGCAAGCGTCACCCGGCGTGCCACCGAGGCGAGGCTCTCGACGCGCGCGGGATTGTGGAGCAGCACGCGATAGTCGTCCATTGAGAGTGCGGCCACCAGATACTCGCCAGGCAAGCGCGGTCCAAGACTCGAGACGCCATCCCGCGAGGGCACAGCTTGAACGCTCCACGCCGTGCCTTTCCAACGGTTCGGATCCGCTGGAAGAATCGCAATGTGATAGGACCCAATGGGTACATCCTGGCCGTCGGTCACTCGAACGCTGGGCCGCGCGACGCGATTGGTGAGCACGATCTCCAGTCGCGCGCGAGGATTCGCTGCGGCGAAATCAGTCGGCAGATCGACGATGTCCCGGTCCTCGTATCGAACGTGTTTTGCCACCCAGCCCTCGGGCAAGTTCTCGACCCCGACAACGAGCGGAAAGTGAAACAGCTCGTTCAACGCGAACTCGAGCTTGTCGTTGACGGCGGAGAAGGGAAACTGTGACAAGGGAAGTGGGCCACGCCCCAGCAGCTGCGGTGGCCGTGTTCGCACCACCATTCTCAACCGGTCCGGACGCGAGAGCTCGCCCTCGAGCACCACTCTTCCCCCGACCGTCCTGCCTTTCGACAGCTGCACATCGATGCTCGACAAGTCGGCGCCCTCGACAACGATGAAAACGTAGCCGAACTCGCGCTCGCGCGCCGGCGGGTGCAGGTCAGACGGATTGGCCGGCCCACCAATCGTCGCGTGCAGCAGGTAGCGGCCGGGCGGCAATCCTTCCAAAGTGAAACGACCGTTCGAGGTTCTGCTATGTGCCGACACCTCCCGGTCATCGCGAACGGCGGCCACGAATGCGTCGTTCAGGAGAGCTCCAGCGGCGTCGACGGCCGAGCCGGACACTGAATAGGTGACACTCCGCTGCACACGGATATCGATGCCTGCGGCGTCCTCCGTTCCGAGCTGGACATCTGCGGCCCCGGATTCCGACGTCGATGCAAGGTGACACGTCCTGACGAAGCGGGACGTGGCGGGAGCCGATTCGAAAGGACCGCTGCGCGGTGCGGCACACACCCGGTAGCGACCGGGCACCAGGCCCCACAGCCGGAATACCCCACGATCGTCCGAGAAGGCGGGAGTCGCCGCAGCGGGCGTACCGTCGGCTCGCGCGGCCCGAACCTCAACTTCGGCCATCGGCTCTTCTCGATGATCGAGCACGCGGCCTTCGATCGCCAGCGCGCGCGTGAGCGCGATATTCACGTCCGGCCGGACCTCACCCGGCTTCAGTTCGATGGTCGATCGCGGCATTCCCGAAGACACGTCCATCGGGCCCGGCTGACCGAACGCCTGACGCAGATGCGTAGCCCGATATTCTCCTGGTCCGGCAAAGAGCGTGTACTCGCCTGGCTCTACACCGGTGATCTCGTAGCGTCCTCGCGCATCGGCCACGACCTCGCGCGATCGTTCCTGCGAGCTGGCGGTCCAGAGTGTGACAAGTGCTCCGGGCATAGGGCGTCCTGAACCTTGTTCACTAATGAGTCCGGAAATTGCGGCCGAAACAGCTTGTGTCGGCACCGGATCGCGGGGCGGAGCGGCCGGCGGTGTTTGCCCGACGCCAATCACCAGCAGCAGCGCGGCAAGGACATTCGATCATTGTGACGACCAGTGTGACGAACCGCGACGCAATATGGCCGTTGACCGAAAGACGCAAAACTCGAACGAACGATGACACAGGAAATGCGACGACCCCCGGTGCCGTCTGGCGCGCAGTCGCCTGGGTGACTCTGCTCCTGGCGGTGGTCGTCGCGGCGTCCATCCTCTCATACCCGAAGAACAGCGGGCAGGGCGGCCTGCTCGCGGCGGCCGGCGGTCGTCATCGGCTTCTGTTCGTGTTCCTTTGCTGCGCGTCGGGCATCGCGTGCGGGATTTTCGGCGCTCACGCCGCATCCGATGCCGGCGACCGTCGCTTCCTCATGATTCTGCCCGTATACGCTAACGCGCTACTGCTGCTCGGGATGCTCGCGTTGATAGGCCGGCGGGTATTTGACGCGCGGCTTCTAGCCGCGCGCCTCCGAGCTGAAACGATCCGCACGGTTGTCGCGATTTGTCCCAGGTGCCGCTGCGTGTGCTCGGCCGCGTGAAACAACAGACCCAATACCGTCGACGGTAATTGCGCGCGCCCGACGCCGCGGGCGTCGAGCAGCGCGGATTCGTCGGTGCGTTTGAGCTGTTCCAACGCGCGCTCGACCATCTCCTCGAATGCGGCGACCAGCCTGACCGCGACTTGCGGCGCGAGATCCGGCTGCGTTTCTGCTGCCAGGAATGCCCGCTGCGCCGCAGACAGCTGTTCGCCGCGGGCATAGGTGAACAGCCGATCGAGACTGCCGGTTGCGTGCCGCACGTGAAAGCCAACCGACGCGCCTCCGGCCGGTGTCGCCCAGATCTGTGCCGACGTCAGATCGGAAATCTTCGAGACCAGCTCCTCGCGGCATTGCTGCAGACTGTGCGCAACCGGTTGCAGCAGTGCCGGAATACCGGAAATGGGCCCGCGGAGCCAGACTTCAGGAAGAGGCGTGTTGACCATCCGATGATTATGGACCGATGGCGGTCGATCTCGTTTCTTGCACGTGAGTCCTCTGCTGTGTGCACACGTGCAAGAAACAAGATCTGACCCCCAACTCACAGATAACTCAGCCACCACCTGCGCGACTCGCTCTTGACGCGCGCGAACCACCGGCACGCGACGTAGAGAATGCCGACGGCCACGCCGGTCACGAGATACAGCAGCCACAAGCTCCACGTATAGCCGGGCGGGGGCGGTCCATTGCCCATTGGATGGTTGGCGAAAAGCCATGGCGACACGGTGCCGCTCCGTAGCAGCGAGACCACGATGGCGAGCACGTGGATCAGAGGGATGTGGAGCAGGTAATAGAACATCGGCACCCGGCCGAATACTTCCAGGGCCCGCGCGATGCCGGTCGACGGTCGCTCGAGGAATGGCAGAAGCAGGATCGCCGGTCCGAGCGTCATCAGAAGGAAGAGCAGGGACGCCGGATACTTGGACGTGTTCACGAATGAAAACACCGTCTGCAGTGCCGACGGCGCCGGCTGCCAGTGCCGCGGATCTCCGTAGACGTTGAACGCTCTCAGGATCACGAAGAGCAGCACCGCGATTGTGCCGAGTTGCAGGCAGATGCGCCGGCGGCGCGCCGCATCGACGGTGAAGATCGTGCCGAACGCGTAACCGGCCGCCATGACGCCGATCCATGGGATGAGTGAATACAGGACCACGAGCGGTCCGGCGCCTTCCACTTCGAAGGCAAAGTAGCCCAGGCCCCACAGCCAGCCGAAACGGCTGGCGCGAATAGCCTCCAGGTGCGGACGGGCGAGGAAGTCCATCACGTTGTGACCGGCGATCAACGCGACGCCGAAGGTGCCGATGGCGCGGATCGGGAGAAACACGAGCCCGGCGAGCACGACCATCGACCAGCCGATCACCCAGATCACGCCGGCCAGCAGGTAGTTGGCGTAGTCGAGATTGAATGTCCAGCACAATCGGATTACGGTGAGCTCGAGCAGCACCAGCCACAGCCCGCGTGTGAGGAGAAACCGGGACAGCGCTCGACGATCCTGGAGCTTGCGGCCGTGGAGGAAGGCTGACGTGCCGGCGAGGAAGACGAAGACCGGCGCGACGAAGTGCGTAATCCATCGCGTGGCGAAAATGCCCAACGTCGGACCCCCGGCGGGAAGTCCCGAGAACACGCGGACGTGATCGATCGCCATCAGCACGACGACGATCCCGCGCAGGACGTCGACGGAGGCAATGCGTGTCCGCGCCTGACGCCCGTCCGGCATGCGCAGAGTATAGTCGGGGGTCAGATCTTGTTTCTTGCACGTGTGTCCACGTGCAAGAAACAAGATCTGACCCCCACTGGAAATGACCCTGGAAAAAGTCATGCCCACACCGCAGACTGCCGATCTCCAACAACTGACCGACCTCTGCACGCCCTGGTGCCTGCACGTTGCCGCGACCCTCCGCATCGCCGAACACATCGCCTCCGGGACGACGGACATCGACGGCCTCGCGTCCGTGGCGCGGTGCGACGCCGGTGCCTTGCGTGGCGTGCTCGGGCACCTCATCACCAAAGGTGTGTTCGAGGAGACCTCTCCCGGCCGGTACGCGCTGAACGAAGCCGCCGATGCATTACGCGACCCCTCGGTGCGGCTCGGTCTGGACCTCGAGGGCATCGGCGGCCGCATGGCACACGCCTGGGGAACGCTCCTCTCCTACGTCCGTACCGGCGCGCCCGCCTACCACGAGGTCTTCGGCCGTCCGTTCTGGGAGGACCTCGATGCGCATCCGGACGTGGCCGCGAGCTTCGACGCCCTCATCGGACCGCCGGGGCACGGCACGCCCAATCCGGATGTCGACCTCACGGGCGGTTGGGAATCCGTCCGAACCGTGGTCGATGTCGGCGGCGGCACGGGAGCGATGCTCGCGGAAATCCTTCGGACGCGGCCGGGGGTCCACGGCACTCTGGTCGACCTGCCGCGAACCGTCGCCCGGTCGGCCGAGATCTTTCGCCATGCCGGCGTCGCCGATCGGGTGACGACCGTGGCGCAGAGCTTCTTCGATCCTCTGCCGCCGGGCGCAGACGTCTATCTTCTGAGGGGCGTGATCAACGATTGGCCGGACCGTGAGGCAACATCGATATTGGGTCGCTGCGCAGACGCCGCGCGGCCGCGCGGAACGGTCGTCATTCTGAAGAGCGTCGGTCCAGCCGAAGGTGCGACGTCGCTGCCTATTGAGGCACTGCTGCTCGGGGGCAGACACCGATCCGTTGGGGAATTCCGTGACCTCGCGCGTGTCGCCGGGCTGCAGGTCGTCGCCGCCAACCGGCAGCCATCAGGGTACTTCGTCGTCGAGTGCCGTCCGGCGTGATCGCTTTGTCCTGCGCGTTGTCTCCGCGACCTTACCCCTTCTTGACGGTGATGACGAAATGCCGTTGCGGGTCGAGGTCCGACCGATTGATCTTCGTATCGCCCGGATGTTTCAGGACGGTCTCACCAGGCTTCAGTTCGAGCTCGAGCCGGTAGGTCCCCGTCGGAACCTGTATCGTGTAGCCGCCATTGGGCCCTGTCGTGGCATCGAACCGAGCTCCCGACTCGGTGTTGATGGCTGTGACTTTTCGGGATGGCACTGCGACTTTCGAATCGGTCGAGACGATGCCAGCGATCGTCCCGCCGACTGGCTGGGGACCGGTGTTGATGACCGGACCGGGATGGCATGCGGAGGATGCAACCGCGGAGAGAACCGCCAGGATAAAGAAGAGCCTCATGATTCGCGTAGATTAGCACCGAAGGGCGGTCACTCGGAGGCCTTCATCGTGCCTGCCCTCCGGGTAGCGGCACCTGGACCGGATATGCCTTCTCTCCTGCGAGCACTTTCACCGTCAACCGATTCTCACGCAGCGGGATGGGACACGTGGTGTAGGGATTGAACGCGCACGGCGGGTTGTACGCCATGTTGAAGTCCAGCACCGTGGTGTCGTCCGGCCGCAGATCGGAGTAGAGAAAGCGCGCCGTCTCGTAGGTCTCCTGGCCGCTCGAGGCGTCGCGGAAGACGAAGTAGAAGCGGTTCGGCCTGGTCGTGAACGGCCGGAGCCGTAGTCTCTGTCCGAGCAACTGAAATTCGACCGTGCCCTCGGTGTTGTACTCATCCTGATCCCCGTAGGTATTCAGGACCTTGAAGCGCTGGGGAGCCTGATCTCTGATCAGTTTTCCAACGACACGATACTGGGCATCGATGGGAAACCAGGTGAAGCCGAGGAATTCGCGTGCCTGCGGACCGTTGGGATCCCGGACGCGGATGGCGCGGGAGTCGCCGCTGACGTGCACGACGAGCCGAACATCGCCGATGACCAGCTCGTCCTCGTCCGGCTCGGAATCATCGCGCAGGGTGACCTGTTTCGTGACCGGCTCGTCTCCAATCAGGACCCGGACGTCCTGCGCCGGTTCGAACTGGACGCGCTGGCCATCCAGTATGAACTGGCCCACCGCAGCTGGCGTCGAGGGCGGAAGCACGATGTCGTTGATGGTTGCGCTGCCGGCGCTGTTGATGCCTGGTTTCAGGCCGTGCAGGCCGGCGATGCTGACCCACTCGCGCCGGTAGTCGGATTCGTGCTTGGCGCGCCAGTCGGCGACAGCGGCGTTGGCCGCCTCGGTATCGGGCAGCGTTGCCGCATTCCCGGGGTCCCGACGGCAGCCGCTCGCCGCGCCGAGCAGGAGGGTGATTACCAGGATCAGGGATAGTTCGCGCATCTCATTCGACCAGCGGCCAACCCCAGCACGATAGTCCATGCGGATCGTCCTGGAAAGGATATCCGGAACATCGGAGCCCCCCATTCGTTAATGTTGATGGGTTCAACTCCATGCCGGAGGGCTGCCTGAATGGGGGCAAACATTGAGGCTCGTCGATCACGCGGTGCGCGACCTGCAGTATGGTGCGCGCAATCTGCTTCGGACTCCGGGCGTTCTCGTCGTGCTGGTTTCATGTCTCAGCGTTGGAATAGGCGTGAATACCACGCTCTTTTCTCTGTTCGACGCGGCCATCCTGCAGGGAGCCACGGCCCGCGAGCCGGAACGGCTCGTCCAGATTGAGCCTGGCAACGGCGACCAAATCTCGTACCTGAACTACCGCGATCTCCGTAGTATCGCTGGCTTCGACGATCTTGCGATTAGCGCCGGGGCGACGCTGAATCTGCGCCGTGGCGATCGTCTGGAACAGGTGAGCGGTCTGCAGGTATCGGGAAATTTCTTCCAGATCCTGGGCGTTGACGCGGCGCTGGGCAGGACATTCAACGACGAAGAGGGCGACCCTGCCCGCCGGCATCAGGTACTCGTGCTCGATCATCATGCCTGGGCGGAGCGATTCGAAGCAGATCCTCAGATCGTGGGCCGGGTGGTCACCGTCAACGGCGAGCCGTTCACCGTCATCGGGGTGCTCGGTCGAGGATTTCGCCCTGGCATGAGCCTGTACCGACCTGACGCCTACGTGCCGATCAGTCCGGTCATCTCGAGCGGGCTACCGGATCGCCGAACCGCTCGCTTCGATCTTCGAGGCCGTCTGCTCCCGGGGGTGACTCGCCAGCAGGCGGCGGCTGCGTTCACGACTGCTGCCGCCCGGTTGGAGGCAATCTATCCGCAAGAAAATCCGAGCTTCGGTCGGCCTGCCAGCGTATTGCCGCTGACGGGTTGGGGAAGCCTGCAGGGACGCGGAGTCCCTTCCGAGCTTCCCTTGCTGCTGGCCGCGCCGTTCGTTCTCTTCACGCTGCTATTGCTGATTGCGTGCGCGAACGTGGCTGGCGTGCTGCTGGCTCGAGCCGCGAATCGACGACACGAGATCGCGGTGCGCGTTGCCCTCGGCGCAAGCCGGGCGAGCCTCGTCCGCATGCTGTTGACCGAGTCGCTGCTGCTGTCGTCGCTGGCGACAGCCGGCGGCTTGTTCGCGACGGCGGTGATCCTGGCGCTGCTCGGTCAGATCGAGTTGCCGAATGCACTGGCCATCCGGCTTCCGTCGCTGCAGCTTGACCTGAGCATGACGGCATACGCATCCGCACTCGCCCTGGTCACCTGCCTTCTGTGCGGCGTCGTCCCAGCCGTTCAAGCGACGCGGGTGACGTTTTCCGCCGGGTTGCGCGAAAGCTCACCCGCATCGCATAGACGTCGACTGCGCAGCCTCATCGTCGTGAGTCAGGTTGCCGCTTCGGTCTTTCTGCTCGCGACCGCGCTCCTGTTCCTCAGGAGCCTGCTACACGTCGCGACGGTTGATCCTGGTTTCGACGTCGCCCATGGCATCACCGCCCACCTCACGCTGGAAGAGAATCGGTTCACGGAGATGCGGCGGCATATGTTCGCCGAAGCCCTCGTTGAGCGTGTCAGCAGCATACCGGGCGTGACGTCAGCCAGTTTTGCGAGCCTGATTCCCCTGGGGGGGAATTCCGTCGGACGCCGTGCCCAACTGCGCGACAGGCCCGAATGGGACGGAATGCGCGTTAGTGTCAGTAACGTCGGGCCGCGATTCTTCGACACGCTGGGGATTCCGCTCCGCGGAGGGCGCGATTTCCGGCCGGCCGATCGAGTGGGCGCACCGCTCGTCGCGATCGTCAATGAGGCTTTCGCCAGGCAATCGGGCATGAGTGGGGACATGACCGGCCGCTCCATCCGAGTCCTCTCCCAACCGGATGAACCCTGGCGCGAAATCATCGGCGTCGTTGCCGACAGCAAGTACGCGAGCCTGAGCGAACCACCGCCGGCACAAGTCTTTCTGCCGTTTCTGCAGACCGGTGGGGAGCTCTACCTGCAGATTCGCATGGCGGCGGATCCGTCGATGGCTCTCGCTGCGGTTCGGGAAGCGATCGCCGGCGTCGACACCAGCGTACTGGCTGATGTCCGAACGACGGAGCAGGCGACGAGCCTCGAGTTTACGATGCGTGCGCGGCGACCTGGTGGTGGTGGGGTGGCTGATGTCCGAACGACGGAGCAGGCGACGAGCCTCGAGTTTACGCTGCGTCGCGCGGCGACCTGGCTGCTCGGTGCGCTGGGCACTCTCGGTCTGCTGCTGGCGATGATCGGTCTGTTCGGCATGCTTGCCTGGGAAGTGACTCGAAGGACGGCGGAGATCGGTCTCCGCATGGCACTCGGTGCATCGCGTGCGACCGTCCGCAATGCCGTCGTCGGCGACGGGCTGAAGCTGGTGACCATCGGAACGGTGATTGGATATGGCCTGATGCTCCTGGCCACTTTTCCGCTGCGAGCGTTTCTGATTGGCGGCAGAGCGTCGGATCCCGCAGCCATGGCCATCGTGGTTGGTATCCTTGCCGCGGTCGCTGTGGTCGCGAGCTGGCTGCCCGCCCATCGCGCGAGCGGAATCGAACCGACTGTTGCCCTGCGACGGGAATGAAAAATGGAGTAGCTGTAGTAGCGCTGGCACTGGTGACGGTGGAAGGTGGGGGATCGAGATAAGGAGCGTCTCGCCTCAATCACAGGAGTGCAGGAGATCAGGAGTATTTTAGGTTTCTGAAAAAATTCTCCTGACCTCCTGACCTCCTGTAAGACAACTCCTGAACTCAGAACGATCAGCTTTCCGGTTTGTACCACTCGGGTGACGGACCGGCTGCGGCCTCGATCGCTGGAACGAAACTGCGATCGAGCTCCGCGACCAGTGCCGCCATGTTGTCCACGAGTTTCTGCCAGTGTGCCGCGTCGCCGATCTTGTACTGCCCGCCGCCCGCGCGCTTGGAGACCGGCAGCGGGAGGCGCGCCTTGAATCCCAAACCATGCACCTTGTAACCAGCGGTCAGACTCCGGCTCCATGTACCGACATCCAGGTCTATTTCGACCGTGAGGTTGCTGGCGGTGCGGCGTCGAAGCGTGAACGTTCCGGAGTCGCCGCGGCAGTCGTAGCCGAGGGGTTTGAACGCGCGAAGCAGCACTGGCTTTTTCGGGCCGGTCGTCGCGCCGAGATCCGCCTTCAGCGCATCCATTGCCGAAGGCAGGTCGTGCGGCAGGGCCGCTCGATCGAGCACCTCGCTCATGCGATTGCGGTAGTCGACGACAACAGCGCTGACGGCTTGCGCGATCTCCGGCGGCGCTGTGGCCGCCTTGGGCAGAGCGTCGGAAAGTCGACCGCCTCACCGGCGGCTGGCGAGATCGGGCCATTCGAAATCCGGCGAATCGGAGGAAGCACGCCGGGCATCGTCGAGCCGGTGGACAGGAAACGCTGAAGAGCAGGGTGCCGTTTGAGGACACGGTCCACGCTCGAGACGAAACCGGGCGTGGGCGCGTCGGAGAACGAAAACTCGATTGCCGGCTCGCCGAGGCCTGCTTCCACGAACGCTGCGTGAATCCGCGCGAGAAGCGTCGCGAGCGGTTCGTTCTTGTTGGCCTGAAACGTGGTGACCAGAGCAACCCGCATGTTGTCGTCGCGGATCCTCTATCCGCCGGCCATGGCTCCGACGACGAGGAAAGGTTCGGCCCCTTTCGCCACCTCGTCGGGCACGGGCGTGTCGGGAAGTTCGTGCGAGAGATCCTGCTCGCAGGCAAAGAATCTGACGAACGGCCGACGCTGCTCGGTGACGTGGTCGCGGATTGTTCCACGCAGCATTGGAAAGCGATCCTCCAGCGCGGCGAGGATCGCCCGTTGCGTCACCTCACCCGTGACGTCGAGCGTCACCTCACCGTTGACCTGTGCCAGCGTTCGCAAATGTGCCGGAAGTACGACTCGAATCATAGAAATTCCCCGGTTTTCCGCCGTGCGCTTTCGAGTTCGTGAAATCTAGGCGTTGAGAGTTTGCACCTCCACCGACAGCACCGCAGGCAGGTCGCGCACGATTGGCGCCCAGGTGTCTCCGGAATTGGTGGAGGCGTAGACCTGCCCGCCAGTCGTACCAAAGTACACGCCGCACGAATCGAGCGAGTCGACGGCCATGGCGTCGCGCAGGACGTTCACGTAGCAGTCGCGCTGCGGCAGACCGTTGGTGAGCGCCTCCCACTCGTTGCCGCCGGAGCGGCTGCGATAGACGCGCAACTTTCCGTCCGGAGGGAAGTGCTCGGAATCGCTCTTGATTGGGACGACGAAGATCGTTTCCGGGTCGTGGGCGTGGACGTCGATCGGGAAACCGAAGTCGGTCGGCAGATTGCCGCTGACCTCCCGCCACGAATCGCCGCCGTCGTCGCTGCGCATGACGTCCCAGTGCTTCTGCATGAACAGTACGTTCGGACGGGAGCGATGCATCGCTATGCGATGAACGCAATGACCAACTTCCGCCGTCGGGTTGGGGATGCCCTCACTCTTCAGTCCGCGATTGATCGGCCGCCAGGTCGTGCCGCCGTCGTCGGTCCGGAATGCGCCGGCCGCCGAGATGGCTACGAAAATCCGCTGCGGATTGCTCGGATCGATCACGATCGTGTGCAGGCACAAGCCGCCGGCGCCCGGTGCCCAGTTCGGCCCGGTTTCGTGAGTGCGCAGCCCGGCCAGCTCCTGCCACGATTGCCCGCCGTCGGTTGTACGGAACAACGCGGCGTCCTGTACACCCGCATACACCGTGTCGGGATCGTTCAGCGACGGCTCGAGGTGCCAGACGCGCTCGAAGGCCCACGGGTGCGGAGTGCCGTCGTACCACTGATGCGTTCCAGGAGTGCCGTCGTAGACGAACTTGTTTCCGACGGGCTCCCAGGTTGTGCCCGCATCATTGGAGCGCTGGATGAGCTGACCGAACCAACCAGTGGACTGCGATGCGTAGAGACGGTTGGGGTCAGCGGGAGATCCTTTGAGGTGGTAGATTTCCCAGCCGGCAAAGTGCGGACCGCTCACATCCCATCGCTCGCGCTTGCCGTCTGACGTCAGCACGAATGCCCCCTTGCGCGTGCCGACGAGTACCTCGAACGCCGCTCATTCGTCACTCCTTTTCCGATCCCGCGACCGGCCGAAGGCGGGACACTCATTACAGGAAGCCAACGGCAAAGTTCATTTTTACACCGAAGCCGTCGGCGTTCAATTTTGTGTCGAGATCAGGAGGGGTGGGACGGGGGAGCGAGCTCAGGAGCTTGCACAGGAGGTCAGGAGATCAGGAGGATCTGATCTCGACGTTCGTCAGGGGCGACTGGAGCCAAACACAAATCCGATCGAGCGCTGAATCGGATTGTCGAACGTGCCATAGTCGGGCGATGTGATGTTGTTCTGCACGTCGCGCTCGTTGCCGGTGTCGAGCGCATTGTAGACTTTCAACCCCGCGGAGAAGTGATACTTCCGGAAGTGCCAGGGTCGGGCGAGAGTGAAGTCCAAAGTCGATACCGTTCGACGAGCACCGCGAAGCTTTTGGCCATCGGCGGCCGGAGGTCGATTTGAGATAAAGTGATGACGAAATGCTGAACATGAAACGAGTGGCAGTTGTGGCCCTGTTGATGACGATGGGAACCGCGATTGCGGTTGCGGGAGTGAAGGTCCAGTCCCAACGCGACCCGAAGTTTGACTTCTCCCAGCTCAAGACCTGGTCATGGAATCCGTCGGGGCCTGGTGACGTCAAGGTGTGGGTGACAGCCGAATCGAAATCCGAGCCGGTCAAGCGCAAGTACGAGCCAGTCATCATGCAGGCAGTGGAGGACGAACTCGCCCGGCGCGGGTTGAGTCGGGCGTCCGCCACGCCGCCCGACTTCAACGTGACCTACTACCTCCTCATTACGGTCGGAACCGACTCACAGCAGATGGGACAGTTCCTCCCGGCCGTCGCTCAGTGGGGACTGCCGCCCTTCGCCCCTCAAACGACCTCGCTCAAGATGTACCCACAGGGCTCGCTCGTGCTGGACATCGCGTCGCCGGATCCCAGCCACGTCGTCTGGCGCGCGGTCGCCCAGGCCGAAATCGATCTGGAACGGACTGAGGCTCAGCGCGCCGTACGCATCCGGAACGTTGTTCGCGATGTCGTAGCAAAATTGCCCCGGAAAAAGTAGGTTCGCGGGGATTTTCGATCGCGGCCCAAAAACGAAGGCGCCACTCCGCTCGCGCGCCTCGCCTCGTTGCGGGTTACTATTCTGCGAAGTCTCCCGGCCAGATAGCGTGATCCACTTCCAATCATCGTTCGAGATCGGCAGCCGCCAGGCCATCAATCGGCGCACGTTCTGCGGCATGGCTGCGGGCACGCTCGCGTCTTTCGCCACCGCCGGCGGGTGCCACACGCCCGAGGCGCAACAGCAGCTGCCGAGTGCGCTGACGAGCGATGGGAGGATTCACGCCCGGCCGCGTCCGCGCGCCACAAATTCAGAAACGGGGACCAGGGCGCTCGGACTCACGCACGGCCGCGATGCGATCCTCCAGTTGCCGTCCAAACCTTCTGCAGCTCCGCTTCCTTTGCTGGTGCTTCTACACGGCGCCGGTGGGAGCGGTGCCGGAGTGCTCCGGCGCCTCGGCTCGTTCGCAGACGAGGCCGGGATCGCCGTGCTGGCACCCGACTCGCGCGAGTCCAGCTGGGACGCGATCCGGGGCGATCTCGGACCGGACGTGAGTTTTCTGAACCGCGCTCTCGAGCGAGTCTTCGAGACGGTTGCGACGGATCCAGCGCGCCTGTGCATCGGTGGATTTTCCGATGGTGCGACCTACGCCGTCTCGCTTGGACTCATCAACGGCGATCTGTTTCCGCGCGTCGCCGCGTTCTCGCCCGGCTTCGTCATCCCTGGTGCGACGCACGGCAAGCCGCGATTCTTCGTCTCGCACGGTACCGCAGACAAGATCCTTCCGATCGATCGCTGCAGTCGCGCGATCGTGTCACGACTGCAGAAACGCGGATACGACGTGACGTTCCGCGAATTCGACGGCGGCCACGACATCCCACCGGCCATCGCCCGCGAAGGCATGACCTGGATCGCAGCATCCGGGTCCTGACTTCCCGTTCCGGGCGATCAGGAGATCGTCGCCCGGCTCTCTTGATCTCCACTCTGTAATCACAAATTCGAGATCGTCATGCGGTCGAAGGCGTTTCTGCGCTGATGTGAGCACGATCCCGGCAAGACCGCAGGCGCCTGCTGGCAGGATGGTTGCGAATGCCCTGCGGGCATCACTGTGCGCATGACCGTGCGCTGACTCCCTACAGCCGAGATAGGTGCCGTTTCCGGGCGAAATTTTTCAATTTGCTGCGGACGGCACTGGGTTATTGCGTAGAATCCGGTGTTTTCCCAGAACCTGGCGCCCTGACCTGGAGGTCAGATGAATCGACGCGTCGTCTTCCACAGGGTTTCCGGGATTCCAGCTCGCCAGAGCGCGAGACGTGTCGCCGTTGCGGTCGCGGTGCTGTCGTTCGTCATCACCTCGCTGCAGAGTGCGGTCGCCCTCGCGCAAGGTCCGCCGGCGCCGCCGGCGCGATTCCACATCGTGGGAGAAGAACCACCGCCGATCTCGTCGGGCCCGAGCACGCCGCGTGAAATTCCAGGAACGATTGAGGCGGAGCTGTTCGACAGCGGCGCCAATGGTTCCGCCTACTGGGACAGCAGCTCCGGCAACAGCGGCCATCAGTACCGCGCCACGGACGTCGACATCGAAGGCTGCACCGAGGGCGGATACAACGTGGGGTGGACCACGTCCGGTGAGTGGCTGGGTTACACCGTGAGCGTGGCTGCGGCCGGTACCTACAACTTCGATTTTCGCGTGGCCTCGGTTGGTGGCGGCACGCTGCACGTCGAGTTCAACGGTGAGGACAAGACCGGCGGCGTCGGAGTGCCGTCAACGGGAGGCTGGCAGACCTGGACCACGGTGCGGAAAACCGTGACGCTGAATGCCGGCACGCAGTCGATGCGCGTGGTGTTCGACACCGGCAACGTCAATCTGCACCTGGTGAGCGTCTGGTTGGCGCCGGGCTCCAGCCCGCCGCCACCGCCGCCACCGCCTCCTCCGCCGTCTGGTGGAGGCGGCAGGCTGCGCGTCGCCACCTGGAACATTGACTTCGGTGGTGGAAATCTCGCCGCGCAGGCGCACGAAATTGCCAACAGCGGCGCCGATGTCGTGCTGCTGCAGGAGGCGTCGACGTTCGAAGAATACATGCCGACGACATATGCCGACCGGCTCAGGCAGTTGACGGGGCAGACCTGGTATCACGTCTGGGCCCCGGCCGAGCCCTGTCCGAACGCATGTCAGGGATTCTTGATCCTGAGCAAGCTGCCAATCGTCTCATCCTCGACGGCCACGTTCGTCGGGGCAGCCACCGCCCGCGCCGTGATCAATGTGGGCGGTGTCAACGTCAATCTGTTCGGGCTCCATCTCGAGTACTACGACACCAACAAACGAACCGCACAACTCCTGCAGATCATGGACTGGGCTCGCCAGTTCTCCGCGCCGCGGATCGTCGGCGGCGACTTCAACTCCTGGTGGGGAGAATGGTGGATCGCGCAGATGGAGTCGGAATACACCGATACCTGGCAGGACGTCACGGGCAGCGATGTGAACGGCTATACGCTGAACGGCACCGTGCGCTTCGACTATCTGTTCCGGTCCCGCGACCAGGCTTCCCGTCTGACGCCGACCGCGTGCTGGGTGCAGTCGACCGGACTGTCAGATCACGCGTTGGTGATTGCCGACTATCAAGTACGGTAGTCAGTTACCCACTGCGTAGGCGCGTTGTCACGCGCCGTCCGGCGTGGCGCCGACCGTTTCGCAGAGCTCGCACCGGTAGAAGATCAGACCCATACTGCGGCGCGTGACGAAAGCGAGTTTGCAGCAGTTCGGACATTGCACCCGCCCGAGGTCCGCGTCCTCCACATGCTCGTCGGCACGTGCGGCGAATACATTCGGGTCGGAGCCATCAGGCGAGACCATCGCCGGGATACTAGCACGGCACATTGCGCGTTCCGTGACGCCCGGCCTGAAGGGCCTACGGCGCGGCTCTGTGACGCCCGGCCTAAAGGCCGGGCCTACGGTGCGACTATTCCTCCCGCAACGCCACGACGGGATCGACGAGTGTCGCCCGCCGTGCCGGTAGATAGCTCGCCAGCAGCGCGATCGCGATCAGTACGATCGGCACCGCGGAAAACGTCACCACGTCCGTCGTGCTCACGCCGAACAGAAGGCTGGCCATGACGCGCGTCAGCGCCGCCGCACCAACGAGGCCGATGACAATTCCGGCGCCGGTGAGCTCCATGCCTTGCCGGATCACCATACCGACTATGCGGCTTCGTTGGGCGCCCAGTGCCAGGCGCACGCCGATGTCGTGCGTTCCTTGTGTCACCAAGTACGACATGACGCCGTAAACCCCGACCACCGCCAGTATCAGCGCGAACGCCGCGAAGGCCCCGAGCATCAAGGTCGAAAATCGCTGGCGGGCCAGTGACGCGTGCATGCGGTCCTGCATGGTGCGGACGTCATACACCGGGATGGTAGGGTCGACTTCCTGGATCGCACGCGCGATGGCGCCGGCGGCAGCCGCCGGATCCGATGACGTCCTCGCCACCTGGTATTGCAGCAGTCCCGGCGACGGGCGATAGAACACGATGCGGCCATCGATATCAAGGCCGTATTGCTTCACCGTGCCGACGACCCCGACGATCGTCATGGGCTGCTTGGGATCTCGCCAGAGATGCTTGCCAAGCGGATCCTGGCCTGGCCAGAAACGCTGCGCGAACTTCTCGTCGACGATGACCACCGGCTGCGCGTTCGGCAGCGTGTCGAACTCAGAGAAGGAGCGGCCCTTCAGCAGAGGAATTTCCAGTGTACGGAAATAATCCGGTGTGGCGGCGCGCTGATCGACCTGCAGTTCCTGCCCGGGCTGCGGGGTGAAACCTTCAACATTGATCGAGCCCCAGCCGACAGCCGACGTGAAGGGCAGCGCCGAGACGGCACCGCGCACCTTCACGCCAGGTACGGCGGCGATCTTGTCGCTGATCTGGCGGAAGAACTCGACCGCGGCCTCACGGTTTGGAAACTGCCGGCCGCTGGCTCCGAGGCGCATGGAGATCACGTTGTCCGCGTTGAATCCCGGCGACACATCCTGCAGGTGCATGAAACTGCGAATGAGGAGTCCGGCGCCGATCAAAAGCATGAGAGAAAGCGCGACCTCGGATACCACGAGCAGGCTCCGCAGGCGGCGCCGCGAGGTACCGAAGCCGCCATCTCCCTGCGCGCTGCGGCCGCCGAGTTTGAGCGAGGTGTTGAGGTCGACGTTGACGGCGCGCAACGCCGGAGCGAGGCCGAAGACGATCCCCGTCAGGATTGACACGCCGAAGGTGAACGCCAGCACGGAGCCGTCGATGGTGATGACGTCCAGGCGTGGAATGTTGCCAGGGTTGATCGTGCGAACGAGGTACAGGCTCCCTTTGGCGATCAGCAGGCCGACCGCGCCGCCCATCAGGCCCAGCAGCACCGTTTCCGTCAGCAGCTGACGGACGAGGCGTTTCCAGCTCGCGCCAAGTGCCGTGCGGATCGCCACCTCCTTCTGCCGCCCGCTGGCGCGCGTCAGCAGCAGGTTGGCAACGTTGGCGCAGGCGATGAGAAGAACCAGCGCAACCGATCCCAGCAGCACCAGCACGGCCCGCCGGACGTCGCCGACGACCTGCTCGAGCAGCGGGACCACGCTGATGGTGAACGTGCGATCGCGTTTGTCTTTGTCGCGGATGTTGGCGGCGATGACGCTGATGTCCGCCTGCGCCTGCTCGACGGTCACGCCCGGCTTCAGACGCGCCATGAGGTTGTAGTTCTCGTCGCCGCGGCGATTGACCGCGTCAGCTCCGAACGGCAGTGGCAGGAACACGTCCATCTGTCTGATGCTCGACACGGTGGGCATCACTTCTTCGTTCAACAGGAACTCGGGCCGGAGCACGCCGACGACCGTGAACAGATTCTTGTCGGTTCCCGAACCGGCGGCGATGCCGTTCAGCGTGATGCTCCTGCCGACAATGTTCGGATCGGAATTGAAGAGCCGCCGCCAGAAGTTGTTGCTGAGAATCACCACCGCCGGTTTGCCAGGCGTGTCCTCTTCTGGAAGCAGCAGCCGTCCGTAGAGCGGCTGCGCCCCCAGCAGATGGAACAGGCTGGAGGACGTGCTCAGCGCTTCGACTCGTTCCGGCTGATCCAGGCCAACCAGCGTTCCGCTTCGGCCTTGAGAAATCGACATCTCCTCGAAGGAACGGTTCTCGTTCTGAATGTCGATGTACTGACCTGGCGAGGGCCAGTCTTGCGGGATGTTGATGCCAGGAGAACGGAGCCACAACACCACGAGCCGATCGGGATCGGGATAGGGCAGTGGCTCGAGCAGGAGCGCGTTGACGACGCTGAAGATCGCGGTGTTGGCGCCGATGCCAATCGCCAGTGAGACGACGATCACCAGGGTGACGCCGGCGCTGCTTCGCAGCGTGCGCAGCGCATAACGGAAGTCCTGCAGGAAAGTTCGCATCTCGGTGATCTCCTCCTCTACTGACTCGACGTCGCAGTCGCTTCCTTGAGGAATGTGCGATAGACCGCCCGCGCTTCATCGAATTGCGCGTAGACGTGATCTTTTTCCTTCTGCGACCGCCATCCCGGCCACGCCCCGGCCATCTGCTGCAGCTTGTCGATCCATTTGAGGCAATAAGTGGCCGCCGTCGCGCTGCGAACAGGTTGATTGCCCACGGTGACCCAGACGGGATTCGTGAATCCCTGTGCGAACGTGGTGTCGAGCGGATACCGTTCCTTGGGACTCCCTTCGGCGCGCAGATGATACCAACCGCTGCGCGTCGCCTTGAGCGTCTTCGACAACTCCGCACTCATTCGATCGGGGGAGAGCGGGATCTTCTCGACCACGTCACCGTTGAAGATTAAGGTCACCGTCTCGAGCGGCGTGATCGAGCGTACGCGCGCGGCAATCGTGACGTCTCCACCAGAGGCGGGCAGCGTCACTTCCTCGCCAGGAATCTTGCCGTTGACGGTGAGCTCGACGAGCGGACCGGTCGTGACGAACGCGCGTCCGGCGCGCAGGCCCTCGAACCAGGCGTCAGCGGTCAGACCACGATCGCCCGTGAAAACATACGTGCGCGCAGATCCGACGAGCTTCGATCGATGCATGCTGCTGATCGAGTCTTCACCGCCGACCGCGGTCACCCGCAGGCCGTTGTTGAGGATCGCGTACCAGGGATAGAAGCCGGCCGTTCCCGAGTTCGACCATTCGACGGCGTCCGTGGTCTTCAGCGCGGCATCGACGATGAAGCCCTTGGCGCCGCCGAGGTCGGCGTTGAGCGGATCGTTGCCACCCGATCGATCGGCGCTCTGACTGCCGAATGCGTGCACGTATCCGACGGTCGCCCCCTGCGCTTTCGCTTTACGGAACATGTCGGTATTGCTCGGGTACAGGCTCTCGATGGCCGTTCCCTCGTAGCCGGTCGTGAACGGACTGATCAGATGATCGCGCAGCAGAAACATGAAGACGTGACCGTAGAACGGTGGGCGGTACTCCTGCCCGACCACCAGAACCCGCTCGCGCGTCGACAGCGGATGCGCCTTGCCGCCCGGAACGAAGTACTGATGATCGAGAATGCGATTGTCCTTGTTGGCAATCTGCTCGTTCACGATGTCCTGATCCTCGGCGGCGGACATCATCATCAGGTTTTCGAGCGTGTTATGGAGGTTGCCGGCGTAGTTCATATGGACATGCGTCGACCCGTTGTACCACCCGCGCGCCGACAGGTTGATCACGGGCTGTAGCACCAGGTCGGCCTGAGCGCTCTTCCCCTCGACCACCTCGACGCTCGCCTTCGCTGGTACGAACTCGAATCCCTTGACTGCCTCGACGGTGACCGACCCCACCGGCACCTCGAGGCGAAAAGTGCCCTGCTGGTGGAACACTTGATCGCCGGCACCGCTGACTCGGGAATACATGTCGGTCGGCGTGTAGTGCTTGCCATCCGAGGCGGTGAGGTGAATGCGTGCCGCCGTGGGCTGTGTAGTGTCCCGATCGGTCGTTCGCACGGACAGAATGCCCATCGGCCGCTTCCACCGCCGCTCGCTCACGGCAATCTTCTTCAGCGCGCCGCCATAGGTCTCGAGCAGTTGCAACTGCGGCAGCCCACCTTCATTGGCGATGAAGGCGATCCATTCGCCGTCGGGCGACCACCGCGGGTGGAAGGCATCGTGCTGAAAGAATGTCAGCTTGTAGGGCTCGCCGCCTGACGTGGGCTGCACGTAGAGGTTGTTGTACTGATCCGCGGCGCCGCTCGTCGACGAGTAGACGAAGCGCTTGCCGTCGAGCGACACGTGCGGCCGCGTGCGGTAGAGCGTCTGCTCCGACAAGACAGTGATCGCCTTGTCGATGCCGTTCGCGGCGGCAGGCACGCGCAGGACGTTCCCCGAGCCCAGCGCAACGTTCCGGTTCGACACCAGGAGCAGTTCCTTCCCGTCCGGGAACCAGGAAGGCGTGATGTGCATGTCCATCCTTCCGAAATACAGACGATCGCGCCCGAAATCGTTGTCGCGGGTAACCGCGATCTCGTCGCCGACGAACTGGCCGTCCTTGATCGATCGGATGAAAACGTTGAAGTTTCCCGCCGGCTTCGTCGCCACGTAGGCCAGTCGCGTCCCGTCGGGTGAGAACCTCGGGTCCATGTAGATCTGCTCGTCGGACGTCAACGTCCGGCTCTCACCGGTCGCCGCATTCACGATCTCCAGCTGAATCGTTCCCCCACCATCGTCCGCGACGTAGACGATCCACCGCCCGTCTGGCGACCAGTCGGGCATCGAGTGGTACTTCCGGTTGTAGGTGAGCTCCCGCGCCTTGCCCGATGTCGGCTCAATCGTCCAGATCGAGCCGCTCATCGCGATGGCGATCGACGAACCGTCCGGCGACCAGGCTGGTGCCCAGGGAGTCGAGCTGGGCGCCGGCGCAAAGTAGTAGTTGTGCATGTAGTTCGCGCCCTGCCTGGCGGAGCGATAGGTGCGCCCTCCCTGGCCGTCGATGTGGGCGACGGCGAGGAGCACGACAGCGATCGAGGTCATGAGGCGTCGGAGCATAGGGCGGTCCTTCTAAGTCCCGAATCCCACGTGCGTGTCTAGTGGCGTATAGCTTCAATCCGCGTTGGTTGCTTGTCAAAGAGCAAAAGGAGAAGAAGAGATAAGGAGAAAACGCAGAGCGCGCGGCGGGGCAGAGACACCGGGGATGCTCAGCTGGCAGGAACCGAGCAGTCGCGCGACTGCCCTCCACAATCCTACCGACCCGAGACGTCTCTGCCGGTCTGCGGTCCCCGCGTTGAGCGCTTGTCAGCGGCTGTCGCTCACGATGTACCCTACTGATGGCACTGCACGATCTCCTGATCTCCTCGTCTCCTGTTGCTTTAGGCCAGCGAACATCGCGGATTGAGGCCATCCGCCAGTAAACCGGGAGTGCTCAATGGCCCCTGTGGCGATCGTCCCAGCTTGACGGCCGCGTTTCGCGCCACGCGGATCGATCCGGCAGAGGTCCTGAGGCAGAGTTGAACACGCCCGACCTGAAGGTCGGGCCTACTCGATTCGCAACGCGATGATTGGGTCGACCTGTGCCGCGCGCCGTGCTGGATGATCCTTGCCCAGCGTGTCTTCTCCGGCCGCGAACGTGCGTCCCAGAACGGGTCGAATCCCCAGGATGTCGAAGTATGGGGCACTCACCTGGTTGATGCGCAGCTGACGCGGCTCACCCAGCCCGGAGAGCGTCGCCGTTTTCCCCGTCGACGCCGCCATCGCCGTGAACGAGGTGTTCTGCTTCTGCCAGTCCAGGAAGTTCAGGGCCGAAATGCCGTTACGCTGTCCGCCGGGAGGCTTTTCCCACACCTGGACGAGGCGTTCGGGCTCGGGATACGCGAGCGGTTTGAGCAGTACCACCATCGAGGAAACTGAAGATCGCCGTGTTGGCGCCGAGGCCCAGCGCGATCGTCAGCACCGCAACGGCTGTGAACCCCGGGCTCTTCCGTAGGCTACGGAAGGCGAAGCGGATGTCGGCGGGAAGCATAGACACTCAGACGGTAAAACCCAGCGAGAAGTTGACAAGAGCGATGAGCGAGCGGAGCAGAGTGCCCGCGGCGACATCACGAAATCACTTCGACCGCTTGAACACGAGCGGCCACGTTTTTGGTCCTTGCGTCCATTTCTGCCCTGGCGTTTGAATCGCGCCCTCCCAATGGCCTGACGGTGCGGTTGCGGGCTGCGCAGAGGCGACGGCCGAAGACGCAACGAGGACGATGAGCACGCGCGGAACGGTCAATCGGCATCTCGCCATGTGGTCCCTTTCTCTATTCCCCAAGTTGTCCTACAGGTTGCGGGTCGCCAATACTTCCTTTGCTGGTGTTCGGTCGCCCGTGCAGCTGATCAGCCGCGGCGCGATCAGATAGGTCAGTCGATACCCCAACTCCCCATAGAGCTGGAGGATGCGGTCGGTGGCCTGGTTGGAAAGCACGACGGGACCGGGGTGCTTCGCCAGCCATTGCGCCGTTCGAACCTGTTCATCCCAGCCGAAGCCGTCCTGCGAGTAGCTGCGGAATTCGACATCGTACGGCGGATCGGCGTAGACAAAATCAGCCGGGTCGAGCGTGATCGCTTCGAAATCGACATTTGTGAATTCGAAGGGGGTGAACGCGGGGATGTAGTCGGTGAAGTCCCGTCGATATTGGATCCGCTTATACCGTCCGAACGGTACGTTGAACTTCCCCTGCTGGTTGAACCGGCACAATCCGTTGTAGCCGGTCCGATTCAGGTAGTAGAACAGGCCGGCCGCCTCCGCGGTGTTCGACTTTCGAGTCGATAGCAGTTCGTTGAACCGCACCCGATTGGCGTAGTAGGTCGCCGCGTCATTTTTCATTACCACCCGCGTCTTCAGCCCGCGTTTCAGCCAGCGGTAGAAGTTCACGATGTGAGGATTTACGTCGTTGAGCAACGCACGCGTCGGCGACAGGCTGAGTGCGACCGCCAGACCACCACAGAATGGCTCGACCAGCCGGCTGCCGCGATGGAGTTCCCACAGCGGACGCAGATGGGGTACCTGCCAACGCTTTCCGCCAGCCCACTTCAGAGGCGGCCGAGTCATCGAGTCAATCGACCGTGGGGCGAGACGCGCCGTCATTCACCCGATCCCTCGGCGCGGTCCATCTCGACCGGTTTGGAGATGAGCAGCCAATAGCACAGCACGCCGGCAATGAGGATGCCGCCGCTGATGGTGAACGCGAGGACGAAGGATTTCGTCGCCGTCACCGTATAGCCGGTCAGCGCGGGGGCCACGATGCCGCCAAGATTGCCGCCGAAGTTCTGAATGCCCGAGACCGTTCCGACGATTCGCTTCGAGCACACCGCTTGCGTGAGCGTCCAGCTGTTCGGCGACGTGATGCCGAGCCCGGCCAGTGACACGGTCATGAGCCAGACGCTCGTCACTCTGTCTTCGACCAGGGCTGCTGGGACAATCAGGCAGGCAATCAACATACCGACCGTGATGAACCATTTGCGCACGCTGCGCTCCGGATGGCCGTGTCGCACGAGCCAGTCGCTGGCCGCTCCCGATACCAGGATCACGACCATCATGATCAAGTACGGGACCGAGCTGTAAAATCCCATCTCGGCGGTTGTGAACTGGCGTCCCATGACCAAATAGGAAGGGAGCCACGTCACGTAGACGAACCAGACGTAGTCGAAGGCGAAGAATCCCAGGAAGATCCCGAGCACGGTCCGGTGCCTGAGAAGCGCCAGACCTTCCAGAAACGAGAACTGATTCCTCGACCCGGTGGCCGCAGGTCCTGCATGGTCGGACGCACGCTCGCGGCTTTTCCAGAATCGCAGCCAGGGCAACAGCCAGACGAGCGGGATCAGGCCAATCGTCAGAAAGAACCCGCGGTAGCCGAGCCTGGCAATCATCGTGGCGCCAATCGCGCCGATGAGCGCCTGGCCCAGGCGGAGTCCGCTCAGATAACTGGCGGTGACGAGTCCGCGCTCACGGTCGCGAAAAGTACGCGACACCGCGCTGGCACTTGCCGGGAATGCCACGGACTGACCGACGCCGAGCGCCAGCCGCAATCCAATCAGGGAGGCGGCTCCGGCCGCAAACCCGGTGAAGGCGGACGCGACCGACCAGAACGCGTAACCGGCCGCATACGCCCATTTCACGCCGAAGCGATCGACGACCCATCCGGCAGGCACCTGACCGAACGCGTAAAGCCAGAAGAACGCGGAGAGCAGCACCCCCATCATCGATGCCGACAGCCCGAGGTCTTTCATCATGAACGGCGCGGCGATGGACAGGGCGCCCCGATGCGCGTAGCACACCACCATCGCAGCGACGAGCAGTGCCATCAGCGCCCACGACTTCGGTGCGTTCGTCCCAGGGTCTGCGGTTGGGATGGTCGTCTGCACGGGAATAGGCTGGGGTCGGCGCAGACTATCAGGGAAACAGCATCAGAAGAAGAGCGTGGGGTGGCGCTCCGAGCGCACGAGGTGAATGAAAGCGCTAAAAAGACAGATAATCTACGCTGCGCAGGGAGAGACCGCCTTAAAAAAGGGGACTTAAGCCCGCTGAGAAAGCGCCCGCGGCCCGAGCGAGCGGCCGGAGGGAAGCCCGGCGAAGCCGGGCCCGCGAGCGAGAGCGCTTGGGGGTGCCCGCCTCCGCTGGTCGCGGAAGAGAGGCGGGCGACCAGCTACGGCGAGGTTTCGCCGTAGCGCGCATGGATTGTCGGCGCGCGGAGGCGGAGGGCCCCAAGCGCATTGAGAAAAACAGGCAAGGGAGAAGGAATAATGCAGGTGATGATGCAAGTTGGCTTCTACGGGCACGTGCGGCAGTACAAGAACATTCAATCGGAGATCGACGCGAACATAAAGCGCGTGCTCGAGAGCGGCGAGTACGTGCAAGGTCCCATGCTCAAACAGTTCGAACAGGAGCTGGCGGCCTTTCACGGGGTGACCTACGGTATCGGGACCGGCAACGGCACCGATGCGATCTGGCTGGCGCTGATGGCCATGGGGATCGGTGCCGGCGATGAGGTCATCACCCATCCCAATACGTTCTTCGCGACCGCCGAAGCCATCTGGATCGCCGGCGCCACTGCCGTCTTCGTCGATTGCGATCCGAAGACGAAGTGCATCGACCCCGCGCTCATCGAGGCGGCGATCACGCCGAAAACCAAAGCCATCATCCCGGTGCATCTCTACGGGCAGTGCGCAGACATGGCGGCGATCCGGAAGATTGCCGACAAGCACAAGCTGCGCGTGATCGAAGACAACGCCCAGGCAATCGACGCGTCAGGCGACGGTTTCAAGATCGGCCAGCTGAGTGATGCGACGTCCGTCAGCTTCATCATCCAGAAGAACCTGGGTACGTTCGGCGATGGCGGCGCGCTGCTCACGAACGACTCTGATATCGACGCCAGGGTGCGCAAGCTTCGCAATCACGGATCGGCCAAGCGCAACGTGCACAGCTACGGTTTCAACAGCCGTCTGGACGATCTCCATGCCGGCGTGCTCAGCGCCAAGCTGAAACACATCCACGCGTGGAACGACCAGCGCATTCAGTGGGCGGCGCGCTACACGGCAGGACTCAAGGGCGCCAGCCACATCGAGTTGCCGTACGTGCGGTCCGGATACCGCCACGTGTTTCATCTCTATGTCATCGAGACGAAGAACCCGGCGCACCGGGACCCATTGCTGGACTTCCTCGTGCAGAACGGGATCGATGCCAAGACGCACTACTCGATCGCCATTCACAAGCAGGAGGGATATCCCTGGGGTAAAGGCGCGCGCATCGTCGGCCCGGTCGCGAATGCCGAGCGCAACGCGGCGAGCTGCGTCAGCCTCCCGATGTATCCGGAGCTGACGGCGGCCGAGGTGGACTACGTGGTCGCCAAAGTCCTCGAGTGGGACAAAGCGGCGAAGTGAGGATGGCCTATCGAGTCATTGTTGCGGGCATGGGCAAACGGGGCGTGCACCACGCCACTGCGTTTGCTCAGAATCCGAACTTCGATCTGGTCGGCATCAGCAGCAGGAACGAGCAGCGGCTCGCGGCCGCGGCGGAGAAGCTCGGCGGCGTCAAGGCGAGTTCCGACGTGCGGGCGCTGGCTCAGGAGCTGAAGCCCGATGTCTTCTGCTTCTGTACTCCACCCAACGTGCGGTTGCCGATGGTCGAGATCGGTATCGAAAGTGGCGCACAGCTGATTGCGTTCGAGAAACCGGTCGCGATGACGAGCGCGGAAGGATTGGCGATCAAGGAGGCGCTCGAGCGGGCCGGCGTCAAGGCCGTTGTCAGCCATCAGCACCGCTACGGCGAGCACTACCAGCGTGTGAAGAAGATCATCGCCAGCGGGGCGATCGGGAACGTGCACAGCGTCTACGGCACGGCGACCGGCTGGGCGGCGCACATGCTCAGCCATCTCATCGACTACACGTCGTGGTTCAACAACTACGAGCCGGCGGAATGGGTCATGGGACAGGCCGCCGGCGCCGGCAAGCTCGCGGATGCTCACGCCTCTCCTGACTACGTCGCCGGCGTCGTGCACTTCAGAAACGGCGTCCGCGGTGTCTACGACTGCGGCGCCGGCGCCCCCGACGTTCCCGACGTGCCGTACTGGTGGCGCAAGTGCCGGATCGGCGCAATCGGATCGGAGGGGTACGCCGAAGTCCACACCGGAGGCGGCTGGCGCGCGGTCACAAAGGACGGCATCCAATCAGGGCCTGGGAACATGGACTACGACCACGACATGCCGCCCTACGTGCAGGAGATTGCCGGCTGGCTGGAAGACGATTCGACGCCGCATCCGTTGCGATTCGAGCGCGCCTACCACGGGCTCGAGATCATGTGCGGGCTTTATCGATCTGTGATCGAGCGCGGCCAGATCGCCCTGCCGCTGACGAGCGGTATGAACGAGATCGACGGACTGTTGACCACGGTACCGAAGCGGCCGGTCTTCATGACGCTGGCCGAGAGCGCCAAGGAATACGGAGATGAGAGGCTGAGGGAGGAAGGACGAAGGAGGAAGGCTTACTGAGGATCGCCTTCCCCCTCAGCGACGGGCTACACTGCCGTATGACCACTCTGACGATTTCCGTCAAACACGTCGCCTCTGGCGTCAACCAGCCCTGTGCCGCGTGCACGGCCGTCTTCGTGCCCGGCGAGGATACCGGTTCCCGGGTGTTGTCCGTCAAGGCTCCGGAGCAGGCGACGTTCGGGGCGTTGCTGTGTGGCGGATGCTATTCCAAGTGGTCACACGGGACGACCATGACGCTCCGTCAGAACGTCGTCTGATCCTGGCGCGATTCACTTGATTGTGAGAAGTCGGAGACGCGTCACGTCCGCAGCCGGAAGCGAGCGATCTCACCTGCAAAGCGATCGAGGGTTATCCAGAACCTGGGTTTGGACGAGGTGGACGATGCGCGTCGCTCGGCGCTGAGTTGAACGTTCAGGCGTTCTGCGAGCGCTCCGAAGTCGGATGCCGCCCTCCGGAGCTCGATGTTCTGTTCGACGAGCTCGCGTACGGTCTGTTCAAGCTCGCAAACTCGGTCGGCCAGTTGCTCGTCTCTCGCCACGAAGCACCCAGAGGTAGAAGGAATGTGTCTACTCTAGTCGCCGCGCGTGACGCTGACTGTGCAAAAGAGCACACCGTGCCCGGGCGACGAATGAGTCGCAGGCAGGGAGGGGAAAGGAAGATCCTTCTCTCAGGGCTTGAATATGGCTTTGTTGGTTCGCCGTGCGGCATCCTGACTCAGGCGGTTCTCCGGAGTAAGCGTCCGCTGGCGCTCGACCTCGCGCTCCGGAGCTTCCCGGTCGTCCTGCAGGATGGCTTCGGCGCTGGCCACCCTGGCGAGCCCATCCAGTCGCTTTGACAGCAGCACCAGGCCAAACGTCGACAGGTAGCTGGACCGGAAAAGAGTGACCGAGTACTGCGGGTCCTCCCACTGCGCGACGAACTTCTCTTGTGTGGCCGGCGGAATCACCTGGAACGTGATCCCCTGAGCGAGAGGCGTCGACACGCCGTACATCGCGGAAACCGCTTCGACGAGGTCTTCGGAAGTCAGCCCCTGCGTCCTCTCTCGATCGTACGACACCACAATTCGAGACAGCTGATCGTTGTAGAACGTGAAGATGACCTTCCTGACCGAGTCTCCGGCCCCGTCTGACGGCGACGCTGACTGGCAGCCACATCAGTTCCTGAATAACCTCCGGACGTTGATGTACGACGCGCGGCTCAGCTGAAATGCCGGCCTGGCGTGCGACGTTGACCAGGCTCGAGCCGAATTCGAACACGCGGTATTTGGAGAGATCGATGGCTGAGCTGGCAGGTGTCGTCGCCATCACCGTCCACGCGATTGACACCGCAAGGATTCGAGTGATCACCATATCTGAATCCTCCTCATACCCCCACCCACTGGAGGACCATAACTGTCAGACCGCTATTTCGGGTCAGCCGCCTCGTCGGCGCGGTACTCCGCGAGCCAGGCTTCCGTCACCGAGCCGAGATCCGACTCGTCGGTGAAGCGCAGTCGAGCGATGAGGAACAGAACACCCACCACAATCCCCGCCGCAATGATGATCCACACGTCGTCCTGCCTCATGATCGTATGACTTAATCCTGTGAAGGGCTGTGCTGTTGTGCACATACAGCAGGCAGCCCAGCGCGATAAGCTACGAATACTTTCCTGAGCCCCGGCCAATTGCCGCTCGGCCTCAACAAAGCGACGGAGGCTGCAAATGGCTTGGCGGGATCCTCTTCACTCTCATGAGCCTTCTACGGCGGGAACGGTCTGGCCGACGGACACGTACGCCACATTTCGCGTTCTGCGTCGTGGCAGTCCTTGCGGTCGGCTCAGGTTGCGGCCGGCAGCCACCGGCTGCGCCCGGTCTGGGACTTGTGACCATCAGCGGCTTCGTCTACCAGGAAGGGACCGCCGAAGATGGCGAGCCGCGGCTAGCCGAAGCGCTTATCACGGTGCAACAAGTGGAGGGTTCCCCGCGCACGGCGACTAGCGATGCTCACGGCTTCTACACCGTGTCTGTGATGTCCGGCCCCATTTCGATAACCGCGTCGAAGTCAGGATACGTCGCCCGGGCCTCGCACGTCGATCTGTCGGATGACACGATCCTGAATTTCAGCCTCATGCCGACCTAGTCGGGCGCCCAGAACTCCGCGACCGGTGTGCAATACAGCACAGACGATCGCTTCAATGCTGTTCACGATTCAAGAGAAAGACCAGGAGGTTCTATGACGATCGTCCGTGTTCTGACCCTCGTGTCGCTGGGGGTCGTTTTCAGTACCCCGAACGTCGTCGCACAGAGCCTGTCCCGCTATCGCACGTTCGCGCTCGAGAGCAGCCTGACGTCAATCGTCAAGGCCAGTGGCGCCCGGGAAGCCGACTTGAAAACGCTGCACGACCGCCCCTCGAGAATTCAGGAGCTCGAATGGCGCGCCGCGTATGTGTCCCCTGGAAACGCCGTGCCCGATCCGGTGCGCGGCATTCTGTTCACCTTCTTTGACGATCAGTTGTACCGCGTGGTCGTGACCTACGACCATGACCGGATGGAGGGGCTGACCGACGGTGATGTGCTCGAGTCGGTATCCGCTGCCTACGCGGCCCTACCGATGCAGGCACAGGCGAACACCACCGTATCGCTGGACATGCCGGCGAACACCACCGTCGTCGCCCAGTGGGATGACGGCAGCTCGATGCTCAGCCTCGTGCGCGCGGGTTACTCGCGCGAATTTCAACTGATCCTGATCTCGAAACCGCTGAGCGCGCGCGCTCGGACCGCAACGAAGGAAGCGCTTCGATTGGATACGAACGAAGCGCCGCAACGCGAGCTGGATCAGCGCAGTAAAGCGCTGGCGGATATCCGCGTGGCGCAAGAGAAAGCTCGCACCGTGAACAAGGCGGCTTTCAAGCCGTAACGGCCCCCGGCGGTCGCCGAACTACAGCCGTGAGTGCAGGAACCATGACGGACACGCAGGAGAGCGATGTAGACAGGACCCGGCTGATCCACCGCCTGCAGGAGCTGATCGAATCTCTGGACAGCCGCGTCCCGCACTTGGAACGTGAAGGTGAGATCCAGATCGCACGCGAGGCCGCGGCACTCCGGGACAAAGCCATGCAGCGGCTCGCGCAACTGCAGACTTGAGAGCATTCCAAATGAACAGCCAGACAACCGTCGCCACGGATCGACGAGTCGACGATGGTTATCAACCGTCCGGTCCCACCGAGCGCGCGGTTGACGCAGGTACGCGTGTCCCTGACTACGTGGTGGACGTCAGCCGCCCGGTGCAGCCCCGGCGCTGGACCGACCTGCTTCTCGCGCCGCTGGAGCTCCTCGCCGTCGTGTGGAGCGTTCCCTTCCTCATCCTGCTGGTCAGCATCCCGGCGGTGTTGGTGGTAGCGCTAATCTACCAGCTCGGACGTCTTGTCGTGGGCTACTTCTGACGTGACGCGCGTCGCTCGCGTCACCTTCCAGGCCGGCGGGCAGGGCTTTGCTGGCCAGCCCCGCCATCGTCATCCCAGCTTGCCGGAGCAGACCGTCTGATCATGATCGGAGCGGGATCCCGCTCCGACCCCAGCTGAAAGTGTTCCGCCTTCTCGCTGCAGTTCCAACCACGTTCGCCGTACGGCTGGTTGATGGTCGGTCCGTTCGAGAGAGGCTCCCGACCAAACTGCATCGTGCCCAGACATCCCGTGCGTGTGCATGGCTTGCGGTCGCCGCGTGCGGCAGACATATATCCTCCTGCAATTTCTCGAGCACGGGGCCGAACTAGCGCCCTGCGTGCTGGTGCTCTTCTGAGATCTGGGAAATCACGGCTTCCGTCGTGAGCAGCAACGAGGCGATCGACGAAGCGTTCTGGAGCGCCGAGCGCACAACTTTGGTAGGGTCGATCACTCCGGCGTCCACGAGGTTCCGGGTACTGTTCCGTCTGGGCGTCGAAGCCCTCGTCGCCCGTCATCTCCTTCACGCGCGCCACGACGATGGCACCCTCGTGACCGGCATTGCCCGCGATCCACCGCAATGGCTCCTCAACCGCCCTGGTCACGATGCGTGCGCCGACTTCCTCGTCGCCCTGGAGGCCCAGGCTGCTGACTACGCCCGCCGCGCGCAGCAGCGCCACGCCGCCACCTGCGACGATGCCCTCCTCGACGGCAGCCCTGGTCGCGTGTACTGCGTCTTCGACGCGCGCCTTCTTTTCTTTCATCTCTGTTTCGGTCGCCGCGCCGACTTTGATGATGGCCACGCCGCCGACCAACTTCGCAAGCCGCTCCTGCAGCTTCTCGCGATCGTAGTCGGACGTTGCCTCGACGATCTGGGCGCGCAGTTGTTTGACACGGCCTTCGATCGCCTGCGGTTCTCCGGCGCCACCGATGATGGTCGTCGCGTCCTTGGTGATGGTGACCTTCTTCGCCTCACCGAGATCCTCTGTCGTGATCGACTCGAGCCTGATCCCAAGATCTTCGGTCACGGCACGGCCGTGCGTGACGATGGCGAGGTCTTCGAGCATCGCCTTGCGACGGTCGCCGAACCCCGGCGCCTTGACCGCCGCAGCCTGAATCGTGCCGCGCAGCCTGTTCACGACGATCGTCGCCAGCGCCTCGCTCTCGAGGTCTTCGGCGATGATCAACAACGGGCGCCCGGCCTTGGCCGCGAGCTCCAGCACGGGAAGCAGCTCCTTGACAGCGCTGATCTTTTTCTCATGGATCAGGATGAGCGGGTTGTCGAGCACCACTTCCATGCGCTCGGGATCGGTCACGAAGTACGGCGAGAGATAGCCGCGATCGAACTGCATCCCCTCGACGATCTCGAGCGTGGTTTCGATCGTGCGCGCTTCCTCCACGGTGATGACGCCGTCCTTCCCGACCCTGTCCATCGCCTCGGCGATGATTCGACCGATGGTCTCGTCATGGTTCGCCGAGATCGTCCCGACCTGCGCGATCATCGAGCCGCTCACCGGTTTCGCCATGCGCAGCAATTCAGCCGAGATTGCGGCCACGGCCTTCTCGATGCCGCGGCGCAGGATCATGGGATCCGCACCAGCCGTGACGTTCCGCGCGCCTTCCCGATAGATCGCCTGAGCGAGCACCGTCGCGGTCGTGGTTCCATCGCCAGCAACCTCCGACGTCTTGCTCGCGACCTCCTTGACCATCTGGGCTCCCATGTTCTCGATCGGGTCAGGCAGATCGATCTCCTTCGCGACGCTCACGCCGTCCTTGGTGATGATCGGGGAGCCGTAGCTCTTCTCGAGGATGACGTTGCGCCCCTGCGGTCCCAGCGTCACCTTGACCGTGTTCGCCAGGCGGTCGACGCCGCGCAGGATCGCCTGTCGTGATTTATCGCCGTACGTAATCTGATTTGCCATGCTGTGCCCTCATTGAGAGTTCCACTACCTGACCCGACTCGCGCCGGCTCAGAGTGTCGTGCGTTCCGGGAGGTGACACGCCACGGCCATGGTTCTCATCGTGCGCGGTTCCTTTTCCCGTCTCGCTGAGTTCCCGGGATCGGTCGATACTGGGGGCCCGAGCGTCTCAGGTGGCGGGACCGCACGAAAGAGCCGCCGACGGCGTTCGAGAAAGCGCTCGAACGGAACGATCTCGGCGGGAGAGTCGTGGAACATGACTGAGCTCCGGTTATGACGGCCTTGATGAGGGCTGAAGCGAGGGCGCGGAGGATACCGCGGAAAGCTGCAGGAGCTCAGGAAAGCGAGACGAGAACAGTGTACAGCTTCGACGGTCTAATCACAATGCGGATTCGTGGGTGTGCAATTCAGCACACCCCATACGCAGCATTGCACGGGGCGACTTTCGTCGCGCACACGACGCGATTCTCAGTCGTGCAGGACGACGCTCAGGAGCGAGTTGTCGATGTTCAGCCCGCCGTTGTACTCGATGAATCCGAGTTTTCGAAACTTGTTCATGAAGAAGTTCACGCGCGAACGCGTCGTGCCGACCATCTCGGCGAGCAACTCCTGGGAAACCTTGGGTAGCACCCGTTGCGGCTTGTCATGTTCTCCGTAGCGCGCCAGCAACAGCAGCGCCCGGGCGAGCCGTTTCTCGCTGGAGTTGAAGAGCTGATCCACGAGATCCTCTTCGATGCGAATGTTCCTCGACAGCATGTGGGACAGGAAGCGATCAGTAAACTCGTGGCTGTCGTGAAGCCGCTTGGTCATCTCCAGCTTGTCCAGGATCAGCATCGTCGTTGGCGTCAGTGCCGTGGCGGTGGCCATGCGGCGGCTCTGACCGGCCAGGCAGCCCTCACCCACGAAGTCGCCGCTCTTCAGCAACGCCACGACGGCTTCCTTCCCCGAGCTTGAAACAACCGACAGCTTGACCGTTCCCTTCTTGATGAACATGACAGTCGTGCCAGGCTCGCCCTGAGCGAAGATGACTGCCGCCGTTTTATAGTCCGCCGGGCGGCCGGGCACGCCGGCCCCTTCCAATACTTTCTCTCCTCGGGACACGCGTCGGACTTTGCTTGTCTTGGCCATGACGTACTCCCCTGCCGCAACCTACGATCGCCAAACCGACTTACCCGAGAAAATCTGTGCAATTCAATCCAAGAATCGCGACTCGGCCGGCGCCGGTGTGCAAGAGTGAACAGCCAAGCGTGCCTTCCGGCGCTACCCTCGATTTCTACAGATACCCGAAGCTCTTGTCACTCAATATTCCGAGCACTGAGTTACCCCGCCGAAACAAAGGAGGGGGGATGTTGCGTGAGTTTGTTGCCCTCAACCGCGAAGCCATAATCTTGCGGACGAGCGACAGGCTCGTCAGCAGGCTTTCCCCGGCGCCTTCGCGCGACACGCTCGACAGTGGCGTACCAATCTTCCTGACCCAGCTCGAGGAGACGCTGCGATGGGAAGCGACGGCGACGCCATTTGCGTCCGGCGCGATTGGCTCCACTGCCGCGCGACACGGCGCCGAGTTGGGAACCCGCGGGTTCAGTCTGTCGCAGGTGGTCCACGCCTATGGTGACATCTGTCAAGTCGTCACGGAACTGGCAATCGAACAACAGGCGCCGATCACCACGGACGAGTTTCATACGCTGAACCGTTGTCTGGACGACGCCATCGCGGCAGCCGTGACGGAGCACGCGCGCATGACGGCAGCGACAACGGCACGGGAAGAAACCGAGCGCCTGGGGCGGGCGGCGCACGAGTTCCGCGATGTCCTCAACACCGCCGTCCTCGCCTTCAAGGTCTTGAAGGGCGGATCCGTCCCCATCCATGGAAGTACCGGAGAGGTTCTGGGCCGGAGCCTCGCCACACTTGGTCAGGTCGTCGAGAACACGCTCGCTGAAGTCCGCCTGGAAACGGGGAAATACAAACGCGAACCGATGCGAGTTCACGCGTTTGTCGATGCCATGGCTGATGCCGGCCGGCTGCACGCGAACGAACGTGCCGTCCATTTCACCGTTGGGCCCGTCGACCCGGACTTGATCATCGACGTCGATTCGCCGCTGCTGACGTCAGCCGTGATGAACCTGCTGCAGAACGCCTTCAAGTGCACCCCCGCCGGCGGCCGCGTCGAGCTCAGGGTGCGTCGGGAAGATACGCGAGTCCTCATCGAAGTGGAGGACGAGTGTGGCGGCATGCCGGAAAGCTCGAGTGATCTGTTTCAGCCGTTCGGCGAGCGGCGCGGACGCGACAGGACCGGTCTCGGCCTGGGCCTTTCCATCGCCCGCAGGGCCGTGCGGGCACACGGCGGCGAGATTCATATCCGCAACATGCCGGGCACCGGCTGCGTCTTTGTCGTCGAGATTCCGATGGCTGTGGCCGTATTACGCGCTGCAGATGTCAGCGGGTAGCGTCGAGCGAGAGCTGCCGTGCGCTCCGCCAGGGAAGCGGTTCACCGTACCGGGGTTTCAGCGTGCCGGCACGACGTTACAGTCGGCGCCGCCACGCGTGCGGCGTTCGTTCGTGCGGCTTCTTCAAGAACCAGCGCCACCGACCGCGAGGCCTCATTTCGGCGCTCGATCAGGATCGAAAGCCCATACAGCATGACGACGCCAGCGAGCGCCCAGGCGAGCGTGGCGTAGGTGGAGTTGGCAGCGAAGGTGGGCCACAGCGATAAAGCCAATGCGCAGGCCGACAGGAACACCGGAATACTTGACTTGAACATTGGCGTCTTCTTTCGATTGAATATCTAGCCCAGCGTAGCAAGATGGTTCGTCTGCACGATGTTCACTCTTGCACAGCACGCGACGTCGACGCGCAGTCAGTTCCGATCAGAGAGTTCCAGCCGGCCCGCTACCCTTTGCTGGCAGCACGGTCACCACTGGGAGCCCGACGACCATTCCCGCTGCGACTTCCAGCTGCGCTGTCGTGACGTGTTTATGCGTGGAAGTAACTCGAGGCGTGCACCCGCGAACGAGTTGGGCAACACGGAGAGAGCTCAGGACGACGAACTCGAAAGCGCCCAATCCAGCCCGATCGTGCACCATATCAGCCTCCTGCGTACGTTGGTGTCCGAGGCACGTTATGTGCGCTCCGACGGAAATCCCGATCGAACACAGGAAGGACTGCCGTCATGCAGCCGCATTCTCCGTGGCGTGAATGGAGCAACAACTGAGGTGAAGCGGCTCGCCCGGTGACGGGCTACGACATCGAAGTTGAGACGATCCGATGGTGGGACCGCATCGATAGAGTACTCCGTTTGCTGCCTGCGCGCAAACGCGCACATAATGCGCCGTTCTTGAAGAGAGAAGAAAAGGCTGAACGTAAGAAGGCAAGAAAGGTGGTGGTTGTGAGACGCGGCGCGCTTCCGGTGGCGTTCCTGTTGCTGTTCGCCGTGGCCTACCAGCGTGCCGTCGAGAGCCAGGGGGCCGCCGCCCAGCAACTCGCTCCCGGCGTGTTCTGGCGGCTGGGCGACAAAGATATCCGGCAGCCGGCGAACACCAGTTGGATCGAGTTTCGCGACTTCGTCGTGGTGATCGAAGCGAACACGCCGTGGGGCATTCGCGCCATCCTGCCCGAGATCAAGAAAACCACGACAAAGCCGATTCGCTACGTGTTCGACACGCATTACCACTGGGACCACACGCAGGGGAACAGCGTGATGGCCGATCAGGGTGTGTCCGTGGTCTGCTCGCAGGATTGCGCCAGCGAGCTCGCCGACAAAGGCCGGATGGAATGGGACCAGATGGCGAAGAGGACCGGCGAATACAGCCTGGCCGCGTACAGGTTGACGCAGCCGTCGATCGTGTTTGGCGACTTCCTCGCGATCGATGACGGTGAGCGCCGGTTGGAGCTGCGCCGCGTCGGTCCGGCCCACACCATTGGCGACGCCGTCGCTTTCCTCCCGAAGGAAGGCATCCTGTTCACCGGCGACCTCTGCGTGAACTGGCGCTTCGGGAACAACGTCGGTGACCGCGACGCCGATCTGCCCCGCTGGGCGAAAGTGCTCACCGATCTCGCCGCCTGGCGCATCACCACGGTCATTCCTGGCCATGGCGCCGCGGGGACCATCGAGACGCTCAAGGCGCAAAGCGCATTTCTCGACGACCTCTGGAAGCAGGTCTCCGCCGGCAAGCGCGCCGGCCGGACGGTCGAGCAGCTGCAGAAGGAAGTCGATCTGTCGAAACACGGCGATTTCGCCGCCGATGCGCAGCAGAATCAGTCGGCCATTCGCGCCGCCTTTCGCAAGGCTCCGAGTTAGCGAGGCTTGTCGGGGTCGGCACCTACAGCACGGTCGCCCCTTAAAGAGCAGGCCAAAGAGCTAGTTCAGCTCCCGAAGATACGCCAACAAATCGTCCACGTTGGCCGCCGTGTAGTTCTCGAGCAACTTCAGGTGTGCGGATTGGCCAGCGGTCGGCTCGACACCTCGTCATCCACGGGTTTCGGAGGACCAGGCCGGAGGAGTCGCGCGCGCAGCGCGGCCGGGTCGTACTTGTGGGCAACCCCGGCGAGCGTGTGGCTGGACGTGTGACACGAGGCGCAACCATTGTCGCTGAAGAGTGCCCTACCGCGCGCGGCATCGCCCCGCCCCGTCGTCGTCGGCTGGATGAGCTCGTTGTACTTGGCCTGCTGGCGCAGATAGTGGATGTATCGTGCGAGGTCGACCATCTCCTGTGAGCTCAGCTCGCGATAGCTCGGCATCGCTGTCTGCAGATTTGGCAGTCCTGCTCTGACCACAGCGCCGATCACACTGCCGTCCGTGTCGGCGCCAACGAGCGCAGACTGGGTCAGGTTGGCGGCGCCCATGTTCGCCCGCGTCAAGTCCTCGCCGTGGCAGAAGTGGCAGTGGTTGAGCACATACACGGTGCGACCGCGTTCCAGCGCTGCGGTCGGCGCCGGATAGCCGCCGGCATCACGCTGAGGCGTCGTCTGTCCGTCGACGCCCATCGCGCCACGCGTGCCGACGAGTGCGACGATCAGCAGGCCTCTGGTGAGGCGCGCACGCAGGCGACTCATGCCAGAACGTCCTTACAGTACTGGAACATCGCCCTCGTCTCCTCGAGCGACGACCGGAACGAGCCGTATTCGTACTCGAGATACGCCCGGATGGCGTAACGGTTGTCACGAATGAGCCGAAGTACCTCTCTGATCGGCGTGTCGCCCTGGCCAAACGGGCGGTTCGGTCCATTGTCGCGTTTCCGATCGCGGACGTGGATGTTGACGATGCGGTCGTGATGCTTGCTGATGAAAGCCACCGGGTCGTTGTTGCCGGCGACGAAGTGCCCGATATCGAGCGTGACGCGAAAGAGATCCGACATCGCAAGCGCCGTCTCGAAGCTGGCGGGGGTGGCGAACTGGTCGGGATCGGCGAGGTTGTTGTGGTTGTGCATCGCCACGAACATCTTGTGACGTTGCACGAATGGCACCAGCCGGCGCGCCTCGCTCAGGACAGTCGAGGAGCTGAATCCTTCGGCGCCCAGCACCTTCGCCGCCTCGAACGTTCGGTCGCGCTCGGCGTCGGTGAACGTCTCGTTGAAGTTCACGTTGTACAAATAGATGCGCAGGCCGGCGTCCTCGAACTGCTTGCGGATCCCGCGGTAGTAGTCCATCGAAACCGTGAGGCGCCAGTGGCGCGCCTCGTCACGCAGCCTTGAAAAGTCCGGCGCCCGCCGGCTCTGCACCCACCAACCCGTCAGCGCGCTCGCGTACGGCTCTATGTGCCCCGACATGATCTCGCACTCGGCGATGCCGAGCGCCTGCATGTTCCGGATGATCGTGGGGATGAGGGCCGGATCACCGGAGCGCGGCAGGTCGTGGAAACTGAAGGTCTCGACGCCAAACACCACACCGTTGATCGTCGTCGGCGGTGTGCGCGTCTGTCGCGCCATCGCCAGAGACAACGGCACACTGGCCACGAGTTTGCCCAGGTCTCGTCGGCTGAACGTCGCCACTTCCACCTCCCGAGTGTCGTGTCTGCTGTGAAGCGCGAAGTATACCGCGCGCTCTTTACCCGGTGGATGGTGTACGCGCCTTGGCAGCGAGACCCTTCAGGGCTGTCGAACGGAGAAGAAGAACAGGTGGAAATCCGATGTCAATCGCGGTCAAATACACGCCAACTCCCAAGCCAACCTCAACTGGAGGAGTCAGGATTTGGGAGGTAGAAGCTCCTTCGGTGGAGGTCGATGTGCGCGTCGGAAAGTCATTGCTGATCGGTACGGTCGCACTTGGTGTCACTGTCGGCGCGGCAAATTCCGTGGCGCAGGATCCGCCGCCGGCCGCCGGCGGTCGCGGACGACAGGGCGGCCCCGGCCCCGCTGGTGGTGGACGTGGGCCGAATTTCCCACAGCAGCAGCGGCCGCTTGCCGACGCTGGCGTGCTGGCGCGCTGGTGCCCAAGCTGGCCGACAAAGACATGCACAATGTGACGGCATACTTGTGGAGCTTGAAGTGACGCGAAGGAAACTCGTCGTCCTGATACTGCTCGCTCTCGCCCCGGTTCTGTTGATCGCGCAGCAGCCTGGCGGAGATCAGAGCTCGGGAGCTCGGGAGCTCGGGGGCTCGGGAGCTGGGGGCTCGGGAGCTCGGGACTGGATCCGGCATCGATCCTGAAACCGCTTGGCGAGTCGTGGCTGACCTACTCGGGCGATTACACGGGCAGACGCTACAGCTCACTCACGCAAATCAACCAGACATCGGTAAAGAATCTCGGGCTCGCATGGGTGTCACGCGGCTACGTCCAGGGCTCGGGCCCAACCGGGCGCGGGGCAGGGAGCGCCGGCGGCGGAGGCTTTGGCGGCGGACGCGGCGGCGGCGGTGGAGACGTGCCGCTCACAGTTGCCGGCGAAGCCACAGGCGAGTTCAACAGCGGCGGCCCGGCGCAAATCCGCGGATCGATCCTCATGGTCGACGGCATCTTGTATCCAACCTCGCCCGACAACCTGTGGGCCGTCGACGCGCGCGACGGGACGATCTTGTGGCACTTCTATTGGAAAACGCGCGGCGGGACGCACACAGGACATCGAGGCGTCGGCATGTGGCGCAACTACCTGTTCATGGAGACGCACGACAACTATCTGGTGAAGATTGACGCGCGGACAGGGAAAGAAGTCTGGCATGTCGAGATCGCGCCGTTCGAACAGCAGTACTTCTCATCGATGGCACCGGTCATCATTGGCGATCATGTGATCGCCGGAACCGGCAACGATCTCGACGCGCCGGGTTACCTGCAGTCCTTCGATCCCGAAACCGGCAAGCGGCAGTGGATCTTCTACACCGTGCCGATGAATCCAGGAGATCCGGGACTCGAAACGTGGCCGAGCCTCGAGGCGGCGCGACACGGCGGCGGTCAGCCATGGGTGCCAGGCGTCTACGATCCGGAGACACGCCTCTACATATTCGGCACCGGCAATCCAACGCCCGCGTACACGGTGGCGGGCCGAGGCACAGGTGTTGGTCTCTTTACGTGCTCGCTCATTGCGGTGAACGTCGACACCGGCAAGATGGCCTGGTACTACCAAACCTCGCCACGCGACATGCACGACTGGGACTCGGCGCAGACGCCCGTGCTCATCGATGGGACGATCAACGGCCGGCCGAGAAAGCTCGTCTCCACCGCCGCGCGGAACGGCTACTTCTTCACCGTTGACCGTGTGACCGGTGAGTACGTCGCGAGCGGCAAGTTCGGCACGGCAACGAATTGGGCGAGCGGGCTGGATCCGCAGGGCCGGCCGGTCCTGAATCCGGAGAAGGTGTCGACGATCCCCGGTGCGATTGTGTCCGGCAGCATTACGAACTGGCCGCCACCCGCGTACTCGCCGGATACCGGATTGTTCTACGTGCCGGAGAACAACGGATTGTCGATCACCTATCTCATCGACGCGGATCCGCGCGGCTCGATGGGGCTCGGCGGCCGACAGACCGGCGGCGGTGTGTCGCTCGGCAGCTTCATCACGGCCATCGATGCAAAGACGGCGAAAGTGGCGTGGCGGCACAAATTGACCGGAGGGGGCGGTGCGACGGGCATGCTGACGACGGCTGGACGGCTGCTGTTTTCCGGCGACGGTTCGGGCAACCTCGTCGCGTTCGATCCGGCGGACGGCCGGCCGCTGTGGCACTCACGAATCGGGAACGTCTCGAACGCGCCTCAGACCTACGTACTGGACGGCAAGCAGTATCTGCTCGCTGCCGCCGGCGATGCGCTCTTCGCCTTCGCGGTTTATTGAATCGCCGGCAATCGGCTGTATTTGACGTCCCAATGGAAAAGATGATATTCCATTGGCATGCCTAATAGAGAGCAGTCCAAGGCGGACGTCCTGCAGGGCACACTCGATCTGATGGTGCTGCAGACGCTGGATACGCTCGGCGCCCTGCACGGATACGCGATTGCTGCCCGCCTCGAACAAGTCTCCGCCGGCGCACTCCAGCTCAATATGGGCACGCTCTATCCCGCACTGATGCGCCTGGAACAGCGCGGACTCGTGCGCGGCAATTGGGGCACGACCGACAGCAACCGGAAGGCGCGGTTCTACACGCTCACGGTAGCTGGCCGGCGCCAGCTAGCCAAGGAACGGCAGGCGTGGGACCGGATGGCGGACATCATGCGGACGCTGTTGCGCGGCGAAGCGTGACACGACAGGGCAACGCGATGCGGATTTTTCGCGAATGGGTTCATCGCTGTCTCGGAACGCTCGATCCACGCCGCCGCGACCGCGAACTGGAAGAGGAGCTCCGGTCGCATCTGGAACTGGCCACCGAAGACGCGCAGCGGCGAGGTCATACGCGGGAAGATGCGGTGCGCGTGGCACGGATTCGCGCCGGCGGCGTCTCCCAGACGATGGACGCACTCCGCGATCAGCGAGGGCTGCCAAGCATCGACGCCCTGGTGCGGGACCTGCGTTTCGGTACCCGGATGCTGACGAAGGACCGCTGGATCACGCTGGCCGCCGTCGTCGCGCTGGCGATTGGCATCGCTGCCAACAACACGGTGTTCACGATCGTCAACGCGATCCTTCTGCGGGATCTGCCATTCGACGAGCCGGATCGAATTGTGGCGATCGGGGCCCGCGTCGGCAAGAGCCGTACGTTGGATGCGGGCGTCTCGTATGCCGATTTCCAGGACTGGCGGGCGGCGGTTCAGACCTTCGAGGGACTTGGCGCCATGAGAGAAACGACGATGAACGTCGGCGACGAGCGTGTCGCGCCGGAACGATTCATCGGATCGTATGTCTCGGCAAATGCATTCGGGCTTCTCAAGCAACGGCCGATACTCGGCCGCGAGTTCTTCCCGGACGACGACCGTCCGGGCGCGATCCCCGTCGTGATTATTGGCCATTCCATGTGGCGGAATCGCTACGAGTCCGATCCCAACGTGCTCGGGCGCACGATCCGTGTGAATGGTGTTCCGTCGGTTGTGATTGGCGTCATGCCGGACGGTTTCGGCTTTCCCACGCGTTCACGGCTGTGGCAGCCCTTGGCGCTGCTGCCTGACAGGATGCTGGCCAGCCGCGACGCGCGCGAGCTCAGCGCCTTCGGGCGGCTGGCTGGCGCTGGCAGCGTCACGCAGGCCGTCGCCGAGTTGAGAGGAATCGCCGCCGCTCTCGAGCAGCAGTATCCGGACACGAATCGCGACGTTGCACCGATCGTAGCCCCGTATCGTGAGCGGTCCGTCGGCGGCAAGGGTCGCGCCACGCTTCCAGTGCTGATGGGCGTCGTCGCGCTCGTGCTGCTGATGGCGTGCGCGAATGTGGCAAATCTGCTGCTCGCGCGTGCGGCCGTGCGGTCGCACGAGATATCGGTTCGCATGGCGATCGGCGCCGGCCGCGCACAGATCATCCGGCAATTGCTCGTCGAGAGTCTCCTGCTGGCGACGTTGGCTGGAGCCGTCGGTTGGGGGCTATCTCTGACGGCGATTCGCGCGGTCTCCAGCGCGCTCGGCGCAGGTGGGGGTGGCCTTCCTTACTGGATCAGCTTTACGGTGGACGGGCGGGTGTTCGCATTCTCGGCAGGTATGTGTCTAGCCACTGCGTTGCTCTTCGGTCTCGTGCCAGCGCTGCAGACGTCGAAGCCAGGAATCGCCAATGTGCTCGCGGAAGCTGGCCGTGCCACTGCGGGAACAATCCGTAGTCGTCGCTGGGCGCACGGTCTCGTAGTGTTTCAACTGGCTCTGACCCCGATCCTGCTCACAGGCGGCGCACTGATGATGCGCAGCATCGTCGCACAATACGAGATGGACGCAGGCGTGGAGACCGACCGCATTATGTGGGCACGCCTGGATCTGCCGGAGGCGAAATATCCCGCGACCGAGGATCGCGTGCGCTTCTACCAGCAGCTCGACGAACGTCTGGCGGGGGTACCGGGCCTGGCCGCTGCCTTCGCCAGCAACGCCCCGTTCGGCGGCGGAGCCGGGCGCAACCTCTGGCGCGACGACGAGGTGGTCAGTCGCGAGCCTCGGCGTCCACGAGTGCTGGTGGTTACTACGGGACCTCGCTATTTCGATACGTTCCGCAGGAGGATTGTCCGCGGCTCGGAGCCACCGCTTCTCACCGCCGACGACGGTGCGGCCTCGGTCATTCTGAACGAGTGGCTCGCAGCAGCGGTGTTTCCCGGCGAGGATCCGATTGGACGGCGCATCCGCTTGACACTACCGAACGGAACGTCGCCGGGGCCGGAATGGTTCACGGTCGCGGGAATTGCGCCGGACATCCGCCAAAGCAGTACAGAGGACGCAAGCGGACGTAATGGAGTGGTGTACGTGTCGTACGGGATCAATCCGCTGCCGAGTGCCAGTATCGTGGCGCGATCGGACTCAGATCCGTCGGTCGTGGCCAGCGTCCTTCGCGAGCAGGTCCGCGCCGTCGATCCCGATCTTCCGTTGTACGAGGTGATGACGTTGGACGACCTCCTGGCCGCATCAGACGAACGCGTCGGGCTGCGCGTGTTCGGAACGATGTTCGTGGTGATCGCCTTCGTGGCGCTGCTACTCGCGACCGTCGGACTCTACGCCGTCACCGCCTATGCCGCGGCGCAACGGACGCGCGAGATTGGGGTGCGTGTGGCGCTTGGCGCACAGGCGAAGCAAATCTGGTGGCTCATCACACGCAGCGCGGCGTGGCAGCTTGGAATCGGACTATCGATCGGAATGGTCGGGGCGATCGGCATGGGCCGATTCCTGGGGAGTGTGTTAATCGGGACAAAAGCGATGGACCCGGTGACGTTGTTAGCCGTCGCGGGATTGCTCGCGGTGGTCGGTCTGTCCGCGTGTTTCCTCCCCGCACGTCGCGCGATGCGTCTCGATCCGGCTGCCGTCTTGCGGTACGAGTGAGGCGTCAGCCGCAGCGCATCAGGGCTAGGAGCTGGTTGGGGAACCCTTCGGCGACATCTCGACCTTGCCTCGAAGGAAGGCTCCTTCGGCGACCACCAGGCGCGGGGACGTGAGATCGCCGGTTACCGAGCCCTTGGCTCGAATCTCGACTTTCTCGCCAGCCGTCACGTTCCCAGTGACTGCGCCCATGATCACCACGGCCTTTGCCGAGATCGACGCGTTGATGTTGGCAGCGGGACCGATGGTGAGTGTGTGTTCGGGTACGTGACACGGCCTTCCACGTGACCATCGAGGGTGAGGTCTTCCGACGCGCTCAGTTCACCCTTGATGACTACAGACTTTCCGAGCTCGATCTTCTCCGCAGTTCTGACATCGCCGGCCGAGGTCGCCGCACCCAAGCCTCGATCAGCGTCTCGCGGCCTCACGGCCTCATCGTGCTTCCACATCCCGGGCCTCGCTTTGAGCTCGTCCACATCGTCGTACCTAAGTGAAACGCGTTCGACCTTAGCACGCCATGATGTGAGGGGCAAGCGACCTTGCCGATCAAGACATCGCCAAATAGGCACCACGCTGCGTGCATGCGGAAGGTCATCGCAATCGTCTGAAGCCGCCTGCCAGCCGAGGAGGAAAAGCGGTACAGTCTGATGTCGACGTGACGGCAGAACTCATGACGCTGCAGGTTCGGAGTCGCCGACAATGGCGCGCCTGGCTGGCAAAGCACCACACGTCGAGTCCAGGGGTCTGGCTCGTGTTCCACAAGGCCCACACAGGTGTGAAGTCGATTCCCTACGAAGACGTCGTTCGTGAGGCGCTGTGCTTTGGATGGATCGACAGTCTTGTCAAGCGTCTCGATGACGATCGCTACGCTTTCAAGGTCACGCCGCGGCAGCCCACGAGCAAGTGGTCGGACATCAATCGGAAACGGTGGGCGGAGCTCAAGGCTGCCGGCCTGCTCACATCGGCCGGTCTCGCGGCGCCACCAACGAGCAACACCTACGCGCCACGACCGGTAGTCCCGGAACTACCCGCCTATATCGCCAAAGCGCTGAAGGCTAACTCCAGGGCGTGGGAGTTCTTTCAGGAGCTTGCGCCAACCTACCGGCGTCACTTCGTGGTCTGGATTCACATTGCGAAACGGCCGGAAACGCGGGAGAAGCGAATTCGCGAATCGATCCGTCTGCTGGCAGCCGGGAAGAAGCTGGGCTTGAAGTAGTCACGGACCATCGACTCACGTCTGACGAAGGACCCTGATCGGGTCGATGCGCATGGCGCGCAGGGCAGGAATCACGGACGCCGTGATGCCGGCAATCGCCAGCACGACACATCCACCGGCAAACGTCAGCGGATCGGTTGCCGTCACGCCAAACAGCTGCGCCTCGATGTACCGCGTGCCGAGGAGCGCGCCTGTGAGACCGATTGCCACTCCGATCCCGAGCAGTCGAAGTCCTTGCCCCAACAGCAGGGTGACAATCGATGCCGGTTGTGCGCCGATGGCGAGGCGAATTCCGATTTCCGGCGTCCGCTCGGCGGCGACGTGCGCCATCACTCCATAGAGACCAAGAACCGCGAGTATCAACGCGACGGCGCCAAAGAGGCCGACGAGTGTGGCCATCATCCGTTGCCTGCTCAGCGTTCGATCCAGAACATCGCGGAGCAGCTGCGGACGCTCGACGGCAAGCTGGCTATCGACTTGCCGCACGGCTTCGCGAATCGCCGGAACGAGCGACATGGGGTTGCTCGCGGCGCGCACGTGCAACGCGACGCTCGACTCATAGTTCTGCGCCAGCAGCAGATAATAGGTTGGCGGCCTCTCGCGCTCCACAGTGCTGGTGTAGACCGTATCGGGGACGACGCCGACGATGACCTGCAGTTGCGCATTGTCGTCGCGACTTTCGTCTCGCAACGTTTTGCCTATCGGATCCTCGTTTGGCCAGAGCCGGTCCGCCAGCGACTTGGTCACGATGGTCACCCGCGCGTGTTGGGACCGTCGGACGTATCGAAAGAGCGTCCACGAAGGATCGGAATGTTCATCGTTTCGAAGTAGCGATGGCTGACAACGTTGGCGCGAACGCCCAGAGCATTGCTGTTGTCCTTCTCGATCGGGCGGCCATCCGTGCTGACGGCGGTTGACCGCGCGCCGCCACTGAGAACCGTCATCCGCGCAGCGCTGGCAGCGACAACGCCTGGCAGAGCCTCTACACGGGAAAGAATCTGTTCGTACACTGCCAATCCGGCAGCGGGCCCCCTTGAACCCCCTTCAAAGTAGCCGCGCGCTTCGAGATTGAGAGAGGCGACGAGGGTCTGATCCACCTGGTAACCCAGTTCCACCGAGTACGCGTTCTCGAGCGTGCGGAGGAAAAGGCCGGCTCCCACGAGGAGCACGAGGCTCACTGCGACCTGAAGGATGACGAACGCACCGCGCATCCAGTGAGCGCGCCGCGCGGGCGCCGGTCGCAACGGTGCCTCCCTCCGCGCGAAGTGGCGCGGTCGTATTCCGTCGAAACGCCTGAAAGACTGGGGCGAGCCCAAAGAGCAGCCCGCTTCCAACACCAACGACGAGCGTGAAGCCGAGGACGCGCGCGTTCACGGAGAGGTCAACAGCCTCCGGAATCACGAAGGTGTGGAGCAGCGGCGTGCTTACGCGAGTGACGAGCAGCGCCCCGATCGAGCCCAGGATCCCAAGGAGCACGGATTCGGTGAGCCATTGACGGACGAGCCTTGCACGGCTGGCGCCGATCGCGATCCGCACGGCGACCTCCCTCTCGCGCGACACCGCGCGCGCGAGCAGCAGGCTCGCGACATTCACGCAGGCGACCAGGAGCACCATCAACACGGCACCCGCGAGCTGCCGCAGAATCGGTCGCGTCGCGACGCGGAGGCCTCGGCCCTCGCCGAGCGGCGCAAGGATAAACCGCCGGTTGCGGTTCGTATCCGGGTACGCGGTCTGGAGGCGGCTGGAAATGACTTCAGCGCGCGACGCCACCTGGTCGATGCTGGCGCCACTCGGCAGCCGACCCACCATACTCAATCCTCTCGATCGGCGCAGGTCGAAAATCCCCGAATGACCGCGCGAGCGCCGCAGCGCCGCTGACGCCGGATCCACTTCGGGCTGAAGCGCGGTTGGAACCCAGACGTCCGTCGCGACTCCGAGGAGCGGACCGGCGAACCCTGGTGGTGCGACACCGATGAGCGTGTACGGGTTGCTGTTGAGACGAATCGTCTGGCCGATCAGCGACTGGTCGGCATTGAACACCCGCTGCCAGAGCGCATGCGAGATGACCGCCACGCGAACGGGCGCCCCGAGTCGATCATCGTCGGGCGTAAACCCGCGACCGAATGGGGTTTTGATCCCGAGAACCTCGAAGTAGTTGCCGCTCACGAGCTGCCCGGCGAGAGGTTCCGGCTGACCGTTCGCATCCATCGTGATTGACACCGGCGTATAGGCCGCCAGCGACGCAAACGTCCCACTGTCCCGCAAGTCGAAATAGTCCGGATAGGACGAGTTCGAGTAGAGGTTGTTGCCGGATGACGTATAGACGTCAACGAGGCTGTCCGGATCCGAGACTGGAGCATCGCGCAGAAGGACGGCGTCGACGGCGCTGAAGATGACCGAGTTGGCGCCAATACCAAGGGCGAGCGTCGCAATGACCGTTGCCGCGAAGGTAGGCGCGCGCAACAGCGCCCGCAGTGCGTAGCGAAAATCGCGACTGAGATCGGATAACACGACGAACTCCTTGGTGGAAGGAAGCGCCTGGAGCTTAGACGCCGGAACGGTCGCTCAGTTAGTGAGAATGTTCCCACCCGAGATCACGAGGCAGCCAACAGGAGGTTAGGAGATCAGGAGTCTCTTAGTTCTCGGTTGCGCCTCCTGAAAGGGGATGTGGCGAATGGCTCAGGCGGCTCGAGGAGTCGGCCTGCGCTATCGCTTCTTCACGTAAACACTGGGGTGTGTCAGCGCTTGAGCCCCGCTCGAAGGCTCGTTGCGTTGAAGTTGAGGAGCAGGCCAACTGGATGTCCAGCGAGCTTCAGGTATGTGATCACTTGAGCGAGATGGACGGGGTGGATGCGGTCGACCGCCTTGACCTCGACAACGACCGTTTCTTGAACGAGAAGATCAAGCCTGAAAGTTTCGGCACACGCTGCCCACGATAGGTCAGTCCGATTTGGCGCTCGGTCTCGACCTGCAGTCCGCACGCGCGAATTTCAATGACCATGCAATGACGATAGATTGATTCCAGCAGGCCCGGGCCAGCGTGCGGTGCATCCGCGATCGCACAGCCAATAATTTTCTCAGTCAAAGCATTGGCGTCGCTGACGTTGAATTTGTCCATCCGATCTTCTGCAGCACGATCGGCACCAGATTCAGTTGCTCGGATGATTGGCCGAGTCCCACGCGAGATCGCAGTTCTTCAACAAGCTGCTGTCGCAATCGTGGCAAGTTCTTTACCCTTAACCCTCCTGATCTCCTGATCTCCTGTTGGAGGGCTCCTGAGCTCCGCACCGACTCACGCCACCCAAGTACCATCGGGCACCGGACGCTCCGGGACGACGAGTGCCGGCAGCAGGCCATCGGCGTGGCCGACGTCGAACAGCATGCCCGCGGATTCCACGCCGCCGATCGCTCGTGCCGTGATGTTCAAGATGAAGAGCGCCTGGCGTCCGACCAACGCCTGTGGCTCCGCGCGCTCGTGGCGGATGCCGGCGACGATGGTCCGTTCGTGATCGCCGAAGTTCACGGAAAGCTTCATCAGTTTCCGCGACGCTGGTATGGGCTCGACCGCTTGGATGGTGCCCACGCGAACGTCCAGTGCGTCCGGCGACGCGTGTTCGGTGCGAACGGGCGCAGGCCGGAACGGCGCAATCGGAGCTTCAGCCAGGAGTCTCTCGATCTGGCCCAGATGATTGAGGTCGTGAGCGGCGTACAGATCCACAAGGTGTCTGATCGATTCCTCGCCACGCTCGCCGTGAACACCGTAGTGATCCATGAGCGCCGGGTCGACGCGACGGAGCACGCGCAGCGTGCCGGCACGTGTCGTCGCGAAGAGCTGGAGCGATTCGAAAGGATCGGCCGCCTCGTAGCGAAACGCTTCGGCCCACCGATCCTGATCGAATGGCTGCAAGGCCACGGCGTTGTGCGCCAGGACCGACCGGAACCGCCAGGCGCCGACCAGCTCCGTGTCTGAGAGGTGAGCAAGGATCTGCGTGACAGACCAGCGCTTCGGTTCCGGTGTCCACGAGAGCTGTTGCAGCGTCCGTCCCACGACAGCCCGGCGAATCACCATCGGCGTCGTCTCGAGCACCTCCCATGGGTCGCGCGAGCCGAGCAGCGCAAGCAAGCGATCGCGATATTGCAGCGGCGTTTCCTGCATAGATCCTCTCTTCAGTGCGCGTGCAGCCCCATCGTTTCTCAAGGCGCTGGGGCCCTCCGCCTCCGCGCGCCAACAATCCATGCGCGCTACGGCGAGACCTCGCCGTAGCTGGTCGCCCTCGCCTGTTCCGCGACCAGCGGAGGCGGGCACCCTCAAGCGCTTCTCGCTCGGCGGCTACGCGCCTCGCTCGGGCCGCAGGCGCTCTTCTTCTTTAGTGCGCTTGGGGCCCCACCCCCAAGCGCTTCTCGCTCGGCGGCTACGCGCCTCGCTCGGACCGCAGGCGCTCTTCCTCTTAGGGCCTGGGGCCCCCCCCCCGAGCTTCTCGCTCTGCGCCTCCACGCCCCGCTCGCGCCCCACACGCTCTCCCCCTTCGTGCGCTCGGGCCCCCAGCCCCACGCGCTTCTGGCTCAGCGGCTTCGCTCGGCCGCAGGCGCTCTTCCTCTTTAGTGCGCTTGGGGCCCCACCCCCAAGCGCTTCTCGCTCGGCGGCTACGCGCCTCGCTCGGGCCGCAGGCGCTCTTCCTCTTTAGTGCGCTTGGGGCCCCACCCCCAAGCGCTTCTCGCTCGGCGGCTACGCGCCTCGCTCGGGCCGCAGGCGCTCTTCCTTCTTCCTTCTTACTTCGTCCTTTCTTCGGAGTCCCATCCGCTCCAATCGCTGGTCGAACCTCGGATCCCCGCGCAGGCTGTCCCATTGCGGCGCGACCGCCAGATGCACGAGGCTGGGATCGTGGTCCGCGATCGCGAGATCAAGCTGCCGGAACGCTTCATCCAGCTTGCCCGCCTCACCAAACATCAGGGCCAGCTGAAACGGCGGGAAGTTCTGACGTGACGCCATGTCGAGCGTGTAAGCAAGAACGCCGGCCCGGCCGCCGGCAGCGTAGGCCCGCTTCAAATCTTCGAGCGCCTCAGCAGGGACTCCATGCGCCTCGGCGTGTTTCAGGCCCTCGGCCATCTGGCGGTCGAAGTCTCCTTCTTCCAGTACACGCCGGCGAGGAACTCGCGCGCCAGCAGATGCCGCGGATTGAGTGCGAGCGCTCTGTTCGCCCACGTAATAACCTCGTCGTCCTGTCGCAGGTGCCAATGTGAGAGGGCGATTTGGGTGTGCACCAGGGCCGAGGACGGATTGCGCTCGAGGGCCTTTTGCTTCGCGGCGAGCCCCTTCTCGCCCTCGCCGAGTGCTTCCAGCAATCGTCCGTAGAGGAGGTATGCGTCGGTGTGATCCGGATCGAGCTCCAACGCGCGCTCCAGACTGCGCTGTGCTCCGACCCAGTTCCAGTCGCTCAGGAACAGCACCGTGCCCAACGCCACCTGCGCGTCGGCACACGTCGGCTCCATCGCCAGCGCGCGAAGTGCCGCGCTCCGCGCTTCCGCGTAAGCCTCCGGCGGCGTGACCAGACGAAGCTCCGCCTGGGCACAGCAGGCCAGCGCCAACCCGGCGTGCGCTGCGGCGTAGGTGGGTCGAGCATGATCGCCGACCGGAATGCCGCGACGGCCTTGGGAATCTCCGGCATCGACGCCGTCAGCAGATGCGATCGACCGCGGCCGATCAGCTCATAGACCGCGGGTTGGGCAGGCAGAACGCCAATCGGCCATCGCATCGAGATGGCGTCGCGCGTGGCGGGACGTCGGACCACCTCGACGGTGAAGCGATAGCCGGCGCGTGAGACCGTTTCGATGCAGCCGCGATCGCCGAGCGCTCGACGCAGGTTCGAGACGTGCACGGAAACGATGCCTTCTTCCACGTGCGCGTCGGCCAGACCTCCTGCAACAGTTCGGGCCTGCTCACCAGCCGGCCGCCTCGCCGCACGAGCGCCACGAGGAGATCGTGCGCTTTCGGCTCGAGCAGGATGACGCGATCGCCCTTGGCGAGTCGTCGCTGACGACGTCCAGAGCGAATCCGCCGAAGTCGTAGATCTCCTGGCCGGTGGCGTTGACCATCACCTTAATCGAATCTTAGGCGTTCCTTCAGGACTTCGATACAAGCGCTTGGTTACATATCTATATCAAGGAGGTCGACATGCACGATCCATTCATTGGGACGTGGAAGCTCAATCCTGGAAAATCGCAATTCGATCCAAATCATCGGCCGAGCGAGGCCACGATGCGCTGGGAGCTGGACGCCGATGGCACACAGTGATGAAGGCGGAAGGGCTCAACAGCAAGGGAGAGCGCGTAGTCGAGCGGCCGCAGCAGCTCATTCCGGACGGAAAGGCCTATCCGGTTCCCGATTTTCCCGGGTTGCAAGCGGTCACCAGCCGGCCGCAGCCGAATGCCATTCACGCGGAGGTACGGAGAGAGGACGGGACGATTGCTGGCCAGGGCCGCTACGTCGTGGCCGACGATGGGCAGTCGCTGTCGGCAACGACGGCCAGCTGATACGCAGCTGCGACGCTTCGAGACCTTGACCGTCTGGGATCGGCAATAGGCTGATTACAATGCGGGTATCAGCGATCTGCCCGTTGTCTGCACGCTTGGACCTGAAACGTCGAAGATCAGGCGGAGAACCTGCTCGCCGATCTGGTGCAGAGAGTCGCATCGCATGAGCCGCTTCCGGACGGATACCGCCTGCGCTTCGTGGTTTCCGAGGACGTGCTGTCGCTCATCACGCGAACGAATGACGCCGAGCGGCGGTGCTGTCGCTTCCTGCGGTTCCAGCTCACGGTCGAACCCGCGGAAGGCCCGGTGCTGCTGGATTTGACCGGGCCTCCGTACACCCGGGAGTTCGTGGCGGCGCTCTTCACCAGCGCAGGTTGAACCGGGTCAGCGTCAGGACCGTTTCTGCTCTGGCAGCACGTGCTCGAGCCACGCGTCGATCTCCCGCCACACGGCGGGATCACTCAAGGACCGGTTGTGGCCGGCGCGCTCGACAAGGATCAGGCGGCGAGGCCCAGCGAGCGCGTCGATAACCGCTGCGAGTGGGTGGACGGGGTATCGTGGTCGTTGGCACCGTGAATCAGCAGCACCGGCGCCGTAATGAGCCTCGCGCTCTCGACTGGACTGACGTCGTCCACGGTGAAACGTCCGCGCGATTCAGCAATACCAAACGCCCGTTGAATCGTGCCATTGCTGAGAAAGAACGGTGCGCGCTCGTCGGCGATCGTGCGGAGATCGGAGAACACCTCCGCGGCGACGACGGCGGTGACTCGGGCGTCTGCCGCGGCTTCCTGCAGCGCGACCGCCGCGCCAAGTGACGTTCCGAAAAGGACGACAGGCCCTTCCGGCAATACGTCGATCACGCGACGCAGGTCGTGCTTTTCGAAGTAGCCGTACGTGCACACGTCACCCTCGGAGGCGCCGTGGCGACGGCTGTCGTAGGCCACGACATCGAATCCCGCAGTGGTAAATCGGCGGATGACACCGACGCTACTGCCTCGATGTCGGCCGTGCCATGGAGGTAGATGAGCGTGCCACGCACCGGCCCGCTGGCGCGGCAGTGCCATCCCCGAAGCGCTATGTCCTCACCAGCGAATTCCCGCTCCTCGCAGTTGGCCGGCCGCGCGGGAAGCACGTACGGCGGCCCGGGTAGAGAAGGCCCCCGGCGGCAATCGACGCCAGCTGATGCGAAATCACGGTAGCGGCCGCGATGGCCAACGCGGGAACGATCAAGACGATCCTGCGCCATACCTGAAACCGCATGCGACCACGTTACTGGCCCCTGGCCGAATGGGCGTGAGCAATCCGTGAAAAAGGCTGAAGCTGCCATCCCCGCCCAGCTGAGGTATTGCCAGAACCAGTGAACCTGCCGTAGAGAACCTCCCGTGAAGAACCTTTCGTGAAGAACCTTTCGCCGAGAACCCCCTGTGTAGAACCCCCGTGTGTAGAACCCCGTTGAGGAGGGACTCAGCGCCGCCGGCCGCCGGCCGGTTGTTCTAGTAGGAGGTGGGCTTCATGTGCGCTCGTCTCGGATCAGTTCTCCTGTTCACAATGTTGATAGGTTCGGCGACCGCTTCCAACGCAGTCGCGCAAGGCCTTACCGGTCAGATTTCCGGAACGGTTGTCGATTCGTCACGTGGCGTGCTGCCTGGAGCCGCCGTGGCGGTACAGAATGCCACACGCAAGTGAAGCGCGACGTCGTCTCCGACGAGAACGGCGCCTTCGTCATCACCGACCTGCTGGCCGGGACCTATACCGTCTCGGTCACGATGAGTGGATTCAAGACCTATCAACAGACCGACGTCGCGCTGTCCGCGAACGAGCGCCTGGCCCTGCGCACGATCGTGCTGGAGGTCGGGCAGCTCGAGGAAACGATCGCCGTGACCGCCGAGTCGGCGCGCGTCCAGACGACGAGCGGCGAGCGCTCGGGCCTGATCACCCAGCAACAGCTCCAGGACATTTCCCTCAAGGGCAAGGACTACATGGGCATGCTGCGGCTGCTGCCGGGCGTCATCGACACGCAGAATCGCGAGGCGCCCGGCTGGAACAACCTCGGCGGCCTCAGCATCAACGGCGGCAACAGCACCATCAATTTGACCTACGACGGGGTCACCAACCTGGATACCGGCTCGAACACGGGACCGTTCCTCGCGCCCGGCCTGGACTCGATCGCCGAGATCAAAGTGCTGACCTCGAATTACCAGGCGGAATACGGCCGGAGCTCCGGCGGCACGATCAACGTCGTGACCAAGAGCGGCACGCGCCGGCTCCGCGGCGGCGGGTTCTATGCGAAGCGGGACGATGCGCTGAATGCCAACGAGTGGCAGAACAACAAGTTCGAATCGCGCCAAGCCGCCCTACCAGTTCGATTACAGCGGCTACAACATCGGCGGACCGGTCGTCCTGCCCGAACTTCAACGGCGGGCGCAACAAGCTTCTTCTCTGGACCCGGGAGTTTCCTGCCGCGCACCAATCCCGGGAACGCTGACCCGTCGGAATCATGCCGAGACCGAGGCCGAGCGCCGCGGCAACTTCTCCCAGTCCATCGGCACGAACGGACAGCTCCTGGTCGTGCGCGATGCCATCAGCGGCCAACCGTTTCCAGGAAACGTGATCCCGGCGGATCGCATCGATCGCCAACGGTCAGGCGCTGCTGAACCTGTTTCCGACGCCGAATTTCTCCAATCCCACGCGCCAGGCGAACTACACGTTCCAGAGCTGGTTCGATCAACCACGCAGACGACCAGGTGCTACGCGTGGAGCTCGAACGTGGCGCCGAGCACGCTGTTCTACTCGCGGCTCAACTTCGGCCCCGAAGCGTATAAGGGGCGGCTGGGGGTTCGTCCTCAACAACTCCAACTGGCCGCAGCTGCCGATCGCCTACGAGATTCACAGCTACGACGGCATCGTCAACACGGTCCTGCACACGTTCAGTCCCACGACGGTTATGGAGGTCACCGTTGGTTTAAAATACACAGTAAACAGACCGTTGAGCGCCTGTTGACCACAGGCGGATCTCAAGCGCAACAGCACGGGACGCGCGTCGGGCTCAGTGGCTTGCCGCAGTTCTACCCCGAAGCCAATCCCGATCGCATCGTTCCCAACGCAGACTTTGGTGTGGCCAGCCTCGCCCTTCCAACGGGAATACGCTGGGCACGCTCGGCGTCGAAGGACGATACCCGTTGCTCGGTGAGAACGACATCTGGAATTCCTCCGTGAACTTGACCAAAGTGCTCGGGTTGGCGCCGAACATGAAGGCGGGAATCTTCTACGAGTAGGCCAGCAGGCAGGCGGCCCGCTGGTGACCGGACAACGGCGAGTTTCAATTTCGACCGAAATACCGCGAATCCCCTCGATGCGGGACGGGCCCGTTGCACCGGAGCGCCGCTTGCTCGGGTCCGTCCGAACAGCTACAACGAGGCGACGTCCCACCCCGACGCGGAGTGCGCAGTTCACGAACTTCGAGTGGTTCATACAGGACAGCTGGCGGGTGCGCCCGAACCTCACCATGAGATGGGGGCATCCGCTTCTATCAAATCAGGCAGACGAAGAGCCGGGGCGATCAGCTGGCATACCTCCAGCCTGACACGTTCAGTCCTGCCAATGCGCCGCAGCTCATACAGCCGGTGAACACGGCCGACGGTCGCCGGGGCCTCAACCCGCTCACCGGCGAGACTGCCAGCGTGAAAAATCCGGCGCATCCGTTGCAGGGTTCCAGGCAATCCCACCAACGGCACGCAGGTCTATGACGAGTCGATCCTCGAACACGCCGGCGATTCAGGTGGCCCCCCGGATCGGCTTCGGCGTCGGACATGACGGCGGACGGCCGGACCGCCGTAGGCGGCGGCTTCGGAATCTTCCCCGATCGCTTCAACGACGACATCGTCCTGCAGATGGTGGAACTGCCGCCGCTCGTCCCTTCGCCGACGGCCAACTACACGACGATCAGGCGAGCTGCTGTCGACGCCGCTCAGCCTCAGCCCGGCGACTGCGCGCTCCCTCAATCCGGACTACAAACCACAGCAGAATCAAGAACTGGAGCATCGGCGTGCAGCGCGATCTCGGCTTCAAGCTGGTGGGCAGACATAGGCTTTGTGGGGTCGGTCAGGAACGCAGGATGCTGCAGACGAGGAAGACATAAAGGCACCCGTGCCGTATGGCGCGAACTCCCTGCAGTCGAGCCTCGATCCGACCACGGGCGGCCCGCTGCGGCCAACTTCCTGGGCCCTATCGTGGCTACGGCGACATCCTCCTCGACAGCAGGACTCACAGGCTTCTCCGACTACCGCGCGCTGCAGACACCTCGGTGAACCGACGCTACACGGCCGGGCTGCGCATCAGCGTGGCCTACACGCTCTCAGGACGGCAGGACGCGTCGGGGCGTCGAGCACGCAGAACAATCCCACGGTGAACCCGTAGCCCGACGTGCGCACGCGCAAGCTACGGCAGCGTGGGGCGCAAGCGCAATCTGGCGATCAACTATTCATACAAGCGTACCGGGTCTCAGCCGCTACGCCGACAACGCGGTCGTGCGCGCGGTGTTCGACAACTGGCAGATTTTGCGGGAGCAGCGACAGGCGCTGGCAGACAGCGGCGCGACGTTACCGCTGGACCTATACGATTACGGGCTTCATGGGATCTGACCGGGACCGGCGGGAACGCCAACGGGCTCGACACACGCGTCGACATCATCTGCGATCCCAACCTGTCGCGAGGCGACCGTTCACCGACCCGCGCATTCGCCACCGAATGCGTGGCGCCGCCGCCCTCCGCAGCTTTCGAACCAGGGTCAGCAACGCGCGCGGCGACGAAATGATCGGCCCCGGATACCTGAACTGGGACATCACGTTCGCCAAGAACATCCCGTTCAGGCGGCATGCCGCCGGGTTCAGTTCCGCGCCGAGCTGTACAACGCGTTCAACAACGTCCAGTTTCTCGACGGTCACGACGGCGGCGATGTTTGATGCCGCCGGGCAGCAGACCAACGCCGAGTTCGGCCGGTCCGCGGCGGCTGGCGATGCGCGGCGAATGCCGCTGACAGCTTGGGTGGGGGCTTTTCTAAGAAAGGACGAAGGAGGAAGGACGAAGGAAGAAGAGCGCCTGCGGCCCGAGCGAGCGGCCGGAGGGGAGCCCGGCGGCGCCGGGGCCGGGAACAGCGCTTGGGGGGTGCCCGCCTCCGCTGGTCACGGGACAAGGCGGCCGACCAGCTACGGCGAGGTCTCGCCGTAGCGCGCACATGGATTGTCGGCGCGCGGAGGCGGAGGGCCCCAAGCGCACTAAGTGAAGAAGAGCGCCTGCGGCCGAGCGAGAAGTAAGGAGCTGGGGAGTCTTTCTTCACATACGCCGCGTACACGTCGAAGACGACGTCGTGCTGGGCGTCGCCGGATCCATCGTCGGCGACCAGTGCGCCGGCACCAGGTGAGAACCTCCCAGTCTCGGTTGCACCATTGGCGATGGCCAGTCCCACCCGAGTCTCACTCATCGTGTAGCGCAGATAGGAATCCGCGGTAATAGGTCCGGGAACTTCGAACGGGTGATAGGCCTCGAGGCCGAGTCCCCACCGCTCGTAGGGAAGACGCTCGACGTCGAGGTGATAACCGGGCGCTTCAGGACAACATTCCGCGTTGAATTCGGAGTCCCACTACTTCCAGGTCGCGCCAATCGGCGAACCGGCGACCGGCTGAAAATCGTAGATGACGAAGATACCGGTACTGGTCAGTGTGCGAGCAATCTCTGGAAGAGACACGTCGAGGTCGGTGTAGTTGATAGCACCGGCCGCGGTGACCAAATCGAAGGATGCCGACATGAAAGGCAGACGCTCGAGGTGCCGACGACGACGCCAGCGACCTCGGGGGCCACCTGCGGGCGATGCGCGAGCATCGGCCAGGCCACGGGTCGATACCCACGACAGTTCGGGCGAGCGGCTCGAGCGCCGCTGTGGAGCAGCCCGCACGGGGGGGGATCTCGAGCGCGCGCGCAACGCGCCAGGGTGAGTCGAGGTCGTGACCGAGGACCTGCGGGCAAGTATTCGCGGGTGCAGGGCCAGGCCGTGCGAATGCATAGGCCAGGGCGGCCGTCCGCGGATCCGTTGTAGAGCTAGCTGGCCTGATGTCATGGCTTCAACGCGCGTTGTTGGAGGGCCCGCTGACGCTGGAATCGGCGTCCGCAGCGACCGCTTTCGTTTGCGCATATCGGACCACAGGTCGCCTCCTTCGCAGCACAATCGGACATGCTGCGGAGCGTGAATGTCTGTGGTTCGACCGTGCCGCTTTCGACCTCTTCCACGTGCAGGGAGCGGACACGGGCGCCTCCTCGCTTGGCGCGGACAGCATACGCGGCGGCGAACGTCGCGCTGTAGCCGTTTCTGCAGGTCTTGAGGAGCAGGGATACGTGCCCACCACGGTCGGCCTTGCTGAATTCCTGGGTGAGTTGCCCGGGGGTAGAGCGTGACCTGCAACGAACCCGTGGCATAAGCAGAGCCCGCGACGTTGGCGTCGCCCATGTTCGGTCTCTTCGCGTTGAGAGGAACGATGATGTGAAATCCTTTCGACCCGGAGGTTTTCACCCAGCTCGGCAGACCGAGCTCGTTCAGCAGATAACGCAGACGCGAGCACCAACGAGCCAGGACTGCCGCTGATAAATCACGTGACGGATGGGAGATGAAGAACGCGCGACCTCGGGGGTAGTGGGGATAAGGATCAACGCGACGTCCAGGACATCGCGGCGTGATGTAGTTGACGATGCGCGATGTGCAAGGAACAGCGCGCGCATGCCGTCAGCGAGCGATGGGATGGTGCAGCATGCCGTCCTTCTTCGGTACCTCCACACGCTCCAGCCACGCCGGGAATCCCTTCGAGACGTCCTTGTGGAAGAACCCTTTCTTGCCGATCCCCACGGATTAGCGCTCCCATGGTGATGGGACGGCCTTGGAGGTGCGGCACCATGAGCGGTGCGATTGCCTCGTACCGTGGGAGAAACCGCTCCCCCTTGGTTATCCCATCGTCGGGGAACGACCACTTTCTCCGGATGTGTGATTACGAGGTTCGATGCCATTGAAGAGACGGTGCTGTCAACTCCAGGCTACTGCTGGCCGACGACGCCGAGCAGCCGAGGATGGCGGAGCTTGCCGTGCGTGGTCCATTCGATGGAAAGGCGGCACCGAGTCCGCCGACCTCGGGCCGGACCCAGTGTGCGCGGAGACGGGGCAGGCCTTTGGCTTTCGTGAATGGCGATTTCGGAGTGCTCGAGGGCGTCCAGTTACAGCGCGGAGATGGAGCAGCAGCTTCGTGTCGAAGCCGGTGCCGATCTTGCCGGCGAACACGAAATCGTCCTTGTCGAAATGGCCGACGAGGAGCACACCCAGCCCGACGCGACTGCCCTGCGGATCCGTGAATCCGCCGACCACCAGCTCTTTTGTCGCTTCGCATTTCATCTTGAGCCAGTGTTTGGATCGGCGGTGTTCGTCCGGTGACCCCGCGCCGCTTGGCAATGACCCCTTCCCATCCTTCGCTGCTGGCCACCTCCCACGGGTTCGGGCTCTCGACCTCGGTAACGCGGTATAGCGGTGGCGTCAGCGGCAGCTTGCCGAGCAGCGCGCGACGTTCTTGCCCAGGGGCAACGCCGTCACGTTGCGATCGTCAATACCAGAGGATGTCAAAGACGTGGTACCCGCCCCGTTGGGTCCAGGTCACTTCACCGTCGAGAAAATCAGGTACGGCAAGGGCTGGCCGGCAATCAATCGCGCCAGCGTCGGAATGTGCTGCGGCAGCCGATTGCGCGAGAAGAGTTGCACTTCACCTTCGCGAGCTTGAATGCCGAGCAGACGGATGCCGTCGAACTTACGCTCGAAGATCCACTCGGGGCCGGTGAAGCGCTCCTGTGTGAGCGTCGCCGCCATCGGCACGAGCCATTCCGGAAAGGCGCCGATGTCGGAATTCATCGACAAAACCCGAGCTTAACATTCGACCGATGGCCCGTGTTAACTGCGACCACGAAAAATTTGGTCTTGCGCTGAGTCGCGGTAGTATCTCGCCACACAGGCACAAGCTTCCATGGCGGACACGAAATCGCAGGGACATGACAAATAGTTGGGACTCGATCAGCGCATAACGCGCCGTGACTTTCTCAACAGTACGCTGCTCGCTTCCGGTGCGCTGCTGACGGATCTGAGCCCGGCGGCCCTGCTCGCGCAGGGTGGTGGACAGGACGCGCTGTGGAATGGTCCCGGCGGTGTCGGCGACTACGCCCGATCGAACGGCGACACGCTGGCGGTGCTCACCGACGCGCACGCGATTCGCGACCGTGCCTTCGAGACGCTGCCGGCGAAGGCCATCGACCGGGCGAACAGTACGACTGCGTGATCGTCGGTGGCGGGATCAGCGGACTGGCGGCCGCGTTGATTTTCAGCCGTCGTGCCCGTCCGGGGATGACGTGTCTGGTGATCGACAACCACGCGATCTTCGGCGGCGAAGCCAAGCGCAACGAGTTCGACGTGGACGGGCACCGGTTGATGGCGCACCAGGGGTCGGCGTTTCACTTCGTTCCCTATCCACAGAGCTTCATCGGCCGCTTCTACGAATCCATCGGCCTCGCGCAGCCGCGGCTGACCTACCAGACATGGAAGGGCCCTGGTTCCGAACTGGCCGTGAGCAACACGCCGTATGGTTCGCCGGGAATGGATCCAGGGCAGTACGGTTACTTCTTTGGCGCGAAGTTCGGGCAGAAGCCTGGACTCTGGGTGATCGATCCGTTGCGCAAAGAGTTGGAAGGGGCGCCGCTTTCAGCCGATGTCCGTGCGGACGTGATGAAAGTGCTGCGCGGTACGCCGCGGCCGGGATGGGACGGCGCTCGCCCACGATACGACGGCGATCCGATTTCGCGCCGCCTCGATACCATCACGCTCGAAGATCACCTGATGGATCGCCTCGCGATCAGTCGGGAAACCGTGCGGACGTACATGTCCGATGCCGGCGGCGGTTTCGGCCTGGGGCCTGACGCGCTCTCCGCAATGTGTGTGTATGCCCCCGACTTCCTGCATCCCCTCGAAGCCGAGCAGCAGATGTTTCCTGACGGCAACGGCGGGTTTGCGCGGCTGATCACGAAGACGCTGTTGCCTGACGCGATTGCCGGCGCCGGCAGCGTGGAAGGTGTCTGTCGCGGCGCGGTGAACTTCGCCGCGCTCGATCGCGAGGGTTCGCCGTCGCGGATTCGTTTGAGCTCAACCGTCGTGTGGGTTCAGCACGACGGCGAGCCGGCGAAGTCGCCGTCGCTCACCATCGCGTACACGCGCGGCGGGAAGGTGTATCGGGTGAAGGCGCGGTCGGCCATCATGGCCGGCGGCTCGTGGACGACGAAGCATATCGTTCGCGATCTCCCGGGCGCGCACCGCGAGGCGTACGGACAGTTCTATCGATCGCCGGCCATGATCGCCAACGTTGCGGTCCGAAACTGGCGATTTCTCGAGAAGCTGGGCATCTCCGGCTGCCGCTGGTTCGAAGGGCTGGGCACCTTCCTGCAGGTGCGCAAAGTCGCGACCTGCGGCACCGAGCTGCCAACCATTCATCCGAGCCAGCCGGCGGTGCTCACGCTGAAGGTGATTTATCCCTCCCCGGGGATGTCCATCGAGGAGCAGGGGCGACGAGGACGGATGGAGATGCTCGCGACGTCGTTCAAGGATTATGAGCGGCAGATCCGGCAGCAGTTCGACGACATGTTCTCACGTGCCGGCTTCGATCCCGCTCGGGATATCGCCGGCATCGTCCTGAATCGCTGGGGGCATGCCTACGTCAGTCCGCCGCCCGGTTGGTACTACGGCAGCAACGGCAAGCCGGGGCCGCGCGATGTATTGCGCGGGGCGCCGTTCGGGCGAATTGCGTTCGCGAACACCGATCTCTCCGGCAACATGGATCATCGCAGCTCGATCATCGAGTCCGATCGCGCGGTGGGGCAGTTGTTCGACGAGGTGCTGGCGTAGGAAACGTTAACTCGCGTTCTTGTTAGCGATGTGCCTGAGTCCTGGGACAACCACTTGTCAAGAGCCGACGGCGAGAGATAGGGATTTCTCCTGTGCTTTTGACAAGCGAAAACCGTGGACTGAGCCCGACATCGTTCATATCTTGCCCGGCGATCGAACGTTCTTACCCGTTCGCTTGGTCAGCGAATCACCCAAATCCTCGCGTGCCCGCTCGGCGTATCCAGCAGCTTCTTGACGACATCAGGATTCTCGGCCGCGACGTTGATCGTTTCGCCCGGATCTTTCTGCAGGTCGAACAGCGACAGCTCGATCTCCTTGCGCCCGTACTTGCCCGGACGGCCATCGTTGTCGGCGGCTTCGAGCGATTGATAGGGGTGAGGCAGGTGAAGCTTCCAGTGGCCGCTGCGCACGGCGTGCAGCTCGCCGCCCCAGTAGAAATAGAACGCATCATGAGGCGTGGATGCGCCAGGGCGATTGGTCAGCAACGGCCAGATGTCGCGGCCGTCGATGATCCGTTCTTTTGAAACCGGCGCACCGGCAAGACCCGCAAGCGTCGGCAGCAGGTCGATCGTCATCGCCGGTTGATCGCCGACAACGCCCTTCGGAATGCGTCCGGGCCAGCGTGCCAGGAACGGCACGCGCACGCCGCCTTCGAACGTCGTGCCCTTGCTCTCGCGGAATGGGCCGGGCGATCCGGCATGGTTGCCGTACGACATCCACGGGCCATTGTCCGACGCAAAGATCACCATCGTGGCGTCGTCGAGCTTCGCGCGGCGAACGGCATCGAGAATCTGTCCCACCGACCAGTCGAGCTCGGCAATCACGTCGCCGTAGAGACCATTCGCGGTCTTGCCCTTGAACTTGTCCGACACGAAGAGCGGGACGTGCGGCATGGTATGCGGCACATAGAGGAAGAACGGCCTGTCTCGATTGCGCTCGATGAAACTCACGGCGTGTTCCGCATACCAGGTCGTCAGCTGCGATTGATCGGGATCGTGTTTGACGACGGTGTCGCCGTCGATGAGCGGCAGCTCGGGAAAGAAGTCTTTCTGCTGCGGGTGCCGCGGCCACATGTCGTTCGAATACGGCAGCCCGAAATATTCATCGAAGCCATGGTGCACGGGCAGGAATTGCTTGTGATGACCGAGGTGCCACTTCCCATAGATGGCCGTGGCGTAGCCGCGCTGCTTGAGCACCTCGGCGATGGTCATTTCGTCCGGATTGATGCCATACGCCGCGGTGTGGTTGAGAGCCCCCTGGATGCCCACGCGATTCGAGTAGGCGCCGGTCAACAATGCGGCGCGCGACGCCGAGCAGACCGCCTGCGCCACGTAGAAGTTCGTCAGGCGGATGCCCTCGGCCGCCATTCGATCGAGGTTTGGCGTCCGCGGCCTGGCGTCACCCGACTTCGTGCTGAAGGGACCGATGTCGGCGTAGCCGAGATCGTCGGCGTAGATGATGATGAAGTTCGGTGGTCGGGCGGCCGCGCCTGGCGCTTGATCGGGCCGGAGCGCGTCGCCAGGCCACGCCAGTGTCAGTAGGCTGACGAGGAACAGGGGGAGGAGTCGCACCTTGGGGTGACATCTTATACAGGAACACGGAGGCGACGGAGGACACGGGACGAGCTTTCAACACGGAGACACGGGGGCACGGAGGCGCATGCGCTGACGTCCTGGAGCGGCGCCGCCATAAACTTCGTGCCTCCGTGCCTCCGTGTTGATCCTGTCCCGTGCCCTCCGTAATCTCCGTGTCGCGGCAGAGCCTTCGACCCAGGAATTCTCCTGACCTCCGCCGAAGTGGTATCGTGCACGAATACATCGAGGACGGCGATGAACCTGCTCCGATTGCTGCAAACGGCGGCCCAGCCCGACGTCGATCTCACCCGGACCTACGATGCCATCATCATCGGATCTGGAGCGGCTGGCGGGATGGCGGCGCACGTGATGACCGCGCAAGGCATGAAGGTGCTCATGCTCGAGGCGGGCAAGAAGCTCGATATCAACAAAGAGCTCAAGTCCACCGAATGGCCCTACGAGCACCCGCGGCGAGGCGATATGCCGCCGGGTCATCACGCGCTGACGCTGAACGAGTACAACATCCGACAGCCGCCGTACGCGACTGCTTTGAAGTATCCGAGCGTCTACTCATACGTACAGGCCTCGAACAGCCCGGACTACTCGAAAAACATCGTCGTCAACGAGAAGGAACATCCGTTTACCGGCACCAACTACGCGTGGGTGCGGGCGCGTTGTCTGGGCGGCAAGACGAATATCTGGGGACGCCTGGCCCTTCGCCTCAGCGATTACGACTTCAAAGCGAAGAGCCACGACGGCTACGGCGAGGACTGGCCGATTTCTTATAAGGACATCGAGCCTTTTTACGACCGCGTCGACCGGTATCTCGGGATATCCGGCGTGAAAGAAAACTTGCCGTATCTGCCGGACAGTATCTTCCAGCGTCCGACCAGGTTGAACCGCGCCGAGGTGACGCTGCGCAACTCGTTGAAGAAGATGAACCGCGTTCTGACGCCGTACCGTGCCGGCGTGACGACCGACGGGCTGAAGCACAACAAGTACCGCAGCCGGTGCTTCGGACGAGGCGCGTGTGGTCGCCGGGCCGGCGGGTGCGACATCCACGCCTCGTTCGATTCGCCCACCGGGTTGATCTATCCGGCGATGGACACCGGGAACCTGACACTGAGAACCAACTCGATCGCGCGCGAGATCCTGGTCGACAACAAGACCGGCAAGGCGCGTGGTGTCTCGTTCGTCGACGCCGAATCGGGCCGGACGTTCGAAGCGTTGGCGAAAGTGGTGGTGCTCGCCGCCTCGACGCTGGAGTCGGCGCGGCTGATGCTGCTGTCGAAATCCGGCGCTCATCCGAACGGGATCGGGAATTCGAGCAACCATGTCGGTCACAACTTCTGCGAGCACGTGATGGGACCGGCGGTGACCGGCCTGGTGAAAGACCTGGTGGGTCAGCCGAAAACGATCGATGACGGGCGGCCGGGCGGCTATTATGTTCCGCGCTTCCGGAACATTTCGGACAAGCATCCGAACTTCATTCGCGCCTACGGCTTCGAGGGCAGTTCCGGCACGCAGATGACGCCCGGCAGCGCGCGCGACACGCCAGGGTTCGGGGCGACGTACAAGAAGAAGGTCCGCGACTACGCCGGCGCGTTCATCACCATGGGCGGCTTCGGAGAAGTGCTGGCCCGCTACGAAAACCAGGTGGCCATCGATCCCGACGTGAAGGACAAGTGGGGCATACCGGTCCTTCGCTTCAACTACAAGTTTGGCGACAACGAAAAAAAGATGTGCGCCGACATGGCGGCCACGGCCCAGGAAATCTTCGAGCAGGCGGGGTTCGAGATCGTGGGCGTCGAGCGCGAGATGCTCACGGAAGGGTGGTCGATCCACGAGCTGGGCACGGCGCGCATGGGAACGGACAGGAAAACCTCGGTATTGAATCAGTTTCAGCAGTCGCACGACGTGAAGAATCTCTTCGTCGTGGATGGCAGCAGTCACGTCAGCGCATCCTGCCAGAATCCGACCTGGACCATCATGGCGCTGGCGTGGCGCTCGTGCGATTACCTCGTCTCCGAATTCCAGAAGGGAAATCTCTGATGGAAGACCTGAGCAGACGCGACTGTACTCAAGCTCGGCGCCGCAGCAACACTGACTGCGTCACTTGGTGTCGGCGAATCTCTGGCAGCAGGCGCCGGCCGCGCCCGTCTTCTTCACACCACAGGAATTTGCGCTCGTGGACGAGTTGAGCGAGATGATCATTCCGACCGACGAGCATTCCCCCGGCGCACGGGCGGCGAAAGTTGCGGCGTATCTCGATTCCCGGCTCCCGGAATGGGAGGAGAGAGACCAGTGGCGCGAGGGTCTGAAGCTGGTCGAACAGCTTTCTCAACAGGCTCACGGAAAGCCTTTCTTGCAGTCGGCACCAGATGAGCGGACCGCCGTATTGACTCGGATGGCGCAGAACGAAGGAAAACCGCAAAAGCCGGAAGAGCTATTTTTCGCCGAGCTGAAAGCGAAAGTGGTGCACGCGTACTACACGTCGGAGATCGGCATCAAGCAGGAGATGGAGGACAAGGGGAACAGCTACCTCGCTGAGTTCGCGGGAACTGACGTCAGTTAAAACTGGGGAACTGGGGAACTGGGGAAGGGCGCCTGCGGCCCGAGCGAGGCGCGAAGCCGCCGGAGCGAGCGCGCTTGGGAGCGTGGCCCAAGCGCACTGAGTAAAGAGGGCTGGAAGCTGGGAAGCGACTGAGTAGGCTGGTATGCATTCCCGACGAACATTTCTCGCGACACTCGCCGCCGGCGTCGGCGCGTCGGCCATCGCGCCGGATTGGAGCCTGGCGCAGGACGAGATCAAGACCACACTCAACAGACCTGTCGGCCTGCAGCTGTGGAGCCTGCGCGAGTATTTGCCCAAGGACCTGCGCGGTGTGCTCGCGAAGGTGCGAGGCATGGGCTTCCGTGAGGTCGAGGGCGCGGGACTGTGGAAGCACACGGCCGCCGAAATGCGGTCAGCGCTCGATGCGGCTGGCTTGCGGTGTCAGTCGGCACATATGAGTCTCGAGCGGCTGAGCGATGACCCGGCAGGGGCGTTTGCCGAGGTCAAGGCCGTAGGTGCGACGTGGGTCGTGTGTCCATGGATCCCACACGACAAAGGCTTCACACGGGACCTGACGTTGAAGACGGCCGAGGCGTTCAACAAGATCTCGACGGCTGCCGAGGCGGAGGGACTGCGCTTCGGCTACCACTGTCACGGGTATGAGTTCGTGCCCTCGCCCGAAGGCACGCTGTTCGAGACGCTGGCCGGCGCGACCGATCCGAAACGCGTCATGTTTCAGATCGATGTGTTCCACGCCTATCACGGTGGAACCGATCCCGCGCGCCTGATTGCGCGCTACAGCGGCCGCGTAGTGAGCCTGCATCTCAAGGATCTGAAGAAGGGTGCGGAGGTCAAAGCCGGAACAGCCACGGCATCAGCCGACGTGGACGTGCCCGTCGGCACCGGACAGATCGACATGCCGGCGGTGCTCCGGGCAGCGATGAAGGCGGGCACATCCATCTACTATCTCGAGGATGAAAGTTCCACGCCGTGGGAACACATCCCGCAGAGTCTGGCGTTTCTCAAGAGTTTCAAGTAGATCAGGAGCACGCGTGAGGTTTGTCTGTCTCGGTTTTCTCGCCATCGCGTGGGTTGTTGAAAGCTCAACCCTCACGCCTCACTTCGCCGATCGTCTCGTCTACATCGGCACCTACACCGGACGACAGGGGCTGCCGAGCAAAGGCATCTATGCCTTTCGCTTCGACGACACCTCGGGTGCGCTGACGCCGGTCGGCCTCGTTGCCGAGACGCCGAGTCCGAGCTTTCTGATCGCCAGTTCCAACGGGCGGTTCGTGTTCGCCGTCAACGAGCTGCAATCGTTCGGCGGAGAGGCGAGCGGCAGCGCGACGTCGTTTACCGTCGATCCGACCACCTCCAAACTCGCCGAGATCAATGTGCAGCCGACGAAAGGCGCCGGTCCCTGTCACCTCACCCTCGATCGAACGGGCCGCTATCTCGCGGTCGCCAACTACGGCGGCGGCAATTACGCGCTGCTTCCCGTCGGCGTCGACGGGCGGCTGCAGCCGCCGATGACCGTTGTCGCCGGCGATCGCTCCGAGAACGCCGCGGCAAAGCCGCTCGGGCACATGGTGGCGTTCGACGCTGAGAATCGCTTTCTCGTCACCGCCGACAAGGGGCTCAACCGCATGCTGATCTTCCGGTTCGACGCGCTGATGGGGCAGCTCACGACCAATGAGCCACCGTCGGCGCCGTTGCCACCGGGTTCCGGGCCGCGGCATTTTGCTTTTCACCCCAACGGTCGCTGGCTGTTCACCATCAACGAGCAGGGGGCGACGATCACGACGTTTTCGTGGGATGCGAAGGCAGGCAGCCTGCAGCCGACATCGAGCGTTCCGACGAGACCGGCGACCGTCACGACCGGCTCCACCGCCGAGATTGCCGTGCATCCGACCGGCAGCTTCGTCTACGGATCCAATCGCGGCCACGACAGCATTGCGGTCTTCTCAGTCGGTGAGAATGGCGCGCTGACGCTCGTCGAATACGAACCGACCCGCGGCCGAACGCCGCGGAACTTCGCCATCGATCCGAGCGGCCGCTGGCTGATCGCCGCCAACGAGCGGTCGGACTCGCTCGCCGTCTTCAGCATCGATCCGACCAACGGCTCGCTGTCACCGGTCGGTCCGCTCGCCGCCGTCGGCGCCCCGGTGAGCGTGCTGTTCATGGAATGAGTCACGGGAGCTTGACAAGCTGCAATATCAGGTGCTCTGATATGGAGTTGATTGTGAGAGAGAGAGCTTTTGTTGTTGACTGGATTGCGCTGGATGCGATGGATGATATGCGGATGCAGACGCGGTATCGTACGTGGCGACGTTGATACGCTATCCCATCCGGTACGGGCTGGCTGACTAAGGTATCTGACGCGTCGAACGAGAGGTCCAGCGAAAGGTAGAAGCGAGTCACGGATGCGCTAGCTGTGTCGCGGCTGAGGTTTTTTACTGTATCGGTGACGACGATCGAGGTCTGCTGTTGCGGTCGATGGCGAGGAAATGGTAATCACATCGAGGTCTGGGCAATCGCGATCGACGCGAGCTGACTGTTGTTGTTTAGAACGTTTCACGATCGCTGCTTGGTCGTCGGCGCGGGTAGCAGTACACGTTCTGGTATCACGGTCGGGAGCGTTACGTTGTCGTTCTGTGCTGGCTACCTGCACTGAGTGGGCTGACACGCGCGCGGGTCGAGTCGTGTTCTCTGCTATCGAGAACTGAGTTCGAGGACAGGTAGAAGGCTGTCAACGAGTCTGCAGCTGCTCCTCCGCATTGCGTGTGGTGTCGGTGACTGCATCACCCTCTCGACGCGCTCGCGATGGGACGCTGAATGCGGATACCTGGAAATCTGGACCACGTGCAGCGCTACAGCTCTCGCGTTGTTCGTTTCGTTGCTTCGGTACGCTGCCGTAGCTCGGCTTGGCGATGAGATAGTAGGTTCTGGTCGTAATACCTGACGGAATGGTCACTGAGGTCGACCGCTGCTCGCTGCTGACGTATCCAGGGAGGAACGTTGCGCGCTTCGAGCGCTGTGTCGCGGGATCCACGAGGAGTTGGGGAGAAATAGATTCGCGTCTGCGAAGCAGCTGCGGCGCTGATCTCTGATTTGCGGTCGAATCAGTAACGAGGATGGCGCTGCCAGCTGCGGTTCCGGAGCGGACACGCTGGTGACGACGAGATCGGGGCGACGCGAACAGAGAGGATCGAGCTATTGAGCTCACTCGTTCGTCAACTACTGGGCATCAGCTTTTGCGACGAGGTAATACGAGCTGGCAGTCGTTTGCGACGGCACGGTGAGCGAGGTCGTGGCGGAATTCGATACTGCAAATCTGAGACCGTTCGTGAACCGAGAAGCTGATCGTCGGTGCTGGCTGTCGAGTTCGTCGACAGATAGAAGGAGGTCACCGACAGGCCGATGGACCTGTTCCTGATTACGGGTGGTGTCCGTAACCGACATGGTGGCACCCGCTCCAGCCGTAGCGGGTATCGTGAGAACCGTCACCGTGAAGTCAGGGGCCACGTCATCGCTGACAAGGGTGACCGTGCCAGACGAGGGTGAACCCACGACGTACCGGACACATTGCGGATGGTGAGCGTGACCGTTTCATTCGATTCGAGCAGAGTGTCGTCAATCGGGGTGATCGGGATGGATACCGAGGCAGCGCCGCCGGGTATGGTCGCGACCGACGAGGTGATGACGTAATCAATTCCGTTCTTGCGCTGCCCCAATCGTCAAACTCACCGCGAGCGCGGTGTTCGAAGCGGTACCGCGGCTCAGAGTGAACGATCCGGCCGACGGTCCCGCCTCCGTGGCAGTGGCGACGGTCACGGCGAGTACCACCGTCGGTGGTGGGGGCGGCCATCGCATCCTGCGGGCACGTCGAAAGCCGCGGTGACCTGACTGTTGCCACGGTCGGCGGTATCCAGGGCGCCGACGCCATGCCGCGCGCAGCGAACGATTCCCATATCCGGCAGAAGTTCGTGCTGTCAGGCGAACCAGGGTTGCGGATGTCGTCGGCGAGCAGCATGGCATCTCGCATGTCGAGCATCGTCGGAGCCGGTGGTGACAGCGTCAACGCGTCGACGTAGAGCTGGTGCGATTCGTTGATGGCGACGGCCTCACTGCCGCCGACGAGATCCGTCCGCAGCCGCTCGCGCAGGTCCCAAAGCACGTTGGCAAAGATCTGTCCGTTCTCGTGTGGCGGACAAAACAGTCCGAAGAAGCACACCCAGTCGGCGTAGGTTTTCCCGTTGATACTGCGCAGGCCACCGGGCAGGGCATACTCGGCAAGCGTCGTGTCGCCGTTCACGCTGTACGCGAAAAAGTCGCTTCCCCCTTCACCCATGGCGTCCGCTTCGTTCCCGCTGAATGCGGTATTCAGCGGTGGCTGACCCCGTGGTGGAACTAGTGCAGGATGATGTGAGATCGTAGTCGCCGTCGAGATCGAGCGACCGTCGCCGTTCAGATCCTGCGCCAGCATCCGGTGCCGTCCCACATGAACATGCTGATGATGGGGTTGGTTCCTTCCGGTTCAGCCTGAAACGTGGCGTTGTTGAGTCCGCGCGCGCGCGATCACGTGCACCTCATCACCGCGACGCCGCCGCGACCGAAATTGCTGACTTGGAAGTTGCCGCAGCTTCGAGTTCCGAGGTCAGGAGAAAAAGTCATGCGCGTAATTGACCGCAGAGAACAACGATGTCGCGGCCGCGCCAGGCGAGCTGGCAGGGAAGTCGAAGGTCAGAAGGGATCGCTGAACGTGCCGGCCGGCGCCTCCGTGGCGGTATTACCGTGGAATGCCCGCGCGTTGTTGCCGGCGAGACGCCCGGTATCGAACAACACCGTGGCGGCATCTCGGAACTGCGCGTTCAGGCTGCGCAGTTCGAAGTTCGAGGCCGGGGGGCAGCCCGCGGTCCCGACCGGCATCTCATCGGGTCGTCGCGGGTCGATTACCTGCGTTACCGTCGATTGAAATATCCGGCCGATCCCGTCGGCATAGCGGACGCGGTTTCGTCGAAGTAGCACCTCGCCGTTCTGTGCGTCGATCAGTACATCGTAGCGTTGCGGTTCACCGTCCGGCTCTATGTCAATACGCCAGGCCAGCCGGAGCCACCGTCCATTGGCAGCCAGGTCAATTCCGACGTGACCTCGCGCCTGAAAGGCCCTTGTGCGAATCGCGAGGCACGGCGGGCGCCTCCCCCGCTGCTTCGGCGCTCGGCCGCAAACTGTTGTCCGGGCCTGACGTTTGCCGCGGCTCGAGTCACCGCTCTTCGTCTGGGATCACGACATCGGGTGAGCGCTCGCCTGTCCGCCCGCCCCCGACGTGACACGAACCACGCCTCCCCGCCGGTCGATGTGCACAGACACGACGCCCTCAAAGACGGGGATTTCGTCCACGGATTGCGAAAAGACGACGTGGCGGAGGCCGTTGGAGGCGCTGACGTAATCGCGGATCGAGACTTAAGAGACGCCAGGTCGGCCGGGGCAAGTCCGAGCCGATCCGCGAGCGACACGAGATGACCCCTGATTGCCGCGGCAGCGGCGGCCGGCGGCACCGACACGCCGGGCGCGTCGAGAATGCGCAGTCCACCCGCTTGCGCGTGCAGCGTGCTGGGCGTCGGCCTCGCGTCGGTTCTTGCCGAAGTTCCGCGGCTGCCCCCGGTGATGGAGTTGCCCGGGCCGTTCCTGCCGAACGTCATAATCGGGAAGCGGGCTGTCCGGCTGCGGCGTACACGGCTGGAACGCCCTGGTCGGCCCCAGCATCGCCAACATTACAAACGTCACCAACAGGAGGCCAGAGAGATTCAGGAGATCATCAGACACCTTTTAGGCGGGAGAACCGCGGCACCCTGCGAAGAAGAGGCAGCGGACTGATATTTGATTCAAGAGATTAATAACGACCTGCGAAGTACGGTCACCCGAGGCGCGGATAAAGTCGCCGCGGGTACGACATTACCGTTGAGGAGCGACGATGTTGGACCCCTCCTGAATCTCGTCGTCGGGAATCCTTTTGATCTCGCGCTGAGAATCTCCTCGGTTAGGGCTACCTCCTCATCTCAGACCATGTGCAACTCGTCGTTCGGAGGCATTGATGCAGAAGGCCGGCACCCTGCGATTTCGTGATGGACTGCTCGGAAACTACGGCGATGTCCTGACGCCTGTGGCGCTCGAGGCGCTGAACGCGCTCGCGCCATTGAATGACGATCGCCGCGCACTGATGCGGGCGCGCATCGAACGGCGCGCGAAGCGCTCCCGCGACCGCGAGCGGATCGACTTTCTGCCGGCGACGGCGACGATCGGGCGAACCCAGATTGCGGTCAGCGACGCCAGGGCCGGCCGATTCGACGGCGCGGAGATTCCCCCGGACCTGCAGCGGCAATGGATTCAGGGTACGGGCCCGGCGTCGCGGCCGCGGGCGCGGACGCCGGAAAGCATTCGCAACGTGGCCTACGCGCTGCTCTCGGGCGCCGACGGCTGGATGTTCGACGGCGAAGATGCGCTCGGCCAGATCGACAGCATGTCGCTCGACAATCAGCGGAACCTGAAGCTGGCGTTGGCGAAGGCGGACGTCTTCATGACTGCGGCCGAGCAGGTCGCGGCCGAGATGAACAACTGGGCGAAAGGGTTCCTCGGCCGCCCGATCGTCGCCGATTGGCGGAAGCAACTCGATTTCACCACGCGAATTTTTCGCGCGCGCGGGCTTCACCTGGACGATCGTCATGTCCAGGCCTTGGACGGCCACGGGTTTTCCGCCTCGATCGTGGACATGGCGCTGTACGTCGCGAACAATCACGACGTCTTGGGCCGGGAGAGCCGCAGCACTGTTCTCTATCTGCCGAAGATCCAGACGGCCGAAGAGGCCGCCCTCTGGAACGACATGATCGATGCGCTCGAACGGCATCTGGGGCTGCCGCGAGGCACCGTCAAAGTCTACGTGCTCGTCGAGCAGGTCGAGGCTTGCTTCCAGCTGATGGAGATCCGTGCCGCGCTGGCGCCGCACTTCGTCGGCTTCAACACCGGCCGGTGGGATTACATCAACAGCGTCTCGGACGCTGCAGCCTGGGACACGCCTTTCATCAACCCGAATATCGACGCCGTCACGATGACCTACGGCTACATGCGCGTGTACGAGGACCGCGTCAGGCGCGCGGTGAACACGCCCGATCGGAACGGCCGCTTTGCGTTGTGGCAGGGAGGCATGGAGCCGAACATCCCCGTCGGTTCTGAGGCGGGCGTCGAGGCGAGCATGAAACGGGCGGTCGCCGGTGCCGAACGCGAGCAGCGCGAGGGTGCCAGCGGCAAGTGGGTCGCTCACTGGAAAATGGTTCACATCGTCCGGCCGGTCTGGGAGAAGGCCGGCGCTGCTAACCAGCTCGGACGCAAGTTCCCACCGCTCACGTACGAGAAGGCGGATGCCGACGGTCTGTTCATGCTCGAGCCGGCCCCCCGCACGATCCGCGGTGCCCGCGATCTGGTCAGCGTCGCAGTTCAGTATGGCAACGCATTCAGTCGCGGCTTCCAGGCTGCGGCCCTCAAGCCTGCCGACTTCTTCGGCAACGACGATGTGCTGTATCTGATGGAGGACATGGCCACGGGTGAGATCCGATTGAGCATCTTGTGGGAGTGGATCCACAAAGGGGCACGGATTACTTCTGCCGACGAGACGCTGGGTGTACGGGAAGGAGATCCGTTCACCTTGGAGCTTTGCCGTAAGGTGATCGACGAGGAATACGAGAAACTACGTCGCGCCGGCAATCGAGACGTGCACGACGATTCGAAGGAAACGACGCTTCCGATCGCCCGCGAGATCGTGGCGACGTACGTTGAGGAATCGACAAAGCTCCCCTGGTACGTCGATCTGCTGAACGTCAATTTGAACGTGCAGGACCTGGCGACCGCGCGCGAACGGATCGCGCGCTACAAACAGGCGTTCAACGCCGATGGCACGCGCGTAACAGAGAATCTGGACTTCAAATAAGAAAAGGGGACACTCAACTTTTGTTCGAGGTGTCCTATTTCGCGAAAAGTTGAGTGTCCCCTTTTCCGGTTAGGTGGTGCCCTTCTTGGTGGCCTTGCCTTCTTCCATCACCGCCATCGGGCCGTTGTCGACGGACGCCTCCAGCTTGAACGAGTAGGAGGTCGGCGTTTCCTCCGTCACCGTCGCCCGGATCTTCATCGGTTTGCCTTCGACCGTGATGTCGTCAACCCATGTCCAGACCTTGCCATCAACATTCCCGCGTACGAAAATCGTATCGCCTCTGCTGCTGATGGAGTGGTAGCTGTAGCTCTTCCGGCCGGTGTCATAGGCCATCACCGACTGGCTGGTTGCCGGACCCATAGGGCCGGTTCCTTTCGATTTACACACCAGTTGGAATCCCCCGGCAAACCACTCACACGTCTCCGTCGCGGTGATCTTGCCTCCGGGGCCCATTGGGGATGGCTTTGCTTCACCCTGGAACGTCCACTGGCCGGCAAAGTACCCAATCCGCTTTTGTTCGGGGCCGGGTTTGGGCGCCGGCGGTGGCTGGGCAGCGGCCGTCTTTTCGGCCCCTGGTTTGGCGGGCGGTGGCGCCTGGGCGACAAGCGGGGCCGTCACGACGAACAGCGCCACCACGACTGAGAACATCGACTTCATAAAAATCCTCCTGAACGATCCACGGATTATAGGCCTATCGGCGCCCGAGATGTTCCTTCAGGAATCGTCCGGTGTGCGACGTTCGGCACCGAGCGATATCTTCGGGCGTGCCCGTGGCTACGACTTTGCCGCCGGCATGGCCTCCCTCGGGACCCAGATCAATGACGTGATCCGCCGTCTTGATCACGTCCATGTGATGTTCGATCAAGAGCACGGTGTGCCCCGCATCCACGAGCTGGTTCAACGAGGCGAGGAGACGTTCGACGTCGGCCAGGTGCAGGCCGGTGGTTGGCTCGTCGAGGATGTAGACCGTGTGCTTCGACCGCTGCAGCGTGCTCAGCTCCGACGCGATCTTGATGCGCTGCGCTTCGCCTCCGGACAGCGTCGTGGCCGATTGTCCGAGCGTCAGGTAGCCCAGCCCGAGATCGTTCAGGACCTGGATCTTCCGGCGCACGGTGGGCTCGCCTGCGAAAAACGTCACGCCTTCCTCGATCGACATGTTCAGAACGTCGTCGACAGTCTTGCCTCGGAGCGTCACCTCGAGTGTCTCGCTGTTGAAGCGAGCGCCTTTGCAGGCACCGCATGTGACTTCGACGTCCGGCATGAAATACAGCTGCGTCGTGATGACCCCTTCGCCCTGACATTCCTCGCAGCGGCCGCCTTTGACGTTGAAGCTGAAACGTCCCGGCTTGTAGCCACGCTCGACCGAGAGCGGAGCCAACGTGAACAGGTCGCGAATCGTGTCGTAGAAACCCACGTAGGTCGCGGGATTCGAACGGCTGTTCCGTCCAATCGGGGATTGGTCGATGCTGACGACCTTGTGCACATGCTCCGTGCCGTCGACACCGTCATGCTGTCCAGGCAGCGTGCGCGTATCCACCAGACGCTTCCACAACGCCTTGTAAAGGATCTCGTTGACGAGCGTGCTCTTGCCGGATCCCGATGCGCCGGTGATGGCCACCAGCTTGCCGAGCGGAAAGCAGACATCAATCGCCTTGAGATTGTTCTCCCGTGCCCCGCGTACCGTCAGCGTCTTGCCACTCTTGGTGCGCCGCTCTGCCGGCATCGCAATCGATCGTCTACCCGACAGGTATTGGCCGGTCGGCGAGGCCTTGCACGCGAGGATGTCCTTCACGTTGCCCTGGACCACGACGCGCCCGCCGTGCACGCCTGGTCCGGGTCCCATCTCTACGAGATGATCGGCAGCGCGTATCGTCTCCTCGTCGTGCTCGACGACGATCACGGTGTTGCCAATGTCGCGAAGACTCTCGAGCGTCGCGATCATCTTGACGTTGTCCTTGGGGTGCAGGCCGATGCTCGGCTCGTCGAGCACGTACAGCATCCCCATGAGTCCTGAGCCGATCTGTGTGGACAGCCGGATGCGCTGCGATTCGCCACCGGAGAGCGTGCCCGACCGCCGGTTGAAGTTCAGATAGTCCAGGCCGATCCCCAACAGCAGCTCGAGCCTTGTGCGAATCTCCTTGAGCACCTGCCGTCCGGCATCGGCGCCACGACCGGACGGTTTGACTTTGTCGAGAAACGCGTGCAGCTCGTCGAAATTCAGTTGACCGATTTCGTACAGGTTCTTCTCGGCAACGGTGAACAGCAGCCGCGTGGCCCGCAAACGTGCCCCCTGGCAGTCGGGACAGGTGTGTTCGACCATCACCTTTTCGAGCCAGGCCTCCATCCGCGAGTTGGCTTCACCGCGCTGACGGTAGCGGCGATAGTGTCTCTCGATGCGGCGCGCGATACCGCCGAACCCGACCTGACGACCCTCGTCCTGCGTGCGTTTGACCCGTGCGTCGGGAGGCACCGTCATGACGATCTTCTTGGGCTCGATGCCGTAGAGGATGGCGGTCTTCACCTTCTCGGACAGCTCACGCCACGGCGTCTCGAGCGAAAACCCGATGGTCTTGGCGAGACTGAACATCATGTGGCCATCCCACGTGTCGGGGTTGTACCTGAACGCCTCCCGGACGAAACAACCGCCGACGATGCTGCGCTGGGGGTCGGGGATGAGCAACTCCGGGTGAGTGAGCTTGTCGACGCCGAGTCCGCCGCAGGTGCGGCAAGCGCTCTCGGGATTGTTGAACACGAAGAATTCCGGTGCGATGTCGCCGTAGACGAAGTGATGCGTCGGGCTGCACAGTTCCTTATAGAACTTGTCCTTCTCAGCCTTGCTCGCGCCTTTCAGCACGTCGATCTGCATGAGGCCGTCGCCAATCAGCAGCGTGGCCGCGACAGCCGCCCGGATGGCCTTCTCGTGCTTGCGGCCGACGATCAGCCGATCGACACACGCGTCCATATCCCGAACCGTCGATGCATCGAGCTCGACCGGTTCCGCGATATCAACCGGCTTTCCGTCCACGATCAATCGCCGGCAGCCCTTCTTCCGGATTTCGGTGAAGACGAAATCCAGCTCCTCCCCGTACACCTTGAACACGGGCGCCCGCAGTTCGACCTCCGCTCCTTCGGGGAGCGACAGAATCGCTTCACGGATCTGAGCTGCGCCGCGGCTCGGCGTCGGTTCGCCGGTGCGAGGACAGTGCGCCTGGCCGATCGTCGCAAAGAGCAGGTTGAGATAACTCGCGATGTCGGTCATGGTTCCGACGGTCGAGCGGGGGTTGTTGACCAGTGTCTTCTGTTCGATCGAGATCACCGGCGAGAGCCCGAACACGAAGTCCACGTCCGGTTTTGCCACCTGCGCCACGAAGCGCTTGGCATAACTCGACAGCGACTCCATGTAGCGCCGCTGGCCCTCCGCGTAAATGGTGTCGAATGCCAGGCTCGACTTTCCCGAGCCGGACAGACCGGTGACGACGATCAGCTTGTCGCGCGGAAGCTCGAGCGAGATGTTTTTCAGGTTGTGTACGCGCGCGCCCTGAATGGCGATGGTGGAACGCGCGGTGGCTTTCTTGCCGTTTCGCGTTGCCATGGTTCTCAGAAATGGTAGAAGGCCAGCTCCTGCACGTCCACGTTGCTCCGCTTCGTGAGCCGAACGGCCGTTGAAGCCTTGCCGATGACGCCTCGATCGGCGAGGTATTCGCAGGCGCTCGTGACTCCTTCCACGTCGAAGTTCCGCTTGAAGTGATCTTCGATCTCGGTGCAGGTGCGTGCCTCGCCGGCCTCGCGCAGATGCTGGATTACCGGCCGAAAGAGCGTCGATGTGCGGTCGGCGAGATACCGATCGACGGCGTCCAGGGCCGCCTGCACACGCTGACCCGTCTTCCTGGCGTTCAAGAGATCAACGTAGATCATCTTGAAGAAGGACGGATTCAGCGTCAACGCCCGCGGGATGACCTCGCGATCGACCAGGAGGCCGGCTCCGATCACTTCAATCTGCGCGAGCGGCGTTGCCGCATAGAGAATCCAGAGCGCGGTATAGTCCAGGTCGCCGCGCGTCAGGAACCATTTGTGAGCTTTGTAAATGGGAGAGAGCGCGTGGATGGCCGCGCGCAGCAATTGCAGCTCGATGTCTCGCCGGCCGATCTCACGCAGCCGTGCACAGAGATCGGCGATCGTCGTGTCGTGCGTATAGAGCAGACGTCCTTTGGCGAGGAGGGAATGCATGAACGAGTTGTGTGCCGAGCCCTCGACAATTGCCCGGAACTGAGCCCGCGGCACGAGCATGGCATGAACGTTGACGCCGTCGGCGTTGAGGGCCAGCGTCGTACTGTCCACCTTCTTGTCGTCGATGGTGACCAGCAGCAGGTCGATGTCCGACTTTGCCCAGACCGTATCGTGCGACAGGCTGCCGCAGAGCATGGCGGCGAGGATGGACTGATCGCCTTTGATCCGATCCACCAGCCCGTCGAGCGCCGCGGCGAACCGCCGCGGCGCCGATCCATCTTCAATCCCGTCGTCGAGGCTCACAGGTCTTCCAGCTGAAACCTGCAGGCTAGTATAGTGGCCGCATTCATGCGAAGCGTTGTCGCGCTGCTTGCCGTCGCTGCGCTGCTCCAGCAGCCGCCCCGCTACTCGCCGATCCAGGATGGCGAGCCGCACGGAGATCCACCCTACGTGCTCGAAGAGGGTTGGGAACCGCTGTTGAACGGGAGAGACCTGGCCGGCTGGAAGGCCTGCGACGCTGAGGCCAAGCACGAGTGGTACACGACGAAGTTCGTGATGTTCGAGCGGATCCTCTCACCGACGCGTCTGGGCGGACGGCCGGCGCCGAGCGGCGCCATGATCAACGGCCCCAACGGGCGCACTGCCAACTTCTGCACGGAGCGGACGTTCGGCGACATCGAGTTGTACCTCGAGTTCATGCTCGCGAAAGGCTCGAACTCAGGTGTCTACCTGCAAGGGCTGTACCAGATTCAGATCTTCGACAGCTGGGGATCCGCCGACCCGATCGAAACGTCGGATGCCGGTGCAATCTACCACCGCTGGGTCGATGGCCAAGGCGTCGGTGGCTCAGCGCCGCTCGTCAACGCCGCGCGCCGTCCGGGCGAATGGCAGTCCTACCAGGTCTGGTTCCGGGCGCCGCGCTTCGATGCCGGTGGAAAGAAGATCGCCCCCGCGCGCTTCGAGCGCGTGCTCTACAACGGCCTGCTCGTGCACAAGGAGGTCGATGCCGAGGGACCGACGCGGGCGCACCTGTCGATTCCCGAAGCGCCAAGCAATCCGTTGATGCTGCAAGGAGATCACGGGCCGGCCGCGTTTCGGAATATCTACGTACGTCCGCTCAGACCATTGATTGTTCGATAATCCAGCGGCAGCCGCGTGTCACGCTGCATCGCTTGTCCAAAACCAACAGGAGAATGGAGAAAGGGAGAAATTATGGTTGGCTCGCTAGTCGCCATCCTGATGGCCGCCAGCTTTTCCGCGATCGCCCAGAGCGGGCCTCTCGGGGAGTTCGACAGCCATGACGACGTCGGGGCGCCGGCCATTGCCGGGTCGGCGACATACAACGCTGCGACCAAGGAGTACACCGTGGCCGCCGCCGGCGTGAACATGTGGGGCACGCGCGACGAGTTCCACTTCGTGTGGAAGCGGATGACCGGAGATTTCACTGTCGAGGCGAAGGTCGAGCTCGTGGGGAAAGGAGTGAACGCTCATCGAAAAGCCGGCTTGATGGTGCGTTCAACCCACGACGCTGATGCGCCCTACGTGGACGGCGTCGTGCATGGCGATGGTCTGACGTCTCTTCAGTTCCGGCGGACGAAGGGCGGCATCACGGAAGAACAGAGAGTGACGACGAGCGGGGCTGAGCTCGTCAAAGTGGAGCGAAAGGGCAACACCTATACGTTTTCCGCTGCGAAGTCCGGTGAGCCCTTCATGACGACCGAGCTGGCGGACCTCGCGCTTGGGGACACGGTGTTGGTCGGTCTCGTTGTCTGCTCGCACGATGCGGCGGTCACGGAACGCGCCATTTTCAGGGACGTGAAAATCGCCCGGTGAAGCGGGGGTCAGATCTTGTTTCTTGCACGTGTCCCAGATCTGTCTTCAGAAGAGGACAAACGTGCAAGAAACAAGATCTGACCCCCACACTACTCGTATCTCAGCGCGACCATCGGATCGACGCGCGTCGCCCGCCGAGCCGGGAAGTAACAGGCGGCGAGGCCCGCCAGTGTCATCACCAACACGGCTGCACCGAGCGTGATCGGGTCGCGGGCCGTCACGCCCCACAACTGGTTCGCCAGCACGCGAGTGGCCGCGACCGTTGCCAGCAGGCCGATCACCACCCCGACCACGACCAGCTGCAGTCCCATCCTGACAACCATGGAGAGCACGTCGACGCGGCGAGCGCCGAGAGCCATCCGTAAACCAATCTCCTGCGTCTGCCGGGAGACGGTGTAGGCGATGACGCTATACACGCCAATCCCCACCAGCAACAGACCCACACTGGCGAACACACCCAGGAGGACGAGAGAGAAGCGCGGCTCGGCGTACGAGAACTGCGTCAGGTAGCCTTTCAGCGTTCCCGTCATCGTGACCGCCACGCCGCGATCGACCGACCAGATCTCGCGGCGCACCGAGTTGAGCATCGCGCCAGGCTCGCCCGCCGTGCGCACGAGGATTCCTCGCTCGAATGCGCCGGTCAATGTATATGGAATGAACGCCTCGGGCATCGGCGGCTCCTGAATCCCCTGATTCCGCGCGTCAGAGATGACGCCGATGATGTCGAAGACAGGATTCTGCACCGCGCCACCGTCGGGCAATGTTTCCAGCAACGAGAACTTGATTCGTTGCCCGATCGGATCTTCGTTGCCGAAGAAACGCTGCGCCAGCGTTTGGTTGATCACCGCGACGCGCCGCGAGTCGGTCACGTCGGCAGTCGACAGCGTTCGGCCGCGTATCAGGCGCAGTCCCAGCGTTGGAAAATATCCTTCGCTACAAAGTTGGAAGAGCGCGAGACGTTTTTCCGTCTGCGGCTTGCCGGGGATGTCGATGTCGCTGCGGATACCGCCGTAGGGCGGCAGCGTGGATGTCTCGGTCGCCGCCACCACGCCAGGGAGTGCGTGCAGCCGCTGCAGCAGGGCCTCGAAGAAACGCTGCTTGGCTTCTGCGGTCTTGTACTGCCCGGGCGGAAGCGGCAGCCGGGCCACCAGGATGTTGTTCGGGTTCAGCCCGAGATCGACGCGTTGCAGGTTGACGAACGTTCGCATCAACAGGCCGGCGCCCGCCAGCAGCATCAGCGACAGCGCCACTTCGACGACCACGAACGAATTCCGCAGCCACCCGCGGCGGAACCCGCCCGTGACGCCTTTACCCGAACCCTTCAATGGTTCGACCATGTCGCGTTTGGCGGTCTGGAAGGCTGGCGCCAGTCCGAAGATCAGCGCGGTGAACACCGCGATACCAAGGCTGAAGAGCAAGACGGGAACACTCAAGCGGATCGCCGCCTCGCGTGGAATCAAACCATCCGGGATGAGCAGCACCAGGCCTTTGACGCCGGCATAGGCAAACAGACAGCCGACGACGGCACCGCAGATCGCCAGGAGCAGGCTCTCTATCAAGAGCTGGCGAATCACGCGCAGCCGGCTCGCTCCAAGGGACAGCCGGATCGCCATCTCACGCTCGCGTGCGGCTCCGCGCGCCAGCAGCATGTTGGCCACGTTGCTGCACGCAATCATCAAGAGCAGTCCGACGGCTGCCGCCAGCATATACAAGGTCGTCTTGAACTGACCGACGATGCTCTCGGCCCAGCCGACCATGCGGACCGCGAACTGCTTGGGGTACTGGTCCGGGTACTCCTTCGCCAACCGCCGCGCGATGAGGTCGATGTCCGCTTCGGCTTGTTGAAACGAGATGCCCGGCTTCAGCCGCGCCTGGAACATGAAGAACCGACGGTTGACCTGCGGATCGCCGCGGTTCAACAGGACCGGCCGGTAAATGTCCGCCGCCAGCTTGGTGAATCGCGGCGGCATCACGCCCACACACGTGGTCGGGATGCCGTTCAGCGTGAAGCTTCGGCCGAGTACAGCGGGGTCGAGGTTGTGACGGGCGGCCCACATCTTGTACGCCATCACGAACACCGGCGGCGCTCCCGGCTTCACGTCATCCGGCGTCAGGCCGCGGCCGATGAACGCCGGCACGCCAAGAAACTGGAAGTTGTTGGCCGTGACGTCGGCACCGACCAGCAACTCGGTGCCCTCGGCTGTGGTCTGCAGAACGTCTCCGTTGGTCCCGCCGATGACATCCTCGAAGACGTGGCTCTGTTCCTGGTACTCGAGGAACTCGGGAACACGGAAGAAGTTGCGACCCCCTGGACGGCTGCTGGCCGTGTCACGAATCTGGAAGGTGACCACCCGGTCGGCATCGATGTAGGGGAAGGGATCGAGCAGGACGTTCTGGATGACACTGAAGATTGTGGTCGCGGCTCCGATGCCGAGGGCCAGTGTCAAGACGGCGAGGGAAGTGAAGGACGGCTGCCGGACGATGCCGCGCCATCCATAACGGACGTCCTGCCAGATGGAATGCATGGGGGATTAGACGTATGACGAGGGTCTGAGGTTGGGAGAATCGGGATATAGTGCCCGCGTCAATCGCCTGGTAAGGAGAGATACAGATGAACCGCCGAGACGCCATTGCTTCGCTCTCATCGCTGGCGACGGGAGCTACCTTCCTGGGTTCCGGCGTGGCCGAAGCGCTCGGGTCTTCCGCGCCGGCCTATGCGCAAGCGGTGAAGGGAACCGGCCCGGTCAAGATCCGCGACATCAAGACGATTCTCACGGCGCCCAACCGTATCCGCCTGGTCGTCGTAAAGGTCGAAACGACGGAGCCCGGGCTCGTGGGTTGGGGCTGCTCGACGTTCACACAGCGGGCGCTGGTCGTGGAAACGGCGCTCGAGAAGTATCTCAAGCCCTTCCTCATCGGCCGCAACGTTGACGAGATCGAGGATATCTGGCAGTCGAGCTACATGAGCTCGTACTGGCGGAACGGTCCGGTGCTGTTCAACGCGATGAGCGGCGTGGATATCGCACTTTGGGACATCAAGGGCAAGCGCGCCGGCATGCCCTTGTATCAGCTGCTCGGCGGCAAGGTGCGGCACGGAGCCGACTGTTACTTCCATGCCAGCGGTGCCAGTTTCACCGAGGTCGAAGAAAATGCGCGTCGCGCCATGGAGCAGGGCTTCCGTCACGTCCGCGTCCAGGTCAGCACGCCCGGGTACGCGAGCTATGGGGCGCGCAGCACGGCGACGCCTCCGGGCGGCGCTGCGAGCGATGCCGAAGCCGTCGGACCGACGAACCCGCGCGCGATCTGGGAGTCGGCGCCATACGTGCGCATGCTGCCGAAGTTCTTCGAGCATCTGCGCACGAAGCTCGGCGACGAGGTCGAGTTGCTCCACGACGTGCACGAGCGAGTGACGTTGAACCAGGGGATCAATCTGTGCAAGGCACTCGAGCCGTATCGCCTCTTCTTCCTCGAGGATCCATTCCCGCCGGAGGACAACGACCATTTCCGTCTGCTGCGTCAGCAGACCAGCATTCCGATCGCAATGGGTGAGCTCTTCAACACGCAACACGAGTATCTGCCGCTCATCAAAGACCGGCTGATCGATTTCATCCGGATTCACATCTCGCAGATCGGCGGCTTGAGCCCTGCCCGCAAGGTCGGCGCGCTGTGCGAGTACTTCGGCGTTCGTACCGCCTGGCACGGCCCCGGCGATGCGTCGCCCGTCGCCCACGCCGCGCAACTCGCGCTGGAACTGGCCAGCTACAATTTCGGCGTCCATGAAGGCAGCGGCTTTCCGAAAGAAACGCAAGAGGTGTTCGTCGGCTGTCCCGAGGTGAAGAACGGCTACATGCTGGCGCAGGAGAAGCCAGGCCTGGGGATCGAAGTCGACGAGAAGCTCGCGGCCAAGTTCCCGATTCCCGCCGGTCCGCCGAACTTCGACTATTCGTGGGGGACGACGCGGCGCAAGGATGGGACGGTGATCCGGCCATAACAGCCGCCAGCTTCCAGCTGCCAGCCTCCAGCTTTGGGCTGTGAGCTGTGAGTTGCCCAGAGGACCCCGATGACCGAGCTGCGCTGGTGGTGGATCGCGTTCGCGTTGACGGTGCAGCCGCTGCTCGGTCTCGCCGTCACGTTCCCCTTCTGGCGCCGCGGGCAGATGACGTTCGGCAGCATTGTCGGCACCGCGCTCATCTTCGCGTCAGCCATGGGACTCATCCTGCGTGAGTATGTCGAGCTGGATCGGATGGCCCAGGCGTGTTTCGAAGCGGGGAACGTCTGCTGGCCCGAGCCAAGTGCGTTCACCCGATTCGCCATCTACGCGTTCATCGGGCTCGTCGAAGTGTTCGGCCTGTTCTCAGCTGAGCCTCGTCGTCGAGGAGCGAGTCAGGCGCCGCGGTTACGCGCCTGAATGGCGCTAATGCTCGGGGCTCGGGGGCTCGGGAGCGCTTGGGGGTGCCCGCCTCCGCTGGTCGCGGAACAGGCGGGCGACCAGCTCCGGCGAGGTCTCGCCGTAGCGCGCATGGATTGTCGGCGCGCGGAGGCGGAGGGCCCAAGCGCACTGAATAGAGAGAGCTCGGAGAGCTGGAAGCTGGGAGCGGAAAGCTGAAATCTGGAAGCTGAGTCTACGCCGGCAGCTGGAGGCCCGGCGCTGGCAGCTTGCGCAACTGGTCCACCAGATAGTCCACCACTCGCTCGAACGGATCGAATCCCCACTCGGCGGCGACCGATGCGCGCAGGTTGGAATTGGCATTGATGTCGTAAAACACCCGGCGCCCGTCGTCTGTTTCGAGGTATTCAATGCCGCCGACGTCGAGGCCGGCCGCTCGCACGATTCGCTGCGCCGTCTCGACGGCATCCGACGGGACGCCGCGATACGAAAAGAACTCGACGGGTCGTGCCGGCACGGTCGGTTCCGCCGGCACCTCGCAAACACCGCTGCCCTCATCCGGATTGCAGACTGGGGACGGGCAGAGGTTGAATCGGCCGTGAGTCTTGACGCGCATGGCGTAGAGCAGCTCGCCACCGAGGAACTCCAGTCGAACGATGCCCTGTTCCGGATCGTGCGGCAGATACTCCTGCAGCAGGAACAAGTTGTCGGGCAGCCAGATCGATGGGTCGGACTTGAAGATGGCCTTGACCTGCGCCAGCGACTCGACAACCTGAATGCGCGCGCCGCTTCCTCCCTGATCGGGCTTCAGCAGCGCCGGCCATGTGACATCACCGGCGACCTTGCGCAGGGCGTCGACATCATTGAAGGTGATCGAGTGCGGCGTATCGATTCCGAGCGTGCGGAGCAGCGTCGCTTGTGCGCTCTTGCTCAACTCGAGAGCAAAGACGTCGGCGCCGTTCAGCACCCGAACACCGAGCAGCTCGAGCGTGCGCATGTAGGCAAGCGCCAGCGGTACCGCCCGCGTGTTGCCGCGAACATACGCGCTCGGACTGGCCTGGTTGAAGTAGAGAGGCGCAAGCGGCGGCTGCCGATTGCTGAATGCCGCGTGGGTGACGTCGAACGGCGCAAACGAGATGTGCCGGCGCTCGAGGGCCGCAAACAACGGCTTCTGCCACTCCGGATGCTCATGGAGCACGATCAAGATCGGGTTCTTTCATGGCGTCCTAGTATCCAGCTTCCAGGCGCCAGCTTCCAGCTTCCAGCTCGCCAGCTTCCAGCACGCTCAGCTTCCAGGCGCTAGCGGCAGCGTTCCAGCTTCCGGTTCGCGTCAGTTCACCCGAGGTGCGCGCTCTCGCCTTCGAGTCGCCGAGCCGAAGTCCCGAATCCCGAGCCCTCGAGCCCCGAGTCAGAGCCCCTTCGGAGCCACTCCCAAGCCTCCCGCTGCATGTCGAGATTGAATTCGTGCGGCGCGTCGAACAGGCGGCAGCGCTGTCGGTCGGGAACGCCGGCCTTGGCGTAACAGCGCGCGATCTTGTCGAACGCGGCGTTGACGCCATCGAGTGCGAACAGGCGATCCTGCGATCCGTTGATGACCATGATCGATCGCGGCGCGATGAGCGCCGACATGTCGGGCAGGTCCAAGTATCGGTACAGCCCGTTGATGTGGAAGGACAGGCCGATGGTGTTGACCACGTGCTGCTTGATCTGCGAGGCGAAGGAGGTCATCCACCCGACGTCGACTGCCGTCTTGATGCGCTCGTCGAGCGCCGCCAGCAGAAAGCTTCGATAGCCGCCGACCGACAGTCCGACGCAGCCAAGCCGCTTGGCGTCCACTTCGGGCCGTGACGCGAGGTAGTCGAGCGTGCGGATGTCGTCCCACAGCACGATCCCTGGCCATGTCGTGCCGGCGGTGAACAGGCTGCGGCCGACCAGCGACTCGTTCTGGGAGGAACGTTGGTTGAACGCCTGGATCTCCTTGTCCGTCATGGTGAGCGGCCGCTCCCGGTACGCCGGTGGGTCGTCGTCCAGGAGCATGCGCCGCTCGCCCCAATAGAACATGTCGATCGCGATCACGACGTAGCCCTGTCGGGCCAGCTCGGCGCCGATGCTCTTTCCGCCGTAGCGCTGCTGCTTGAATGCCGTCAGGTAGGGATGCTCCTGCTCGGCGCCGATCACCTTTTCCTTTCCCCACAAGTACAGACCGTCGTGACTGTGTAGCGCGACGATGCCTGGCGCCGGACGTTCGGCTTTCTTGGGCACGAGCACATATGCCGGGACCCGGACGTCGGGCGAGGTCTGGAAAGTGAGGTACTCCTCGACGTAATCGCCCATGTCTCTGCGGCGCACCACTTGCGCCTGCGGAGCCACGCGGGGCGGCGCATAGAAGAGATGGTCGAAGATCCTGCTGCGCGCCCGAGTCTGCCAGCGGCGAAGGTCTTTGAACTCGGGCCGCAGGAACGACAGCTCGAGCGGCGACTTGTCAGCCTGCGCCTGCACGAACGGGTAGAGGTTGCCAATATGTGATCCGGTTGCGGCGACGGCCGTCTGCGGCGGGAGGTGTCCCTCGACCGCTGCCGGCATCGCACGCAATCCCGAGCCCGCAATCACACCCGCGCAGAACGTTCGTCGCGAAATCGCCATCTGCACCTCCGCTGCGTGCTTCTTCCTTAATGCGCTTGGGCCCTCCCACCCCCAAGCGCTCTCGCTCGGCGACTACGCCGCCTCTCGCTCGGGCCGCAGGCGCTCTTCTTCATTTCTTCATCCTTCGCTATAGTCAGCGCCGATCATGAATCTATCCCGACGAGAACTCCTCGCTGCCGGCGCTGCATCGGCTGCATCCGCACTCCCAGCTCTGCCCAACACCACCGAGCAGAGTACTCAGTCGAAGCGGGTAGTGCCGCCGGCCGCACAGACGTTACCAGCGTCCAATCTTCCGATACGCGACTATCTTGCACGCGAAGCGCGTCGCATAACGGACAACGCGCTCGTCGATTTGAAGACACATCAGGAGTTCAACGCCGTCTGCCTCAGCGCCGCCGGCGGTTCATGGAGATGATGGGATTGTCCGATCTTCCCGCGGCGAACGCTCGCGGTGCTGTTCCGTTCGAGGTCACGGGGGTCGTCGAACGCGCGACCTATCGCATCGAGAAGATCCACTACGAAAGTCTGCCCAACCTGCATGTGACCGCCAATTTTTACGTGCCCAAAGCTGCGACCGCGAGCGCGCGGCGTCCCGGCATCCTGACAAGCTCGAGTCGCTGGCTACGCGCGCCGTTGCCCTCTACGCCGCTCTGCTCGATGGTCGTGTGCGATCCGTTTTCCTCGAGTCGCCGCCGGCCACACAGGATGTCGCCAGCCAGAAGGACGGGAAAGGGCCGGCGCTCGAGATGCTGAGCTGTCTGCGCTACACGGATCTCCCGCAGATCGCCGGCCTGCTTCATCCGGCGCAGATCGTCGTCTCGGGTGAGTTCCCATCAAGCTACGCGTGGGCGGAGGAGTTGTATGGCCGCCTCGGATCTGCCGACAAATTCCATCGCGTCAAAACGATGTCGGACTGGGCCTGACCTCATGCATCGTCGAATCCTCGTGATTGTCATGTCGGCGCTCGCTGCAGTCGTGGCGGTGCGCCTGTCCGCGCTGTACGCCATTCCGCAAACGCGGGAGGTGCCCGTCGCTCGGCTCGTGGCCAATCTCGAACGGGATCTGAAAGCCGACCCGAGGAACATCGAGTTGCAGATCAATCTCGCGCGTTTGCACGGGATGGCCTACGCGTTGAAGACCGAAGTCGTCGCGGCTGCACCCAGGGCCGGTGACCGAGAAGAACCGTACTACGGTCTCCATCCCGATCTGATTCCTTATAAGCCGGAGCGCGCCCCCACTCAGGCAGGCGAGGCCGCGGCGCGCGATCATCTGAAGAAGGCCATCTCGCACTACGAGGCTGCGCTGACTCTCGATCCGAAGAACCTGCTCGCCCGGCTCGGATACGGCTGGATGCTCGATCAAGCGGGTGAGAAGACACGAGCCATCGCGGAGTATCGCCAGGTGATCAAGCAGGCGTGGGCGACGGAGGAATCTGAAAACCGGATGCTTCCCGAGAGCCGTTTCTACACGGCGGAAGCCGCGGGTTACCTGATACCGCTGCTGGACCCATCGCGCGACGCCGACGAGATCTCGGATCTGCGGAGAAAGAAGAAACTGCTCGACGACAAGCCAGCGCGCGCCATAACGCCGCTGGCGATTCCGCTGGCCGACAATCTCTCAGCGCAGGCCATAATGGCGCCTGGATGTCAGGGTCGCGTTCGACGCCGATGGCTCCGGTCTGCCACGCCAATGGACCTGGATCCACCCGACCGCCGGCTGGCTGGTGCATGATCCCGGCGCGAAAGGGCCAGATCACCTCCGCGCTGCAATGGTTCGGCAACGTGACGTTCTGGTTGTTCTGGACGAACGGATACGAGGCGCTCAGCGCCTTGGACGACGACGATAGTGGTGCACTGACGGGTGAGGAGCTGCGTGACCTGGCGATTTGGCACGATCGCAATACGAATGGGATCAGCGAACCGGGCGAGGTTCGTCCGCTCTCGGATCACGGCATCGTCGGTCTGTCGTGTCGATACGTCGAAGGGGATGGGATTACTCTCGCTGCGTTCTCACCTGATGGCGTGCAGCTGACCAACGGGCGAAGTCGTCCGAGCTACGACGTCATGCTGAGCCGAGTTGATGTGCGCATTCTCACGCGCCGGTGAAAATGTCCCACGGCTCGTTAGTGCCACTCTTCGTCTGCCACGCCAATTGCTGCCGCTCTGTTCTGGCGCGATACCTCTACGTCCATTTGTGCCAGGCGCCAGCCGCGTCGGCCGGTCTGGACGCCGGTGAATGGATCAATGACCGCGCCGAGGGGATGCTGCATTGTTGGGGTATCGATGCGCACGCGCACCGGCCTTTGCAACTCTCGCGCAGCATGTGCGCCTCAGCCGGCGCGATCTTCGTCATGGGGCCCTCATACTTGCACCGTCTGGTCCACGAGTACGGCGAAGACCTCGCCTATAAGTGTTACCTGTTCGCGGATCCGTTCACGAAACCGGAGTCCTTCAGCAGCGGGCATTACAAGGTTGTCGATCCTTCGTTCGACGCGCGGCTGCCAGCCGATCTCGCCAGGGAGTTCGAATGGATGCGCGAGCGGGTGATCCAAATCCGGAAGTCACTGCTCGGCGAGGGGCAGCGGCTCGTGCCTCTCAGCGAATATCTGGCGTTGTGTAAGACCGTTGACCGGCACAGTCACTGATTGCTCGAGCATGCCGTGCGTCTTCGGGAGTTCGATTCCTGTCTCCTTTCTCCCCTTCCTGTTGTGTTGTGACAAGCGAACGTCGTTGGGATTTGGGAGTTGGGAGTTGGAAGCTTCGAAATTACTGAGGCGCTATTCCGCGCGCTCCGCCGCGCAGCACGTACTTCTGAATCTTGCCCGTTGCCGTCTTGGGCAGGGCGTCGACGAAATGAAACGCGCTCGGCACCTTGAAGTGCGCGAGCTGGTCGCGTGAGAACTGCCGCAACTCATCGGCGGATGCCGTCGCATCCGGGCGAACGACGACGAACGCGTGCGGTGACTCGCCCCACCGCTCGTCCGGCACGCCAACGACGGCGGCTTCCATGACGGCTGGATGCCGCAGCAGCATCGCCTCGACCTCCACCGACGAAATATTCTCACCGCCGCTGATGATGATGTCTTTGAAGCGATCGCGAATCTCGATGTACCCGTCGGGATGGACGACGGCGGCATCGCCACTGTGGAACCACCCGTCGCGAAACGCCTTCGCGGTCGCTTCAGGATCGTTGAAGTAGCCGGCCATGACGACGTTGCCCCGCGCCACGATTTCTCCCAGCGTCGAACCATCGTGCGCAACTTCGTCGCCCTTATCGTCGACGACGCGGACCTCGCCCGAAGTGACGAGCTCCACGCCCTGACGTGCCTTGATCACCGCGCGTCCATCCGCCGGCAGGCCGTCGTGCTCCGGTCGCGGTTCGCACACCGTGATGAACGGCGCCGTCTCGGTCAGGCCGTAGACGTGCGTCACATGCCATCCGCACTCGTCTTCGATGCGGGCAATCGTCACCGGTGCCGGCGGCGCGCCGGCGGTGATCACGCGCACACCGCGCGGAAGGTTGGCTCTGAGCTGTGTCGGCGCGTTTGCGAGGCCCACGAGGATCGTCGGCGCGGCACAGAGCATGGTGATCCGTTCGCGGGATACGTGATCGAACACGGAAGCAGGCTCGACCCGACGCAGGCAGACATGGGTGGCGCCCACGGCCGTGACCGTCCACACGAAGGTCCAGCCGTTCGCGTGGAACATGGGCAGCGTCCACAGGTAGCGATCGGCAGAAGTCATGTGGTGCGTGCACGAGCGTGCCGACGCTGTTCATCCACGCGTTGCGGTGGGTGATCATCACGCCCTTCGGCCGCGAGGTCGTGCCGCTGGTGTAGTTGATCGTGAGCAGGTCACGCTCCTCGACGGACGGCACGTCGGAGAGCTCTTGTCCGGCGGCGACCGCCGCCTCGTAGTCCTGCCAGCCTTCCCGCGCCCCTTCGAGCGCGAAGAAATGGCGGACCTGCGGCAGGTCGGCCCTGATGCTATCGACAGCCTCGAGATGATCTCCATGCGCGCAGACAATGGAGGCACCGCTGTGATTGAGGATGTAGCGGAAGTCGTCCGGCGTTGAGGCGGTAGTTCACGGGCACCAGGACCGCGCCGAGCATCGGGACGGCGTAAAAGCCTTCGAGGTTCGCGTGAGTGTTGGGCGCGATGTAGGCGACGCGGTCGCCCTTCCGCACGCCAGCCGCCTGGAGCTGCGCGGCCCAGCGGCTGCAGCGATCGAAGAACTGCTCGTACGTATACCGCAGCGATCCATCCACGAGCGCCTCGCGGTTGCCGTAGAGGCGCCTCGCCCGGCGCATGAACTCGAGGGGGGTGAGGGGGACTTCGATGAGAGGAGTGTACTCCGTCGATTTGCAACCTCCAACTCCAACTCCCAACTCCAAGATAGTTTAGTTGCGATCGAGGGAATTGGGCCGTTGGAGTTGGGAGTTACTCTGCGGTAGCTTGTGGCGGTCAAACCAGTGGCCGGGGATTGCCCATGAAGCTCAGGACTACCTGCACCTGCTTGCTGTCGGGATCGCCGCCAGCATTCTCCTGGCCTGGCGAGGCGAGAGACACCGCTGCTCGCCGACCAGGTCCTCACCGTCCCTCCCGGGTTCGAAGTGGAACGCGTCGCCGGTCCGCCGCAGGTGAACCGTCCCATCGTCGCCGACTTCGACGAGGAGGGACGGCTCTACGTCGCGGATTCGTCGGGTTCGAACGACAAGGTCGAACTGCAGCTGAAGGAGAAACCGCATCGGATCGTCAGGCTCGAGGACAAAGACGGCGACGGCCGCTTCGAGACCAGCATCGTCTTCGCCGACAAGATGATGTTCCCCGAAGGTGCGATGTGGCTGGACGGTTCCCTCTATGTGGCGGCGCCGCCGAGCATCTGGAAGCTCACGGACACCGATGCTGACGGCGTTGCCGACCAGCGGGAGGAGTGGTTTGAGGGCAAAACGCTCACGACGTGCGCCAACGATCTGCACGGGCCGTATCTCGGCCTCGACGGGCGGATCTACTGGACGAAAGGTGCGTTCGCGCAGCAGACCTACGAGCGTCCAGGGAAGCCGCCGCTGGTGACTCGTGCGGCGCACATCTTCCGGCGTCAGGCGGGCGAGCAGGCGGTTGAACCGGTGATGACCGGTGGCATGGACAATCCGGTAGACGTGGCATTCACCGCGTCCGGCGAGCGAATTCTCACCGCTACTTTTCTGGAACATCCGCAACTAGGGAGGCGTGACGCACTGATTCACGCCATCTACGGCGGCGTCTACGGCAAGCCGCACGCCGTGATCGACGGCCACAAACGCACCGGTGATCTCATGCCCGAGCTGACGCACCTCGGGCCGGCCGCACCGTCGGGGCTGACCCGCTATGCCTCGCGGGTGTTCGGCGAGGAGTACCGCGACAACTTCTTCGCCACGCTTGTTCAACATGAACAAAGTGACGCGTCACGTGCTCGAGCCGAGCGGCGCCACATTCAAGAGCCGCGATTCCGATTTCCTGGTGTCGAACAGCCGCGACTTTCATCCAACGGATGTCCTCGAGGACGCAGACGGCAGCCTGCTGGTCCTGGATACTGGAGCCTGGTACAAGCTCTGTTGTCCGACGTCACAGCTGGCCGCGCCGGAAGTGCTCGGCGCGATCTATCGCGTTCGCCGCACGGGTGGGCCGAAGGTCGAGGATCCGCGCGGCCGCTCCCTCAAGTGGGACACGATGACCGGTAGCGACCTCGCCAAGCTGCTCGACGATCCACGCCCCGCGGTGCAAAGCCGCACGCTGCAGGCGTTGGCGAAGCAGGGCGCGTCCGCGGTGTCGACGCTGACCAACGTCCTGAAGACATCGCGCTCGGCCGATGCCAGGCGCAACGCGATTTGGGCGTTGACGCGAATCCCGGCGGCGCCGGCGCGCGACGCGGTTCGTGCATCACTGGGCGATGTCGACGCCAGCGTGCGTCAGGCAGCGCTTCACTCTGCAGGCCTCTGGCGCGACGCATCTGCAGTGCCACAGCTCGTCGCCGCGCTCAAATCGAATCAGCCGGCCGCGCAGCGGGCTGCGGCGGAGGCGCTGGGTCGGGTCGGCGATCGACGTGCCGTGGCGGATCTGCTGGCCGTCGCCGCTTTACCCCTCGACCGCGCGCTCGAACACTCTGTGACCTACGCCCTGATCGAAATTGCCGATCCGGCGTCGACGGCGACAGGACTGCAAGCCTCGTCGTCGCGCGCGAAACGCATCGCACTCATTGCCCTGGACCAGATGGACGGCGGCGGACTGAAGCCCGAAGCCGTCATCTCGCTGTTTGCGTCAACCGATCCTCTTTTGAAAGAGACGGCATGGTGGATTGCCGGACATCACCAGGACTGGGGCGGCGCACTTGCAGCGTTCTTCAAGACCGAGCTGTCCTCGACGCGTCTCAGTGTCGACCGAGCGCGACGATTTGCAGCAGAAGCTCGTCCAGTTTGGCGAGAACCGGGCGATTCAGGATCTTCTCGGGACGATGGTCGACGGCGCCGTGTCGAAGGACGACCGTTTGGTCGCGCTCCGTGCCATGGCGAAAACGCGAGCCAAGGAAATGCCCGCGTCCTGGCTCGCACCCATCGTGCGCGCGCTGTCAGCCGAGGACGTCGACCTCACGCGGCAGGCGCTATCGGTCGCGCGCGCCGTGCCGGTGAGCCAGCTCGCAGCCTCCGAACTCACCACCGTGCTGCTACGGATCGCCGGCAATGGCGGCACACCACTTGATCTGCGCCTCGAAGCGCTCGCTGCTGTTCCTGGCGGTCTGGCCAGCGTCGATTCGAATACGTTCGATGCCCTGCGCTCCGGTCTCCAACCCACGCAAACGGCAGCCATACGAGTGGCCGCGGCAAGCGTTGTCGAAAAGGCCAAGCTCGATCGCCAGCAGCTGTTGGCCCTGGCGGGGTTGATGAGCAGTTCCGGCCCGTTGGAGCTCTCGCGCCTTCTGCCCGCGTTCGACCAGGGCAGCGACGAAGCGCTCGGGCTCGAGCTCGTGGCTGCGTTGAAGCAATCGAAGGCACGGTCGAGCGTGCGCGCCGACGTGCTTCGTCCGCGCCTGGTGAAGTATCCGCCCAGCGTCCAGAAGGCGGGCGAGGCGTTGCTCGCGTCGCTCGACGTCGACGCCGCCAAGCAGGGGCAGCGTCTCGAGGCGCTCCTGACGTCTCTCCAGGGCGGCGATATTCGCCGCGGACAGGCGGTTTTCAACAGTCCGAAGGCGGCCTGCATGTCCTGCCACGCCATTGGCTACATGGGTGGCAAGATCGGTCCCGATCTCACGAGGATCGGTCAGGTTCGCAGTGAGCGTGATCTGCTCGAAGCCATCGTCTTTCCGAGCGCCAGCTTTGCACGGGGCTTCGAGTCGGTCGTCGTGACCACGGAAGCAGGGGAGACGCACAGCGGGGTGGTGCGGAGCGATCTCACCGATGCGGTCGTCCTGGCGACCGCGGCCGGCGCCGAGACCCGCATTCTCCGCCGCGACATCGTCGACATGCAGCCGGGGACGGTATCCGTCATGCCGCCGGGTCTGGACGAGCAGCTGACGCGTCAGGAACTGGCCGATTTGGTCGCGTTCCTCAAGGCGACGCGGTCAGGTGCGCACTGAAGTTGACCTTGACGATCAGACGGGTGATTATTTGCGCGAACCGCCGTTGACGGCGGAAGCGAGAGGGCAACATGCAAATGAACCGACGAGATTTCGTGAAGCAGGCGGCGGTTGCGTCCGCGGTGGCGCCGGGACTCGTGCGCGAACAGGCTGCGAAGCCTGCATCAGCCCCGCTGCCGCTGAAGATCGGAATGACGGACTGGAACCTCGGCCAGCGCGGCGACATCACCAAAATCTCGCTGGCGCGGGAGATCGGGCTCGACGGCATCCAGGTCAGCCTGCAGTTTCCCGTCGATGGCAGTCCGAGTCTGCGCGATCTGAAAACGCAGGCGGAATTCAAGAGAGTGGCGCTCGAAAACGGCGTTCAGATTTGTTCACTGGCGATTGGCAACCCGGGAAAATCGCGGCTCCCGCTGCATACGAACCCGGCGGCGGCGATTCTGCTCGTCGAGGCTGTGGAAGTTGCGGCCAACCTCGGGACGAACAACATCCTGCTGCCGATCCTCGGGGACAGCCACATCAACATGGAGAACCAGGCGGAGGTGAACACCTTCGTTGCGATGATGAAAGAAGTGGCTCGCTACGCCGAGAAGGCTGGCGTCGTCGTCGCACTCGAGGACTGGATCTCGGCAGAAGACAACATCAAGCTGCTCGACGCCATCGGATCCGAATACGTCGCCGTCTACTACGACGTGCGGAACATCAAGTCGCGATTGAAGGTCGATCCGTACCATGAGCCGAAGTTGCTGGGCAAGCGCATTCACCAGATTCACGTGAAGAACGGTCAGATGCTGATGCGCGATCAGGACATCCTCGACTGGCCGCGGCTGGCGCAGGAGTACTACGACATCGGATTCCGCGGATGGTACGTGCTCGAAACCGGATCTCCGAACAAGGACATCGTCGCCGACACGCGCGCCAACATCGAGTACGTTCGAAAAACGTTCAAGATGCCGACGGCGTAAGCGGAGACATCATGCGCATCAACTGCGGTCTGCTCGTTGCGCTGTTGTCGATGTCGGCGGGCGGACTCGAGGCCCAGGTGCCGGCGAGCGCGAAGGCTGCGCCGATCTTCGACGGGAAGACGTTCGCCGGGTGGGAAGGCAATCTGAAGATCTTCCGCATCGACGAGGGTGCGATCGTCGGAGGCACGCTGAAAGAGAAGATTGCCCGCAACGAGTTCCTGTGCACGACCCGGCCGTACTCCGACTTCGAGCTCCGGTTGAAGGTCAAACTGCTCGGCGGCGATGGCGCCAATGCCGGCATTCAGTTCCGCACGGCGCGAATTCCCAATCATCACGAAGTGTCTGGATACCAGGCGGACATGGGCACTGGCTGGTGGGGCGCGCTCTACGATGAGTCGAGACGTAAGAAGGTCCTGCTCGGGCCCGATCAGGCCAAGATGAAGGAAATCGTCAAAGCCGGCGATTGGAACGATTACCTCGTCCGCGCCGAGGGCAATCACATCACGCTGTCGATCAACGGCGTGCAGACGGTGGACTACAAAGAAATGGATCCCGCCATCGAGCGCAGCGGTCTCGTCTGCGTCCAGATTCACGGCGGCCCGCCGAGCGAGGCATGGTACAAGGACATCACGATTACAGATCTGACAAGGTAGTCATTTCATTTTCGTCGCTCGTTGTTCGTTGCTTTTGCGCTGCCGCGTGGATATAAGGGTGCCTTCCGGGTGGCATCCGCACATGACGGAGGAAGCGATGAGCGCGATCAAGCGAGCAATTGTCTCGGGAGCGATTCTTCTGGTTCTTACTGGCTGGGCCCGTCCCGCCCAGGCAGTCGATTCCGTTCATCGACGTCAGGGCTTTCGGCCTCGAGCTCTGCGAGCAGGCGGTGTGCGGTGCCGCGATATTCGCTGGCATCCTGCACGGTCAGGTCGGACTTCAATCCCAATGCGCTCGGGACGTTTGCTGTCGCATCAACCACGGTGATTTGCCCGAGCTCCCCGGAGGACTGACTCCGGCAATACTGATCGACGGAGCGTTCGATTTCCGGTTCGGTCTGCGGCGCATCCGGGGCGAGCGTCTGCCCGACGGTGTGTTGCGCAACAACGGCAACAATACATTCAGCGTGCGGTGCGCTTTTGATTCATCACGGATGGCGGATCGGGAACGCTCCTCAAAGCTGAGGTTCTGCTCGACCATCACGTGTTCCCGCCCACGGTAATGGCGGAGGTCGTATCGCAATAGACCTTGCTCAGCTCACGAATCCGCGTCATCACGTTCGTGCTGGCGGTTTTCGTCAGCGGCCGCGCCGGCTTCGCGCAGTCGTGGCAGCCGCCAGCGGATTCTCAGCGCTGTCCATCGAAGTGGGGCGCCGGCGACGAGCGCGGCGCCGCGAACCACATGAAGCCGGACACGGTGCGCCGTGCGGCATCGCTCATCAAGACCGGCGAATCGTTCGAGCTCGGACGCGTCCTGACATCGACGATGCCGCTCTTCGGGACGCGTCGTTTCGAGCTGCATACGAAACGCACCGTGATGAATCCGGGATCCAACCGTCGCGGCAGCAACGAAGAGCTCGTCGTGTCGGAGATCGGGCAGGTCGGCACGCAGTTCGATGCCTTCAGCCATCAGACGGTCGGCGACAGTCTGTACAACTGCTTCAAGTTGGACGAGATTGCCACGCGGACAGGGTTCACGAAGCTGGGCGTCGAGCGAGTGGGCACGCTGATGACGCGTGGCGTGCTGCTCGACGTCGCGGCGGCGAAGGGCGTTGAAATCCTGCCAGACACGTACGAGATCACGGTGCAGGACCTCGAGCTTGCGCTGCGGCGCGCGAAATTGACGCTGCAGCCCGGCGATGCCGTGATTGTCCACACCGGCTGGGGACGTCTGTGGGGAAAAGAAAACGCGCGATACGTCAAAACGAATCCCGGTCTCGGCGTGGCCGCCGCTGAATGGCTGGCGCGGCAGGATCCCATGCTCGTGGGCGCGGATAACGCTCCGGTTGGCGTGACACCTGACGTGGATCCACAGGTCTCAAACCCGATCCACCAAATCCTGCTGGTCGTCAACGGGATCCATCTGTTGGAAAACCTGAAGCTCGACGATCTGGCGGCGAAGCAGGTCTACGAGTTTGCGCTCATCGTTCAGCCGCTGAAAATTCAGGGCGGCACGGGTTCGACCGTGGCACCCGTTGCCGTGCGTTGATCTCATGGCAGACAGCAGCGAGGTGCTGATCGGGTCGAGTGACGTTGCCGGCGCGCCGCACGTCCTCATTCGACCGCTGCGAAGGAGTCTTCCTGGTCTCTTCGACGCCGGCGACGGCAACTGGATCGAATGCGACCTCGAGATTGCTGCCGGCGCCTTCCACGCTGCCTTTCCCGTTCACCTGCGATCCGAAGAGTTCCAGGCCTTCCTCGAAGAAGCGCAGCACCTGCACCGCACGCTGGACGGCACAGCGAGCTTCAACGCGCTCGAGGGACAGTTCGCGTTGTCGCTCAGCGGCGACGGCAAGGGAGGGCTGCACGTCAGCGGTGAAGCCATCGATGACGCCGGATCTGGCAACCGGCTGCAATTCAAGTTCGACGTCGATCAGAACGGCTTGCCGGCGATTTGCGCGTCGCTCGAGCATCTGCTGGCAGCTTTCCCGGTCATCGATAGATCCGATGTCACATAAGTGACGTCGCTGGACGCGCTATTCGTCGATCCCGACGTCCTCGCCCCTCTGGTCATAGAGCCCCACCAATTCCCCAACAGGATCGAGGCATTCTTCATGAGTCGTGCAAGAGGAACCTTTCAAGTGAAGTTGACGCCGATGGCGCCCGGCCAGAACGAAGAAGCGACGCTCGGCCGGATGACCATCGACAAGACCTTCAGCGGCGAGCTCGAGGGAACGAGCAAGGGGCACATGCTGGCGGCGGGCACGAACGTTCAGGGTTCGGCGGGGTATGTGGCCCTGGAGCGTGTTGCCGGAACGCTGCACGGACGCAGCGGCACGTTCGTTCTGCAGCACAGCGGCACCATGACGCGCGGCGCCCCGCACCTGACTGTCACCGTCGTCCCTGACTCGGGGACGGCCGACCTGGAGGGTCTCTCCGGCCGCATGGCGATCGAAATCAGCGACGGCAGGCATTCATACGACTTCGAGTACGAGCTGGGGGAAGCGCGCTAACGGGGCGAGGCGACTGGCCAGGCAATGCAAAGTAAAACCGCCAGACTCGGGCGAATGGCGCGGCGCACGATGCTCGTGTGTTTCTGCCTCACGCTCGGCTGGGCGATCTGGTTGATCGTTGCCGGTGGCTTCGACGGCACCATTCTTGGGATCCGGGTTCGTTCCAACAATCCGCGCAGGGTCCTGGTCGCATCCGCGTGCGCGCTCGTCGGCTACCTCGTGGCGGGTGGGACGATCAGAGTCTCGCCCTTCCTCAACGCCCTCGCGCGTGGACGCACGACGCTCGAGCGCCGGCCTGGCTGGGTAGCCGCAGCGATCGCCGCCGCCGCGGTGATCCTCACCATGGTCCAAGCCACCAGGATTGCCGGTGGCGCCGACGCATATGGATACGTCAGTCAGGCCGATCTGTGGCTCGTGGGAGATCTGAAAGTGCAGCAGCCATGGGTCGCCCAGGTCCCGTGGCCCAACAGCCCGTGGACGTTCACGCCGCTCGGCTACCGTCCCTCACCCGATGAGTGGACGATCGTGCCGACCTACTCACCGGGTTTGCCGATGCTGATGGCAGCGGCGAAGCGCATGGGCGGCCAATGCGCGCTGTTTGCCGTTGTCCCGCTGTCGCTCGGGGTCGCGGTATTCGCGACCTACGCGCTCGGCAAGCGCCTTGGGTCGCCATACCAGGGGCTGATTGCCGCGTGGTTCCTGGCCACGAGTCCTGTCGTTCTCGAAGTTTCGCTGGAGTCACTCAGCGACGTGCCGGTCATGGCGGCATGGTCGGCGGCGTTCTGCTGCCTTCTCGGGACGAGGATGAGGTCCGCGGCGTTCGCGGGATTTGCCGCGGCGCTGGCCATTCTGATCCGTCCGAACCTGGTTCCATTGGCCGTCCCGATGGTCCTCTGGTTTCTGCTGCGCCGCGCGCCCGCTCCTTCAGGCTTGCGCAGCCGGATCCTCTTCGTGCTCGTGTTCAGCCTCGCTCTCCTGCCAGGCGTTGCCGTGGTCGCCGCGCTCAATCGCTATTGGTATGGCTCCGCGACGACATCGGGATACGGCACCCTCGGTGAAATCTTCGGTTGGGCGCACGTGCTGCCGAACCTCGCCCGATTCATTGCGTGGATTGTCGAGACCCAGACGCCGCTGGCGCTCCTCGGAGTCGCGGCACTCATCGTTCCGCTGCGCGCAATCTGGCCAGCGGTTCCAGACCGTCGCATCTTCATGATTATTGCCCTGTTCGTGACCCTCCTCTGGGGCCAATACAGCGCATATCTGGAATTCGATTCCCCAGGCTACCTCCGCTTTCTACTTCCCAGCTGGCCGTTGATCCTGATGGGTCTCGCCGCTGTTCTCCTCGCTGTTGGCCGGCTGACGGTTCGGTTCGGCCGGGCGAGCGTGGTAGGGATCGTCACCCTCGCCGCGCTCCTTGGACTGTGGAACATCCGCGTGGCGATACGTCGTGATGTGTTCGAACAACGCCAGGCCGCGCGGCACGAAGCGCCGATTGGCCGTCTCGTGCGGGAGCATACGGAGGCAAACAGCGTGATCCTCGCCGTCCATCGCTCCGGCAGCCTGCGCTATTACGCGGGCCGAACCACGCTCCGCTACGACATGCTGGACGGTGACTGGTTGGATCGCGCCGTGACGTGGCTCGGGGAGCGAAACGTTCACGTCTACGCCGTGCTCGACGAGCGGGAGACGAGGGAGAGCAAAGAGCGATTCGCCGGTCAGAAAACGGCTGCGGCATTCGATCGACCTGTGCTCGCCTACAAGCCGGCCAGCACGTCGCTCTTCGATCTGTCGACGCCGCCAGATGGATCGAAGGCACCAATCGTCATCGCCGAATCGCTCGAGGATCTTCCAGGATGCGATCCGCCCGTGCCGTTGCCCCGTCTACAACTCGGTCTCCCATCTCGGTAGCGTGAAGAGATCCGGGCAGCAGCCGCTTGTCAAAAAGCTTTAACGCGGGGAGCGCAGGGCATGAGACGTCTGGGGTGGTTCGCTGGACGGGCAGCCCTCAGTGCATCTAGTCATCTCAGGGGTCTCAGCGTGTCCTCAGCGGGCCCTGCGTTTTGGCTCTTGACCGTCCGTTGACAACAGCGAATGGGTCCCGACTCGAGACGGCCCGGGCTATTAATAGAAGATGCCCACGGGGCCGAACACAAAGCGAAACCACGCTCCCGACGAACATGCACTACCATGCCGCGCGTGCTTCCTCCTCCACGCGCCGGGACTTTCTCCGGCAGACCAGCACCCTGCTCCTGCTGCCGTACGCTGCGTTGCGCGAGCTGCAATGTGATGTCGCGGTCATTGGTGGTGGCTTCGGCGGCGTCGCGGCCGCGCTCGGCGCGCTCAGGAACGGCCAGCGCGTCGTTCTCACCGAAGAGACCGATTGGATCGGCGGGCAGGTCACCTCGCAGGCGGTGCCTCCGGACGAGCACGCCTGGATCGAGTCATTCGGGTGCACGCGCTCGTATCGCTCGTATCGTGACGGCGTTCGCGAGTACTACCGTCGCCACTATCCGCTGACCGAGACCGCCCGCGCCAATTCACAGTTCAATCCGGGCAATGCCACGGTCAGCCGCATCGCGCACGAGCCGCGCATCTCGCTCGCCGTCCTGGAGTCGATGCTCGCGCCGTACGTCTCGAGCGGCCGCCTGACGCTGTTGCTGCGTCACGTTCCTGTCGCCGCCGACTCCGACGGCGATCGAGTGCGGGCCGTGACCGTGCGACATGTCGACGACGGGGCGGAGCGCGTGGTGCGCGGCGAATATTTTCTGGATGCGACCGAGCTCGGCGACCTGTTGCCGCTCACTCGAACCGAATATGTGACTGGATTCGAAGCGCGGTCGCAAACGGGTGAGCCGCACGCGCCGGAACGGCCGCAGCCGAGCAACATGCAGGCGTTTACGGTCTGCTTCGCCATGGACCATGTCGCCGGCGAAGACCACACGATCGAGCGACCGTCGGAGTACGCGTTCTGGAGGGACTACGTTCCGAAGCTCACTCCAGCATGGCCGGGCAAGCTACTGGCGTGGGAGCAGCCCGATCCGCGGACCCTGAAGGTGCGGCCCCTGACCTTCGATCCGGAGGCCGCGACGCCGACTGCCGGCCTCTTGAACTTCATGATCTACCGGCGCATCGTCGACAAGCGCAACTATCAGGCCGGCGCGTTTTCCACCGATGTGACGCTGGTCAATTGGCCGATGAACGATTACTTTCTCGGCCCGCTGATCGAGGTCGACCGCGCCGAAGCGTCAAAACAGCTGCAACGGGGAAAGCAGTTGAGTCTGTCCCTGTTGTACTGGCTGCAAACGGAGGCGCCGCGGGCCGATGGCGGCGCCGGATGGCGCGGCTTGCGGCTCCGTCCGGATATCGTAGGAACGACCGACGGCCTGGCGAAATCACCGTACATCCGCGAATCACGTCGCATTCAGGCCGAGTTCACCGTCCTCGAGCAGCATGTCGGCACCGAGGCACGCAGTCAGCTTCTGAAGGTCGAGCCGGAGCAGTTGACGGCCGAGACCTTTGCGGACTCCGTCGGCGTCGGCTCGTATCGGATCGACCTGCACATGAGCACGGGTGGCGACAACTACATCGACATCAGCTCGCTGCCGTTTCAGATTCCACTGGGCGCGCTCATCCCGCGCCGGGTCGAGAACCTGCTGCCCGCATGCAAGAACCTTGGCGTTACACACATTACCAACGGTTGTTACAGGCTGCATCCGGTGGAGTGGAACATCGGCGAGGCGGCCGGATGTCTGGCGGCGCACGCCATCCAGTCGAGGAATCCGCCGCGCCGCATTCGCCACGATGCCAGAAGTCTGGCCGATTTTCAGGCGGCGATTCAGCGGCAGGGCATCGAGACCACCTGGCCGAAGCTGACGCCGCGATGAGCGCCGAGACGCGAATGAACAGCGACGCAGAGCATCTCCGGCTGTTGTCGATCTTTCACTACATCGTCGGCGGTGTGACTGCCCTGTTCGCCTTGTTTCCTGCCATACACCTGTTCATGGGCATCGCCATGGTGACGGGGCGGTTCGATGAGGGGTCGAATCAGACGGAAGCGCGCTTCATCGGTTGGTTCTTCATCGTCGTGGCTTGCGCCATGATCGCGGCTGGCTTTGCCTTCGCCGCCTCCATGATTGTGACCGGTCGGTTCCTGGCGCAACGGATGTACTACACGTTCTGCTTCGTCGTGGCGGCTCTCGAATGTGTCATCGTCCCCTTCGGAACGGTGTTGGGTGTATTTACCATCGTTGTGCTTCAGCGTCCGGCTGTAAAGGAAATGTTCGGGACGACGGGCAGGCGTCAGGGCAGCGATGAGGCTCAGGGCTGAAATCGCCGACGTCACGACTCTGCGCGTTGATGCGATCGTCAACGCCGCGAACGAGCAGCTTGCTCCCGGCGGCGGCGTCTGCGGTGCGATACACCGCGCTGCCGGGCCCGAGCTGGCTCGCGCCTGCGCCGATGTAAGTCCGTGCCCGACCGGTGATGCCCGAATCACTCCAGGGTTCAATCTGTCGGCGAGGTTCGTCATTCACGCCGTTGGTCCGATATGGCGTGGCGGCGCAGCGGGGGAGGCGGAGCTCCTCGCTTCCGCATACCGTTCTGCCCTGACGCTCGCCGTTGAGCACGGACTGCGGAGTGTCGCGTTTCCAGCGATCAGCACCGGTATCTACGGGTATCCACTCCAGGCAGCGACGGACATTGCCGTGGCGACGGTTCGTGCCCACAGCGCGTCCAGCGTCGACGAAGTGATTTTCGCGTGCTTCAACCCCGAAGCGTTGGAGGCGTACAGGCCGGGCAGGAGTCGAACAGCGATGATCAAACAGGAATACAGCCGCGCTGAGCGTGCCGCGCTCATCGCTCTCGGGGTGTTTGGATTCGTCGCCGTCAACGGGACGTTCATCTATAGCCTGCTCTTCCAACCGCGCGCGCTCGATGAAGCGATGGCTAATCCGCTGAGCGCCGCATTCATGGTGGAAGCCCTGGTGCTTGCCGGCGCGCTCGCGTACCTGTTGCGAAAGTGGGGAGTGAGCCGCGTATCGTGGGTATGGTTCGTCGTGCTTTCACTGATTGGCAGCATCGCATTTGCGTTGCCGGTGGCGCTACTCTGGCCGCGAGATAGTGGCAGCCCGGTGCGCCGTTGAGATGAAGGTCGTATCTGTCAATGTCGGGCAGCCGCGCGAGCTTTACTGGCGCGACGAAATTGTCAGGACCTCTATCTTCAAGACGCCCGTATCCGGCCGGGTTCGTGTTCGTCGTTTGAACCTGGATGGTGATGAACAGTCGGACCTCACCGTCCATGGCGGCGTGGAGAAAGCTGTTTACGCGTACCCGTCGGAGCACTACGCCTTCTGGCGTCAGGAGTTGTCGGTCGACGATCTGCCCTGGGGAAGCTTCGGGGAGAATCTGACGCTCGAAGGGTTGCTGGAGGCAGACACCAGGATCGGTGACCGACTGCGCATCGGTTCCGCTGAATTCGTCATCACCAAACCGCGCCTGCCCTGTTTCAAGTTGAACCTTCGCTTCGATCGAATGGATATGGTCAAGAGATTCCTGCGCAGCGGGCGCACCGGCTTCTATCTGGCCGTAGCCGAGGAGGGAACGGTCGAGGCCGGTGATCTCGTCGTCCTGATGAGTCGTGACGAATCGTCCGCGAGCATCACCGACGTTCTTCGGCAATACACTCGCTGAGGACGTCTGATCCCAACGCAGCCGCACGCGATGCAACATCGGGCACGCGCCGATAAGAGAAAGGACGGGAAGGTGACGCCTGGGACTCGGAATCGTTCTGCTCTTCTGGTTCGTGATCAGTGGGCTCGCCGCCCTTTTCGCCGCCTGCGTGCTGGCTGGTCTCGTCTATTGGTTCCAACGGCGCCGGCCACCGATTCGCACGCGGTGGATCATCGGCGCAGTCGTCCTGCCATTTGCTTCGATCGCCTACATGTGGGGGATATTCGTCCTTTACGGCATTCATTGCGAAGCTGTCAGAGGCGTGGATCTCGGGCTCGGTGACAGCTGGCGCGTGCCGCTCACGCACGGTTATTCATTGACGATGATCGATACTCCTGATCAGGCATTCGTCGAAACCCCGAACGGCGGCCAGGCGCATCATGGCTTGACACGGATCGGCAGCAGCGAACGCTTCGTGGCCGTGGAGCACGACGGGCATTTCTTCCTCACGGAGGTTCGCTCCGGCAGTGAATCGTGGCTGACAACGGAGCCCGATCTGCAGTCGGCGGTGCAGAAGGCAGGAGAGGCGACCATCGAGCTGTTGCCTCCGGCCGTCTACTACACCAACCATCGATGGGGTCTGGCTGACACGGTGGCAGGCGGCGTCGCCTTCGTCCCGCCCGGCCTTGTGTTTCTGCTGTTCGCGTGGCGTTTTGTTCGTTTTGCATTCGCCAGTCAGGTAGCGCAAGCATGAGCGACGTGACAACCGATCGACACGCATGGCACGAACTTCATGCGCGCATCCGCGTGATCTTGAACGAGCGCTGGGATCCCATCGGCCTGGCCGACCGTGCAGATGACACGTACGACAGCTACGTCGACGGTGTACACGCGCTCTTGATGAAGCATGCTTCCGACGAAGCAATCGCCCGTCACCTGCAGGCAATTGAAGTGGGAGCCATGGGCATCAACGGCACGCCGTTCGAGCATCTTCTTCGAGTGGCCATCGACCTGCGCCGTCTCGAGACTCCAGAGCAAGCCGTGACTGACGAATTCCTGCTCGCCGCCATCGAGGAAGCCGAGCGCGGCCGTCGCGAGGGGGGCATTCCGATCGGATCCGTTCTGGTCCACAACGGCCGAATCATCGGTCGGGGTCACAACCGGCGAGTCCAACGCGGCAGCGCCATCCTGCACGGCGAGATGGATGCGCTCGAGAATGCGGGGCGCCAGCCGGCAGCGATCTACCGACAGAGCGTTCTCTACACCACGTTGTCGCCATGCGCGATGTGCAGCGGCACCATCCTTCTCTATGGCATCCCGAAGGTGGTCATCGGCGAAAACCGGACATTCGTCGGAGAAGAGGCGTGGTTGGAAAGCCGCGGGGTCATGCTGGATGTGCTCCAGGACGCCACGTGCATGCGGATGATGGCCGAGTTCATTCGGGAAAACCCGCAATTGTGGAATGAGGACATCGGAATACCAGGGTAGAATTGAGACTTCCTCCACTCGGAGGTGTTTCATGCGGGAACGGGCTGAAACTCCGCTCGAGGATCCGCAGGCGCAGCTCGAGCGCGCGTTGATTGATGAATTCCTCCAGAAGCACGGCTGCAGTCTGGCAACCGTCGAGCGCAAACCGCCTGGCGAGCGAGCCAACCTCCTGAGACAGGCGTCACTCTACGCTGTGACTCGTCTCGCCGAAATCGACGCCCGCGCGGCGTACGTGCACGAACTGCACGGAGGCGGACCGCGGTAGTGCTAGTCACCCTGTGCTGAGTCGGCGCGCATTCCTCCGCACCGCCGGCACATCGCTCGGAGCGGCCGCTGCAGCCGGGCTCTATACCTGGCGCATCGAGCCACGCTGGCTCGAGATCGTTCAGCGGTCCTTGCCCATTGCTCGCCTTCCCACGGCGTGGGCCGGCCGCAGACTCGTCCAGATCAGCGACGTTCACGTAGGTCCGCGCGTCGACGACGACTATGTCATCGAGACGTTCCGACGTGTCGGTCGGCTTCGTCCTGACATCGTGGTCATGACCGGAGATTTTCTGAGCTACCACCCGCGAGTGTTCGAGCAGCTCCCGAACGTGTATCGACATTTCCCGCGCGGCCGCGCGGCGACGCTCGCGGTGCTGGGGAATCATGATTACGGGCCCAACTGGGCCCACCCGGAAGTGGCGCAGCAGGCCATCGACACGCTGAAGCCGTTTGGGATCACTGTGCTCCGGAATGAAATCCACGACGTCGACGGGTTGCAAGTCGCCGGCCTCGACGATTGGTGGGCGCGGCATTTCGACGCGCAATCCGTGCTGCCGCGAATCGACAAGGCGAGGGCCGCTCTCGTGTTGAGCCACAATCCCGACACGCTGGATCTGCCGGTGTGGGCGGATTACGAGGGCTGGATTCTTTCCGGGCACACGCACGGCGGACAGTGCAAGCCGCCATTTCTGCCGCCACCGCTCCTGCCGGTCCGCAACCGACGCTACACGGCGGGCGAGTTCGCCCTGTCGGGAAACCGCCGTGTCTACATCAATCGGGGTGTCGGACACCTGCTGCACGTCCGGTTCAACGTTCGACCGGAAGTCACCATGTTCGAGCTCACTTCGGAGTAACATGCCGCGGGCTGAAGAGAGGACTACAACCTATGCATCGTCGCGAGTTCGTTCGCCTGGCTGGCAGTGGCATGACTGCGGGCGCTTTGGCCGAGGCCGTCGTCTCGGCGCAGGCAACTGCCAATCCCGGTTCGCGACAGCCGCCGGCGGCTGCGTCGGTGCGCGCGCGGATGAAGGTCGGTACGCAGCACGGTGACTCGGATGCGATCCTGCGTGTTCTCGCTGGCTTCGGCGTCAACAACATCTGCAGCCGCCTGCCGTCGGCGACGTTGGATGCGGCCTGGTCCGTCGAAGGATTGACGCGCCTGCGCGAGCGGGTGGAGTCGTTTGGACTCACCCTCGACATGGTTCCGCTCCCGCTCAGCTCGAGCGAAATCTCACGCAGCGAGAGCCCGGCGATCCTGCTCGGGCGCCAGCCGGATTGCGATCGTCAGATCGACGGAATCTGTCAGATGATTCGCAACACAGCGCGCGCTGGAATTCCGTCGGTGAAGTACAACCTGACCTTCATCGGCGTGCCGAGATCGGAGCCGACGAAGGGTCGCGGCGGCGCACGATACAGCACTTTTGTCTACGCCAACGCCAAACAGGACCCGCCGCTGACGATAGCCGGGCCGGTGGATGCGGACACCTACTGGGAGCGCATCACCTACTTCCTGACGCGGGTGGTGCCGGTCGCGGAAGAGTACAAAGTGCGCCTCGCGTGCCATCCGCAGGATCCGGGCATGCCGCGCGGAAAAGGATGGCGTGGTGTTGAGACCGTGCTCGGATCCGTGGAGGGCTTGAAACGGTTCGTGTCCATCAAGGAAAGCCCGTATCACGGTCTGAACTTCTGTCAGGGAACGGTGTCCGAGATGCTCGAGAAGCCGGGCGAGCAGATCTTCGACGTCATTCGCGAGTTCGGTTCACGGCGCAAGATCTTCAACGTCCACTTCCGCAACATCGCGGGAGGATTCCTGAACTTCCGCGAGACCTTCATCGATGATGGCGATGTCGACATGCTGCGGGCGATGCGGGTCTACAAGGAGGTAGGCTACGACGGCATGATGATGCCGGACCACGTGCCGAGCGTCGAGGGTGATGGCGATCACTTGCAGGGCTTTGCTTTTGCGTTGGGGTACATCAAGGCGCTCATCGCCGCGGTGAGCGTGGAATCGTAGCGGCGGCCGTTTACAGGCGGCCCGGGGTGATGCATTATCAGGCGCGCAGCTGTTGCGTGGCCGTACCACGTGCGAGCCAACTAGAGGAGAAACGATGGCCAAGAGTACGAAGAAGTCGTCTGGTAGAAAACCGAACGCCGCGTTCATGAAGCCAGTCACGCCGAGCGCCGCGCTCTCCGAGGTGGTCGGGAGCAAACCGATCCCGCGGACGGAAGTCACCAAGAAGCTGTGGGCCTACATCAAGAAGAACAAGCTGCAGGATGCGAAGAACAAGCGGATGATCAAAGCGGACGGCACGCTGAAGCCGGTGTTCGGCGGCAAGTCGACCGTCAACATGTTCGAGATGACCAAGCTCGTCTCCAAACATCTCAAATAGACGATTCGACGTGGGCGATGTCACCCGTGAGGAGCTCGAGGCGGGCCTAGACGGGATCCGCGCGGCGCCGCAAGACAACGGCGTCGTGCGGCTGATCGTCAGGCGGCCGACGGTGGGCGGCCGTGAAGTGCTCGACGAAGGGCTCCTGGACGAAGGTGCACGGGCTCGTCGGCGACAACTGGGAGGCCCGCGGCAGCTCCCGCACCGCGGACGGATCGGCCCATCCCGGCATGCAGCTCAACATCATGGGCGCCCGCGCGATCGCGCTGATCGCGCGGGACAAGACCCGCTGGCCGCTTGCTGGCGATCAGCTGTTCGTCGACCTGGACCTGAGTGAAGCGAACCTGCCGCCAGGCACGCGTCTGACGATCGGATCCGCCATCGTCGAAATCACCGAGATCCCGCACACCGGGTGCGACAAATTCCACAAACGCTTCGGTTTCGAGGCCACCAAGTTCGTCAACTCGGCGCAGGGACGATCGCTTCGTCTCAGGGGTCTCAACGCGAGGGTAATCCAGTCAGGATCGGTGCGCATGGGCGACGTCATCCGCAAAGCGCCTCAGCCGGCGTCGGAATGACGCGCACGGTCACCGTAAAATAGGGACATGTGCCGAAATATCAAGACCCTCGCGAATTTCGAGCCGCCGGCGACGGATGAGGAGATCCAGGCCTCCGCTCTGCAATTCGTCCGCAAGTTGAGCGGTACGAACCGTCCCTCCCGCACGAACGAAGCGGCTTTCAATCGGGCCGTGAATGAAGTAACCGATGCTGCTCGCCGGCTGATTCACTCGTTGAGCACCAGCGCGCCCCCCCGCAACCGCGAGGAAGAAGCGCGCAAGGCTCACGAGCGTGGGCTGAAGCGGTTCGCCTGAAGCAAGGACGACAGCAGTGCTTGACGCGGTCGCGTCCATCACCATCGCCGACGAAACGGACGCGGCAGAGCTTGCACTGCTCCGAACCGCGGTAGCCGACGATCTGACCCGCCGCTACGGCCCGGGACACTGGTCGGCCGCCGTGACCGAGCGAGGCGAACGGCGGAGCATCGAAACTTCGCGCGTCCTCATCGCCCGCGGTTCGACCGGATCGATCATCGCCACGTTGCGCCTCGCGACGAAAAAGCCCTGGGCGATCGACAAAGGCTACTTCGCCACCGTCCGCCGCCCTCTCTACCTCACCGACATGGCCGTCGCGCCGGTGCTGCAGCGGCGGGGAACCGGACGCCGGATCCTCGAGGAAGCCAAGGCGATGGCCGCGGCCTGGCCGGCCGAGGCCATTCGCCTGGACGCCTACGACGCGGCCGCCGGTGCCGCGCCGTTCTACTCGAAGTGCGGTTTTCACGAGGTCGGCCGCGTCACGTATCGCGGCGTGCCGCTCGTCTACTTCGAGCTGCTGTTACCTGTTCCCGGCGTCCTCAACCGGTTGTGACGACTCCCGGCCCCTTTGGCTTCAAACCAGCCGATGTCGAAACCACGCTGAAGACCCTTTTACCGGCCACACAGGCTTCGGCCGGCGCTCGCTACCTCCAATGAGCACGCCACGCGCTCTTCTGTACGGCACGCTCGCCGTTGGGATCCTCGACCTTCTCGACGCTGTGGTGTTCTTCGGACTGCGCGGCGTGCAGCCGATCCGCATCTTTCAGTCGATCGCCTCGGGTCTGCTGGGACGCGCGGCGTTCTCCGGCGGGATGGCGAGCGCGGCATTGGGCATCGCGCTCCACTTCTTCATCGCCTTCCTCATCGTTGCCGTCTTTTTCCTCGCCAGCAGGCGGTTGCCGGCTCTCGTGCGGGCCCCAATCCTTTCCGGGCTCATCTACGGCATCGGCGCCTACATCGTCATGCAGTACATCGTCATACCGTTGTCAGCCGCCGGCACGGGACGATTTTCCTGGCCCGTGTTCGTCAACGGCGTGCTCATCCACATGTTCGGCGTGGGTCTGCCGGCGAGCCTGGCCGCGCGTGCGGCGACTCGGAGGGCGACGACGTCGAGGGCCTGGAGCTCATGACGTCGAACGAGGAGCACGCAGCACGCATCCGCGGTCTCGATGAGTCGTGGAAGGCCGCCGCGGCGCGGCGTGACCTGGACGGCATGCTCGCGATTTATGCAGACGATGCGCAGGAGCTTCTGCCGGGAGTTGCGCCGATCGTCGGCCGCGAGGCCATCCGCAAGTTCTACGGTGGCGTCCTCGAACAGCTTCCACGCTGCGTCTATGCGTTCGAAGCGCATGAAACGGTTGTCGCCGAGTCGGCGGACCTGGCCGTCGTGCGCGGTTCATACCGTTTCACTCCGGACGAACGCTGGCCGGAAAACGCTCAGACGGGAAAGTTCATCGGCGTGTGGCGCCGCCGTGACGGTGACTGGCGCCTTCAGTTCAACATCTCGAATGCGTGATTCGCGAGCTCGCGTCCGGCTCAAGCCGGATGTCAGGTGTCGATTTCCGAGGCCCATATGCGTGTGACGATTACTTATTGCGGACGTTGAAACTACTTGCCCAGGGCTTCCAGTCTGGCAGCCACAATCAAGAACGAACTTGGCATCGACGCCGAGCTGACGCGCGGCGACCGCGGCGTTTTCGACGTCGCGGTGAACGGCAGGGTGATATTTTCGAAGTACTCCGCCGGACGTTTTCCGAATGACGACGAAATCGTTCAGGCGTTGCGACCGAAGTAGCGCGGGACGCCCATGCCATGTCGACTGACCCACCGATCGCGCCGGAGCGGCTGCTCGAGTTGATCGATGCGCAAGCCGCGCCCGTGATCGTCGACGTACGCTCGCGCCGCGAGTTCCGTGCGGGACACGTCCCCGGCGCAGTCAACATCCCGTTCTGGACAATCATCACCGCGCCTATTCCCGCCACGGTCGAAGACCCCCTCGTCGTCTACTGCGGCCACGGGCCGCGTGCGGTAGCCGCACGCAGCATGCTGCGCTGGCGAGGTTTCCGTCACGTCGCAATGCTGTCCGGCCATATGTCCGCCTGGCACGCAAAGGGCTTAAGGAACTGGGGAACTGGGGAACTGGGGAAGTGAAGAATGAAACCCCCGTGGCCCCCCCGCGTGAAGGATCCGAGTAATGTGAAGGATCCGAGTAAGATGACGCTATGCGGAGCGCGCCGCTGCATCGGGACGAGCCGTCGCTCGAAGACCGTCTGGCGCAGCTCGATCAGCAGCTTCGCCGATTCGAAACCTCCCTCAGGACCCAGCAACAGAGCCATGTGCGAGCCAGGGATCTCGAGCTCGAATTGGCTTCGGTCGTCGAGCGGGGGCGGGCTGTCGTCGCCGAACTGGCCAGCGTTGGCGATCAGGTGCGCCAGGCGGCGGACGCGGCGACTCGAGACGCGCTCGCGGAATCGCTCGAGCGCGCCCGTGAGTTCGAACAGCGCGGTGCCCGCATACTCGAGGCCTACGGCACCGCCATCCGTGCTGCGCAACAGGCCGTCGCCCGGGCGGAAGCGCGCATCGACGCGTTCGATGAACGCGTTGCGCGCGAGCTGGCCCAGGCCGCCCGCGACATCCGCGAAGCGGCGGCGATCATCAAAGAGGGTCCGCCCAAGCCGGCTGCGGAATCCAACTTCTGGACGCGGTGGCGAAGTCTGCTGCCGGCGCTTCTTGCGGCAGCGCTGATCCTCGGGGCGCTGGCCGCGTATTCCCTGGTCGCGCGCATGCTGCGCGATGCGTCATCCCGAGCCGCGGCCGCTGAACGTCAGGCGCACGAGATTCAGCGAGAGTCCACCCAGCAGATTGAGTCGACCACCCGCACCGCGCAGCAGGCCAACGCCGAAGCACTGGCGGCGGCGGCGCGCGCCGAGCGGATGTTCGCGGTACTGGCCGCTCCGGATATTCAACGACTCCCGATGCGTGGCTTGGGCACGGCGCCGGATGCCTCCGGTCAGGCCGTCTGGAGTCCCTCGCGCGGTGTCGTCCTGACGGCGACGCGTCTGCCAGCAGTCGGCCCGAATGCGACGTATCAAGTGTGGCTCGTGACCCGCGAGGATTCGCTGAACCTGGGGCGGGTGTCTCCGGATGCGCAGGGACGCATCAACGCCTACTTTGATTTTCCAGCCGGCTTCACCGGCAATCCGTATGGTTTCATGATCAGCCGGGAGCCCGCGGGCGGCAGTCCACGCCCCTCGCGTGCGATCGTGCTCGCGTCGTGATCGCGATGAGTTTGGACGACTGGCTGGCCGCAGCGCGAGCGGACAACGACGAGCTGCGCGAACGGATTCTGACCGGGTACAAGGCGGGCAAGCCCTTTACCCCCTACGTTCCGACGATCGCGATCACGACGCCACTCGCAGCGGCGCTCGATTTCGGCTGTGGCCTGGGCCGGAACTTTCCATATCTGACGGCAGTGGCAAGGCGCGTGGACGGGTTCGACCTGCCGCCGATGATCGCACGGTGTCGAGAGGCGCTGCCGGATACGCCGGTCGGTCTCAGCGATGACTGGAGTGCAGTCAGGCAGCGGCACTACGATCTCGTGTTCGCGTCGCTCGTGCTGCAGCACATCGAGACCGCAGCGTGTGTGGATTTCCTGTCCGATTTCTCCCGCATGGCACCACGCACCTACGTTCTGACCCGTGGGGACAGCGACTTCGACGTCGGCATCCTCGATCTGATAGCCGATTCCGGCCTGTTCGATGTCGAGGCGTGCGCGCTCGTCGAGCACGACTCCGACACACATCGATTGCGTCAGGTGGCTCCGCTTGGCTTCGAAGCGGCGCGACGAGGGGACGGCGGCGCGCATTACGATCTGCTGTTACGGTCCCGGATGTGAAACCGAGATTCTTCAAGACTTCCGCTGAGTTCCGGTCGTGGCTCGCGAAGAACCGCACCGCCGCGTCCGAGTTGTGGGTGGGTTTCTACAAGAAGGACTCCGGCAAGGGCGGGATCACCTACAGCGAAGCGCTGGACGAGGCGCTGTGTTTCGGCTGGATTGACGGCGTTCGAAAGAGCGTCGATGCGGAGAGCTATACGATTCGCTTTTCTCCGCGCCAGCCGAAAAGCATCTGGAGCGCGGTCAACACTCGACGGGTCGCGGCGCTCACCAAAGCCGGCAGCATGGATCCGTCAGGCCTCGAGGTTTTCCGGAATCGCGACCCGGGGCGTACGCTGCTCTATTCGTACGAGCGCGAGCGCGCTGAGTTCACCGGTCTGTGGCTGGAACGCTTTCGGTCGAACGCGGCGGCATGGCGGTTCTTCGACGCGCAGCCTCCTTCGTACAAGCGAACCGTGACCTTTTGGGTCATGAGCGCGAAGAAGGAAGAGACGCGATCCAAGCGACTCGATGCCCTGATTGCGGAATCCGGCCTCAGTCGGCGCATCGGGCTTCTTTCACCGCCGAAGTCACGGGACGGGCGCTGAGCATGTCCGAGGAATCCGCACGGTCATCAGCAGTCACCTACGCCAGCTATCTGCAGATCGACGCGCTGCTCGAGCTGCAGAAACCGCGCTCCGAGGGGCCCGAGCACGATGAGATGTTGTTCATCGTGATCCATCAGGTATACGAGCTGTGGTTCAAACAGCTCCTCCACGAGTTCGATCGGGTCATGCACCTGCTCCGGACGAGCGATGGCGTTCGCGCGCAGCACACGCTCAGACGGATCCTGACGATCCTCAAGGTTCTCGTCGCTCAGCTCGATATTCTCGAGACGATGACTCCGCTGGAGTTTCTGTCGTTCCGCAGTCGCCTGGAGGCGGCCAGCGGTTTTCAATCCGACCAGTTCCGCCAAATCGAATTCGTCCTGGGAAACAAGTCGACGGGTGCCGTCGAGCGCTTTGCGCCCGGTTCGCGCGCGCGCGACGCACTGGAACGGCGGTGGTCGGAAGGGACGCTCTGGGATGCTTTTCTCCAGTATCTCGATCGGCAGGGATATCGCCTGCCGAACGAGCTGCTGACACGAGACGTCACTCAGCCCATCAAGCCGTCGCCGGAGGTGCAGGAGATCCTGATCCGCCTCTACCGGACGGATCCCAAGAACGCCGAGATCTGCGAGCGATTCGTCGATTTGGACGAAGGGCTCCAGGAATGGCGCTACCGCCACGTCAAGATGGTGGAACGGACCATAGGCACCAAGCCGGGAACAGGCGGGTCGTCGGGCGCGCGCTATCTCGCCGGAACCATCGCGCGGCCTCTTTTTCCGGACCTGTGGGAGATCCGGGCTTCACTGTGAGCGGCTGGGTGAATGCGTGTGTCATATCTCCCCTTTCCGATCGCAACGGGTTCGATTTGAGTGTTTCGGGAACGAAGCGGGCCTATCTCCTCGACAGCAGCGGGCACTGGCACGTCACGGGCTTCGTTCAACAAGCCCGCGAGGAGGATCCGGCGCCCGCTCCGTGCGAAATCGATCAGTCTCAGCCGTGCGAGCGCTGATAACCAGATTGCGCGCACCCGGACGGAACGGTTGAGGCACCGATTCTTGTAGAGGCTTGGCAGCGGAGGGACACGATGAACCGTGACGAAATCGAAGGCCGAGCTGAGCAGGTCAAGGGAAAGGTCAAGAAAGCCGTAGGAGATTTGACGGACGACGAGCGTCTTCACGACGAAGGCGCGGCCGACGAGGCCGCCGGCGACGTTCAGGAGGGGTTCGGTCGCGCCCGCCGCAAGGTAGGGGAAGCCATAGAGGATATCGGCGAGAACATAAAGAAGTAACTTGCCCGGTAGCGGGAAAAGGGCAGAGGTCAAAGGCGAGCGGTTCGTTGGCAGTCACTGCCGCGAACCGCTTGCGCCAGTTAGGACCCTCTGTTATATTTGCAAGGTTCTGGTGGGCCCTGGGACACCCTATCTAGGGCCCAACTCTCAGCCCCGACCGTTGTCGAGGGGCGTGGAACCCTGAGCCCGTCGGTGAAAGGGCACGCCAGCGTCTTCGGACGCAGCACATTAAACCTAATAGGGTAAGTCAGTTCCGGGTGCCGGGCCGTCATGCGGCACCCTAGGCCCGGAACAACCAGCCGATCGTTCGCGGACTAACGTCTGCGATCGGCGTTCCGCGTTTGCGCGCAGCGCGCGCGAAAACGCGAGGAGCGGAGCGGGGCATCGGGCCCCCGCGAGCGACGAGCTTGGCGGGGTGCAGGGTCCCCGCCATTCAAGAGATGGAGTTGTGAGTAGTGCCGACGATTAGCCAGCTCGTACGCCAGGGGCGTGAGAAGGTCCTGACCAAGACCAAGAGCCCGGCGCTGCAGAACAGCCCGCAGAAACGCGGCGTCTGCGTGCGCGTCTTCACGCAGACGCCGAAGAAGCCCAACTCCGCGCTGCGCAAAGTGGCCCGGGTCCGGCTCACCAACGGCATCGAGGTGACGACCTACATTCCTGGAGTCGGCCACAACCTGCAGGAGCACTCGCTCGTGCTGATTCGTGGTGGCCGTGTGAAGGACCTGCCGGGCGTTCGCTACCACGTCGTACGCGGCACGCTCGACGCGGTTGGTGTGCAGGGCCGCAAGCAGGGTCGCTCGAAGTACGGAGCGAAGCGGCCGAAATCGTAGAAGTCAGCTGCCAGCAACCAGCCGCCAGCCTCCAGCGTCACGCCGAGGCTGATGAGAAGAGTGCGAGCTGGGAGCTGGAAGCTGGAAGCTGAGACTTATGCCCAGACGACGAGAAATTCCGAAACGCGAAGTGCCGCTCGACCCGCTCTACAGCAGCTCGCTGGTGACGAAGTTCATCAGCACGCTGATGCGTGACGGCAAGCGCAGCACGGCCGAACAGATCATGTACGGCAGCCTGTCCTCGATTCAGGAGAAGACCGGTGACGACCCGCTGAAGGTATTCAAGAAGGCGGTCGAGAACGTCAAGCCGGCGCTCGAAGTGAAATCGCGGCGAGTCGGCGGTTCGAATTACCAGGTACCGGTAGAAGTGAACCCGAACCGGCGGCTGTCGCTCAGCATTCGCTGGCTGGTTGGCTACGCGCGCGAGCGTGGCGACGGCAAGACCATGAAAGAGAAGCTGGCCAACGAGCTGATGGACGCGGCCAACCTGCGCGGCGGTGCCGTGAAGAAGCGAGAGGACGTCCATCGCATGGCGGAGGCCAACAAGGCTTTCGCGCACTACGATGGTAATGCGAACTTCCGCCGGAAGGCGGAAGCCGCGGAACTGAAAGCGGCGAGCCACGAAGGGGTCATACAGCAATCGCCGTAGCTTCCGCCTTTAGACGGAAGAATATGTTATGCCAAGGCAGACACCGTTAGATCGCACGCGCAACATCGGCATCATGGCGCACATCGATGCCGGGAAGACCACCACGACGGAACGGATCCTGTTCTACACGGGCATCACGTACAAGATCGGCGAGGTGCACGAAGGCACGGCCGTGATGGATTGGATGGAGCAGGAACAGGAGCGCGGCATCACCATTACGTCGGCCGCGACGACCTGTTTCTGGCGCGATCACCGGATCAACATCATCGATACGCCAGGCCACGTGGACTTCACGGCGGAAGTCGAGCGCTCGCTGCGCGTCCTCGATGGCGCCGTCGCCGTGTTCGACGCCGTGGCCGGCGTCGAGCCGCAGTCGGAGACTGTCTGGCGCCAGGCCGACAAGTACCGCGTGCCGCGCATCTGCTTCGTCAACAAGATGGACCGCATCGGCGCCGACTTCAAGCGGACGTTCGAGCAGATCATCTCGAAGCTGGGGGGCAATCCGGTGGCGATTCAGCTGCCGATCGGCAGTGAAGACCGCTTCACCGGCGTGATCGACCTCGTCCGCATGAAGTCCATCACCTACAAGGACGAGACGATGGGCGCCGACTACATCGTCGGCGAGATTCCAGCCGACATGCTGGACGAAGCGAAGCACTATCGCGAGCAGCTGATCGAAAAGGTCAGCGAGGCGGACGACAAGCTCCTCGAGAAGTACCTCCATGGCGAGGAGATCAGCGAGGACGAGATCAAGGCGGCACTTCGCAAGCGCGTGAACAGCTCGGTTCACACGACGGGCGAGAAGGCGGAGCCCGCCTTCGTGCCGGTCATCTGCGGGTCGGCGTTCAAGAACAAGGGCGTGCAGCCGCTGCTCGACGCGATCGTCGACTACCTGCCTTCCCCCGTGGACGTGCCGCCAATCAAGGGCTTCGACCCCAATAAGGGCCCCGAAGCCATCGTCGAGCGCCCCGCGGCCGACGACGCGCCGGTTTCGGCGCTGGCGTTCAAGATCATGACCGACCCGTTTGTCGGCCAGCTCACGTTCATCCGCGTTTACTCGGGCGTCATGACCGCCGGATCGTCGGTCTACAACTCGACCAAGCAGAAGACCGAGCGTCTCGGCCGCTTGCTGAAGATGCACGCGAACAAGCGGGAAGAGATCAAGGAAGTCTACGCCGGCGATATCGCCGCGGCGGTCGGGCTCAAGACGGTCTCGACCGGCGACACGGTGTGCGACGAGAAGAAGCCAGTCGTGCTGGAGTCGATGGACTTCCCGGAGCCGGTCATCTCGCTCGCCATCGAGCCGAAGACCAAGGCTGACCAGGAGAAGCTCGGCGTCGGCCTGCAGAAGCTGATGGCGGAGGACCCGACGTTCCGCGTGAAGACCGATCCGCAGACCGGCGAGGTGGTCATCGCCGGCATGGGCGAACTGCACCTCGAAATCATCGTCGATCGACTCAGGCGCGAGTTCAACGTCGACTCGTCATCGGGCCGGCCGCAGGTCGCCTACAAGGAAACGCTGACTCGCCCGGCCGAGGGCGAGATGCGCTATGCGAAGCAGACGGGCGGCCGTGGCCAGTTCGCCGAAGTCAAGATCCGTCTCTTTCCGGGAGAGCCGGGCACCGGCTACGTCTTCGAAAACGAGATCAGCGGCGGGGCGATTCCCAGGGAATACATCAAGCCGGTCGACGAGGGCATCAAAGAGGCGCTCACGCGTGGAGTGCTCGCGGGCTATCCGATCGACGATGTGCGGATCGAGCTGTACGACGGCAAGCACCACGAAGTGGACTCGTCGGAAATGGCGTTCAAGATTGCCGGATCGATGGCCTTCCAGGACGCCGCGAAAAAGGCCAAACCGGTTCTGCTCGAACCGGTGATGCGCGTGGAAGTGGTCGTCCCCAAGGAGCATCTGGGCGACGTGATGGGCAACCTGTCGAGCCGCCGCGGCCACATTCAGTCGCAGGAGGATCGCGGGGGCACGCAGATCATCAACGCCCGTGTGCCGCTCTCCGAGATGTTTGGATATGCGACCGATCTCCGATCGCGGACGCAGGGCCGGGCGACCTTCTCGATGCACTTCGATCGCTACGAGCAGGCGCCGAACCACGTGAGCGAAGAGGTCGTGGCCAGGGTTCAGGGACGAACGTAAGAGAAGGACGAAGGAAGAAGGACGAGCGCCTGCGGCCCGAGCGAGCGGCCGGAGGGAAGCCCGGCGAAGCCGGGCCCGCGAGCGAGCGCGAGCGGGGTTGGGCCCCGCGAGCACTGAGAAAAGCAGACTTCTGAGGGAACTAGCAAGATGGCGACAGCATTCAGCGACAAGATTCGCATCCGCCTGAAGGCGTACGACAACCGGGTGCTGGATCAGTCGACGACGGAAATCGTGGACACGGCGCGGCGCACCGGCGCCAGGCTGGCCGGTCCGATTCCGTTGCCGACCGAGAAGAACAAGTGGACGGTGCTGCGCTCGCCGCACGTCGACAAGAAGTCGCGCGAGCAGTTCGAGCTTCGCACGCACAAGCGGCTGATTGACATCTTCGAGCCGACGCCGCAGACGGTCGACGCGCTGATGAAGCTCGATCTGCCCGCCGGTGTCGACGTGGAGATCAAGGCGTTCGGGAAGGAACATAAATAGACACCGTAGCGCGCAGCTTTAGCTGCGCGTCGCTGACGCGGGGCTGAAGCCCCGCGCGACGGGCGAAGCGAGCACAACGATGCTTACCGGAATCCTCGGCAGAAAAATCGGCATGACCCAGCTGTTCGCGCAGGACGGCACGGTCACGCCGGGCACCGTCATCAAGGCGGGGCCGTGCGTCGTGGTCCAGGCAAAGTCGACGCAGACGGACGGCTACGAGGCCGTGCAGGTGGGGCTCGTCGAAGAGCGCCCGGCGCGCGTGCGCAAGCCGCTCGGCGGCCACTACAAGAAGGCCAACGTTCCGCCGACGCGGGTGCGGCGCGAGCTCAAGCTGGTGAAGGGCGCGGAAGCGCCGAAGGCGGGAGATCAGGTCCTGGTCAATGCCGTGTTCAACAACGGCGACCGTGTCGACGTGATCGGCATCAGCCGCGGCAAGGGCTTCCAGGGCGTCGTCAAGCGTCACAACTTCCGCGGTGGCGCGGCGACGCACGGGTCGATGTTCCATCGCGCCCCGGGATCGATCGGCGCTTCGTCGTTTCCTTCTCGCGTCATCAAGGGCATGCGAGGCGCCGGACGGATGGGCGGGGAGCGCGTGACGATCCGTAACCTCAAGGTCGTTTCGATCGATGTTGAGAACAACCTGCTCGTCGTGCGCGGCGCCATTCCCGGCGCGCCGGGAGGCTATGTGGTCATCCGCAAGGCCGTCGCGGCGAAGCCGGAGCCTCAACGGCAGGCGGAGAAGCCGAGCAAGGGACGGTTGCGAAGAAGCCGAAGAAGTAGGACGGCTGTCGGCAGGGACTCGGATGGCCGTGCTGAACTGACGTAGAACCCAGCGCGGGCGTTGAATCAGCAGCGCCTGCGGCTGCTGCCGAGCGCGAATGCGCGAGGCAGCCGCGAGCGGGGGTGGGGCCCCGCGAGCATTGAGAAATGAAATTAGACATCGTAGATCAAACGAACAAGACCGTTGGGACGCTGGAGCTCAACGACGAGCTGTTTGGCGGCCGCGTCAAGACCGATCTGATCTGGGAATCGGTCGTTCAGGAGAACGCCGCTGAGCGCCGCGGAACCCATGCCACCAAGAATCGTGCGCTCGTCAGCGGCAGCGGCAAGAAACCGTGGCGGCAGAAGGGCACCGGTCGCGCGCGGGTCGGTGAGATTCGCAATCCGCTGTGGCGGAAGGGCGGCACGGTGTTCGGTCCGCAGCCACGGAGCTATGCCTACGATCTCCCGAAAAAAGTGCGGCGGGGCGCGCTGCGATTCGCCCTGGCGCAGAAGCTTCGGGATGGAGCGCTGGTGGTCGTCGACAGGCTGTCATCGAGCGATCGCAAGACCAAGTCCACGGCCGAAATGTTGAAAACGCTGGGCGCTACCGGCAAGACCCTGCTGATCGATGTGAAGCCCGAGGATGATTTCGCGTTGAGCGCGCGAAACATCGCCGGCATTCGCGTGGTGCCGACCAATCGCGTGACGGCGCGAGACGTCATGGATACCTCGCACGTGATTGCGACCCGAGTGGCCATGGAGAAGTTACAGGAGACGCTGGCGTAGCTCCCAGCTGGAAGCTGGAAGCTGGAAGCTGGAAGCTGAAATGAAACTGACAGACGTTATCAAGCGGCCGCTCATCACCGAGAAGACCACGCTGCTTCGAGAGGATAGCCGGACGGTGGTCTTCGAGGTTGCCGCGGCGGCGACCAAGGTCGACATCAAGCACGCGGTCGAAAAGCTGCTCGGCTCGAAGGTCGAAGCGGTGCGCACCTCGATCTCGCACGGGAAGATGAAACGCCAGGGGCGCTTCATCGGCCAGCGGTCAGACTGGAAAAAGGCTTACGTGAAGCTCCGGGAGGGAGAAAAGATTCCCGAGTTCCTGGAAGGCGCATAAGGATCACCAATGCCGATTCGCAAATACAGACCGACTTCGCCGGGCCGACGGTTTCAGACCGTTCAGGTGTTCGACGACATCACCCAGACGGAGTCGTACAAGCCGTTGACCGAGCCGCTGCAGAAGTCCGGCGGGCGCAACAACCACGGCGAGCTGACGTCCTGGTGGCGTGGCGGTGGGCACAAGCGGAACTACCGCGTCATCGACTTCAAGCGGGACAAGAAAGACATCCCGGCGAAGGTGTCGACGGTCGAGTACGACCCGAATCGGTCGGCGCGGATTGCGCTGCTGACCTACGCCGACGGCGAGAAGCGCTACATCCTGCAGCCGAACGGTCTCAAGGTCGGCGACACGATCGTCTCGGGCGACAACGTCGACATCCTGCCGGGTAACACGCTGCCGCTGAAGAACATCCCGCTCGGGACCGAAGTGCACAACGTCGAGCTGCGGCCGGGGCGCGGCGGACAGATTGCCCGGAGCGCGGGCTCGTCGGTGCAGCTCGTCGCGAAAGAAGGGGAATACGCCTCGGTGAAGATGCCCTCGGGCGAGATTCGGAAGATCAACGTCGAGTGCGTCGCCACCATCGGTCAGGTTGGCAACGTCGATCACGAGAACGTGTCGATCGGCAAAGCCGGACGCAGCCGCTGGCTGGGCAAGCGCCCGCACGTTCGCGGCGTGGCGATGAATCCGGTCGATCACCCGCTTGGCGGTGGCGAAGGCAAAACGTCGGGTGGCCGTCACCCGGTGTCGCCGTGGGGTGTGCCGACCAAGGGTTACAAGACGAGGAATCGCAAGTCGACCGACCGGTTCATCGTACAGCGGAGAAAGAAATAGTCAGCGGCCAGCAACCAGCCACCAGCTTCGTGCGTGAAGCTGGCAGCTGCTGGAAGCTGAAAGCTGGAAGCTGGTAGCTAATATGAGTAGATCACTGAAAAAGGGCCCCTTCGTCGATGTTCCACTGCTCGAAAAAGTGGAAGTGATGAACCGCGGAGGAGACAAGAAGGTTATCAAGACCTGGTCGCGGCGATCGACCGTCGTGCCGGAGATGGTCGGGCACACGATCGCGGTGCACAACGGGAAGAAGTTCATCCCGGTGTACATCACCGAGAACATGGTGGGCCACAAGCTCGGCGAATTCGCGCCCACGCGAGTGTTCAAGGGACACACGACGAAGAGCGACAAAGCGGCGCAAGTGGCCGCGGCCGCGCCAGCGGCACCGGCGGGAGCATCGGCGCCCAAGGCAGGTGGGTAATGGCGGTCCAGGCACACGCGACGGCGAAGTACGTGCGCACGTCGGCGCAGAAGGCGGGCCTGGTGCTCGATCTGATTCGCGGCCGTGACGTGAATGCGGCGCTGTCGACCTTGCACTACGCGCGCAAAAGCGTGGCCCGCGACATCGAGAAGGTGTTGCGGTCGGCGATTGCGAACGCGCAGCAGAAGGATGGCTTCGGCGGTGACGTCGAGCGGCTGTTCGTCAACGCCTGTTACGCCAATCAAGGGCCGTCGCAAAAGCGGATCCGTCCGGCGCCGATGGGTCGTGCGTTTCGGGTGGTCAAGCGCACCGCGCACCTGACGGTGCAGGTCGCCGAGCGGCCGTCGCCGGTCATGGAAACCGCACCGGCTCCGGTTGGCGAGACGGCCGGCCGATCCACGACCGCGGCCAGCACGCCCAAGCGCGCACGCGGGGCCAAGCCCAAGCCGAAGGCGAAAGCTCGCGGCGCGGCGAAGACGGGTGGAGCCCGGAAGAAGGCGGCCGGCGGGGCACGAAAAACGGGCGGACAAAAGAAGAAATCGTAAGCAGAGGACAGCGACGAGCGACTGAATTTATGGGACAAAAAGTTCACCCGCACGGGTTCCGGCTCGGCTTCAACAAGACGTGGCGCTCGCGCTGGTTCGCGGATCGCGACTACGCGAAGCTGCTGCACGAGGATCTCAAGCTGCGTGACTCGCTGAAGGAACGGTTCGCACACGCGGGCGTTTCCAAGATCGAGATCGAACGCGCCGCCAACAAGCTGAAGATCGACATCTATACTTCGCGCCCGGGCATCATCATCGGCCGCAAGGGGACGGAAGTCGACAAGCTGAAAACGGAGATCCAGAAGAAGACCAATCGTGAGGTCTTCATCAACATCCAGGAGATCCAGAAGCCTGAGCTCGATGCCCAGCTCATTGCCGAATCGGTGGCGATGCAGCTGGAGAAGCGCGTCGCGTTCCGCCGCGCGATGCGGAAGGCGGTGGAATCGGCGCTGCGCTTCGGCGCGCGCGGCATCAAGGTCCGCGTCTCGGGCCGGTTGAACGGCGCCGAAATCGCGCGGTCCGAGTGGTACCTGCACGGGCAGCTGCCGCTGCAGACCCTGCGCGCCGACATCGACTACGGCTTCGCGGAATCGTTCACCACCTACGGCGCCATCGGCGTCAAGGTCTGGCTCTACAAAGGTGAGCGGTTGGCGCCGCGGATCGGTCGAGAAGAAGACTACAGAACGCCCAGGAGAACAGCGAGGGCGTAGCGACGTCGCTAGTCGCCGGTCGTTGGTCGTCGCTAGTCGACGAAACGACTGACCAGCGACCAACGACTGACGACTTCAAGGATTGCACCGATGTTGATGCCGAAGAAGGTCAAGTATCGAAAACAGCAGCGCGGGCGCATGGCCGGCAAGGCCTGGCGCGGGTCCGACGTGTCGTTTGGTGACTACGGACTGCGGGCGCTCGAGCCGTGCTGGCTGACCGACCGACAGATCGAAGCGGCGCGCGTGGCGATGACCCGGTTCATCAAGCGCGGCGGCAAGATCTGGATTCGCGTGTTTCCCGACAAGCCGATCACCAAGAAGCCGCAGGAAACGCGCATGGGCAAGGGCAAAGGCGCGCCGGAACAGTGGATCTGCGTCGTGCGTCCCGGCCGTGTCCTCTTCGAGATGGAAGGGGTCAACGAGACCGAAGCGCGTGAGGCGATGCGCCTGGCCGCCGCCAAGCTGCCGATCAGGACCAAGTTTGCGACCCGGTTCGCGCAAGAGAGGGCGTCATGAAGGTGAGCGAGTTCCGCGACCTGGACGTTGACGAGCTCCATCAGCGGGAAAAAGAGATGGACGATCAGCTGTTCCGCCTGCGCATCCAGAAGTCGATGGGACAGCTCGAGGCGGCGCACAAGCTGAAGTCGCTGCGCCGCGACCTCGCGCGCGTGAAAACGGTGCTCAGCGAGAAGGAGCCGGCCGCCGCGGGTCGTGATTCGGTCCGCGTCAAAGGAGAGGCGTAATGGCGGGCAAGTCCGAAGTGACCGGTGTCGTCGTCAGCGACAAGATGGAGAAGAGCGTGGTGGTCGCCGTGGAACGCCAGGTGCGCGACCCGCTCTATGGCAAGACGCAGCGCCGGACGTCGAAGTTCCTCGCGCACAACGAAGCGAACGACGTGAAGGTGGGTGACCGCGTCGCCATCGTCGAGAGTCGGCCGATGAGCCGGCGCAAGCGGTGGGTCGTCACGCGTGTCGTCGAGAAGGCGAAACAGATCTGAAGGAGAGTCGTCATGATTCAGATGCGCTCGATTCTCGATGTCGCCGACAACTCCGGCGCGCGCAAGATTGCGATCATCAACCCGATCGGTGGATCAACCGGCCGTTACGCGCGGCTGGGGGACATCGTGACAGCTTCCGTGAAGGAAGCGACGCCTGACGGCAACATCAAGAAGGGTCAGGTGGTGAAGGCGGTCATCGTCCGCACGCGCAAGGAGCAGCGGCGCAAGGACGGCAGCTACATTCGCTTCGATCGCAATGCGGCGGTGCTGGTCAACGACCAAAACGAGCCGATCGGCACGCGCGTGTTCGGGCCGGTGGCCCGCGAGCTGCGCGAGCGGCGGTTCATGAAGATCATTTCGTTGGCGCCAGAGGTTTTGTGAAATGTCTCGTTTAGCGACCCCCATTCGGAAGAACGACAGCGTCCTGGTGACGACGGGCAAGGACCGCGGGAAGCGTGGACGTGTGCTCAAGGTGCTGCCGGAGAAGAATCGCGTCGTCATCGAAGGCGTGAACTTCATCAAGCGCCACACGAAGCCCAACCCGCAGCGCGGCATCAAGGGCGGCCTGGTCGAGCGTGAAGCACCGTTGCACGCATCGAACGTGCAGCTGGTGTGTCCGGAGTGTGGCAAGCCCACGCGTCTCGGCCGCAAGATTCTCGGCGACGGCCGCAAGGTCCGCATCTGTCGCAAGTGCGAGGGAGTGGTAGACAAATGAGCCGGTTGAGGGACCGCTACGAAAAGGACGTCGTGCCGGCGCTCAAGAAAGAGTTCGGTTACGGCAACGTGATGGCCATCCCCCGGCTGCAGAAGGTGGTCGTCAACATGGGACTCGGCGAGGCGACGCAGAACGCCAAGATCGTCGACACCGGCGCTGACGAGCTCGCGCGCATCACCGGACAGAAGCCGGTAATCACGCGCGCGAAGAAGTCGATCGCGCAGTTCAAGGTGCGCAAGGGGATGCCGGTGGGCACCATGGTGACCCTGCGCGGGGAACGAATGTGGGAGTTCCTCGACCGCTTGATTGCCGTCGCGCTGCCGCGCGTTCGCGACTTCCGCGGCGTGTCGCCACGCGGCTTCGATGGCCGCGGCAACTACACGCTCGGCTTGAAGGACCAGCTGCTGTTTCCCGAGATCGACTACATGAAGGTGGACAAGGCGCGGGGAATGAACATCTCGGTGGTGACCACGGCAAAAACCGACGAGGAGTCGCGCAAACTGCTGCAGCTGCTCGGAATGCCGTTCAGGAATCAATAACTATGGCGACGACCGCAAAGATCGCAAAAGAAGCAAAGGTTCCGAAGTACAAGATTCGGCTGCGCAACCGCTGTCAGCGGTGCGGACGACCGCGGGCCTACCTCCGCAAGTTTGCGCTCTGCCGCCTCTGCTTCCGGAAACTGGCGCTCGAAGGAGATATCGCGGGGGTCACGAAGAGTAGCTGGTAAACGTGCAACGTGCAACGTGCAACGTGCAACGTGCCATGTGCGACATGCGACGTGCGATTTGGTCCATGGCACATCGCCGGTGACAGGAAGCACGTTGCGCATTGCCCGTGACACGTCGCACGTCGCACGTAGCACGTCGCACGTCGCACGTCGCACGTAGCACGTAACGAAGGTTTCAAGGATTTATGACTGATCCAATTTCAGACATGCTGACGCGTATCCGAAACGCCACGATCGCCCATCACACTCGGGTCGACATGCCGTCATCGCGGTTGAAAGTAGAGATCGCGCGGATCCTCGAGAGCGAGGGCTACATCCAGGGCTTCAAGGTGGTCGAGGCGCAGGAGGGGAACGGACCCCAGGCGCAGCTTCGCCTCTTCATGAAGTACGGACCACGCGGCGAACGCGTGATCACCGGCCTCGAACGAGTGAGCCGGCCCGGACGGCGCGTCTATTTCGGCCGCGACGAAGTGCCCGATGTGCTCGCCGGTCTTGGCACCAGCATCCTGACGACCTCACGCGGCGTGATGACCGGCCGCGAAGCGGTCAAAGCGGGTGTCGGTGGAGAAGTTCTTTGTAACGTGTGGTGATGGGAGGCCCGACCTTGAGGTCGGGCGGACGGCTGAGGTGGTCCGGGCACGCCCGGGCTGAAGCCCGGGCCTACAGGAAATTTGATCATGTCTCGAATTGGCAAGAAACCGATACCGATTCCCAAGGGCGTCAAGATTGACGTGAAGCCCGGGGTTGTCGAGATTCAAGGGCCCAAAGGGAAGCTGAGTCAGCGGTTGCCCGGCGGCATCGGCATGCAGCTCGACGGCGAGCTGCTGCAAGCGACCACGCTGCAGGACGATCCCCTGCTCGGCAAGTTTCACGGGCTCGCGCGCAGTCTGGTCGCGAATGCCGTGCGCGGTGTCACCGAGGGGTTCAAGAAAGAGCTCGACATCGTGGGCGTTGGCTACCGCGCCGAGCTCAAGGGCAAGCAGGTGCATTTTGCGCTCGGCTACTCGCACCCGGTGGTTTTCGAGATTCCTACGGGAATCGACATCGCCATCGACAAGCAGACGCATATCACCGTGACGGGCATCGATCGTCAGCAGGTCGGGCAGGTGGCGGCGAACATCCGTCGCCTCCGCAAGCCGGATCCCTACAAGCAGAAGGGTGTCCGCTACACCGGCGAAGTGTTGAAGAAGAAGGCGGGAAAGACGGGAGCGAAGTGACACATAAGCTCCCAGCCGCCAGCCTCCAGCTTCCAGCTGAAGGCAAGGAGGCAGGTAGCTTGGAGCTGCTGGCAGCTGGCAGCTGGAAGCTGGAAGCTCGATTATGAAGATCAACACCAAGAAAGATCGCCGTGACCGCATCATGCTGCGGCAGCGAAAACGCATTGCCGGCACGGCCGAGCGTCCGCGCCTCCGTGTGTTTCGGAGCGTGTCGCACATCTACGCGCAGGTGATTGACGATATGACTGGGACCACGCTCGCGGCAGCGTCGAGTACGGAGCCGGTGCTCAAGGGCGCCCTCGGCGGCCCGGCGCGTCCCGGCAATCGTGCCGGTGCACAGGTGCTCGGCAAGACGATCGCCGAACGGCTCATCGCCAAGGGAATCAAGCGCGTCGTTTTCGACCGCGGCGGATTCCTGTATCACGGTCGGATTCGCGCCGTGGCTGAAGCGGCTCGTGAGGCGGGGCTGGAATTTTAAGTGCCAGCCGACAGCCACCAGCCGCCAGCTTCCAGCTGAGGGCCTGGCAGTGGTAGCTGGAAGCTGGAAGCTGGAACTGGAAGCTTATGATCGAGACACGAGAAAAGATCGACGCGTCGCAACTCGACCTGAAGGATACGGTCGTCAACATCAGCCGTGTCACCAAGGTCGTCAAGGGGGGTAAGAACCTCAGCTTCAGCGCGCTGGTGGTGGTCGGCGACGGTCACGGGGTCGTCGGCTTTGGCGTAGGCAAGGCCAAGGAAGTGCCGTCTGCCATCAAGAAGGGCATCGAATCGGCGAAAAAATCGCTGATTCGCGTCCCGCTCGCCGGGTCGACGGTTCCGCACCCGGTGCTCGGCCGTTTCGGTGCCGGCCACGTGCTGCTCAAGCCGGCGCCAGATGGCACCGGTATCATCGCTGGCGGCGCCGTCCGCGCTGTCGTCGAGTCTGCCGGGATCTCGAACGTGTTGACGAAGTCCATCGGTTCCGCCAACCCGCACAACGTGGTTCGCGCCACGTTCGCCGGTTTGCAGATGCTGAAGGATCCAGCGGCGGTGAGAAGGCTTCGTGGCAAAGACGAGGAAGAAGTGGGTGCGTCCGCCTGAAGGCGGAAGCCACGCGTTGGCTGCCGCATGTGCCGGAAGAAATGGCGTGGCTTCCGGCTTCAGGCGGCAGAAATAGAGAGTAGCTTCCGGCTTTAGCCGGAAGAAATAGCTGTTATGGCAAAGAAGTCATCAAAGAAGACCGAGCACACGCAGCGCGTGAAGATCACGCTCGTGAAGAGCACCATTGGCTTCAATAAGGATCAGTCCAAGGTGGTCCAGGGCATGGGTCTGCGCCGCATCGGCCACACCGTGGACTTGGCGGATACGCCAGCCACGCGTGGCATGATTCACAAGGTCCGGCATTTGGTAGAGATCGGGTAGGAACACGAACATGAGCTTGAGCAATCTGCGTCCGCCGAAGGGCGCCAAGCACTCGAAGAAGCGGGTGGGCCGCGGCCAGGGATCCGGGAACGGCAAGACGGCCGGCCGGGGCCACAAGGGTGCGAAGTCCCGTTCTGGCTTCAAGCACAAGCGTGGGTTCGAGGGCGGTCAGATGCCGCTGCACCGACGCGTGCCGAAGCGCGGCTTTTTCAATCCCTTCCGCCAGGAGTTCGACGTCGTCAATCTCGATACGCTGGCGGAGCGGTTCGACGCCGGTGTGGACGTGACGCCCGATCTCCTGCGCGAGCGCGGCCTGGTTGGCCGCGACGCGCTCGTCAAGGTTCTCGCCCGCGGCGAGATCAGCAAGGCGCTGACCGTGCGCGCCCATAAGTTCAGCGGCAAGGCTGCGGAAAAGATCGCGGCCGCCGGCGGTAAGACAGAAGTATTGACGTAGGCAGCCGTAGCGCGAGACTCGAGTCCTCGCGGGCAAGAATATGCTTCAAGAAAGCGTCAAGAACATCTTTTCGGTGCCCGACCTGCGGAAGCGTGTCCTGTTCACGCTCGGCCTGCTGGCCGTGTATCGCGTCGGCAGCCACATCACGACGCCGGGAATCAGCAAGGAGGCGCTGGCGGTTCTCGCCGAGCAGGCGAAGAACACGATGTTCGGCCTCTACGACATGTTCTCGGGGCAGAACCTCTCGCAGATGACGATCTTCGCGCTGGGCATCATGCCCTACATCAGCGCGTCGATCATCCTGCAGCTGCTCACGGTTGTCTGGCCCTACCTCGAGCGTCTGTCGAAGGAAGGCGAGCTCGGGCGGCGGAAGATTACGCAGTATACGCGCTACGGGACGATCGTCCTGGCCATCGTGCAGTCGCTGGGCATTGCGATTTTCCTCGAGCGTTCGACGCAGATCGCCGGCGGCTTGCCTCTCGTCTACGAACCGGGCTGGGGCTTCAGGCTGATGACGGTTCTCACCATGACCACGGGCTCGGCGTTCATCATGTGGCTGGGTGAGCAGATCACCGAGCGCGGCATCGGCAACGGCATGTCGCTCATTATTTTTGCGGGCATCGTCGTGGGTCTGCCGCAGGCCGTGATCGCCACACTCGATCAGCTGCGCACCGGTCAGATGGACCTGCTGCGGCTCATCGTCATCGTGGTGCTGATGGTGGCCGTGATCGGCGCCATCGTGTTCGTCGAAAGAGGGCACCGCCGCGTGACGGTTCAGTACGCCAAACGGATGGTGGGACGCCGGATGTACGGCGGATCGAGCACGCACATTCCGCTCAAGGTGAATACCGGGGGCGTCATCCCCGTGATCTTCGCTTCGTCCATCCTGGCGTTTCCGGCGACGCTGGCCTCGATGTTCCCGCAGGGCAGTTTCATGCAGCGAGCGGCGGATCAGCTCGGGTACGCGATGCCGCTGTACAACCTGCTGTTCGTCGTCGGCATCATCTTCTTCTGCTACTTCTACACCGCGATCATCTTCAATCCCGATGACGTGGCGGAGAACATGCGCAAGTATGGCGGTTTCATTCCGGGAATCCGCCCCGGCAAACGCACGGCTGAGTACATCGACACCATCCTGACGCGAATCACGCTGGTCGGCGCGCTCTATCTCGCGGTGATTGCGATCCTGCCGACGTTCCTGATCTCCGGCTTCAAGGTGGCGCCGATTCCGTTCATCGGTGAGCGGTTGGATTCGATCCTGCCGCGCTTCGTCACCGAAGGCATGAACGTGCAGTTCTACTTCGGCGGCACGTCGCTTCTCATCATTGTCGGTGTAGCGATGGACACCGTACAGCAGGTCGAATCGCAGCTCATCATGCGGCATTACGATGGCTTCATGAAGAAGACGCGCATAAGGGGACGGAGGGGGCAGTAGACGTGCTGCAGGGTGCCGGACGGCCGGCGTTCAACGTCGTCATGCTGGGTCCCCCCGGGGCGGGGAAGGGAACGCAGGCTGAGCGGCTCGCGAAATCGCGGGGTCTGCCGAAGATCTCGACCGGGGACATCCTCCGCGAGGCCGTGCAGGCCGGGACCGAGCTCGGGAAGGCCGCCAAGGTGACAATGGAGGCCGGCAACCTAGTAGGCGACGACGTGATGATTGGAATCGTCGGCGAGCGGCTGAGCAAGCGCGACGCGCGGTCGGGGTTCGTGCTCGACGGTTTTCCGCGTACGGTTGTCCAGGCCGGGGCGCTCGATCGGATCGTGGACGGCCGCGGACCGCTTCTCGTCCTCGACATTGTCGTGCCAGAGGACGTGCTGGTGCGGCGGCTCGCGACCCGGCGGATCTGCAGCAAGTGCGGTGCGAACGCGTCGGTCGAGTGGATTGCGTCGTGTGGCAAGTGCGGCGGTGCGCTGGTGGCGCGCGTGGACGACAACGTAAACATCGTGCGCGAGCGCCTGAAGATTTATCAGCGGCAGACGAAGCCGCTCGTGGACTACTACTCGGCCCGTTCAACCTTCCGGCCTATCGACGGCAACCAACCGCCGAATGTGGTTACGGGTCAGATTGATGCGGCGCTCGAAGCGGCGGCCACCGGGAGTGCACGAACGTGATCGTCTGCAAGTCGGCCTCAGAGATCGAGCGGATGCGTACCGCCAACGCCCTGGTGGCCGATGTGCTGGCACAGCTCGGCTCCATGGTCGCTCCGGGCGTGACGACGAAGGACCTCGATGCCGCCGCCGAGCGTCTGGTCCGGGCGGGCGGAGCGGAGCCGGCGTTCAAGGGATATCGCGGCTACCCGGCGACGCTGTGCGCGTCGATCAACGAGCAAGTCGTGCACGGCATCCCGTCGGCGAGGCAGCTAGAAAACGGTGACATCGTCTCGCTGGACATGGGCGTCAAGTTGAACGGCTTCTTCGGCGATTCGGCGATTACGGTCCCGGTCGGGCAGGTATCGAACGAGGTGCTCGACCTGTTGCGCGTGACGCAGGAAGCGCTGGAGAAGGGCATCGAGCAGGTGCGGCTGGGCGGGCGTATTTCGGATATCGGTCACGCCATCCAGCAGCATGTTGAAGGGCACGGGTTTTCCGTGGTGCGCGAATTCGTCGGTCACGGCATCGGTGCGTCGCTCCATGAGGAGCCGCAGATTGCGAATTACGGCGAGCCTGGCCGCGGTCCGCGACTCGCCGAGGGTATGGTGCTGGCGATCGAGCCGATGGTGAACATGGGCCGGCCGGCGGTGAAGGTGCTTGCGGATGGCTGGACGGCGGTGACGCGGGACGGCAGCCTGTCGGCGCATTTCGAGCACACAGTGGCTGTGACGAAGGAAGGTCCGCTCGTGCTGACGCACCGGACCTCGCCAGCCGCGGCGGGATAGATGGATCACGCGCCGGGGCCGACGGTTGAAGGCACGGTGACGGAGCAGTTGCCCCACGGGTTGTACCGGGTGGTGATCGAGCACCAGCGCCAGGTAACGGCGCACACGCCGAGCGGTCCTGGAAAGAATTTCGTTCGCGTGCTGGTCGGGGATCGCGTGCGCCTGGAACTGTCGCCGCGAGACCTGACGCGAGGACGGATCGTAGAAAAGGTGTAACGACCATGAAGGTACGGGCGTCAGTGAAACGGATTTGCGATAAGTGCAAGATCGTGCGCCGCCGCGGCGTGGTGCGCGTGATCTGCACGAATCAGAAGCACAAACAGAGACAGGGATAAGGATCAAGCGACATGGCACGCATAGCAGGTGTTGATCTTCCGCGGACCAAGCGGGTCGAGATAGGGCTGACCTACATCTACGGCATCGGCCGGAAACGCTCGAACGACATCCTGACTGAAGCGGGCGTCAGCAGCGACGTGCGGGTGAAGGATTTGTCGGAAGACGACGTGCGCAAGATCAGCCGGGTCATCGAGGAGCAGGGGCGCGTCGAGGGCGACCTGCGCAAGGAAATCTCGATGAACATCAAGCGCCTGATGGAAATCGGCAGCTGGCGCGGCATGCGGCACCGCCGCAACTTGCCGGTGCGCGGCCAACGCACGAGAACGAACGCCCGGACGCGCAAGGGTCCGCGCAAGGGTGCGGTGGCGAAGAAGAAGACGGTTTAGACGTCAGCCTCCAGCTTCCAGCCACCAGCTGGAAGCTGGGAGCTGGAAGCTGGGAGCTGAGTTGAGTTATGGCCAAGAACGACCCCGTTGATCCAACAGCGGCGCCAGGCGAAGGCGGGAAGAAGCCCGCCGGACGTCCGGCGAAAAAGAAGACCTTCAAGAAGCGTGGCGAGAAGCGGATCGTGCACCATGGGTTTGCGCACATCCAGGCTTCGTTCAACAACACGATCGTCACGATCACGGATCCCGAAGGGGCCGTTGTGGCCTGGTCGAGCGCGGGCGGAATCGGCTTCAAAGGCTCGCGCAAGGGCACGCCGTTCGCCGCCACACAGGCGGCAATTGCCGCCGGCAATGCCGCGAAGGCATTCGGCATGCGCAGCGTTGAGGTGCGGGTGAAGGGACCCGGCGCCGGCCGCGAGTCGGCGATTCGCGCGCTGCAGACGATCGGCATCGATGTGAAGTCGATTCGCGACGTCACGCCGATCCCGCACAACGGATGCCGGCCACCCAAACGTCGGCGCGTGTAATCGAGCGCGCCGCTGTGAGCTTCCAGCTGCCAGCCTCCAGCTTCCAGCTGGAGCGTGCTGAGAGGACGGTGATTTCCCTCGGGCGTTGAATCAGCAGCGCCTGCGGCCCGCGCGAGGCGCGAAGTCGCCGAGCGCGAGCGAGCGGGGGTGGGGCCCCGCGAGCAATAAGTAATAGAAGAGGCAAATAACAGAATGGCACGCTACATCGGACCGGTTTGCCGGCTCTGCCGGCGCGAAGGCATGAAGCTCTTCTTGAAAGGAGAGCGCTGCTATACCGACAAGTGCGCGATCGAGAAGCGTAATCTGCCACCGGGTCAGCACGGCAAGCTGCGCAAGGCCAAGCTGGTCGGCTACGGCCTGCAGCTGCGCGAGAAGCAGAAGGTGAAGCGCATCTACGGTGTGCTCGAGAACCAGTTCCGCCGGTATTTCGAGGTTGCCGATCGCACCCGCGGCATCACGGGCGAGACGCTGCTCCAACTGCTCGAGCGGCGGATGGACAACGTGATCTACCGGCTGGGTCTCGCAACGTCGCGACCGCAGGCCCGGCAGTTCGTCCGTCACGGCCACTTCATGGTCAACGGCCGGAAGGTGGACGTGCCGTCCTACTCGCTCAAGGCGGGCGACGTGGTCACGGTGCGGGGCACAAGCGCACAGAACGCGGCGATCCAGCATGCGATCGAAGAAGTGAAGGGCCGCGGGATTCCCGAGTGGCTCTCGTTCGACGCCGGCCAGATGAGCGCCAAGATCGTCTCGCTGCCCACGCGCGCGCAGATCAACCTGCCTGTGCAGGAGCAGCTGATCGTCGAGTTGTATTCGAAATAGACACCCGTAGCGCGCGGCTTCAGCCGCGCGTCACCGACGCGGAGCTAAAGCGCCGCGCTACGAGTGCGATTAGCTCTCCGCCCGCAGCCTTCCCGGACCTGCGGTGGGAGGCGGAGAGCGAAACGGCAGGTCCGGCGGGTGCTCACGGTTCGAGCCCTGATTGAAAGGAAAGTCACACCATGCTCTGGAAAGGTTTTCAGCGGCCGAAGCGTCTCGAGTTCGAACGTGAAACGCTGACCGATCGATTTGGCCGTTTCTACGCCCAGCCGTTCGAGCGGGGCTTCGGGACCACCATCGGCAACGCGATGCGGCGCGTGCTGCTGTCCTCGATCGAGGGCGCGGCCGTTTCCGCCGTCAAGATCGACGGCGTGCTGCACGAGTTCTCGCCGATTCCCGGTGTGGTCGAGGACGCCACCGACATCATCCTCAACCTGAAGCAGGTGCCGCTCAAGATGCACGTGGACGCCACCAAGACGCTCTATTTGCGCGTCGACAAGGCTGGCGAGGTCAAGGCGCGCGACATCGAGACGGATGCCGACGTCGAGATCCTCGAGCCCGACGCCCACATCGCGACGGTGGCCGAAGGGGGCAAGCTGCACATGGAGATGCGCGTGAAGCGCGGCCGCGGCTATGTTTCGGCGGACAAGAACTTCGACGAGGATCTCGGCATCGGCTGGATCCCGATCGACTCGGTGCACTCGCCGATCAAAAAGGTGAACTATCTCGTTGAAGCCGCCCGTCTCGGCCAGACCACCGACTACGACAAGCTGACGGTGGATGTCTGGACCAACGGATCGGTCACGCCGCGGGATGCAGTGTCGCTCTCGGCGAAGTTGATCCGGGACCACCTGAACATCTTCATCAACCTCGAAGAGACCGGTGACCTCCAGCTCGACGCCGCGGCCGATCAGCCGCGCGCCGCGCTCAACGAGAATCTCGACAAGAGCGTCGAGGAACTGGAGCTCTCCGTACAGGTCGTACAACTGCCTGAAGAACGCGAACATCCGCACGATTCGCGAGCTGGTGCAGAAGACCGAAGGCGAGATGCTGAAGACGAAGAACTTTGGCCGGAAGTCGCTCAACGAAATCAAGGAGATCCTGTCCGGCATGGGGCTCAGCCTCGGCATGCGGCTGGATCAGCCGGCTTCGCAGGCGGCCGAATAAGAAAAGGGTCGGGACTCGGGAGCTCGGGACTCGGGTGCTCGGAAGATCGTTTTGTTCTTCGAGCCCCGGATCCCGAGCCCCCGGGTCCCGGCAAGGATCAGACTATGCGACATCGAGTAGCACACCGCAAACTAGGCCGCGTCACCGAGCATCGCATCGCCATGCTGCGCAACCAGGCGCAGGCGTTGCTGAAGTTCGAGCGGATCGAGACCACCGTGCCGCGCGCCAAGGAGCTGCGGCCGTTCGTCGAACGAATCATCACGATTGCCAAGCGAGGCCTTGCCGGCGGGGAGGAAAACGGCCGTTCTCTGCACGCGCGACGGATGGTCCTGCGCGACATCCACGATCGCGACGTGGTCGGCAAGCTGTTCGATACGATTGCCCCGCGCTTCGAGGCGCGGCCGGGCGGTTACACGCGAATCCTCAGAATCGGCTACCGCCGTGGTGACAGCGCGGAAGTCGCGCAGATCGAGCTGGTCGGCAGCGAGTACAATCCGAACCAGGAGACGGAAGCCGGCGCGTCCGCCGAGAAGAAGCCGAAGACGAAGGGCGTCGGCAGCCGCCTGCGTGCCGCGGCCGAACGGCTGCGCGGCAAGCGCGAAAAAGACGAGGGCGACGAGACTGCAGAGAAGTCCACGAAACCGGCCCGCCCGGCGCGCGAGAAAAGTGGACGCGCCGACACGCGTGGCAAAGGTCAGAAGACGTCCGCCCCGAGAAAAGCCGGAGGAAGTTAAGAAGGAAGAAGCTTCCTCCTTCTTCCTTTCTTCAGACTTCTTCCGTCGTTTCCTGTCCGCGCTCGGCCTTGGCCGCCGAGACGATCTTCCCGTGGAGGTGCGACGGCACCTCCTCGTAGTGCGAGAACTCCATGTGGTACGAGCCGCGGCCGCCGGTGGCGGACGTCAGGTGCTGCTCGTAGGTCAACATCTCCGACATTGGCACTTTGGCGCGGATGATGGTCGACGACCCGCGCGTGTCCATGCCGCCAATGCGGCCGCGCCGGCTGTTCAGGTCCCCCATCAGGTCGCCCGCATAGTCGCTCGGCGCGTACACTTCCACGTCCATCACCGGTTCAAGCAGCGTCGGGCGGGCGCGCGACATGCCGTCCTTGAACGCCAGCGATCCCGCCATCTTGAAAGAGAGCTCGTTCGAATCGACGGCGTGGAATGAGCCGTCGAACACGGTGGCGCGGAAATCGACCATCGGATACCCGGCCAGGAAGCCGCGCAGCCGCGCGTCCTGGATGCCTTTCTCGACGGCCGGGATGTACTGGCGCGGGATGGAGCCGCCGAAGATATCGTCGACGAACTCGAAATCACTGCCGCGCGGCAGCGGCTCGAACTTCACCTTGCAGTCGCCGAACTGGCCGTGGCCGCCGGTCTGCTTCTTGTGCCGGCCGTGCGCTTCGGTCGACGCAGTAATCGTCTCGCGGTAGGGAATGCGCGGCAGCTTGAGGTTGACCTCGACGCCGAACCGCCGCTTCAGCTTCGCGACCGTCACGGCGATGTGCGACTCTCCCTGGCCGGCGAGGAGCAGCTCTTTCGTCTGCTGGTCGCGGTTGTAGCTGATGCTCGGATCCTCTTCCTGCAGGCGGTGCAGCGCCGTGCTGATCTTCTCCTCGTCGCCGCGGCTCTTGGGTTCTATCGCGTAAGAGATCACCGGCTCCGGAAACTTGATGGCCGGCACGGTGATCTTCGAGGAGCGATCGGCGAGCACGTCACTCGTCAGCGTCTCTTTGAGCTTGGCCACGGCGCCGATGTCGCCGGCCTTGATCTCCGGCACGGTGGATTGCGTTTTCCCCTGCAGCAACACGATGTGGCCGAGCCGCTCCGGCGAATCGCGGGTCACGTTGTGGACCGTCGAGTCGGCTTTGAGGACGCCCGTCAGTACGCGGAACAGGGTGATGCGGCCGGCGAACGGATCGGCGATCGTCTTCCACACGAACGCTGAGGCAGGACCCGACTCCTTCGCTTCAATCACCTGCTCGTCGCTCACCTTCACCGGCCGCTCCGATGGTGCCGGGACGTATGCCAGGATGCCATCGAGAAGCGGCTGCATGCCGACGTTGGCGGCCGCCGAGGCGCAGAACACCGGGAACACCCGACGGGCACTCACGGCGCGTTTGAGACCGCCGACCAGTTCCTCCTGCGTCAGGGTGCCGGTTTCGAAGAAGCGCTCCATCAGCGAGTCATCCGCCTCGGCCACCATCTCAATGAGCGCTTCGCGTGCCGTTTGCGCCGCTCCCTCCAGCTCGGCCGGGATTGGTGCCTCGGAGGCTTTGCCGTCGGCGGCGAACGTCCACGCCTTCATTGCCACCAGGTCGACGACACCCTTGAACGATCGCTCTTCGCCGATGGGCAGCTGCACGGGAATGACGGTACGACCGAACGCGCCGCGCAGGGATTCGAGGGAGCGCTCGAGGCTCGCTCGCTCGCGATCGAGACGGTTGAGCACGACGATCAGCGGCATCTCGAGCTCGTCGGCCGACGCCCAGACTTTTTCGGTCGAAACCTCGACGCCGGCAACGGCGTCGACGACGACCAGGGCGGAGTCGACAACCCGCAGCGCCGCGCGCGCATCGCTCAAGAAGTTGGCCATCCCCGGCGTGTCGATGAAATTGATTTTGGTCTTGTTCCACTCGAGCCAGGCCAGGCTGGAGGTCAGGGTATGCTTGCGCGCGATTTCCTCGTCGTCGTAGTCGGTGACGGTGGTGCCTTCGTCCACGCGACCAAATCGGTTGACGGCGCCGGCATCGTAGAGCATCGCTGAGACGAGCTGCGTTTTGCCGGCGCCGGAATGACCGACGAGGGCGACATTTCTCAGGGTTGGAGCGTCATAGACTTTCATGTTTTAGTCTCCAAATAGCCGCCAGCCGCCAGCCGCCAGCCGCCCCCAGCCAGTCCTTTAGCTGCCCGCCCCGCAGCTTGCCGCTGCGATACTCGGTGACGTTGCCAGCTCAGCTGCCCGATTTGATAATTTGTATGAGCCCTGTCAGCATCCGCCGCACCTCCTCCAATTGCTGATTCAGCGGGCGATAGGACGGATCCGGCAGAAAGCTGAGATCCCGCGCGAGCAACAGATCATACTCAAGTTCGTTACAAGATCCCATCGAGTGCCATAGGAACCTGACGAAGTCCGCCTCGGATCCGCGCCCCCGGCCCTCAGCGATATTCGACGCGATAGAGATAGCCGCCCGAAAGACCTGATCTCGGATTGGCCATGCCTCCGGCTGTTTCAAGTACGCAGAAATTGCGTACACGTTCAGCGCAAGTTTGTGCGCTTTCTGCCACACTTCCAGTTTTCGGTAGTCTTGCATTGCAACCTCCTCGAATGAGCAGATCGCTGGTGCAAATTTCGAGTTCGAAAATCAGCTCGAAGCTGGGGAGCTGGAAGCTTGGAGCTGGAAGCTGGAGGCTGGAAGCTGGAGGCTGGGAGCCGGAGGCTGGGAGCCGGAGGCTACCAGCTTATTCGTATCTCAACGCCTCAATCGGATCCAACCGCGACGCTTTGATGGCGGGGAACAACCCGAAGAAGATGCCGACGCTGGCAGAGAAGCCGATGCCGAGGGCGAAGGACCACCACGGCAGCGAGACTGGAAAACCAGAGACCCAGTGCACGATCATGCCGATCGCGCTCCCGAAGAAGATGCCGAGCACGCCGCCGGTGGACGTGAGGAACACCGCTTCGATGAGGAACTGCCAGAGAATCTCGCGCCGGCGCGCGCCGAGTGCCTTCCGCACGCCGATCTCACGCGTGCGCTCGGTGACGGAAATCATCATGATGGCCATGACGCCGATGCCGCCGACCATCAGGGCAATCGAGCTGATGACGACGAGCGCGAGAAATGTGGCCTGGCTGACCTGGTCCCAGACTTTGAGGACCGCATCCTGCGTCGCCAGGTCGAAGTCGTTCGGTTCATCCAGCTTCAAGTTGTGCCGGATCCGCATCATCGCCTCGACCTCGCGCATGGCATCTTCGCGCGCGCCTTCCCGGGGTACAACCGCGATCATGGCCGTCCGCAGCACTGCCGGATTGAAGTTTCCGGCGGTCATCTTTACGGAACCCTTGAGCACCTTGCCGTAGAACTTTTCGTACGCGCTGTAGGGAATGACGGCGAAATCATCCGCGCCGGTGCTGAATCCGCCTGGCGTCGGCCGCTTGCCGAGCACGCCAATCACAGTGAATTGATTTGCGCCAATTCGGACAGTTTTGCCGATCGGATCGACGTTGGGAAACAGCGACTCCCACGGCGTGCGGCCGAGCACGACCACCTGTCGGCGGTGTTCGACTTCGGCCGGCAGGAACAGCCGTCCCGCCTCCAGCTTCGCAAAATTGACCGCCGCCCAGTTCTCGGTCGCGCCGAGAATCGCCAACTGCTTCGTCCGAGCGTGACCAAAATAAATGCGCGACCGATTGTTGCCCATCGCGCCGAGCCAGACGTCCACCAGGGCCACGGACGGACAATCGCGCGCGACGGCGCGCGCATCTTCAATCGTGATGTTCGGGCGGCGGGCAACCTCGAGGAAGCTCTTGCCGGACGCCCAGCTGAGCGCCCCCCACTTCTGCACCATGATCGTATTCGGGCCGAGCTGGCTGATCGAATCGCGCAGCGACTGATCGAAACCGCGAATGAGGGAGGTCATGCCGACGATCGACGTGATGCCGATGACCACGCCGAGAACCGTCAAGGCGGATCTCATCTTGCTCGTCCGCAGCGTGTCGAACGCCATGCTGACGATTTCACCGAGCAGGCCGGAGCGGAGGGTGGCCACGTTATTCCCGCCTCAATGCTTCAATCGGGTCGAGGCGCGCCGCGCGCATCGCCGGGTAGAGGCCGAAGAACAATCCGACGATCGCGGTGATCCCGATTCCGATCGCCACCGACCACACCTGGACGGCTGAAGGCAGCGGTGTGAGCTTGCTGACGATAACCGCCAGGATGAAGCCGAAGAGCGTTCCGATCAGGCCGCCCATTGTCGACAGGGTGACCGATTCGGTCAGGATCTGCCAGATGATGTCGCGCCGGCGCGCGCCGAGCGCCTTGCGCAGGCCGATTTCCCTGGTCCGTTCGCTCACGACCATCAGCATGATGTTCATAATGACGATGCCGCCGACGACGAGCGACATCGCCACGACACCGATGAGGACGGCGAAGATGCCGTTGGTCGCGGTGTGATAGAGCCCGAGCAGCGTGTCCGAGGTGAACATGCCGAAGTTGTCGCGCTCGGCCGGCCGCAGCCGCCGCTCGATCCGCATCGCCACTGTCGCCTCGTCCATCGCCGCCCCGACCAGCTCCGGGGACTTCGGCTTGACGAGAAGCTGCAGGCTCGGGTTCCGCGATCCGAACAGCTTCTGAAAGCTGCCGAGCGGGACGATGGCGAAATTGTCCTGCGAGTTGCCGAACGCCGATCCTTTTTTCTTGCTGACGCCGACCACGCGGAAATGATGCCGGCCGATCGAGATGATCTTGTCGATCGGGTCCACCGGCCCGAACAGCTTGTCTGCGACCTCCCAGCCGAGCACCGTGACCGGTCGGTTCGACTCGACTTCGACGGGACTGATCAGGCGGCCCTGCTCGGCCGTGAACGTCGAGAAGAAGATATAGTCCCGCGTCACTCCCTGTATCTGTGCCCCGTCGAGGTCCTGGCCGCCGTACGAGATGCGCGCGGCGGCCTGTCCCTGACCCGCGACCGCGCCGACGTTCTCGCTGAATTTGCGAACGGCGGCGGCGTCCCGCAGGGTGATGCGCGGGTTGTTGCGGACGCGATCCTCGTCTTCCTGCGTCCGTACGACCGGCATCCGCTGGATCGTGAAATTATCGGCGCCGACGTCCGACACGATCGCGTTCGTCACATAGCCGTTCATGCCCTGAATCAGCGACACGACGGCAATGATCGACGTGACGGCCACGATGTTGCCGAGGACCGTCAGGAACGAACGGAGCTTGTTGCTCCAGATGGCGTGGAGCGCGATGGTCGCCGCTTCGAGGAATTGGTTCAACGGTGCGCGTTCCTCCGCTTACGTTCCGCTTCCGGCGGTCGCCCGCCTGGCCGGGGCGGCCTCCACCTTGACTGCCGCGCCGTCCCGGATCTCTCGAACCGAGCTGAACGGCCCGACGATGACCTGCTCGCCTTCCTTCAGCCCCGACAGAATCTCGAAATATTTCTCGCCAGCGATACCGGTCTTCACCGGTTCGAAGATCGCCTTGCTCTCTCGAACGACGAACACGCCTTCGAGTTCCTTGCGCGATTGGCCGGGCTTCAGTTCGGACGCCTGGACAGCGCCAGCGCGCGGCCGCCCCTTACCCGGCGTGGCGGGCTCGCGAACGACATTGCCCTTGTCGTCCACCACAGCCTCACGGACGGTCGTGGCCTGAATGGGGACGGACAGCACATTGTCGCGCGTCGCCGTCGTGATCTCGGCGGTGCATGTGAATCCCGGCCGCACTTCGGGAATCTCCCCGTCCACCGTGAGGGTCACCTTGAAGTTGGTCGCCTGTGATGCCGCCTGCTGCGGCTGCCCGCTCGTTTGAATCGGGCTGTTGCCGATTTCGGTCACGCGCGCGCTGAACGTCTTGCCAGGCATCGCGTCGATGGTGATCTTCGCCTTCTGCCCGAACTGTACGCTCGGGATATCGGTCTCGTCGACCTCGACTTCCGCCTCAATCACGGACATGTCGGCGATGGTGAGGAGCACGGTGCCGGCGTTGTTCATCGTGCCGACCACCACCGTTTCGCCCTCTTCGATATTCCTTCGCGTGACGATGCCGTCAATCGGCGATTCGATGCGGACCTTGCTGAGATCGTACCGTGCGCTGTCGAGTGTCGCGCTCTCCTGCTGCATACGCATTTGCTGGGTCTGCACCTGCTGTTCCTGCGCGCGCAGCTCCGCCTGCCGCATCTTGAGGTCGTTCTCCGTCTTTTCCAGAGCCTCCCGCGTGGTCAGGCCGCCCTTCCACAGATCCTGTTGACGTTTGTGATTCTCTTCGGCCTGCTTCAACGCCACCCGTGCCGTCTCGAGCGACAGCCGGAGCTGCTCGGCCTGCGATTTCGCAGCCTGCACCGATGCCTCACCGCTTTCGACTCGTGAGCGGAGGGTGCGCGGGTCGATCTGCAGCAGAAACTGCCCGTTCTTGACGCGATCCCCCTCGTTGACGGCGAGATTCGTCACGCGACCCATCGTGTCCGAGCTGATGTTCACCGTACGCTTCGCCTGGATCTTCCCTGAAGCAGACACAATCGCGTCGAGCTTGCGCTTCTGAATCGCCTCGGTATTGACCGTGACTCCTTCGGTTCGCCTGAAACGGAAATTGGCGAAGCCGATGGCGCCAAGCATCAGCACCACGCCCGTCCCGATCAGAATCTTCTTGTTACGGCTCAAAGTCACCCTCCAACGCGGCTCATCACTGCGGCAACCGATAGCGCTATCACGGCATAGACCGCCAGCAGGCTGATGGCGATCGGCTGCGTACGTCGGCGGTACAAGACGCCGAGACCGATGGCCAACACGATCAGCCACCAGATGATGAACAGATCGGTCATGCCCAGCAGTCGACCAAGAAACGATTTCTCATCGATCATCGGCAGCAGGACGCCAAGGTTGGTCGCGCTGCCCACAGCCCCGCGGAAGTAATTCAAGGGTCCCGTGAAGACCTGCGCCAGCGACGAGACGGCACCGGCATGAACGACCACTGAGAACAGCTGTTTGAACGATGCCTCGCCGCCCATCGCCGCGTTGAAAATGGCGAACAGAATGCCGGATATGATCGCGGCCATCAGCGGGGCGAAGATCAGGATCATCGCGCCGGTGACATACGGCGCAAACGCCATCCCCTGACGCATGCGCTCGTACTGCGCGTCGTCGACCTGCCTCCCGAATGCCTCCATCTGGCTGACCTGCTGGTCGAGCGCCGCTTGTTTGCCCTCCTCCGTGGTTGTGGGGAGGATGGCGAAAAACGCCACGAGAATGACGGTCGTGGCCAGCATGCCGAACCACTTCGGGTGCGCAACGATCGATCGGAACGTCTCTTGAGGAGACGTCAACACGCCGACGAAACGGGCCAGTAAGCTCTTGGGCGCAGGGGCGGCCCCAGCCGGAGTCGAGGTGTGTGTCATAGGAGATGGTTGGGAGACGTCCTGAACGGCTCGCGCCGAGTGGGGACGTAACAATTCTAGCCTAATAATACGACCCTGGCGGCCCGGATGTTTCGTCATTCACCGCTCGGAAGTCCCTGCTTACCGAGCAGTTTAGGGGTGGGCGACGGGGTCGGATGGGGGCGTATCGTACGGTAAGCTGGCCCGTCATGCCGAACGCCGTCCGCTCTGCCTTATTGGTTGCCTTCGTGCTGGCTCCGGTTGCGGTGCTAGCACAGCCTTTTGAAGGGGTGGGCGCGCGGGCGCAGGGCATGGCCGCCTTCGTCGCCGTCGCAGATGACGCTTCGGCCGTGTACTGGAATCCGGGGGGGCTGGCTTCCGGGGCGTATTTCAGTCTCGTGCTCGACCGCACGGAGGCGGAAACGAAGGTCGCTCTGGGCCGACCGTCGGGCGGCCGTTCGAGCTGGTTGCTTGCGCTGAGCGCTCCGGCCATCGGCCTCTCGTACTACCGCCTGCGCTCCACGAACGTCTTTCCCACCGGCACCCAACTATCACGGGTCGAATCGCTCGTCACGCATCACGCCGGAGCAACGCTGGTCCACTCCATATTCAATCATCTGGCGGCAGGCGCCACCGTCAAGCTCGTGAGAGGAATCGCCACGCTTGGCGACTCGATCGGGAACCCCGAGGAGCTCGTCGACGGGGACTTCGCCGGTGTCTCGAGCAACCATTTCGACATGGACGTTGGCATCATGGCGACGGGTAGCCTGGTGCGTGCCGGCCTGACCCTTCGCAACCTCACCGAACCGTCATTTGAGACCAGCAGCGATGAGGAGCTGCAACTCGACCGTCAAGCGCGCGCCGGAGTCGCACTGCTCTTGACGCCGCGATGGACCGCTGCGGTGGACTTCGATCTCACACGCAACCGTGGTCCGTTCGGTGACGTGCGAACGCTCGCCCTGGGTACTGAAGCCCGTCTCACGCTTCGCGCCTCGGCCCGCGCCGGCGTTCAACTCAATACCGCCGGCGATCGCGGTCGAACGCCTCTCGCGAGCGTCGGCGCCAGCTATGCGGCCTTCGGCTCGCTGCTTGTCGATGCGCACTTCAGCACCGGTTCCGACGAGGCGTTCAGAGGCTGGGGCGTCGCCGGACGTGTGGTTTTTTGAAGCATTTACAAAGTTGGAGCTCGGAAAGTTTTCAGTGCATTTTCGTAATCTGCATCTGCCGCGCGTCTTGACAAAAAGTGTCAATGTTGTAGGCTAGTCCTCTCCCCAAGCAACACACGGCCCGAGCATGTCAGCGGCAGCGGGCGGACGTGTGTGTCCCTTCGTTGTCGCGCGGCATCACATTCCAGATCAGCTCAGAGTCTGAACGATGGCCGTCCGCATAGGGGAATTACTACTCAAAGAGAAGCGCATCACGCCTGCCCAGTTGCAGGAGGCGCTGAACTACCAGAAGACCAACGGCGGCAAGCTCGGTTTCACGCTGGTGCATCTGGGGTTCATCAAGGATGAAGAGATCACGGCGCTTCTCAGCAAGCAATACGGCGTTCCCTCGATCAACCTCACGCAGTTCGAGGTCGACGCCGCTGTCATCAAGCTGATTCCGTCGGAAACCGCCAACAAGTACCAGATCGTGCCGCTCAGCCGCTCGGGGGCGACGCTGACGATCGCGATGACCGATCCCACCAACGTGTTCGCCATGGACGACATCAAGTTCATGACGGGCTACAACGTGGAACCGGTCGTGGCCTCGGAGACCGCGGTCGGCCAGGCGATCGCGAAGTACTACCCGGCGACACCGCCGCCGCGAGCGGCGGCCGAGAAGAAGGTCGAGAAGAAAAAGGTCACCGCGCCTCAACAGCAGGCGAATCTGACCAGCGCCGCGACGCTCGAGATGGTCACCAAGGCCCTCGAGGAAACGGCGGCGATTGTCGACGACGATGTCGAGCTCCTGGAGGAGATGGAGCAGATCGACGTCGCTTCGCTGGAGCGGCAGGGAGGCGAAGCGCCGGTCATCCGTCTCGTCAACCTCATGCTGATGTCGGCGATTCAGAAGGGAGCGAGCGACATTCACATCGAGCCATACGAGAAGGAATTCCGCGTGCGTTTCCGCATCGACGGCATTCTCTACAACGTCATGGCTCCGCCGATGAAATTCCGCGACGCCATCACCTCGCGCATCAAGATCATGGCGAAGCTGGACATCGCGGAAAAGCGGCTGCCGCAGGATGGCCGCATCAAGATTCGGTTTGCCGCCGAAGGAGCCACGAAGGAAATCGACTTCCGCGTCTCCTGTCTGCCCACCCTGTTCGGAGAAAAAATCGTTCTCCGCTTGCTCGACAAAGACAAATTGATGCTCGACATGACGAAGCTCGGGTTCGAGGCGGACTCGCTGCGCAAGCTGGAGCATGCGATTGCGAAACCCTGGGGCATGGTGCTCGTCACGGGACCGACCGGCAGCGGCAAGACCAACACGCTGTACTCCTCCATCGCCAAGATCAACACGATGGAGACGAACATCATGACGGCGGAAGATCCGGTCGAATTCAACCTGGTCGGCGTCAACCAGGTGCAGGTGCGCGAAAACATCGGCCTCAACTTTGCCGCCGCGCTGCGCTCGTTCCTGCGTCAAGACCCGAACATCATCCTCGTCGGCGAGATCCGCGACTTCGAGACCGCGGAAATTGCCGTCAAGGCGTCGCTTACCGGCCACATGGTGCTCTCGACGCTGCACACCAACGATGCGCCGAGCACGATCAGCCGCTTGATGAACATGGGCATTGAGCCCTTCCTGGTGGCGAGCTCGGTCAATCTCATTTGTGCCCAGCGCCTCGTCCGCCGCGTGTGCAGCAACTGCAAGCACGACCAGCCGCACGCGCCGCAGGCTCTCGTCGAGGCCGGTTTCACCGCCGACGAGGCGCAGAAAGTCGTCCCGAAAAAGGGCAAGGGCTGCGACAGGTGCAACAACACGGGCTACAAGGGGCGCGTCGGCCTCTACGAAGTGATGGAGATCAGCGAGGAGCTGCGCGAGCTGATCCTGGTCGGCGCCTCAGGGCTCGAGCTCAAACGCAAGGCGATCGAGGAAGGGATGATCACGCTCCGCCGCAGCGGCCTGTGCAAGGTCATGGAGGGCGTTACGACCATCGAGGAAGTGGCGAGGGAAACAGTCAAGTAGCTGGGGAGCTGGGGAGCTGGGGAGCTGGGGAAGCCCCGCGAGCACTGAGAAAAGCAGACACATATGGCCACACTGCCCGAACTTTTGAAGACCCTGGTTGCGGTGAGCGGGTCCGACCTGCACATCACGACCAACACGCCGCCGCAGGTACGCATCCACGGGCATCTGCAGCCGTTGGATCTCCCGCCGCTGGGCCCGGCCGACACGAAGGCCCTGGCCTACAGCGTGCTCACCGATTCACAGAAGCGGCGCTTCGAAGAAAGCATGGAGCTCGACTTCTCGTTCGGGATCCGGGACATCGCGCGGTTCCGCTGCAACGTCTTCAATCAGCGCGGTGCTGTGGCTGCCGTCTATCGCGTCATCCCCGAACAGATCAAACCGTTCAACGAGCTCGGGCTGCCGGCGGTGATCGCCACGCTGGCGGAACGGCCGCGAGGACTCGTCCTCGTCACCGGCCCGACGGGCAGCGGGAAATCGACGACGCTGGCCGCGATGATCGACAAGATCAACTCGGAGCGCCGCGATCACATCCTGACGATTGAGGATCCGATCGAGTTCGTGCACCAGCACAAGGGCTGCCTCGTCAACCAGCGCGAGGTGCACCAGGACACGATGGGCTTTGCGGCCGCGCTCCGTTCCGCCCTCCGTGAAGACCCGGACATCGTCCTCATCGGCGAGTTGCGCGACCTGGAGACGATCGAATCCGCGCTGCGCATCGCGGAAACCGGCCACTTGACGCTGGCGACGCTGCACACGAACTCGGCGGCGCAGACCATCAACCGCATCATCGACGTCTTTCCCGCGCACCAGCAGGGACAGATTCGCACGCAGCTCTCGCTCGTACTCGAAGGCATCGTCTGCCAGGCGCTGATGCCGCGTGCCGACGGCAAGGGGCGCGTCGTGGCGCTCGAGATCATGGTGCCCAATCCGGCTATCCGCAACCTGATACGCGACGACAAGGTGCACCAGATCTATTCGACGATGCAGACCGGGCAGGAAAAGATGGGCATGCAGACGATGAACCAGTGCCTGGCCACGCTCTATCAGAAGCGGTTGATCACGCTTGAAATCGCCATGAGCGCATCGTCCCTGAAGGACGAACTGGAGCAGATGATCAGCCGCGGCGCGGGTGTCGTGCCGGGGGCGGGGATGGGCCAGCGGCCCGGGATGCCCCGGACAACGGTCACAAGATAAGGACGAAGGACGAACGCCGAAGGCTCGGCGAGTCCGCCGTAGCTTCAGCGAAGGCGAGGGGTGGGTCCCCACCAGCGTTGAGAAAAGCAGACAGAGCGGACCGAGTAACTACGAGAGAAGGTCATGCCAACATTTGCCTATTCGGGACGGACGAGAACGGGTCAGACCATCAGCGGCGAGCACGTGGCCGACTCGATGGATGCTGCCGTCGCCGCGCTGCGGCGCGATCAGATCATGGTCACGCGGATCGATGCCGCCAAGGCTGCGAAGAGCAAGGAGACCAAGGTCAAGGCGCCGAAAGGCAAGTCGGTGCCGGCGAAGAATCTGGCCATTTTCACGCGCCAGTTCTCCGTCATGATCGATGCCGGGCTGCCCCTCGTCCAGTGTCTGGAAATCCTGGGCAGACAGGAGCCGAACAAGCACTTCGCTGCGGCAATCCTGAAGGTTCGTGAAGACGTCGAGGCGGGCGCCGCCCTCGCGGATGCGATGAAGCGGCACCCGAAGACGTTCGACGCCCTGTACTCGAACATGATCGCCGCCGGCGAGGCGGGCGGTATTCTCGACACGATCCTCAAACGCCTGGCCGTCTACATCGAGAAGGCGGTCAAGCTGAAGGGCGAAGTCAAGTCCGCGATGATTTATCCCGTCGCGGTCATCGTCATCGCCGTCCTCGTCGTCGGCGCCATCCTCTGGAAGGTCATCCCGACCTTCGCATCGCTCTTTCAAGGCCTTGGCGCCCAGCTGCCGATGCCAACGCGCGTCGTCATCGCGCTGAGCGACGGGATCGTGGCATACGGCTGGATCGTACTCGTCGTGATCGGTCTGATCGGCTGGGGCATCAAGACCTATTACGCGACCGAGGGAGGGCGGCGGATGATCGATCGCCTGCTGCTGAAGACGCCGATTCTCGGCGGCATTCTCCGCAAGGTCGCCGTCGCCCGTTTCTGCCGGACGCTGTCCACGCTGCTTGCTTCCGGTGTGCCGATCCTCGACGGTCTCGATATCACGGCGCGCACCGCCGGCAACGCCATCATTGAAGACGCCATTCAGACGACACGGTCGGGCATCGAGCGCGGCGAAACCGTGTCCGGCCCATTGCGCGAGACCAACGTATTCCCGTCGATGGTGGTGCAGATGATCAACGTCGGCGAAACGACGGGCGCACTCGACGCCATGCTCTCGAAGATTGCCGATTTCTACGAAGAGGAAGTGGATACGGCAGTGGCCGGCCTGCTCACGCTGATGGAGCCGGTGATGATTGCCTTCCTCGGCGTCGTCGTGGGCGGCATCGTCATCGCGATGTACATGCCGATCTTCGACTTGATCAGCAAGCTCACCGGGTAGAGACAGAAGAAAAGGAAGAAGGCGGAGAAGCGCCTGCGGCCCGAGCGACGGCGCGAAGTCGCCGAGCCCGCGAGCGAGCGGGGGTGGGGCCCCGCGAGCGGTAAGAAATGACGACAAACCAAGGGTGAAGTTTGAACGAGAGTGGATCACCGTCCGTGCGGCGGAAGCTCCTGTGGCTCATTGCGGGGCGGGCAGCGGTCATCACGCTGCTGCTCGGCTCCGCGATCCTGATTCAGATCAAGGCCCCAGGGTCACTGGCTGTCGATCCGTTCTTTTTCATGATCGGGCTGACCTATGCGCTGACGATGGTCTACAGCCTGATGCTGCGGCACGTCGAGCGGCACCGCTGGATCGTCGACCTGCAATTGGGGGCCGACGCCATCATCGTCTCGGGGATCGTGCACCTCACGGGTGGCGTCGTCAGCTATTTCACCTCGCTCTACGCGCTGCCCATCATCGCCGCCACCGTCATTCAGTCATGGCGCGGCGGGATGATGGTGGCCGTTCTCGGCTCGCTGATCTACACCGGGATCTCCGCGTCGCAATACGCCGCGGAACCCATACTGCCGGTGGCGGTGGCGGCCGCGTTGCCGCCGCTGCGTGTCGCGGTCTTTACCGTCGGGCTCAACGTGTTCGGGTTTCTGGCGGTCGCCATCTTGACGGGATATCTCGCGGAGGGGCTGCGCCGCGCCGACGCCCGCCTCGAAAAGGCGTCGACCGAGCTGGCGGACCTGCAGGCGTTCAGTCAGCACGTGATTGACAGTCTGACGAGCGGTTTGATGACCACGGACATGGATGGACGCGTGATGACGTTCAACGGTGCCGCGGAAGCGATTACCGGGTTGCCTTCTCGAGGCGTCATCGGCCGGCACGTGGAGGAGGTCCTGCAGTTCCCGCCGGAGCTCAAGGGACTCTTCGCGCGCCCTCACGGCCGGCCGCGACTGGCGAGGCTGGAGGTCCCGTTCCGCTGCGGCGACGGACGATCGATCGAGCTCGGCCTGAGCGGTGCCCCGCTCATGACCCCGCGCGGCGAAACGGGCTTTCTCGTGATCTTCCAGGACGTGACCGAAGCGCGCAAGCAGGACCGCCAGGCGCACGTGCAGCAACGCCTCGCCGCCGTCGGTCAGATGGCCGCGGGCATCGCGCACGAGATTCGCAACCCGCTGGCATCGATGTCCGGGTCGATTCAGATCCTCCGTCAGGAACTGCCCTTGACCGAGGAGCAAGGTCAGCTCATGGACATCGTGCTGCGGGAGTCCGAGCGGCTCAACGACACGATTCGCAGTTTCCTGGCTTACGCACGTCCGCAGCGGCAGGCCATGACGAGATTCGATGTGCGTACCGTCATTACCGACACGGCTCGGCTGCTGGAGAACAGCCCGGAGTTGCACGAGACGCACGTGATTGCCGTTGACGTCCCGGCTTCCCCGGTGCAGTTGCAGGCCGACGAGGCGCAGATCCGCCAGATCGTCTGGAACCTTGCCACCAACGGGCTGCGGGCGATGGCGTCCGGAGGACGCCTCACGCTGTCCACAGCCAGCGACGAAGCCGCTGGGGAGGTCGAGCTGGCGGTCACCGATGAAGGCGTCGGGATTGCCCCGGAGGAAATCGAAGGGATCTTCCAACCGTTCCACGGTGCGTTTACTCGCGGTACGGGTCTGGGGCTTTCGATCGTGCATCGGATCGTGAGCGACTACGGCGGCGAGATCAAAGTGACGTCGACCAAAGGAGAAGGGACCACGCTGCGGGTGAGATTTCCGGCCGACGTTCAGGCAGCAGGAGATCGAGCGGGGCGGTTCGCAGCGAAGATGCAAGGGGCGCACTGACGAACGAAGCGATGGCTATCAACACTGAACTGACGGACGCCGATACGCCGGCAACCGCCCACGCCTCGCGCGTGCTCGTCGTCGACGATGAGCGCTCGATGCGTGAGCTGTTGTCAATCGTGCTGCGGCGTGACGGCTACGACGTGCTCGTGGCGGATAACGGGAAAACCGCGGTCGACATCCTCAGTCGCGAGCGGGTGGATGTTCTGATCACGGACATCCGCATGCCGGAGATGACAGGCGTGGACGTGCTGCGGGAAGCGAAGCGCATCGATCCGGGGATCATCAGCATCGTGATGACGGCCTTTGCGTCCACGGATACGGCGGTGGATGCGCTGCGGCTGGGCGCTGCCGATTACGTCCACAAGTCTCCCAGTGCCGTCGGCGATCTGCGGATGCGCGTTCGCAAGGAGATGGAGCGGAGGCAACTGCAGCAGGAGAATGTCCTGCTCAAGCGCGCGCTGAAGACCTCTCATGCCTTCGCGAACATCATCGGGACCAGCACCGCGATGGTGGCGTTGTTCGACTTGATCGAGACGATCGCCCCGACCAGCAGCACGGTTCTCATCAGCGGCGAATCAGGCACCGGGAAGGAGCTCGTCGCCCGCGCCATCCACGTCAGGTCGGCGCGCAGCGATCGGCCGTTCGTCGCCCTGAACTGCGGCGCGCTGCCAGAAACGCTCCTCGAGTCGGAGCTCTTCGGTCATATGCGCGGTGCGTTTACGGGAGCCGACAGCAACAAGAAGGGGCTCATCGAGGTTGCAGAGAAGGGGACGATTTTCCTCGACGAGATTGGCGAGATGAGCCCGATGGTGCAGGTCAAGCTGCTGCGCGTCCTGCAGGAGCGAAAGTTCCGGCGCCTCGGTGGAACCGAGGAGGTCGAGGCGGATATCCGCATCATCGCCGCCACCAATCGCGATCTCTCGAAGATGGTTGCGGCCGGGGAGTTCCGGGAGGACCTTTACTACCGGATCAACGTCATCCCCGTGCGTCTGCCCGCGTTGCGCGAGCGCGGTCAGGACATTCCGATGCTCGCCGACCACTTCGTGACGAAGTTCGCGGTGCAAATGAAGAAGGACATCACGGGCATGTCCGGAGCGGCCATTGCCTGTCTTCGGGCGTATCCCTGGCCCGGCAACGTCCGTGAGCTGGAGAATGCGATCGAGCGCGCCGTCGCGCTCGAGCGGACGCCCGCCATTCTGCCGGAGAGCCTCCCGGATGCCGTCCGTGACGCGGCTGAGGCCGCTCCCCTGTCGGTGACGACAGCGGCCTCCGATGATCTGATGGAAGCGGGCTTCGATCTGGAGCAACACGTCGAGGGCATTGAGCGCGAGTACATCGCTGAAGCGCTGCGCCGGGCAAAGGGCGTCAAGAAAAACGCGGCCGAGCTGCTTGGGCTGAGCTTCCGCCAGTTTCGCTATCTGCTCAAGAAATACGAGATGTAGGGGTTCGAACGGCGGTCACCCGCGGTGGGCGGGACGCGCAAAAAACGACAGCCGCGGTTGACAGGATTTGTCACTCGGCCGAAAATTGGCAGGTGGATCGCGGTCGGACCCGAGACCGTGAACCCCCACTAACCCTTACACACCAAGCCAGTTGCTCGTTGAGAGCGTCTCAAGAGGAGCAGTGGCACCCACGTTGCTGAAGGGCTGGCCGTCGGCCGCTGCACTGTTGCCAGTCGAGACCGACGAACCGCAGTCACGCGGCCAAACACTTCTTGAGGAGCAAAGGTCATGAAAGTTCGTAGTCAGAAAGGTTTCACGCTCATCGAGCTGCTCATCGTCGTCGCCATCATCGGCATCATCGCAGCCATTGCAGTTCCGGGTCTTCTCCGCGCCCGCATGTCGGGTAACGAGTCCTCGGCCATCGGTTCGCTGCGAGCGATCAACAGCGCGCAGGCGAGCTACTCCTCGGCGGCAGGCAGCGGCGGCTACGCCGTTCTCCTCCCGACGCTGGCGGCTGCGTGCCCGAACTCGTCGCAGGGATTCATCTCGCCCGACCTCAGCTCGGATCCGTCGATCAAGAGCGGCTACACGGTTGACGTGACGGACGGTGCCGGCGCGGCCAACGTCGCCCTCGACTGCAACGGCTCGGTGCAGAGCCGCACGGCATACTACGGCACGTCAATCCCGGTGACCCAGGGAACGACCGGCAATCGCAGCTTCGCGACCAACGCCGCGGGCACGATCTTCTTCACGAACAGCGCGACCCCGACGACCGAAGCGCAGATGGCGCCCGGCGGCGGCGGCACGCCGATCCAGTAAGAGTACGAGCCAGGTCTGATGCTGGAACGAGGCTGCCTGGGGCGACCCTGGCGGCCTCGTTTTTTATGATCGCGGCGGACGCCAGACCTGGGCAGTTCGCCGGCGCCCGATGCGGTGCGGACAGCGGAACCTTCGGGTGTTCGCACGCGGCCAGGACACTTCAGCATTTCAGAAAGACCTGTGCAGGGACAGTACGATGAGAGCGATGTCAAAGACCGACGGCGACCGCGGGTTCACGCTCATTGAACTGCTAATCGTCGTCGCGATCATCGGCATCATTGCCGCCATCGCGGTGCCCGCGCTGCAGCGGGCACGCATGTCGGGGAATGAATCGGCGGCGATCGGATCGCTCCGCGCGGTCAACAGCGCCGAAACCAACTACGCCTCGTCGGCAGGACGAGGTGGCTATGCCGTCCTGCTCGGCGTCCTCGTGCTGCCCTGCCCGAACAGCAGCATCGGGTTCATCTCGTCCGATCTGTCGGCCGACCCATCATCGAAGAGTGGCTATACGATCACGCTTGCGGCGGGCTCGGCGGGCCTGCCCGGCGCAAACGACTGCAACGGCACGGCAACGAACACGGCGTTCTACGTGTCAGCGGTGCCTGCGTCGCTCGGCGTGTCCGGTGGTCGATCCTTCGCGACGTCCGGCAACGGCACGATCTTCTTCAATTCCGGCGGCACGCCGCCAACCGAAGCAGAAATGGTCGTCGGCGGCGCGGCGACGCCGATTCAGTAACAGCTGCCAGCTTCCAGCCGCCAGCTAGCTGCAGCTGCCAGCTGCGAGCTTTGGTTCTCACCGTAGGCCCGGCCTTCAGGCCGGGCGTGTGCGAATGCTCTTACGAGCGATAATGGCCTATGCGCCGCGCAGCCAGCCCGTCAGGCTTCACGATCATTGAAATCCTGATCGTCATGGCCCTCATCGGCGTGGTCAGTTCCCTGGCGGTGATCGGGGTCGGGCACGCCCGTGTGCGGGCGGCAGAAACGGCTGCGCTGGCATCCTTGCACACCATCAACCAGGCGCAATTCGCGTATATGCAGGCCTGCGGCAATCAAGCCTATGCCCCGACACTCGTCAGCCTCGGCACACCGCCACCGGGCTCGGATTCCGCATTCCTGAGTCCCGATCTCACGCAATCCGATCCGCTCCAGAAGAGCGGGTATGTCATCCAGCTCGGAGGAACGGTCAAAACGGATGAAGTGCCAACCTGCAACGGCGTCGTGCCGTTGGAAAAGTATTACGCCACTGCCGATCCTGCGAACCCGGGTCATAGCGGCATCCGATCGTTCGGCACGAACTCGGATCGCGTCATCTATGGAGATGTCGCCACCTTCTCGGGCAACATGCCGGAATCGGGCGCCCCGGGCCACGGCGTGGAAATTCGCTGAACCATAACTGGGAGCTGGCTGCGGGGAGCTGGAGGCTGGCGGCTGGCAGCTGGATGACAGTCTCTTGCTAAACTGAACGTTTACATGACTTCAAGGACACGAACGCTGTTGGTGGCCTTCGCGCTGCTGGGGCTGGGGGCGGCGTCCGCTTCCGCCTACGTGCACTACCGCCTCGTCACCGACCCTTCCTATTCGAGCGCCTGCGACATCAGCGCCACCGTGAGCTGCACGCAGGCGTACCTGAGCCGCTACGGCAGCTTCTGGGGCGTACCGGTCGCGCTCGGCGGCATTTTGTACTTCGCCCTGGTGTTGCTTCTGTCCGCGCTCGGCGGGCGGCGGAACGATGCGGAGCGCGAGAACATCGCCGGGTATATCTTCGTACTGTCGACGGTCGCGCTGGCGTTCGTGCTCTACCTCGCGTGGGCATCGTTCTTCCAGCTGAAGGCCGTCTGCCTGTTGTGCGTGACCACCTATGTTGCCGTCGTTGCTGTCTTCATCATTTCTGGCGGAGCCACGAAACTGCCCATGACCACATTGCCTCGACGCGCGGCGCGTGACGCCGGCGCCCTCTCGAAAAGTCCCGTTGCGCTGCTCATCACCGTCCTGTTCCTCGGCGGCGCCACGGCGCTCATTTCCATGTTCCCGCGCGAAGGCGCCGCGTTCACGGAGACAGTTGCCGCACCGCCGCAGTATCCGCCGCTCACCGACGCGCAGCGCGCGGAGTTCGAACGCTGGTGGGACGTGCAGCCAAAGGTCGACATGCCAGTCGATGCCGAAGGGGCGAAGGTGGTCGTCGTGAAGTTCAACGACTTTCAATGTCCACCGTGCCGCCTGACCTACAACGAGTACCGCGGCATCCTCGCGAAGTACACCGGGACTGGGCAGGTGAAATACGTCCTCAAGCACTTCCCGCTCGACCCGGAGTGCAACACGTCGGGCGGCCAGCACTTTGCCGCGTGCGAAGCCGCCGCGGCCTACGTCATGGCGCGGCCGAAGGGGACGTCGGAGAAGCTCGAAGCCTGGCTGTTTGCGAACCAGCCGACGCTCACGGCACCGGTGGTGAAGCAGGGGGCAGCGCAGGTGGGCATCTCCGACTTCGATGCCCAGTATCCGGCGGCGCTGACCCAGGTCAGGGCGGACATCGAGCAGGGGGTCAAGGCGGGCGTCACCTCCACGCCCACCTTCTTCATCAACGGCCGGAAGGTCGGCGGCATCACCGGGCAGGCGTTCGAGGCGGCTATTGAACTGGAGCTGAAACGCAGCCGATAAGAAAGGTAGAAGGCTGAAGGAAGAAGGAAGAAGGAAGAAGAATTGAGAAGTTCGGGGTTCTGTCTTCTTCCTTCATCCTTCCTCCTTCATCCTTTCTTATGTCGTCGGCGATACGCATCGAAGGACTAACCAAGGACTATTTCGTCGGCTTCTGGCGGCGCCGCCGCTACCGGGCGCTCGACAGCCTGTCTCTCGACATCGCACCGGGCGAAGTCTTTGGTTTTCTGGGACCGAACGGGGCGGGCAAGACAACCACGCTCAAGCTGCTGATGCAGCTGATCTTTCCCACGGCCGGCACCGCCGAGATCCTGGGCAGGCCGGTCGGCGACGTCCGCGCGCGTCAGCGGATCGGCTACCTCCCGGAAAACCCGTACTTTTACGACTACCTGACGGCGGAAGAGCTGCTCGAGTATTTTGCGCATCTGTTCGGCTATTCCAGCCATGACGCGCGCCGGCGCGCCGAATCCCTCCTGGACCGGGTCGGCATCGCTCCGGAGCGACGACGCCAGCAGCTGCGCAAGTTTTCGAAAGGCATGATTCAGCGTGTGGGTATCGCGCAGGCACTTCTCAACGATCCGGAGGTCGTCTTTCTCGACGAGCCGATGTCCGGCCTCGATCCCCTGGGTCGTCGCGAGGTGCGCGAATTGATCCTCGAGCTGCGCGACCAGGGGCGGACGGTCTTCTTCAGCTCACACATCCTCGCCGACGCCGAAGCGCTGTGCAGTCGCGTCGCCGTCGTGGCGGCGGGCCGCCTCGCGGCTGCCGGCCGTCTCAGTGACATGCTGGCGTTCCAGGTGCGAGGCTGGGAGCTCGTGATGGCCGGCCTGCGGCCTGATGTTGTCGCCCGGCTCGGGTCGCGCGCCGTGCGCGCGACGGAGATCTCGAAAGATCGCTACGCGCTCGAGCTGCCGCTCACCGCGCCGCCGGAGCGCGTGCTGGCCGACCTGTCGGCAACCGGAGCCACGCTCGTGTCGCTCAATCCCATCCGCGACACGCTCGAGGACTTCTTCGTTCGCCGCGTGGCCGAAGTCGGCGAAGGCTCGCGGGTCAGTTCGGAGGCAGGCCGTGCGCGCGATTAGCTGGGTCGCCGTCAACGTCTTCAAGGAATCGGTGCGCGATCGCGTCCCCTACAATCTCGTGCTGTTCGCGATCCTCCTCATTTCGTCCTCGTATCTGATCGGTCAGCTCACCGCCGGGCAGGACGTGAAGATCATCAAGGATCTCGGTCTGGCAGCAACCTCCGTGTTCGGCTTGTTCATCGCCATCTTCATCGGCATCGGCCTGGTCTCGAAGGAAGTGGAGCGGCGCAGCATCTACGCACTGTTGTCGAAGCCAATCAGCCGGCCGCAGTTCATCGTCGGCAAGTACGCGGGTCTGGTGCTGACGCTTGCGGTCAACGTCGCGGTGATGACGCTGGCGATTTACCTGGTCCTTGCCTATATGACCTGGACCGAGACCGCCGAGTTCAAGGCAGGTTGGGAAACGCCGGGCGTCGATCCGCGCATGCTGAAGGCGACACTGCTCATTTTCATGGAGCTCATGCTCATTACGGCCGTGGCGCTGTTTTTCTCGACGTTTTCCAGCCCCATTCTCTCCGCGGCGTTCACCTTTGGCGTGTTCGTGGTCGGAAACTTCAATGCGGACTTGAAGAATTTCGACAAGATCGTGGAGTCGCGCCCGGCGATCTGGCTGGCGCGCGCGATCTATCACGTGATGCCCGACCTGTCGGCGTTCGACGTGAAGACCGAGGTCGTGCACGGATTGCCAGTCCCTGCCGGTTACGTGGCGACGAGCGTCGCCTACGGCAGCGCGTACATCGCCGCACTGCTCATTGCCGCGGTGGTCATTTTTTCACGCCGGGATTTCAAGTGATGCGGCGAGGCGCCCTGATCGCGGCCGTGGCCGCCTCGCTGGCGTCTGCGGGCGTCGCCATCGGCCTTCAGATGGCGCGGGACAGCTGGTATCCGCGCGACGAGCAGCAGGCGCGTTCGATCCTCTACGTCAAGTCGGGGCCGGCGCTCCGGCGGATCGCGCTGGAATACGACGCGCTGGCGGCCGATGTCTACTGGATTCGCGCAATTCAGGAGTACGGCGGCGACCGCCTGGCGAAGGCCGGCACCCGTAAATACGAGCTCCTCTACCCACTGCTCGATATTGCGACCTCGCTCGATCCGTACTTCAACATCGCCTACCGATTCGGCGCGATCTTCCTGAGCGAAGGCTACCCGGGCGGACCAGGCCGCCCGGATCAGGCGATTGCCCTGCTGCGGAAAGGCATCAGCGCTCAGCCGACGAAGTGGCAGTACTACCACGACGTCGCCTTCGTCTATTACTGGCAGCTGCGGGATATGGAGGCGGCGGCGCGATGGTTCCGTCTTGCAGCAACGCAGCCGAATGCGCCGAATTGGCTCGAGCCTGTCGCCGCCACGATGCTGATCGAAGGGGGTGACCGCGCCTCAGCACGATTTCTGCTGCAGCAGATCCTGCAGTCAGAGGAAGCGTGGCTGCAGCGAATGGCCCGCCGTGGCCTGATGCAAGTCGACGCGCTCGACCTCATCGATCAGCTGCAGCTGCTGGTCCTTCGCTTCCCACCACCAGACGGCGGTCCTTTCAGCTGGGAGTGGCTGATTCGGCGCGGTGTGCTGCGCGGCATGCCGGCCGATCCCAGCGGCGCGCCTTTCGAGCTCGATCCTGGCACAGGCGCGGTACGTGTGTCGCCGCAATCCGAGCTCCACCCGATGCCGGCCGCACGGAAGGCGCAGCCATGAGCGATTTCGGCGTGCTCGCCATCGTCATCGGGTTGGGGCTGTGCGTGGGCAGCTTTCTGAATGTCTGCATTTACCGGCTGCCGCGTGCCGCGTCCCTGCTGCGACCGCGCTCACGTTGCCCGGGCTGCGAGTATCAACTGCGCTGGTACGACAACATCCCGGTCATCAGTTATCTCCTGCTGTTCGGACGGTGCCGCAGCTGCCGCTCCCGCATCAACCTTCGTTACCCCATCGTCGAGATCCTGACCGCCGTTGTGTTCGTCCTGCATTACGCCGTCTTCGGCTTGACCGCGCTCATGGCCGTTCGCGTGCTCTTTGCGTGCGCGCTGATCGTGCTGTTTGCCATCGACCTCGAGCACCAAATCCTGCCGAACGTCATTACCTTGCCGGGCATTGTTGCCGGGCTGGTGTTCAGCCTGGTGTTGCCGCCTGGGGTGTTCGATGCCGTGCTGGGTGTGCTGATTGGCGGGGGAGTGTTGTGGCTGATTGGCGAAGCCTACTACCGCTTTGCCGGTCAGGAGGGTATGGGCGGCGGCGACGTCAAGATGCTGGCGATGGTTGGCGCGTTCCTCGGATGGAAGCAGGTACTCGTGACGCTGGTCGTCTCGTCGGTCACCGGATCGCTTCTCGGTGTGCTCCTGATCCTCTCACGGCGAGGAAACCTGAAGCAGGCCTTGCCATTCGGAACCTTTATTGCCATCGGCGCGTTATTGGCTTCCCTCGTTGGTGAGCGCATTCTGCAGTGGTACGCCGGCATGTTACGTCCTCACCTTCCACGGTTCGCAACACCTGATAGCCCTGCTGACGGCATCCTTGAAATGAATCAGACCGGATATCTCTTCCTCGGCTTGATCGTCATCGTCAGCGTGCTGGCGGCGGTGCTGGCTTACGCCGTCCTGCGGATCTTCGCGGCGGCGCGGGCAGTCAGCCGTGATAACCGCACCGAAGGAGCCGAGACGGCGTTCATGGCTACGGCCATGGAGGACGCTCTGCAGGTGCTTCGTGCCCAGGAGCGTGCGATGAAAGCGCGCGCCGAAGCCTCCGAACGTTTGAGCGCCGAGATTGTCATGAGCATGACGTCGGGGCTGCTCGTCGTGTCGGAGCGTCGCGAGGTGCGCACGCTCAACCCTGCCGGACGACGGCTTCTTGGTCTGGGCGAGAGCAGGTCCAGGGAGTTGCGCGACGTACTCCGTTATGCGCCGTCTCTTTCCGGGATTATCGAAGAGTGCGCCTCGACTGGCCGCGCCATCGTCCGGCGCGCCGTGGCACTCTCGGCAGGAGCGCCGGGCGCCACCCACATCGGCGTGACCGCTTCGCCCGTGCGAAGCGAGACCGGTCAGGCGCACGGCGTCATGTGCCTGTTCACCGACCTGACGGAGATCGTGGACCTCGAAGAGCAGTTACGCCTGAAGGACAGCCTGGCGCGACTCGGCGAACTGACCGCCGGCATCGCCCACGAGTTCCGAAACGGTCTGGCGACAATTCACGGCTACAGTCGCCTGCTCGATCCCGCGCGCCTTCCCGACGAGTTCAAGCCCTACGTGCAGGGCATCCGCGACGAAGCCGACGCGCTCGGAGAAGTCGTCACGAATTTCCTGAACTTCGCCAAACCAACAGAATTGGCTCTCGCACCCGTCGACATGCGCGCGATTGTCGAGCGTGCAGCCGACGAGATCAGAGGCGAGGCGACCGCGCGCGGCGGACGGGTCGAAGTGCGCGGCGCATTCGAATCAGTTGAGGGCGACGAAGTGCTCTTGCGCCAGGCGTTCAGCAATCTGTGTCGAAACGCCCTTGAAGCCTGTGTCGATCGGCGGGATCCGCCGATAGTCCTTGTCGACGGACACGTCGACGCGCCGCAACGGGCGCTGCGGATCGACGTCGTGGACAACGGCCCGGGTATCGATCCGGCCGTCGCACCCAGGGTTTTCCGGCCGTTCTTTTCGACCAAAGCGCGAGGGATCGGCCTGGGCCTGGCACTGGTCCAAAAGATCATCGTGACCCACAACGGACGCGTGGCAGTTGCCAATCCAGGTGAGGGCGGGGCCCACTTCATTGTCACTCTGCCGCTTCCCGCACACGTCCTGTCAGAACCGTCACGCGACCGTTCAAAAACGGCACAGCCCTTAGCCTGATCGCCGGAAAGTCGATCCAAATACTGTCTAAATAACCTCCCTGCTTCGAGATACGGCTGTCATCTCAGGCTGAGTTTCGTGGCAGTGCTATTGCTGACCTACGGCTCGCAATGGTCCGGTCAGTCCAAAGCGAGCACGGATTCAGCCTCACGGAACTGATGTTGACGGTCACCGTCGCGGCGACGCTCCTGGCCATCGGCGTCCCCGTGCTCCTTGACGTCACGGAGGGTAGCAAGCTGAATGGGGCTGCGCGAGAGCTCGAGCGGGAGTTCCACAGTGCGCGTCTGCGCGCCGTCAGTGCGAACCGGTCGCTGCGGGTCCGCCTGAACTGTCCTGCCGCCGGCTATTACCGCACCGTCGAAGTGCTGGGAACGGCAGCGGACACCGCGTCCAATCGTTGCCTGCTCAGCGCCTACCCGTTTCCGGCGGACGCCGACCTGACCACACGGCCCAACTACGACGGTCCCACGCGCGTGCTGCCGAACGGTGCAACGGTCGCCGACGCGACCATCGAATTCCGCTCCGACGGAACCGCATACCAGGTCGTCGCCAACGTGGCTCAAACGATCGCGGCTCCGCTGTCGGTTACGGTCACGCGGAACAACAAATCGAAAGTGATGACGATCAATGGCTCCGGCAAGATTCAGTTGCAGCAATAACCGGGGCTTCACGCTCGTCGAGGTCGTCATCGCGATGGGGCTGTTGACCGTGGTGTCGCTTGGTGTCGCCCAGTTGTTTGCGGCGTCGACGCGCGCCAACCTTTCCGCACGCAGTGGAACCTCCACGTCGGCGATGGCCGAGCAGAAGATGGAGCAGATCCGGTCGCTGACCTGGGGATTCGACAACGCGGGTCAGGGTCTGCCGCTGTCGGACACGACCACGAACCTCACCGTCTATCCGATGACGTCGAACGGTACAGGGCTCAATCCTTCGCCGGCCGATTCGCTCGAGCAGAACACGACCGGCTTTTTCGACTTCCTGGATGCGGCCGGCACCTGGGTCGGGACCGGGGCGACTACGCCGCCGACGGCGGCCTACGTCCGGCGCTGGTCGATTACCCCGCTGCCGACAAACCCGAACAACACGCTCGTCATCCAGGTTCTGGTGACTCCGCTTTCGAACGAACAGGCAAGGGTGGCTTCGTCGTTCACGCGGACACGCATGAACGGAGATTCGCTGCTCGTCAGCATGAAGACAAGGAAGGCCGCATGAGCCGTACTGCGCATCTGCGGTCAGAAGCCGGGTACTCGCTCATCGAGCTGCTGGTGTCTTCCGCGATCATGATCACCATCACCGGTGCCATTTTCAACCTGGTCAATCCGGCGCAGGGGGCGTCTCAGACGACACCGGAAGTATCGGACATTCAACAGCGGGCGCGCGTCACGTCCGACGTTCTATTCCGGGAATTGATGATGAGCGGGGCCGGCACTTACCAGGGTCCGGTCACCGGCTCGCTCGTGAACTTCTTCGCGCCTGTGGTCCCACGCCGCGTCGGCCGTACGAATCCCGATGCCATCGATGTGTTCCGGTCGGACACGATCACGTTGGCGTACATCCCCAACACCTACTCGCAAACCACGATCAGCAGTCCGATGCCGAACGTGTCCGCCGAGCTGAAGGTGACGAATCAGCCCAACTGTCCGTCAGGGCAGGAGCTGTGCGGGTTCACCGAGGGGATGGAGGTCATCATTTTCGACACGAGCGGAAATTTCGACACTTTTACGATCACACAGGTGCAGGACGACGCGGCCCACTTGCAGCATCACGGGCAGGACCTGAGCTACCCGTATGACGTTGGCGCTTCGGTCACGCAGGTCCAGCGCAATACGTACTACTGGTGCCGGCCGAACAGCGATCGGACGTGTCCGGGCGAGGAGACGGCATCGCAGCTGCGGCGCTACAACGGCGCCACTACGGATGTTCCGCTCGTCGACAACGTCGTGGGTCTCACCTTTGAATACTCTGGCGATCCGAATCCACCTCTCCAGCCCAAACCACCGCTGGGCGTTGCCAACTGTCTCTACGACAGCGCTGGAGCTTACAAAAATCTGCCGGTTCTCACGGCCGACGAAGGCTCGCTCGCCCTGCTCACGCCAGCGATGTTGACCGACGCAACAGGGGGCGACCTCTGCGGCGCCGGCTCGAGCCAGTTCGATCCCGATCTGCTTCGCGTTCGCAAGATCAAGGTCACGGCGCGCGTTCAAGTGGCCGCCGCCGCCTTGCGCGGCGCGAACACGCTGCTGTTCCGCAATCCCGGCGGTGCGCAGGAGAGCGCCCGGCAGGTCCCCGATTACACCGTTTCGTTCGACGTAACTCCGCGCAACCTCAATCTGACGCGGTGAAGGGGCGATGATGAACCGGCTCCGCACCCGTCTCGCCGCAGAGGAAGGCACAGCGCTCGTCATCGCGCTGATGGCCGTCCTCCTCTTGACCGCTCTCGGTGCCACGGTCGTGATGGTCACCAACACCGAGACGAAGATCTCCGCAAACCACCGCAATAGTGTCGAGGCCCTCTACGCTGCCGATGCCGCCGTCGAGCGCGTCGTCGAGGAGTTGCTCATGGTGCCTCGCTGGAACGATATCCTCACCGGCACCGCGCAATCCGCATTCTCGGACGGCGTCACGACAGACACCAAGGCGTTGCCCGGCGGCGGCACGATCAAGCTCGACGTGGCCACGGCGCAGCTCCAAGCCGACTCCGATGCCGTGGCGCAATGGGGAGCCAACAATCCGCAGTGGCGGCTCTTTGCGTGGGGGCAGCTGGCCAACATCGCGCCGGGCCTGGAAATCGACAGCCCGATGTATGCGGCCGTGTGGATCGCCGACGACCCGGCCGAGACTGACGGCGATCCCAACGCCGACACGAATGGCACGCTGACCGTGCATGCGGAAGCGCTCGGCCCCTTCGGTACCCGCAAGGTGATCGAAGTGACGGTGGCGCGCACCTCGAGCACTGAAATCGAGCGCGGCCAGATCGCCCAGCGCGGTCAGGAAGAGTTGAACCAGCGCGCCCGCAAGGCCGCCGTGCAGACGCCGGGCAAGTCGCTCGGCAACATGAAGATGTCTGTTGGTACAGGAACTTTGACGGTGCAGTAATGACGAGACCGATTTCGCCACGTCGATCACGCCGCCGCTCCTTTCTGCTGTCGAAGCTCCGCCACACGCGCCGCCGCGCGTCAGTGGCGCTGCTGACGCTCGTGGTGATCGTTTGTGCGTCGGCGACGGCCTTCGCCCAGCTCGACCCGCTGCTCTTCGTCAAGCGCGTGCCGCCCACGGTCATCGTCATCTTCGATACGTCGTTGCGGATGCTCGATGACGGCGCCGGGAATGTCTACGATCCGAACTTCTACTCGACGGCCGCCGACGCTCCTGTGATGGGTGCGTTCCCGAACATCAACACGGGCACGACGAAAACGTACCGGCGCGTCTACAGTAACTTCCAGTACGACAACATGCTTGGCGGCCGCTACGTCGCCGATAGCATCACCGCGGTACCCGCGGTCTGGGATCCGGCGAACGCGTTGACGTCGAACGCCCCGGCCGACACCGCTTTCATGGATCCGACCAGGTATGCGATTGCGAAGAATGGCCTGGAGGCCGCCGTATCCGACAATTCCAGCAGCATCATGCGCTGGGGCCTCGTCAAGCTGCGGCAGGCCAACGCTCAATGGCGCGTCTCGCCGAACTGCGACAAGCCCGTGCGCGTCACCGACGCCTCCCAGAGCACCTTCGGCGACAAGACGCCCTGCGATGGCGGGATCCTGAGATACGGCATCTACGCCCCGCGCGTCAGCTCGGCGAACTCGTCGCAGCTCGTGTCCCTCGGCTCGACGATGGTGCAACCGGCCAACGGTACGGCCAGTAGCGTATTGAGTATCGTTCGCAAGTCTTACGGAGAAGACGCTGGACTCGTGCCGGCGAGCATGGGGGACGTCGGCTACGAAGATCGCCCGCTGACGAATGCGCTGCTCGACGCAAAAGTTGCCGCGACCGCGGCGACAACGGCGGATCTTGCGACCGCCCGTCTCTGTCGCAACACCATCGTGATCCTCATCACGAGCGGCAAGGATGACGGAACCGCGGTGTATCGGGCGACGAGTGACGTCGAAGGTACAGCGCTGACGTTCGCGAACGTCAACATTCTGGGGGTCATTTACAAGATCCCCATCCACGTCATTGCCGTGAAGCCGCAGGCCGGCGACGTCGCGCAGCTGACGAACATCGCGACCAAAAGCGGCGGCCTGTATACCAATGCGCAAACCGCCACGGACGTGACGAAGGCGATCAACTTTGCCGTTCAGCGTGGCTTTGCACGGCTGTCCGATTTCCAGGCGGGCACCACCAGTGAGTACCTGCCAGTCAGCCCGATTGTGGGAACGGTCAACCTCAAGAATGCCAATAACTCGTCGGGCGGCGCGCTGCCGAATACGGACATCACCGCCAATCCCGGCGGGCAGGCGCTCCCGCAGCGCAGCAACATGATGATTACGGCCGGCTTTTCGCTGCCCGGATTCGAAGGACGTCTGCGCGCGTTCCGCACCTACAGGCCGGTTGCCGATCCGACCAAGCCGACAGGGTGGAAGTTCATCAATGACGGCACACGTCTGTGGCCGGATCTCGACGGCCGACCCTGGTTGGCCGGCCTCGCCCGCGTGCCCGCGGATCCGACCACCCGTAACATCTACACCTACGTGCCCAACGGCGCCGGCGGCGGTTCGGTTGTTTCATTCGATACGTCGAATGCGGCGACACTCGAATCACACCTCCGCACCACCGGCTCCGCGACGACCTCGTTGATCAACTTCGTACGGAGCCAGTCGCTCGGCGCCATCATCGGCTCGACGCCGGCGCTGATGGATCCGCCATCTCTGGATCCGCCGCCGGACGACGACTACGGACGCGCCGATGTGGCGTCATCGTATGCCGGCATCCACAAGAATCGGCGCGCCATGATCTTCTTTGGCGCCAACGACGGCATGATCCACGCATTGGACGCGCGGACCGGCTACGAAGTGTGGGCATTCATTCCCTACAACCTTCTGCCCAAGCTGCGCGTGCTGTCCGACGGTCAGCCGGTGGATCAATTCGATTACTTCGTGGACAGTTCGCCGAAGATCGCCGAAGTCAAGTTGAACGGCACGTGGAAAACGCTGCTCTTGATCGGGGAGGGTCCCGGCGGAACCTTCTATCAGGCCTTCGACGTCACGGAGGCGGGCATGGGCGTCGACCCGGCCGACGACGGTATCTCCGCGGTGTCTGCCATGCTGGCCCATTTCGACTCGCCAGATGAGTCGATTACGTTCAAGTGGGCGTTCCCCAATTACAACAACTTCGATCCGTCGTATACGCAGACGTTCACCCTCGCGGACGGCACACCGGGCGGAAAATTGAAGCTCTATGGCGATCTCAAGGCGACGGCCGCTTACGCGGAAAAAACGGTGGGCTTCACGTGGTCCGATCCAGCCGTCGGTCCGATCGACGCGACACGATCGACCAACGCCGTCATCGTCGGATCTGGCTATTTCCCAGCGATCGAGGACTCGATTCCCAATCGCGGCATTGCCGCGCCACGCGCCGGTAATGCCTTGTATCTGATCAATGCTGAGACCGGGACGCTCATCGGCAATACGTCCGGCAGCTCGTGTCCTCTGATATCGCCAGGGTCGGGTTCGAATAAGGGCTGCGTCACGATAGGGGATGTTGCCGCCAACGGTTGGAAGAACACGATACAGGCGGACCCGTCCGCGGCCAGCGATCCGGGTAGCTACATCGTCAAGAAAGCCTACGTCGGGGACAGCGACGGCCGCTACTGGCGCTTCAATTTCGATGACCTCGGCACTATTTCCGTGAACCTGATGGCCGATACAGGCGCACCGATCTACGCATCGTCTGCGCTGCTGGCCGTTGGAAGTGCCGACCTGTACATGTTCTTTGCAACGGGCAGCGACATTCTGCCGGCAAGCTCGCCAGGGGGAACCGGCACGTTCCGCCTCTACGGGTTGAAGGACAACGGCTCGAGCGCGCTTACGAAGTTCGCTGAGGACCTCGCCACGGTCAGTGCCGGCACCGGATGCACGGCCACCGGCGAACGTCCGTCGACGGCCCCGTCGGTCGCCGGCGACATCGTGTTCTACACGACAACGACGGAGACGGCGGCCGATCCGTGCGCGGACTTCACGTCGAAGCTGTACGGGCTGACCTATGCGGGCGGAGCGGCGTACGATGCGGACGCGAACGGGAAGATCGACAACAATGAGTCGCCGGTGGCGTTGACGACGGCCGGCCGCGCGACAGCTCCGTTCATCGTCGACCAGCACTTGTTCTTCGGTACTGCGGGGAAGAACGGCGTCGACATGCGTGTCATCGGTGATCCCGAGGACTTCAACAACGGTATCGGTCAGGTCGGCGTGCGCATATTGTCCTGGCGGGAAGTGCAGTAGTGTTCGGCGCGGCCATTTGCGAAAAGTGCGGGGCGAAATTTCGCGCCGATCGCGAGCGCTGTCCTCGCTGCCGCGCCGTCATTGTCGCGCCCGATCCAGCGGCCGCCGTCGCGAAGAGCCGCCAACTCACGCGCGCGTCCGTAGGGTTGGTCGGTGTGTTTTTCGTCGGCCTTGCCGTGATGTGGGTCAGAGGAGAAAGCGGTTCGCAACCCACGAATGTTCGCACCCAGTCACCGGTTTCCCAGCCCCCGAAACCGCAAACCGCCGCCGCGAGCTCCGCGCCGTCGGCTGCCCGTCCCGAAGCCGGCAATCAGTTCCTCGATCCATCCGGTGCAGGCACGGTCGCGTACAACGCGGGCGACTACGGCACGGCGCTCGCGCGGTTCGAGGAAGCCGTTCAGAAGAACCCCACCGATGCCGAATCGCTGAGCAACCTGGGTCAGATGTTGGTGAAGCTGGGACGCACAGCCGAGGCGATTCCCCATTTCGAACGTGCGACTCAGTTGGATCCGCAGCGCTGGGCGTACCGATTCAATCTGGCGAGGGGCTTGGGATTGCTCGGGCGATGGGATGAATCCATCGCATCGTATCAACAGGCACAGCGCCTGTTTCCCGATGACTATGCGACGACGTTCAACCTCGCGCTGGCGCTGCACAAGGTAGGCAACGAGACCGCGGCTGTCGAGCAGTATCGCCGAGCGATCGAATTGAATCCTGAAGATGCCTCTTTTCACCTGGCGCTCGCGACGAGCTACGAACGGCTCGAGAAGCGCGCCGAGGCGAGTGCCGCGTATGCCGAGTACTTGCGCCTGTCCCCGTCGGGCGCCGAGGCTGACAAGGTCCGCGCGCGCGTCGCCGAACTGAACGGGAGCGACTCAGCGGCGTCGCCGGCGCCAGCCGGCCGGGGCATGTCCCAGGACTGAAGCTCGCTCGTCGGCCGGTGCTCAGGGCGATGTACACTGGCACCCCGCTGTGGCCACACCTGTAGCCAGACCGAGAGCGAGAAGGGGAAACAAACACCTTGCGCTGAATCGCTTCGGCGGTGCCGCCCTGGCCGCCGGGCTGGCGCTGGTCGTCTACCTCAACGCGCTTCTCGTCCCGTTCGTCTACGACGACCAGGAAACGGTGGTTCTCAACCCGTCCATCGTCGACCTGTCGAACGTCCGTTTCATCCTCAGCCATAGCCCCTTTCGGCCGGTCGTCAATGCCTCGTATGCCCTCGACCATGCGATTTGGGGCCATACGCCGTTTGGCTACCACCTGACCAACGTGCTTTTGCACGCCACGCTGGTGGTACTCCTCTTTCTGTTCTTGCGGCGTGCCTGCGCCGACGCCCGAGTGCGCATGGGAGGTTCCGGCGAGCCGCAGTCCATGGACGATTGGATTGCCTTCGGCGGTGCCGTTTTGTTCGCCATGCACCCGCTGATGTCGGAGGGGGTGGCGTACGTCTCGGGCCGGTCGGAACTGTTGTGCGGCGTGTTCGTCGTCAGCACGCTTCTGATCGCGCGCGCGGCCATTGCGCGTGGTGGAGCACTCTGGCTGGCAGCCGGTATCACTGCACTCCTCGCGGTGCTCTCGAAGGAGGTGGGACTGGTCCTCCCGGTCGTGCTGCTGGCCTACGATTGGCTTCTCGTTCCGGGGGATCCAGCGATTCGTCGGCGAAGGACCTGGTTCGTGTTCGTGCCCTGCGTGATTCTGCTGGCCGTGGTGGCTGTCTACCGGCTGTCCGTCGCGGCTGGTCCTCTGTCTGCGGAAGCACCGCTGCTCAACCTGTGGACGCAATCCATTGTCATCTGGCGATACCTGCGTCTGTTCTTCGTACCGGTCGGGCAGTCGATCATGCATGCCGTCCACGCGGTGACCTCTCTTGCCGATCCCAAAGCACTTCTGGCGCTCGGCGGCCTCGCCGGCCTGTTCGCCGTCGGCACCGCCCTTCGGCGCAGAGCTCCGCTGACGTCGTTTGGAATTTTCTGGTTTCTTGTCGTCATCGCGCCTTCCTCGAGCGTCGTCGCGCTGCGGGAGGGGATGGCGGAACATCGCGCCTATCTTGCGAGTGCCGGCGTCGTGATGGCGCTCGCCGGCGTCGCCTCAGCCAGCCGCAGGTTATCCACTCGAGAGCGCCCCGGCGTGCTCGCCGTGGCGACGCTCGCGATTGTATGCACGCTCCTTGGCGTCATGACGGCGGCGCGGAATGAGCTGTGGAGAGACCCGGCGCGACTCTGGCGCGAGGCGATCAGTCGTGCGCCCGACATGTGGGAACCGCACTATGCGCTGGGCGACACACTCCGCGCCAGCGGGGACTGCGCCGGGGCGGTCGCCGAGTATGAGACCGTCGTGCGTATGCGTCCGTATAACCTGAACGCGCACACGAATCTCGGCATCTGCATGGCACAGACCAACCGGATCACCGAGGCAGAGGCTGCTTTCCATCGCGCACTCGAGATCGACCCCAGGTTTGCGCGCGGCTACACGAATCTCGGAGCGCTGGCGCTCTTTACCGGACAGCCGGAGCGCGCCCGCGACATGTACCTGCGTGCCCTAGAGATCGAACCGGGAAACGCCCTGGCCCTCATGCAGCTGGCGGGCCTGTACGAGAACGTGTTCAAGGATTTTCACGCCGCCGCGCGCATGTGCGGTGAGGCTCGAGCGGCCGCGCCGACGACTCCCAACGTCGCGGAGTGCGTCGAGCGCAACCAGCGATTGGCCGCGGCACAAGACGCAGGAAAATGACGCGATTGCGGTTGCTGCACGCAATCCACGACTTCCTGCCGCGCCACCGCGCCGGTTCCGAGATCTACGCCTGCGATTTGGCACGAGAGCTTGCGCAGAGGCACGACCTTTTCGTCGTGACGGCCGAATACGATCCGGCGACGCCACATGGCACGATCCGTTGGCGGAAACACGAGGGGCTGACGGTCATTGAAATCGTCAACAATTGGGAATTCGACGATTTTGAGCAGACCTATGCGTCGCCGCGGATAAATCGTCAGCTCGAGCACGTGCTGGATGCCACTCGGCCGGACATCCTGCACGTTCACAATCTCCTGAACCTTTCATTTGATCTGCCGCGTCTGGCCCGGGAGCGTGGCGTGTCGCACGGTCGCCACGTTGCACGACTACACGCTGGTGTGCGCATCCGGCGGGCAACGGGTTCATGCCGCCGAAGCCCACGTCTGCGACGTCATCGATGTCGACCGCTGCAGTCGATGTTTCCGCGCATCGCCGTTCCATGCGCAAATGTCAGTAGGTCGCTGGGTGCGCCGGCCGCTGGCCGGGCGAGCACTGCGGCTGGCGAGCCGGATGCGCCAGCGGCTACCGCTGCTCGCGCGTGCGACCGCCGATCGTCTGCCGACGAGTCACGCGTCCCCCGCCGACCTGCGACGACGCCTGTCCTACGCCCGCCACGTCTTCGAACATGTCGATCGATTCGTGGCGCCGTCGTCCGCGCTCGCAGACGAGTACGTGCGGCTCGGTGTCGATCCACGCCGCATCGAGGTGTCCGACTATGGGTTCGCCAGCGTTCCGCGCGTGCAGCGGACGGCCGCTAAAGGCGTGAGGTTCGCCTACGTCGGAACGCTGACCTGGCACAAAGGCGTCCACATTCTGATCGAAGCGGTCGAAAGTCTGAGTGGGCGGTTCACGGTCGACATCCACGCCGATCCCGACGTCGCTCCTCAATACGCTGCTGAGCTCCGTCGTCGGACCAAACACCTGCCAATAAGATTTCGCGGTGCGTTCGACCGCGATCGCCTGGCTGAAATCTACGCGTCGTTTGACGTCCTGGTGGTTCCGTCCCTCTGGCCTGAGAACTCGCCGCTCGTCATCCACGAGGCGTTCATGCACGGGGCCGCGGTCATCGGCTCGCGCATGGGTGGAATACCGGAATTGGTCGCCGATGGCGTGGGCGGGTTTCTTTATGATCCGTTCCGTCCTGACGATCTTCGCGACCGGTTGCAGCGCTTTGTCGACGATCCGGCGCTTGCGAGCCGAATGGCGGCGACCGCGCCATCGGTCAAGCCGCTCGACGACGATGCCCGCCAGTGGGAACGGCGTTATGCGGCTCTTCTGGAATTGCGGTCGGGAGTGGCCGAGCCAGTATGAGCTCCCCCGTTTCGATCGTCATTCCGACGTTCAACGGCGGTCCGACGTTGCGTCGGCTGCTCGAATCCATCGATGTGCAGGTAACAGCCTTCGATCGGGAAGTTCTGGCGGTGGACTCGGGTTCGACCGACGGCACGCTCGAGGCGCTTCGAAAGCATCGTGCTTCCGTCACTTCGATCGACCGCGGGAGCTTCAATCACGGTGAAACTCGCAACCACGCCCTGGGACAGGCGCGCGGTGAATTTGCCGTCCTCATCGTCCAGGACGCGGTGCCCGCAGGGTCGAACTGGCTCTCAGAGCTCGTACGGCCTCTTCAGCACGACTCAACACTTGCAGGTACGTTCGCCCGACAGCAGGCGTGGCCGGATGCGAGTCGTCTGACCGCTCACTACCTTGCGCGCTGGGTTGCCTGTGACTCCGAAGCAAAAACCATCGCGCCGCTGAGCACAACGCAGTTGACCATGATGTCGCCGGCCGAACGCCACCTCGTGTGCGCGTTCGACAACGTCTGCTCGTGCATACGGCTTTCGGTATGGCGGAGGCATCCGTTCCGCGCGACACCCATTGCCGAGGACCTCGAGTGGGCCAGGGAAGTGCTCACATCTGGATACCGTCTCGCATATGTGCCCTCGGCAGTCGTCTGGCACTCGCACGAGCGACCGATTCGCTACGAATTGCAGCGGACCTACCGTGTGCACCAGCGGCTGCAGACGCTTTTTGGCCTGTCAACGGTGCCGACCGTCCCGGCGCTCGCGCGAGCGGTGTGTGCCAACGTGCCACTGCATCTCCGACTTGCGGCCGCCGAACCCCGGCGGCGCGTCCGAGCGATCTGCCGTGGTGCCGGCCTGGCGTTCGCCATGCCACTTGGGCAGTATCTCGGCGCCAAATCGGCACGCGAAGGACGCGAGCTGCTCCGCACGGAGGGCGTTTGATGCGCGTCCTGCTGGTCGTGCACGGTTACCCGCCGGCGGCAAGTGGCGGAACCGAGATCTATACACAACAGCTGGCGGACGCACTCAGTGAGCTCTCTGGTCTCGAAGTGTTCGTGCTCACACGTGACTGCGATCCGAGCCGTCCCGAGTACAGCCTCCGGCAGGAAGCGACGGCCACCGGCGTAACCGTCTACCGCATCAACAACACTTTCCAGGCCTGCTCCTCGTTCGAGGACAGCTATGCCAATCCGGCGCTGGCGAGCGTGGCCGTACGCATCATCGACCAGGAGATCGATCCGGACGTCATCCACATTCAGCATCTGACCTGCTTATCGACGGAGATTGTGAAGCACGCGTCTGCGGCCAGACGGCCGGTGGCGATGACGCTGAACGACTACTGGCTCCTTTGTCATCGCGGTCAATTGCTGCGCCCGGATGGTACGCGCTGCGACGGGCCGTTCGACGGCGGCTGCGCGAGCTGCGTACCGGCGGGCGTCCTGGCCGGTCCAACCGTCTATCGGGCCGGCAGACTCGCCCGAACGCTTCCACTTCCGGGAGTCGCCGCGTTTGCCCGGATCGCGTCAGGCTTGCAGGCGCGCCGCACATCGACACGACAACTGTGTGCCGCCTCCGAAGCGCGCCTCGAGCACATGCGCGACATCTCCAGCGGCATCGATCTGTTCCTCGCACCGTCCGCAACCATGGAAGCGTGGGCGGCACGGCTGCCGATCGAGTGCTGGCGGCTGTTCCGTTGTGACCAGGGCATCGACCTGGCTCCATTCGCGCAGGCAATCCGCCGGCCGTCGGATGCCCTCCGACTCGCGTTCGCAGGCAGCTTGATACCGTCCAAAGCACCCCACGTCCTCCTCGAAGCCGTGGCCACATTGCCGCCTGGTCGCGTAACCGTGGACCTGCTCGGAGCGCTTGCCGCCTACCACGGAGATCGACGCTATTCCGACCATCTGGCGCCGCTGCTCGGGCAGCCGTTCATCCGCAAGCTCGGACCCATTCCTCACGAGCGGATGGCGGAGGCGTTGAACGATGTAGACGCGCTCGTTGTTCCCTCCGTGTGGATCGAAAACGCTCCGTTCGTGATCCGTGAGGCGTTCGCCGCGGGATTGCCCGTCGTTGCCTCGAATCTCGGCGGGATGGCGGAGATGGTCCGCCACGATCAGGACGGTCTGCTGTTCGAACCCGGGAGCCCGCCGGCACTCGCCGCTCAGATCTGTCGGCTGCTCGACGAACCAGGCCTGCTTGCCCATCTGCAGCGTCACGTGCGGCCACCGATGTCGATCCAGGACGATGCGCGCAAGTTGCGCAAGCGCTACGAGCAGCTGCTCTGGACCCCGAGTGGAGAACCGAGAGCACCGAGGCGCACGCCGAGTACCCGCGCGCTTGAGGTCGCGGTCCACGAGCTCCGGAGCGGTTGCCGCGGTGGTGCTCAACTATCGCACGCCGGATCAAACGTGGCTGGCGACTCGATCACTGCAAGCGTCGACCGTCGATACACAGGTGTGGGTTGTGGACAACGGCTCCGCGGACGGTTCGCTGCAGCGACTCGCGGCCACACTACCGGCGGTCCATCTGTTGGACGCAGGTCGGAATCGTGGCTTCTCGGGCGGCTGCAACCTGGGCATTCGAGCCGCGCTCGAAGCGGACGCAGATTTCGTTCTGCTCCTCAACAGCGACGCGGTGCTGGCACCCGATGCACTGGCGAAGCTGCTCGAGGCGGCCAGAGCAAATCCCCGGGCCGGAGTTCTCGCGCCGGTCATCCTGTCGCGCGAGGAACCCGATCGCGTGGCTTCTGCCGGGATTCGCTTTTCGCTGACCACGGGACGGATGCGACATGTCGCGGCGGGACGGCCGCTTTCGCTCCTGCCGCCTGCGCCTGCGCACCATGTCGACGCCGTCAGCGGCTGCGCGATGCTGGTGCGTCGTGATGTGTTCGAGAAGGCGGGATTGCTCGACGAAGCGTTTTTCTTCTCGTTCGAGGATGTCGAGTTCTGCCTGAGAGCGCGCAAAGCCGGCTTCGACGTCTTGTGCGTGCCCGAGGCGATCGCCTACCACGAAGGCGGCCGATCAATCGGCCGGACGTCGCCCGAGCGTGTGTACTTCGCGGCGAGGAACCACCTGCGCGTGGCTCGCCTCGCCGGGGGTGAACATCCGGCGCCGTGGCTACGCAGCGGATTGATCGTCGGGCTGAATGCCGGCTATGTGCTGCTGTCCGGCGAGAGTCCCCGCCTGCGCGGTTTTGCCGCTCTCGCCCGTGGTGTATGGCACCATTTCCGTGGGCGATACGGTCCGGCCTGAGTCGCGCAATTCCCGCACGTCCGCTCCGAGCAGGGCGATTTCCTCCAGCATCCGTTCGATATCGCGACGCTGCCGCGAGATCACGACGGAGAAATACAGCGACACCAGTAAGACGAAGCCCGTGAGCGCGAGCAAGAGCAACGCCGGTGGGTAGTGGACGCCGATAGCGGCCGCGGCGACGTCCAGCACGTTGCGCCACATGGACAGCGCGAGCAGCGCCAGCGCCCCGATTGCCCAGATGAGCGAATGCTCCTCCGTCAGCCTGCGCCGCCGTGCGAGCTCGAGCACCACCACCAGGAGAAGCGTGCTGAACGCGACGGCGGCAATCTGAACGGTGTCGTTCACAACGGCTCCCTCGACTCCGTCACCAGACGTCGCGCGGGAACCACGAGCAGCGCCAGCACGGTCCGGCCGATCGCCACGAGGGCCCGGCCCGGGGTCAACGACGAGCGTCCGCCGAGGCGAGGCCTCATGCGGATTGGTACCTCGCCGAAACGAAGACCGTTTCGATGGAGCATCAGAATCAGCTCGGGCTCGGCATACCCGGTCGGGTGATGGCGGGCGAGCAGACGAAGCGCGCGCTCGCCGAAAACACAGAAACCTGAAGTCGGATCCGTGATGCGCGTCCGCGTGATGACGCTGATGAAAACCGCCAACAGTGCCTGCGCGGTTCTGAGCACCGTCGGCCACCGGCGTGCCCGGCGAACGCGGGGAGCGCTGGCAGCCCTGGCAGTAATGAAGCGCGATCCAATGACCACGTCCATTCGATTGGCTGCTACCGGCTCCAGCAGCCGCCTGATGTCCGTTACTCGATGCTGGCCGTCCCCGTCGATCCGCACGACGCACTTGTAGCGGTGTTCAACCGCATACCGAAGGCCCGCCCGCACTGCACCACCAACTCCCACTCGCGTCGGCATCGTGAGCCACCGGACGCCGAGTTGCGGCAGGATTTCCGCGGTGGTGTCCGTCGAGCCGTCGTTGACCACCAGCACGTCGATTGCCGGCGAGAGTTGGCGGAGCTCGGCGACCACCCGAGCGAGATTTCCTGATTCGTTGTAGGCCGGTACGACCGCGAGCAGCTGTCCCGGTCGAAGACCCGCCATTCCGTAGCAGACCGCCCCTACCGCCTCGCTTCGGCGCATGCTGTGGACGGGCGATGGGGCTTTGCGAATGGATCGGCGGATAAGCCAGAGGACGATGGCATATGCCCATGCTGCGTTCCGCGCCACGTGGGCGAGAGGGAAGGCCAGGGCCGCGCGGTCGCGCGTGAGTCGCCACGCCGCGATGCCGACAACGCTTCGCTCGGCGGCGAGGGCAGTCAGAATGAGCAAGCCGCCAAACGTCAGTCCTTGTCCCGAGAAACCGCCCAGGGTCAGCAGTCCTGCGCCCACGAGAAGCGCGGCCGCCGCCAGCGTCAGCGGCGCGTGCGCCATCATCACGCTGTCTGAAACCGTATCCCCTCCAAATCGCCGGGGATGTTTCCACACCACGTCGAGGCGGCCGTAGCCGACGCCGAACTGCTGACGCACGTAGCCGATCAGGCTGTCACGCCACCGGTGCACGCTGAGCGCGTTGCGGCGGAATGCGAGCTGGTGGCCTGACGCGCACAGGCGATAGCTCAGGTCGTTGTCGTAGCCATACCCCAGGCTCTCATCCAGCAGCCCCACGGCATGGAGTGCGCTGCTCCGATACGCGGTGTTGCCCGTGCAGACGTGATCCGTCGAGCCATTCGTCAGGCGCGAGTAACGCCACTCGAGGTCGCGCGCCATCACGCGGCCCCAGAAGCGCGCGTCCGCTGCGGGCACGTAGCGGCCTTGTGCGGCGGCGACTTCTGGATTCGCGAGCGCGTCGACCAGCGCCGCGAGCCAGCCTGGCTGAACGATGACGTCCTGATCGACCTGACAGATGATCGGATGACTGGCGATGCGGATTCCGGCATTGACGGCTGCCGCGGCGCCGCGACCGGAACCGGCAGCGAGCGTCAGCAGTCCTCTCTCGGCTCGATCGAGCAGCCACTGCCGGGAGCCGTCAGTACTTCCGTCGTCGACGACGATGACCTCAAATGGACGGCCGTCGCGTTGCGCGTCTATCGCGTCGAGGACCGCCGGCAGCCAGCGCCGGCCGTTGTGCACAGGAACGACGAAGCTGACTCCAGGTGCCGGCATCAGGCCGCCGCGGCGTGCTCCGATAACACTGTTCGGTAGAGCTGCTCGAGGCGTTCGCAGATCGTGGTCGCGCCAAATCGGGCGCGCACGCGCCCGCCGGCAGCGGCTGCCTGCTGTCGCCAGTGCTCTGGTGCGGCTAGCAGACCCGTGATAGCAGCCGCGAGCCGTTCGCAGTCACCGTACGGCGTGGACACACCGCCGCCGACCTCGGCGACGAGCTCGCCGCAGCCGTTGTCATCGCAAACTACCACCGGCGTGCCGCAGACCAGTGCTTCGGCTGCCACCAGCCCGAACACTTCATCGCGCGACGGGTAGACGAGGACGTCCGCCGCGGCCAGCGCATCGAGTCGCTCGCCGCCGGTCAACAAGCCGATGCGCCGGACACGTGCGTCGATTTCCAGCGCGCGGATCAGCCCGTCGATGCTGCGACCCGTTCCCATGTCGTTGCCTGCGATGATCAAGGTCGCCTTGTGTGCCTGCAGCCGCGCAAACGCTTTGAGCAAAACGTCGACACCTTTTCGTGGCGTCAATTTCCCGAGAAACAGCACGAGCGGTCCGGCACCGAGCTGGTGCGCATGACGAAACCCTTCAGGATCCCGGGAGGTCGCAAACTCGAGCTCGTCAATCGGGTTGGGAAGCACCGCGATGCGACCGTCGGGCACTCCCAGGCCGAGCAACTGTCTCCGCTCCGCGGCACTTACGGCAACGACGCGTGAGGAAGCGCCGAGCGTCTGGTGTCCGGCAGCCCAGTCGAAGAACCGTTTCGCGACGATTCGGCGCTCGATTGCCGGCGCCGTGCCATTCGGTGAGACGACATACGGTACGCCCGCGCCGCGCAGCGCACGCGCCGCGATCTCGCCCGGAAGATTTCTGCACGCGTGCAAGTGCGCGATGTCGAACTCGCCGGCGGTGTGACGGAGGTGGCTGTTCAGGCCAATCGGCGTGAAGAACTGCCAGTGGTAAGCGAGCCGGTTGGAGATGTTGCGAAATACCCGGATCTGCAGACCTGAGCGGCCGGTGGTGGCGTGACCCCCGCGAACACGCGCCCGCGCGTCGCACACATCGGTGGTGTAGACGCTGACGGCATGACCGCGCCGCACCAGGCCGCGGGTCATCGCCGTCGCGAGGCGTGGGATTCCGCCGTAAGCCCACGCTTGCTCGTAATACGGCACGACGTGCAGGATTCGTAGCGACGACATGTGGCCGGGGTGCCGTATAGTATCAGGGTTTCCACCATGATCGCGGTCGCGACCGATCACCTCAGGCAGCGCCACACACACGTCCCCGGGTTCGCATGGACTCTCGTCCGGACTGATTTCAAGACGCGCTATCACGGCAGCTTCGGCGGATTTCTCTGGGCTCTGCTCAAGCCGCTCTCGATGTTCGTCGTGCTGCTGGCCGTGTTCTCGTACGTGTTCGCGGGCGAGCCGCAATACCGGCTCGACCTCATCATCGGATTGTTTCTGTACGAGTTCTTCCAGGACGCGACGAAGACGGGGCTGTTGTCGCTGCGTGCCAAGAGCTACCTGCTCACGAAAGCGCGTTTTCCGTCATGGGTGATCGTGCTGACGTCGGCTTCGAATGCGGTGATTACGCTCGTCGTATTCTCGACGGTGCTCGTGGCGTTTCTGACGACATCGGGCCGGGCGCCGGCGCCGGCCATGGTGGTCTTGTATGTCCTCTACCTCCTGCATTTCGTCGCGATCGTCGCGGGCTTTTCCCTCGGTGCCAGCGTCCTCTTCATGCGCTACCGCGATTTGCACCAAATCTGGGAAGTGGTCAGTCACGCCGGCTTCTTCATTGCGCCGATCATCTACCCGATAGGCATCCTGCCGGAGCGGGTCCATCCGTATCTCTATCTGTGGCCGCCGACGCCCGTGATCCTGTTCGCGCGCAGCGTTCTCGTCGATTCGCACGTGCCATCCGCGCTCGCGCACGCGCTCCTCACGCTCGAGGCAGCGCTAATCCTTGCCGCCGGCGCGTTGATCTATCGCACCTTCGGCTCCCGCGTCGCGGAGTACGTGTGATGGCGGCGGTCGTAACCTGCTTCGACGTTTCGAAGAGCTTTCAGATTCCTCTCGTGCGCCGCGACACGGTCAGGGAGCACGCGATCGACTTGTTCCGGCGACGGCCGAAGGAAACGTTGCGCGTTCTCGACGGCGTCTCGTTCGAGCTGCGGCGCGGCGAAAGCCTTGGCCTGATGGGCCGCAACGGCAGCGGGAAGAGCACTCTCCTCAAGATCCTGTCCGGTATCTACGGCGCCGACGCCGGTGAGGTGAGCGTTCGAGCAGCGGTCACGCCAATCCTCGAGCTCGGCGTGGGATGGAACCCCGATCTCGATGCAATCGACAATATCGAGCTGCTCGGGACGGTGATGGGGCTTTCGCTGCGGGAGCTGCGTCGCGCCACGCCCGGCATCCTCGCGTTCGCCGACCTCGAGCGGTTCGCCCGGCTCGAACTGCGGCACTACTCCAGCGGGATGGCGGCTCGCCTGGCTTACGCGGTGGCATTCCGCGCCGTCCTGGACGTGCTCATCCTCGACGAGATCTTTGCCGTCGGCGACGCGGGGTTCAAGGAACGCTGTCAGGAACGTTACCGCGAGCTGCACCGCTCCGGCCGATCGATGTTGCTCGTCAGTCACGAGCCGAGGACGATCGCGGCGTTCTGCACGCGAGCGTTGCTTCTCGAGGGCGGAAGGATTATCAAAGATGGCCCGGCGGCGGACGTCGCCGAGGCGTACATGGAAATGCTGGCGCAGACCGTTCCCCCAGACGCACAGCCCCACGCAACGGCCGTGTGATGCCGCGCATTTCTGTCCTCATCCCCTGCTTCAACCACGGCAATTTCGTCGACGAAGCGATCGGCAGCGTCGCCGCGCAAACGTACTCGGATTGGGAAATCATCGTGGTCGACGACGGCTCGACCGATCCGTCGACGGTGAAGCGCCTTCAGGCGCTGCAGACACCGAGGACGACGGTGCTACGCACCGAGAACAGGGGCTTGCCGGCGGCGCGCAATCTGGCTGCCCGTCATGCCGCGGGAACGCTCTTCTGCTCGCTCGATGCGGACGATCGGCTATCGGCTACCTGGTTCGAAAAAAGTGTCTCGGTCCTTGATACTCAGCCCGACGTTGCGTTCGTCTCTCACTGGCTGCAGGCTTTCGGCGATGAGAATTGGACGTGGACGCCGACGTCCTGCGACTTGCCCGCGCTTCTCGCGCGCAACACCGTCAATGGCGCTGCGCTGCTGCGGCGGGATGCGTTCGCGGCGGTGGGCGGGTACGACGAGTCGATGCGCGATGGGTGTGAGGATTGGGATTTGTGGCTGCGTCTCGTCGAAGGAGGCCGTCGTGGCGTCATCATCCCCGAGATCCTCTTCGACTACCGCAGGTCATCGTCGTCGATGAGCCGCACGATGATAGCAGAGGGCGCGTATCGGCGGCCGTTGCAACACCTCGTTGAGAAACACGAGCCGTTTTATCGTTCCCATCTCATCGACGTGATGATTGCCAACGCCGCTGAGTCGTTTCATCTTCAGCGTGAGCTATCGGAGATGCAGCGGGCCCATGCCGTGGAGCTCGGGCCGGCGCTGCAGAGAGCGCGCGAAGAGTCAGCCGCGCTCGCGTCGAAAGTCGAACGCGTTCGGCCGCTACAGGAACGCGAAGATGAGCGCCTCCGCCTCTCATCCGAAGCCGCGGAGCTCCGCCGGGAAGTCGCTGCGCTGCGGTCGTCGTGGAGCTGGCGCCTGACAGCGCCACTCCGGCGCATTTATGCGCTGCTGGCGGGAGTCGATTGACGGGCATGACGTCGGTCGTCATTCCGGTGGGTCGAAGCGGAACCCTGCCGCTCATCCGAAGCGTCGACAGCGCAGCCCGCCAGACACGCCCGACAACGATCTCGCTCGCTGTCTCGGCACCGCCGCCTCCGGGTGTGCTCGAATCCGTGGTGAGCCGGGTCGGCGCTGAGGTCGTCGAGTCGAAATCGGATACCGCGGCCATAAATGCTGCAGTTCAACGCGCTACCTCCGATTTCGTCGTCTTGCTCCGGGTTCCCTGGCGGCTCGAGTCGGGCATGGTCGAGCGTTCAGCGCAGGTGCTGCGGGATCACTCGGAAGTGGCAGTCGTTGTCCCGGCCCTTCGTCTGCAGTCGCTGGACGGCTCCACGTTGCGGCCCGTTACCTGCCCGCTGACCTTGACCGGACTCCTGGCGGCGCCGATGCAGACTCCGCCCATTTTCATGGTTCGACGGCGGGCCTGGGACATCGTTGGCGGGATGGACGAGTCCTTCGGAGCGCTTGCCGCCAGCGAATGGTGGTTGCGGCTGTTGGCCGTGCCCGTCGAGATCGCACGCATCGACGAACCACTCGGCTCCCTGACGGCGGGACCTCGCGACTGGTGGCCATCCCTGATCGAGGAACCGCTCGATCTCGGACGGTTTCGTGCAATGCTCGAGCGGCACCGCGAGCTCCTCGAGCGCAACGTCCACGATCTCGTCGTCGAACAGGAAGTCGCCTTCGCGCAGCTTACGAGCATGCACCGCGAAGCGCTGCGCCAGCGGGATCATCGTCTGGCGGAGCTCGATCGGCTTCGTGCGGAGGCGGCCCATCATCGTGCCTATCTCGATCATCATGGGCGTGGAGCGCTGGACTGGGGTGATCTCAAACGCGCGGATCCGATCAGCCGCAACTGGGGTTACGACCGGGGCACGCCCATCGACCGCTACTACATCGAGGATTTCCTCGCCGCGTGCTCATCGGACGTCAGGGGCACCGTCCTCGAGGTTCAGGAAAGCGATTTCACTCAACGTTTCGGTGGCTCGCGCGTGGTCCGCAGTGAAGTCGTCGATGTCGACGACGGCAACCCGCGGGCCACGATCGTGGCCGATTTGCGAGCTGCCGCCGGTGTTGAGGGTGGGCAATTCGACTGCATCATCCTCACGCAGACTCTTCACGTCATCGACGACATGCGCGCCGCGCTGGGCGAGTGCTATCGATTGCTGAGGCCTGGTGGTGTGCTCCTCGCCACGCTGCCATCCGCCAGCCGCGTGTGCCTGGAGTACGGCGCCGATGGGGATCTCTGGCGGCTGACAACCGCCGGTGCCCGCGCACTCTTCGAGCCCGTCTTCGGATCGCCCAACGTTGCAACCACAACCTACGGCAGTGTCCTCACCAACGTGGCGTTTCACCACGGCCTGGCCTGTGAAGAGCTGACCGACGGCGACTTTGCCGCCAACGATCCATATCATCCGCTGCTCGTTGGGGTCCGCGCCCGTAAGGGTCGAGGTGTCGCGCACGGATCCGACGTCAGTCCCGGTCAGAGTGTTGTGCTTCTGTACCATCGCGTCGCCGACGCTGATGATGTTCACGATCTGGCTGTTCCAATCGCGACCTTCGCGGATCAACTCGACTGGCTTGCTGGCCATTGTCGTGTGCTGCCGCTCGAGCAGCTGCTGAACGAAGCGCGCGACCGCCTTCCCGAGCGCGCCGTCGCGATTTCGTTCGATGATGGCTACCTCGATACCCTGCAATGTGCCGCGCCGATTCTGGAGCGGGCTGGTATGGCGGCCACGGTATTTGCAACGACCCGTTGGCTGGAAGGGCCCGGCGAATACTGGTGGGACGTTCTCGAGCGCGCCCTTCTGGAGGCCGCGACACCATCTCGATTGATGCTCGACATGGCAGGGCGTGCCCATGTCGTTTTCGCTCGAGACACTCGCCGAACGGCGGGCCGCGCACGACACCTTGCATCGGTATCTCGTCCACGCCACGCTCGAAGCACGAGATCGTCTGATCTCGGAAATCACGTCCTGGGCCGGTCTCGCAGCTGACCTTCAGCGCCGACCAGTGGTCGCCGACGAGCTGCAGTGGCTCGCCCGCATTCCCGGCATCACAATCGGCGCACATAGCGTCAACCACCTGGCCCTTCCCGATCAAAGCGCACCGATCCAACAGCGCGAGCTGGTGGACTGTGCCCGCGATCTCGAACGCGTCCTGGGGCATCCCGTCCACACGTTCGCGTTTCCCTATGGCGCGGTCGACCGTCGCAGTGCGGAAGTCAGCCGGCAGCATTACCGATGGTCGGCGACCTGCGAGCCGAGGAGCGTGGCATCCTGCTTCGATGCCGCCCGCGTGCCACGCGTGGAAGTGAAGCGTTGGGATAGAGACGCCTTCGCGGATCGCATCGAGCGGATGTTCTCGCGTTAGCCATTCCTGCCGAGCCCCGAGCGCATCTTTCAATGCTCGCGGGGCCCCTCGCTCGCTCTCGCTCGGCGGCTCCGCGCCTCGTCGGGCCGCAGGCGCTTGCCCCCGAACCCCCGAGCCCGATGCAGCTTCCGCCACGCGCTGGCGTGTGAGCCCGCGCAATTTCCTCAACGCGAGATGCGGGTGCGGGCGCGCGCGTGTGATTTTGCTTAGGGATTGCAGCCGCCCTCGATCAGGACTGCGGCTTGCAGCTCCACGCTTCATGCGAGCGTGGACACTTGTCGAGACAAACCGGGGCCTGACGCTTGTCGAAGTATTAATCGCCACGACGTTGTTCACCGTGGCCACGCTCGCCGCTGCCCACCTCCTGGTGTGGGCGTCGAGAGCCTTGTGGTCCGCCGGTGCTCAAACTCTGGCGCTGGCGGCGGCGCAAGCGAAACTCGAGCAGCTGCAATCGCTGGCCTGGCGTTTCGATGGCACTGGCAACCGGGTTTCAGACCTCGATACCGATCTGTCCAGGCAACCAATCACCGGAGGCGGACCGGGCCTTTCGCCATCCCCGGCGAACGCGTTGTTCGAAAGCCTCGCCGGGTACGCGGACTACCTGGATGGAGAGGGACAGTGGGTCGGCCAGGGTACACAAGCGCCGGCGGGAGCCGTTTACGTGCGCCGTTGGGCGGTGCGGCCACTGGCTGGAGCTGCGGAAGACACTCTCGTGCTTCAGGTGCTGGTCGCTCCGCTGGCGAACAGCGCGAATATCCGGCAGCAAACGTCCGGGAGAGCGGCGGGTGAAGCGTTGCTCACCACGGCGCGGACGCGGGTGCGTTGACCAATGACCGCCCACCTGATCGACGAGGAGGGGTACACGTTGATTGAGTTGATCGTGGCTGCGGCCCTGCTGATCATGCTGAGTGCGCTGACCTGTTCGATTCTCATGGATGCCCGGACGGCAATCGACGTGAGCAGCGAGAGGGCAGATCTCCACCAGCGCGCGCGCGTTGGGACGGAAGCGATCGCGTCGGCGATCCGCGACGCGGGTGCCGGGTCTACTCGCGGAATCAACGCCGGTCCGCTGGTGCGATGGCTGCCGCCCGTGTGGCCCGGCCGCAGCAACCGGACCGACTCCACGCGGGCCGTCACAACCATCCACGTACTGCCGGACGTTCCGCCGGCAACGCTTCGCTTCGATGTGCCAGCCGATGCGACGACCCTCGACTTCGATCACGGTGGAGGCTGTTCGCTGCCTTGCGGATTCTTCGACCGGATGACCATCGTGTTGCTGGATGGTCTCGGAAATTTCGATGTGTTCGTGGTGCTGCAGACCGACGGTGCGTCAGCCATTGTTCGTCGGCTTGCGGGCGGAACGCGAGCCTCGTACGCAAGCGGAATCGCTGTCCTCCCGGCCGAGCTGCGGACCGTGTATTGGAACGCCGACACGCGCGAGCTTCGCACGGATGGCGGCGATCGAATCCGACTTCCCAGTCGTCAACGAGGTGGTTGATCTGTCGTTCGAGTATTTCGGCGATCCCTTGCCGCCCGCTGAGCCACGTCCCCCTGCCGGTGTCGAAAACTGTCTGTACGACACAGCTGGCTTGGCCTGGCCCGGTCTTCAACTGTTCGAGCGAGTTGGTGGAACGATGGCCTTGCTCAGTCCGGCCGTCTTCGAAGATGGACCGTGGTGCGGGTCCGGGACCGAGCCATTCGATGCGGACCTGCTGCGAATTCGGTCCGTCCGCGCGACCGCTCGTCTGCAGACCGGTAATGCACTGTATCGAGGGGCGGATGCTCGATGGTTCCGACACCCGGGACTGGCGGCGGACGGCGCGCGCACAATCAGAGACTTTGTCGTCGAGACGACGATCACGCCGCGCAATCTCGGAGGATGGCGATGACTTTGCGCATCGATCACACCGAGCGTGGCATTGCGCTCCTGCACGTCGTCTTGCTCCTCGCGATGGTGACGGCGGCCGCTGGAGGTGCGGCCACAGTGACGCGAATCGAGATTCATATCTCGCAGTTTCAGCGCGGTGAGCGCGACGCGGCGTACGCGGCTCAAGCCATGCTTGCGGCCGCGCTCCAAGAGCTGGATAGAACGGCGAACTGGGATTCGGTACTCGCCGGCGGCACACATGCGGGATTTGCCGATGGACCGAACACCGTCGCCCGCCAGATTCCCGGCGGCGGGACGGTAACGGTCTGCTGTGGTGCAGGCTCGATGACGGCCCGGGCGCGAGCGGCGAGCGGCGTGGCGTGGGAGCCCTACGCCTGGCAGTCGGTGAGCGGGTTGCTTGACGTGCCCGAGGCGCCCCGGCAATACGTCGTCGCCTGGGTCTCAGACGATCCAGACGATGCGGATGGGAACAGCGCCGCGGATTCGAACGGCAGGCTTCTCGTTCGCGGCGAGGCAGCGTCGCCGCTGGGGCTGCGCAAGACCTTCGAGTTGCTCGTCGAGCGGGCTCCTTTGGATCCCATTGACGGGCACTCGGCCCCAGGGCCTGCGGATCCTCTCCTGGCAGGCGGGGAGATGAGTTCGGCGACTACCCGCGGGCTGGTGGGGGGCGCGACTCCGGCCGATACAATCCCTGGTCTCCCTCAGGGACTCGCGCCTGAGCCAGCGGTGGGTCAGGTTTGCTAGAATGTCTGTAACTACTAGCTAATGCAGAACATCTGCTTGTCAGTCTGCCGGTGCATGCTCGTGACGCTGTTCGCCTTGGGCGCGCCGATGAGTGGGTACGTGGCCTGCGCAAGCCCAGACACCGACGCTCGGTGAGCTCGCAAAAAAAGAGCAGGAGCGCCGGAAAGGACAGAAGACGCCGGCCAAGGTCTATACGAAGAAGGACCTGCCGCCGAGTCCGCCTGCGGCGCCGCCGTCTGGAGGCAGCTCTGCCGACCGCTGCCCCGGCCGACGAGACCAAGCCAGCCGAGAAAAAGCCGGCTGAGGACGAGAAAGACGAGACCTGGTGGAAGAACCGTATCAACCAGGCTCGTGAGGAACAGCGTCGGAACGAGATGTTTGCCGAAGCACTGCAGACGCGCATCAATTCGTTGAGTACAGACTTCGTCAACCGCGACGATCCCTTCCAGCGGGCCAAAATCGGCGAGGATCGCGACAAGGCGATCGCCGAGCTGGCGCGGGTCAAGGGAGACATCGATCGCGCGAAGAAACAAATCGAAGACATTGAGGAAGAGGCGCGCAAGGCGGGCGTGCCTCCCGGCTGGCTCCGCTGAAATCTTCCCGTTCACAGGGCGTGCCTGCTCCCGCGCAAATCCTTCTCGTAGAAGACAAGGACTCGCTTCGAACCATGCTGCGTCTGACGCTCGAGCGTCAAGGGCACGCGGTGCTGGAGGCAAGCGACCAGAGCGAAGCCGTGCGCGTGCTCCAGCAGTCGCAGCCGGCCGTGGTCCTTTCCGACCTCCGGCTACCAGTTGGCGACGGGTTCGGTGTGCTTCGGGCGTCGAAGGAAATCGACGCCGAGGTTCCGGTGATCGTCATGACCGCTTACGGCAGCATCGAAGATGCCGTCGCGGCAATGAAAGAGGGCGCGTTCGACTTTCTTGCCAAGCCGGTCGATCCCGACCATCTGCTGCTGCTCATCTCCCGAGCGCTGGACCAGCGGCGCATCGTGACCGAGAATCTGCTGCTCAAGGAAGAACTGGCGGTGCGACGCGGCGCGCCGCTGCTCGTGGGCGACGACGCCTCGCTGAGGAAAGTGTTCTCTGCGTTGCAGCGAGCGGCCACGACCGATACGACCGTGCTCATCGAAGGCGAGAGCGGGACCGGCAAGGAGCTCTTCGCCCGGTCGCTGCACGTGCTCAGCGCGCGCAGCGACGCGCCCTTCGTCGCCATCAACTGCGCAGCCATTCCCGAGAACCTGCTCGAGACGGAGCTTTTCGGTCACGAGAAAGGGGCCTTTACCGGCGCCGTCGCCCGCAAACCGGGGAAATTCGAGATGGCGCACCACGGCACGCTGTTTCTCGACGAGATCGGCGATCTGCCGCTGGCGCTGCAGGCGAAGATCCTCAGAGCCTTGGAAGAGAAGCGGTTCGAACGAGTCGGCGGCACGGCGTCGGTGCAGGTCGACGTGCGCCTGGTCGCGGCAACGAACCGCGGGTTGCGCGCGGCAGTGGCGGCGCGCCGATTCCGCGAGGATTTGTTCTTTCGGCTGTCCGTCTTTCCAATCACCGTTCCGCCGCTGCGCGATCGGCCATCCGACATCCCGCTGCTGACGAGATATTTCGTCGAGCGCTTCTGCCGCGACGTCAAGAAGAAGCCCCTCGTCATGTCGCCGGAGGCGCTGGAGCAGTTGCAGGCCTACCGGTGGCCGGGCAACGTTCGCGAGCTGCAGAACTGTATCGAGCGCGCGGTCATTCTCACCGACGGTGAGACGATCCTGCCGCGCCACCTGAACCTGACCTTTGCCGCGCCACCGGCCGCTGAGGAGGCACCGGGACCGTGGGAGCAGATCGATCTCTCCGGCAGCCTGTCGGAGGCCACGCGCCGCACGGTTGCTGAAGTGGAGCGCCGGAAGATCGAACAGGTGATGCAGGAAACGGAACGCAACAAAGGACGGGCGGCGGAAGTGCTGCAGATCAGTTACAAGATGCTCTTGTCGAAATTGAAAGAGCATCGAATCGAGCAGTAGTCAGCGCAATCCGGCGGCCGCCAGCGCCGTCCGCAGCTCCTTGGTGCTCACGTCGGTCACGACCTCGGTCGTACCGAGTGACGTCGGCAGGACGAAGTGCAGCCGTCCGGCGACCACCTTCTTGTCCCGCCCCATGGCCTCGATCACTTGCGCGGCCGGCAGATCGCCGAGTGGAGGCAGCGGACCCATCCGGGTAATCAGGGAAACCAGCGCCTGGCGATCGGCCGGTGGCATGGCTCCGCGGCGCACCGCCAGATCCGCAGCAATCAACATCCCGTATGCGACCGCCTCCCCGTGTCTGAACCGGCGGTACTTCGTGACGGCCTCGAGCGCGTGGCCCGTCGTATGTCCGAAGTTCAGCGCTCGCCTGGGCCCTGTTTCCCGTTCATCCTGGCCGACGATGGTTGCCTTGATCTGGCAGGATTCGCTGATGATCGGCATCAGCGCTGCCGGCTCGCGGGCGAAAATCGACGGCAGATCGGCATCCACGCGATCGAAGAGGCTGCGGCTGGCAATCACTCCGTACTTGACCACTTCGTAGAGACCGGCCCGGAACTCGCGGCGCGGGAGTGTCGCGAGCAATAACGGATCGACGACGACGGCAAGCGGCTGGTGGAATGCGCCGATCAGATTCTTGCCCAGCTGATGGTTGACGCCGACTTTCCCGCCGATGGCACTGTCGACCTGGGCCAGCAGCGTGGTTGGTACCTGCACGATGGGTACGCCGCGGAGGTAGGTGGCTGCGGCGAATCCTGCGATATCGCCGACGACGCCGCCGCCGAGGGCGATGAGTGTCGTCGCCCGATCGGCGTTGGCGCGGAGCAGGCCGTCGTAGATTCGACCCACGGTCTGCAGGGTCTTGTACCGCTCACCGTCGGAGATCAGAATCGGCTCGTCTTCGATCGCGCGGGCGACGGCGTTGCCATGCAGCCGCCACACCGTCGTGCTCGATACCACGAAACGACGCTTCGGCGCGGAGACGCGATCGAGAAGCGTCCCGATTTTCGGGGCCATTCCCGGTTGGATATCGATCGTGTAGCGCGCCGATGCCGCCTGCACGTCGATCCGCGCGGCTGGACCGAGTTGCTGTGATTGCGGAGTCATAAGTGGGGGGCCACCAGCCTTCGCTCGCTCGATCAGACTGACGAGCGAACGGCCTGCCAGCCGAAGCTCGCTCGAGACTCGCGAGCGAAGGCTGGTAGGATAGCAGGATCGGGCCCGACGTGGACCTTCGCGCGGACTTCCTCATCATCGGCAGCGGCATCGCGGCGCTGCGCGCGGCCGCGGAGCTGGCCGGCGCCGGCGATGTCCTGGTCCTTACCAAGGCGGAGCCAAGCGAAGGGAACACCGGCTACGCCCAGGGGGGTATCGCCGCGGCGGTCAGCGCCGACGATTCACCCGAGCTCCATGGTACGGACACGATCGCTGCTGGCGACGGCTTGTGCGACGAGCAGGCGGTGGCCGCCCTGGTCGAAGATGGCCCCCGCTACGTCCGCGAATTGATCGAGTGGGGCGCGCGGTTCGACCGTGGCGCCGACGGCAAGCCAGCGCTGGCCATCGAAGGTGCTCACAGCGCCCGCCGCGTGCTGCACGCGCGCGACGCGACCGGCCGTGAGATCGGACGAGTGTTGTGGGAGCGCGTCTCCCTCCTTCCGCGCGTGTCCACCCACTCGCACGCGCGCGTGGTCGGCCTCCTGCTGGAGGACGGCCGCTGCGTCGGCGCGACCTTTCTGCAAGACGATGGATCGCTCTCCACCGCCGGGGCGCCGCAGGTGCTGCTGGCGACCGGAGGTGCGGGGCAGGTCTTCCGCGAAACGACGAATCCGGCGGTTGCGACCGGCGACGGCGTCGCGATGGCGTACACGGCAGGTGCGCGTGTTGCCGATCTCGAGTTCGTCCAGTTTCATCCCACCGCCTTGAACGTGCCAGGTCAGCCGCGCTTCCTGCTGTCGGAGGCGCTCCGGGGAGAGGGCGCCCGGCTCCTGAACAGCGCCGGTGAACCGTTCATGGGTCGATACGAGAAGGCGGGAGATCTGGCGCCGCGCGATCGCGTGGCGCGCGCGATCGTGCGCGAAGGGGAACGCACGGGCGGTCCCGTGTATTTGTCGATGGAACAGCTCGATCCGTCCTTCGTGCACGCGCGGTTTCCTCTGATTTCCGAGGCGTGTCGGCGCGCTGGCCTCGATCTCGCGAAAGATCGCGTCCCCGTGGGTCCGGCCGCGCACTACGTGATGGGCGGCGTACACACGGACCTCGACGGCCGAACGTCGGTGCCCGGCCTTTACGCCGCTGGGGAGGTGGCGTGTACGGGCGTGCACGGCGCGAATCGGCTCGCCAGCAACTCGCTCCTCGAGGGGCTGGTGTTCGGGGCCAGGGCCGGACGCAGCATGGCGACGGCTCGAGCCGATGACTGGCCGGCCGGATCTCAAGCGAACGCAGAGGCCGCCGTTCCACCGCGTTCCGCAGCTCCGGGCACGCTGACGATTGAGGCGGCGGACGTTCAGGATCTCATGTGGCGGGACGTCGGGCTGTTCCGCGATCACGCCGGTTTGTCGGCCGCGTTGTCGACACTCGAGGCGGCCTGGACGACCGTCGACGCACGGATTCGGGCGAAGGAACCGCTCGACGCCCAGGCCTGGCGAACGGCCAGCCTCGTGATCGTCGGCCGGCTGATCGCCCGCGCGGCGTTGCGCCGCCACGAGAGTCGCGGTGCGCACTACCGCGCCGATTACCCGCAGCGCGACGATATACACTGGAAACGTCGCGTGTTCGACGCGCGCGATTGGTGAATTCGTGGCTCGTGGCTCGTGGCTCGAGCGAGGCGCGAAGTCGCCGAGCGAGAGCGCGGGGGCTCGGAGCGCTCGAGAGCTCGAGAGTTCGGAGCTGGAAGCTGGCGGCTGGAAGCTGGTGTAGCTGGCGGCTGGAAGCTTGATTTCTGGGAGCTGAATTTGACTGAACAAAAGACCGCCGAGCGCACGGCTGGCAAAGGCGGCAAGGACGCGCTCGTGACCGAGATAACCCCGCAATCACAGGACTTTTCGCGCTGGTATCTCGATGTCGTGCGCCGCGCCGAGTTGGCCGATTACACCGAGGTCAAAGGCTGTATGGCCATTCGGCCGTACGGCTATGCGATTTGGGAACTGATTCAGCAGGCGCTCGACCGCCGGTTCAAGGCGACCGGGCACGTCAACGCCTATTTTCCGCTCTTCATCCCGGCGTCACTGTTGATGAAGGAGAAGGAGCACGTTGAAGGCTTCGCGCCGCAGGTGGCGTGGGTGACGCGCGGGGGCGACGAGGAGCTGGCGGAGCCGCTCGTGGTCCGCCCGACGTCGGAAGCGATCATCGGGACGCTCTACGCGAAATGGATCCAGTCGTGGCGTGATCTGCCTGTCCTCATCAACCAATGGGCCAACGTCGTCCGCTGGGAGAAGGTGACGCGTCCGTTTCTGCGTACGACGGAGTTTCTGTGGCAGGAAGGTCATACCGCGCACGAGACGGAGGCAGAGGCGCAGGAGGAGACACTCAAGATTCTCGCGCTCTACAAAGAGTTCGCCGAAAACGAGCTGGCCATGCCGGTCGTCGACGGACAGAAGAGCGACAGCGAGAAGTTCGCCGGCGCCTCGCGCACCTACTCCATCGAAGCGTTGATGGGCGACGGCCGCGCTTTGCAGGCAGGTACGTCGCACAACCTCGGACAGAATTTCGCCAAGGCATTCGGCATTCAGTTCCAGGGACGCGACAAGACGGTGCAGCACGCGTGGACGACGTCGTGGGGCGTATCGACGCGGATGATTGGCGGCGTGATCATGACCCATGGTGACGACAGCGGTCTCATCCTGCCGCCGCGCGTCGCGCCGTATCAGGTCGTGATCATTCCCATTCCCCGCGGAAACTGGCAGGAGACGGTGCTGCCGAAGGCGCGCGAGATCAAGGACGACCTCACGGCAAAGGGCATCCGCGTTTTCCTCGACGACCGCGATGCCTACACGCCCGGATGGAAGTTCGCGGAGTGGGAGCTGCGCGGAGTACCGCTCCGCCTGGAGATCGGACCGAAGGATCTCGAGAAGTCGCAGGTCATGCTCGCGCGCCGCGATACGCGGGAGAAGCTGTCGGCGCCGTTCGATGGCCTACCCGCCAGGCTCGCCGGCCTGCTCGAAGAAATTCAGCGTTCGTTGTATGAGCGCGCTTTGCGCTTCCGCGAAGAGCACACGACGCGTGCAGCAACGTATGACGAGTTCAAGACGGCGATGGAAGGTCGCCCCGGGTTCGTCATTGCCGGCTGGTGTGGCGGCGCTGACTGCGAAGCGCAGATCAAGGGAGAGACGCAGGCGACGCTGCGCAACATTCCGTTCGGCAGCGAACAGGTGACCGGCACGTGCGTCAAATGCGGCCGGCCCTCTCAGGGAGAAGCCTGGTTCGCGAAATCCTATTGACCGGTCGCCTTATCGCTGCACCGTACTGCCATCGCCGCGCGGCGGTTCAGCCGGCCACTGCGAAGGTCAATCTGATTACGACTCTGTCAGTGAATCTTTCGGCTTCGATTTGCCGAACAGCCAGGCGACGCCGATGCTGACCGCGTAGAGGATGAGCATCGGTCCGGCCATCATCAGCTGCGACGGTATGTCTCCACCCGGACTCAAGACCGCACCCAGGATGAAGATGATGAGGACGGCGTACTTCGTGTTGCGAACGAGGAAGCCGGCAGTGAGCACGCCCATGCGCGCCAGTGCGAGCACCAGAACCGGCATCTGGAAGATCGCGCCAAACCCGAGCAGCATCTTCACGTAGAGAGCAAAGGTTGGACCCAGCTTCGGCATGAAGTGCACGAGATCGGACTCGAAGCTGAGGAAGAACTTCCACGTGTACGGGAATGCGATGTAGTGAGAGAAGAACGCGCCGGCGAAGAAGAAAGTGCTGGAAAACACCACGAACGGAATGGCGAACTTCTTTTCGTGCGCGTAGAGCCCTGGCGCGATGAAGAGCCAGAGCTGCCAGAGGATGAACGGAATCGCCAGACACAGACCCATCAGCGCTCCGACCTTCAGATACAGCATGAAGATCTCGGCCGGCTCGGTGGCGATGAACGTGCCGCCGTTCGACAGCATCGCCTTCAGTGGGCCGATCACGAAGTTGAAGATGTCGGTGATGAAGAAGAAGGAAATGATGCAGCCGATCACGAGGGCGACGACGCACAGAATCAGTCGTTTCCGGAGCTCGTCGAGATGCTCCAGAAACGACATCTTGCCGCCTGGCTCGAGGTCGTCGGCGTCGGTGAGCTCGATGAGGTCTTCATCGCGCTCCGGGTTGGGTGCGGGGGACGTGCCCGGAAAACGTACGAGCGCCATGGCGCGTTAGGCGCTGCCAGTCTGACGCGGGACGGTTGAGTCGCCGACAGGGTTCACCGGGTCAGCCGGTTCGGCTGGTCGTGCGGGCTCAGCCGCGCGCTCCGCGGTCCGCTGCTCTTCGATCCGGATTTCCTCGTCCAGGGTGTTGCGCAACTCGTTCGAGGCCCGCTTGAACTCGCCGAGGCTCTTCCCGAGCGAGCGCCCCAACTCAGGCAGTTTTCGGGGACCAAAAATGATGAGGGCAATTGTCAGGATGATTATGAGCTCCGGCATCCCGATCGAACCGAACATATAGCAAATCCTTGAAAGGCTGACAGTTGCTGGTCGTTAGAGCATTATAGGAACCCCTTCCCGGGGGGTCAAGCCGGCAGGGCCCTCGGCTGCCCGGAACTCGTTGCCGGATCGGCACTTCCTCTGTTACGATCGCATTATGCGAAATTCCCGCTTCTTCCCGGCCGCCATCCTGGCCGTGGTGCTCTCGGCGATTGCCGGGGGATTCTTCGGTAGCAGCGTCCTGGCGACCCAAGACGAAGCGTCGCAGCAGTACCGCGTGTTCGCGGCGGCACTGGCGGCGATCGATCGTGAGTACGTCGAGGAGGTGCCGTCGGACCGCCTCGTCTACGGCGCTATCGACGGGATGCTGAAGACGCTCGACCCGCATTCGAGCTTCTTCGACCCGCGCGCCTACGCGCAGATGCGCGAGCGGCAGGAAGGCAAGTATTACGGCCTGGGGATCCAGATCCAGGTGATCGACGGCGACATCACCGTCATGTCGATTTTCGAGGGGTCACCGGCGTTCAAGAAGGGTTTGCGTCGCGGCGACGTCATCGCGCGCATCGAAGGGCAGGATGCCAAGGGTTGGACGAGCGAGCAGGCCGTCCGCAAGCTCAAAGGGCCGAAGGGCACGATGGTCGACATCTCCATCAAGCGTCGCGGCTACGACCAACTGATTGACATGGATGTCGTTCGCGACGAGGTGAACATCACGACCGTTCGCGGCGCGTTCATGATGGATGCGCAGACCGGCTACGTGAAGCTGGGTGAGTTCTCCGAAACGTCGGACCGTGAAGTTGGCCACGCGCTGGAAAGCCTGAAAGCGAAGGGCATGAAGCGGCTGGTGTTCGACCTGCGCGACAACCCCGGCGGTGCGCTCGATCAGGCCATTGCCATCTCCAACCGTTTCCTGCCTCGCGGCGACATGATCGTGTTCACCAAAGGTCGAATTCCGACCGCCGATCAGAAGTATCGCGCCGAGGAGGAGAGCGAGTACACCCACCTGCCGATAGTCGTGCTCGTCAATCGCAACAGCGCCAGCGCGTCCGAGATCGTGAGCGGTGCGCTGCAGGATCACGATCGCGCATTAGTGGTCGGTGAAACAACGTTCGGCAAGGCGCTCGTGCAATCGGTCTACAGGATCAGCGGCAACGCGGGCCTCGCGTTGACCACGGGACGCTACTACACGCCGAGCGGCCGGTTGATACAGCGGCCGTGGGATGGCAGCTTCGACGAGTATCTGACCTACACGCTTCGCGACCAGAAGAGCGAGCGTGAGCATTCATCGGTCGACCTGAAATACACGGATGCCGGGCGCAAGGTCTACAGCGGCGGCGGCATCGAGCCGGACAAGTTCATTGCCGGCCCGGTCGAAGGGTTCTCACCCACGCGCTTTGGAAGACAATTGTACGCGCGCGGCTCGTTCGCCAACTTCGCCGATCAGTTCGTGGCCGAAGGTGACACGCGCTTCAGCGACGCGAGCAAATCGAAGAAGCGCATCGCCCGCGGATTTACCGTCACCGATGAGATGATCCAGGACTTCCGCGCCTCTCTGAAGACCCAGAAGATCAAGATCGACGAAGAGGCGTTCAAGACCGACGAACAGTTCATCCGCGCCATGGTCCGCTACGACATCGACCTGGCGCTGTTCGGCGTCGAAGAAGCGCGTCGGAATCTGATAGGTCGCGACCCGCAGGCACAGTTCGCCCTCGAGCAATTCGGCGAAGCGCAGCGGCTCACCGAACTGGCGCGGGCCACGACACGCGGAGGCAAAGGAAATTAGACGGTAGGGCAGATGGCCCTAGATTTAGGGCTCTAGATTAGTCTTGCCCCTACGTATGGGGGCTTGTTAGACTGGCGGCCGTTCGCTGGACTCACGGGGCCACCCGCTTTGGGCAGGGTGAGAGGCCAGCCTGCAACCGCCTTGTCACTTCAACGCCTCCAGCAACAGCTCAGAAGACCGAAGCGAACCCAGCCGCTTCCAGATGGAGGAGTTTCTCCTTCAACTCGGAGCGGCTTTTTGTTTGTCGGACCATTGGGAAGGACTGTCCATGCGCCTGCAGCGTCTCGAGATTGCCGGCTTCAAGAGCTTCCCCGATAGATCGGAGTTGACCTTCGACAGCGGCGTAACGGCCATCGTCGGGCCGAACGGCTGTGGCAAGAGCAACGTCGTCGATGCCCTGACGTGGGTGCTCGGCGAGCAGAGCGCAAAGAGTCTGCGCGGCGATCGCATGGAGGACGTCATCTTCGGCGGCAGCGATGCGCGCAAGCCGACGGCCGCTGCGGAGGTCAGGCTCAAGCTCGCCGGTGTGGCCGCTCGTGTTCCGGGCAATGGCCACCAGATCTCCGGCGAACCGGTTGGTAACGGCAATGGCAGCCGGCACGCACCGGTTCACGCCTACGCCGTCGAAGGGCACGGCTCTTCGGTCGGGGTGCTCGAGGCCGGCACCGCCGCCGTGACTTTGGAACGCGACGATACGCCGCTCATCGTTCGCGACGTGGAGCTGATGCGGCGGCTGTATCGGTCGGGAGAAAGCGAATACCTGATCGACGGCGCGATCTGCCGTCTGCGCGACGTCCAGGATCTGCTGATGGACGCCGGCCTGGGAATCAAGGCATACGCGGTCATCGAGCAGGGGAAGATCGGCCAGATCCTGAGCGCCAGACCCACGGATCGCCGTCAGCTGATCGAGGAAGCCGCCGGCGTAACGAAGTACAAGACGCGCCGTCGCGCTGCCGAGCTCAAGCTCGAAGCGGCTCAGCAGAATCTTACCCGTGTTGACGACATCGTCTTCGAGGTCGAGAAGCAACGCGGAACGCTGAAGCGCCAGGCAGCGAAGGCGCGGCGGTACAAGCGGCTTCGCGAGGAGCTGCGCCGATGGGAGAAGGTGCAGTTCGCCGAGCGCTACCGCCGCCTCGGGGAGGCAATCGAGTCGGCTCGCGGACGGCTCAGCGACGCCCGCCAGCGTGAAGCCGCGGCCGCGGCCCATCTCGCCGAAGTCGAATCCACTCTCGAGCGTCTTCGCCTCGAGCTGATGGAAGCTGACGGCCGCGCGACGGCATCGCGCGAAGCGGCCCACGCGCACGAGCTGGAGATCGGCCGTCTGCAGCAGCAGATCGCCCTCGAGCGACAGCAGGTCGATACGCTGGGCTCGGCCGCCTCCGAGATTGGCGCGGAAGTGACCGTGCTCGAAGAACGTCGCGAGCCGGCAAGGGCCGAGCTCAACACGCGACGCGAGTCGGCTGCCGCAGGTGCGTCACAACGGGAGGCCGCCGCCGCCGCCCTCGCTGAAGAGGAAGCTGCGTACGGCGAGCTGCAGCGCAATATCGAAGGACAGGAAGCGGACGTCGAGGCCGCGCGCAGCGAAGTATTTGCCGCGGTGAACGCGGCCACGGCGCTGCGCCATGCTTTGGAGCACGCCACGTCGGCGCGCACCCGGATCGCCGAACAACTTGCCACGCTCGACGTCGAGAGCAACGACCTGCGGATCGAGACGGAACGCGCCGCCGAGGAGCAGGCATCCGCACTCGAGGCGCTGGAGCGGGCGCGCCAGGCGATGGAGGTTCTCTCCGTAGAGCGCGCGGCCAAGGAATCCGAGCTCGCGGGTGCACGGGCCGAGCGCGACAGCAAAGCGGCCGAGTGCCGGATGCTCGAGAACAAGTTGGCGTCGACGACGGCCCGTCTGGCGTCCCTCGAAGAGCTCGATGCTGGCCGTGCGCATTACGGCGAAGGTGCGCGTTTGATCCTGGCGGCGGTTGACGAGCGAATCCGCCAGATGGGTTCAGTCGCGGATTGTCTGGAAGTGGATTCTCGCTACGAGCGTGCCGTCGAGGGTTGTCTGGGTGAACTGCTTCAACATGTCGTTGTTCCCACGCATGAGGATGCGGCGGCGGGTTTGGCGCTCACCAGGGAGAACCGTGCGGGTCGCGTTGGTTTTCTCGTGATCGAAGGCGAAGTTGGCCCGTCGCCGACGGTGCACGTCGTTCCCGAAGGCATTCGGCCGCTCACTGAAGTCGTTCGCGTATCCGGCCCCGCCGCGGCTGTGATCCAGGCGGAGCTCGCTTGGGCCTGGGTTGCGGAAAACATGGAAAGCGCTCGACTGGCTGCAAGTCACCTGTCGGGACCGGTGGCAACACTCGACGGCGATGTGTTCCGCGGAGGCAACCTCGTCGAGGGAGGTCAGCGTGCGGAATCCCTCGCCATTCTTTCGACCAAGCGAGAGATCAAGGAACTGCGTGAGGTGGCGGAAGCGGAGACAGCGGAGGTCGATCGCCTGCGCCAGGCCGGTGCGGATGTCGCGATCACGATCGCGTCGATTGAGACCGCCATCGCATCCCTGCACAGCGAGTTACACCGTCAGGAGAAGGCGGCGGTCGGGTATGAGCTGCAGGTTGGCGCCGCGCGTGCGGCCGCCGAGCGCCTGGGCCACAAGCGCGAGCAGATCGCGACAGAGCGGCGATCGGCCGAAGAGGAGCTCCGGAGCCAGGAAGCGCGGCGGGACGAAGCGCGCGAGTCCATTTCCCGGATCGAGATCGACCAGCGATCGGCCGACGGCCAGTTGAATCAGGCACAACGCCGCCTGTTCGAGTCGCGAGAGGCGATGGAGGCGCAGGGGCGTCGCACGGCTGAAGCCAAGGCCACTCACGCCGCGCTTGTCGAGCGCGCGTCGGCACTCGCCGCCGACGTGGATCGGCTCGAACAGGCCGAGAAAGAGCTCGACGCTCGCATCGCGTCGCGCCGCGACGATCTCGCGCGAACGGAGACCCGCCGCGCCGAGCTGGTCGATTCGACCAGACAAGCCGAATCCCGGCTCGATTCAGACTTGCGCCGCTTCGACGAAATGAAGGAGCAGGTCAGGGCCGCCGACGATCAGGCCCGCGATCTGCGTGCGAGTTTCGACCATCAGGAATCGGGTATTCGAGAGGCGCGCCGTTCGCTGGAGACCGTCCGCAGCGAAGCCGCCGGCCTCGACGTCGCGCGGGCAACCGCTGAAGCCGATTTGGCTCACCTCGCCTCGGCATGCGTCGACTCGGTGCAAGCCACGCTGGACGAGGTTGCCGCGGAGATCGCCGAGCTCGAGCGTGAAGGGGTGCTCGCCAGTCCCGTCGCCATCGAAGAGGCGCCGGAGATGGAAGGCGAAGAAAGCGAGGAGGCCCGTGACGGTGCGGCGGAGACGGCAGCCGCGAAGCCGCCCGCGGCCGGACGTACCCTGACGCCCGACGAAATGGTCGTCGATCTGCGACAGAAGATCGATCGGATGGGCGCGGTGAACATGATGGCCATCGATCAGTTCGATGACCTGGAATCCCGCCACCTCTTCCTGACCACTCAACGCAAGGACCTGGTCGATTCGATTGCCGCGACCGGGGAAGCGATCCGACGGATCGACAAAACGACCAGGGAACGCTTCAAGGAGGCGTTCACCGTCATCAACCGCAACTTCGAGGGCACGTTCACGACGCTCTTCGGAGGAGGCCACGCTGGTCTCGTCCTGCTCGACGAGAGCGATCAGCTCGAAAGCGGCATCGACATCATCGCCCAGCCCCCAGGCAAGCGGCTGCAGAGCGTTCAGCTCCTGTCCGGCGGCGAGAAGGCGCTGACCGCAATGGCGCTGATGTTTGCCATCTTCAAATACCGGCCCAGCCCCTTCTGCCTGCTCGACGAAATCGACGCGCCGCTCGACGACGCGAACATCGGCCGGTTCGTCGAGATGCTGCAGGGCATGCAGGATCAGACGCAGTTCATCCTCATCACGCACAACCGCAAGACGATGGAGATCGCCGATCGCCTCTATGGCGTGACCATGGAGGAACCAGGCGTCTCGAAGCTGATTTCTGTACAGTTGAACTGAGTCAACGGGTCAACTCTCGGCACTCGCCTCACCGCCAACTCGCCCGACTCGCGTTCTCGACTTGGGCGGTGGGAATTGGCCCCGAGAGTTGTCATCTTGTGAACACTGATAAAGCAGTCAGGTATCACCGGCTGAAGCGGCGCGCCGGCGTCGGTGCGACGTTGCTCAGCGCGGTGATGCTGGTCGCGCTGCTTTTGACGGGCGGGTCGATCTGGTTGCGGAACCTGGCGGCCGCGGTGACGATCGCGTCGCCGGACACGCAATCGACTCCCGCGGCAATTGCCCTCTACGTGCTCCTGCTGTGTGCGCTGTGGCAGGTGCTGACTCTTCCTGTCGCGTACTACAGCGGGGTAGTGCTCGAAGGGCGATACGGCTTGACCCTTCAGACCACGCAAGGTTGGCTGCGCGATCAGTTGAAGGGTGTCATCGTGTTCGTCGCTCTGTCGATCGCCGCGGCGGAGTTCTTGTACTTCACGATTCGACGGTGGCCGGATCAGTGGTGGTTGATAGCGTCGGTCGGATTCGGATGCGCCGTGCTATTGCTGGCCCGTCTGGCGCCGGTCGTGATCCTTCCCCTGTTTTACCGCTTCAAACCGCTCGACAGGCCACAGTTGCAGGAACGGCTGCGAACTCTTGCCGCGCGCGCAGGTCTGCCGGCGCTGGGCGTGTATGAATGGGGGCTCGGCGAGAAGACGCGACGCGCCAACGCCGCGCTCGTAGGCGTCGGCGGAACACGCCGCATCCTCCTGTCGGACACCCTCATCACCGATTATTCGGATGATGAAATCGAAGTCGTGCTCGCGCACGAGCTCGCCCACCATGCCCATCACGACGTGCTCACGGCAGTGGCGGCGCAGACCACCCTGCTGCTGCTCGGCCTCGCGGCTGCGGCATGGACGATCGAACTGGCTGCTTATGTGCGGCCGTGGGTCCAGGCTGCGGGCGCGGCCGACGTCGCTGGCCTGCCGCTCGTTCTCCTCGCGACCGGCGCGGTGTACGTGATGGCAGCACCGCTCGTCAACGCCTTGTCACGAAGACACGAGCGAAGAGCCGACGCCTATGCGCTGCGGCTCACCGCGCGCCCCACCGCATTCATCTCCGCGATGCGCAGGCTGGGCGCACAGAACCTGGCGGAGCCGCAGCCGTCGCGAACGGTGCAATGGTTGTTTCACTCGCATCCGCCAATCGAAGAGCGGATCGAACATGCGCAGCAGTTCGATCGTGATGGTGGGTTTGAAGCCGAAGACAGAGGCCATGAGAGGTGAACACGTGAACAGGAGATCAGGAGAACTTATCTCAAAACAAGAACTCCTGATCTTCTGATCTCCTGTTGAAACTCCTGATCTCCAAAAGGGTCACCGCGGCATCGCCGATGGCGGGCCGAGCAGCTGACGCGCCTCGCGCACCCACTGCAGCGTCAGGACCGCGGTCCCGAGCCGAAGCATTGGAGCTCCGCTGCCAGAGCAGACGGCCGGACCGGTCGGTACCGACAGGCGTGGAGTCCGTGAGTCGTTTGACCAGAACAGGGCTGCTGACGTTCGAACCGTCGGCCGAAACGGTAGGCGCGCATCAATCGATCGCCGGATTGGAAGAACAATTCCCGTCCGTCCGCCGACCAGAACGGGTGCGTGCCGCCGTCGGTCGATACGGCTATCCGCCGCTCGTTCGACCGCTGCACGAGCACTTCCCAGCGGCCGGCTTCATTGGATTGATAGGCGAGGAGATCGCCCTGCGGAGAAAAGACCGCGCCCGTCTCGTCGAACGGTGTGCGAACGAGCGGCTGTGCGGGGCCGCCTTTGAGTGGCAGCGCCCACACGTCCAGGCCCGTTGCCCCGTCGCCGGAAACGAAAGCGAGGCGCGAGCCATCCGGTGATACCGACGACGGCCATGCGTGCGCGGCGCTACCGTAGAGACGTCGTGCCGGCTGCGCTGAGTCCGTATCCTTCTCGTAGATCGCAAACGGTGCCGCCGTCGCTCGACGCGAAGAAAATCTTCGTAGCGTCCGGACTCCAGACCGGCGAGACATTGAGTCGCTCGTGCGTCAATCGCGACGAGGTTCCCCGTTCCAAATCGACGATCCAGATCTCCGGTCGCGCCGAATTCGCCCGCTCGACACCGGCGATGCGCCTGCCGTCCGCCGCAAGCGATACGCCTTCCAGCTCGCGCACGGTGGCGGTTCCTTCGCTCGGGCCGGGGTCAGCTTTCGGCGACCAGATGAAGGAGGGTCTTCCCGGGGGCGGGGCGACGCCCACCGCGATTAACGCTCCTGCGGGTGAGGTCGCGAACTGGGCAGCACCCGCGGACGTCGCGACGCTGTCCAGGGCGACCTGCGGTGCCCCGCTGACCGCAACGCGGCGTGCATCGAACGCCACAGCCTGCAGCTCCGAACCTCTCGCGCACACGAGGACATCGTCTGCCGCCGCCGCGCAATTCCCAACGCCCGTGAGCAGGATCGTCCACGGATTCTGACGCGCGTCCAGCCGCAGTGCACCAAGGCGCCCCGCGCTGTCCGGGCCGGGAATAGCTGTGATGCTGAAGAGGAGTAGGTTAGTGGAGGCTTGATGTGCCGGCCAGACATGCCGGACTTCACCACTCTCCGCCCGCGGCGCGGTGAGGGTTCGTGCCTCGCCGCCCGAATCGCTGATGACTTTCAGTCCCCGAGCCGCCCCCGCAAAAATGATCTCGTTGTTCGGCGTCCACACCGCCCCCAGAGGATCGGAGGCATCGGCGAGATTCACCGGTGCACCGCCGGTCAGGGCAATCTTCTTCAGTCGACCGGCGGCGAAGAAGCCGACCGAACGTCCGTCCGGCGAGAAGAACGGCGCGGCGGCGCCGTCCGTACCCGCGATGGGCTCGGCGCCGAGTCGAGCCAGGTCGCGCAGGTAGAGCCGGCACCCCACCTGGTCGCATGCCGACCAAACCACGCGGGCGGCATCCGGCGAGATGGCCAGGGCCCGCGCGCGTTGATCGAACCAGGTGTCGGGCGCGGGAGCGATGGCAAAGCGAGCAACGGGCTCGAAGGCGTCGCGAGTCGTCACGGCCTGCCTGACGGCGAGACCGGCGAGAATCGCGCAAATGACCGCGACACTCCACGGCACCAGCTGACCGCCGATGGATGGAGAAACGGGGACAGTCCCACCGGAAAAGGGGACTGTCCCCTTTTCCCGGGATCGGGCCGTTCGACGACCGGCGCTACCCAGCGATATCCGCGCCGGTGGAGCGTCTGGATGTAGGAGGGCGCCTGCGGGTCGTCGCCCAGGGTCTGCCTCAGGACACTGACCGCCTCGGCGAGCGACGTATCCGTGACGAAAGCATCCTTCCAGACGCTGTCCATCAGCTCCTGGCGGAGCACAACATCGCCGGGGCGGCGCAACAGAACCTCGAGCACTCCCGTCACGCGCGGCGGCAAGGGGAGCTCAGACCCATCCTTTTTCAGCATCCTGCTGGCGGGGTCGAATACGAATGGCCCGAAGGCTATTGCTGGCGTCGGCATGAAAATCCGGACTCGGGAGCTCGGGAGCTCGGGACTCGGGAGCTCGGGAGCTCGGGCGATCTTAATTCTTACTCGAACCCCCGAAACTCCTGCGCCCCGCGCCCACCCGTCCCGCTCTTAAGGAGAAGTTAAGCCGAGATGGGGCTGTCTTGGCCCGCTCGGGCGCTCGCGCGGAGCCGGTGTTGCGTTTTGCTAATGATTATTGGAGGCGCCGCCCGGATTTGAGCCGGGGATGGTTTTGTCCCGCGGCGCTTCAGCGGGATGGTCATGGTCGCCATCGGCTGTACAAACTCGTAGCGCCGACACGTGCTCGCCCAGAAACTCGATCACCAGAACCCAATTCCCAGCACCAAACTTCAACGGAGCCGCACCAGACCATCTTTCGCTATTAGCTCGGTGAAACTGGAGATGCGGATACTTGCCGGAGTTCATGACTTGCTGGACCTGCTGCTTCGTCATCCCGGGTTGCAGGTTCTCGTAGAGCGCCAGAACCTCACCTCTGTATCGCCCGCGATGGAGAAATGGATCGACGATGGGGTCCCAGAGAATAGCAGCGGAGCCCACGATCAGTCAGTGGGACCGACTGGCGAGCGTTTTCGGACGCTGTGGTGCGGGTGCGGATCGATTCGCTCGTCAGCTTCGATACGCCCGGCCTAGAGTCCTATACTCACATTTCGACCGCTTACGAAGCCAACGTGGTCGAGGTGCTGAAGGCGCATCCGCGATTGGTCGGTGCCGGCGCGAGCCAGCCACTCTCCGGGCCCGGCGGCAGCATCCAGCGGGCGGACGGATCGACGGACACCACGGTGGGGAATCTCATGGTCCGCCTTCCCATCGGCACTGAGTGGGTGTTGTTTCTTTGCTGGAGCGGCCAGCACCTGCAGCCCATCGAGCTGACCCAACGCGGCATTCATCTGTTCAGGTAACCATCAATAATTGCCTGCTTGCTTGGATCCTTGCGCCGAATTTCTTCCAGTCTCCTCCTTCCTTCATCCGTGCAAGTCAACAAACCCATCCCAATGAACATGATTTCTTCATCACCACTCTGCGCCAGTCTCTCCAGGTCCGGCACATCTTCCACCCATCTTTCAACTTTCTCTCGTTGGGCGATGTGGATTCCTGACAGCCAGTCAGAAATGTTGTTTGCTACACCAGGATTACTCAGGACCGCTTCATACACGGTTCGCCTGCCATCTCGACCCATGCCCATTAGTTCTCGTGCCGCCATTATTGCCTTGCCTCTATCACTGCTGAGCAATTTCGTTCTCATCGATGCGATTTCCTGGCTCGAAGGCGGGACTTTCGGGCTCAGGCGATAACGGCCGTTCCAGGACAACGGATCCAGTCTCTTGGCGTCGGTATTGGGACGGGCAAGGTTTACAGTCATTCTGTTCTGAGAGATAACGATGCTGCCGCTGTACTTGTAAGAGCCTCGCTCGACTCGGATCTCACTCCCGTCGATCGTCCCGTCGATTCGCGGGATTTCAATTTCGTACGTCTCTTCAGAGGTTTTTCCAAGGATTGCCGAGACGGGATCGTGCGCCAGGAGATATCTCTTCCCTTTCAATTCAACCAGGTAGCCCGAACCGTGCTTTGAGAAATAGGCTTGTTCGTAGTTCTTCGCGCCTGAACAAGAGGTGGTTGACGCCACTGAGAGTGCAACGACGGCAATGCGAACTAAAGATGGCCTATTCCTCACAGTGCCCCCCAAGTACTCCATTGTGGCTGTCAGTCCAAACTGGGCGGCTGGGCAAGCCAGCCTTCGCTCAATGGCGAACAGTGCTGACCTCCCACGAGATCGAGTCTTCCGTCCACCAGAGCCGCTCCCATGGGGGACGCCACATTCAATAGTGGGCTTACTTGGAGATAACCCGCGCCGGTTTCGGGCGTGAACACGATCGGAGTGTGCTGCCGAATCGCCGCTACCACACCTTGTGGCGTCCGAGCTTCGCCAACTCGTCACGTACTGCCGTCCATTCGGCCGCTTCGGCCTTGAGGGCGGGGTCCATCGCAGTCCAGAACTTTAGCGCGGGACTGAAAAATCCTTCGCTCATACCCTCGCGCTGGATAGCCCCGGCCGATAACGCCCCGTCCGATATCTCGGCGATCATCGCGGCTATTTTCGTGAGCAGGTAATCGCGGCCGCTGATTTTGTGTTTCCGGAGAATCTGCGCAATCTCCGGCATCGCCTCGGTACACCTTCGTCCCGACGGTGACGATCCCGAGACGCTGAGAATCGAACCGCCTCTCTAACTCGGCGGCGCGCGCGTCCAGGTCCGGGACCTCCTTCAGGAGCTGGAGCAGCTCGCGGTCGACGGCGAACATTTGTCGGACGTTTTGAACAGTCAGATGGTGCTCCGCCAGAGCGTCCTGGTCCTGTTTGTTCAGTCCGAGGTGCGGATTGTACTGTGCCGGCGTGCCAGCGATTGAGATAGAGAGGACGATTCCGAGTGCAACGGAAAACCAGATTGGAATCACGAGGATTCCTTTTGCAGGGGGAGCTGATGTGAGTATACGCCGAGTGCGACGCTCACGCATCGGCAGGGCTCTGACAAGTGGCGAGGTGCCCGCGCGTGGTGGCGATTTCTTCGTCCCGAAGTTCGGGTGCATCACTTCGTCGGCATTGGGCATTCCGGGGAGGTGCATCAGGATGGCCGGCCCAATCCGGCGAGCTGGCTTAAATTTCACGTCTGTTCACAGTTTCCTCACAGCGGCAGCGCGATCAGCCGATATCGTTTCCTGAGCGCGCCGCTGTTCCCTTCGGCCCGCGGAGGAACCATGTCACGTCTCTATCTTGCCGTCGTGCTGTTCATCGTTCCGGCAACGCTGAGGGCACAGGAGGCATTCACGCCCCTCGATTCGGGCTTGACCGTAGGCGAGACGATCCACGTTCTCGTCGACGCACCATGTGCAACGAAAGCGTGTCCTGGAGAGCTGGTGAAAGGCAAGGTTGCGAAATTGTCGGACGCTTCGCTCGTTGTCGATGACGGGCGAAAGCGGCACGAGTTGGCGGCGCCGGATGTTCGCTATATTGAACGGCCGAGGGATCGGATCTGGAACGGCCTCCTCGCGGGCTTTGTTGTCGGCGTCGCCGTTGGGTTCGGAAGCGTCATGCTCGACGGCTGCGAGCGCGAGCCATGCCTCCTCGACGGTCCCTCGTTTGCGGCGGCGGCAGGGATTCTCGGCGGCGGTATCGGTGCGGGCGTCGGCGCCATCACCGATGCCCTGATCTCACGCCAACGCGTCGTGTTCGTTCGACCGGCGACAAGTCGAGTCGTCACCAGCATTGCGCCGGGTGTTGGTGTTCACAGCGGCGGCGTCAGCCTCACCGTGAGGTTCTGAGAGCGTCAAGTGTGTAGTGTCACCCACCTGGCTACTACGCCGCGCGGCGAGTGTCGAGCCACTCTCCACGGAAAATGGGCTGGTAACTCAGAACGAATCCTGTTGGGGATGCCATTTCAGTTGGTCATCATCCCCCGCCCGCGAGTTGGCCAACCACGACGTCGTCGGGAACTGCGTCCTGCCTTGGTGCGCGGGCGTGGCTTTGACATCGCCGGCACCGCCCGACGCTCGTGTGGCAGCTGTTCCTGTGAGCAGCCTTGAGGATGCGCGCCGGCTCCGTGCCGTATGACAGGCAGGGGAGAGGTCAGGAAGCGCAAAGCGCTGTTGGGTTCCCCGGCGTGATCGACGCGTGCAAAGCGACGACCCCGCCGGGTAAACCGACGTTTTCGCGGGCGGCCTCGATTACTCCGTTCGATCCTTGAACTGTCCCCGCACTTCGCCGCCTGGGAAGTCACCGGGCCCGGTGTTCGGCGGGGCAACTCCGTCGTTTGTGTGGACGTTCACATAGGCATTCCCGCTTCGAATCTTCTCGAGGACTTCCGCGAACGTGGGCGCGCCCGGGCTCGCGAGCGGGCACGCCGCGTTGTTGGCGGTGTTTGCGGTGAATGTTCTGACGTGCGCCGGCTCAATCGTGTCCTCAATCAGCACTCCGTCGTGCCGTCCGGTAGCTTCGGTAAGTGCAGCGGTAGCCGTTTTGCTGGGATAGAACCAGACGACGATCGGCCCATTCACGCCCGCGGGCGCACAATGGATGTGGGCCTGCACCACGTTCTCGATGTTCGACACGATCAGTTTGTAACTGAACGAGTCGCCATCCCGGACGATCTGAATGATGGCCTGCCCCTGAGCCCTGGAGTCCGCGGGAGTAGGCCCTCCCGGTGTCGCGGGAGTGAAGACCTCCTGATCACCTGACAAGTGGACGCTCTGGTTGTGCGCTTCACCCGCGTGTTGCGCCGTCGTCACTCGAAGGGGCAGGCTGATCGACTCCGGCTGTGCTGGTGACCGCACCGACTCGGACGAACACGCACTCGCAACCACTACCGCCATTGCGAACAAAACCACTCTGCGCATGCAGCACCTCTCCGAATTCATTTACGAGTTATGAATCCAGTTACGAAGAACGTCACAACCGCGGCGTCCAGATTGAACCGCGAGACACGCCCGCCATCTCAATCTTCTTGGAAACGGCAACAGGCACGATGGTTCTGCTCTGCCCGAATGACGCGCGACGGCAGCAACGTGCGAACGCCATGCCGCTGCGCCACCGCGAAACTCATCCGCGACTTTCGTCAGCGGCTGGCGACACTTCCGACAATGTTCGCATCGTGGAAGGCGACGATAGCCGTGATCCCGTCATCCCACAGCCGATCATTTCACCAGTGCGCCCGCACTGATCTAGGCTCGCGGCTGTCTGCAGTCATCGCTTGATGCCTTCGTCGTAGCCACAGCCTCTGAGCGACCAAATCACAAAAACGTTATGCAGCTGGCACGAGCACCTCGTGCATCCTCGCTCGCGAATCGCCTGGACCAACATGGACAGCTCGCCTCCTGTCGTGACAGCTGCTGTCAGCCGCTCCAGTTCCTTTTCAACGGCGCGCAGTTGCTTACCGAGCATTCGACAAAACAACTGGGGAGGCCTCACGGGCACGAAAGCGTCGCCGCAATAGTGGCACGGCGTGCTTACAACGCGTTGTGGCGGGGTTTGGTTGGTCCCATGCTCGGCATGGGTTCAGCCTCGTTGTCTCTCCGCGCGTCTGGCGAGCCACCGGTATGAATCAACTTCCGATATACTTTCGTCCTGATGCTGTCGACGATCTTCCTGATCGGCGCCCTGCAACCGCCGAGCCGGGCGAGCGCCCCGGCGAAGCCAATCGCGCCGGTCGTCGTCGAGGCGCCCAGGCCGTCGCCCTACACCGTTGAAGCTACGCCCGGTTTCAATCCCGTGCGGCTTCCCAAGGGGTACCCAAAGGAACTCCAGCAACAGTTCCACAAGAATTACCGGAGACACGACGACCGGTAGGCGTTCTGCCGCCAATAGCAGTCACTTTTCATCCCTCCGCACGTCCGGCGAGCCGCTCGTATATCGAGCGGGCCCGCCGTTTCTCAGCGCGCGCCCTGGAAGGGTCAGAGCTGCCCCCTACGAGTCGTCACTCGCAATCTCTTGTCACGGCTTTTCCTGATCTCTGAGAATCGAATACGGCCATGCGCCCGTTACGCGCACTACGAGCGGTGAGCCGATCGCTTGGTTCGCACCATCAGGCAACAGGACGTCGCGACCGTTCCGGAACTCACAGACGTCGACTTGCTCGAAGCGCTTGGCGACGAGCGTATCCAAGCTGTCAGGTTCAAAGTCATTCGGCCGTTCAAAGGAGTCGAGCTAACGGACTGGTGGGGACTCTTTCCCTGCTGTGGGACGCCACATCCTAAAACGCACGCCGCAGCACTCGGACGACAGACAGTGCGACCCGAAGCTTTAGAAATGCTGACTGTCAATCCTGGAGGCCGCGTGGGTTCAGCCGACGGAACGGACGCTCGTCTTTCAGCCACACGGCGCGGCCAGGTTTGGCGTGCTCGACCGCGTTCTGGAACACCAACGCACTAATGCTTCGACCGGTGAACTCCCCTAGAATTGCCGGCCCTTTTGTCACCCTGTAGACGTCCAGGCCATCCCGCTCTTCCAGATGCCAGATCACCACATCATCATCGTCTGGCACGTCGCTCTCGGGGTCGTCAGCCAGTTCGGTGCATTCTAACAAGCTGGCGGCAATCGTCTTACGCCGCGCGCCGCAGCACGCGGCCGCGCAAAAGGGTTACAACCGCCAACGTCGGAGGGTGCAATGCCCCTTGAAGCGGCGAACCCACGCAAAGCCTTGGCGCCGTCAGAGGGCGTGAGTCTTTCGTGGCTCGCTCCACCAGCGTCACGCAATTGAAGCGCGTCCAGTTAGTAGCTTGGGTTCACGCCGTCGGGCCCGCTGTGTAGGAATCCTTCGCTGTCGACCGATGCGATATCGACTGACTGCACTACACCATCGTCGAAGGTCACGCGAACACGCTTGTCTTTGTTCTCCAGCATGGCGGCTTGAACTTCTTCGGGGGTCAACTGTCACCCTCATGCGTTAGTCACGCGGTCGCGGACTGGGGTCGATTGTGGCACGTCAGGCTGCACGCCGCAGCACGCGGCCCCGCAAAAAGGGTGCAATGCCCGTTGGGAACGTTCGGGCGGGCACGTAAGCCGGGTTCGTCAACGCGTTGTGCTGGGCGGCGGCACCCGGATCGTTCGAAACGCCTGTTGATCGCGACCGGCGCTCCAGTCGTCGGCGTTGACAACGTCGAACTCGACAATGTGTCCGCGTTCACCGGCCATCAGAGCGTTATAGAACGCCGCCGCGCCATTGCCATGGTGCGCGAACGGCACGTCGTGCTGTCGCACACCCATGCGCGCGAGTTCGCCGTCGGATGTCACGCTCAGGATACCCGCCCACTCATACGTGACGTTGTCGCGACTGAACTTCACCGTGCCGAACTGGAACCCGTATCGTTGCTGGAGTCGTGGCAGCGCGAACTCCCGAGCATAGAACGGTTCCACAGACGGCATGAAGGTGATCCAGAGGATCGCCAGGACCGTGGCGATCCCGGCGGCAACGACGGCCAAGTGTGACCACCCCAGGCGGATCAAAGAGCTTCGCACGTGATCTTAGACACCGTTTCACAACGCTCGTGCGGTTCAGGCCGTCCGCGACGGTGCAGCCGTAGGAGAACGCGGACCGCGTCGGTCCACGCGGCCCTGCATAAAAGGGTGCTAGGCCCGTTGAAGCTGAAAATCCCTATCGGCTAACCACCCTCACGCCGAGGAGAAATGTTAGCAGCGCGAGCACAGCCGTCACGACTGCGGCAAAAATCGCTAAGGGGTCTTGCCTCTTTCAGGCCTTCGGGAGCAAGAAGCGCATACCTCCATCACCCTCGCCCTCTCGGCCGGCATCCCCGGCCATGTCGTCTCCCGCCGCGTCGGCCACGCCAATGCCGCGATGACCCTGAACGTCTATGCGCATGCGCTAGCGGACCAGAACGCGGACGCCGCCGAACGCCTCGCCGCTCTGCTGCATGGGCGCTAGGCGGTGGCTAACGAACGGCTAACGAACGAGCCGGGACGAGGCCGGACGAGGCCGGATGGCGGGGCGGCGAGGCGGGCAAGAACCCGAATGAAACCGGATGAAAGGGCACGAGGCGCCACCTGCCCGGATGAGAACTTCTTGAGGAGAAGTTAAAGGTTTCTTACGGGGGATTGACTTCTTTTTCAGGACTTCCATCCGCGTTCTTGGGACTGTTTGACGATGTCCATTTTCGCGACGAAGAGCATCGAGCGGATTCAGTCGGAGCAACTGGGGGCCGGCGAGGGGGGTGGCCTCAAGCGGGTCCTTGGTCCCACACACCTGGTGATGCTGGGAGTCGGGGCGATCATCGGCACCGGGATCTTCGTCTTGACCGGCCAGGCAGCCGCGGCCAATGCCGGTCCCGCCATCGTGCTCTCGATGGTCGTAGCGGGACTGACGAGCGTGCTCGCCGCGCTCTGCTATTCGGAGTTCGCCGCCAGCGTACCGGTCGCTGGTTCGGCATATACCTACGCCTACGCGACGCTCGGTGAGTTCATCGCGTGGGTCATCGGCTGGGATCTGATTCTGGAGTACGCCCTCGGCGCCGCGACTGTGGCTGTGGGCTGGTCAGGAAATCTCGTCACGCTGCTCAATCAGCTCGGCATGGGCTTCCCGGCGGCGCTGAGCGGGCCACCCGGCACCTTGGTGCCGGTGCCAGGCGGCGACCCAGTTGCCGCCATGTTCAATCTGCCGGCGGTGATCATCACGGTGGCGGTAACCGCGCTCCTGATCTTCGGAGTCAGCGAATCCGCCTCGGTCAACGCCGTCATCGTCGTCATCAAGGTGGCCGTCGTCCTGATCGTGATCGGCGCTGGCGCATTCTTCATCGATCCGGCGAATTGGCATCCCTTCATTCCCCCGAATACGGGACGCTTTGGCGAGTACGGGTTGAGTGGAATCCTGCGCGGCGCGGGAGTCATCTTCTTCGCCTACATCGGCTTTGACGCCGTGTCGACCTCAGCGCAGGAGGCCCGCAACCCGCAGCGCGACATGCCGCGCGGGATTCTCGGATCACTGGCCGTGTGCACGGTGCTGTATGTGCTCGTGTCCGGCGTCATGGTCGGCCTCGTACCGTACCGCGAGATGCTCAATCAACCGGCGCCGCTCGTCGTGGCGACCGAGGCGGCGGCCGGACGTGCAGTCGGGACGCCGTGGCAGGGTCCGATGGAGATCGTGAAGATCCTCGTGACGGTTGGCGCGCTCGCCGGTCTCAGCTCGGTGATGGTCGTCATGATGCTGGCGCAGCCGAGAATCTTCCTGTCGATGTCGCGCGACGGCCTGTTGCCGCCGTGGGCAGGGCGCATACATTCGCGCTTCAAAACGCCTCACGTCTCGACGATCGTCACCGGCATCGTCGTCGCATTGGCAGCCGGACTGACGCCGATCGGCACGCTCGGCAATCTGGTGAGCATCGGCACGCTGCTGGCGTTCGTCATCGTGTCGATTGGGATCATCGTGCTCCGGCGCTCGCGCCCGGATTTGCCACGGCCGTTCAAGATGCCTCTGGTTCCGTTTCTGCCGGCGCTGTCGGCACTCGTGAGCCTGACGCTGATGATTGGACTGCCGTGGTCTACCTGGGAGCGGCTGATCCTGTGGATGGTGGTGGGGATGGTTCTGTATTTCGCCTACGGGTACAGGAGCAGTCGCTTGAGGGCAGAGAACGCACGTAGCGCGCGGCTTTAGCCGCGCGTCGGAATCTGCGACGCCGGGCTAAAGCCCGGCGCTACAGGCGAGGGATCCCTACCGGACGATGAGCTCGCCCTTCATCTGACGGCATTTGTCGTCCTGCGTCAGATTGCAGTAGAAGGGAAAAGTGCCGGTCTGATCGGCGCGGAATTCGAACACGACTGTTTGCCCGGCACCCGCGCGCTTGGCAATCCGGTATGAATCGAGCGTAAAGCTGTGGGCAATGTCGGCGGCGGTGAACGTGATCTTGACGAGATCGTCTTTCTGAACCTCGATGCGTCCGGGGGCGAAGGCGTTGGCACGTCCGCTCACGTTGAATTCGCGGACCTGTCCCTGGTTGCGGGCGCCGAGCGTGGTCAGCGCGATGCCGGCAAGCGCCAGAGAGGCAAGGGCGAGTACGCGCGGCCGCTGGAACAGTGTCATGGGACCCTCCCGGGAGCCTTCGTACGTATATCGGCTAAGCCGGCTTCTATCTAAAGACGTCGGGGCAGGGTGCTTGGTTGCTTCCAGCTCAGCCGTTGACGGCTCGAGCTAGCTCTTTTCGGCCGGTTCGGGGCGACCCTCCCCGCGAGGACGGTCTGAGCGTTCACCATGGCGATCGCCCGTGGGGACGGCGATCCCGGCCTCCGCGGTCCCCGCCGCGGGGCCTATCGCCCCGCTGATCGTCCCCGGCTGGGGCAGCTTGATGACCCTCGGGAACCTCGAGCAGCACTTTTCGGCTCAGACGGATCTTGCCGGAGGGGTCGATGTTGATCACTTTGACCATCACCTGTTCCCCTTCCTTCAGCTCGTCGCGTACGTCCTTGACGCGATAGTGCGCGATCTCGGAAACGTGCAGCAGACCGTCGACGCCCGGCATGATCTCGACGAACGCGCCAAAGTCCGTGATGCGTTGCACCTTGCCGAGGTATGTCTTGTTCAATTCCGGCGTGGCGGTGAGTTCCTGGATGATGCCGATGGCTTTCTGTGCGGAGGCTTCGTCGGCTGACGCCACATTGACCCGGCCGTCGTCTTCGACGTCGATCTTCACCCCCGTGCGCTCGATGATGCTGCGAATCATCTTGCCGCCCGGTCCGATGACGTCGCGGATCTTGTCCACTGGAATTCGAATGGTCACGATACGTGGGGCGTGGGCGGATACGCTGTCGCGGGACGTCGCGAGCGTTTTCAGCATCTTGTCGAGGATGAAGAGCCGTCCGGCGTGGGCCTGCTCGAGCGCCTTCCGCATGATGTCCATCGTGATGCCCGAGACCTTGATGTCCATCTGCAGCGCGGTGATGCCGTCCGCGGAACCGGCGACCTTGAAGTCCATGTCGCCGTAGTGATCTTCAGCGCCGGCGATGTCCGAGAGGATGGCGTACTTGCCCGTCTCCTCGTCCATGATGAGGCCCATGGCGATGCCGGACACTGGGGCTTTGAGCGGTACGCCCGCATCCATCATCGCCAACGATCCGCCGCACACGGACGCCATAGACGACGACCCGTTCGACTCGAGGATGTCCGACACCACACGCACCGTGTAGGGGAAAACCTCCTCAGCCGGGATCATCGGTGCCAGCGAGCGCTCGGCGAGCGCGCCGTGGCCAATCTCGCGGCGTCCGGGGCCACGCAGGAACTGCACTTCACCAACCGAGAACGGCGGGAAGTTGTAGTGCAGCATGAACCGCTTCCACGTTTCGCCGTCGACGGTTTCGACCTTCTGCTGGTCTTCGGCGGTCCCGAGCGTGGCCGTCACGAGCGCTTGTGTTTCACCGCGCTGAAACACCGAGGACCCATGGGTGCGCGGCAGGACACCGACCTCGATCTCGATGGGGCGGATCTCGTCGAAGCGACGGCCGTCGAGACGCTGGCCGCGCTCGAGCGCCTCGTCGCGCATCACCTTTTCCTTCAGTTCCTTGAAGATCTGCTTCGCGCCGGAGCGCCGCTCGATCTCGCCTTCGGGGATGGAGGCGACGAAATCGCTCAGAATCTGATCGACTGACCCGTAGTTCTCCAGCTTGTCCTTGATGCGCATCGCCTCGGCGAGGGGCACGTAGACCTTCTCTTCCACTTCGCGGTAGAAGTCGCGGCTGATTTCCTTCTTGGCAACCTCGACCTTCTTCTTGCCGGCCTCGAGAGCCAGCGAGTCGATTTCCGCGACGATCTCCTTGATCGCGGCGTGCGCATGCTCGAAGGCCTTTACAACTTCTTCTTCCGACACTTCCTTGGCGCCGGCTTCGACCATCACGATGGCGTCGTTCGTGCCGGCCACCACCAGATCGAGCCGCGATTCCTTGCGCTGTTCGAACGTGGGGTTGACGATGTACTCGCTGCCAATGAGACCCATACGCACGCCGGCGTAGGTTTTCGTGAAGGGAATCGAGGACAAGGCCAGCGCTGCCGACGCGCCGGTGATGGCCAGCACATCGGAGTCGTTTTCCGCGTCAGCAGACAGCAGCAACGACACTATCTGTGTCTCGTACCGCCAGCCGGATGGGAAAAGGGGGCGTGTCGGGCGATCGATCAACCGGCTCGTCAACACTTCCTTTTCGCTGGGCTTTCCCTCGCGCTTGAAGAAGCCTCCAGGGATCCGTCCCGACGCGTAGGTGTACTCCCGGTAGTCGACCGTGAGTGGTAAGAAATCGATGCCCTCGCGGGGATTGGCCGCCGCGCACGCGGTTACCAGGACGATGGTGTCGCCCGAGCGTACGAGGACCGCTCCGTCAGCCTGCTTCGCCAGTCGGCCGGTCTCGATGGAAATCGATCGGCCGCCCACAGTTATATTCCTTGTATGCATTGTCACAGTCGCTAGTCGTTAGTCGTTAGTCGTCGTTAGTCGTCATTCGCTGGTCGTCATGCTAGTCGGCAGTCGTGGTCACACGGTAGTGACTGCGACGACTGGCGACTGTCGACTAATTCGACTAGCGACTTCAAGTCTCTTCTTTACTTTCTAATACCCAGGCGGCGGATCAGGTCTGCGTAGCGCTCGGTGTCCTTCCGCTTCAGGTAGTCGAGCAAGCGGCGGCGCTGACCAACGAGCTTGAGCAGCCCGCGGCGAGAGTGATGATCCTTGGCGTGGGTCTTGAAGTGCTCTGTCAGGTAATTGATGCGCTCGCTGAGAAGCGCGACCTGAACTTCGGGGGATCCAGTGTCGGCGGTGTGAGTCTTGTAGCTGCCGATGATGTCTGTCTTACGGTCCTTCGTCAATGCCACGAGCTACCTCCACGCACGGTCCAGAAGATCAGCGCCCGTGCGCTGCACCGGACCGCCGTATTCCGCCTGCCAAGGCTGAAGCTACCTGCCATCACCACGGCCGGACGGTCACAATTCCAAGCAATTCAATATCTTACACTAGAACAACAACAGGGTGCAAAAGACCGCCGGCCGCTGGTTCGGCGATTCCCAGCAGCGTTCCATCCGCGTCGAAGACCCGCACTCGCTCGGCATCCGGAGCTGACGGCTCCGAGAGATCTTCTGGTGCCAGGGCATTGCCGTGCACCGCACGTCGCGCCCCTCGTTCGTTGACAACGACCGGAGGCAGTCGCGGCAGCAAGGCGCTCATCGGCACGAGGTGCGCCATCGCATCTACGCCCGCGCTCTCGATACCTTCGAGCGTCGTCGCCTCAGCAATCGTGAACTCGCCCGCTCTCGTCCGCCGCAACGCCTGCAGGTACGCGCCGCACCCGAGGCGCGTGCCGATTTCGTGGGCCAGGCTCCGGACGTAGAAGCCGCTCGAGCACACGATCCGGAGCTTCGCCAAACCATCTCCGCACGACAGAAGTTCCAGATCGCGCACGGTAACCTTGACCGGTTTCAGCTCGACAGGTTTTTCCGCACGCGCCAACCGATAGGCGCGAGTACCGCCGACCTTCTTCGCTGAGAATGGGGGAGGTGTCTGCCAGTAGGTGCCGCGGAAATCGTCGAGCAGCTCTCTGAGCACGTGAGGTTCGACGGCGGGTGTCGTTCCCGCAACGCGCTCGTTCTCGATGAGCCCTTCGCCGTCGTAGCTGGTCGTTGCTACGCCAAAGCGCACATCGGCCACGTATTCCTTTTCGTCGGCGCTCAGGAACTGCGCGAGCCGCGTCGCGCGTCCTACGACGAGAGGGAGAACGCCGGTGGCCAGCGGATCGAGCGTTCCGGTGTGGCCGATCCGACGAACCCCGATGGTCCGTCTCACCCGCGCGACCACGTCGTGCGACGTCGGACCAGCCGGCTTGTCGACCACGATCACCCCGTTCATGGCTCGGGCCGTGTTTGCAGTCCGTCGCCGATGGCGCGGACCAGGCGCTGGATGATAACCGGCTTGACCTGCTGGAGTGGACCGTCGACGGTGAACCCGGCGGCGTTCTTGTGGCCGCCACCGCCGTAGGCATTGGCCACGAGCCGGACGTCGACGTCGTACTTCGACCGCATGCTGACGCGAACTTCTCCCGCCACCGACACCTTGAAGAACACGACCGCCTGAATCTCACGTGCCGTCAGCGGCAGGTTGATCAGGCCCTCGGTATCGTTGTGGGTGCAGCCGCACGCGTCGAGCATCCCGTCGTCGAGATAGAGCACCGCCAGGCGGCCGTGATCGATCAGCTCCATCGCATCGAGGAGCGCGCCTATCAATTTCAGCTTGCCGAAACTGTTGCTGTCGAACACGCGTCGCGCCATCGCCGCGGGATTCACGCCGGCCTCGACCGTCTGCCGGCAGATGTCGAACGTCCGCGGCGTGATGTTGGAGTGATGGAACGAGCCGGTATCGGTGAGGATGGCCAGGTAGATGTGGGTGGCGATGTCTGGCGTCAGCGCCACATCCAGCGCGCGAATCACGGAAAAAACCATCTCGCCGCACGCGGCCGCCGATTCGTCGAACCAGTTCAGCGCACCGTACATCCGGTTCCCGGCGTGGTGATCGATATTGATGATGAACCGGCCGTCGAGTCCGGCGACGCCGGTGCGCGAGAGGTCGCTGCACTCCATCACGACGACCGCATCCACCTCGGTATCCGGCGCGACCGACGGCGCGATCTCGATGCGGTCCATTCCCGGGAAATCGAGGTAGTGCTCCGGGGCCGGGTCGGAATTGACGATCCGAACCTGCTTGCCGAGGAGATCCAGCGTGAAGGCCAGCGCCAACTGGGAGCCGATCGAGTCTCCATCGGGACGGGCGTGAGAGGTCAGGAGGAAACGCTGCCGGTTGAGCAGTTCGTGGCGAATCTGGCGCAGGACCGTTTCAGTCGGTGCGGTGGTCGTTTGGCTCATCGTGATTGGCACGATCCGGCGTGTCGAGGTCCAGAGCGTGCAGGTCTTTCTCCGCCTCCGCAGCGCCTGGCCGCGACTCGTCGGCTTCCTGGCGAAGCCGATCGGCGCTGATCTCCTGCAGGATTTGTTCGATCCGGTCGCCGCGCTCGATCGCTTCGTCGAAGAAGAACTCGAGGATCGGCACGCGTTTCAGTCGGAGCCGGCCGCCGATGTGACGGCGGAGAAACGGCGTCGCTCGCTCCAGCGCCCGCTGCGTGTCACGGCGCGCCTTCTCGTCACCGAGCGTCGTGTAATAGACGCGAGCAATCTGCAGATCGGGTGTGACTTTGACGTGAGTAATCGTCAGAAACCCGATCCCCGGGTCGTGCACTTCTCTCGCGACGAGGTCGGTGATTTCCGCCCGCAGCTGATCGGCGACACGCTTGGGTCTTGTTCCTTCACTCATGACTGACTCTATTTTCTTCCTTCTTTCTTCTTCCTTTCCTCCTTCGTCCCTTCTTACACGGGCGCCGCGACTCTTTCAACGACGAACGCTTCGATGACGTCGCCCACCTTGATGTCGTTGAACCGTTCGAAGCCGATTCCGCATTCGAAGCCCGCCTTCACCTCGGACACGTCATCCTTGAACCGGCGCAACGAGCCGATCTTGCCTTCATACACGAGGACGTTGTCGCGGATCAGGCGCGCTTGCGTGTCGCCGGCGCGCGTGATGCGGCCGTCGGTGACGAAGCACCCGGCAATGGTGCCGAACTTCGGTACCTTGAACGTGTCGCGCACTTCGGCGCTGCCGAGTCGCACTTCCTTGAACGTCGGTTCGAGCAGGCCGGTCATGGCCTTCTTCATCTCGTCGACGACGTTGTAGATGACCGAGTGCAGACGGATATCCACCTTCTCGCGGTCGGCAACGTCGGACGCATTCCGATCGGGGCGGACGTTGAAGCCGATCACGATGGCGTTCGACGCTGAGGCGAGCAGCACGTCGGACTCGTTGATGGCACCGACGCCGCTGTGAATGATCCGCACCTTGACCTTCTCGTCGCTGAGCTTCTGCAGCGTGTCGCCGAGGACTTCTGCGGAGCCCTGCACGTCGGCCTTGACGATGATCGGCAGCTCCTTCATGCCGCCTTCGGCGATTTGTGCCTGCAGCGACTCGAGGGTGAGACGCGTGCCTTTGCCGCCGAGCGCCTTCTCCTTGGCCTGTGTCTGCCGGAAGAGTGCGATCTGGCGGGCCTTGACCGCGTCGGTGAGCGCCTGGAACGCGTCACCCGGTTGCGGCAGTCCGCCGAGGCCGAGAACTTCGACCGGCGTAGCCGGCGGCGCCGCTTTGAGCTGGCGGCCGCGATCGTCGATGAGGGCGCGCACCTTGCCCACGATCGTTCCGGCAATGAACGTATCCCCGACGTGCAGCGTTCCGTCCTGAACCAGGATGGTGGCGACCGGCCCGCGTCCCTTATCGAGCTTGGCTTCGAGGACGGTGCCCGATGCGTTGCGCTTCGGGTTGGCCTTCAGCTCGCCCATCTCCGTGACGAGCAGGATCATTTCCAGCAGCAGCTCGAGGTTCTGCTTCTTTTTTGCCGAGACCTCGACCATGACGGTCTGGCCGCCCCATTGCTCGGGAGTCAGGCCGAGATCGGCCAGCTCTTTCTTCACACGGTCGGCATTGGCGTTCGGCTTGTCGATCTTGTTAATCGCAACCAGGATCGGCACACCCGCCGCCTTCGCGTGATCGATCGCTTCCTTGGTCTGCGGCATGACACCGTCGTCTGCCGCGACGACGAGGATGACGACGTCGGTTACGCGCGCACCGCGCGCGCGCATCATCGTGAACGCCTCGTGGCCCGGGGTGTCGAGAAACACCACGTTGCGATCGTTGACTTGCACCGCATACGCACCGATGTGCTGCGTGATGCCGCCGGCTTCGCGTTCGGCGACACGCGCCGAGCGGATCGCATCGAGGAGCGTCGTCTTGCCGTGGTCGACGTGACCCATGACGGTGACGACCGGCGCACGCGTGACGAGATCGGCAGCGTTGACGTCTTCCGCTTCGACCTGCAGCATCTCTTCTTCGAAGCTCTGCATCTTCACGTCAGCGCCGAACTCGCGGGCGATCATCGATGCGGTTTCATCGTCGAGCGTGCTGTTGATGGTCATCATCAGCCGCCGTTCCATGAGCTTCTTGAGGATGTCCTTGGCCTTGACGTCGAGCTTGTTTGCGAGATCGGCGACGGTCATGCCTTCAGCGAGAGTAATCGTCCGCGTGACGGGCGGCGGCTCGATTGGAGCGGAGGGTGAAATGGGTTGCCGCGACACCTCGCGTCGCGCGGACGCCCCCGGCCGTTGACTTCCGGGCCGGTGCTGCATCGGCGGACGCCACGCCGGCATTCCCGGCCGTGGCGGCACAGCCGGACGTACAGGCTGCGAGGGCAGCGGACGCGGCCCGCCCATTGGCCCCTGCCGTGGCGGCAGGCCACTCGGACGCTGGGGCGGACGCGCTACTCCAGAGGGACCGAGGCCGGCTGCCGGTCGTGGTGCCGCTGGCCGGCTGAGGTTTCCTGTTGGCGCCGCGGGTGGAGTCGTTGATGCCGGCGGTCGAACCAGAATCGGCCTGCGCGGCGGGGCCGGAGGCGCCTGACCTGTCCGCGGATCTTCAACCCGCAGGCGCAGCGTTGGCGGCACGATCCGTCCTGTGGGTGGCGGCATGACCGGGCGCGCCGGGTACTCCCGCCGGTGGCTGAATCTGGGCCGCGGGTCGTTCGGGAGCTGCCGGTCGAGCAGGAGGCTCCTCGACGGCGGCGGGTGGTGGCGCCGCTAGCATCGGTTCGGGTTCCGGCTCCGCGACTGCGACCGGTTCGGGTACTTCGACCGGTTCGACCGAGACTGGTTGCGGCTCAGGTTCAACCGGTGGAGGTGGCACGGGAGCCGGCACCAACACCGCCTCGGCCGCGGCCAGCGGTTCCTCGACGATTTCCGGCGGCGGTGCCGGTGGCTTGGCTGACTTGACCAGGCGCGGCGGGGGCAGCGCCGGTGCCACCGGTTTCGCCGGTTCCGGTGCCTTACCCGCCGGCTTCCGCCCCTTGACTCGCGACGGGCGTGTCGGCGAACGAGGCGTTGGACGGAACGGCAATGTTGCGCTGACGCGCCAGCCGCTCGACGAATTGCCGTGCAACAACCTCCTCGATCGTGCTCGAGGCGCTTTTGACTTCGATGCCGTGATCGCGCTTCAACAGCGCGATAACCTCCTGGCTGGAGGTATTCAACAGCTCGGCGACTTTGTAAATCCGGACAGTTGCCATTCAGTTAGTTTCAGCTCCCAGCTACGCTTTCCGAACTCCCCGGTTCTCTTTACTCAGTCCCGGAGCTACGCCCTAGTCCTTGCTCCCCAGCTCGCCTTTACTCACGGCGCTTGGGGCCCCGACCCCCAAGCGCTCTCGCTCGGCGGCTCTCGCCCTCAGTTCGGCCGCAGCTCCCCAGCTCCCCAGTTCCCCAGTTACTGGTTTTCCCCCTTCGTCTCTTCGCCAGCAGCCACGGCAGCGGTTTCCGACTCCACCTCAGGTTCGTCGGCCGCATCGTCAGCCGCGAGGGCGGCTGGCGGCGTGTCATCGTCAGCCGGCGCATCGGCGGCTGGCGGCGTGTCATCGTCAGCCGGCGCATCGGCGGCAGCATCGGATCACCGGCTTCCATCGCTCCGAGAAGCGCTTCGACTTCGCGGCGCTTCTCCTCCTCGCTCTTGATATCGATCTTCCAGCCCGTGAGCTTGGCGGCGAGCCGGACGTTCTGCCCCTTCTTGCCGATCGCCAGGGACAACTGCTTGTCCTCGACGATGACTTCCATCACTTTCTCGCCATCGTCGACGATCGAGACGCGCTGCACCTTCGCCGGGCTGATCGCGTTCGTCACGAACAGGATCGGATCCTCCGACCATTCGACGATGTCGATCTTCTCGCCGCGCAGCTCACGGATGATGGACTGCACGCGCGTCCCTTTCATGCCGACGCAGGCACCCACCGGATCCACGTCGCGTTCGCGCGAATACACGGCTACTTTGGCGCGATCGCCCGCCTCCCGCACGGCACCGCGGATCATCACGGTTCCGTCGTAGATTTCCGGCACTTCCTGCTCGAACAGCTTGATGAGCAGGGCCGGATCGGTGCGCGAGAGGACGATCTGCGGCCCTTTGGCGCTGCGATTGACGCCGCGGATGACCGCACGCACGCGGTCGCTCACCGTGTAGTTCTCGGCGCGCGACTGCTCCTTGCGCGGCAGCTGCGCTTCGACCCGGCCGAGCTCGACGATGATGTCGCCGTTCTCGAAGCGTTTCACCATCCCGCTGACGACTTCGCCGATGCGCTGGCTGTACTCGGCGTAGACGTTTTCGCGCTCCGCCTCGCGGACCTTCTGGAAAATGACCTGCTTGGCGGTCTGTGCGGCGATTCGCCCCAGGTCCTCGGTCGGACGCGGAAACTCGATTTCCATGTCCACTTCGGCTTCCTCGCCGTAGAGTCCTTGCGCCTCGCTCAAGGAGATCTGCGTGGACGGGTCGGTCACTTCCTCGACGATCTTCTTTACCGCATAGAGCTCGAGCTGCCCGTTGTCCTGATTGAACCGGGCGCGCAGCGCTTCGCTCTTGTATCGCTTCCGTGCGGCCGCCTCGAGCGCGTCCTGCACGGCGCTGATGATGATTTCGGGCTCGACGCCCTTTTCCTTCGCGATGGCGTCGATCTGCTGCAACAACGGATTGACTGCTGCCATATTTAGCTACCAGCTTCCAGCTGCCAGCTACCCGCTCTCAGGTGCCAGCTTGTGAGCTGGCTGCTTGAAGCTGGCGGCTGGCGGCCGATTCAGAATTCAACCGCCAGATTGGCCCGTTTGATCTGTGACAAAGGCACGCGGTGCATCCGCCGTCCTTCCTCGAGGAGTACCGCCCCGTCTTCGACCCGGAGGATATGGCCCGAGAACGCGGACTGACCGTTCAATGGCTGATTCGTGACCACCTTCGCGAGACGTCCCTGAAACCGCCGATAGTCCGCTTCGTGCCGCAGTGGACGATCCAGTCCGGGCGACGACACTTCGAGCGTGTATTGCTTTCCAAGCGCCGCTTCGTCCAGCTCCTCGTCCTCCACGTCGAGCAGGGCGCTCAGATCCCGACTCACGCGCTGGCAGTCCTCGATGCCGACCGACTCTTCTGGGGGTTCTGGTACGCCACGGTCCGGCCGGTCGATGATCACTCGGAGCACCGTGCCGATGGACTCACGTCGCAGCTGCACGTCGAACACTTCGAGCCCGCAACTGCGCGCCACTCGCTCCGCGGCGGCGCGGACCCGAGTCAGTTCGTGATGACGCGCCGTAAAACGCCCCTGAAACACAAAAAGTGGGCACGGGCCCACTCGGGTTACTTCCTCGAAGCTGGCACCGATCAATATAACATATCGAGCCCCTTATCCGCCGAGCGGCGCAGCGACCCAATCGTACTCGCGCGCCTCGATCAGCCTGGCTTGGATGAGGTCTCCGGGGCTGAATTCGGTCGAATCACAATCGGTCAGGTAGACCTGAGGGTCGATGTCAGGTGCGTGCCCCTCGAGACGGCCGCGCCAGACCAGCTCGTGCTCTGGAGACGGACCGTCGACGAGCACGGTCACCGTTTCACCCATCCTCGCCCGCTGTGCGCTTTTGACAATTCGCTTCTGAACGGTCATCAGCTCGTGCCGGCGCTTCCGTTTGGTCGAGGCGGAGACGTCGTCCACGAGCGAAAAGGCCCGCGTGCCTTCCTCATGCGAATAGGTGAAGACGCCGAGATGGTCGAATCTCGTGTCCTGCACGAAATCGCGGAGCTCAACAAAATCCGCCTCTGATTCTCCGGGGAATCCCACGATGAGCGTGGTGCGCAGCGTGACTCCCGGCACGCGCTCGCGGATCCGGGCAAGGAGCCGATCGTACGTCTTGCGGTTACCCGGCCTTCGCATCCGTTTCAACACAGCCGATGAGGCATGCTGCAGCGGCAGGTCGACGTAGCGGCAGACCTTCTCACACTCCGCCATCGCGTCGAGCACGTCGTCGGTGATGGTCGTCGGATAGAGATAGAGCAACCTGATCCACGTGAGCCCGTCGATGGTGTTGAGCTCACGCAGCAGCCGGCCCAGCGCCCCGCGCTCGCGCCGATCGATGCCGTAGAAGGTCGTGTCCTGCGAGATGAGCAGCAGTTCGCGCACCCCGCGCTCGGCGAGCATCCGCGCTTCGCGCACGATGGAGTCGTGGCTGCGGCTTCGGTACGAGCCGCGCAGCGTGGGGATGATGCAGAAGGCGCAGGTATAGTCGCAGCCCTCGGCCACCTTTACATACGCGAAGTGCCCTGGCGTCGTCAGGAGGCGAGGCGTGTCGGCGTCATAAAGATAGTCCGGCGGTCGGCGGCTCGGCGATCGGCGTTCGTGTGTCGTCTGCGGCTGCTTGCGTTCCGATGAAGTGACTCGGCGGGCCGGCGCGATGCCCCGCTGCGGCGCCTTGGAATGAAATGTCAGCGGGGCCGCGGATTTCCGAGCGCCCGAGCGCCCGAACCCCGAGCGCCGATTGCCTCCACGATCTCTCTCGACTTCTCCCGTGCCAAGCACCGCATCGATCTCGGGTATTTCCCGGCGCAACTCGTCGCGGTACCGTTCGGCGAGACAGCCGGTCACCACCAGCCGCGAGCAGCGGCCATCGCGCTTCTGCGCGGCCATCTCCAGGATGGCTTCGATGGATTCTTCCTTGGCCGAATCGATGAAGGCGCACGTGTTGACGACCAGGACGTCCGCGTCGCTGGAGTCGGCGGTGATTTCGTGACCCGCCTCGCGGGCGAGGCCGAGCATCACCTCGCCATCGACGAGGTTCTTCGGGCAGCCGAGGGAAAGAAAGCCAATCTTCATTAATTACTCGTTGCTCGTTCTCATTGCTCGTGGTCCGTTGCTCGTGGTCCGTTGTTGACGAACAACGAGACACGAGCATCGAACAGCGGCTAGGGGTATATCCGATACAGCATCCTCGGGTACGGAATCGCCTCACGCAAGTGTTCGAGGCCACAGATCCAGCTGACCACACGCTCGATCCCCATCCCGAAGCCGCCGTGCGGAACGCTGCCGAAGCGGCGCAAATCCAGATACCACTCGAACGCTTCCTGCGGCAGCTTGTGCTCCTTGATACGTTCGAGCAGCAGGTCGTAGTCATCGATGCGGACGCCGCCGCCGATGATCTCTCCGTACCCCTCCGGCGCCAGCACGTCGACGCACAGCGCCACGTCGGGCCGATCGGGATCGGGCTTCATGTAGAACGCCTTGACGGCGGACGGATAGCGATGGATGGCCACCGGCCGATCGAATTCGTCCGAGAGGGCGGTCTCGTCCGGCGCCCCGAAGTCACCACCCCATTCGAACGGCAGTCCCTTGCGCTGGATGATCGTCGCTGCCTCATCGTAGGAGACGCGTGGGAACGGCGCCTGAACGCGCTCCAGTTTCGACGTATCGCGTTCGAGCACCTTCAATTCGGCCGCGCGTTTCTCGAGGACCCGGTTGACGACCGAAACTACCAGCCCTTCCGCCAGCTCGATCACGTCGTCGAGCGTGGCGTAAGCCATCTCCGGCTCGACCATCCAGAACTCCGTGAGGTGGCGGCGAGTCTTCGACTTCTCGGCCCGGAACGTCGGCCCGAAGCAATACACGCGACCGAGCGCCATCGCGTTGGCTTCGTTGTATAGCTGGCCGCTCTGGGTGAGAAAGGCCGTTTCCTGTTCGAAGTACTGGACCGGGAACAGCGTGGTCGTCCCTTCACAGGCCGAGGGCGTGAAGATCGGAGTGTCCGCCAGGATGAAACCGCGGGTGTTGAAGAAGTCGCGCACGGCGTTGATCACTTCGTGCCGGATACGAAGCACGGCCTGCTGACGATGGGATCGGATCCAGAGATGCCTGCGATCCATCAGGTATTCGACGCCGTGCTCTTTCGGCGTGATCGGGTAGTTCTGGGCATCGGCGACCACTTCCAGCCCGGTCACGTCCACTTCGTAGCCGCCCGGGGCGCGTTTATCGGCGCGGACGGCGCCGGTGACGATTACCGATGTCTCCTGGGCGAGATGGTCTGCCCGCGCGAAGACCTCATCGCCGACTGCCTGCCGCGACATGACGCACTGGATGAAGCCGCTGCCGTCGCGAACGGTCAAAAAGTGAATCTTGCCGCTCGAACGGCGGTTGTGCAGCCAGCCGCGAAGAGTAACCGACTGACCTTCGTGACGGGCGATGTCTTCAATGTAAGCAATCATCGTCGATGTGATATTGCGCGAGCGTTCGTTCGAAGCGTTGGCGCACGCGGCGCGCTTCCTCGAGGACGGCGGCCGGCGAGCCCGTGTTGGCGAGCTCCATCATGTACGTCCGCTCGTAGCCAATCTTCTGCATCGTCACGAGCGCCGCGCCCCAATCGATCGATCCCTGATACGGCACCAGGTGATCGTCCGAGCGGCCGTGATTGTCGTGGACGTGCGTCGCGATCAAGTGTTCCGCCGCCGTCTCGATGGCGTCCGGCACGTCGCCAGCGAGAAATGCATGCCCGAAATCCATGCAGATGCCTGTCTGGCTCGACTCGAGGTCGCCTTCCAGCATCGACACCAGCGACGCGGCGGCTGACAGGGCGTTGGGAATGACTTCCAGAGCCACGCGCACGCCAAGCGGTTCTGCCAGACGGCTGATCTCCTCCGCACTGCGCAGAGCCGCTGCGCGATTGTTGTCCCCCGGGTTGTTCTTCGACGTCGGCGTACCGAGGTGAACCACGAGCGTCCGGTAGGGGATGCGCCGGGCAATCTGCAGCGCGGCCTCCGTTTCGCGCACCGCCGCCTGCCGCGCGGCGTTATCGGTGACCGCGTTCGAGTAGGAGGCCGCCCACTGATCTCCGATCCCGAAGCGATCGGTAATCGGCGCGTGGATGCTCTCCAGGCTCAAGCCGGTGCTCGCCAGCCAGTCGGCAAGGGCTGCAACCGCCGCCTCGTCCCGATAGTCGAAATGGCTTCGGGTGGCGAAGAGCTCGATGGCCTCGAAGCCGTACTCGGCGATCTGCGCTAAGTGTTCGCGCTCGAGACGGCAGTCGTGGTACAGGTGCGTCGAGATGCCAAACCGCATGGATTTCGCCGCAACGGGTGCGGAAACCCATCATTCTACAACGTTTCTGCGTTTTTGACGGCTACCGCAGCTCTTCGATGAACTCGGCCAGCAGGCTGCGAAGGTCCGCGAGCCGGGGCATCTGCTCGAGGTTGTGCCTGACGTGGCGCAGGGTGCGGGGAATGTACTGAATGTAAACCGTGTTGCGCCGGGCGATTGTCTGGTAGCCGAACGTGCCCAGCGCCTTGAGATTGCGCTGAAGCGCCATCAGTGTGAATCGGCTGCGGAAGGCCGCTTCCGTTCCGGTCGCTCCCTTGACGGCGAGGAAGTACGCGATGAGTTCGTCGACCGTCTGGTCACGCAGATCCACGTAGGAATCGCGGAGCAAGGAGACCAGGTCGTAGGTGTCCGGTCCCATCCGGGCGTCCTGGAAGTCGATGATGTAAAGCCGTCCGTCGTGCAGCATCAGGTTTCGGCTGTGATAGTCGCGGTGGCAGAGGACGCGAGGCTCGGACGCGAGCTCACGCGCGATCTCGCCGAACAGCGACCGCAGCTTCGCGCGCGCCGCGTCAGGGATGACAGTCCCCCGGTATCCTTCGATGAAGTGCTTCGTGAAGAAGTCCAGTTCCCAGGTCAGTTTCTCGACGTCGAACGCGACGCTGAATGGCAAGTACGCCGGCGAGGCCAGCTCCGAGCCACGGCGCTGCATTGTCGCGATGAGCGTTACCGCCTGACGATAGAGCGCAGCGTGTTCCGCAGATGGCGCGGCGCCAAGGTGCGCCTGCAGCGTCACGTCGCCGAGGTCTTCGAGTGCGAGCACGCCGATGTCGTCCGCGTGCCCGATTACGTTCGGAATCGGTACGGGCATCTGGCCCAACAACCGCGCAACATTTACAAAGGACAGCGTATCGAAATCGAACGGCTCCGAGTACAGCGAGAGGACGATGGACGGCCCATCCGGCAGCAGCACCCGAAAGTACCGCCGGTCGCTGGCGTCGCCCGTGAGCGGATTAACCCTCGGATTTTGGCTGGCCAGGCCGCTCCGCTGGAGATACCTATCGATACGTTCGCGTTGATCCGCGGTATCCCCTTGTCGCTTTTCGAAGATCGTTGCCATGCAATCCCCTGCTCGTGGTTTTAGAACGGTGCAATCAGCAAGCCGTTTTCTACGCGCTCACGCTGCATCGGCGTTCGGCCGTCGTCCGGCAGGATCACACAGCGGGTATATGTCGCCCCGGCAGGCACGACGGCGCCGTCGCCGACGATGGCAGTGTCGAGATGTGCACCCGCGCCTATGGTCACATCATCCCATAGCGCGGTGCGCGTGACGGTCGCGGACGGATCGACGCGGAGGCGAGCGCCATGCATTTGGCTGCCTTCGACGTCGGCCAGTGCCAGCGAGGTTCGCAGATAGTCGGCAGGCGAGCCGATGTCCTGAAAGCTTGCCTCCGAGATGTACGCGCAGATCGCCCGCGGCTCCTCCGCCAATAGCCCAGGGTAGACCTGGTTCACGGACTCCATCGGCTGGCCATCGGGCAACGAGGCGAACGCCCGCGTTTCTACAACTTGCAGGCCGATGAAATGGTAGGTGGGCTCCTGTGACCCGGCCCGCGTGAAGCCCGTGACGCGGCCATCGCGCACGCTGACGCCGCCGTACTTCGTCGGTTCGGGATTCGGTATGAGCGCCATAGTCACTGCCGCATCGCCCGCTTCTTCATGCGCGCGAACGAGGCCCCGTAGATCCGCGTCAGTCAATGTGTCGCCGTTGACCAGGAGGAAACGCGCCCGCGGATTGTCGTCATCCACGAGGAGGGGGAGTGCGTGACGCGGCCCCCCTGCCGAACCCAGCACCGGCTGCTCCCAGGAATATCGGAGCCGGACGCCCAAATCACTACCGTCCCCCATGAGGCCCGTAATCGTTGCTGGATGGTGATGGAGGTTGATGACGAGATCGTTAAATCCCTGCGCGGCGAGCTGGCGGACGATCCGGCGGACCAACGGCATGCCGTTGACCGGAATTGCTGCCTTGGCGCGGAGATAGGTGAGGGGGCGCAGCCGGGTGCCGAGTCCGGCCGCAAGAATCAGGGCGCGCACGAATCGAAGAGCATGTCTGGTCCCCTCAGACCAAATTTGTCACGGCGTTGCAAAAATAGGCTCCGGTAGGAGTCGACGATGTAGTCAGGCGGGGTGCGTCCGAGCGCCTCGGCCATTGCGGCGATTCCGCTCTCGCCTCCCTCGATTTCGACGAAGACGCCGACGGGGGTCTCGTCAATCGCGACGATCACGTCTTCATGCGCGAACTCTTCGCGATACTTCTCGTACCTGAACCAGACGTGGAGACCGAGCTCTTCGAAGACGCGCAGGAGCACTTCACCATCGCCGACGAGCGTTTCCTGTTCCTCGCGCACCTTCATGGCGGAGGGTTGAACGGGTCCCTTGAACGTGACGCGGCTCTTGCCGTTCTCGACGCGCACGCGCAGGACGCACCGTCGCCGTCTCAACAGTTCGTCCTCGGTGTCGAGCAGCGCGTCTTCCTGCAGGCGCCTGCCCAGCAGGGGCGTGCACCCAACGGCCAGTACCGCCGCGCGTGCCTCATCCGCTGACGCGAACTGCAGCTTGATCTCGCGCTCCAGCATCGTCATCGTCATCAGAAGGCTCCAGTGTTGCGAACATGGGGACGGCCTTCACGCGTAAACGGCGGATTATAGCGGTATTGCTCCTTCGACGTAAGTCGAGTTTTGGTTGGGCGTTTTCGTGGACTGGCGAATCGGCCAGCGAGGGAGGGAGTGGAGCAGACCGGATCGGAATCGGTGGAGCAGGAGATCCACGAGGCCTCCGCCTCCAGGCCGACCTGGAGGCGGAAGCCGTCGTGCAGAACCGTGAACCTACTTTCGCGTCATCGTGACGAAGACTTCCGAGTTGTCGCGCCAGACGAGCAGGAACACCGGTTGTCCCGTCGTCGCACGCTGCAGTTCACGCGTGACCTGGCTGACGTTGGCAACGGTCTGGCCGTTCACCTTCAGGATCACGTCGTTGGGCAGCACGCCCGCGTTTGCCGCCGGGCTGTTGCGCTCGACGTCGGTCACGATTGCGCCGCCGCGTCCGTGCGGCAGCTCGAGCTCGCGAGCGACATCGGGCGTGATCGGCCCGACTTCCATGCCGAATCCCGTCGCCGTGGGCTCGGGATCGGTGCCGCCATCACCGCGGCGGGCAAGCCGTCCGGACTCGGCCTCGAGATCCAGCTCGTCGATCGTGATGTTGAACGACTTGCGCTGCTTCTCGCGGAAAATCGTGACTGGCACCGACGCCCCGGGCTTGCTCGTGACGACCATGGCGACGAGCGCATCGCTGTCAGACACCGGCCGGCCGTTGAACTCGACGATGACGTCACCCGGCTCGAGACCAGCCTTTGCGGCCGGCCCACCCGGCGAGACTGATGACAGCACCGCGCCGTTCGCTGACGGCAGCCCGAAAGCGGGTACTTCGTCCTTGGTAATCGCGTCGCGGCGAACCTGCACGCCAATCACGCCGCGCGTGACCTTCCCATTCCGCAGCTGCGGCAGCAGATCCCGGATGGCATTGATCGGCGTCGCGAAGCCGATGCCGATGTTGGCGGCGCGCTGCGCGTCCGTATAGATCGCGGTGTTGATGCCGACCACCTCGCCGCGCACGTTCAGCAATGGACCGCCGGAGTTGCCGGGATTGATGGCGGCGTCGGTCTGCAGCATGTTCTGCTCACGGCCGCGAACCCCGCCGATCGGTCGCCCGAGCGCCGAAATCACACCGACCGTGACCGTGTGACCGAGTTCGAAGGGGTTGCCGATGGCCATGACCCAGTCGCCAGGCTGCATCAGCTCCGAGTCACCGAACTTGGCTTCCTGCAGCGGTGACGAGGGCATTTCCGTCAGCTGAATCAGTGCGGCGTCGGTCAGCGGATCGCGACCCACGACCTTGGCGGCGTAGCTCTCCGTCCGGCGCCCACCGTAGAGGCTGACCCGGATGTCCTCGGCACCCTCGACGACGTGATTGTTCGTGAGAATGAAGCCCGACTTGTCGATGATGAATCCGGTTCCCGTCCCGCGGGTTTGCGGTTCCTCATCGCCGCCTCGAGGTGCCTGACGGCCGCGCGGAGTGGGGGTACCGCGCTGCTGCGGGGGAACCTGACCGCCGAAGAAGCGGCGCAGCAGGTCGTCTCCGCCACCGAAGAACTCCGTCATCTCGCGCGAGCCGCGAACCCGCGACGTCGTCTGAATGTTGACGACGGTCGGGCTCTGCGCCTTTGCAATATTGCGGAACGTCTGCGCATCGATGGGACCGTTCAGCGGCGCACTGTTTGCCGCTGGCACATTCACCGTCTGCGCGGATGACGACGGCGGAAGTCCCCACTGCGACGCGATCACCATCCCGACCGCGAGGGAGGCAATCGCGATGAGAACTGCATAAAAAAGCGTGGTCTTACGGGTGGACATGTACTTCTCCGTTTATGTTTCTATTACCAGCCACACGCTGGACGTGTGCTCATCACCTTTCCTACATCAACGTCACGATTTCAGTCTGACAGGGACCCGTGACGCGCGCCTCGTGTTCGCCGACGAACATGTTGATCTCGGTGCGCACGCCGTAACTGTCCGTATATACACCCGGTTCGATCGTGAATCCCGTGCCCGGGATCAGGCGGCGATCGTCGTGGGTCTCGTAGTCGTCCATGTGGACGCCATTTCCGTGAATCGTCTCCCCCAGGCTGTGCCCCGTGCGGTGAATGAACTGGCGGCCGTAGCCGGCTCGGTCCACCACGGCGCGGCACGCGCGGTCGACTTCGAACCCGCGGATCTCGCGGCCTGCGCTGACGGCAGACTGCACCAGCTCGATGGCGGCATCCCGTCCGTCGCGCGCGGCGGCAAACGCTCGCGCGTATTCGTCCGGCACTCGGGCGCCGGTGAAAGCCACCCAGGTGATGTCGGCGAAGACGGCGCCGCGTGCCGGCAGCTTACCCCAGAGATCGAGAAGGAGCATCTCCCCGGGCTTGATCGCACGGTGTACGTCGCGGCTGGGATGATAGTGGGGATTGCCCGCGTTCTCCTGCGCCGACACGTTGGGCGTCGCGTCGCTGATCAGCCCCTCCTGCTCGAACCAGTTCATCATCGCGGACTGCACATCGAATTCCGTCAACGACTCGCCCCGGGAGAGACGCGTGCGAACAAGCTCGAAGGCCTGATCCTTTATTCGATACAGGCTATCGGCCGCCCGTTGGTGCGTCGCCAGAGCCTCGTCGGACCACACCGCCTCGAAACGCTGCGCCAGATCGCCCGACGACACGACCTCGACGCCACACTCGCGGACCGTCTCGAGGGTCCCCGCGTCGACGCGAGAGACGTAAGGAATCGCATTCCCGGGCGAGTACTCCATGGCCACGCGTTTCATCCCACGCAACAACTCGTGCAGTCCTGATGCCAGCTCTTCTCGGCCGGCGTAGGACCGCTTCGCGCCGGGGAGATGGTCAAGGTTATGACGCTCGATGGCATGCACCAGCCCCCGGGGCTCGCCGGACGCCGGCACCAGGTAATACCACCGCCGGGTCGTCATCTTTCCGGATGAGGTCAAACCCGACAGCCTGGCGGCGATGGGATTCGAGCCGTTGAAATCGTAAAGGAGCCAGCCGTCGAGCCCGTCTTCCTGAAGTGCGCGCTGCACGGCCGTTACCGGCAAGACCACCAATCGAGTATACGACCCCTTCGCCTTTCCACCCCAGCGCGCACAGGACGCGCGCCGCCGCCCCCGCCCTTGCCCCTACTCTGACCAGTAAGACGACGAAACCTTTCGTAAAGTTTGCGTTCGAGCGCGAGCAATCGGGTTGTTAAAGTTGTAAATGACTCGGCCTCGCGCGAGGCGGAAAAGAGACTAGGATCGTCGTGCGCCTGTGTTTCAGGATTCCTATGCGGAGCAAATTCTCAACCCTCACGGTCTTACTCGCACTCGTGACTCTCGTGGCCGGTGCCCAGCAGCCGGCGTCGCCGCCACCGGCAAAACCGGAGCAGCAGCCGCCGATCACCTTCAAGGTCGAAGTCAACTACGTCGAGATCGATGCCGTCGTCTCCGATAGCAGCGGCAACTTCGTTCGTGGCCTGACGCGCGACGACTTCGAGATCGTCGAGCAGTCGAAGCCGCAGAACATTACCGTGTTCTCGCTCGTTGACATCCCGGTCGAGCGGCCCGACGCGCCGCTTTTCTCGAACACGACGATTGAGCGCGACGTCCACACGAATCGCCGTGAGTTCGAGGGCCGCGTCTTCGTGCTGGTCCTCGACGACTTCCACACGCACACGACACGAACCTCCCGCGTTCGCCTCGCCGCGCGCCAGTTCATCGAACGCTATCTCGGCGAAAACGACGTCGCCGCCGTCGTCACCACCGGCGGGTCGAAGTATGCCTCGCAGAACTTCACCAACAGCCGGCGCTTGCTCCTGAAAGCCGTCGATTCGTTCATGGGTCAGAAGCTGCGATCGGTGACACTCGAGAAGCTCGATCAGCTGTCCCGTCCGATGCCGGGATCGACTGGCCCGGTAGATCCATCGGATATGGAGCGCGGGTACAAGGCGCGGTCGACGCTCGACACGCTGAAGGGGGTGGCGGACTTCCTGGACGGCATTCGCGGCCGGCGCAAGGCCGTGGTCTTTTTCAGCGAGGGACTCGACTACGACATCACCAACCCCATCCAAAACCGGGACGCGACCACGGTCATCGACTCCATGAATCAGGCGACGGCCGGCGCGACGCGGGCGAACGTGAGCATCTACTCGGTGGATCCGCGCGGTCTGTCCGGGTTCGAGGATGCGATCGAAATCAGCTCGACGCCCGAGGACAATTCACTCGGCGTGCACACGCTGCTCAACGAGACACGTCTCGCGCAGGATACGCTGCGCACCCTGTCGGAAGAGACCGGAGGCTTTGCCGCGATCAACCGCAACGACTACCGGGACACGTTCGCGCGCATCATCCGGGACAACAGCAGTTATTACGTCCTGGGCTACTACTCCAACGACAATCGGCGGGACGGCCGGTTCCGCCCCGTCGACGTTCGCGTCAAGCGTCCCGGGCTGCAGGTCCGCGCGCGAAAGGGCTACACGCCGCCGCGGACGCGCCTGACGGTCCCGACGAGTCCATCGTCTGCTGGCACGTCGCTCGAGCTGCGCGAAGCGCTCACCAGTCCGCTGGCGGTGAGCGGTCTCGGGCTGTCGGTGACCGCTGCTGCTTTCCGTGGCGCGAGTGGTAAGGCCTCGGTCGCGGTTACGCTCGAGATCGACGGATCGCGCTTCAAGTTCGCCGACAAAGGAGGTCTTGCGGCCGACGAGGTCGAGGTCTCGATGGTGGCATACGATGCCAAAGGCGTCGGCCGCGACGGTGGACGCGATTCTGTCGGGCTGACGCTGCGGCCGCAAACGCGCGACACTGTTATCAGCCGCGGCGTGCGTATTACCCGACGCTTCGAGGTCGTTCCCGGCACGTACCATCTCCGAATCGGCGCCCGCGAATCCGGTGGCGGCAGCGTCGGGACCGTCACCCTCGATATCGACGTCCCCGATTTTTCCAAGGAACCACTGGTGATGAGCGGCCTCGTGATTACTTCCGCCGGTTCGATGCAGACGCCGACCATTCGTCCTGACGAGCAGTTGAAGGGCGTCCTGCCGGCGCCGGCGACGACCGTCCGCGATTTCTCCCGGGATGACGAAATCGCCACGTTTGCAGAGGTGTACGACAACCAGACCCGAGCCGCGCACCGCGTCGAGATCAAGACCAGCGTCATCGCCGACGATGGCAAAGTGGTGTTCAACGCCGCCGAAGAACGGCGCAGCGAAGAAATCGGTCCGGCGGGAGGCGGCTACGGCCACACCGCGAAAATTCCGCTGAAGGCCCTGGCGCCCGGTCGCTACGTCCTGCGCGTCGAGGCCCGAACGCTGTTGAGCGGGGGCGGCACCGCCATGCGCGAGCTGGAGTTCCGAGTCCGGTGAACGGTTCGCCGTCCCCGGCACAAGCGGCATCGACCACTGGTCTCGCGCCGAACATTGCGTCGGCGCTGGCGTACGTGGCCGGGCCCTTCTCCGGATTGCTCGTGCTCCTGGCAGAGCAGCGCAACAGCACCGTCCGTTTCCACGCCTGGCAGTCGATCATCGGGCTCGGCGGGCTGTGGTCGCTCGGCATCCTGCTTTACATCTTCGCCTTCGCGAGCATCCTCTTCTCGGCGAGCGTCTTTCTCGTCCTGCTGTGGATCTCGGCGCTCGTCTGGATAGGGTCGCTCGCCGTCTGCGTGATCTGTCTCCTGAGGGCTTACAGGGGGGAGCGCTGGAAGCTGCCGCTGGCGGGGGACTACGCGGAACGGAAAACGGAGACGCTCAACCTGGCGGCAGGCGACAGTCGCCCGTCGGACCGGTGAGCGTCCCGATTCTTCCTAGTCGAACTTGGTAACGACCTTCGGCACGATCTTGCCGTTGGCGTGCGAGAAACTCCACTGGCTCCTCGAGGCGCCAGGCTTGGACGGCGATCGCGTCGTCATCTCGACGATCTCGCCCGGCATGATCGGCTTCGTGTATCGCTGTGTGTCGCCCGTCACCATCTGTGGCTTCGGGCCGTTGTCGTACCAGGTACCTCATCGATTCGAAACAGGGCGATCGCACCGGCCGAGATGTTTTTGATCTTGAAGTTGGTGACGATTTCCTTGCCGACATGCTTCGAATTGGTCTTGATCATCTGCACCGTCGCATCACCCTTGATCGGCGCGACCCATTTCGCCTTGGCGGCAGGCTCGGTGGTGGCGGCGGCGGTTGGCGCGGCGGGTTTGCTTTGGGCGAAGGCTCCGGCGACGATTCCGGCCGAGAAGACTACAGCCAGCGCTGACGCGACGGCGGAACGGAACATGCCAACCTCCCTGGGAAACTGATCGCGGCAATTATAGGCTTCTACAGCTCGCCGTTCCAGTCCTCGGGGTCGGGGTTGGAGGCCCGGAAGATCTCGAGATGCCATTTGCCGCCGCCCCACGGCTCGATGACCTCAGCCGCAACCACGTCCACCAGGATCTCGGCGAACGTGCGTCCTTCCGGGTCCCCTTCGAGGTGATACGCCGCCTCCTCCCACGCAAAGCTTGGGTAGAGCACCATCGTCAGGAACAAGTCGTAGCCGTCGTCGACGACGATGAGCTGTCCGCAGGGGCGTTTCAGCGTCGAGTGGTAGATGAGATACTTTTCGGCGCTGTGGGCGCGGATGTAGCGCTTGAGCGCAAACTCTCGCGCGACGATCTCTTCGACGGCAATCTTCTTGTCCCAGCAGTCGCGGCAGTAGCGCTCCTCGCCGCGTGGCTCCGACACCTCCTTGGCGCCGCACAGCGCGCAGCGTGACTGGGCAATCGTCTTGCGGGACATCCTTCTCAGTCTAACATCCGGGCTCGCTACCTGACTTCCGCGGTCTGCTGCTGCATCGCCGGACCGTACATCTCCTCGGCGTACTGCTTGACCATGCGCCGCGCGCTGAACCTGGGAGCGACCGTCCGGATTGCCTCGCGCACGATCGCCAGCCAGGCGCGCGGGATGCCGTTGGGATCGCGGTTGTAGAACGTCGGGACGACTTCCTGTTCCAGCAGCTGGTAAAGCGCTTCGGCATCCGACCGATCGACCGACTCCGCGTCCTGGTTCTGCGGCTTGCCCTCGATGAGCCATCCGTTCCGGCCGTTGTAGCCTTCGGCCCACCAGCCGTCGCCGATGCTCATGTGCGGCACGCCGTTGATTGACGCTTTCATCCCGCTCGTGCCACTCGCCTCGAGCGGCTTGCGCGGGGTGTTCAGCCAGATATCGCACCCCTGGACGAGGAAGTGGGCGACGTGCAGGTCGTAGTCGTCGACGAACGCGATGCGTCCGCCAAACATCGGATCGATCGCCCGCCGGTAGACCTGCTGCAGATGATGTTTGCCCATCTCGTCAGCTGGATGGGCCTTGCCGGCAAATACGATCTGCACCGGACGCCGCGCCGCGGTCAGGATGCTGATGAGACGGTCCGGGTTATGGAAGATCAGCTCGGGCCGCTTGTAGCCCGTGAACCGGCGCGCGAATCCAATCGTGAGCGCATTCGGATCGAGCAACGTCCCGGCCGCGACGACGCGGGCGGCGGTGACGTGCTCTTCCTTCCAGCGCGATCGCGCGCGCTCGCGAATGAAGGCGAACAGGTAGTTGCGCAAGGCATTGCGGACCGCCCACAGCTCTTCGTCTGGAATTTCGAGCACGCGATCCCAGACCGTGGGATCGTCGTGGCGATCGCGCCAGTCGCCGCCGAGATGGTCGTCGAACAGGCGCGACAGCTCGGCGGATAGCCAGGTCGGCACATGAATACCGTTCGTAATCGCACGCACCGGCCGCTGGTCGTCGGGTACGTTGCCCCAGATCGGTCCCCACATCTGCCGCGTGACCTGACCGTGCAGCTGACTGACGGCGTTGACCGTCCCCGCCGCCCGCAACGCGAGCGCAGTCATGTTGAAGAGCGATCCGCTGCCGTTGTCGTACTGCCCGAGCGCAAGAAACGCGTCGCGGTAGCTACCGAGCGTGCCCCACGCCCCGGCCAGATGCGTTTCGACGAGGCTGAAGGGAAACGCGTCGTGGCCGGCCGGTACCGGCGTATGCGTGGTGAACATGGTCGTCTGCCGCACTTCCTGCAGCGCGGTGTCGAACGACTTGCCCTGCTCGATCAGGTCGCGAATGCGCTGCAGCACCACGAATGCGGCATGGCCCTCATTCAGGTGCCACACCGACGGCTCGGCCTCCATCGCCTTCAGCGCGCGAACGCCGCCGATTCCCAGGATGATTTCCTGCTGGATTCGCGTTTCACGGTCGCCGCCATAGAGCCGTGCCGACAGCTCGCGATCCCAGGGCGCGTTCTCCTCGAGGTCGGTGTCGAGCAGATACAGCTTGACGCGTCCGAGGCGAACGCTCCAGACGGACACGAGCACGCTGCGGTTGCCGAGCGGCACGGCGACGATGCACGGTTTGCCGTCGGGGGTAATTGCCGGTTCGATCGGCGCATCGGCCCAGTTGAGACGCTCGTACAACTCCTGCTGCCAGCCTTCGGCGGAAACCGATTGGTGGAAGTAACCCTGCGGATACATGAAACCCAGACCAATCAGCGGTATGCCGAGATCGCTCGCTTCTTTGCAGTGATCGCCGGCCAGGACGCCAAGGCCGCCGGCATAGATCGGCAGCGACTGATGCAGGGCGAACTCGGCGGAAAAATAGGCAATGGTGCCGTTCTCCTCCGGAAACCGGTGCCGCCACCAGGTGTCGGCCGCCGCGCGCGCGGCGTCGAGTGCGTCGACCGCGGCGTCGTAAACACCGAGGAAGCGCTCGTCCTTCGACGCCAGCGCCACCAGCTCGGGCGAGACCAGTCGCAGCATCAGGACCGGGTTGTGCGCCGTCTGTCGCCAGAGCGGGTAGTCCAGCCGGCGAAACACTTCGCGTGCCGGCGTGTTCCAGGTCCACCAGAGATCGGTGGCCAGCTCGGGCAGACGTTTGAGACGTTCGGGAATCGCGGAAAGATTCGGAGGTGTCACGATAGATGGACCTCAGGGACAGGCGCCGACGAGTTGCGCGAAACGAGTCAAATCGATATTGCCGCCGGAGACGACCGCGACGACGTTGCGGTGCCCGCGTTCGGCCAGCTCCGGTGAGAGGGCTGCGGCGATGGCGCAGGCCGCCGCTCCTTCAGCGATGACGTGCGCCCGCTCGGCCGCAACCTTCATCGCGCGCGCCACGTCGTCGAGAGAAACGACGATGGATTCGGAAATGCGGTCGCGCAGGAGAGGCCACATCGTCTCGAGCACCGAACGTCCGCCCGCGCCATCGACGAACGAGGCTTTCCAGTCAGGAAAGTGGCTGGCGTGGCCATTGCGCAGCGACGTGGCGAGCGGAGCGGCGGTTTCCGGCTCCGCCGCATATACGCGAGTCGTGGGTGACAGTTCGTGGAGCGCACTCGCGATGCCCGAGAGCAGTCCACCACCACCGAGGGGAGCGATCACCGCGTCCACCTCCGGCAGGTCCTGATGAATCTCGAGACCGATCGTGCCATTGCCGCTGATGAAGTCGTCGTTGTCGAAGGGATGCACGAAGTGACCGCTCATCCGATCGGATCTGTGATGTTCCACCGTACGCCAGCACTCGTCGTACGAGGTCTGGACGATCGTTGCGCCGAGCCGCCCGATCGCCCGCAGCTTTGTTTCGGGCGCCGTGTCCATGACCATTACGGAGCAGGCGGCGTTCAGGTGACGCGCGGCAAGCGCGACGCCCTGTGCGGCGTTTCCGGCACTGACGGTCCAGACGCCCTTCGCCAACTGATCGGGCCGAAGCTTGCGGACGGCGTTGTAGGCGCCGCGGATCTTGAACGATCCGATCGGTTGCAGCGTTTCCAGCTTCAGAAAAATGGTCGGACCGGCCCCGTTCCGAGCACTCGAGACATCGAGCCGGATGAGCGGCGTACGGACGGCGGCCTGATAGACGGTTTCAGCAGCAGCGCGAATGGTTTCCAGCGATACGTTGCGGGGCACCGGACGCGATTCGATCGGCACGAAGCGACCATCGTACGCATGTCATCCGTGCGCGTCAATAAATCGCGCTATTCTATCGGCGTTCGGCAGCGGAAGCGGGGAGCAGCATGAAAATCAATCGGCGCGAATTTGTAATGTCCGGGGCAGCCGTGAGCATTGCTGCGGCGGCACAGGGCCAGACGTCTCCAGCACCCGCCGTCGTCCGCGGGGGGGCAGCGAAGCCGGTCATCATCTCCTCCGCCAACGGCCACCGCTACAAGAACGGCGGCACGCAGACCGCCGTTGAAAAAGCCTTTGCGATGATGACGAAAGGCGACGACGTTCTCGACGCCTTGATTGCCGGCGTCAACATTGTCGAGTTGGATCCTGAGGATACCAGCGTCGGCTACGGCGGCTTGCCGAACGCCGAAGGCGTGGTCCAGCTCGATGCGTCCTGCATGCATGGCCCGCGCAAGCGGGCAGGCGCTGTCGCGTGCCTCGAGGGCGTGCGCACGCCATCGCTCGTGGCGCAGCGGGTCATGGACTTTACCGATCACCATCTGATCGTCGGGTCCGATGCGCAGCGCTTCGCACGGGGCATGGGATTCAAGATCGAAGAAGACCTGAACACCGAGAAGTCACGCGCGGCGTGGCTCGAGTGGAAGCGCCGGACCGATCCGCTCCACTTCCTCGATCCCGCCAAGCGCGAGGCGGCGTTGCGCAGAGTGCAGCGCGAGATGATGACCGAGGGCTACATCGATCCCAACCACTTCTACGGCACTATCAACTGCAACGGCGTCAACGCCAAGGGAGAGGTGTGCGGCGTGACGACGACGAGCGGCATGGCCTGGAAGATTCCAGGGCGCGTGGGCGACTCGCCAATTCTTGGGGCCGGACTCTACGTCGACGGCCCGGTCGGCGCCGCCGGATCGACCGGTCGCGGCGAAGCCAATCTGTTCGGCCTCTGTTCGTTCCTGATTGTCGACGAGATGCGCCGCGGTAAGTCGCCCAAGGACGCCGGCATGGAGGCACTCAGACGGATCAAGACAAATACTGTGGAGAAGCGCCTGCAGAAAGCCAACGGCGATCCCAACTTCAACATCAACTTCTACGTGCTCAGCGCCAAGGGGGACTACGCCGGCGTGGCGATGTACAACCCCGGCGGCAAGGGACAGTTCGCGGTCTGCGATGAAAAAGGGCCGCGCACTGAGACCTCGGAACCGCTCCTGCAGGGTGACGCGGAGTAGGACGGAACTGGTCAGCGGCGCTGGTTGAGCAGCGGCTTCAGCTGCTCGATCGGCAGCGCGCGGACGGTTCGACCGTTTCCCGTCGTATCGACCGCTTTCAGCATCGAGTTGTAGACCGCTTCCTCGGTCGCATCCAGAACGGCTTCAAACAGTCCAGACACTCCATCGGTCGGAAGCACGGTCCGCGGCTGTGGCGCCGCCAGGCTCGTCACGCGCAGCGAAGCATGGGTCGAGAACGCGATGGCGAAGTCGCCGCTGCCGTTGGCGTAAGTGGATCCCGTGCGCGCCAGCGCGTAGATGGCCCGCGCCGCAAGCCGCTTCAAGTCGCGCGCGTCGAGAGGGGCGTCGGTGGCGACGACGATCATGCAGGATCCGTCAGCCGGTTCTGCGCCGGAACGTGCCCCTGCGGGCGTCACATGTTTCCAGACCGGCACGCCTGCGATCGTGAGCCGGCCGCCGTAGTTGGTCTGGACCAGGACGCCAACCGTCCACGCTGCCGCCTCCTGCTTGACGCGGCGCGACGACGACCCGATGCCTCCCTTCCACCCGAAGGCCACGGTGCCCGTTCCCGCACCCACCGCTCCTTCCTCGACCGGTCCTGTTCGCGCGGTGGTGATCGCCGACAGCACCGCTTCGCGGGTCACGTGCAATCCGCGAATGTCGTTGAGAGCACCATCGTTCGTTTCACCAACCAGCGCGTTGACCGACCGCACGTTCTCATTTCCCGGCTGCGCCAGCGTCCAGCGAACGGTGGCATCAATCGCCTGTCCCACCGACAGCGTGTTCGTCAGCACGATCGGCGACTCGATCGTTCCGAGCTCCTCGACTTGCGTCGATCCGGCCAGCTTGCCGAACGCATTGCCGACGAAGACCGCACCTGGCACCTTCTCGCGAAACAGGTTGCCGCCATGCGGCAGGATGGCTGTGACGCCGGTACGAATGTGTTCGCCTTCCTTGAGCGTCGTGTGGCCGACCATGACACCGGCGACGTCGGTGATGGCGTTGGCCGCACCGGGCTCGCCGACGCCCGGGGCAATTCCCAGATCGCGGCTGCGCGGGCGGTCCTGGGCTGAGACGCTCATCAGGCACCCACCGGAGATCAGGAGATTCATCAAACAGGAGATCAGAAGACCAGGAGCAATTTTGGTTTTCAAAAATACCTCCTGATTACCCGATCTCCTGTTGATAAAACTCCTGGTCTCCGCGCTGCCACTGTCGGCCGCTCACCGTGCATTCGAAACGCGAATCGCGACGAGCTTTCGCTCGACCGTGCCCGCGCTCTTCGCTGTCAGCTCGATCAGGTACTCCCCGATGCTCAGGGGTGCGAGATTGAGATCGGCGGCGACGACCTTCGTGTCGCCGTCGCGCGCAGCCACGGTGATCGGAACCTGAAGCGGCTGTTCCTTGCGATCGAGCAGGCGGGCTTCGTACCCGTCGATCGCCGCCAGCACCGGCCACTCGATGCGCACCCGCTCGGTGCGGCGGAAATGAAATGCCGCCAGCGGCCGCCATGGCGACGCCGCGGGCGCTCCGGCGCGGAAAGCCACGGGATCGCCGAGCAGCGTCCCGCGGCCGGGTGCGATCGAAACGGTGTCCATTTCCGGTGCGTCAGTCTCACTCCGGACCCGTACTGTCGCCCCCCAGGGGCCGCTGCCGGCGACAGTGGGGAGCGTCACGATCGTTCCGCGCGCTCCGGGCTCGATCCGTCCTTTCGCGCTGAGCGTGTCACCCTTCGCGGTGCTCAGCATCACTTGGACGTCCGCTCCCTGCTTCCACCGCCCGCCCTCGATCTCGGCGGCGGCCAGTTCGGCGACGATGGCGACGCCGTTCGCGGTCGCGACGCCGTAGGCGTTCATCCGTGCCGCCGGACGTAGCCGTGCGAGCGCGTCCAGCGCGGTCACGGCGGCACTTGCCGCTGCGGTTGTGGCCGGACCACTGGCCGTCGCGTTGTTCAGGGAGGCCATTTCCGCCTCGGTCGGTGCGCGGGTACTCGCTGCGTGCGCGGAGCTTTTCGCCGGTCGTCTTCAGCTTGACGGTGATTTGACGCGACGCACCGTTCCACGTCGTGTTCGACGAGTAGTAGCCGAGCACGTAGTGCGACGAGAGACCGTCGGTGACCTTCTTCAGACCGGGGCGGATGTCATTGCTGGCGGCGACGGCATGGCCGTCGGTTTGTTCGGCCAGGACGTGCAGGTTCGAGATGCCGTCCGAGAGCATGCTGTAGTTCGGGTCGAGTCCGCCCGGCCTCACCGTGTAGAACGAAACGTTGGCCTGGCGGGCGCTGCGCAGCAGATCGCGAAACCGCTGCGCGAAATCGATCGAGGTCAGGCGGGCTCGTTCCGTTTCCGCCCAACGCCGATCCGGCTCGCCGCTGCGCGGACCGAGCGTGAGCTTGCCCTCGGAGCTGACGCCGACCGGCGGCGGAGCGCCGGTGCGGCCCAACGGGTCGATGGCCAGGTCGGAGAAGTTCGAGCGCGGGGAGGCAAGGTAGTCGGAGAAGAACACGATGTTCTTGCGCTCATCGCGAAGGTCTCCGAGCCGCACGACCAGCGCTTCGAGATCCGAGTACACCTTGTCCAGCCGGCGCAGCGCGATGAGGCGGTTTGCCAGTGTCCGGTTCTGCGCAAACGCCGCCTCGAGCTCCACCTCTCCCGGCTGCGGTTCGTAGCGGTCGGCAATGCCCCACATCGGGTGATCCGTGAGCTGCTGGTCGATGGTCTGGGTCAGTTGTCCGAGCAGCAGATCGTTCGGCGATTGCGCCGGCGTCAGCACGCCGAAGAGATCGCGTGGCCCGACCATGCGGTTGAGGAACTCACTGATCGGCTGACGCGTCCGGCTCGAGCCGCCGAAGGACACGTGGAACGCATCGAGATACAGCACGAACACGCGATACTGCGGATCGCGGGCGAGCTCGAACCCTGCGCGCTGCGAATTGGGATCGCGGCGATCCGCATTCGGCGTCCACATCGGTGAGTTGATGAATTCGAGGGTTTCGATCGACTGGCGCTTGCCGTCTTCGAGCAGCTCGAAGTCTTCCGCCTTCAGACCGTCTACCGGGCCGCCGCGTTGAGCGGGGTAGACATCGACGCGCACGAAGAGGGCGCCGGCCCGGAAGACAGGCCGCTGCCGCTCCGGCGCCTCCTGGGCGACAGCGGCATCGTAAAGAAGAACGCTGAGAACGATCGCAACGGTCGCGGCGGCCGTTAGTTGGCGGCGCATGGAGTCGCTCCGTGGCGCTTGGCGCCACGTACTATAAACGTTCAATCGGCAAATCCCTCACAAAAGCCTTAGCCGGTCGCGCCGAAACCGCCACGCGACGGGGACTGCAGTGCCGCGATCTCCGTCCACGTCACACGAGGCGCCTGCAGGAAAATGCCCTGCGCGACCCGCTCGCCGCGACCAATCGTTGCGGCCGTGTCCCTGAAGTTCAACACCGCGATCTTCACTTCGTCTTCCGGGCCTGAATAGTCCGGATCGACGACCCCGACGCCGTTGGCGACCATCAGGCCGCGCTTCAGCGGTGTGCTGCTTCGCGCGAAGATGGCGAGAAACATCCCGGAGGGGACTTCGACGACGAGCCCGGTGGGGACGAGGACGACCTCGCCGGGCTGAATCGTCACGGTCTCCGCTGCGGCCAGGTCGAAGGCCGCCGCCCCCGACGTCTGATAGGCGGGGAGTGCGGCGTGCGGGCGAATCCGCTTGATGCGAACGTTCATGCGAGCCGGTCGACGTCGATCCAGCAGGGAATCGACGTGTGAAAGATAAACCCGAGCTTCTCGTAGAAACCTTTCGCCGTAATCCGCGCGTCGAGATAGATGCGCGGGATGCCATCGGCGGCCGCCCGGCGCGCGAGCCAGCGCATGATCTCACGGCCATGCCCGCTACCGCGCACGGCTTCGTCGCTGACGAGATCGTCGACGAACAGATGGTCGCCGCGGGAGAGCGTATGTGAGCGCCGCACACCAGCCAGCACGACGAGATGCTCGCGCTCGAATCCGCCAAACAGCTGGTATCCGAGTGTCTGCTGCCGGCGGATCTCGTAGGCGAAGGTCGCGGACGAAAGGCGATCGCGCAGGCTCTTCATCAGCGGGAAGGCGTGCTCGATGTCGGTATCAGTCTGAATTTCACGTATGTCCACGGTTTAAGCTACCAGCTTCCAGGTTCCAGCTACTAAGCCCGACCTCCCGAGCATCTTCTCTCAGCGCTCGCGGGGCCCCACCCCCGCTCGCTTTCGCTCGGCCGCTTCGCGCCTCGCTCGGGCCGCAGGCGCTGCCCCGAGCTCCCGAGCCCCGAGCCACGAGCCGACGCGAACTAATGCAGACGATACAGCGTGATCTCGTTTCGGCCGACGGCGAGACGTTCGAGGAACGGGCTCGCGTCGATCATTCGCTTCATTTCGGGCGCGTCGCGGCGGAATCGAAGCGGGTGCACCATGACGTGGGTGACGCCAGCGCGGCGCATCGCCTGAATGGCGTGCTCGCGCGGGAAGAACCAGAACGTCTCGGCGTACTCGCGGTACGACTGCGGTATGAAGCCGCTGTAGCCGTTCATGAGCGGCCGCCAGTGAGCGGTCGAGTTGAGCACGTACTCCGCGTTCTCGAAAATGCCTTGCGGCGGGTAGAACGGTTGTTCGACCAGGACGACCCGTCCAGGCTCTCTCGCGAGGATCGAATAGAGATTGGGAATCCCGTCGAACCGGCTGTAGTGGAACGGCGCTCTGATGGCTTCGACATTGACCAAGGCGATGAGCGCGATCGTGGCGGCAGTGGCGTGGCGGCCGAAGACGCCCGAGGATCGCAACAGCGCCGCGCCCATCCCCGCCAGGAGTGCGAGAGCCAGCAGAAACAGATTGCCGAACCGCGCCGCCGCTCGAATCGAGCTCAACGGAGGGAAGATCGCGTAGAGCCAGCCGTACACCGGCGTGTGCGTGCCGAGGGACAACACCATCCCGACACCGCCAATGGCGATCAGCATGGGGGTGCGTCGCCGGGTCGTGCCGGCACCCGCGGTTCGATCGCGCCATGCGAGGATCACCGCGGCGAGCGAGAGTGCCAGGACCGTGACGCCGGGAAAAAACGCGTCCACGTCGTTCTGGAAGAGCGGCGCGCTCCACGTGGAATAGTGCAGCCGTCCGGCGGCTGCCAGATATCCCTTGAGCGTGGCGCTGTACTCGCCCACATTCTCCAGGCTGCGCACGAGACCCTGCTCGCGCGCCACACGCTGATAGGGCAGAGACAAAGGTAGTACGGCCGCGGTGGTCAGCGCTGCTGCCAGGGCGAAACGCGGGAGCACGGCCAGTGGCTCTCGTATCCACTCGGCTGGACGCGAGAGTAGGGCCACCGCGATCATGACCGTGGCGAAGATCAGGAAGTGGCCGGATGTATAGGCCATGGCCGTCATCCACAGGGCCAGCCACAACGCATCCCGCGTACGCCGGTAGAGGAGCAGCCGATCGGTGGCGAGAAGCGCCAGCGGCAGACCGTAGGCATGGAGCGCCTGCACGTGAGCCAGGCGTACGAGCAGGTGCGTGTTGAACGCAAAGGCCGACGCGGCCACGAAGGCGGCAACCGTGTCTCCGGTCCATTGCTTGACCACGGCGAAGGCGGCAAGCGCGGTCAAGGCGAATCCGGCGATGACGAGCAGATTGTGAACGAGCACCGGAGAGCCGCCGAGCCAGCGGACGGGTGCGGACATCAGTGCCGGCACGATCAGGGGCTCGGAGTAGGCGAGCGTGTCATGCGCCGGATAGAAGATGTTGTCCTTGAAACAGGTGCAGCGGATCGCGCGGCAGCTGGTGCTGCACCCATGCGAGGATCCACTCGTTCAGCATCACGTCGCCGTTGTCATGTCGGGACAGGATGTGCGGCGCGGTGGCCAGCGGCCAGGTGTGCACGACGGCCAACAGCGCGCAGACGAAGGACGCCGCGGCCCAGGGGGACTGCCACCAACGCGGCGTGCTCATGCGCGGCCTGCCACGCACATCGGAAGAGTGCTGGAAATGACGTCCTGTCTGTGGTTTGTGGCTGATCCCGCGGCCATGTCAGCGATTGCTCACCACTTCTCAGCCCCTCCACATGACAGTCGCGCGCGCGGCTGCAAGAGTATCAGGAGACAGAGCCGCAGCCGATAGAACGAACTCGAGGACCCATGGAATTCCTGGTGCCTTTGCTCCTGGCGCTCGCCCTGCCATTCGTGCTGCCGATCGCGTCGTGGGTGTCGGCGCGGCGGACGCGGGCACGAGTGGCGGCGCTCGAGAGTGTGGTGGCGGACCAGACCGCCGCGCTCGAGCGTCTCTCGGCGCGGCTGCTGGAGCTCGGCCGCGAGATCGACCAGACCGCGACGTCGGCGGCGCCTCGACCGGCGCCAGCAACGCCACTCGTTGTGAAACCGCCGGTTGTCACTCCACCGGCTGTGAAGCCGCCGATTGTGAAGCCGCCGGTTGTGACTCCGCCGGCGGTCACGCCGCCGCCGGTGGCGCCGCCCGTCCCCTCGACACCGGTTGCACCGGCGCCGGTCGTGAAGCCACCGATCGTCACGCCTCCGATTGCGACACCTGCGGCCGCGGCACCTCCACCACCGCCGAGGCCACCGGCCACGCCGCCTCGGCCCCCCGCCCGCCCGCCGGCCGCGCCATCAGGGCCTGCCTTCGACTGGGAGAGCCTGGTCGGCGTCAAGCTGTTTTCCGCGATCGCCGGCATCGCGCTCGTGCTCGCGGCCGTGTTCTTCCTGCGCTACTCGGTGCAGCAGGGCTGGCTGCAGCCGCCCGTGCGCGTGCTCATTGGCATCCTGGTCGCGATCTCGCTGCTGGTGCTCTGCGAGCTGAAAGCGGCGAGGAAATATCCGGCCACGGCAAATGCGCTCGACGCCGCGGCGATTGCCATTCTCTTTGCGACGTTCTTCGCCGCGCACGCGCTCTGGAATCTGATCCCGGCTGCCGCCACGTTCGGTCTGCTGGCGATCGTGACCGCGCTGGCCGTCCTGCTCTCCGTCAGACGGGAGTCGTTGTTCATCGCAGGTACTCGGCCTGCTCGGCGGCTTTGCCACGCCGGCGCTCCTGTCGACGGGAGAGAACCGGCCGGTTCCGCTGTTCGCGTATCTCCTCCTCTTGAACGTGGGCCTCGCGTGGGTTGCGTATCGACAGACATGGCCTGTGCTCACCGTGCTCACGCTCATCCTGACGACGATCTATCAGTGGGGCTGGGTCTTCAAGTTCCTGTCGCAATCAGAGCTGTCTCTGGCCATGGGAATCTTCCTCCTCTTCCCAGTAGTGAGCCTCGCCGGCTTGATGCTGTCGCGACGCTCCGCGGACAGGCGACCGATCGGCTGAGAACGCCACGTTCGAATGGACGGCGATGGCTTCGGCCGCGTTACCGGTGCTCTTTGCCGCCTATCTGGCCACGGTACCCGCCTATAGCGCGCGTGCGGGTCTGCTGTTCGGGTTCCTGTTGCTGGTTGACGTGGGGCTCTTCGCGATCACCGTCGCGCGCCGCCACATGACATTGCACGCCATCGGAGCCCTGGGCACACTCGTCGTCATGGCGGTCTGGATGTCGTCCGCCTATACGTCGAGCGTTCGCCACATCGTCCTCGGCTTCACGTCGGCGTTCGTCGCGTTCTTCCTTGCCGCGCCAACGGTTGCCAGGTGGTTCTCGAGGTCGCTCTCGGCTCCGGCTGCGCATGCCGCGTATGCCGCGCCCCTGCTGTTGTTCGTTGCGCCAACCCTCGCCAGCATCGAGCCTGCGTTCGCAGAGCCATGGCCGCTCTTTCTCCCGCTTCTCGGGCTGCTGTTGGCGTGCGCCTGCCGTGCCGTCGCGACTACGGACGGGTTCTACTTTTTCGTGGCGGTGTTCTTCGCGGTGGGCGCCGAAGCCGTGTGGTCCACCGCTCACCTCACGATCGCCCGCCTGCCGACAGCGGTCGCGCTCTACGCGATGTTCGGCCTGACGACGGCGGTCGTGCCCATGGTGGCGCGGAGAGTCGGGCGCGGCGCTGCGGCCGGACTGGGCCGCCGGCGCGATGCTGATTGTGAGCCTCGGGTTGCTGCTCTACCTCGCATCGGGCGACGTCGCGCCTGAGGCGCTGTGGGCGCTGGCGCTGTTGCTGGCGATTCTGAACGCCGGTGTCTTCATCGAAAGCGCTTCGGCGCGAATGCCCGTCGTCGCCTTCGTCGGAACCGTTTTCTCCTGGCTGATTCTGGCTATCTGGTCGGTCCGGGGAGCCGGTGCAGTAGGCGTGCTGCCGTCACTTGCCGTAATTACCGGATTCACGCTCGTGACGCTTGCGGGCTATGCGTGGGCACACCTGAGGCTGCGCAGGCAAGACGCTGTACCCGCCGGCGGATTCAACAACGGCCTGTTCCTCTCGCTCATGGGCCACTTGTTCCTCCTGTTCGTGGCTGTCAACCGCGACTGGTCGGTCCCGCCGTGGCCACTCTTCGCCACGCTGGCTGTCGTGACTCTCGCGACGAGCGCAACCGCCCTCGTCACCCGAAAGATGACCGTGCACGCGGCGGGCACCGTGGCAGCCGCCGTGATCGTGTTGGGTTGGGCGATGGCGGCCGCTGCGCCACCGTGGATGAATGTCGCCATCGGCGCGTCGGCGGTTGTCTCGGCGTTTGCGCTGGTCTGGATTGAGCTCGTACGCCGGGTCGACACGGGCCCACCGTCGGCCATTGCTGCGGCCGTCGCCCTGTTCGTCTCGGAGCTGACGGTCATCGTGGTGACCGGCAGCCGTGTACCGCCCCCGTTTCCGATCATCCTCGCGGCTCACGTGCGTGAACCTGTCCGTGCTGCTGGCGCTCAGTTGGAGCCGGCGTTGGAAGCGGGTGCCATTCTGTGCGGTGCTGATGGGTGGGTTCGCGCTGTTTGGCTGGCACGAGCAGCACCGAACGAGCTGGAAAGAGCTGCTCACGCTTTCGGCGGCGTTGTATTTCATTTTCACGGCTTATCCCCTGGCGGTGGGTTCGCAGGTTCGTCGCGATCGCGAGCCGTGGCTGACGGCGCTTCTCGCGGCCGGCATCACATTTTTTGCCGCACGTTCCGCGTTTGCGGCCGGCGATCTCAACTGGATGATTGGCGTGCTGCCTGTCGTCCAGGGTCTCGTGACCGCGGTACCGCTCGGTGGACTCCTGCGGCTCGAGCCTCCCGGCGCGCGCGATCTTGGACGCCTGGCCACCGTCGCCGGCGCCGCGCTCGCGTTTGCCACCGTGGCGATTCCGCTACAGCTCGATCAGCAGTGGGTCACGATCGGCTGGGCGCTGGAAGGAGCCGCGCTCGCCTGGATCTACACGCGAATCCCGCATCGCGGTCTGCTCCTGGCGTCAGTCGCGTTGTTTGGCGTGGTGTTCGCGCGCCTGGCGCTCAATCCCGGCATTTTCGAATACGAGCCGCGCGGCGCCACTCGCATTTTCAACTGGTATCTCTACACGTACGTCGTAACCGCGGTGTCGTTCTTCGTCGCCGCCCGTTGGTTTGCGAAAACCGACGACACCATCGTGACAGGACTGCCGCGGATGTCGCACCTCCTCCCGGGCGCGGCGGTGGTCCTTCTCTTCCTGGTCCTCAACATCGAGATTGCGGATTACTACGCCACCGGCCCGGAGATCAGTTTCCGTTTCGGCGCCACCCTCTCGCAGGACCTCACCTACACAATCGGTTGGCTGGCGTTCGGGATGTTGTTGCTCGCGGCAGGGATATACGCGCGCGTCAAAGTGGCGCGAGTCACTGCGGTCCTGCTCATCGCCGTCACGACCTTCAAGTGTTTTCTGTACGATTTGGCGTCGTTGGAAGGACTGTACCGCGTGGCTTCATTCGTTGGCCTCGCCTTTTCACTCGCGCTCGTCTCGCTCGCCCTTCAGAAATACGTCCTCGCGAAGCCCAAGGAAGCGGCGTGAGTCGCATTCACGTCACTCCGCGCCGCCGCGCGCTGCCAACCCTACGTTCTCGGGTTCCTCGTAGCGGCGGCGACGCTGGCCGCCCAGCAGCCGGCGGGTCCGTTCCGCGTGGAGCGGCCGATCGTGACGACGGGCGTGGGCCCGCAGCGACTGACGATTGATGTGCCGCTCCTGACCCGCGCGCAGCCAGTGTCGCGCGTCTACCCAATCGGTCAAGGTGAATGGCGGGCCGAGGGCGGTCTGGCCGATCTGCGGATCTTCGATACGCAGGGACGCGAGGTGCCGTACGTGCTGACGCACGCGGCGCGAGTGCCGGAATGGGCGAGGGCCACGGTCTTGCCGCAGGCCGTGACCAAGACCACGAGCGGCTTCGAAGCCGACCTCGGTGCCGTCCGCAATGTAGACATGGTTCGTGTCGACGGTCTCCCGCCCTCGTTTCTGAAGCGCGTGCAGCTCGAGGGGAGCGGCGATCGTCAGCGCTGGACCTTGCTCGCCGGCGAGGGCACGTTGTTCGATTTGCCTCAGGAAGGACTGCAGCAGCTCACCCTTCCGTTCGCCACCGGTGCGTTTCGTTACCTCCGCGCCACGTGGGACGACGCCAACAGCGGACGCCTGCCACTCCCATCGTCGGTGTCCGCCCGCATCGCGCTTGAACCAGGCATCGGGCGACGAGCGCTCGCCGCCGCGGCCCCTTTTGAGCGACGGCCGAGCGAGCCGGGACAAAGCAGGTACCGAATCAGACTGCCGGCGGCGGGGCTTCCAGTGGTTGCCGTCAGGCTCGACGTCGGACCTGGCCACGTGTTTCGGACAGCATCCATCAGCGAGGCGCGGTTCGCCAACGCACATGCCGCACCTATGGTGCTCGGGCGGGAGAGGCTGGCGCGCATCGAGCGCGACGGAGTAACCGCCGCCGCCTTGCGCATTCGAATCACGCAGCCGCACGAAACCGATCTCGACCTGGTCATCGACGACGGTAACAATCCTCCGCTGGACTTGAAGGGGGTTCAGCTGGAGCTGGCCGAGCTCCCGTGGATCTATTTCGAAGCGCCCGCGGGACCATTGCTGGCCCGCTACGGCCGTGGGCCTGGTGCGAAGGCGCCCGATTACGATCTCGAAGTCGTCAAAGCCGGTCTGAAACTGAGGAACCGTTCCCGAAGCGCGATGGGGCGAAGCCGTCGACGTTTCGACGTCCGCATCGGCGGCCGCTCCGCGATTGCCGGACACCGGTGCGCCGATTGATGCGAGTGGGTTTCGCTACCGCCGCGCCATTTCGGCTCTGCCCGGAACGCTGGCGGCGCTCTCCCTCGACGCCGCCGTACCTGCCCACAGCCGCGGATCCGCCGCCGCCTTTGCCGACGTTCGAATACAGGACCTGTCGGGCAGACAGGTGCCGTACCTCCTCGAGCGTCGCGACGAACCGCTGACCGTGCCGTTGTCGCTGCAACCGACCACGTCCAAGCTCGCCGCTCTTCGATCGGAGCCTGGCCACAATCGCAGCCTCTACCAGGCCAAGCTGCCCTATGCCGGGTTGCCGTCGCCGCGGCTGGTGCTGGAAACATCAGAGCGTGTTTTCGAGCGCAGCGTCCAAGTCGTCGTGGAGCGTCCGCCAGACCGTCTGCACCGGGAGCCGTGGCTCGACGTGGCTGCCGGCGCCGAGTGGCGGCACGCGTCGCAGGAGATGCCTGCGCCGGCCTTGGTGATGCCGTTGACGATCGTCGACGCGCCGGCGCTCCTCGTCGTAATCGATGAGGGGGACAACCGCCCTCTAGCCGTTACCCGCGCCCAATTGCTGCTGCCGTCCTGGCGCGTCCGCTTCTTCAGTCCACCGGCGCAGACCGCCGGTGAAGCGCCCGGCGGCGCTGCTGCCGGATCCCCTCAGCCGCTGTCACTGCTCTACGGCCACGATCAGATGCCGCCGCCCCGCTACGATCTGGGGCTGCTGGCATCGGCGGTGATGGGCGCAGAGGCACGCGAGGTGGAAGTCGCGCCAGAATCAGGTTCTGCGATTCCAGCGGCGCCGGTGCTGGTGACGCCGCGGATGTTCTGGATCGGTCTCGGCCTGGCGGTGCTGGTACTGTTGGCCGTTATCGCGAAGCTTGTGGTTGGCTCTTCTGCAGATCCTTCGCCACCTCCGCCACCCTCGCCATGACGCGCAGGAGATTGCCGCTCCAGATCTGTGCGATTTGCTGCTCGGTGTAGCCGCGGCGTACGAGCTCAACGGTGACGTTGAGACTCTCGCTGGCGTCGTTCCAACCCTCGATGCCGCCGCCACCGTCGAAATCCGACGAGATGCCGACGTGATCGATGCCGGTCTTCTTGACAGCGTAGTCGATGTGGTCTACGAAATCCTTGACGGTCGCGCGCGGTGGAACTGGGAACGTCGCGTCCACTTCGGCCAGACGCTTCTGGTAGTCGACGCGTTTGTCGGCGCTCAATTGGTTCAGAGCTGCACCGCGTCCTCGCCCACGTCCGCTGCCTCCTGTTCCGCCACTGCCTCCTGAGCGCCCGCCCCGGCCCGTCGTCGGCAGCCCGAATTCTTCATTGAGCTTTCGCAGCGCTTCGCGACGTTCGGCTGATGCTGGTGGCGCCTGCTTGATGAAATCGCTCACGGCGACAATCTGGATCACCCCACCGTTCTTCTTGAGCGCCTCAAGCTGTTCATCGTCCATGTTCCGACTGTGGTTACAGAGTGCGCGTACGGCAGAGTGTGAGGCAATGACCGGCGCCTTCGTCAGCGCCAGAACCTGCAGATTGGCCTCTTTTGACGGGTGAGAGAGATCGAGCATGATGCCCAGCCGGTTGGCCTCGGCGACGACCTGTTTGCCGAGCGGACTCAAGCCATTGTGCAGCCACGTATTGGTGGCTTCGCCGTTGTGCGAATCCGCCAGCTGGTTGTGACCGTTGTGCGCCAGCGAGAGGTAGCGGCCGCCGCGATCGTGGAACTCCTTCACCCGGCTGATGTCGGTGCCGATCGCGTATCCGTTCTCGATGCCGATGAGCGCCACCTTCCTGCCCGCGGCATTGATGCGCCGTACGTCCCCGGCAGTCAGCGCCAGCTCGATCTGACCCTGCGCGAGAGACTTGGTCAGTCGGTGGATCGCTTCGAACTTTTCCACCGCTGCCGCGTAGGCGGCGTCGAATCCCTCTGGCGTCAAGTCTCCCTGTCCGACGTAGACGACGAAGAAGGACGCGTCGAGCCCGCCCTTTTTCATCTTCGGCAGGTTGACCTGCGTGTCCAGATCCTGTGTGTAGTTGAGCGACCACGAGAAATTGCGAGGGTCGATATCGTCATGGGTGTCGAGGGCGATGATCCGATCGTGAATGACCCGTGCAGTCTTCAAGAGGGCCGCATCGTTCGAGTGGCTGGCCGGTGGGAGACGCTGTGCCGTCGCGACCGCGACGATGATCGGCAGTGCCAACGCGGCAGCCGCCGCTTGCATAGGCGTGTTCATCAACATCCTCCCCAAGATAATGGATGATAGCGCAGCGACTGCGCTCGTCTGATAATCTGCCGAGCGCGTGAGCAGTCGGTTCAGGAGGGACGGGCCGTGACACCAGTATTTCTCGCCGCGTCGGCGCTGGCCGCTGTCGTCAGCGCCGGGCAGACGCCTTCGCCAGGATCGACGGCAGCGATCCCGCCGGCTCTCGCGGCGATGGCGGAAGCCGAGCGTGAGTTTGCGGCAGCCGCTCGCGTCAAAGGTGTCCGTGATGCTTTCCTGGAGTACTTCGCAGACGATGCGATGTTCGAACCGGGGAGAGGCAGGGCAAAAGATCAGCTGCTCAAGCAGAAGCCGCAACCCTTCAGCGAGCGCGAGCTCGTGTGGGAGCCGAGAACCGGCGACGTGGCCGCGAGCGGAGAGCTTGGCTGGTTGACGGGACCCGGGACGTTCATCAACCACGCGTCGGGGGATAAAACGCCACGCCACACGAACTATCTCTCGGTCTGGCGGAAGGATCCCGACGGGCGATGGCGCGTGTTCATCGATCTTGGAACGAATCTCAAGGCGCCGGCGACATTTGCGCCGGGATTCACGCGATTCATGTTCGCCGACCGCTATACCGGGAAGGAGTCGAAAACGGCGGCCGGCGATCGTTTGAGCGCGGCGGACCGCGAGCTGAACGAGCGGCTGGCTTCAGCCGGGGCGCCAGCGGCGTATGCGGAAGTTCTCGCCCCGAATGCCCGTCTCCACCGCGACGGCGTTGGCGCACTGACCGAAGCGACGGCTGGTCGAAATTGGCTCACCGAGAATGCGGGCGGCATGACGGCGCAGGCCACGACGGCCGAATCAGCGGCATCGGGCGATCTCGGCTACAGCTACGGCAAGTATCAGCTTCGATCCGCTGAGAAACCTGGCGCCTACCTCCGGATCTGGACCCGCGATGCGCAAGGGCGCTGGCGCATCGTCGCCGAGGTGTTGTCGCCGCCACGATGACTACCGACCTGTCGCAATTCGTCGAACGGCTGCGCGCGTCGGGATTCCGCGAGATTGCCGGAACGCGAATCGCTGCCCGCATTCCGGTCGCCGAGTCACTGCTGAACGACTTCATCGCCCGGTTCCTGCCGGAATCAGGCGCCATCCGGCAGTTGACGTTGCACCCGCAGCCCAGCGATCGCGTTGCCTTGCGCGTCAAGCTCGCGCGCCCGGAGGTGCTTCCGCCCATCACCGCGACACTTGCGATCGAACGGCAACCGGAACTTCCGTACAAGCCAACGCTGGCCCTGAGACTCAGCGGCCTTCCGAGCCTTCTGGTCCTGGCCGGTCCGTCGATCCTGGGATCCATGTTGCCGGCAGGGATGCGTCTGGAGGGCACCTTGCTGACGATCGATCTCGAGACGCTCCTCACAACACACGGTCAGGCCGAGCTGCTCGGGCACCTCGACCGGCTCCGCGTCAATTCCGAATCGGGCCGCCTCGTACTGGAAGTCGACGCAAAAGTCGATTGAGTGTGAAATAAGGCGTGGTTTCAGCCGACGACGGTGTCTCGGTCGCCGATCGCCTCGAAGACTCTCTCGATCCTGCCTGGATCGAAATGCAGCGACTCATCGGATGGATTCTCTGCGCGGTGCTGACGCCGCTCCTCCTCACGGGTTTGATCGTCGCCTGGTTCACCCGGTCCTTGTCCCTGGATATCAAGGCGCTCCTCGGCGTGCTGTGGCTGGCGGCGGTGATTCTGCTGGCCTGGGCCGCGCAGAAGTGGCCGGCGATCGAGTACCGCTACTTCCGTTACGTCCTCGACGCCGATGGCATCGAGATTCGCTGTGGCGTCGTGTGGCGCAAGCTGATTCGGGTTCCGCGATCGCGCGTACAGCACATCGATGTCGACCAGGGGCCGCTCGAACGCCGTCACGGTCTCGCCAGCTTGTCGATCCATACGGCCGGGACAGAATTCGCTCAGGTTCTTCTGCCCGGCCTGCGCTATGCGCGCGCCATCGAGATTCGTGACCGCCTCCTGCCTGGTCGCGAGCAGGACGCAGACGATGGGACCTGAGCGGACACTGCACCCGAGCTCGTTCGTCTTCAGCATGGGGCGGCACCTGCGCGCGCTGCTCGTGCCCGGCGTTGCCATCGCCTTTACCGCCGGATCGAGCGGCCGCGACTGGGAAGTGTGGCTGATGGTCCTCCTCGTTCCGTACGCGATTGCCGCCCTGGCACGGAGCCTCTCCTTCCGCTACCGGTTCGACGCCGACGAGATGGTCGTGCGGAAAGGCTGGGTATTTCGCAGCGAGCGTCACATTCCTTACGCCCGCATTCAGAACATCGACGCGGTTCAGAATGTCTTTCATCGGGCCCTGGGCGTCGCCGAAGTCCGTGTCGAAACGGCGTCGGGTGGCGAGCCGGAAGCGACGATGACCGTACTGCCGGTGGAATCACTGGCAGAGATGCGTGACTTCGTTTTCAGAGGCCGACAGGGCGTCGAGGCAGCGGCATCGGGTGCCGACATCGCGCAGACGCCGCCAGCGGATGTCCTCCTCGAGCTTCGCGCACCGGAGATACTCCTCTACGGATTCATCGAGAGCCGCGGCGCCGTGCTCATAGGTGGTGCGTTTGGTCTTCTCTACGAATTCGGGCTGTTCGACCGGGTCCTTCAGGCTCTGACCGGAGGGGCGTTCGAAGGCAGCGGCGTCATGCGTCAGTTGTTTCGTGCGATTGTCCGGCAGCAATCCATCTCACTCAGCACCATGGCCTGGACCGTCGGTGCACTCGTCGCCTTGCTGCTCATCCTGCGAATGCTGTCGATGCTCTGGGCGTACGTCCGGCTGCACGGCTTCGTACTGCGGCGCGCAGGGAACGATCTGCGCGTCGACTACGGACTATTGACGAAAATCAGCGGCACCATTCCGTTGCAGCGCATCCAGACACTCACGATCAGCGAAAGCCCGTTGCACCGGCTTTTCGGACGGGTATCGGTCCACGTGGATACTGCCGGTGGTCATGGTGGAGAAGTGCAGCAGACGCGTCGCGAGCCGATTGCGCCGCTGGTGACTCGCAGGAACCTGGCCGCGCTGATCGACAGCTTGATGCCGGCGGTGACGTTGAGCGACATCGACTGGCAGCCCGTGCACCAACGCGGATTCCGTCGAGCGCTCGTCCGCACGCTGTTCCTGGCTATCTGCGGGTCGATTCTGATCATCTCGACACTGCGGTTTGGCGCGGAAGTCGCTGTCGGCCTGCTGTTTGGCTGGGCGGTCGTTTACGCGCGTCAGTACGTCGCGCATCTCGGATGGGCATTCGCAGGTGATGCGCTCGTCTTTCGCAGCGGCTGGCTCTGGCGTCACATCACGATCGCGAGGTTCTCGAAGATCCAGGTCGTGAGCCGGCGCGAATCACCGTTCGATCGGCGCCTCGGCATGGCCTCGGTCACCGTCGACACCGCGGCGGCTGGCGCCGGCGGCCACGCGCTGGCGATCCCGTTCCTCGCCGCGGCAACGGCAAGCGAGCTCGCCGCCACGCTGTCGCATCAGGCTGCGCAAACGGCTTTCAGATGGTGATGGAGATCAGGAGTGTCTTGAACAGGAGATTAGGAGTTCAGGAGATACATTTTTAGTTCTCCTAATCTTCTGATCTCCTGTTGAAAATCCTCCTGACCTCGATCAGCAGTCTCACCACCCGTTTTTCGGCAGACCAGGCGTGATCCGCAGCGCGTTCTGGTAGTACAGCTTGCGCAGGACGGCGTCGGGCAGGCCCATCCCGTTCAATTTCCAGAAGGCGTGGTAGCCGCGGTAGTAGTCGAAGTACTCGTCGTTGGTTTCGAAGACTCTCCAGTAATAGGGATATTCGCTCGGCTCGTACGCGTCCTTGCCGAAGAGCACGCGATCCTGATATTTGGTGAAGAACTCACGCGAGGCCCGCGGCTGACGGCCAAACTCGTACAGCACCGCGCCCACTTCCAGCACGACGTTCGGCAGCGTATCCAGATGTTTTGCAGCGCGGCCGAAGTCATTGCCGTGCCACCCGAAATGCGCGTTGATGAATCGCGTCTTCGGATTGCGCGCGAACATGCGATCGCGCTCGCCCATCAGATCCTCGAAGCTGGGGAACTGTTCCCGCGGATACTGGCGGTTCGGAAAGAGCGCGAGCTCCAGCCAACGCTCGCTTTTGTAGTCAATGGGCTCGAAAAACTGCGCCGGATCGGCGACGTGGATGATGACCGGAATGTTGAGGCGGGCCGCCGTCTGCCAGATTGGGTCGAGATCCGGGTCGTCGACCTTCAACCGCGAGCCGTCCGCCTTCTTGGCGGACAGGCCGAGGTTCTTGAATATCTTGAGGCCGATGGCGCCATCTTTGACCGCTTGCTCGAGTCCGGCGATTTCCTTCTCCTTCCAGCCAGGAGCGCCGGCGCCGTTGAAGCTCACGTTGGCGAAGACACGAAAGCGATCCGCATAACGGCTCGTCCGAATCGTCTCGACGAGCTGTTTCAGCTGCTCACCAGAGCCGCCTGACAGATTCACCAGGACGCGCAGGTTCAGCGCGTCCATCTCCTTGATCGTTTGTTCGATGTTGTCCGTCGAGATCCGAAGGTGACTGTGGCTGTCGACCACGGGAAACTTCGCGCGTGGCACGAGGTGTTCTGGCGCGACGACAGTGGACTTCGGGCGATAGTCGACGATGGACGGGGGCGGGAGCTCGGGTTTCTGACAGCGTCCGGGACGCACCTCCGTCATTCCCGGCGGACATTCCTCACCCGGCTTGATCGGGACGCCGCCAGATGGACCGCCGCGTCCGCCACCGCGACCCTGACCTCCGGGTGGTCCCTGAAGGGCGAAGGTCGCACCGCCAGCCAGCAACGCGACCAGCGCCCCAACCGACAGGAACCCGAAACCCCGCATCGCTCCTCCCTCGAAAATCGTAATGGGCTGAGCGTATCACTTCACGACGGCGGTTCGGGCAGAGCAGACACGGAAGCGACTCGCCGTCCTCCAGTCCTCCAGTCCTCCAGTACTCCAGGGGCCCTCACTTGATGGTGCCGGCGCTCTCGGGTGTGACACGTACCGTTCGCACTTCTCCCGGTTGACCCATGGGGCTGACAGGACCGCCGTTGACCTGCCAGTTGAGCGCACCGGCGTCACCCGTCCGGATGCTCACGTCGCGGATACCCGCGAGCGTGACGCGTTCCCCCGGTTGCAGGGTCCGGTAGACGGTTCGTTCGCCGTCGACGACGGCGGTGACCCACGCGGGCCGCGTTGCCTCGAGCGCAATATTGACCCCGCTGGCCGGTCGCGGCGGCGCTGGGACCGGGGTGCGTTCGATCGCCGGGACCGAGGCCGGCACGGTGGCCTCGGCTCCAGTTGTTCCAACAGCTGTTCCAACCGTGGCAGGCTCGTTGGTCTGCCCGATGATCCACCGTCCGCCGGCGATCACGACAGCCGCGATCGCTGCGTAACCGAGAATCGCGCCGAGGGGACGCAGCCAGCGGCCGTAATCCGGTTGGTACGGTATGTCGAGTATTCTCGGGTGCAGCGAAACCGGCCCCCGAGTGACGCCGGCAAACTGCGAAAAAAATTCACGGACGGTGCTTTCAGGGTCCAGACCGACTTCCATGGCGAACGTCCGGACGAAGCCGCGGCCATAGGGGCGAGGCGGAATCGTGGCGCAATCGTTCTGCTCAATGGCTGACAAAATCCGCGGTTGGACGCGGATCGACTTGGAGAGGGCGTCTATTGAGAGGCCGCGCGCTTCACGGGCATGTCGCAGCTGTTCGCCGATGTCCATACCTCACCTCGCGTTGTCTGCTGCCACGGTGGTGCTCGACACTGCGCAACTTAATACTGCAAATCGACAAGCTCAGCCAGTCATTTTTCGTACTCATTCGGGTTGCACGAAGCGCGCCGATGAATCCGCCGTGTGGACTCCTCGCGACGATCACATTTTTCGCAGTTTGTGAGTACCTGACATGGAGGTTCATCTCATCGACGGCACCTACGAATTGTTTCGCTATTACTATGCGCTTCCGTCCGCTCGAGACGAGCATGGGGTTGAAGTTGGTGCCGTGCGCGGCGTTCTGGGCTCGATCTTCGGCATGATCAACAGCGGGGTGACCCACCTGGGGGTCGCCACCGATCACATCATCGAATCGTTCAGGAACAGGCTCTGGTCCGGCTACAAGACGGGGCAGGGCGTCCCGGCGGATCTGCTCTCACAATTCACCCTGCTCGAGGACGCGCTGACGGCAATGGGCGTCAAAGTGTGGCCCATGGTGGAGTATGAGGCAGACGATGCGTTGGCGTCGGCAGCCTTCGAGGCGGCGCGCGACCCGGTCGTCAGCCGGGTAGTCATCTGCACTCCGGACAAGGATCTCGCGCAGTCGGTCTCCGGCACGCGGGTCGTTCAGCTGAATCGGCGAACCCGTGTCATTCGCGATGAGGCCGGAGTGGTCGCGAAGTTCGGCGTTCCCCCGGCGTCGATTCCAGACTATCTCGCCCTCGTTGGTGACGCCGCCGACGGCTATCCCGGACTGACTGGTTGGGGGGCGAAGTCGGCGGCCGTGGTGCTCGCACGGTTCGGCCGTCTCGAATCGATCCCGGCAGATCCGCGTGACTGGCACGTCAACGCCACCAATGCCTCCGCGCTTTCTGCCACGCTCGAGCGCAACCGCAATCTGGCGTTTCTCTTTCGCGACCTGGCGACGCTTCGCACCGACGTGCCGGTCTTCGACGCCGTGGATGAATTGCACTGGCAAGGTCCAACCGCGGCGTTTCCGGCGATGGCCGCGCGCTTCGATCGCGCCATCGTCGTGCCGCAGGCAGCGAAGCAGCGTTAGCCATGGTCGACAGTGACGCTGCCCCGCAGGACGTCGCCCCCGGCAAGGTGACGGTCCGCCGCAATTCGCCCGCGGATGTGAAGACCCGTCAGCTCGTGGTGTCGATCGATGGCGAGACGATCGCGACGCTGCTGTTTGGTGAATCCGTCACGCGTGAACTGCCGCCCGGCGCGCGCCGCCTGCGCGTGCACAACACGCTCGTCTGGAAGACGATCGATTTCACGCTCGCGCCGGGAGAGCAGGCGACGTTCGAGGCCATCAATCGTCCTGGCAAGCTGACGTTCTTTCTCGTGAGCGCACTGGGTGTTGGGCCTTTGTATGTGACGCTGCGGCGGATTTACTAAACGCTCGGCGTAGGCCCGGCCTTCAGGCCGGGCGTGAGCGAGTCAGCAACCAGACCCTTCGACAGCGACCGCCCTGACCGCCGCCGCCAAGGCTATGGCCGGTCCGCTGTAGCTTTAGCGAAGGCGGAAGGGCGGGGGCGCTGGCCCCGAGCCCGGTACGATAGTATTGGCGCCCGAAACCCATGCGGGCCTTGATCTTCGCCGCGATCGTCGGCCTTGCGGCGCCGGCGTTTGCCCACCCAGCACCTTTCAGCTACGTTGACGTCCGGATAGATCCTGCCGTCCTCGATGTGACGGTGGTGCTGCACGCGTTCGACGTCGCGCACGACCTCGGCGTTTCCGACATGTCGCGGCTGCTCGAAGCCTCGAGCCTGTCGCCGCACGCGTCCGCTGCGACCGCGCTCGTTCGCGAGCGCCTGCGGCTCATCGTCGACGGCGCGCAGCTCGGGGACGCGAGCTGGCTCTTGCCGGAGCCGCTGCCAGACCGTCAATCCATCCGCATCCACGGACGGTTCACCCTGCCGCGAGCGCCTGGGCAAGTCTCAGTGCGCACGCTGATGTTCCCGTACGATCCGCAGCATCAGACGTTCGTGAACGTCTACGAGCGCGGGTCGCTCGTGAGTCAGGCGATACTCAGCCAGGACAAACAACAGATCGATCACTTCCCGGGCACGCGGCAGGGGACCTTCGCGGTGGTCCGCAAATTCGTGGCGTCCGGCGTGCATCACATCCTCATCGGACCGGACCACCTGCTGTTCCTGGTCGGATTGCTGCTGCTCGGCGGCTCCATTCGCCAGCTCGTGCTGGTCGTCAGCGCCTTCACCGCGGCGCACAGCGTGACGTTGTCGCTCGCGGCTTTGAACATCTTCAGCCCGTCGCCACGGATCGTCGAACCGGCCATTGCGCTGAGCATCATCTACGTCGGAGCCGACAACCTGACGGTTCGCGGCGGACGCGACGTGCGCGGGTGGATTGCCTTCGCCTTCGGACTGGTGCACGGCTTCGGGTTTGCGGGCGTGCTGCGCGAGATGGACCTGCCGGCGCGCGCGCTCGGCTGGTCGTTGTTCTCGTTCAACGTCGGCGTGGAGATCGGACAGCTGTTCGTCGTGCTCGCGGTGGCGTCGCTGCTGGCGGCGGTGCGCGCGAAGAGTGAGATCGCCGGACGACGCCTGGCCGTTGCGGGCTCGGTTGTCGTCATCGTGGCTGGCGCGTTCTGGTTCATCGAGCGCGTGTTTTTTCCGGGTGGGATTGTCGTAAGGTCCGCGTTCGTTTGTAAGGGAAGAGCGCCTGCGGCCCGAGCGAGCGACCAGAGCGGAGCGCGCCGCGAGCGCGAACGCGCGAGCGCAGAGCGCTGGGGGTGGGGCCCCAAGCGCCATTAAGAAAAGTAGGCCTAACGCACGAAGAAAAGCAGCGCTACGGAGGCATATCGCATGAGCAGAACGAAACTACTCGGTGTGGTGATCGGCGCCGGCGCCCTTTCGATGGTGGCGGCGGCGTATCAGCAGCCGGCGCCGGCGGCACGCGTCGTCGAGGTGGACAAGCTGAAGGACAACTTCTACGTGCTCCGCGGCGAGGGCGGCGGCGGCAACACCGCGGTCTTCGTGCAGGCAGCCGGTGTCACCGTCGTCGATACGAAGAACCCGGGATGGGGTCAGCCGATTCTCGACAAGATCAAGGAGCTGACCAACAAGCCGGTCACGACGATCATCAACACGCATACGCACGGCGACCACGTCAGCGGGAACGTCGAGTTCCCGGCAACGGTCGAAGTCGTGACGCACGAAAACACCAAGGCCAACATGGAAAAGATGGCGAGCGGTAACGTCACTCCTGGACCGGGCGGCAAGCCGGGGACGCCGAGCGTGCTCAAGGACAGCGGCGGCAAGGGGCTGCCCAAGCGGACGTTCAAGGATCGGCTGACGCTCGGCAAGGGTGCCGATCAGATCGACCTCTACTACTTTGGACGGGGGCACACTAATGGCGACGCGTTCGTCGTCTTCCCCTCGCTGCGGGTCCTGCATACCGGCGACATGTTTGCAGGCAAGAACATACCGTTCATCGATACCAACAACGGTGGCAGCGGCGTCGAGTATCCCAACACGCTGACCAAGCTGCACGACGGGGTCAAGAACGTCGACACCATCATCACCGGGCACAGCACGCAGATGACGATGAACGACCTGCGTGAGTACGCGGAGTTCCTGCGTGAGTTCGTCGGGGCGGTGCAAGCGGGGAAAAAGGCCGGCCAAACGGTCGATCAGATTGCCGAGAGCTGGAAGATCCCTGCGAAGTACACGGGTACGCCGCGCCGGACCCGGCGCGCGTCAAGACCAACGTCGAGGTCGTGTTCAAGGAATCGCAATAGAAGGGCAGGAACGAAGACGGGCAGAGCGCCTGCGGCCCGAGCGAGCGGCCGTAGGGAAGCGAGGCGAAGCCGAGCGCGCGAGAGCGCTTGGGGGTGGGGCCCCAAGCGCATTGAGTAAAGATGACGTGACACAGTTCGGATCCATGGAAATGGAGAACGGCGCGACGGTTATTTGGAGAATTCCGGCCGGGTAAAAACGGTGCTCGGCTCTGGTTTCGGACCGCTGATCGGTGTAAGGTTTCAGCCGGTCTTTTGCTCGATGGTATAAGTTCACTGGTGTTTCCGGATTTCATGCGGTCGGCGCGTGGCCTCGAGGGGCCCCGCCGGCAAAGCCGCAATCAGTCGCTTGAAGGTGATGTCAGGATGGACGGACGTTCGGCCGCGAGGAAGTCGGTCGTCGTACCAATGCTCGTCAAAGGCGTGCGCGCTGACGATAGTGACCGGTGCGTTGCCGGCCCTCGCGCAATTCGATCGCGGCCAGATCTCGGGAGTTGTCAAGGACGAGTCGGGCGGCGTGGTGCCCGGCGCTACGGTCACTGCGGTGCAGGTGCAGACGCAGGCGGCCCGCACGACAGTCACCGATGCGAGCGGGTTCTACACGTTCCCGAACCTGGCGCCCGGACGCTACAGCATCACAGCGGAGCTGCAGGGATTCAAGAAGGCGGTGCGCGAGGCGATTCAGCTCGACGCGACTGGTGCCTTGACGATTGACTTTTCGTTGGCGACCGGCGCACTGACCGAGGAAGTGACCGTTACGGCCGAATCGACGCTGATCCAGTCCGACACGGCGCTGCGCAAGACGATCGAGTCGAAGGACATCGAACAGATTTCGTTTAACGGCCGCAACCCGATTGGCGTTGCCGCTCTGAAGCCTGGCGTCACTGGCGGCAGTTTCAATAACGTTGGCTTCTCGAGCTTGACCAACGGCGACTTCAACATCAACGGCAGCCGGAACGACGAGAACAACATCACCGTCGACGGCGCCACGGCGATCCGCACCCGCTCGAACGGCGCGATCATCGGCGTCCAGAATGTGGACACGATCCAGGAAGTGCAAGTGCTGACCGGCGACTACATGCCGGAGTACGGACGCGTGAGCGGCGGTCAAATCCGGTTCATCACCAAGAGCGGCAGCAACAGGTTCAGCGGAAACGCGGGGTATTACCTGCGTGATGACAAGTTGCAGGCGAACACCTGGGCGCGCAACCGCAGCCCGAACTCGTTCGAGAACAGCGGCCCCGCGCCATTCGAATTCAAGCAGTACGCATATTCGGTGGGCGGACCGGTTCCCATCGGCAAGCTGAAGGATAGGCTGTTCTTCTTCGGTGCCCAGGAGTGGGTGAACTTCTTCCAAGTCTCCACGAACACCGCGGCCGTTCCGACGGCCAAGATGCGGACGGGTGACTTCAGCGAGCTGCTCGATCCCAACAACGGATTCACCGGCGTTCGGGTAATCATGGATCCCGCAACCGGACAGCCATTCCCTGGCAACATCATTCCCGCGAACCGCTTGAGTGCCGTGGGAATAGCGATGCTGAACGCGTATCCTTTGCCGACTCCCGGATTCCGCCAGGGGGCGAACAACGTCATCCTGAACAGCGACAATCCGCAGGATCAACGGAAGGATAACATCCGGTTCGACTATCGCCTCAACGACACGAATCAGTTCTCATTCCGGCATGGAAGATCCGGCTGGACGGCAATCGACGCCTTCCGTGGCACATTCGCCTTGGCGCGGACGCAATGGGATCGGCCGAATCAGACCACGGCCGCGAGCTGGACGAGCACGCTCTCCAGCACGCTCTTCAACGAGTTCAGCTTCAGCCACTCGCTCGATGAGGTGTTCATCGAGGTGTGGCGTGGTCACGATTTGTTCCAGCGCAGCAAGTACGGGATCAACTATCCATACATCTTCGCCGAGAAGGAGATCCCCGATAAGATTCCGACGATCACGATTGCGGACTTCACCGAAATCGATGGGAGTCCATACCCCGCGTCGTCGCGCGGTCCCATTTACACCTTCAACAATGCGATGACGTACTTGAAGGGGCGGCACACGTTCAAGGCTGGAATCGTGGTGGAGTACTCGGGCCAGGACGATTTCGATCAAATCAACGTGCAGCCGATTCCTGGCAGCACCAACAACCAGAACGGCCGATTCCAGTTCACGAACGTGGCGCCAACCGGGACGGCGATCGCGAACACGGCGCTGGGCGCCTTCACCAGTTACGCCGAAATCGGCCAGCGGGCGGAGTCGAAGTACCGATCGCTAGCGACGGACCTGTTCTTTCAGGACGCCTGGCGACCGACGGACAAGCTGACCGTCGAAGGGGGCGTGCGGTGGGTGTATTGGCCGCCGTGGTATGCGAAGGAAAACGACTTGGCGACATTCGATGCAGGGCGGTACGATTTTGCGAACCAGGCGGTGGTCGATCGGACAACTGGGCGCATTGTCTCAGGTCCCCGATATAACGGCATCGTGCTCCCCGGCGATGGCTTCGAGAGTACCGCGGCCGACCTGCCGCTCAACGACCCGGCGGTGCTGGCGCTCTTTGTCGGTGCGCCGCGCGGCTTTGCCAAGACGCACAAGAATGTGTTCGAGCCGCGGCTCGGCATCGCGTACAAACTCAATGAGAAGACGATCGCAAAGGTCAGCGGCGGCGTCTTCCACAATCGGGTCATGGTCAGCGACTCGATGTACCTGGGCGGTAACCCTCCCTTCCAGCCGCAGGTAGGCACGAGCAACGGCATCGCAGACAACCCGGGTGGCGTCGGAGGCGCAGCCTCTCTGCCGCTCGGGATGACGGCGATCGACCTGAATTTCAAGCATCCGACAGCGTACATGTGGTCGACGGGCGTCCAGCGGGAGATCCCGTTCAACTTCATCGTCGACGTGACCTACGTCGGGCGCCGCGGCGTGTACCTGCAGCGCGAGCGGGACATCAATCAGGCGCTGCCCGGCACCGCGCAGGCGAACCCCGGCGTGAACATCGCCGCGCTTCGGCCGTATAAGGGATATGCGACCATCCGACTCGCCGAGAATGCCGCCAAGTCCAGGTACAACAGCCTGCAGATCAGCGCCGAGCGGCGATACAGCAACGGGTTCAAGTTCGCCATCGCGTACACTCTCGGCCACTCGGAGGACAGCGCGAGCAGCAAGCGCGACGTGCTCTTCAACAACTACGACGACACGGGCTTCTGGGGCAATTCGAGCTTCGACCGACGTCATAACGTGGGGTTCTCGTACATCTACGACCTGCCGTTCCATCGCGAACAGCAGGGCGTCATCGGAAAGATCGCCGGTGGATGGCAGATTGCTGGTGTGACGTTCATGCGCTCGGGAACGCCGCTTTGGGTGACTGAGGGGGCAGATATCGCGGGCACCGGCGACACCTTCGGCAACCCATGGAATGTCAACGGCGATCCCAAGGCCAGCGCGAACGAGCAGTTCTCAGCCGGTACTTCCGATGAGAACTTCTGGTTCGACAGGACGGTGTTCTCGCGGCCGGCCGCCGGCACGTTCGGTAACGGCCGGCGGAACAACATCTACAACCCGGGTCAGTCCCAGTGGGACATCGCGTTGTTCAAGAACATCTCGTTGGGCGGCTCGCGCACGCTGCAGTTCCGGGCGGAAATGTTCAACTTCCTGAACCATCCGAACTGGAGCGGCGCGGAGGCGAACCCGACCAACGCGAACTTCGGCCGCATCACGAGCAAGGATGGATCCAGGCGCGACACGCAGCTGAGCCTGCGCTTCGCATTCTGATCGAGACGGGCGGGAGGCGTTCGCCTCCCGCTCGCGAATTTTCGCGTGCTGATTGCTGATTGTGGATTGATCCCCGGGGAATTGAAAGTCAATCTACAATCAGCAATCGACATTCAGCAATTTCTGCCTGCTCCAAAGACCCCACCGTCCTAACTATATAAGAAGAACGACAACCGCGCCCCAATCTGCATCGTCCGCGGGAAGTTCACCTGGCTGGACGTGTCGACGATGCCGAAGCTCGAACTGACGGGATCGGTGTTGGGTGCGCCGTAGATCCGCACGTTGAAGACGTTGAATGTCTCGAAGCGGATCTGCAGGTTCACAGATCCGGTTGTTCTTGAACAGGAAGAACGACCACTGCGGTTCAGAGGGTTCGTTGACGTCGTGGAAGCGCGACTTCACGACGCGGTAGTTCGCACCGAGCACTCCCCAGGTGAACCTGCCGTCCGGGCGCGGGTTGTTCAGCGCCGTGCTGCTGTTGTCGAACCAGCGCTCGAACGATTGCTCGCTGCCCGAGAGCGCCACGTCAGGATCCAGCTGAATCGCGACACCATTCAGTCCAAGCGGCAGCCCCGACTGGATCTCACCGATGGTGTTGAACTGCCAGCCACCGATCAGCCCGGCCAGCGACCCCGACGTCTTTCCGCCGATGGGCTTGCCGCGCCCGAAGGGCAGGTCGACCAAGGTGGTGATGACGAGCCGATGCTTCCTCATGTCACCCTGAATATCGCGATAGGGCGTTGTGTCACAGTCGGTGAAGAAGTTGAGCGCGTTTTCGAGCTTCATCAGCGTGCTCTACACCGGACCCGGCACCGAAGCCTTCGACCCGGCGGCATTTCGGGCACCGGCAGCAGGTACTTTCGGCAACGCGCCTCGCAACATCATCATCAATCCGGGGAGATGCAGTGGGATCTTGCGCTGTTCAAGAACTTCTCTCTCGGTGCAACCCGCCGGCTGCAGGTACGGGCGGAGGCGTTCAACTTCCTCAACCACCCGAACCTTGGCGGCATCGAGGCGAATCCAACGAACGCCAACTTCGGCCGCATCACCAGCAAGACCGGCCAGCGCGACATCCAGCTGAGCGTGCGCTTCGTGTTCTAAAGCGACACAGGGGTTGCAATCGGGGCGGGAGGCGAGGGCTTCCCGCCCTTTTTTTGCCCGTAAAAACGTCGCCCGGAACTTTTCCGGCCCTCCGAACATTACATTCGTATGAGGTCGGGGTACCCCAGCGGGCACGCCAGATGAACGACGAAACCTTGATGCTCGAGGTCGGGGCGGGTCCCGGCCGGCGTTCGAGACACTGTTCGAGCGCTACAAGGACGCCATCTGGCGCTTCTATCGCCGTCGCATCGACGATCCCGGACGCGCCGAGGAACTGGTGCAGGACGTCTTCGTCGCCATCCTGCAAGGCGCCAGGCGCTACGAGCCACGCGCCGCGTTTCGAACGTATCTGTTCGGGATTGCCTACAACCTGCTGCTCGCTGACCGGCGGAGCGAGCGTCCGCGATCGCGCCGAACCGCTACCGGACGATCTGGCGTCCGCCGCACCCGATGCTGATGGCGCGCTGTGGGTCCGACGAGCACTGGCGACGCTGCAGCCGGATCAGCGGGAGATCGTGATGCTGCGGGAGTACGAGGGACTGAGCTATCTCGAGATTGCCCAGGTCATGCAGCTCCCGCTGAACACCGTTCGGTCGCGACTGTTTCGCGCGCGAATGGATCTGCGGGATGCGCTGTCGCGACAGTTGCCCATTCATCAGAAGGTTGGTCATGAAAGCCGTTGAACACAACCACGCCGTGCCGCCGGAAGAGCTCATGGCGTATCTGGACGGGGAGCTCGAGCCGGAGCGCGCGCTCGTCGTGCATGCCCATCTCGCCAACTGCGGATCGTGTGAGGCATTGGCCGCGGAACTGCGTCACACGTCGAGCGACATGGCTCTTTGGGAGGTGCCAGCGCCGGTGCAGTCGCTGCAGCCGCCTGCGAGTCCTGCCGGCACGGCTTCGAAGCGTCTCTCGCTCTTTGCGTGGCTGCTCTGCCGGCGCCTACCTGCCAGTTCGCCGGAGCCGCGGCGGTGGTTGTCGTCTGGGTTGGGTCTGTGGATGGCGATCGGTAACGGTCGCTACTCGCGCAGGAAACGGCCTCGAGTCACCGTACCGTAGCCAGATGCAGCAATCAACGACAAAAGAAGGAGTCGCGTCGCCCAGCACGATGGCCGGCCAGACTCAGGCAATCGGCGTCGAAAGGGCGGTAGCGGCTGAGGCACGGAGCTGCTCCCAGGCGCAGCCCACTCGCCCTGCCCAACAGCCGTCGGGTGCCGCCGCGACTCGCACACAGAAGATCATCCGCACCGTGAGCATGAACATCGTCGCCAACAATTTCGAGACCGTGCGTGAAACGATTGATGGCCTGCTCCGCAGCGTGGGCGGTTTCGTCGGCGGTATGCAGGCGAGCGATGTGAGCAGCGGGCGATCGCTGCGCGCCACGCTCCGCGTGCCGGCGGCACGGTTGGACGAAACCGTTCGTTCGCTGCGATCGTTGGGCCACGTCGCCGACGAGAGCCAGTCTGGCGAAGATGTCACCGAGCAGGTACGGGACATCGAAGCGCGCTTGAAGAACAGCCGGAACACGGAGCAGCGGTTGGCCGATGTCCTGCGCAATCGCACCGGGCGCGTGGCGGACATTCTCGAAGTCGAGCGCGAGATTGCCCGCGTGCGCGAGGAGATCGAGCGCATGGATGCGCAACGGCTGAACCTGGAACGGCAGGTCGAGTACTCGACGGTCACGGTTCAGGTGACGGAACGCCGTCAGGCCACGCTCGATCTCGGCCCCATGCCGATCCGGACCCAATTGCGAAACGCGTTCGTGGACGGTGTCAAAGAGGCGTACGAGACCTTGATTGCCGCGCTCGTGTGGCTCCTCGGCGTCGCACCAGTCCTGCTGCTCTGGACCGCACTGCTGTGGTGGCCCGCGCGCATCGTTTTTCGCACCGTCCGCGCACGAACTACGTAAAATACCGGCACCATGAGATCGCATGCCGGAGCACCAGGCTTGGCGCCGCTTGGCGCCACGGTGCTCTTGCTGTCGCTCACGCTGGGCGCGCAAGAGCCTACGAACAAAGCTGCGGATATCACCGTCCCCCTGCAGCCGCTGTCTCAGCAGGTCAGGCGTCTCGAGACGGCCCTGCGTTTTCTCGGGCAACCTTTCTCTGCGACGGAGCAGCAGGCCATCAACGACGCGATCGCCCTGACCGACGAGCGGGCCGCGGTCGAGCGACTGCAGCAAATCCTCGATCCGTACGTCCTCGCTCGCGTGCACATCAATCCTGAAAGCCGCGTCAGGGTCGAGGCGGGACGCGCGAAGCCGGAGCTCGTCGAAGGCGGAACCCGGCTGTTCCTGGTCAAAGTGATCAACGAGGCGCACGTGACCGCACCGCTCGCCGTGCAGAGCGCGAATACGGGCCCCGTCTATCGCCGATCGAGCGGCTCGCCTCGCGCCAGGATGGAGGTGACCGAGGCGCACGTCCGCGACCGTTGGGCCGACATCTCAATCTACGACAAGCCGCCGCTGCGGCCCCGCCTGTCCGGTCTCGGCATCGAGTACGTGATCCTCGAAGTGTTCAGCCGCGATGCCGGACAGCGTTCCGCAACGGTCAGCTTCAACGTCGGACAGGGCACCCAGGACATCGGCTTCCGCAACGACACGGAGGTGGTGTTCACGTCGATGCCGGCGCATCCCGTCCGGCTCGCCGTGAAAGACGAGCACGGTCGTCCCACGACCGCCGGATTCCTGATCCGCGATTCGCTGGACCGGATCTACCCGAACATCTCGAAGCGGCTGGAGCCGGATTTCTTCTTTCAACCGCAGGTCTACCGGCGCGACGGTCAATCGATCGCACTGCCGCCCGGATCCTACAAGGCAGTCGTCACGCGTGGGCCTGAATATGACTCGCAGACGATGAGCTTCGACGTTCCCGGGCGTGAAGGAGCTGGCGCTCAAGCTGGCGCGCTGGATCGACCCGTCACGCGATGGCTACTACTCCGGCGACCACCACATCCACTCCGCGGGATGTTCTCACTACGAGAATCCAACCGAAGGGGTGACGCCGGAGTCGATGTGGCCGCAGATCGAGGGCGAGGCGCTGAACCTGGCGTCGGTCTTGATCTGGGGACCGTCCTACTATCATCAGAAACAGTTCTTCACCGGACAGGATCATCCGCTGTCGAAACCGGATCGCCTGATGCGGTACAACCTCGAGATCTCCGGCTTTCCGTCCAGCCATGCCGGTCACCTGGTGCTGCTCGGCGTGAAGGATCAGGACTACCCCGGCACGAAGCAGCTCGAGGACTGGCCGACCTGGACGTTCCCGATCCTGCGCTGGGGCAAGTCGCAGGGAGCCGTCGTCGGCTTCGCGCATTCGGGGTGGGGACTGGAAGTCAAGAGCAAGGATCTTCCGAACTACGAGATGCCGGGGTTCGATGGCATCGGTGCCAACGAATACATCGTCGATGTCACGCATCCGGATACCGTCGACTTCATTTCCGCGGGCGACACGCCCTACGTGTGGGAGCTCAACATCTGGTATCACACGCTGAACGTCGGCTTCCGGACGCGAATCAGCGGAGAGACCGACTTTCCGTGCATCTACGACGACAACGTCGGCCTGGCGCGATCGTACTGCAAGGTGGACGGACCGCTGACGTACCGCAAGTGGATCGACGCGGTGACGAGCCGGCCGCAACTACGTGTCCGACGGCAAGAGCCACCTGTTCGACTTCAGCGTCAACGGCGTGGAGGCAGGCACTCGCGACAGCGAGGTGCAACTCGATCGCGCGGGTCCGGTGAAGGTGACGCTGAGAGCGGCTGCGAAACTGGACGAGCAGCCGAATGATGCGATGCGCCAACTGAAGTACGACGAGAAGCCATACTGGGCACTCGAGCGCGCCCGCATCGGCGCCTCTCGCGAGGTGCCGGTCGAGCTCATTGTCAACGGTGCTCCGGTAGCCGTGCAGAAGCTGGTGGCGGACGGCACCATGCGGACATTGACCTTCAACGTGACGGTCGATCAGAGCAGCTGGATCGCGGCACGCATCATCCCGTCTTCGCATACGAATCCGGTGTTCGTCACGGTCGGCGGCAAACCTATCCGCGCGTCGCGCCAGAGTGCGGAATGGTGTGTCAACGCCGTCAACCAATGCTGGACGCAGAAGTCGGCAAGAATTCGCGCCAGCGAACTCGAAGACGCACGCAAGGCGTACGATCACGCGCGACGGATCTATCAACAGCGACTGGCTGAGATGGATCGGAAATAGATCCAGAAATTTGAGCAAGGCGACGCGGCATGCGCGCCATTACTCGGTGCGAAAGCCGCTTACAGCAGCAGTAACCTGCTGAGTTCGTCCCGTTCCGGCTCTTCCTCAATCGAAACACATTCCAGGCTTCTTCTCACGCGATCGCGCGTGAGCGTTGCACGGTCACGCCAGGCACTTTGTTTGCGCATCTGCTGACGCCCGCCTCGATTTCGAGGCCTTTAAGCGGCTAGGCGCAGAAGGAGATCCAATAATGAGGATCGTCAAGAGGAAGGCGATTGCGCTCACGGTCGCGTTCACGTGCGCGCTCGCATTGAATGCGCTCGGCCCGCGAAGCGACGTCACGGCGCAAGCGACATTTCCCGACCCAAACGTCAACTGTCCGCCATCGCAATGCGGCCAGGTTTCCCCGTTCATTCCGATGCAGAGCGTGGAGGCCGTCCACATGGGCCTCGTCTGGAAGAAGGGCTCGCAGAAACCCAAGATCCTCTATCACGCAAGGTTTCCCGAGTACATCGTGAACGACATGGCCGATCCCGACCTCGTCGATCTGGCGATCGAACGAGGCGCCTTCACCACCGCCGGTCTTCAGTTCAATAGTTCGTTGAGGGACGTTCTGCACGGCTTCGATCCATTCTTGGCCCTGGGCATGGATCGCTCCGCGGATGATTCGTTCCAGAGGCTCACCTACGGTGGCTATCTCATGCGGCAGGGACTGAGTCAGAGTGTGCCAACCCGCATCAGGCTGAATCGCACGATGGAGCGCCAGCTGCTGTTCGACATCAACCATCCCCATGCCTTCAAGAACAGCGGCAAGTTCCACACGGCGCTTCTCGATGAAAAGGACTTCGCCATGAACCTGGCGGCATTTGCGGAGAACGGCTACTCGAAGGGTCTCTTCTACAACACGTATTGCAACGCGCGCGTGACGCTCGCCGACGGACGTGTTTACGTCTTTGGCGGGCACGACATGCAGAGCAACAACGGGTTGTACAAGGTCAACATCTTCGACCCAGAAACGGAAGCCTGGGTCCCTCGACGTGAGCCGTGCACGCTGTCGAACTGGCGCCGCGATCCGTTTGGCCAGGCGCTGTTGGCCAGCGACCCGACCGCGCAGTTCTATCCGGGCTGCGATCCGAGAGATCAGCAGAGCACGCAGCCGTCGGAGCCTTCCGATCAGAAGTACGCGCGCTGGTACCCGTCGGCCGCGCCGCTGCCGAACGACATGATCCTGGTCATCGGCGGTTTCGATCAGAACAATGCGGTAGCGCCCGATCCCGACCGCGTGGCGAAAGGCAAATTGAACCAGAGCCAGAGCGACAGCGCGTTCACGGCCAGCCGGATCAATCAGGTCGTCCCCGAGGTGTACGACCCCAAGACCGACCGGAACATCGCGCTGGAGAACGCGCGCATGGCGTTCCCGTTGTATCCGCAGATGGAGGTCGTCCAGACCGGTCCTGGCAAGGATGACTGGAAGGTGTGCACGTTCAACGGCGAGATCGAGTTCGGCGCCGAGATGATTCCCGGCGGTGCCCGGTTCGGCGTTGGCGGCGGCACGCCTCCGTTTACCAAAGGTACGACGTGGTGCCTCGACGTTTTGGGGGCGCTGAAGGATCCGAATCGGGATACACCGGCAAAGAACCACTGGACACTCGTCGATACCGCCCAGGAAGTGCGGCCGTACTGCTGTCCGACGGCAAGCCTGGTTGAGATCGACGCTTCTGGAAAAACCGTGTCGCACAAGTGGTTCATGATTTCCGGCACGAACGCCAGCGGTCAGACCGGGACGGTCGAGAGCATCGAATTCACCGACGCCGTTCCCAAATGGCAGAAGGTCGGCGACATTCTTCAGCCGCTGGCCACGACGAAAGCCGTGCTCCTTCCCGATGGCAAGGTGCTCATCGGTCAGGGCGTCAACCGTTCACCTGGCTGCAACGTCAACGGCCGACCCTGCACCTTCGAGGAGCGGGAAGGCCACCATTTCCAGATGTTCGATCCCGCGACCGGCTCGGTCACGAAGCTCGCCAAGACAACGGTGTCTCGGGGTCTTCACGGCACGGCCACTCTGCTACCGGATGCGACGGTCTTCTTCGCCGGCGAGAACCGCGAAGCGCTCGTACGGCCCGACGATCCGTCGTTTCCGCTGATGTCCTCGTATGCCGGCCTGCTTCCAGCCGGGGATCCCGATCAGGGTGTCCCGGTGGGGCAGGTCTTTTCACCGGCCTATTTGTTCCAGCGCGGCGGCGGCCGGTCGGCCCGGCCGAACATCGTCCACGCGGCGGGTGAGATTTCCTACGGGGGCGGTTTCGACATCCGGATTGCGGGTCGAGCAGACCAGATTGCGTCGGTGGCGCTCCTCCGGAGCGACCATAACACGCACAGCCTCACGGCCGGTGACCGTTACGTGAAGCTCGCGTTCAGCCACCAGGGTCCCGCCTCCGGTGACCTCCGGGTGACGGCGCCGGGCGTGCCGGCGCAAGCGGTGCCAGGGATCTACATGCTGTACGTCGTCGACACGAGGGGCGTACCGAGCGTTGGCCACCGAATCGATCTCAAGTAACGACAGTAGGAGGCAGACGTGAAACAGCGTTTGACGTTCACAGTTCTCATCGTGGTCGCAGCGGCGGCGGGCGTCCGTCTCGCCGCGCAGGCGCCGGGAAGCGGCGCGACGCATGTGCGCGCCGACTTGAACGGATTTCAGGAGGATATGTCGGTGTCGACGACCGGGAGCGGCGGATTCACGGCAAAAATTGATGACGAGAGCCAGGTCATCGAGTACGAGCTGTCGTACGCCGAACTCGAGGGTGGAGACACTCTGTTCGCGCATATTCACTTCGGCGCGCACGATCACAATGGCGGCGTATCCGCCTTTTTGTGCGGCGGCAGCACCAAACCGGCGCCGTGTCCCAATGTTGGGGGCACGGTGACGGGCACTATCGTCCCGGCAGACGTGGTCGGACCGAACGGGCAGGGGATCGAAGCAGGATCGTGGGTCGAACTGGTTCGCGCCATCCGCGCCGGGCACACGTACGTGAACGTTCACACGACGCGGTGGCCGGGCGGGGAAGTCAGAGGGCAGATCCGCAACAACGATCAGAAAGAGACCACTCGCTGAGAGGTTGGAGGATAAGGGGTTCAGATATGGTTCAGGACAAGTCAGGGTTCAACGTCTGACCTGTCGGAACCTTCTGAACCTCCCTTACTCCACACGCCTTCTCCGGCGTATCATCACCAACGACGGCTCTTCCGCCGCCGACCGGAACGCTTCAGTGACCAAACCGCTGCTACGCGCGGCGCTCGCCCTGACGTCTGGCGTGTGGTTCGTGGCTGTGGTCACCGCGACACAGGAGCCAGCCTCCACGCCTCTGGCTTCAGCGTCGAGGCGGACGCCGCAAGGCGAACCCACACCGCAGGGTGCCCTCGTCGACTATCGACGTCAGGTGCAGCCCGTTCTGGCCAAGAACTGCCTCGAATGCCACAGCCAGGACAAGCGAAAAGGCGGGTTGTCGCTCGCCACCTATGGCGATGCGCTCGAGGGCGGACGCAACGGCGCCGTCATCAGGCCGGGCAGCGCGAGTAGCAGCCTGCTGCTGCACAGGCTCAGCGGCGACGTCGAGCCGCAAATGCCGAAAGACGAGGAGCCGCTCGGCGACTCGGAGATCGCGCTGATCAGGCTGTGGATCGATCAGGGTGCGCGGCAGACGCCTGGTTCGCGCCCGGCGCCACAGCCCTGGGAGGCTCCGCTCGCGCTGACCCGTCCGAACATCCCGCGGGCAGTGTGGGCCAGCTGGGACAGACCGCTCGATCGGTTCGTGGCCTCGTATCTGTCCAAGCGGCGCGTTCTGCAGCGACCGGCGTGTTCCCGACGCGCTGTTCGCCAGGCGGGTCTACCTCGACGTGTGGGGCCTGCTGCCGACGCCGGCGGAGATGCAGGCGTTCGTCAGCGATCGAACGCCCGGCAAACGCGAAGCGCTCGTGGCGACGCTGCTCGCCGACAATCGCAAGTACGCGGAACAGTGGATCTCGTTCTGGAACGATCTGCTGCGCAACGAGGATGGCGTCACTTACTTTTCGGAGAGCGCCAGCCGCAAGAGCATCACGGACTGGCTGCTCGCATCACTCGAGTCGAATCTTCCGTACGATCAATTCGTCACGAAACTGCTGAACCCGTCTGCGACGACCGATCCGGAGGGCTTCCTCGTCGGCGTCAACTGGCGCGGCGAGACGAGCGCTGCGGTCACGCCGTGGATGCAGGCATCGCAGAACAGCGCGCAGGTCTTTCTTGGCATCAACCTGAAGTGCAACGCGTGTCACGACAGCTTCGTCAGCAAGTGGAAGCTGAAGGACGCTTATTCGCTGGCCGCATATTTTTCTCCTGAACCCAGGCTTCAGATGTTCCGCTGCGACGTCGCGCAGAATCGCTATGCGGAGCCAGGCTTTCTGTTCCCAGAGTTGAGCCGCGTTCCAGCATCGGATTCGCTCGCGCATCGGCGCGCGGCCGCCGCCGAGACGTTCACGGACCCGCGGATGGGCCGTCTCCCCCGAACGCTCGTCAACCGCATCTGGCAGCGCCTCTTCGGACACGGCATCGTCGCAAATCCTGACGAGATGGACGGTCAGCCGTGGAGTCCGGAGCTCCTCGACTGGCTGGCCAGCGATTTCGTCGAGCATGGCTACGACATGAAGCGGCTGATCCGGACGATCCTGACGTCGCGTGCGTACCAGATGCCGGCCGTCGCTCGTAAAGCGGAGCCGCCAGCGCGCGGCTACGCGTTTGCGGGTCCTGAGGTGCGGCGGTTGACCGCCGAGCAATTCGCCGACGCCGTCGGCGCGATCACCGGCGAGTGGAACGTGTACACGGCGCCTGCCTCCGCGACGTCAAATGCCGCTTCGGCGAGGCAGGCCGTGGCGGGGAAGCCAGCCACCGCTTCGGCCGCTTCCGCGGCGCAGAATGCATCTGCCGCTGAGGCGAACCAGGCTGATGGCCGAAAGCCCGCCATGCCATCGATGCCGACATCTTCAGGGCGGCCCGCGCGCGAGTGGCGCGTCGCGTCGAGCGATTTGACGCGTGCGCTCGGGCGACCCGTTCGCGATCAGGTTATTTCTAGTCGGCCGGCGCAGGCGTCGACACTTCAGGCGCTCGAGCTCACCAACGGTCAGAGTCTTGTGCGATGGATTTCCCGTGGAGCACGGCGGATGTTGAACGAGCTTCCGCCCGAGCCGCAGAGCCTGTACAACCGCACCGTCGCCGGTCGAACCGCAACGTCCGCTGCGTTCGACATCGACGTGTCGAAGTCCAGCCAGCTCTGGCTCATCGTGCAGGAAAACGGATCGAACGTGCCCGAATCGCTCGAGCCTGTTTGGGCACAAGCGGAACTGGTCGGACCGTCGGGCGTAACGGCGCTGGAGACGCTGAAACCGACGAGCACCACCGAATCGGCGCTGCGGAGCGGATCCGGTCCGATTAAGCTCGCAGGCACAAACGGCACTGGTGTTCGAGTAAAAAATCCGTCGGTGGTTGTTTACGACATCTCCGGCCGTGGCTTCACGCAGCTGCGCGGCGTCATTGGCCTCGAAAATCCTCCGAATGAGATCGGGGCGACGCTGAACCCGCAGCTTCGATTCTTCGTGTTCGACGTGGCGCCCAACATGGAACGGCTGATTCCGCCCTTGCCAGGAGCTCCATTACCGGCACCGGCTGCCGCGATGACCATCGGACAAACGGTCGACACGTTGTTCTGGCACGCCCTGGGCCGGGCACCGTTGCCGGCGGAGCGTCGACTGGCGGAAGAGGCCTTGCGCGATCCCACGCGCGGCGGTCGTCCATCCGCTGAAGGACTGGCGGATCTCTTGTGGGCGATTTTCATGAAACCGGAGTTCCAATTGATTTATTGAGCGCCTGCGGCCCGAGCGAGCGGCCGGAGGGAAGCCCGGCGAAGCCGGGCCCGCGAGCGAGAGCGAGTGGGGGTGGGGCCCCACGAGCATTGATAAAAGCAGACAGAACGCGCAGACACCCAACGTCATGTATGCAAAGTATGAACCAGAGAAGAGCGATTCATCTACGCGCAATTGAGCCGGCGCGGATTCATGGGGGCGACGGCCGCGGCGACGCTCGCTGCCCTCACGGGACGGGAACCGGTGCTGGCCCGTTCCGCGACGCGACCGCAGCAGGCGGCAACCGCCGATTCTGTGATCGTGCTGTGGATGGCTGGCGGCATGGCGCAGACGGAGACCTTCGACCCGAAGCGATACACGCCATTCGAGCGCGGCGTGAAGGTCGAGCAGGTGCTCAGCACGTTTCCAGCGATTCCAACCGCCGTCGATCACATCAAGTTCACGGCGGGGCTCGAACAGATCGCCAGCGTGATGGATCGCGGAGCGATCGTCCGATCGTTCATGGCCGCAGACCTCGGCTTCATCCTGCACTCGCGGCATCAGTATCACTGGCACACCGGCTACATTCCTCCGCAGCCGATGGCCATGCCGCATCTCGGTGCCGTGGTCTCGAAGACGCTCGGGCCGAAGAATCCGGACATGCCGGCATTCATCGCGATCGGCCAGACCGTCGAAGGACCAGGAGAAATCGGTACCCTCAAGGCGTTTCACACGGCGGGATTTCTCGGCTCGGATCACGGACCGTTTCTCATCACCGATCCGAAGGATGCGGCGTCGGCCGTGCGGCCTCCGAAAGAGCTGGGAGAAGGCCGCTTTCGCACGCCGGCGGCAGCTCTTCGAAAAACTCCTCGCTCACGAGCCAGTCCATCAGGTACGGCGGCGAATTTCAGCGCGAAGCGCTCGTCAAGTCACTCGATGCGGCGGATCGTCTGCTGTCGTCCCCCTCGGCGAAGGCGTTCGATGTGTCGCTCGAGCCGGCGAAGACTGCTCGCCGCGTACGGGCCTAGCCGCTTCGCGCAGGGCTGCCTGCTGGCGCGCCGGCTGGTCGAAGCGGGCGCCAGGTACGTCGAGGTCACCTCCGAGTACATTCCGTTCCTGTACTGGGACACACACGAAGACGGACACGAGCGCGTCGTGGCGATGAAGAAGCAGATCGACGCACCGATCGCGCAGCTGATTCGCGATCTGGACGAGCGCGGACTGCTCGATCGGACGCTGGTGATACTCGCCAGTGAGTTCGGCCGCGACGCGATGACTGAGGGGAAGGTCGGAAAAGAGGTCAAAGACCAGGCGATCAATATCCCCGACGTCATGAGCGAGCCACGCCACTACGGGATGCACCGTCACTTCACGGCGGCGGGCTCTATCCTGATGTTCGGCGGCGGTATCAAGCGCGGCTTCGTCTACGGCAAGACCGCGGAGGAGCGACCGTGCACGACCATCGAGAATCCGGTGGTCATGGAAGATCTCCACGCGACGATCTATCACGCGCTGGGAATTCCGCCGGACACCGCCTATCTGGCCGAGCGGCGCCCGATTTACGTCACAAGGGACGGCAAAGGAAAGCCAATCTTGGATCTGTTCGCATGAGCAGCTGCCAGCAGCCAGCTTCCGCCTAAAGAAGCTGGAAGCGGAAGCTGGTAGCTGGAAGCTGGTAGCTGGAAGCTGATATGAAAACCACACGTCGAGAATTCCTCGCCGCCGCGGCGGCAACGCCGATTCTTTCCCCCATCCTCCTCGGCACGCAGGACAAGGCAGGGAGCAAAGCGCCCGTGCTCGGCACTGGCGCCCATACCTACGAGGCCATCCACGACTGGGGCACGCTGCCGGCGCATCTGAAATGGGGCAACACGCACGGCGTTGTCGAGGACTCCGAGGGGAATATCTACGTCCATCACACCGTGCACGCGACGAGCGAGAGCGCGGACTCGATGGTGGTGTTCGATCGTGACGGCAAGTTCATACGCTCATGGGGAAAGGAATTTCGCGGGGTCGCCCACGGTCTGCACATCCGGCGTGAAGGGAAAGACGAGTACCTGTATCTGACCGTCAATGCCGCCAATCCCAAGATGACGCCGCAGCCCGAGCTGCAGGCGATGGTCCTCAAGGCGACGACGAAGGGTGAGGTTGTCTGGAAGATCCAGGGACCTCCGGACATCGACCTCTACCGGCCGGCAGCGGACGGCACTCCGAAACGCTACAACCCCACGAATATCGCCATCGCGCCAAACGGCGACGTCTATGTCGGCGACGGCTACGGATCGTTCTATGTGAATCAGTACAACAGGCAAACGCAGTACATCCGCAGTTTCGGCGGACGCGGGTCAGACCCCGGGCAGTTGAACGAGCCGCACGGCATCTGGATGGACAACCGCGGTGACAAACCCATGCTGGTCGTTGCCGATCGGCGGAACAACCGCCTGCAACGCTTCGCGCTCGACGGCACCCACATCGATTTCATCCCCGGTTTCAGGCTGCCGTGCCACTTCGACGAACACAAGGGCCTCGTCGTGATACCGGATCTCCACGGCCGCGTCACGCTCATGGATCAGAACAACCAGCTGGTCGCACACCTCGGTGACTCGAACGCGGCGAATTGGAACAGTCCCCTGCGCACGCAGCCGCGCGACTCCTTCATCCCCGGCCAGTTCATCTGTCCGCACGGCGCCTGCTTCGATCACGACGGAAACATTTTCGTCGTCGAGTGGGTCGAAGTGGGACGCGTCACGAAGCTTCGGAAAGTCGCCTGACCGCGCGTCTCAGTTCCCGTTCTTGCGCACCTCCCAGGAGACTGACTGGAGCCCCGCCTCGCCTTTGTCCATCAGCTCCGCCCCGAGGGCCTCGAGTGACAGGTTTTCGTCCACTGATGCCCGGTATTTGACATGGGTCCGGGCTTCCTGGAACCACTCCGTCGGCTCGACGCTGACATTGTGACGGACGAAGACATCCTTGACATGCTGCGCGGGGAATTCGTGGCCCGCCGCCGCCACCTCAATCGTAATGTTCCGGCGTCTGGGTTCCGGAGCAATGGTGCCGTAGGCAATCAGCAGGAGACACACGCCAGCTGTACCGGCAATCGAGAGCCCGAAAGCGCCGACGCCGCTCGCCATCCCGAGCGCCATCGACAGAAACAGCACCGTCGCGTCGGTGGGATCGTCGACCGGCGTTCGGAAGCGCACGATGCTGGCCGCGCCTGCGATGCCGAAAGCCCGCGCCACAGAGTTATCAATCAGAATCATGGTGAGGGCGCCCGCAACGCAGAGCAGCGTTTGCGCGCGAGCGAGCGAGTAGCTCACCATGCGACCGTCCCTCATATGCCGGTGCGCGGCCGTCAGGATGATGCCGATGACGGCGGCCAGACCGAGACGCGCCATCGGTGGTGCGTTCAACGGCAGGGCTGGCCCACGATCTGCGGCATACAGCGCGGCGATTGCGAGGGCGACCGTGCCGGCGCCGACCCATGCTGCGCTCGTGAGGATTTTCGTGGGGCACGTTCGTGAAAACGCAACCGGCCACCAGCGGCGGCCCGACGCTATTTCGGGGTGAGACCGAAATTCAAGACCGTGTCTCTCAACAACGTCAACTCCCATGTCTTGGCCTCATAACCATCTCTAAACGCGGTGATGGACATGGCGCCCGGCCGGACGACGAGCTCATAGAAACCGTCTTCATCCGTCATCGTCGACTTGTTGGACCCGTCAGCGGTTTTCACCTCGATCACAACATCCGCGACCGGTGGGTCTCCCCAGTCAACGCGCGCGTAGACCTGACCCGTCAGCGTTGCCGACTCAGCTGTGAGTACACTGGACGAGCCGGGACTTGTCGGCGCAACGGGCACACGGTCCGCGCACCCTGATGGGAGGAGGACCATTGCCGCACACCACACGAGCCGCTTCATCGTCCTTTCTGTTAGACCGGCGAGACGTGTGAAGACTTGCATCGCTGGCGAATGGCCAAAAATCCGGACAAACGACGTGTTCATTGTCCTCTCCACGCCACGGAATGGCCGGAATTAACCGCACTGCGACGTCGCGAGGCAACAGCTAGTAGAGACTCCGATCGTGCGAATCGACTGGACCCGACGTTCCTGATGTAGATAACGAGCCCCCGGGCCCGATCGAACACGCGGATGACGGGACCCTCCCAGCCACGCGACGTGTTCATTCCCGGACAGTTCATCTGCCCGCACGGCGCGTGACCAAGGTCATGAGAGCAAAATGTTCGTCGTCGAGTAGGTAGAGGTGGGGAGGGTCACGAAGGTGAGGAAGGTGGGCTAGATCAACTCCCAACTCCCAGTCTCCAAAACCCAAGCGGTAGTTCGCACCAGCTGTGTGAATTCGCACGAGCCAGCTGTGACGTGACGTTTTTCGCCCAGTTTGTAAGAATCACCCACCGTGGGAGTTGGGCGTTGGGAGTTGACGTCTCCTTACTGCTCCTCTCTCAGCGCGATGATCGGATCGATCCGCGAGGCGCGGCGGGCGGGCCAGAAGCATGCCTGGAGCCCGGCCAGCAGCAGGATGAGCGAGACGACAGCGAAGGCGAGCGGATCGAACGGGGCGACGTTCCAGACTTGCCGCGCCAGCAGTCGAGCGACGGCAGACGCGCCGATCAGTCCGAGCACGATCCCGATCCCCAGCAGCCACGATCCGCGCGTGATGACCATGCGTGCGATCGAACCGGCGCTGGCGCCGAGTGCCATGCGAACGCCGATCTCGTGCCTTTGCTGCGCGACGGCTGTCGACATGACACCGTACACGCCGACGATCGCGAGCATCATGCCGACGGCTGCGAGGACGCCGAGCAGCGTCAGGTTGAAGCGCGGCCTCGCGTAGGCGGCGTCCTTGAGCACGACATCCAGCGCCTTCACGTCCATCACGGGCTGGTTCTTGTCGATGGCGTAAACCTGCCCGACGACCGCGCGGCTGACACTCGCCGGATCCGAGCGCGTTCGAACGACGAGGAGATTCGCGAATCCAGTCGTGCTGAACGGCAGAAAGATCTCCGGCATCGTCGGCTCGGCCAGCCCCTGGTTCAATGTGTCGTGCACGACGCCGACGATCTGGAAGGCGACGTCCGGCAGCGCGAATGGTGGTTGCTTCAAACCGGGGAGCCGAACGACCTGTCCGAGCGGGGGCCGGTTCTCCAGGCGCGTGCGCACGAACCGTTCGTTGACGAGCGCGACCCGGTGATTGCTGATGACGTCGCTGTCGGTGAAAAGTCGCCCCGAGCCGAGGCGGATGCCAAGCGTTGTCGTGTAGGTCGGGTTGATTTGATGAATCATGACCGGCTCGGTGTTCGCCGGCATGCCCGAGACTTCGACGGGGAACCGCCAGTTGCCAACTGGATGAAGACCGGTGTTGAGACCGACAGCTTCGACGCCAGGCACTGCGGCGACGCGTGGCAGCAGATCGTTGAAGAACGCGATCCGCCGCGCCGCGTCCGGGTAATTCGTCGCGGGCAGTGGCACTCGCATCGTCAGGAGCCGTTCGGGCGGAACCGTCCACTCGACGTTCTGCATGGCCGCATAGGTTCGGACGAGGAGGCTGGATCCGGCGAGCAGCATGAGCGCCAGCGCCACCTCGACGACGACGAGCGTCTTGCGCAGGACGGCTTGTCGCGTGCTGCCGGACAAGCCGCGACCGGCCTCCCGCATCGAGCTGACGAGATCCGTGCTGCTGCTTTGCAGCGCCGGCGCCAGGCCGCAGATCACACTCGTCACTGCGGACACCACAATCGCGAACAGAAGAACCGAGCGATTGAGGGTGATTTCCGATTCATCCGGGATCATGCCCGGCGGAACGATCGAGAGAATGGCCGGCAGCCCGGCGTAGGCGAGGGCGGTGCCGAGTATTCCAGCGAGCAGCGCGAGGATCAGGCTCTCCGTGAGCAGCTGGCGGATCAGCCGCCGGCGATTCGCACCGAGCGCCGCGCGCACCGTCATTTCCCGCTGTCGGGAGGTGACCTTCGACAGCAGCAGGTTGGAGACGTTGGCACACGCGATCAGGAGCAGCAGCGCAACCGCGCCGAAGAGCACCCAGATGTCGCGGGTGATGCCACTCGGGAATGTCTCCCTGAACGGCAGCAGATCGACGCGCCACTGATCGGGAAATTGATCCGGATACTGCTTCTTGAGGTCCGTGATGATCGGCTTGAGATCGGCTTCAGCCTGCGAAGGGGTCACGCCAGGTTTCAAGCGGCCGAGCAGGTGTACTCCGCGGACGCCTTCGACGACTCGGCCGCGTTCGAAGGTGACTGGCAGGTAAACGTCCGCCCCGCGCCACATGAACCGCTTCGGCATGACGCCGATGACTGTTCGCGTGATGCCATTCAGTTGAAGCTGCTTCCCCAGCACCCGCGAATCGCCGGCAAACTGCCGCTGCCAGAAACGGTAGCCCAGCACGGCGACCGGCTCGGCGCCGGGCCTGGCATCGTCCGCGTTGGGCGTCCGGCCGATGATGGGAGGTACACCCATCACGTCGAACGTGTTGAACGGCCCGTGATTTCCGCGCAGCCGCTGCGGGTCTCCCTCCCCGGTCCAGAGGACGTCGCTGATCGTCGACGCAATGGTGCCGTCGAAGATCGTGTTCCGCTCCGCAATCTCGAGATACTGATCGACGGAATAGCCGGTCCTGGAACCGCGCTGGGCGGCGTTCAGTACCCGGACGCTCATCAGGTTGTCGACGTCCTTATAAGGAAAGGGATCGAGCACCACGGCACGAAGCACGCTGTAAATGGCGGTGGTGGCCATTATTCCCAGCGCCAGCGAGATGACGGCCGTCGCCGTGAAGCCAGGACTCTTTGCCAGGTTTCTGATTCCGAACTTGACGTCGCGGAAGAATTGGTCGAGCCAGGTCATAAAGCGTCTCTGCGGAAGGTTTGACTACCTTAGACGATTCGTGGCCGTCAAACGATGAACCCTATTGGCCTGGCGTCAGAACGATTTTTCGGAACGCCACCTTTCCGTGGTCCCCTTGGAGCATCAACGGACCAGGTGCACCCTCGTCGCTGTCGAGAGCACCACCGGTGATGCCAGGAATCTCGGCGTTGTCGATGATGGTTCGGCCGTTCAAGACTACGGTGACGCGCCGCCCGGCAAGCGTGATGTCGTAGGTCTGCCATTCGCCCGGTGCGCCGGCGACGTTGCTGTACGGGCGGAGAAACCCATACACTCCACCGCTGCGGAGACTGTCGGTCGCCATCCCGCGGTCGTCGTTGATTTGCACTTCGTATCGACCGCGCAGATAGATCCCGCTGTTGCTCTTCGGCACGTAGTGGAACTCGGCGTGAAGTTTGAAATCACTGAAGCTGCGCTCGGTTACGATGTCCACGCAAGGGGGCGTATTGCTCGCGGCGCCATCGACCACGGTCCAGCAGTTTCCACGAGTCGTGTTGCGGAGCTTCCAGCCGGAGATGTCCTTGCCGTTGAACAGATCTATCGGTTGGCCCCACCTGGGTGAGGCGGTGCGATGGAGGTCCGGCGCGCGGACGGCAGACCACTTCAGTGTCTTGCCACTCGCATCTTCCGTCGTGCCCTCGAGTCGGTCCCCTTGCAGCGACCCTTTGAAAATCAGGTCCGATTTGTTCTCTTCATACTGCGGCGGAATGCGCATGAGGAAAGCGCCTTCGCGAAAGGTCACTTCCGAGGCGTGCCGGTTGCTTCCGAATCGTCCGACGAACCGGCCCATCAGCTCGGTCTCTTTTCGCAACGCGACTTCGATCCAGGTTGGATACGGGCCATCCGGCGACTGGACGGTCAGGTCCCACCGTCCGAGAATGGGATCGGCAAATCCCGGAGCTGGTTGCTGAGCAGCGGAGAAGTTCACCATGACAACAATGAAGGCGATGAGTAGCAGTGCTCGAGTTGTTCGCATCCGCGAATCATACCCCGTGCAATCGGCGGGGGAATCTCGGTAGGCTTGAGCATGCCGGTTCTGGTAGACGACGCTGTTTACGATTTCGGCAAACTCACCGAGCGACTCCCTGCATCGGTTACTACGACCCGAACCTCTCAGGCCGATCTCAAGACCCGTCAGTTGATCGTCTGGATCGACGGCAAACGTGTGGCGACGCTTCTGTGGGGAGATTCCGTGAGGTGCGAGCTGGAGCCCGGTCCACACCGTCTCCGCGTGAGCAATACGCTTTTCCGGAAGACCGTGGATTTCTCCGTCAGCCCGGGAGAACAAGTGTTCTTCGAGGCCATCAATCACCTGGGTCCCGGCAGCGTCCTCGTGACCATGCTCTTCGGCGCCGGCCCTCTCTACGTCACCTTGAAGCGGATGTGCTGAGCCGACGATGACTGCCGGCATGCCTTTGACGTTTCTCTGCATCGCGACGTACCGCAAAGGGGACGAGTTTCTGCGTGAATGCGACCGGCAGGGCTGCCGCGTGCTGCTTCTCACCGAGGAAAAGTTGCGCGAGGCCGACTGGCCGCGGGAGGCGATCGATGCGTTCTACTACATCCGTCGCGACATGCCGGAGGCGGACATCCGCAAAGGAGCCGCGCACCTCGCACGCACCGAACGCATCGATCGCATCGTCGCACTGGACGACTTCGACGTGGAGCTGGCGGCGATGCTCCGCGAGTATCTGCACATTGCCGGGATGGGGGAGACGACGGCGCGGGCGTTCAGGGACAAGCTGGCGATGCGCAATCGGGCGCGGGCTGCTGGCATTCCCTGTCCTGAGTTCGTGCACGTGCTCAACCAGGAGACGGTGGACGCGTGGACGAGTCGAGTTCCGTCGCCCTGGGTCATGAAGCCGCGCTCTCAAGCGGCGGCGATCGGCATTCGCAAGCTGCACTCGCGTGAGGAGCTGGCGCAGGCGACCGAGGGGTTGGGGGACGATTACGGCGAGGTCCTGCTCGAGCGGTTCGTTGCTGGCGCCGTCTATCACGTCGATTCAATCGTGTTCGATCGGCGCGTGCGCTTCGCGGTCGCCAGCCGCTACCGTACTCCGCCGATGGCGGTTGCTCACGAAGGCGGCATCTTCGTCACGCAAACGCTCGACGAGGGCGATCCCGCGTCGGCCGCGCTGGAGGCCCTGAATGCTCGCGTCCTCGATGCTTTCGGCCTGCGGCGCGGCGCATCCCACACCGAGTTCATTCGGGGAACCGACGGCGAGTGGTACTTTCTCGAAACCTCCGCGCGTGTCGGCGGTGCGTACATCGTCGACGTCGTCGAGGCGGCGACGGGAATCAATCTGTGGAGTGAGTGGGCGAAAGTAGAAATCGCCGGGGAAAACGGGAGCTACGATCCGCCTCCGTTGCGGCGGCGCTCAGCCGGGATCATCCTGTCGCTCGCGCGCCAGGAACATCCCGACACGGCGGCCTACGATGACGCGGAGGTGATCACGCGGATCCGCAAGCGACACCATGCCGGTTTGATCGTCGCCGCCGCCAGTGCCGAACGGATCACGACACTTCTCGACAGCTATGCCGGCCGTTTCTACACGGACTTCCACGCCTCGGCGCCACCGCCCGAGCGCGCCACGGACTAAAGGGGACACTCAACACCCCTTAGACGCTCTCCGGCTCCGGGTGCACCCACGGGGCGCGATATGGGCGCCGCAGCAGGCGATTGGCTTCCTCGTCTTTGACGACGACTCCCTTGGCGTGATCCCACGTCAGCGACCGTCCCAGCTTCTGCGAGATGTTGGCCAGGATGCAGCTGGACGCCGACATATATCCCTGCTCGATATCGGCGACGGGCCGTTGCCGCGACTCGATGCACTCGAGGAAGTTCTTCATGTGCGCGCGGATCGCCGGCGCGACGTGAGTTTCAAGATCCTTCTCGGTCTTGTCCTCCGGGAACTTGTCGAACTCGTAGACCACATCCTCGTGGATCGGCTGCTGATCCTTGCCCGATGGAATGAAGTCGTAGCTCATGACACTGGCTTTCAGCGTGCCCTTGTCGCCGTAGAAGGTGGCGCCCCACGGGTATTTCGGATCCGGCGGGTCGCCGTACGTGCGATGCGTCCACACGACTGGTAGGGATCCGAAGTCGAAGGTCGCCGTCTGCGTGTCGGTGATGTTCGCCTTGCTTTCCTTGTCGACGAGGATTCCACCATTCGAGCTGATGCGTGTCGGCATGCCGAGGTCCAGCATCCAGCGCACCATATCCAGCATGTGCACGCACATGTCTCCGACGATGCCGTTGCTGTACTCCATGAAGGCGCGCCAGCGACGCGGATGCACCCACTCGTTGTACGGCCGCATCGGCGCCGGGCCGGTCCACATCTCGTAGTTGAGATTTTCGGGCGGCGTGGTGTCCGGCGGGTTGCCGCGTGCCCGCATGCGGTAGTAACAGTAGATTTCCACGAGTCCGATGGTGCCCAGACGTCCCTCGCGAATGACGCGGTCGCGGGCGGTGACGAGGTGCGGAGTGCTTCGGCGCTGCATACCGACCTGCACGACGCGCTTGTACTTCCGCGCGGCGGCGAGCATCGCCTGGCCCTCGACGACGTCGACGCTGATCGGCTTCTGTACCCACACGTCCATCCCGGACTTCACCGCCTCGATCATCGGCAGCGCATGCCAGTGATCCGGCGTCACGATGATGACGAGGTCGAGGTCCTTCGCTTTCAGCATCTCGTGGTAGTCGGTGTACGTCCGCGGCTTCTTTTTCGATACCTGGCGCACGGCGACGAGCTCGGCGGCATCGTCGAGCATCCGGCGGTCGACGTCACACAGCGACACGACGTCCACAGGCGCCACCTGAATGAGCCGGAGCAGGTCGGTCTTGCCGTACCAGCCGGTACCGATCAGGCCGACGCGTTTCTTGGCGTCGGCGAGTTGATCGGCATATGGAACGTGCGACAGGGCGAACGCGGCGGCGCTGTGCTTGAGGAAGTCTCGGCGATACATGGGCGAATAATACAAGGAAGAAGGAAAAAGGAAGAAGGAGGAAGGGAAGAGAGGAAGGAAGAGCGCGCGTAGGCCCGGCCTGAAGGCCGGGCCTACGGCTGACGCGTTTAGAACACGAAACGGCCGCCGAAGCGGATGCTGCGCTGGCCGCCGGTGGTGCCGTTGATCTGGCCGAACGTATTTCCGGCCGCCGTGCTGAAGCCGGACGTCGGATTGCCCCAACGCACCGAGTTGGTCACGTTGTAGGCATCGATGCGGAACTCGGCGAACCGGCTCCCGCCGACGCTGAAGCGCTTGAACAATGAACCGTCGATGTTCCAGAAGCCAGGGCCTTCCGGACCACCGTTGCGCGTCATGTTGCCCTGCGTACCGTTGGCCGGCTGCGAGTACACCGTCGGGTCGAAGTACAGCTTGCCGGGTCCGAGACCACCAAGCACGTTGTGATCGCCATTGAGATTCGCAAAGGCGGTGTTGCCGGGAGTGTTCAGCAGCGAATCGCTGGCGGTGATGTTCAGAGGCACTCCCGACTGCGCCACGAAGATGCCGCTCACCTGCCATCCGCCGATGACCTTGCCGAGCAATCCTTCGCTCAGCCAGCGGTGGCCAGGACCCCACGGCAGCTCATACAGCGCTGTCGCCACGTAGTTGTGCAGGCGATCGAAGTTCGACCGTCCCCAGCTCAGTTCAAAATCGATCGGAGTGCCGATCGAGGTGTTCTCGTTCACGTAATCCTTCGAGCGGCTCAGCGTGTAGGAGTTGGTGAGCAGGAATCCATTGCGGAACCGCCGATCCACCTTGACCTGGAGCCCGTGATACTGCGACTTGTTCGTGTTCACCCGGGTGCGCGATGTGCCCGTGCGGTTGAACTGTGCGAATTGCGGCCGCCCGACGTTGCCCGATCCGTAGATCAGGCTCGCGTTTGTGTTGACGTCCATCACGAGATCGACGCCGCGATTGCCCACGTAGGCGATATCGGCAGTCAGGCTGTATGGCAGCTGACGCTGGAAGGCCACGTTCCACGAGTGCAGCGTTCCTTCGCGCAGATCCGGCGAGATGACGTCGAACGTCGAGTCACGCAGGGAACCGGTGACCGGGATGGTGCCATCCGACGGAATCGAAACGAGGGTCGGAGCGGGGAAGCCCGCCGACATCGTCCCGGCGCGCTGGAACCCGTTGACCAGTGTTCCTGAGTAGTTCTGTTTCACCGGGAAGTTGAACGCGTAACGGTTGTCCGGGAAGGGGATCGTGCCCGCGCCGTATCCGGCCCGGATGACCGTGTTTTGATCGAGACGCCAAGATACGCCGGTCCGCGGCGCAAAGTTCTTGAAGTTCTTCTTCACGTTCAGCGCGCCGTCGACATCACCGTAACCAGAGACGCGAATGGCGTGGATGAGCGGATCGTAGTTCGCCAGGCTTCCTGCCCCCTCGAGACCCTCGAGCGGGTTGTAGTACTCCCAGCGCAGCCCGAGATCCACCGTCACGTTCGACCGGACCTGCCACTTGTCGTGGACGAAGAGGAAGGTCGCCCAGTGCTTGGTGCCCGGCCGATCGAAGACCTTGAGATCGCGCTGCACGGTGCTCGGCCAGTCGAGCAGGAACGACGCCATCGAGTTCGCCGGACCGCTGGTGGTGGCAGACTCGGAGGGAATTCCGGTGCCAGACGCCGTGAAGTTGAACCGGCCGCGCGGGCCTCCCGCATCCTGCGTCTGCAGCAGCATGTCGTCGTTCGATCGCCATTCGCCGCCGACCTTGAGCGTGTGCGTGCTCAACAACCGCGTCAGCGTCGCCGTGGCATTCCACGTCTTCTCGGACCGATCCCATGGCTGGCTGGCGGAGAAACCGAGAATCGGGTCGCCGCCCCCGTGGCTGGCGATAGAAATCGACGAAATCCCGCTGGTGTAATCATCGAGATTCGCGCCAGGAATGCCTAGCTCCGTGCTCGTCGTCAAGCCGTGACCCTCGGTGGTCGTGACGTTGTGGTAGTAGTTCAACCCGCCCCGCACGTCGAGCACCGTTCGGGCACTGAACACGCGCGTCCACGTGGCTGCCGAACTGTAGCTCGAGTTCGTACCGGTGCCCGCGAACGAACTATTTGCGAATCCTCCATACTCCCCGAACAAGCCCGGATCAAACACGACTGGTCGCATGAAGCTGAGGCGGTACGACAGCTGATCCTTCTCGTTCATCGAATAGTTCAACTTGGCGTCGAACCCGTCGGTCGTCTTCTCACGCGTCTGCGCCTTCTGGTAGTTGTTCTGCCCAAGTGGGGCGCCGGCGATGTTCGGCTCCGGGATGAGCGCCAGCAATCGCCGCGCGATTGGGCTGATTCTGTCCTGGGGGACCTGATTGTTGGCAAACGCCACGCGGTTCGCGCCGGTGACGTCTCCTGTCGCCGGATCGTAGATTCTCGTCGCGACTTCACCGAAATCGCCGTTGCGCATCCTGACCGTGGGTACGATACCGCGCACGACGTAGCCGAAATTGTCCATCGTCCGTTGGTAGTCGCCGAAGAAGAACAACTTGTTGCGGACGATCGGTCCCCCCAGCGTGAAACCGCCGTTGGCGAACTTCGTGGGTGCTTTCAAGTGCGTGAAGTAGTCGCTGGCGTTGGTCTTGTCGGTGTTGCCGAAGAAAAACGCGCTGCCCTTCAGATCGTTCGTTCCCGACTTGATCGTGACGTTGGTCACGGCGCCGCCGGCTCGACCGAACTCGGCGTCGTAGTTGCTCGTCGACACGCTGACGGTCTCGAGCGCATCGGCTGCGGGAATGATGACCTGCAGCAGGCCCGTCTTGTGATTGTTGTCGAGCCCTTCGATCAGCGTGTTGTTCGCCATTCGCGGCTGACCATTGATTTCGACCGCCAGCGAATCCTGCGAGTTGAAGAACGCCGAGTGTTCACGGTGTGGACGCGTGGACCCAGGCACCGTGACCAGCAACGACTGGAAGTTCCGGTTGAAGGTCAGCGGCAGCTCGGCCACCATCTTCGATTCGATCAGGCGGCCCGTGTCGGTGCGGTCCGTCTGCAGGAGCGGGCTTTCGGCCGAAACGGTGACTGCTTCCGTCATCTGTCCGACTTCGAGCGCAAGATCGATGCGGACCGTGGTGTTCACATCAACCCTGACGCCCTGTCGTACGACTTTCTTGAACCCCTGCAGCTCGGCGGAGACCTCGTAGGTGCCGTTCTGAAGGCTCGAGAAAATGTAGTAGCCGCTTTCGTTGCTGATGGCCGTGCGGCTGACGTTCGTCTGTACTTCGGTGGCGGTTACCGTAGCGCCGGGGACGGCACCCGCGCTCGAATCGGTGACGTTGCCGAGCAGCGTGCCGGTCACCGCCTGCGCGGCGACTCTGGACGGTGTTGCGAGTACGACGAGGGCGGCCATGGCCAGGACCACGAGCGCGGGACCATACGGCGTTCCAAACGCCTGCCGAGAATTGCGGCGCATCAGTACCCTCCTCCTCAAAACAACGAAAAGCCAGAGTCGAGCAAGATTGTGGACGAATCAGATCAGCGCAGCGCCTGCAAAATGGCTGCCTCGGCGAGCGGTCCCATGACCGCGTAGCCTTTGGCGTTCGGATGGAGATCGTCGGCGCTAAGTTCTTCGCGCAGCAGGCCTTTGTCATCCGTCATCGCGGAAAAGTAATCGAGATAGACGTGATGCTCCGCCGCCGCGTACTTCTTCATCCAATCATTGATAGGCCGGATCCGGTCCATTGGACGAAGCGTCGTCTGCGGGATGCCTGTGGGCGCCGTGTGGTAGGCGCTGACGGGAAGAATGCTGGAGAGGACGACGCGAATGGCGCTGGCCTTGGCGAGCTCCGACATGGACGTCAAGTTCGACTCGATTTCTTCGTTGCTGATGGGGCCGGTGTTGCCGGCAATATCATTCGTCCCCGCCAGAATCACGACGACCGCCGGCTTGAGGTCGATGACGTCAGGCCGGAAACGAATCAACATCTGCGGCGTCGTCTGGCCGCTGATGCCCCGGCCGACGTAGGGCTTGCCGACGAAGAAATCGCCGAATCTCGGCTGCGGCCAGGCGTCGGTGATCGAGTCTCCCATGAACACCACCCGTGCCCTCTCGCGAGGCGCCGCCAGAAAGGGTCGGTTGGCGTCGCGATAGCGCCCGAGGGCCGGCCAGTCGCGCAACCGGGTATCGTTCCGCATCAGTGCCGTCAGGGCCGTAGCCATTTCAGGGCAACTCGGCGGCGACGCATCGGTGCGCGGAGTCTGCGCTGGCAGGCGCAAGACTCCCGCGCCGAACAGAAGCGCCGCCGTGACACTCAGGCCGATCACTCTCATTCGCATCAATCGATCCTTTCACGCACGTCGGGTTGATCCTTGAGTCGCCGATAGCCGGCGATGCCGAGCGCAAGCATGAAGAGGCCGCCGAAGAGCGGCGTCGCCTCGATCGCGCCGTCACGGAACAGTCGAACCGCCGCGGCGGCGAAGCTCAGAGCTGCCGCGACGAAGGCAAGAACGATGACCAGCTTCTGTGATCGAGTGGGCATGACGCCCGAGGTCGGAAACGCGTAGATGGTAGCGAACGAGTCGCGGAAAATCCAGAGTCCGAGAAAACAGGGACCTCAGCCGGCCCCATTGACAAAGCCGATTCCCTTCCTGAGACTGACGCGGTTGCTTGCGTGGCTTTGCTATAGCATTCCGAGGTTCTCTGCATGGCGCTGACCGTTACCAAAGATCTGATCCTTCCGAGTACCGTCACCGGGTCGTGGCCGCGCCCGCGCTGGTTCGATGTCAGCATGTGGGCGAAGCCGCTGGACAGCTGCATGCTCGACATCCGATTTCGCGAAAAGTTTCAGGATGCGCTGGCGGTGGTCATCAGTGACGAAGAGCGGGCCGGCCTCGACATCCTGACGCACGGTGATTTTCACTGCGACGAAGATTTCGCCGGCCGCAGCTGGCACCACTATCCGATCCAGCGATGGACCGGCTTCGAAGGCGACTACCTGCAATCGGAGGAGACGCGGAGTCCATGGCTGCGATATCCGCCGGGCACGCTCCTCAACGAGATCTACACTGCCTGGCGCTGGCCGCGGGTGACCGGCAAGATCGAACATCGACCGCTCGACTACGCCAAGATCTGGCGCATCGCGCAGAGCAAGACCCGGAAGCCGGTTCGCTTCGGGACCTGCTGCTCGCAGGTCATGGGACTTTTCCTGGATATCCATACCGACCTGTACAAGGACAATCGCGAAGTCGTGTGGGACATGGCCGTGGCGATGAACAAGGAGCTGCTCGCACTCCGCGATGCCGGCTGCCGGTGCATCCAGATCGAGGAGCCGACGCTGCACTTCATGGCGAACACGTTCGGCGCCAACCACGAAAAAGTCAGATTCATGGTCGATTGCTACAACCGCGAGGTGCAGGGGCTGGACGATGTGGAGATCTGGATTCACACGTGCTGGGGCAACCCGAACATGCAGCGTGTGATGGAGGATACGAGCTACCGGGCTTCCTTCGAGCTGTACCTCAACGAGCTCAAAGGCGACGTCTGGACGATTGAAACGAAGGATCGGAACTTCAAGGATGTCGAGCTCTTCGGCGCCATGAAGGGTAAGTTGCCGAAGAAGATCTGCATCGGCGCCGTCAGCCACCGTTCGCTGCAGGCGGACCGGCCTGAGGACGTTGCTGATTCCATTCGCACCGCCCTCAAGCATATCGCCGCGGAACAGCTCATCGTGTCGAGCGACTGCGGGTTCGGCCGTCAGGGGTGCAATCGTGAGATTGCCTTCTACAAAGCCAGCTCGATTGCGCAAGGCTGCAATACCGTGCGGCGCGAGCTGGGACTCGAAGCAACGTACATCCCGGCCGCCGATCCGGTGCTGCAGCCTGACATCGTGCCGCGAACGGCAACGGTCTGAGGCGCGGCCTGGGTCTAGCGCCCCCTACTTCTTGGCGGGAGCCACGAGCTTGCGGCAATTGGGACACTTGTAGATCGCGACGACCTGCGTGGCACTGATGTGAACCAACTGGCGATACGCGCAATGCGGGCACGTGAATAGTGCGCCAGGGGGGGTACGGCTGTCGTTCTCGGGCACACGTGGTTTGTCACTGTCGGGCACACGAGCACCTCAGCGCTCGAACATCAGCGCACGAACGTGTTGACGATTCGCCAGTCTGTATCCTGCTTCGAGAAATCGAAGGTCCACTCACGCGACGCGAGTTGAACCGGCCCGGAACCGATCCTCGGTTGGTAGGTCGCGCTGCCGCGGCAGCGTGCGTTCGCCGTGCTCCCCGAAATGGTGATGCCGCACGATTTGAGGGTCAGCCGCTGCGAGGCGAGCTGGCCGAAGGCCCGTTTGAGGGCCTTGCCATCCACGGTCGGCCATGCGGCTTGAGCGGCACCGACGTCGAGCCGTTCGAGCGCTCCCGTGTATTGATCGATCAGCCGTCTGACCAGCTCTTCCTCGGTGTTGCGCCGGGGTCCTGCCACGGGCGCGACCGGGAGTCTCGTCAAATCGTCGACCGGAGGATTTCTGCGACCGGGTTCCTCGAGACCGTCCGGCTGGCTCAGGGCAACCGGTTGGGGAGGGGACGTGACCGGCCCGACGTCAGGCTCGGCGGCGAACGGTGTTCGCGCCTCCGTGACCGCGATGCGTGGCACGGGCCGCGCCACCGGCGGTTCCGGCGAGCGGACTCTCGCCAGCAGCCCGGTGAGAGGCACGCGCGGCAGATCGCGAGGAGCGGGTTTCGGGCTCTCCGGCGGACGCGATTGCGGGGCAAATATCAAGGCGCGATTGACGACAATGCCGCGCTCCGCCGCTTCAACCTGTGACGACGCCAGCTGTAGTGGAGCGACTCGAGGACTGTCGAGTGCCGGCAGATGGAGATGCATGGTCGCGCCGAGTGCCAGAATGGCCAGCGCGCGGCACAGCCGAAAGCAGTCAACCCAGCCCGACCGTAGGTGGGCGGTCATGTCAGTCCGATTGAGTACACCCATGAGAGCCCAGGGACTCTCTGCAATTCGCGCACCCGAGGGTCACGGCATTCGAGCCGTCGTCAATCGCTCGAACGCCGCGGATTCGTTGGGAAATCTCGCCACGTTACGTCGAGCTCGTCTACGGGAACCAAGGACTCGCGACCGCCACATGGTACGCGAGTTCCTGAATTGAGCTTCCAGCTTCCAGCTGCCAGCCTCCAGCTTCCAGCGCCGAGCCACGAGCCTCCAGCTGGAGGCTGGGCGCTTCATTTCAGCACCCGGCGCAGGAAGCGAACGAAGTTGCCGTGTGCAATGAGCTCGATGTCCTGGGGTTTGTACCCCCGCGAAGCCAGCAGGTCCGGAATCCGTGACAGGTCGGCGATCGTGTGCACGTCGGCCGGGCATTGTTCGCGGCCGAAGGCGCCGTCCAGATCCGAGCCGATGCCGACATGGGTGGCATCGCCGGCGACCTGGCAGATGTGATCGATGTGGTCGGCCACGGTCGTCAGCTTGACACCGGTACTCTCGGGAGTGGATTGGCCGCGCACCCATCCGGGGACGAGCATCCAGGCGTCGAAGACCGCACCAATCACCGCATCACGCTGCACGAGCTCGCGAATGTGGTCGTCGGAGAACTGCCGATTGTGGTTGACGAGCGCGCGACAGTTGGAATGGCTCGCCCACATCGCGCCGTGGAAGTGGTCGAGAGCGTCGCGAAAGCTCTCGTCGCACAAGTGGGTGACATCGAGGATGATGCCGAGATTCTCCATTTCGCGCAGCAACTCACGTCCCTTCGGGCCGAGATCGCCGGAGGCGTTGGTGCCGTTGGCATAGATCCCGGGGCCGTAGTGCGCCGGTCCGACGGCTCGCAGCCCCTGCGCGTAGGCACGTTCCAGATGCCGGAGCGTGACGATCGAGTCGGCCCCCTCGAGGCTCAGCACGTAGCCGATGGCTTGGCCGTCCGCGGATTCGGCGTGCAGCCAGGCGTTCAGGTGTCGATCGAGCGCGGCCCGATCGGCGATCTGCACGAGCTCGCCGCGCTCCTCCATCGCGCGATACCAGGCGAGCTGTCCTTGCGTCATTGCCCACGCCTGATCGGGCGAATGCCATCCGGGCAAGGGATTGTCGCGGGCGACGTAGCGCGCGATCTGTGTCGCCACGCACAATCCCACGCCGCCGCGCCGCATCTCCGGAAACGAGACCGTTCCTCGCCCGCGATCCGGCTTGTCGGTCAACTTCTCCTCACGAGCACGGATTTCCTCGATCGGCCTGGTCAGATCGCGGTTCCATTCGATGGCATTCATCGACAAATCCAGGTGCGCGTCGAAAATGAGCATTGATGGCTGAACCCTTCTCAGAAAAATGACACGCCCGACCTTAAGGTCGGGCCTACGGTGAACACGCCCGGCGCAAAGAGTCGGGCCTGCGGTGAACACTCCCGACGCACAAGATCGGGCTCACGATCGCGATTAGATATCACAGAGCACGACCGCCTCCTTCAGAGAGGCGAGCGGATCGCGAAGCGGGATGAATTCGTGCGCCATGAATCCTTTGAAACCGGTGTCGACGATCGCCCGCGAGACCGCAGCCCAGCTCCTGAGTGTCATCGAGCTCGTGACGGCCGGGCACGCCTCCGCTTCGCTCATTCCCGGCTGCAGGTTGGCGAAGAACGTGATGACATTCGGCACGCCGTATTTTGCTGCGAGCGGGACGTTCTGCTCGAACGCTTTGAGGTGCTGTCGTGGTGGGCCGGGTTGTTCAGGCCATTCGGAATCTGTCCTTCCTGTTTTTTTCCGCGAACAGCGAGCCGATTCCCGCGGCTCCCGTCGCCAGGATCGCTTCACGTCTGCCGATCACACTCATGGCGACCTCCGTTCGTCAGCCGACAGCCATTCCCAGCAGCAGCACGCCGACCAGACCCACGATCGACACGATCGTCTCGAGCATCGTCCAGGTGACGACGGTTTCGGCGACGGTCATATTGAAGTACTCCTTCACGAGCCAGAATCCTCCGTCGTTGACGTGCGAGGCGATGAGCGAGCCGGCACCGATCGCGACGACCAGCAGATCCTTGTTGGCGTTGGGCAACGCCGTGGCGATCGGCGCCATGATGCTGGCTGCCGTCACGCACGCCACCGTCGCCGATCCGACCGAGAGGCGCAGCAGCGCAGCGATGACCCAGCCGAGCACGAGCGGAGAGAATCGCAAACCGCCGACGGCCTGAGCGATGGCCGTGTCGGCGCCGGCGGCATCGAGTACACGGCCGAAGCCTCCGCCGGCGCCAACGACGAGGAGAATGCCGGCAATCGGCGGCAGCGACTCCTCGGCGAAACGCAGCAATCGGTCGCGATTGAAGCCGCACGCCTGACCGAACGTGAATAGGGCGGCCATCGTGGCAATCAACATCGCAATCAGCGGACTCCCGGCGAGCATGATGCCACTGCGCAGCAAACCGTCACCGAGCGCCGACTGCGCGACGGCCGCCAGGAGCATGAGAACGACCGGCAGCAGAATCGTCGTGAGCGTGGCCGTCAACGACGGAGGCCGCGTGGCTGTGGTGCTGCCGGTGAGTTGATCGGCCATGCCTCCCACTTCGACTCGCACGTGACGGCTGATAAAGCGACCGAAGAGCGGTCCGGCTGCTATCGCAACCGGCAACGCCACCACCAACCCATAGAAGAGTGTCCTCCCCATGTCGGCGCCGAGCCGCTCGATTGCCGCGAGCGGTCCCGGGTGCGGCGGCGTGAGCCCGTGCGCGACGGACAAACCGGCAACGAGCGGAATACCGAGCCGTATCAAGGGGGAGTTGCCTGGGGCGGCGTCGCCTGCTTGACGGGCGAGCGTGAAGAGTACCGGAGCGAGCAGGACGAGACCGACCTGGAAGAACACGGGCAAGCCGATGATGAAGCCCGATAGCATCAACGCCCAATCGAGACGGCGCTCGCCGAGCGCACGAATGAGTGCGGTCGACACCACGAGCGCTCCGCCCGATTCGGCGAGGAGCTTGCCGATCACGGTCCCGAGTCCGATCACCATGGCGATAAAGCCGAGGGTGTCGCCCATGCCCTGCTGAAACGCGCGCGGGATCTCGGTCACCGGCATGCGTGACGCGACGCCAACGAAGAGCGAACCGACTGCGAGCGCGATGAATGCCGGCAGCCGCAGCCAGGTGATCAGCAGAACGACGAGCGCCACGGCTGCAAAGGTAATGAGAAGCAGAGGTGCGGGATCGACGGCGCTCACGACGCGATGAGCTTAACCTGAAGCGTTTCCGCTTCGGGCCACGCGGCAGCCGGCGACAGCTCCCGGTGCGAAACGTGCTGTCCTCTCCGCTGTCATCCGCAAAACGCTGAAAAACAGCCGACAACTCTCACCCTGGCTGGTGAGAGTTCGCACAATTTCGTAATGAGGGGAGCAATCGTGTCATTTCGAGCCGGCGTCACCAGTTTGCTCGTTTGCGTGAGCGCGGTCGGCCTGACCGGGCAATCCGAACAGGAACGACCGACGTTCCGCAGCTCGTTGGACCTCGTCTCGGTGGCCGTGGTGGTCCGAGGCGGCGACGGAAAGATCGTGAGGGGGTTGCGTCCGGCGGACTTCGAGGTGCTCGATAGCGGAACGAAGCAGCCGATCGTCCAGTTTCAACACGGCGACGACAACAGCGCGCGGCTCGCACTGCTCATCGACAGCAGCGGCAGCATGGTGGTCGGCGCGAAACGCGAGCGATCGCGTATCGCGACGGAGCTACTCGTCGCCGGCTTCAAGGACAGCGACGCCGCAAGCGTTTTCAGTTTCGATTCGCGCCTGCGACGGCTCACGCCGTTCACGCGGAACTCGGATGTGCTGATGTCCGCGGTCACCAGCGTCGAGCCCTTTGGCGCAACAGGCCTGTACGACGCGATCGTCAATACCATCGACATCGTGATGGGCGAAGCGCCGCGGGCGCGGGCGCTGTTGTTGCTCACCGACGGGATCGACACCTCCAGCGTGAGCTCACCGGCGGACGCTGCGAGCGCCGCCGCCGCTCTCGACATCCCGCTCTACGTGCTGTCGGTCGGCAAGGACCTCACAGACGACCGCAGCGTCGCATCAGAAGAACAGACGGCGACCATGACCCTGAACGATCTCGCGACGCGCACGGGCGGTCTGGCCGTCGAGGCTGGCACGATTGCCGAACTGAGTATCGTGACCCGCACGATCCTCAGCGAGCTGCGCCACCAGTACGTGCTCGCGATTCCGGCAGGCAGCCTGAAAGGTTGGCACGAGCTGACCGTCCGCGTGCGTGGCGGGAGGGTGCAGGCACGGTCGCGCAACGGGTATTTGGTGTCTTAGCCGCCTGACAATCCGCCAGCCGGAAGCTGCCCCCCAACCCGACCTTTGGGGCGGAGCGTCGAGTTACGCCAACAAAATCAGCGGGAACTGCACCCAATTCGGTGATCGACGCCCGCATCCGCATCCAAAACCCTGGACTCCTGACGGGAGCAAACGCGCGCCGGTAAACCTTTCGCCGTGGGACGAGTGGATCCCATTTGTTGGATCGACGAACACCACCAAAATTCAAACTCAGCCAGCCCTCAAGTTCGTCGCGAAAGGAGCGTTACAGGTCTTTCGCTTTTTCGCGTCCGAGTGCAGAATAGCGCCGTCGGGACAAGTGTCTCTGAGGGATTAGGTGCTGCGAGTCGCGCTGCCTCCTGTATTGCAAGTTCTGTTGGCCGTAAGCGTTGTCGCCGGCTCAGCACGAGCGCAGACGACAGATGCCGGCGGCGAGCTTTCGAACATTTCTCTGCCCGGCAGCCTTCGCGATGCGCTGGTGGCAACTGACGATCGTGTGCCCGGCGATCGCAGCCAGTTTCTCCTCGAGTTGATTCGTCGCATCTACAACACGCCGGTGACCGTGAAGAATCTCCGGCGCGACGCGGTGATGCAATCGGCGCTCGCGTTTCTCGATCCGGCCAGACGATCCGTCGCCACCGGCGCCGAGTCGGCCACGACGCTGCCGCTACCGTTGCCGCCCGCGCTCTGGATCGATGCGGTGTTCAACGGCCGCGCCACCGCCGCGACGCTGGCGCGGGACATCCTGCAGTCGCGCGGCGCATCGCTCCTGTACTACGGAGCGCTGTCGCTCGACGACCAGACGCGCGCGTGGCTGTCGGGCCAACGCGAGCTGGTGACCGCAGTGGTCACACAGTACCCGTCGACATTTGCCGTTGCGGCGCCGGCGCTGCGGGTTGCTGAAGGCCGCGTGCGCGTGCCGGGCGGCGAGCCTGCGGAGCCCGTGTGGGAGGCTGTCGTTGGCGCGCGTGCGTCCGATCCGGCCGCATTCGTCCGCGCGCTATTAGTGGCGGACGAGGGTCGGCTGGCGGCCTGGTTTGGCGCCACGGCGTCACTGACCCCTGGTCAGATTCAAACCCTGTTGAGCCTCGATTATCCGGAATCGAGCAATCGCATTGCCGCCGTGCGTCGTTTGCTTTTGGTGTTCGAGCGCGTGGGAACCGGCTGGCGAGTCGAAGAACGCGCCTTCTGGCGTCCACCGCTCGATCCGATCCTTCTCGTCGCCGATCTCCCGCTGGATGAACGGGGCCGCCCGGTCGTGCCGGGCACCACGAAATTCTGGAGCGCCGTGTTCGAGCCGGAGTACTCGCCGTCGAAATCGGACACCCGAAATCCGGAGGCGGCAGCCGGCGGCGAGCCCTTGAACTTCACCTGGCTGTGCGACCAGGTGTTCACCGGTGACAAGCTCACCGACCGCCGTCGGTATCAGCTGGTGTTGTTTGCCTCGCGGGTCGTCACAGCGGCGACCCCCGACGCGATCGAGGCCGTGCGCGCCGCGCAATCACATCCAGCGTTGATGGCGACGCTCGAACGTGCCGGGCTCGTCGACGTCGCCGCGTATGCGCGTGCCGCGCGCCGCGCCATCGCCATCTCGGCCATCGACGACCATGACCGGGGCACGCGCGCGCTCACGCAGTTCCAGGGTGCCGTGGCATTTCTTTCACGCGCCGCCTTGCGCGGTGGTCTTGCACCGGATGCACTGGCCGGGCTCGTGACGTCGCTCTCGGCGCTGGAGCTCACGAACCGCGGCGACTACGAAGGCAAACTGGTCACCTGGCTCGACGAGACGTTACGAGCGGCCGCCAGGCCGTCGGAGCCGCTGGCCGCGGCGTCAGGTCCGATGGAGAACGACGCCCTGGCATTTCTCGCCGGGCCGGTCGAGCACGTTCGGTTCGTCGAATGGGAAGGCACCCGTTATCGCATCGACTTCTCGCGCGCCGAGGCCGTGCGCATGGCGAAGTTGCTCGGCGAACAGGCGCGTCCTTTTCTGACGTCGGCGCGCACGCTCGTTGCCGTCGCCGACGCCGTCGGCGCCAGCGGTGCGACGCGCGAGCACTTCCAGCGCGAGCTCGCCCGGCTCAAGGAAGTTGGTGCGGCGGCCGCCCTCGACACCTCGGGGGCCTGGAGCGATGATGGGGCTCCGAAGCGATACAAGGAGGCCGCGTCGGCGCTACAGCGCGCCGCCAACAGCGGCGATCGCGCCGCCGTGTCGCGAGTCGCGCCGGCGATCAGACTTCTCGCTGATGACCTGCTCGCGCGCGGGCTGAAAGAGTTCGTGTATGCGGTCGCCCTTGGCCAGCCTGATCGCGCAACGATCTCGGCGGGCGAAGCCGCCGAGCGCCATGACTTCTCCATGCGGCTGGCCAACCGACGTTTTGCGCCGTGGAGTCAGCCGGTAGTCGGCGCGGATCCCTGGAAAGGATGGCACGTCGTCGGGTCTCTCCTCAGCCTCGACGTGCAGCTCGCCGATTTCGCCCAGCAGCGCGTGTCGATGCGGCCTCCGTCCGCCAAGCCAACACTCGACGACGACCAACGGCGGCTGCTCATTGAAACGATGGCCCTCGTCGCGCCGGCCACTCTCACCGATACCGACCGCGATCTGATCGCCGACCTCATGAAAAAGGGGCGCGCGCGCCTGGCTGCCGTGCGCAGCGCGGCCGAGGCGATCGAGATTGCCGACGAGATTCGTTTGAGCCCGGCCCGGCGCACGCTGCTGCCGTGGGTTGTCGCGAACGACCCGCAGCGTCTCGGCGCGTTTCTCTCACCGGTTGAACTGTTGTGGCTTGGCCTGGAGAAGGCACCGGTCGCCCGGTCTCTCGACGCGTGGGGCGCACCCGCCGAGCCCCGCCTCGGTTGCCTGTGCCTGCGGCTCCTCGACCGCCGCCCGTGGGAGATGTTCGCGGGCCGCTGGCAGTCGGGGATCTTCAGCACCACATTCCCCGATCTGAACCTGCGCCTGGCCGAGATGCTCGCCCAGCTCAAGATGCCCGGTGCGCTGCTCGCCTCCGTGCTCACGGCAGCCACGCCGGATATCGCCGAGATGTCGACGTCGAGAGATCACGACGACAGGCGGGCTCTTATCGAGGTAGTAATGGCGATGAAGATCGAGCGCGTCGAACAATACCTGGCGCTGCTGACGAGCGACGGACCGCTCGTTCCGATTGACACGTCCGCTCAGGTTGTCGAGGGCCGGAGCGGTGCCGGTGAAATCAGGAGTGGTGAGGTGGAGCAATGATGCGCGGCTGGCTGCACACGCTCACAGTGATCGGCGCGATATCCGTGTGCCTCAGCGCGGCGCAGGAGCCCGTGCTTCGGATTACCTGGCCGCCGGCTGATTCCGTCGTCAGCGGTGCCACGCGGCTCGAAGCGGTCATCACTCCTCATGTTCCCGTGCAGTCGGTGACGTTTTTCGTGAACGGCCGACTCACGTGCAGCTCCGAGAGCTTGCCGTTCGGCTGTCCGTGGGATCCGGGTTCGGTCGTGCGCGGCTATCACATCCGCGTGGTGGCGGTTCTTGCCGACGGCAAACGCCTGATCGACAACGTGCGTACCAGGGACCTTGGCTACACGGAAAAGACCCGCGTCGAGGCCGTACTCGTGCCCGTCATCGTCACCGACAACGGGCAGTTCGTCCGCGGGTTGAAGAAGCAGGATTTCGCGGTCTTCGAGGATGGCGTGGCGCAGACGCTGGCCGCAGTGGTGAGCGAGGATTCACCGCTCGACCTGGTGCTGGCCATCGACATCAGCGGCAGCATGGAGCACGCGCTCGGCGAGGTGAAGCTGGCCGTCAAACAGCTATTGACAAAGCTGCGACCGGGAGACGCCGCCACGCTCATCGGCTTCAACGACACGCCGTTCACCGTGGCCGAACGTGAGAAGGACAGCCAGACGCGCGAAGCGGCCGTCGATCTGTTGGAATCGTGGGGAGGCACGGCGCTCTACGATGCCACCGTGCGGGCGCTCGACATGGTCAGCCGCGAATGGGGCAGGAAAGGGGTCGTCATCTTCTCGGACGGCGACGATCGCAACAGCCTCACCAAACGTGAGATGGCGATGGCCCGCGTACAGTCGAGCGACGCGATGCTTTACACGATTGGCTTCGGCATGGGGTCGACGGTGCCGCTGCTGCGGAGCAGCCTCGAAAACTACGCGCGGGCGAGCGGCGGGCGCACATTCTTCCCGCGGCAGGCCCGGGAGCTCGACGGCGTCTTCGACGCCATCGTCGCCGAGCTGGCCAACCAATACGTGCTCTCTTACTCGTCGACGAACAGCAAGCAGGACAGCAACTGGCGGAATATCAAAGTGCAGGTGCGCAACGGCAAGTACGACATCAGGGCGCGGCGCGGCTACCGACCGCACGTGCCGCAGCGGGCATCGAGTCTGGCCCCGACAACGGACGTGCAGCATTGAGGTGAGTCATGCAGATACGCAGGATGTTGGCCGTGGCCGCGTTCGTCGCGTGCGGAGGGTTGCTGCTCTCGGCACAACAGGACAGCCAGGGGCAACCGCCGACGTTTCGAACCGGGGTCGAGCTCGTCACGGTTGACGTCAGTGTCTTGGATCGGCAAGGGCTGCCGCTGCGGGATCTGACGCCAACCGATTTCATGGTGACGGTAGGCGGCAAGCCACGGCGTGTCGTGTCCGCCGAGTTCGTCGACACGGCCGCTGCACGCAAAGCGAGCACGCCGGCGCCCGATGGGGTGCCCGTCAGCAGCAACGAAGGCGCGGGCATCGGCCGGCAATTCGTCTTCATCGTCGATCAGCCCACGCTCGAGACCGGCAACGCGCGGCACGTCGCAAATGCCGCGGCGCGATTCTTCACCAATCTGACGTTCGCCGATCGCTCGGCATTGATGCTCATGCCGGTTGGACCGAATATCAATTTCACCTGGGCGCACGATCGCGTTCGCACCGCGCTGCAGCGGGTCACCGGGATGAGCTTGCCCATGGCGACGTGGGAGTATGGCAGCCTCACCGACGCCCGCGACATTGCCAACCACAACATGATGGCCCTGCGCACCGTGGCCGAACGCGAGTGTCGCGGCTCGATATTCGCCGGCGGATTCGGCGGCGGTGGCGGTGGGGGTGGCGGAGCTGGAACCGCGGCGCCGCCGAGTGGCGGCGGTGGTGGCGGTGGTGGTGGTGGTGGTGGTGGCAGCGCGCCACCGGCCGGTGGCACCGGAGGTGGGAGCGGAGGCGGCACCGCGGCGCCGACCGGAGGAGGTGGCGGTTCGACGGGCGGAGGCGGCGGTACGGGAACCCGGCGCGGGAGCGGATTTGGCGCGATGGACAGCTGCACGCGCGATGTCCAGATGCAGGCTGAGTCCGCCTGGCGTTCCGCGCAGATGACGTCACTCTCGAGTTTGATGGCGCTGCGTGACGTCATCACGCAACTGGGTCGGGTCAGCGGCGACAAGACGGTGATCCTGATTTCGGGAGGATGGCCGCTCGACGAACGCGAGGAGACGTCGGTGCTCTCCCCGTTGGCCGCTGATGCGGCGGCGGCGCGCGTGACGCTCTTCACGCTGTATGTGCCGCCGACGACGTTCTCTGCGGACCGGCGCGTGATCAGCAACTCGCCCTCGCGCGACCATTTCATGCAGTACGGCCCGCTCGACATGCTCGCCCACATGACCGGCGGCGGGTCCTTCCGTGCGGAAGTCAATGCGGAAGCGGCGTTCGAGAGGCTCGGGCGCGAGCTGTCGGGCTACTACCGCATTGGTGTCGAGAAAGACCCTGCCGACCAGGACGGCAAAGGGCGCCGGATGAAGGTGCAGGTGTCACGCGGATCGACGACCGTCCGCGCCCGCGAGATCTTCGACGTGCGCACCTACGAGGATCGCGATTGGGCGGCGCGCCTGGCTGGCGCGCTCGATGGTCCGGTGCCGGCGACCGGTGTCCGGATGCGAGTGACCAGCTATCTCGCGCAGGATCCCGACGATCGCTCGCGCATCAAGGTTCTGCTGACCGGCGAAGCCACGCGCATCGAACCCGGACAGGCCACGCTGCAGGTCGTCGTGCGCGATATCGACGGCAAGAAGATTCTGGCCGGTGAACAGCCGGTCAGCGAAGCCACGGCCGATGGCCTGAAGTTCTCGACGAACATCCCGTTGCCGCAGGGTGACTACGTCGTTCGAATCGGACTGATGGACAGCACCGGACGCGTCGGCTCGGTCGAGCATCGCGTCAGCGCGCGGCGATCCGTCGCTCGGATCACTGACCGCGACAGGACCGCTGCTCGTTCGTGTGCCGACCGTGGCGAACAGCGATCCGCGCCTCGCGCTCGACGGCGTGCGTCAGGATGAGCGTCTGGCGTTCGAGCTCGGGCTCGATGGTGAAGGCGCTGCGGCAACGGATGTCGTATTCGAAGTGGCCTCGACCGCCGACGGCCCGGCGCTGGTCAAGTCGAACGCCTCGATTTCCCCTGGTCAACGCGAGGGCACAGCGCTCGCACATGGCGTCACCGACATGCGCGTGCTGCCGCCTGGAGACTACATCGCGCGTGCACGCATCACATCTGGCACCGCCCCCATCGGGGAGATGCGCCGCACCTTTTCCGTGCTCGGCGCCTCGCGAGCGGCGCCCGACGCCACCGGTGTCTCGACGACGATCATCAATCGCAAGGCGCCGGCTCCACTCGCCGCCAAAGCACTCGGAGCGGTGCAGCCATTTGCTATCGATCAGGTGCTGGCGCCGCAGGTGCTCGGCGCGTTCCTCGATCAGGCCGCGGCACGGCCCGACGCTTCGTCGCCGATGATCAAGGAGCTGGTGCAGCGTGCACGCAGCACCGGCGTGAAAGAGCTCTACGTGTCCGACACGCTCGCCGCCGAAGTGCCGGTGGCGTCGTTCCTGCGTGGCCTGATGCTGCTCGAGCAGAAGAAATACGATCTGGCCGCCAACGCATTCCGAAGCGCGATGCGCGGCGCTCCGGACTTCTATCCGGCGATGGTCTACCTCGGCGCCTGCTATGCCGCCGGTGGCAAAGACAAGGAAGCGGCAGGGGCCTGGCGCACGGCGCTCATCAAAGAAGGCGACCGGGTTGCGGTGCATTCGCTCCTCACCGACGCGTTGCTGCGTCAGGGTAATGGCGACCTGGCGTTCGAGACCGTGGCCGGAGCGCGCGCGCGCTGGCCGGATGATAACGACCTCAAGCGTCAATTCGTCGTCGCGTCGCTTCTGGCGGGCCGTTCCGCGGAAGGACTGCAGACGCTCGACGAGCTCGTGCAGAGTCAGCTCGCGGACGAACCCTCGCTGGCCCTGGCGCTGCTGACGCTGTACGAAGCATTTGTCGCCGGCCGGCCGATCGAGGCGGTGGAGCAGGATCGTGCGCGCATGCTGCGTCTCGCCGATCTCTACCGCACGCGTGGTGGACCGTCGATGGCGCTCGTCGAAACCTGGGTGGCCGCCGCGGCACCCAAGTAGGTGTCGGACAGACGAGGTCAGGAGAAGTTAACCTGGCCTCCGTTTTCCTCCTGATCTCTAACCGCCGTGGACCGGCAGTTGACACGTCAAATTGATTAAAACTACAGTGTGTTCGAAATTCGCATGGAACACACGCTCGGTGACTTCGAACAACGGATCCTGTTCGCCCTGATCCGGCTTGGTGTCGACGCCTATGGCGTCACCATTCGTCAAGAGATCGAGACGCGCACCGGCCGCGCCATCTCAGCCGGCGCGCTGTACACGGCGCTCGCCCGACTCGAAAAACGTGGACTCGTCACCTCCAGGCTCGGCGAATCCACACCCGAGCGCGGTGGCAAACGCAAACGCCTCTACAGCATCCAGCCCGCGGGGGAACGCGCCGTCGCCCGGGCGTACGAGTCGCTTCGCCTGATGGCGAGCGGCATGGCCACGCGTCTGCGCACGGTCAAGAGTTAGCAGCAGTGACGACGAGACAACAGCGGTTGGCGCACGCGTTATTGCGATTGGTCATGCCCGCTGAGGATGCCGAAGCAATCGCCGGCGACCTCGAGGAAACGCTGAACGTGACCATCGTGCCTCGCCGCGGCGTTCGCCCGGCGGCGTTCTGGTACTGGCGACAGGTGTCCAGCATCGTGTGGTCGCACCTGCGTCAGCCCGCGTTCGATGCGACGAGTCCGCGGCGGAGGAGGATGACCATGCCTATTCGACAGGATCTGGCATATGGCTGGCGCACCCTTCGCGCCCGGCCGGCGTTCACCATCGTCGCGGTGCTGATGCTCGCGGTGGGCATCGGCGCGACGGTCGCGATCTTCTCGCTCGTGAATGCGCTGATGCTGAGACCGCTGCCCTTCAGTGAGCCCGACCGGTTGATGCTGGTGCATATGCTGATGCCGGAGCGCGATTCGCCTGGCGTCTTCAGGCAGACTATCTGGTCGTACCCGAAATACCGCCGCTTGCGCGACGAGCAGCACTCATTCCAATCGACGGCTCTCTTCGTTGGCCGTGAGTACAACCTGACGGGTTCGCGCTCGCCGGCACGCGTGTCCCTCGAGCTGGTGGAGCACACCTATTTCAACCTGCTCGGCGTGACGCCGCAGGTCGGCCGCACGTTCACCGCGGACGAGACGAAGGCGGCCTGGTTCTGAGCCGATGGTCGTGCTCGGCTACGGATTCTGGGTCAGCCGGTTCGGCGGCGGATGCGTCCATCGTCGGCCGCACGCTCGGACTGAACGGCGTGCCGCACACGATCCTCGGCGTGATGCCGCGCGGTTTCAGCGGGCTGTCGGGGAGAGCGCAGGTGTGGATCCCGATCACGACGATTCCCGCCAGCGACCTCGACGAAGCCCTCAGCCATTCCTACCAGGTCGTGGCGCGCCGTGCGTCCAACGTGTCCATTTCCGAAGCGCAGGCGGAGGTCAGGCTGCTCGGCGAGCGGATCGACCAGCACTACGCGGACAGCTTGGCGGTCGCGCGCTGGGGCGCCGTCGCCATGTCCGCTCAATGACTCAGCGCATCGATCCGTTTGGTGCGACGGTCGGTGTTGCTGCTGCTGGCCGCGGTCGGATCTCGGTCCTGCTGATCGTTTGCGTGAATCTCGCCAACCTCACGCTCGTTCGCGCCCTCGCGCGGCAGCGTGAAGTCGCCATTCGACTGGCGCTCGGCGCGAGCAGCCTGCGCATCATCCGGCAACTGATGACCGAAAATTTGCTGCTCGCCGCGCTCGGGACGGTCGCGGGGCTGTTGGTGGCCTACGGCGCGATCAGGGCCGGCGCGGCGCTGTTCCGGAAGCCGGCACCGTCCTTCCACGTGGGCCGAGTATCGGTCTGACGCGGCTCGGCCTCGATCACCTGGGTCTCGACGGCGCCACGCTGATCTTCACCATGCTGACCGGTGTCGCCAGCGCCGTTCTCTTCGGGCTTGGTCCCGCCTGGAGGACATCGCGCCACGATCTCACAGCTGTGATGAAGGTCGGTTCGTCGGGCGCCGTGTCGCAGGGTCACCGCGGCTTTGCGCTTGCGGAACCTGCTGCTCATTGTCTGAGATGGCGCTGGCGCTCGTGTTGCTCACCGCCGGCGGCTTGATGCTCACGAGCGTGATGCGACTGCAGGCAACATCGCTCGGGTTCGATCCGCGGTCGCTGCTGACGGCGGGGCTGACGCTTCCCGATCCGCAGTACGAGCCAGCCCGTGCCACTCAGCTCTTCGAACAGCTGCATCACGCGTCTCGAAAGCCAAGCCGGGCATCGAGCTCGATCGCCTACGGCAGTTGCGCTCCGGTGTCCGACGGCTGCAACGGCACCCTGGCGACTTTCCCGGACGGCCGCCGTTGCCGAATGCGCGCCGACCCTTCATCGGAGTGCGCTGGGCTTCGCCGCGCTACTTCGACGACGCTTGAAGATCCGGCTCGTGCGCGGGCGCTCTCTTCAGCGAACGCGATCGCGTGGGCCAGCCGAAGGTTGTGGTGATCAACGAAACGGCGGCGCGAGGCCTTCTGGCCGGCCGAGGATGCCATCGGCCAGCGAATCGGCGTCGGCCAGGGTGGCTTCTCGCGACGGCGCCGAGGTGGTCGGGATCGTGGCCGACGTTCGGTACGGTGCCATGGAGTCGGCGATCACGCCAGACGTTTATCTGCCCGTGCTGCAGTCGATGCGATCGTCAGGCCTCATTTTCGTGCGCAGCAATCTGTCGAGCGCGGCGTCACTCGCACCGACATTGCGCCGCGAGCTCGAGGCGCTTGGATCCCGATTTGCCCCTCACGGACATCAGGCTGATGGACGAACGCGGCTTGGCGATGCAATCTGGCGAACGCGGATGAGCGCCTGGTTGCTCGGTGCCTTTTCCATCGTCGGTCTACTGCTCGCCGCGCTCGGTATCTACGGCGTCATGTCGCAGGCGGTGGAGCAGCGCACGCGAGAGATTGGCGTGCGTCTGGCGCTCGGCGCGGCGCGTGGCGATATTCTCCGCCTGATCATCGGCCGAGTGGTGCTCATCGCCGTCGCCGGAGTGGCCATCGGCATCGTTGTCGCCATCCCGACGTTACGCACCTTGTCGACGCTGCTGTACCAAGTCACGCCGGGCGATCCTGTGGTGATCGGCTCGCTCGCCTCCGTTCTGCTCGTCGTCGCCGTGCTGGCCGGCTACGTGCCGGCACGCCGCGCCGCACGTGTCGATCCGTTGGAGACGCTGCGGGCGGAGTGAACCTCGGCACAGAGGTCAGGGAGATTTAGACAGGAGACATTCTTCTGAGCTCGGTCACCGCTGCGGCTCGTTCCGAATCGTATCCAGCGGTGCGAAGTACAGATTCTCCAAATCGACCCAGACGTACTTGCCGACGAGCACGTAGCCATGTGCGGCAAAGTAGTTGAGGATCTGCTGCCGGACGGGCAGCAGGGCCTCGATGCACACGAGCGACGGTTTGAAGCGCTCGATATCGAACCCCTTCAATGCCTGCGGCTCGTGCAGCTCGATGTCCATGGTCAGAAAGTCGATCCGATTGACCCGTTCGGCGGCGAGGAGGTCGGTCAACGTAATCGTCGGCACCTCTCTCACTTCGTCCGGTTTGCCAAACTTTCGGACGAAGGCCTCGTCGGACGAAGCGACTGGCGACATGTTCCTGATGATGTAGAGGCGGGCCGTTTCGTTCGACGAGTCGGAGACGAAAAAAGGGAGAAGCCTGGTGCGCGGCCTGTGCTTCGCGTAGTCGGCTGCAAATTCGCGTTGCGGTTCGACGGCGATGCCTGACCAGCCGAGCTTGGTTTCCAGGTAATACGTCTTGCTCGTTGTGCGGTAATGGTTCGCACCCACGTCGACGAAAACTCCTCCTCGACGCTCGTTGAAGTAATCGCGGATCATCCACTCTTCTTCACGCTCGGTCTGATGTTCCGGTCCGTACTTCTTGCGGAAGAATTCAATTTCGTAAGCGCTCTGGACGGGCGCCCGCTCTGCACGCGCCGTTACGGGACCGGCTGACCGCGGCAGACGTCCTAGATCCCAAATTGCCACGGCTGCGAGGGTCCCGATCACCAGAAACATGACGAGAGTCGAGCGGTGCACGCGAACCGTGAACAGTGGTGCGTCAGGCATCGATGTTTTCCCCAAATTCAACAGTTTGCGCCACCGTGTAATAACTGTGACAGGTTCCTAAACACCAGCAGCTCGACAGTTCGTTCTGCTGATGAGTGGTAACTCAGGATAAATAAGTGGGTTTTGGGGCAGCCTGGCGGACGGCCCACAGGGTGCACCCCAAGCGCGTGAGGCGACGCGAAGAGCAGCCATGACCTCTGCACCGCTCGTGCTGATCGTGGATGACGCCACGGACAACCGCGAAGGGTACGCACAGTACCTTCAATTTTGTGGATTCCGGACGGCTGAGGCCGCAACAGGCGAGGAAGCGATCGAGCAAGCCCAGCGTTCCAACCCTGACGCCATTCTGCTCGACATGCGTTTGCCAGGCGTCGACGGCGTGGAGGTGAGCCGCCGGCTGCGCGCCGTGGGATTTCCAACCGTACCGATCATTGCCGTCTCGGCGTGCGTCTTCGAGCCCGACGTGGCGGCCGCCCTCGAGAGCGGCTGCGACGCATTCCTGGCGAAGCCCTGTCTGCCCGAGACCGTCGTCCACGAGATCAAGCGGCTGCTCGCGCTGCGCGCGAGACAGTCATGACCACTTCTCCCTCCATCCGTTAGTCGGCGGGTTGGCGAATCGTCGCAGCGCGAACGATGGTTCGGGCGTAGCACCGTCAAGGATCAGAGACGCCATCTTCTCTCCCACAGCTGGTCCCATTTTGTAACCGTGTCCCGATCCGCCGCCGGCGATCCAGACGTTCGGCGCTGCCGGATGGCGATCGATGATGAAGTTCGAATCCGGCGTGCTCTCGTACTGGCACACTTCGGATCCGATGAGCGGGGCGTCGGCGAGGGCAGGGAAGCGCTCGCGCACGAATGCCCGCGCGGCTGAGACGCCGGCCGCATTCACGTCCCGATCGCCGTTGGTGGGATCGAAAGCAGGCCCGGGAGTGTCATCGGCAATCTTGAATCCGCGATGAGCGTTTCCGGGAATTCCATACATCAACTGTTTGCCGAAATGGAGCCAGACCGGCATACGGGTTTCTGAGAAGCGATCGTCGCCGGCAGCCGGACCAAAATAGTAGACGTCCTGCCGGGTTGCGCTCACCAATGGATCCGACGACGTCGGGAAACAGCTGGCCAAGCCATGCGCCGCATGCGAACACGAACTGATCGGCTTCGACTTGTTCGCCCCCTTTGAGTGCGATCGCTCGAACGGGCTGGCCATCGAGCAAGATAGGGCTGGCCGCGGCCGCGCATCGATACTCACCCTTCTCCACGACGAGCTGTTCGACGATGTGCTCGCAGGCCCGCCGCGACAGGAGGTAGCCGGCTTCAGGCTCGTGCAGCACGCGTTCGACGCCGTCGAAATTGATTTGAGGATAGGCGCGTGCCGCCTCCTCTCGGGTCATCTCGTGCACGCTGACGCCGTGCGTGTCGAGCGTGGCCGCGGACGCGTCAGCAAACCCCTCACCCTCGACGCCGAGGAGCCAGAGCGCACCCGTTCGGCGAAAGAAGTTCCGCTGCCAGCGAGCGTCCCACGCGCACCAGAGATCGAGCGCGCGCGTGGCCATCTCCGTGTAAATGGAATGGGTCCCGTAGGTCGAGCGCATCACGCGCGTCTCGCCTCCGGAGCTCGAGCGGGCGTTGCCCGGCCCCCACGCGTCCAGCAACATGACGCGCGCGCCACGCCGGGCCAGTTCGAGCGCGGTCCAGCCGCCAAACGCCCCAGCGCCGACGACGACGACGCGCGGGCCACTTTTGCTAGTCATCGACCGCGAAGATGTACGTTGGAAGGTCCGAGTGTCAAGCGTCGTGCGTCGTTATAATGACCGTCCTTGGCTCGAGACCAGAAAACGGGAATCTCCAGACGCGCGCTCCTGCGCACCGCGTGCGTGACTCCTATGCTGCCGCTCGTGGGTTGCGCCTCGAACCGATCGCCGGCAGCCGTTACATCACGCGTGAGCGATGTTCGAATCGTCGAGGTCGGTCACACGTTCGAGGATTTTCAATATCGAGCGCCGTATCAGTTCGGAGGCCGGTCGGTCGATCGCGTCACGATCCTCAACGTGACCTGCCGGTTGCGTGGCGGGGACGGTCGGGAATCGTGGGGCTTCGGGTCGATGACCCTTGGAAACGCGTGGGCGTTTCCCGCGGCCTCGCAAGATGTCGGACTGGGCGCGATGAAGGCCCTCGCCGACGCCCTCAACCCGATCACCGCCGACTGCGATGAAAACGGCCATCCCATCGATCTGTTTCGGGTGCTCGAGCCGCAGTATCTGAAAGCTGCGGCTGCGGTCTCACAGGCGCAGGCGCTGCCGGTCGCGATTCCCAAGCTCGCCACGCTCGTGGTCGCCAGTGCTTTCGATGCCGCCATTCACGACGCTTATGGCAAGCGGTTCGGCGTGAGCTGCTACGAATTGTACGGACCGCAGTTCATGAGGCGCGACCTGTCGCACGATCTCGGCGCTGCGTTCAAGGGAGAGTTCCTCGATCGCTACGTCCCCTCGGCACCACGCAAGAGCACCCCTGTTTTCCATTCGGTCGGTGCCAGCGATCCATTGGAAGCGGCCGATGTGCGCAACCGAATCGACGACGGGCTGCCCAATACCCTCGAGGAATGGATTCCGCGTGACGGGCTGGTGTGCTTCAAAATGAAGCTCAACGGCGGCGATCTCGCGGCTGATTTCGAGCGCGTCGTGCGCATCGATCGCGTCGTCAACCGCGTCCAGGCCGCGCGCGGCGTCAAGGACTGGAAGTATCTGCTCGATTTCAACGAGGGATGCCCCAACGTTGCCTATCTCCTCGACTTCCTGCGGCGCGTGCGCGAAGCCACGCCGTCGGGCTTCGATCGCATCCTCTACATCGAGCAGCCGACCGCACGCGATCTGCAGAAAGACCGCGCCAACGTGATGCACGAGGCGGCACGGCTGCGGCCAGTGGTCATCGACGAATCGCTCACGGATTTCGAAACGCTGCTCGTGGCTCGAGAGATGGGTTACACGGGCGTCGCGCTCAAGGCCTGCAAAGGTCAGAGCCACGCGATGCTGATGGCGGCGGCGGCGCAGAAGTTCGGCATGTTCCTCTGCGTTCAGGATCTCACCTGTCCGGGCGCGTCGCTGATTCATTCCGCCGGCATCGCGGCGCGCGTCCCGGGCAACGCCGGGATCGAAGCCAACGCCCGCCAGTTCGTGCCGAGCGCAAACGCGGCGTGGGAGGCACGGTTCCCCGGGCTGTTCACCATTCGCGATGGCTCGATGAACACCGGGCAGCTGACCGGTCCGGGTTTGGGAGCGGTACCTCCAGATTGGCGTTGGCGTTGCTGGAAGCCTTGCCCTATGGGCAGAATCCCGCGTAGGGTTTGAGCGGGACGATCGTGATTTCGAGCATTCCCGCCTCGGCAAACGGCAGCGTCCCGAGCTTCTCGCGCACGCGCGCCTCGGAATCAGCCTCCACGAGCAGGCAGGCGCCGGCGATATCCGCGCGGTGCCAGACCTGCCGAATGAAGCCCTCGGCGTAGAGCGCACGCGCTCGCGCGACTTCATCCGTGACACGTGAGGAGAATTGAGCGTCGGTGAAGCTTTCGGTTCGCCGTCGAGTCATGGCCAGAAACTGCATGGGGCGGATTCTGCCACAAGCTGGTAACGTATTTCGTTGCTCGTTGCTCGTTGCTCGTTGCTCGTTGCTCGTTGCTCGTTGCTCGTTGCTCGTTGCTCGGCGGTGGAGGCAAGAATGACCCGACGTGAGTGGATGCGGGCGGCAGGGCAGACCGCCGCGGCTGCGGCTCTTGGTCGCTGGAGTCCCGTCTCGGCCAACGAGCTCCAGAACTCCGCGCCTGCCGAGGCGCCGGTCTTCTGTTTCTTTTCGAAGCACCTGCCGGATCTGGGTTGGAGTGATCTGGGGAAGGCGGTGAAGGATGCCGGCTTCGATGGCGTCGATCTCACGGTGCGACCCGCGGGCCACGTGCTGCCGGAGCGTGCGGCCGAAGACTTGCCGCGGGCGATCGAGGCGATAACGGCGCACGGCGTGAAGGTCCCGATGGTGACGACGGATCTCACATCGGCAGCCACACCCTCCGCGAAGCCTTTGCTGCAGGCCGCGGCACGCAGCGGCGTGCGCTATTTCAAAACGGGCTACTGGCGCTACAGCGCGTCGCCAGACGTCAAGGCGCAGGTTACGGCGGCCGGTGAGGCGCTCGCCGGCCTGGCCGCGCTGGCGCGCGATTGCGGCATCGAACTCGGGTTCCACAATCACGCGGCTTACATAGGCGCCGCGCTCTGGGAGATCGCGCCGGCGATGGATCGGCTCGACCCGCGGTGGGCCGGCTACTACTTCGATCCCCGGCACGCCGTGGCCGAAGGTGGCGGCGGCGCCTGGAAGGCTGCCGTACACCTTGTTTCCCCGCGTCTGAAGATGATCGCGTTGAAGGACTGCTTCTGGGTGAAAGGGCCGAAGGGCTGGGCCATCGAAGACTGTCCGCTCGGCCAGGGTATGGTCGATTGGGGCTGGATGGGCGCGGCCCTGCGAACGGCGCGGTTCCGCGGACCGGTTTCAGTCCACCTGGAATACGAGATACCCGGAAGCACGGCGGAAGAGCGTACGCGCCGCACGCTCGAAGCAGGCGTGCGCGACCTCGCGTTTGCGCGCGGACTGATGAAAAGCTAGCCCACGCAAATTCGCTATTTGACTTCCTGCGCTGTGCCGCTGCTGGCGAGACGCTCCAGGAGAGCGTGCATCTCGCCTTCCGCTTTCCGCGAGGCTTCCTCCATCTTCCCCCCGAGGACTTCCATCTCTTTGCCGAGGGTCTCCATCTGCGCGCCCAGCTCGCGCATCGGCTCGTTCAGTTCTTCCATTTTCCCATCGAGCAGCTTCATCTCGCGATTGAGAGCTTCCATCTCGCTCTCGATATCCCGCTGCTCCTTTTCACTCGTGTGGCCAGATGAACGAGTGGATGGAAGAAGAACAGGCGCTCGGCCAGGGCGGGCGCGCAGCCGAGCCACAGATCGCCACGCTTCACGTGAGCGAGCTCGTGGCAGATCATCGCTCCTTCCGCTGGCCGGCGTTCAGCCGGGCGACGATCTGTTCGAGCTCGCGCAGCTCGGAGTCGGAAATCTCGCCGCCTTCAGACAGGTAGGCGAGAAATGGGGTGACGGATCCGCCGAGGTTCCGATCGATGAAGCGGCGCACGGCCCCCTTCAACAATTCCGCCGACGACTTGCGGGCCCGGTATCGATAGACGCCCTCCTGGAGGCGGCGGGAGAGATGACCCTTGCGCCGCAGGCGTTCCATCATGGTGAGCACGGTTGAGCGCGCGAGGTTGTGCGAGCTCCCGAATTCGTCGACGGCTTGGCCAACGGTGACCGCGCCGCGGTCGGCAATGTGCCGCAGCAGGGCCAGCTCCTGTCCACCAACGGTCGATTCGCGCATCGGCTCGCTCCGTGACTACAACTGTCAGCAGACAGCGTACTCATGACGACAGTTGTAGTCAACTGGGGAGCTGGGGGAACTGGGGAACTGCGGAACTGGGGAACTGGGGAAGTCGTCGAGTCCCCGAGCCCCCGAGCCCCCGAGCCTGAGTTACGTTCCCAGTTGTGTGTAAACTCCGCCCATGACCAGCCGAGAAAAGCAGCAGTTGGACGAGCAGGGCTACGTTCTCCTCGAACATTTCATGGGCGACCGCCTGCTCGGCGACCTGCGCAGCCGAATTGGCGAGCTCTACAACGAGGAAGGAGATCGCGCCGGCAGCGAGTTCCGCACAGAGGAACATGCGCATCGCCTGGCCAACCTGGTCGACAAGGGAGAAGCGTTCCGGCGGGCGATCGTGCTCCCGGAGCTGCTCGAGCTCGTGCGCTACGTCCTCGGTCCGGAGATCAAACTGAGCAGCCTCAACGCCCGATCGGCGGACCCTGGCACCGATGTCGGGCAGCCACTGCACGTGGACATGGCCGCGCTTCCCGACGAGAAGGGTTACTGGGTCTGCAACACCGTTTGGATGCTCGACGACTTCACACCTGAAAACGGTGCGACACGAATGGTCCCGGGCACGCACAGATCCGGACGTCGTCCCCAGGATGTGCTCGACGATCCGATGGCGTCTCACCCAGAGGAGGTGCTGCTCATCGGCAAAGCGGGCAGCGTGGCGGTGATGAACGCGCACATGTGGCATGCGGGCACCGCCAATCGAACGTCATCTCCGCGTCTGGCCATGCACGCGTTCTACTGCCGGAGGGACAAGCCGCAGCAGCAGTATCAGAAGCAGTTGCTGCGTCCCGAGGTTCAAGCCAGCCTGTCCGAAGACCTCAGGGCCCTCCTGGCGCTTGACGATCCGTTGAACGACGAGCTCAGCGCGAACGTTGTCACGCGCTCTGGGTTCTTGAAATAACGACGCCTCACTCCTACACTCCTAGGTCCGAAGGAACAGCGTGACGCGGTCAGCTCTGCTGTAACAACTTCACCAGGAGCGGTTAGCCATGCGGGGATCACTCCGAAGTGCGGCGGGCATCATCGTTCTTCTCGCAGTTGGCGCAGCATCGGCTGCGGCACAGACCACTTACGCCACGATCACCGGTACCGTCACCGACTCGACCGGCGGCGTCATCAAGGGTGCCAGCGTCGTCGCCACGAACGTCGAGACGTCCGTGACGACGAAAACCACGACCAACGGCGACGGTGTGTATTCCGTGCCGCAACTGCGGGAAGGGTTGTACACGCTGACCATCACGGCCGAAGGACTGGGCGAATTCAAAGCGACCGATATCCTGCTGGTCACCCGCGACGTCCGCCGGATCGACGCCACGATGGGGGTCGGCGGGCTCGAGACCTCGCTCGAGGTTACGGGCAACGCGCCGATCGAGCTGGAAACCGGACGCGTCAGCGACTTGCGGACCGCCGAGCAGCTGCGCACGCTGCCGCTCAACGATCCCGGCGTCTGGTCCTACCTGGCTATCACGCCGTCGCTCGGTATGCGCGGCGGCGGTTACTCCTTCGCCGGCAGCCGGGGCAATCAGTCCACGTTCGCCATCGATGGCACGTCGATGACCGACGGCGTCGGGGAGAACGTGATTGGACCGCTCGCGAATTACACCGAGTCCTTCAAGGAAGTCAAAATCGACATGGCGAGCAACAGCGCCGAGTCTCCAAGTCTGGGTCAGGTCACGATCGTATCGAAATCAGGGACGAACCGGTTCTCCGGCGTCGTCTTCGATTACTACCAGAGCCCAATCTTCCGTGCGAGGAATCCGTTCTCCGGCGCGCGGCCGGCGGGAGTCGTGCACTTTCCCGGTCTGGCGCTCGGTGGTCCGGCAACTATCCCACGCTTGTACGATGGCCGTAGCCGGACGTTCTGGTTCGTGTCGGGTGAAACGGTGAACGGCAGCTCGACGTCACAGGACCTGAACCCGACCGTGCCGATCGAAGCATGGCGGGGTGGAGATTTCTCTGCTCTCGGCCGCCAGATTCGCAATCCATTGACCGGTGAGGTGTATGCGGACGGCCGCATTCCGGCCGGGGCGCTGAATCCTGTGGCGCTGGCGATTCAGCAGCGGTTCTACCCGCTGCCCAACACCGGCAACACGACGACCCTGGTGGCGCAGAACTACCGGGAAACGGTCCAGACCAAACGCTCGAAACCGTATTACGCCACGGCTCGTCTCGATCACAACTTTGGCGCCAACGATCGAATCTTCGGGCGATTCACCTTTCACGAGGCGACCAATCCGGTGTGGGAGGGCAACCTACCCGCCTTCGGCATGCGGAACCAGCGTCGCATGAACAAAGCATTCACGTTCTCGTATACGCGCATTTTCGGCGCGTCGATGGTGAACGAACTGCGGGCCGGCCACGCGTACAACAACAATCCGATCTCCGGCCCACTCAGCGGCCCTGAGACCATTCAATCCCTCGGGATCATCGGCCTCGCCCCGAGTCTGCCGGCCGTCAGCGGGGTCCTCAAGATCGCTTTTCCGGGAACCGCCCTGCAAGGGCTGTCGCAAGTCGACTGGCGTAATCCCGGCTTCCTCAACCGCAGCAACCAGATCCAGGACCAGTTCACGTGGCTGCTCGGCACGCACAGCTTCAAAGCGGGAACGGACATCCGCCGTGTCGATTGGGAGGAGCTCAACGCGAATCTGAATCTTTTCGGCAGCCTGAGCTTCAACGGTGCGGCGACCGCGGTTCCTGGAGTGGCAGCGAGCGGACATCCATATGCCGATTTCCTGCTGGGCGTACCGAACACCGCGAATCGCGCGTTTGCACCGGTGCCGGCCTTCCGAAGCCGATGGACGTACGATTTCTTTGTCCAGGATGATTGGAAGATCAGGCGGGATCTCACCATCAACCTCGGCCTTCGCTACGACATCCATCCCGGCTGGTACGAGCAGACCAATCGCCTCGCGATGTTCCACGTCCCGAGCGGGAAGATTGCAGTTGCGGATGGCGGTCTCGACAAGGTGTCGCCGCTCATCCCGGCGGGGTACGTCGACATCGTTTCGGCGAGCAGCCTCGGCCTGCCGTCACGAGGCATCGTACGCACCGACCGCAACAACCTCTCACCGCGCGTCGGCATTGCCTATCGCCCGTTCGGTGGGTCGTCGACGGTCATCCGCGGCGGGTATGGCCTCTACTTCGACATGATGCCGATCGATGTGACGGCCTCAGGGTCACCATTCGTGTTCCAGGAAACGACCTTCACGAATCCGACGGTCCCCACCGTCGTCCTTCCGGTCGTGTTTCCGGCGGCGGGCACGTCCGGGCCGGCGACGATCGCGCTGCCGCGCGCGGTCAATCCGGATCTGCAGCTTCCGTACACCCACCAGTGGAACGCCACGATCGAGCACGAGCGGTGGCGAACCGGTTTCCGCCTCTCGTACGTCGCGACTCTCGGACGCGAGATGTGGTACACGCGCGACATCAACTCGCCCGAACCGGATGGCCGGCTCTATGTGGAAAAGCCGCGGCCGTTCCCACGGTATCCGGACATCGCTTACGTCGATAACGGCGCCACGCATGACTACCATGCGGTGACCATCGAAGCCGAGCGGAGGTTCTCACGCGGTCTGTTCTTCCAGCTGGCATACACAAGGGCCCGCGATCTTGGCACCGACACGGGCGCCACCATTGAGAATGCATTCGATCTCGAACGCGAGCGTGGAGGAGATCTGACGACGCCGGCACATCGGTTTACGTCGGCCGTGATGTACGAGCTGCCGTTCGGGCGAGGCAAAACATGGATGACATCCGTCCCCGCCCTCGTCGACGTGGCGCTCGGCGGTTGGGAGGTCTCTCTGGTGAGTTACGTTCAGAGCGGTGGTTACCTGACGCCGACGATCACCGTGCCCGATCCAACGGGCACGCGGTTCACCAGTACGGCCACGCGTCCGTCCGTAGCGCTTCGACCGGACCAGCTGCGCGATCCGGAGCTCAGCGATCCAACAGTCGCTCAGTGGTTCGATCCGGGCGCGTATGGCGCATCGCCCATCGGGCGGTTCGGTACCGCCGAGCGCGGTTCGATCGTCGGGCCAGTGCTCAACCTGTGGCACTTCGGACTGCACAAGAAATTCCGGCTGAGCACTGGTACGTCGGCACCGACGCTGCGCATCGAACTGACCTCGACGAACATTTTCAACACGCCGCAGTATGCCGCCCCGGATCTGAACGTTTCACCGACCAACGTAAGTGCCGGTCGAATCAGCGCGATCGGCGGCACCGCCGGCTTCATTCAGCAGGCGGGCATGAGGGCGATGCGGCTGGGTTTCCGAATGGACTGGTGAAAAGAAAGGAAGAAGGAAGAAGGAAGAAGGAAGAAAGGCAGAGCGCCCCACGCGCAGTGAGAAATGAAGGCCGCCTGCGCAGTCAGCGTAGGCATTCGACCAGCGATTTGCAGGCTGTCGCGGATCGCAGCGGGTCGGGGACTTCTCCATAGATCCGCAGCTTGTCGCCGATGAGATCGGCCGTTTCGGGGATGTCCGTGTAGCGAAGGACGCCAAGATAGTGGGGTCCTTGAACGTGCGATGCGGGCGGGGACTGCAGAACGACTCGATGTGTGTTGCCGTCGAGCAGCGCTGCGTACATGCCGTTGACGCCGTCCTCACCCTTACCGAGGATCGTGATCCTGGCTGGATCGATGTGAGGTAAAGATCGGAGCAGATCGAGCGATCGCAAAACCTCATAGACCTGCATGGATTCCAGGGTCGTGCCCGCCACCATGGCCTGCCGCTTCATGTGGTGCAGGAGATCATCGTCGCTGAAGCTGCGAAGATTCTGTTCCAGGGTTCGACTCCCTCGATCCAGCGTTTCAACGATCAAGACGGCACGGTCACCCCATTGATTCCTTTCCCATGGTTGCTCATTGCCCCAGACGGGGATGCCCTTCCGATGATCGACGATCAAGACGGCCGGTAGCTTGGCCGCGGGTGTGGAGCTGGCCGGGAGCGAATAGGTCGCTTTGACCCGAAGTCCCTCGAAGGACGTGAACGTGACTTTGTTGATCGTCCTGCCTTGCACGGTGGCTTCCTGGCTCCATTCGGGTTGGAGCGGTGCTGGGTTTCCGGGGTAGTAGCGGAAGACCTCGCCGCGAAGCGTGTTCGTCAATTCCGTTGCCTTCAACTGTCGGGCCTGCGGCGAGACACGTTGCCGGGAAGCGACGCGCGAAGGCACGAGGCCTTCATCGATGTACGTCAGGCGCTCGTCAATCGGCAGGCCATTTCGGAAACAGATCAATTCTTCGTTGGCTGGTTCGTCGACCTCTCCCTCACTCGTCAGCGGCGTGTCCTTTCCGAGAAACTCTTTCAGGAAGAATGAGTAGACCGGCAGCCGGATCGCTTCAGTGTCGGTATGTCCTCCCGGCGTGACCGCCGTGCGCAACGCATCACTCGCGTCATAGAGGCGGTAGATGTCGCGCATCTTTGCCACCATCTCGTTGAACGCATCCATCGGAAACCCGCGATCCGCGTCCGCATTCGCCAGCAGCTGCAGGCGTGGTGCGATCAGGGCGCCGATTTCCGAGTAGAGCAAGCCATAGCTGTTGACCGGGTATTGGCAATCGCAATGCGCCATTGACAGGCGGTGCTTGATCCAGCCGGTCGTCGACAGCGTTCCCGATACGGGCGCCGAGGCCTTGATTCTGCTGTCCAGCGCCGCCAGAAAGAACGTGGCCATGCCGCCGCCAGACCTTCCTGTGGCGCCGATTCGATTGCGGTCGAGGTCGGGTCGAGCCGCTATGTAGTCGATAGCCCTTCGCGCGTTGAGGAGCTCGACTGCAAGTGGAGAAAAGCCCCGGCTGTACCAATGGAACCAGGCGCGCGAGTAAACGCCGTGGTGCGTAAACTCAACCTCGCCCATCTCGATGTTGTCCATCACGAGCACCGCGATGCCGTTTGCCGCAAACCAGGCGCCGTGCCGCTTGAAATAGCTCTTATTTGCATGCCCGCACTGATAAAGGACGACCGGGAACGGCGGGGTACCCTTTGGAATGTACAGGTTGGCTGTCAAGAAGAGCTTGGGCGCGGTCTCCAACACGACATTTTCGATCGTGTAGGCAGGATGCTGCTCACGATGGGTCACGGTTGCCGGCGGAGGGGAGTCGGGCCAACGCATGTCTGACCAGAGCATCCTGAAGAGCGCAACACTGATCTGTTGTTTGCGACGCTCCCACTGGTCAATCGTGGTGATCGAGCTGAAGACCTGATCGTGTCGCTCGCTGATTATCTTTTCGAAGTGCGCGTGCAGCGCTTCGAACTCTTTGTTTTTGGGAGGTTCCTTACTCTGCGTCGATGGCGCTGCCGACGTCGCAGCCAGGAGGCACAGGATGGCGGTAACGCGCCTCATCTTCGTCCTGCCTGCAGCGGATTAGGTGTGGTATCCGCCTCGAGATCACCCATCAGGAACTGCACGCCGGCCAGGAAGTGGCCGACGATCTCAGGAGTCATGAAGGTCTCCGGCATGTGGCCGAGCGAGCAGTAAAACACGCGTGAGCGGGCACGTTATCGAACTTGACCGCTAAAGTAAACTCGTCTACCGTTCCGCCGTGCTCAACAGCCTCAATCGACGCGAGTTCACCAGGACGTTGCTGGTCGGCGTCGGTGGAGCCGTGCTTCCAGGCCCTGGCTCGGCGCAGACCAGGAAGCTGAACATCGGATGTACCTCGCTCGTCTGGGGTGCGCTCCCACGGAGCCCGGAGAATCTCGAGGCCGCACTCAAAGAAATGTACACGCTCGGCTATCACAAGGCCGAGACCTTCGCCGCCATCGTCGAGGACTGGGACAAGAAGGGCACGCTGAGGGATCTGCTGACGAAGTATCCGATTCCGCTGGTGTCCGCCTATGCGACGGTGCAGCTGACCGACACGTCGAAGCGAAAAGAGAACCTCCAGCAGCTGATCCAGTGGGGCAAGATCCTCAAGAGGCACGGCGGGAAGTTCATGGTGCTGGCCCCGAATGGAGTCGGGGCAAACCGCGACGGCTACAAATTCGCGGAGCACAAGTCGAACATCATCGCCGGCCTCAACGAATACGCCATGGCGATGAACGATGTAGGACTTGGCGCCGGTCTGCATCAGCACACGAATACCGCGATTGAGACTCGCGACGAGACCTATGCGGTGATGGAAGCCGTCAATGCAAACGTGTGCAAGTTCGCGCCGGATGTCGGTCAGCTCCAGAAGGGAGGCGCCGATGCCGCCAAGGTCGTCAAAGACTTTCTCCCGATCACCGTCCATATGCACCTGAAGGACTGGATCGGCGGCGAGCACATGGCCGGTTACTGTCCGCTTGGCTTGGGCAAGGTCGACTTGAAAGCCATTCTCGACATGGTCGAGACCGCGCAGCCGGACGCGAACGTCATGCACGAGCTCGATGGCTCGCCGAACATGCCTTACACGCCCTTTGAGACGGCGCAAATCAGCAAGACCTATCTGCAGAAACTGGGATACTCCTTCCGTTTGACGTAAGCGCGACTGATTCTCGCCCGCCGTGGAAGATGAGGATAATGACGGTGCCGCATCCGGTCGGGAGAAGCCCGGCGCTTTGCGCAGCACCCGCACGGAAGAACATCCATGAAACTCAAGGGCAAAGTGGCATTGATTACCGGTGCCGGCCGCGGTATCGGCCGCGGCATTGCCGAAGTATTCGCCGGCGAAGGGGCCGACGTGGCCGTCAACGATTTCGACAACTCGCGACAGGCGGAGGATGTCGCTGCGGCGATTCGGTCGAGTGGCCGACGCGCCGTCGTGGTAAAAGCCGACGTCGCCAAACGTGCCGATGTCGAGCCGATGGTGGCGAGAATTTGGAAGGAGCTCGGTCCGATCGACGTCCTCGTCAACAATGCCGGCATCGAGACGATCGTACCGTTTCTGGAGTTGACCGACGAGCAGTGGACGCGACTCGTCGACGTCAACCTTCGCGGCGCGTGGCTGTGCTCGCAGGTGTTCTGCCGGCGTGCGGTGGCGGAAGGCCGCAAGGGCAGCATCGTGAACATCGGATCGATTCAAGCGGCGAAGGTGCTGCCGGGACGGACTCACTATGCGCCGACGAAGCTCGGGCTCGAGGCGCTGACCCGCAACATGTCCGCCGAGATGACGCCGCAGGGCATCCGCGTCAACTGCATCCACCCGGGGTTGATCGACACGCCGATGACCGCCTGGGTCATGAATGATCCGGCCTTGCTGCCAGGCGTTCTCGCGCAAATCTCTCTGGGGCGCGCCGGCGAACCGCGCGAGATTGGTACTGTGGCCGCATTCTTCGCTTCAGACGATGCGAGTTACTTGACCGGGCAGTCGATCTTCGTGGATGGGGGATGGCAGGGGAAATAGTCGTTAGAAGTCGTTAGTCGTTCGTCGCTAGTCGTCTAAGTCCCTGGCGTTGGATATCGGATAGTAGCCAAATGAGTGTCACAAGTCCTTTCGATCTGAACGGCAAGGTCGCCCTCGTCACCGGTGGCTACGGCGGCATTGGTGAGGCTGTGAGCAATGGACTCGGCAATGCGGGCGCCAAGGTGGCTGTGGCCGGGCATAACGCGGACAAAGCCGCAGCCTGTGCCGAAAGGCTCAGGAAGCGCGGGCACGATGCACATGGCGCGGCTTTCGAGTCGACGTCGGTATCGGAAACGCGCCGTCTGATAGACGATGTCGTCGGGCGGTTCGGGCGGCTCGACATCCTCGTGAATTGCGTGGGACTCAACCGCGAAGAGAAAGCGGAGGAAGTCAGCGAGGAAAAGTTCGACTACGTGATGGACGTCAATCTGAAGAGCGCGATGTTCCAGGCGCAGGCGGCGGCGCGTCAAATGATTGCGCAGGGGGGCGGCGGCAAGCAGGTTCACATCGGCTCGGTCCGTACGCTGCTCGGGCTGCGCGGGCGCGGATATGCGGCGTACTGCGCCAGCAAAGGGGGACTGGCCATCCTCTGCAAGCAGCTCGCTGCGGAATGGGCGCCGCATCAGATCAACGTCAACGTCGTCGCACCGACGTTCGTCCGCACCGAGCAGGTGGCGCACATGCTCGCGGATGAGCAGTTCTACAGCGCGCTGGTCGCGCGTATTCCGCTCGGGCGCATCGCGGAACCGGAAGACGTATCGAATGCGGTGCTGTTCTTCGTCTCACCGGCCTCGGCGTTCGTCACCGGGCAGACGCTGTACCTCGACGGAGGGATTACCGCGACTCAGTGACTACGCAAACCAATTCTCCGCGCCAGGTCCTGCTTGCCAGTCTGATAGGCACCGCGATCGAGTTCTTCGATTTCTATATCTACGCGACCGCGGCGGTCCTGGTCTTTCCGCGGCTGTTCTTTCCGGCCTCCGATCCAACCGCGGCGACGCTGGCGTCGCTGGCAACGTTCGGCATTGCGTTCCTGGCGCGTCCGATCGGCTCGGCGCTCTTCGGCCATTTCGGCGATCGCATCGGTCGCAAGACGACACTGGTGGCTGCACTGCTCACGATGGGGCTGTCGACGGTGGCGATTGGTCTGCTGCCGACGTATGCCACGATCGGCGTGGCCGCGCCGCTTCTCCTCGCGCTATGCCGATTCGGACAGGGACTGGGTCTCGGCGGCGAATGGGGAGGCGCCGTGCTGCTGGCGGTGGAGAACGCGCCGCCGGGCCAGCGCGCGTGGTACGGCATGTTTCCGCAGCTCGGCGCGCCGATTGGTTTCATCTGTTCGGCGACCAGCTTCCTGATCCTGTCCGAGTGGCTCACCGAGGAGCAGTTCATCCGATTCGGATGGCGCATACCGTTCATCGCCAGCTCGGTGCTGGTGATTGTCGGTCTCTATGTACGGCTGGCGATTCATGAGACACCGGTCTTTCGCGACGCGCTGACGCGGCGCGAGCGTGTCAAGGTGCCGATGCTGGTCGTGCTGCGCGAGTATTCGAAGCCGCTGCTCGTCGGAACCATCAGCGCGCTGGCCACGTTCGTCCTCTTCTACCTCGTCACCGTGTTCGCTCTGGCCTGGGGGACGACGGCGCTCGGCTACACCCGCCAGCAGTTTCTGCTGATCCAGCTGTTCGGTATCATGTTCTTCGCGCTGACGATTCCGCTCGCCGCGGTTCTCGCCGACCGTTACGGCCGCCGCCGCACGCTGCTCTGGGTGACCGCGGCGATCGGTGCGTTCGGCTTTGTCATGGCGCCGCTGATGTCGGGCGGGACGCTGGGCGTCATGCTCGCCATGGCGATCGGACTGTCGCTCATGGGCCTCACCTACGGACCGCTCGGCACTGCGCTCTCCGAGCTGTTCATCACGTCCGTCCGCTACACGGGAAGTTCGCTAACCTTCAATCTGGCGGGCATTTTCGGGGCGTCGCTGGCTCCCTACATCGCTACATGGCTGGCGCGGAGCTACGGCTTGCATTACGTCGGCTACTACTTGTTCGGCGCCGCAGTGCTCACGTTCATGGGGCTGTGGGCGACACCGGAAACCAAAGATCAGGATCTCAGTTTCAGTCGATCGGATCAGCAGAGGGCGTAGTACGAAAATTGTGATCGACTGCCCTCGTTTGGAACAACAGTTGAGCCTCGCGTTTGACGATAACTTCGAAAAAGTCACGAAATGCCCGGATCGATTACAGGACTTCAGCGTGTAAGCTTGGCACTTTGATTGCGCCGTGCGTGGTCACGCTTACGACAACTGCTCGCGCAGCACGAGGCCTGCTCCGGCTGTTTGAAAGGTACAGTGCCGATGTCCTCCAATCGTCAGCGCAGATTTGCATTTCTCGTTGAGATCTACGCCGCGTTGCCCGAAGTGCGTCGGTCAACGCTGGCTGCTCGGTGGCAATCGCGTGGCATGTCGTCGGACGAACTGCACGCGATCATGTCGGACGCCGCGTCGAAGACGAAGTCGTGCCGCGCCTCCGAGCCTGAGAGCCGTCCCAAACGCGTGCGCCATTGACGATCGCTCGTCCCACGAATGCCCATCACGTTCAGAGCATTTGCCGTTCCGCCGGAATTACTGAGGCCCCTGCGAGAAGCCGCGGACGTCGCGCTGGAAGGCGATTGGCACATCACGGTGCTCCAGTCTCACCTCGACGGTCAATGGAACGTTCGCGTGGAAGGTGGCGACACGAACTGTCGCATCGTGCTTTCCTCTCTGGACAACGTGACGGTGTCAGGCCTGGCGACGATCCTGCGCCACTTGAGCCGCGACTGAAGTAAGTCCTTCTTCCAGCTTCCAGCCGCCAGCTACCAGCTTCGCAGCAACTGACAGTTCGTCTACCGGTGGGAAACAGCCACCATGTGCGCACTCGCCCCAACCAAGCTTGGCTCGGCCTCTAACAGTCGCAAGACGTGGAGCAGACGTTCCCTTGCGACGTCGTCATCAAGCCACGTATCCAGATCTTGGTTCATCCAACCGGGGCCTTCGACTGCGATGAGATTGTCGAAGCGCAGGCCTGCCTCCTCGATTTCGGGTCGGATCTCCTCTGGGCGATGGAAGTAGGCCGTGGTGAACCACTCCGGACGGTTCGTCGGATTCTGGTGGATCCCGTCCGACAGATCGCGCTCCACGATAGCGGCGAACGTTGCATCCCGGAGCGCGCCCTCCTGGATGCCGTCATAGGCGGAAGCGAAACGGGAGATATACGCTGCGAGAAGCAGGCCATCAGGGACGAGAACTCTTCGCGCCTCGCCGAGTGCAGCGACGCGATCGCGCCGGTCGGTCAAATGATAAAGCGGACCAAACAGCAGAACCACGTCAAAGGTCGCGTCCGGCACCTGAAGCCTTCGCGCCTCCCCGACGTCGGCACTTACCAATGGCGTGTCCGACGCTTTCGACAGCGCCCGCGCGCGCTCCACGTGTGTTGGGACCGGATCAATGAGATGCACGTGGTAACCGCGACTTGGCCAGCGGGAGCGCGTAGACGCCAGTTCCGCCACCAACATCAAGCAGGCGCGATGGCGCTGGCGGTAAGTGCCGCTCCAGGATCTCCCACGTCCGGGTGCGCTCGAGGCGGCCAAGCGAGGCCTTTAACCGCCCCTCTTCTTTTCCGTCGTCGTAGTAGTTGAAGATTTCAGAAGCGATCATTGCGGTAGCCTAACTGAAGGTGGGGCGACTAACGACTAACGACTAACGACGACTAACGACTTGCGACTGACGCCTTCCTATCCGTGCCTATACCTCCAGAACGTCTTCGTCGCAATGAACCAATCGCGCGCCCCGATTTTCTTTCCCTCCGCCCGCGAGCGCGGATAGTACCCGAATCGGCACTTCTGCGATGCGCCGCCCGCGCGCGAGCATTCGGGCGGTGAGCTCGTGATCGAGCTCGAATCCTGATGTTTCGAGCGGAAGCGCCACAACGTCCTCGCGCCGGAACAGCTTCAGTGCCGTCACGGTGTCGGTCAGATAGCGGCCGGTGAAGAGCCATCCGACCGCACTCAAGCTCCGTCCACCGAGGTAGGCGGCCAGCGATTGGTGCGGATAGCGACCGCGCCCCAGGTACCGGCTGCCGTAGATGATCTCCGCGCGTCCGTCCAGGAGTGCCTGCAGCATCGGAATGTAGTCCTGCGGGTCGTATTCCAGATCGGCATCCTGGATGATCAGGTAGTCACCTGTCGCGGCGGCGATTCCGGCGCGGACGGCCCGGCCCTTCCCTCCGTTGCGCTCCATTCTATGAAGCGCGGCCGCCGGGTTCGCGGCGACGATTGCTGCCGTCCTGTCGCGCGAGCAATCGTCCACGACGATGATCTCCTTGCGAAAGCCGAGCGCACCGAGATCGACCGCCTCGATTTTGGTCAAAAGCGTGCCGATATAGCGTTCCTCGTTGTAGGCGGGAATGACGATCGACAACGTGTTCACGCGGGTTCCGCGGGCCTTTCTCGAAGCCAGTTCTCGATGGACCGCAGATCCTCGGGCGTGTTGATGCCGACGGCTTCTCTGGGATCGGTGCACGGGATCGTCGTGACGATGTCCCTGCCCGCCAGCCACGGGATGAACGGCAGGAAATTGCGCTCGCCGGTACCTGGTGCAGCGAGCGTCTCGCGCGCAAACCGCGGCAGCGCATCCGAATAGGCCTCTCGGGACAGCGAGAACAGTCCCATGTCGCTCTCTCCGTCGTCCGGCATCGGGTCTTTTTCCCGGCGCTGCAGCACTCGTGTGATGAGGCCGGCGGTGTCGCGCTGGAAGTGAATGTAGGGATTCTTCTGCGGCACGGTTGGAAAGACGATCGCCGGCGCGTCGTCGCCGCGTTCGGCTAGCGATGAGCCGCTCGAGTGTGGCGGGCAGCACGCCTACCTGATCGCACCACAACGTCCAGATTCTCTCGGGCCGTACGCGGTCGACGACCGGCGATGCCTGGAGGATGGCGTCGAGCATGCCCGTCGCCGCCGGTTGCTCGACGACGGCGCAATTGAGACCGTTGCCGCAGATTCCTGCCAGGTGAGCGCGCATTTCGTCGGCAAACGAGGGGTGGGCCACGACCGCGACGAGCTCGACGTGCGGACGGCACAGCGCTATCAGGTGGTCGATCATCGGCCGACCGGCAACCGGCACCAGCGCCTTGGGCACGGACGTTTGCAGGCGTGAGCCGCGTCCGGCGGCTGGTACGACCAACAAGCGCCTCATGGAGGCGATTATGCTATACGGATGCCCGAGGGTTCTCTCTCGGTCGTCGTGTTCTCCGGCGGCCGTGGTTCGTCCGTTCTTTCCCGGGATCTCATCGCGCGCAGCGACGTCAGCCTCACGCTGGCCATCAACGGCTACGACGATGGCCTGTCGACGGGCGAGATCCGCCGTTTTCTCGGGGATAGCCTGGGACCGTCTGATTTCCGCAAGAACGCGTCGCATCTCGCGACCACGCTTCGGACCTCCGCCCCGGAGCTCGTCGAACTGCTGAATGCCCGCCTGCCGATTGGCTGCACGCCGCACGAGGCGCTGATGACCTTGCGGCAGATTCACGACGGCAGCGCCGCAACTCAGGAACAGTCACCGGCCTCGGAAATCGCGCGTCTGATTCCGGCGCAGTCCCCGGCCCTCCGCCGAGCGCTTGGCGAGCGGATCGACGAGTTCGAGCGCGAGTTGCACGCGTCTCAGAAGCCGTTCGACTTTTCCGACTGCTCGGTGGGCAATCTGGTGTTCGCCGGCGGATTTCTCCGTTGCGGCCGGCAATTCAATGCTGCGGTGGACGACTACAGCGGCCTGCTCGGGCTCCCGTTCGGTCTCATAGAAAACGTCTCCGATGGCACGAATGCTTTTCTCGTCGCCCTCGATCTCAGCGACCGCTTGCTCGCGAGCGAAGCCGACATCGTCGACGCCAACCGGCGCAACCGCATCAAGGACATCTACATCGTCGGACGGCCGCTGTCGAGCGAGGAGAGAGACGACCTGGCGGCCAAGCCCGCTCATCAGATGATCGAGTGGCTGACCGCGCGGTCGGTTCCGATCCCGGTAAATCCCCGGCTGCTCGAAAAGATTGCGGCAGCCGACCTCATCGTCTATTCGCCAGGTACGCAGCACTCATCACTGTTCCCCTCGTACCTGACTCACGGATTGAGTCAGGCGATCGCTCGCAATCTCTCGGCCCTCAAGCTGCTCATTACCAACATCCAAAGCGACGCCGAAATCGTCGATACGACCGCCGTCGAGATCGTCGACAAGGCCGCGTATTACTTGCAGGAGAAGGGTCACCGCAAAGTCCCGACGCCGTGCCTCATTACCCACTACCTCATCAACGATCCGCGGCGATCGCTTGATGACGCCCCGTACGTTCCGCTCGGCAGGCTCGACAGCCTCGAAGATCCTCGACTGGTCAGAATCGGGGACTACGAGGATGGCGTCACCGGAAGGCACGATCCGGCCAAGGTTCTGACGCCGTACTTGCAATCGCTTCTCGCTCGTCCACGCCGGCGGGTTGCCGTGTGGCTGCACGATAGCGGTTCGCCCAACAAGACGATCCAAACGCTGCTCGAGATGATTCGCGCGGGTATCGTGGATGTTCCGCTCACGGTGACGGTTTTCACGACGGAAGGGACGGCCATGGACGCCGAGTTCAGGGAGATGCTGCCGTTCGAAGTTCGCACCATCCGTGACAACGCTGAGTCACCGCCGCCGCTGCTCTCATCCCTGGACGCAGAAGGGTTCGACTACGTCGTCCTCTTCGAGTCGTCGGGCATGTACAACGGCGAGGATCTGGTGAGTCTTGCCGGCTATTTGAGCTCCGGCCGCCTCGACGCCGTGTGGGGCAGCCGCCGGTTGTCGGCTACAGACATCGAGACTTCCGTGCGCCTGCGATACAAGCACCACGCGTGGCTGCGCGCGGCGAGCCTGGTCGGCAGCCATGTGTTGAGTGCGGCGTATCTGTTGTTGTACGGACGGTATGTTTCTGACACTCTGTCGGGTGTTCGCGCGCTGCGCGCGCGCTATCTCACCGGCGACGGCATCGATGTGAACGATCGACTGCTGAATCAGCGACTCCTGTCGCGCCTGCTCTCGGACAAGGCGGAATTTCTCGAAACGCCGGTGCGGTTCTATCCCATGTCCCCCGGTCAGGTGCGGCGGACGAGCGTCGCCGAAGGGCTGCACGCGCTGCTGATGATGGTGTGGTGGAGACTTACGGTTCCGGTCGACGGAGACGCGCCCGGCGGTAACGGCGCGAGAAGAGATGCTGCGATAGCGCGCCCACACGATGCGCGCGGGAGAGGAATCATGCACGCAGACGTCCAGCCCAAGTTCGACGTGGCGGAAAAGATCGTGGCCTTCAAGCGGTCGCTGCGGCCGATGCGCGACGCCCTGGGGCGAGCATATGTCGAGGCGAAGGACTTCGTGAGCCAGGCCGTGGATGCGATTCGGGCCGATGCGGCCGCGGGCCGACCGGTCGTGCCCGAGATCGGCTATCAGCAGATCAAGGACGGAACAGTGACGGATGCGACGCGCGCTTGGATTCGCAAAACCGGGTGCGCGGTGGTGCGTGGTGTGTTTCCTCCGGCGGTGGCGAGTGATTGGTTCCACGAGCTTGGCGAGTACCTCGACAACAATCGTTACGAGCAGCGCGAGGTCGAGAAGCGCAGCCTCGACCAGTATTTCTCTGCGCTCAAATCGGGCAAGCCGCAGATCTTCAACGTGTATTGGTCGAAGCCTCAGGTCCGGGCCCGGCAAGATCAGAAACTCGCCGAGACGCGGGCATTCCTGAATCGTTTATGGCGTTACGAAGGCGTCTTCGATCCCGACCGCGAATGCACCTATGCCGACCGCGTGCGACGTCGCCAGCCAGGCGACAAGACTCTGGGTCTTTCCCCACACATGGATGCCGGCACGGTCGAACGCTGGATCGATCCCGGCTATCAGCGCGTCTACGAGCATGTCTTTGCGGGCAACTGGCGCCGCTACGATCCATTCGACGCCACGCATCGGCTGGGAACACAGGAGATTCCCTCGCCGGCCGTTTGCAGCATGTTCCGCACGTATCAGGGCTGGACGGCGCTGACGCGCCAAGGTCCCACTGACGGAACGCTGCGGCTGATTCCGATCGCTCAGGGCATCTCGTACGTGCTGCTTCGCGCTCTGCAGGACGACGTGGCGGAGGACGATCTGTGTGGGGCGGCGCCAGGTCGGGCGCTGGGGGTCAGTCCTGGCCATCATCCGCACTTGATCGCGGGATTGGTTTCGATTCCCGAGGTGCAGCCCGGTGACACGGTGTTCTGGCACACGGACGTCTGCCATGCCGTCGGCGACGAGCATGCGGGTAAGGAATACGCGAGCGTGATCTACATAGGTTCAGCGCCTGATTGCGCGAAGAACCGCGCATACCTGCCGAAACAGAAAGAGGCTTTCCTGGCCGGGCGGTCCGCTCCCGATTTTGCGGCGATGGACTTCGAGGTGGATTTCGAAGGGCAGGGCGACCGAGGCCGATCTGACGCCGATCGGGCGGATGCAGATGGGCTTCTGAAAGGAAAGGAAGAAGGAGGAAGGAAGAAAGAAGAATTGAATCCTTCCTTCCTCCTTCCTCCTCTCCTCTTTCTTTCTTACTTTGCCGGCGGCGGCGGTGGAAGATCGCTGTTGAACACGTCGTGCGAGATCTTCCAGTCGGCTCCGTCTTTCTTGTACACGACTATGTACTTGCCGGTGTCCGTAATGGGCTGCCCGGTCTTCGGCTTGATGGCGATGGAGTAGGTGCCGGCTTCGAACGCCAGGTCACCTGCAATGCGCGACTCAAAGGGTGTCAGCTTCAAATTGCCTGCTCCGCCGTCGACCTGTTTCTGGAACCACGCCTGGATGTTCTTCCTGCCTTTGGCCGCGGCTTCGTTCGGCGGCATGAAGACCGCGTCGACCGTGTAGAGTGACGCGACCTTTGCCGCGTTGCCGGCCGTCATCGCAGCGGAGAAATCTGCAGCCAGCTTGTTCAGGACCGGGTCAGTCTTGCCTTGCGCGCTGATGCTGGCGGTCGCCAGCAGAAGGGTGGCAGTGATCGTTGCGGCTCTCGTCATGAAGTCGTCCTCCTCGTAAGGCGCCGGAAGCCTACCGGCTCGACTGCCAGCTCGTCAATAGAGAACTGCGGATTTCGCACCTCTCGCTGCGGACGTCAATTGGACGCCAACGCTGTCATCCATAGTGCTGTCGACACCGAAGGGCATGATCCGACTAGAAGGTGTCCGCAATTTCAGTGGCGTTTCCGCAGACCTCGCTGATGCGCTTCACAATCTCTCTGCGACGACCCTTCGCCCATGGCGGGACGTGATCATCCCAAGCGGCTTCGTTGGGAAGGCGCACGCGACTAGGGCAGGATATCCACCGAGCACCTCACGGACGAAGCCAGCGACTGAATGTCCCCGATCGCTGTCCGTTCCTCATACCTGCAGTCGTTGGCGCCGAGCGTCCACACGAAATAGCCCTTCGGACCTAGCTGTCGGACCCGATAGCCTCGCAGTTCAAACTCGATGATGACCGATGTAGAGCGTGTTGTCGGCGCAACGTAGGATGTACACAAAAGTCATGCGACGAAGCCCTTCGACTCGGTGCGCTCGCTCAGGGCATTCGCCTCGGCGCAAGAAGTGGTAACGCCTGGGCCGCGTAAAAACCGAATGGCCAGCCATGAGCGAGGCCGCGTAGCGGCCGAGTCGAATGGTGCGGAAGAGAGGATTTGAACCTCCACGACCTTGCGGCCACAAGCTCCTGAGGCTTGCGCGTCTGCCAGTTCCGCCACTTCCGCACGAAGGGGGAGAACCTACTCGATTGGAACTTCTAACTATACCGCAGGGAAAGCCTTCAGAAAAGGCTCGGGGAGGTAGACTGGTGCCCTCCAATACGGCAAGCCCGGAGCTTCGGGGATGGTCTACGTCAAGAGTCTTCTCTTCGGTATCGGCGGTGCCGTGCTCGCGTCGATCCTGTGGGTTCTGGTCGCGTTCGTCCTGCCGCTGTTCGGGCCGATGCTGATTGGTCGCCTCAGAGGAACAGGTGGCGTCTCAGCCGGCTACGTTGATAGCAACTCGATTCTGATCGCGGCTGTCGTCGGGTTCATCATCGCCTTCGCGTGGGAGTGGTATCGACTCCGCGCGGTATGAGAACCTGGCGCCGATTGTGAAGAGAGATTTAGAAATCGACGCCGCGACGGCGCAGGACGGCATTGCGGAGGCCGACGGGGAGAGCGGGTTCGACCTCGTGGGTATCGCGTCCGAGCGCGCCGGCCATCAGCCGTGCGTGCCGCAGGACGCGCTCGATTTCGGCAAGCAGATGTGTCGGCAGGCAGGGCTTCAACAGCATGGCGCTGAAGCCGGCTCGCTGCGCTTCGCTCTGAATCTCGGTGGTCCAGTGCGCCGTCATGCCGATGATTGGTACGTGTCTGGTCAGCCGATCCGCGTGCAGCGCCGCGGCCAGACCGAAACCGTCGAGTCCCGGCATCGCGATGTCGGTGACCACGACATCAGGCACGTTCTCGAGCGCCGTGGCCAGCGCTTCGCGACCGTCACCCCGGCCGGAGGCGATGAAACCGGCCGTCGACAGGAACTCGATGTATCCGCTGAGCGAGTGCGGATCATCTTCGGCCACGAGGACGACTCTGCCGGGAGTCGGCGCTTCCATACCCGGGGACGCTCCGCAAACCCCGGGCCATCGGCTAAGCGGTTGCAGAGGTTGGTTTTTGCTCGTTTTTCTTCAGCTTATCCGATCACAAAGCCGACATCCGATGCCGAAATTGCAGTTCCGCCTCCCGAAGATGCGTTTTCCGCTCAAAGAGCATGTAAAAACGCGCCTGTCCCGGTGGTTGTGAAACATCGGCGCTATACTCGAAATCCGTTATCGCGGGAGGCGTTCTGTGGCTGGCAAGCGCGGCGTTTGGCTCGTCATTGTGCTCGTGGTCGTGGCGGTGCTCATCTCCGCCGCCGGCCTGATCGTTACCGCGCTGCTCATCGGGCGCGAGCCCAAGGTGGCCGGCAACTCCACGTTGATCGTGCGGGTGAGCGGGAATCTCGACGAGATCGAGCCGGGCGGGCTCGTCGGATCGTTCATGAAAGCGCCCCCGACCGTCCGTTCGCTGATTGACACGCTGCGCAAAGCCAAGGTCGATCGGCGCGTGCAGAGCGTCGTCATCCGTCCAACCAGCACCGCCGCGCTCTGGGGCAAGGTGCAGGAGGTGCGGGACGCCATCCTCGACTACAAGACGTCGGGAAAGCCGATCATCGCCTACCTCGAATACGGCGGTGAACAGGAGTTCTATCTGGCGACCGCCTGTGACAAGGTCTTTCTGATGCCGGCGGCGTCGCTCGACTTGACTGGCATGGCCAACTACGAGCTGTTCCTGCGCGGCACGCTCGAGAAGATCGGGGCGGTGCCCGATGCGCTGCACATCGGTGAATACAAGACGGCGTCGAACATGTTCACCGAGAACACGATGACGCCTGCGCACCGCGAGATGGCGGAGTCGCTCAACGGCGACATGTACGAGCAGCTGATTCGCGGGCTCGCGCAGGGTCGGCGCAAGTCCGAGCAGGCGATCCGCGAGATGATCGATCACGGACCGTACTTGCCGGAAGATGCGGTTCGCGCCGGTCTCGTGGACGATCTGGCGTATGAGGACGAGCTCGACGACAAAGTGCAGCTGGGCCAGAAGTCGGGCACGAGCGCCAGGTTCATGGAAGAAGACGAGTACCGGCAGGTGAGTCTGACGTCGCTCGGCCTGAACAGAGGTCCGCGCATCGCCGTCATCTACGCGGTCGGGATCATCAGCTCGGGGGAGAGCAGCTACGACTCGCCGCAGGGAATGGTCGCCGGGTCGGACACGATCGTGCGCTACCTGCGAAAGGCGCGCGCCGACAGCAGCGTCCGCGCGATCGTGCTGCGCATCGACAGCCCCGGCGGCTCGGCGATCGCCTCCGACGTGATCTGGCGCGAGGTGCAGCTCACGCGAGCGAGTAAGCCGGTGATTGCCTCGATGTCGGATGTCGCGGCCTCAGGCGGCTACTACATCGCCATGCCGGCCCACGCGATCGTCGCGCAACCGGCGACGCTGACCGGCTCGATCGGCGTCGTGATGATCAAGTTCGTGATCGACGGCACGTTGAAGAAGATGGGAATGAACATGGAGTCGGTCACGCAGGGGCGCTACGCCGGGCTCTACTCGCCGATCCGGCCTTTCTCTCCCGAGGAACGCGCGCGCGTCACCCAGCATATGCAGGCGACCTACGACTTGTTCGTCGAAAAGGCAGCGGCCGGCCGGAATACGACGCCTGAACGCATCGACGCCGTGGCCCAGGGCCGGGTCTGGACGGGGAAACAAGCGAAGCAGATTGGTCTGGTCGACGAGCTGGGCGGGCTGCAGCGGGCGCTGGTCATCGCCAAGCAGCGCGCAAAGCTCGAGCCGAATGCGGAAGTGGAGCTGATGCTCTATCCGCCGAAGAAGTCGTTCTACGAGGCGCTGGCAGACCCGTTCGGCCGGATGGACAGCGGCACCATGCTCGGCAGCCTGCTCGGTTTCCGCGATCCGCGAGCGCTGCAGGCGCTTTCAGCGCCCTTGCGCCTCTTCCGCCGCGGCGAGCCGCTCGCACTCATGCCGAACGTGTTCGTTCACTAACGCATGTAGCGCGCAGCTTTAGCTGCGCGTCAGAGCTGGCTCGAGCGACATTGACGCGGGGCTAAAGCCCCGCGCCACGGGTGTCTATGTAATAACTTGGGCCAGCGTCTCCCGATTGATGTTGATCTTCATCCGCTCCCGCGCCTTGTTCATGTAAGACGTGTAGAAGCGATTGCGCCGCTCGCCGATCAGCTGCTCGCGCACCTGCGGCTTGCCAGCGGTGACTTCCGCCGGCGTGACATCCTTCTTCTCCAACACCTTGACGATGACGGCGCCGTTATCGGTCACGATGGCGTCGCTGACGCCGCCGGTGGGCAGCGTGAAGGCCACGGCGTCCACCGCCGGGCTGACGCCCGCTTCAGGAACCGCGGACCCGCGGGCGAGGAGCTCGCTGTCGTGCGCTTCGAGCCCGGCCGCCTTGGCGACGGCGTTGAAGTCGCCTGACTTCAGCTTCGGACCAATCTCGGCGGCTCTCTTGCGCGCCTCGTCGAGCGCCTTCTTCTTGACGATATCGTCGCGCACTTTCGCTTTCACCTCGTCGAGCGAAGGCAACCGCGCCGGCTGATTGCCGGTGACGGTGATGAAGGCGAAGCCCTGCGGCGTGCGAATGGGATCGCTGACCTCTCCCTCCTTCATTTCGAACGCGCGCTCGCCGACGGCCGGTGCCATGCCGAGGCCGGCGATCGGCTCGTCGCGGGCGAAAAATCCCGACTCGCTCACCGTCAATCCGCGTGACCGCGCCGCCGTGTCGAGATCCGCCGGCGTTTTCAGCAGCGGGGCAACGCCGTCGACGATGCGTTGCGCCTCGGCCTGGGCCCGCTCCCACTTGATCTGATCCTCGATCTGCGCCCGCACCTCGTCGAGGCTGCGCGTGGTCGCCGCCTTCTTGTCGGTGAGCTTGATGATGTGCAACCCGAAGGGCGACTTGACGACGTCGCTGATCTGGCCGACTTCCAGAGCGTACGCGGCGTCCTCGAATTCCTTCGCCATGCGCCCGCGACCGAAGAAGTCCAGGTCGCCACCGCGCGTTTTCCCGACTTCCTCTTCCGTGTACTGATTCGCGAGCTTGGCGAAATCGGCGCCCGGCTTCTTGACCTCGGCGAGCACTTTCTCCGCCTGCGCCTTCACCGCGGCTTCATCCTTGCCGTCGATCTTGAAGAGGATGTGGCTGGCGCGGACCTGTTCCGGCGTGCTGTATTGCTGCTGGTTGTCCTCGTAGTGGCGCTGCACGTCCTGCGGCGACACCTGCGTGCGCTCGCGCAGGCTCTGGGTGTCGACCATCCCGTACTTGATCTTGCGCTTTTCGGGCAGCCGATAGTCGTTCTTGCGCTCCTCGAACGTCTTCGCCACGTCCGCATCGGACACCGAGCCGGCAACCGCCTCGCGGAACTTGTCCGCCGGGAAGTTGACGACCGCCAGCTTGACCTTCTCGTTCTGGCGCTTGAATTCGTCTTCGACCTCGCGATCGCTGATTGCGATCCAGTCGGTCAGCGCTCCGCGGAGTTTCTCGACGGCCACGCTGCGGCGAATCTGCTCCTCGAATTCATCGGTGCGCAGCGGCGGATTGGCCATCTGCAGCATCTGCCGGTAGCGCGTGTCGCCGATGAAGTGTCCGTTCTCCTGGAAGTAGGGAAGCGCCAGAATGCGTTCGCGCACTTCCTCGTCGCTCGCGCCGATGCCGAGACGTTCGGCCTCGGCCAGCGCGGCCTCTTCCTCGATCATCTGCTGGACGATTCGCTGGTCGATTCCGAGCTGCTTCAGCAGCTTTTCGTCCACGTTACCGCCGAACTGGCTGCGATACTGCTGCATCTGCTGCAGATATGCGCGCCGGAACCGTCCAACGGTGATGTCCCGGCCGTCCACCGTCGCCACGACGTCGTGAGTGCCGGCGGGCATCCCGGGGGTTGGGAGAAAACTGGGGATATAGAGAAGGATGAACGCCACCACGACGAAGAACAGGCTCCACTTGAGCCAGTTCTTATGGCGCCGCATCCGGTCGAGCATGGTCATGGCTGCAAGCCTCGTTTGAGCGGGCAGAAACTCACATTATGACAGTTCTTCTGGACCATGGGGCGTGCCGCGCCGATAAATAGGCCGGTGTGCTATATTTGTTGGGAATAGAAGGACTTAGAGCGATTCGTCACTCCCATGAGACGCAGAGCCGATTGACGGAGACCGGCAGGCAGCAGCTTCGGGCCCGTCAGCGCCGTCCATCGACCCGGAAACCTGCGTCAACGGGGCGATCCGACCTCGCGACCCGGTTGCAGCGGATTCAAACGGCGCTGCGGCGTCGGTGGTCACGCGCCGATACCCTCGCGGAGATGATCCGGGCCGTGAACGCCAGCCTCGACCCCGAGCGGGTCGCGGAGGCGCTCGTCGCGCGTGCCACGGAATGGGTGCCGGCGCCCGGCTGGCTGGTCCTGGCCCGCAACGACAGCGGGGGGATTCAGCCGATGGCCACCCGTGCCCTTTCCCCCACGCTCGACGCCGCCGCCACGGCCGTCGGCGGGTGGGTGATCCGGACGGGTGAGGTGTTTTCGTCGGCGGACGTGAGCGGAGACCGGCGGCTGATCCGCGCCGACGCCGCCGTCGCCGTGGCGGCCATCGGACTGCCGCTCGAGAGCCGGGGTGGGGTAATTGGCGCGCTCGTGGCGATCGATCGTGTGGCCGCTGCGCGCGAGCCGCGGTTCGAGCGGGCCACGCTGAACGTCGTCAAGGCGGCGCTCGAGCCGGCGGCGATCGCGCTCGACAACGCGGTGCGCATGCAGCGCGCCGAGGCGTTGTCGGTCACCGACGACCTGACGCAGTTGTACAACTCGCGGTATCTGGCGCAGGTGCTGAGACGGGAAACGAAGCGTGCATCGCGCAGCGGGCGGCCGTTGTCGCTGTTGTTCATCGACCTCGATGGCTTCAAGTCGATCAACGACAAACACGGGCATCTGTTTGGCAGCCGCGCCCTGGTCGAGGCCGCCGGCGTCATCCGCGACAGTGCGCGCGAAACGGACATCGTGGCGCGTTTCGGAGGGGACGAGTTCGCGCTCGTGCTGCCGGATACGGGTAGCGACGGAGCTTTTTTCGTCGGCGAGCGCATCCGCGAAAAGATCGCAGCGTGGATTTTCCTCAAGAGTATCGGGCTGAATATTTCCCTGACGGTCTCGGTTGGCGTTGCGACGCTTCCCGACGTCGCCGCCTCGGCCGAGCAGCTGATTCAGGCCGCGGACGAGGCGATGTATGCGGTCAAGGACGGCGGGAAGAACGGCATCCGGGTAGCCGGTGCGTGACACGTTGAACGCTGAACTTCGCGTGCCGAATGCGGGTCTGCGCGATCGCCTGCGTCGGTCAGCGGTCGACGTTCATGGCTTCGAGGAGTTTCATTGAGTCTGCGTTCTCTGTTTTCGCTCTTCTCGAGCGATCTCGCGATCGATCTCGGGACGGCCAACACGTGCGTCTACGCTCGCGGGAAGGGCATTGTCGTCAACGAGCCGTCCATCGTCGCCATCAACAAGGTGAACGGGCGGATTGAAGCGGTTGGCAGGGACGCCAAGGACATGCTCGGCCGGACGCCGGGCAACATCGTCGCCATCAAACCGATGAAGGACGGCGTCATCGCCGACTTCGAGGTGACCGAGAAGATGCTGACGTACTTCATCAAAAAGGCGCACAACCGCAATGTCTGGGTGCGGCCGCGCATCGTGATCGGAGTGCCGTCGGAGATCACACAGGTCGAGAAGCGAGCGGTGAAAGACAGCGCCTACCGGGCCAAGGCGAGCGAGGTTCACCTCGTCGAGGAAGCCATGGCCGCGGCCATCGGCGCCGGCATGCCCATCACCGAGCCGTCCGGCAACATGATCGTGGACGTCGGCGGCGGCACGACCGACATCGCCGTCATTTCATTGGCCGGCATCGTCTACAGCAAAGCGGTGCGGGTGGCGGGCAACGAGATGGATGAAGCGATCATCCAGTACATCAAGAAAACGTACAACCTGCTCATCGGCGAGCGCACGGCCGAAGCCATCAAGATGGAGATCGGCTCAGCGTATCCGCTCGAGGAGCGGATGACGATGGAGATCAAGGGCCGGCACCTGATCGAGGGCGTGCCGAAGACGATCACGATCACGGACGAAGAAGTCCGCGAAGCGCTGGCGGAAACCGTAAACGTCATCGTCGATGCCGTGCGCGTCGCGCTCGAGCGCACGCCGCCGGAACTGTCCGCCGACATCGTCGATCGCGGCATCGTGCTCACCGGCGGCGGATCGCTGCTCAAGAACCTGGACAAGCGGCTGCGCGAGGAAACCGGCCTGCCGCTGGCCATGGCGGAGGATCCGCTGTCATCGGTCGTGCTCGGCGCCGGCAAGATGCTGTCGGACTTCAATCTGTTGCGGAAGATTTCGATTGACTAGACCGGCAGCTCGGCGAGCTCGGCGCTCGGAGTCGGTAGAACCCGGGATGGCAGAACCGAACGGTACAATGCGAATCTCGAGCCCCGAACTACCGAGCGCCGAGCGCCGAGATGCTAGATATTCGCCAGCGCACCGGGTACCTGTTCCTGGCGGTCACGGTTGGCCACGTGATCCTGATCTCGGCACAGGTGCAGTCGAAATCGGGCGTGCGGGTCCTGGAGTCGGTCACGCTCGGCGCCTTCGCCAGCGTTCAGCAGAGCACCGCGAGCGTCGTGCACGGCGTGCGCAATGGGTGGGGGAACTACGTGGACCTGCGCGGCGTTCGGTCGGAGAACGAAACGCTGCGGAAGCAGGTGGCGGAGCTCGAGGTTCGCCTGCAGGAGCAACGCGCCTTGGCGGCGCGCACGACGAAGTTGCAAGAGCTGCTGAACCTGCGCGTTACCGTATCGACGCCGACGCTTCCCGCGGAGGTGATTGCCGGAAACCCGAACCCGGGGATGCAATCGGTCACCATCGATCGCGGTTCCGCCGACGGCGTGCAGGAGAACATGGCGGTCATCGCACCCACGGGCATCGTCGGGCGCGTGGTGGGGTCGCCGGCGGCGCATGCGGCGCGCGTGCAGCTCATCATCGATCGCCACGCTGCGGCCGGAGCGTTGAGCGAGCGCACGAGAGCCGGCGGCATCGTGGTCGGCCAGGACGAGCCTGGGAAAGCGCCTCTGCGCCTGGAGCTGGTGTCGAACCTCGCCGATCTGAAGGTGGACGACACGATTGTGACTTCCGGTGCGGAAGGCATCTACCCGAAGGGCTTTGCGATAGGGCGCGTGGCATCCGTCGAGAAGGGAAAGGGCCTGTATCTCGACGTCACAGTCCGGCCGCTGGTCGAATTCCGCAGCCTGGAGGAAGTGCTCGTGGTGCTCGTGCCCGCGCGCTCGGCGGTCAGTGCGGCGGAGTCCGACGCCGGGTCGACGCGATGAAAGCAGCAGGCGTAATCCTGGCTCTGGCCGGGGCGCTGGCGCTGCAGACGACGCTCGCGGGACTGACGATGGGCGGCGGAACCGCCGTCAACCTGGTACTTGTCGCCGTCGTGTTCGTCGCGCTGGTTTACGGGCCGGTGCCCGGTTTGCTGGCTGGCAGCGCCGGCGGGATCATCCAGGATGCGCTCGCCGGCGGGGTCATCGGGATCGGCGGCCTGACGAAAACGATCGTCGGCTTCGCGGTCGGCGTGCTTGGTGCCCAGTTCATCGTCTCGCAGCCGCTGCCGCGGTTCGTGATGTTCATCGGCGCCACTCTCGTCCACGAGCTGTGTTTTCAGGCGCTGTACGCGCTCGTCGAGTCCCGCGCGTTCGCGCTGCGCTGGACAGCGGTGCTGACCCAGGCCGCCGTCAATGGCATCGTCGGGATCATCGCGTTCCAGATTGTTGAGATGGGCCCCGGCCTCCTGCAGCGGCGCCGTGACCGAGGCGCCAGCATCACCCGGCGACGATTTTAGGACTGACGACTGACGATAACGATACGACTAACGACGACTAACGACTAGCGACCGACGACTAATATGCCCCCCGTAGCTCCTGACGATCGCCGCAGCCTGACGCAGCGGCTCACCGTGATTCAGTACGTCGTCGCGATTGTCTTCTCCGCGCTGGCGGTCGCGTTCTGGGTGTTCCAGATCGCCTCGCACGAGAAGTTCCGGGAGATGGCGGAGAACAACCACATGCGGCGGCTGCCGCTGCCGGCGCCGCGTGGCGTGCTGTTCGACCGGAACGGGACGATCCTCGTCGAGAATCAGAGCATGTTCAACATCGCGCTGTTGCGCGAGCAGACGAGGGACATCGATCGGACGCTGCACACTCTGGCCACCGCGACCGGTGTCGATGAAGCGGCTCTGCGTGAAACCGTCAATCGCAGGCGACGGGAGCCGAGCTACCGTCCAATCGTTCTCATCGAGAACGCCACCCGTGAGCAGCTCGTCGCGTTCCTGGCGCGGCAATGGGAACTGCCCGGGATCATTCACCAGGAAGTTCCGACGCGCAGATATCCGCCGGCCGCGCTCGCCGCGCATCTCTTCGGCTACGTGGGTGAAGTCACCGAATCACAGTTGACGCGACCGGAATACAAGGGCGTGGAGTCCGGCGCCATCGTCGGTCAGGCGGGCGTCGAACAGGCCTTCAACCAGTATCTGATGGGGGCCGATGGCGATCGCTTCGTCGTCGTCAACAGCCTCGGCCGCGAGCTCGACGAAGTTGGTACGAAGCAGCCGGTCGAAGGCCGACGGTTGCAGTTGACCATCGACGCCGACCTGCAGAAGGCCGCCGAAGATGGGTTCCACTTTTTCGGGTACAACGGCGCGGCGGTCGTGCTGGATCCTCGGTCGGGCGAGGTGCTCTCGCTCGTCAGCCTTCCCGCCTACGATCCGAACCGGTTCGCCGTCGGGATCGACCGTGCGACCTGGTCGGCGCTGAACACGGACAAGCTCCGACCCCTGCAGAATCGCGCACTTCAGGGTCGCTACTCGCCCGGATCGACGTTCAAGATCGTCGTGGCCACCGCCGCGCTCGAGGAAGGCATTGCGACACCGGACTTTCGCGTGTCCTGTCCCGGCGGCGCGACGTTCTTCGGCCGTTTCTTTCAGTGCCACCTGAAAGGCGGACACGGCAGCGTCGACATGCGGCACGCGATCGAAAAGTCCTGCAACGTGTACTTCTACACGCTCGGGAACATGCTCGGCATCGATCGGATCGCGAAGTGGGCGACGGCGCTCGGCCTCGGCGACAAGACCGGCATCGACATTCCCAACGAGATCCAGAGCATCATGCCGTCCACCGAGTGGAAGCGGGCCCGGTTCGGTGAAAAGTGGTACGCGGGTGAAACGATCTCCGTCGCCATCGGTCAGGGTGCGGTGGCGACAACGCCGTTGTCGCTGGCCACGATGATGATGACGGTCGCCAACGGCGGCACCCGGTTTACGCCGCACGTTCTCAAGGCGGTGGATGAAGGACAAGGACAGGGCTGGAAGCCGGTGCCCCCGCCGCCGCCGCAATCGACGGTCAAGATGAAGAATTCGACCGTGAGCGCGCTGCACGACGGGCTGTGGATGGTCGTGAACGCCGCGGGCACCGGTGGACGCGGGAAAATCGAGGGCCGCGACGTCTCGGGCAAGACAGGAACCGCGCAGGTCATCTCGCTGACCGGCGCACGAGCCGCGCGCGGAAAGATGGACGTGCGCGATCACGGGTGGTTCGTCTTCTTCGCGCCGCGCGACAATCCTGTGCTGGCCGGCGTCGTGTTCGCCGAGCACTCCGAGCACGGCTATCTTGCGGCGCCCATCGCCAAACACGTGATTGAGACGTACTATGCGAAGCAGGAAGGCCTGCCGCTCCCCGTCCTGCAGAAGGCTCCTGTGCCCGGAACCGTCATTGCCGGAAACACGGCGGCTCCGGCGGCCACGGTTCGCTGAATCCAGGGATTGACCGACTAGCGACGACTAACGACTGACGACTAGACGACTAGCGACTAAGTTGTGTTCGAACGCCGACTTTATTTCCACGTCGACTGGCTCCTCCTCGGAGCCGTGCTCGTCATCGCCGGCATTGGCCTGACGATGATCTACAGCACGACCTACGTCCGTCTTCCGGATGGGACGGGACGTCCTGGTCGTGAGTTCGCGACCCAGATGTACGCGCTCGGCATTGGCGGCATCGCCCTGGTCGTGTGCCTCATGCTCGACTACCGCAAGCTCGCTGAGCATTCGTTGTTTGTCTTCGCCGCGCTGGTCGCGCTTCTGGTTTTCGTCCTGGTCTCGGGCGACAGCGCCGGCGGCGCGCAACGCTGGATCGAAGTCGGCCGCTTCAAAGTGCAGCCGTCCGAATTCGCCCGGGTGACGCTCGCCCTGGTTCTCGCCATGTACTTCGGTGAGAATCGTCGCGGCGCCCGGACCCCGACCGACATCCTCGTGGGATGCCTTTTCGCGGTCGTGCCATTCCTGCTGATTGCCAAGCAGCCGGACCTCGGGACAGCGGTGACGCTCATTCCCGTCGGCTTCGGCATCGCGTATCTTGCCGGGCTGCGGCTCCGGTTGATCGGCATCGCCCTCGCCGTGGCCGTTCTGCTGGCACCGATCGCCTGGAACTTCGCGTTGAAGGAGTATCAGAAGTCCCGGATCATCATCTTTCTCGACCCTGAGCAGGACCCGCGCGGCGCGGGTTACCAACCCATCCAGGCGCGCGTCAGCGTCGGCTCCGGCGGGCTTCTGGGTAAGGGGTTCATGAAGGGCACGCAGGGGCAGTACAAGTTCCTGCCCGTCGCCCACAACGATTTCATCTTTTCCGTCCTGGCGGAGGAGCACGGCTTTCTCGGAGTGCTCGCCGCACTGGGCCTCTATTTGTTCGTGATTCTGAGGTCGATCGAAGCGGCGCGCATGGCCAAAGACCGCATCGGCGCGTACCTCGTGGGGGGATTGATCTGCGGTTTTGCGTTCCAGGTGATTTACAACATTACGATGTCGGCCGGACTGGCGCCGGTCAAAGGTTTGACGTTGCCTCTCATGAGCTATGGGGGGTCGTCGATGATTGCCACGCTGGCGGCGTTTGGTCTGATCCTGAACGTCCGCATGCGTCGGTTCACGAACTGAAAGTTTTTCCCTGCTGAGCGTATGCAGTTCCTGATATTCGCCGTTGTCGCGTGGGTGCTGGCCGGGCGGTTGGCCCGCCGGGTGTACCCGCGCGCCGGCGCAGATACGGCCGTGCGCGCAGCACAGCGGAGCTCTATCCATGAACAAGGAGATGATCATCTCCTCGAGCGACCACGACACGCGCGTCGCCATCCTCGAGGACGATCAGGTCGTCGAGATCTTCATCGAGCGCGAGAAGTCGCGCGGTGTTGTCGGCAATATCTACAAGGGGCGGGTCTCCAAAGTCCTGCCCGGCATGCAGTCCTCGTTTGTTGACATCGGACTCGAGCGCGACGCCTTCCTCTACGTCACGGAGGTCGTCAACACCGTCGAGGAGTTCGAACGGCTGGAGTCCGGCGATGAGGACGCAGACGCGGACGCGGACGAAGTCGTCGCCACCGAGCCCGCGGTAGCAGCCGCGGTCATCACGCCGGCCGAGCCGGCCGTCGAAGGCGCCGAGGCCGCCGCCTCCGTCCATGCGGGCGGCGCCCGGGCCGAGCGGCGGGCGCGCGACCGCGAGCGAGAGCGCGAGCGTCCCGACGCCAAAATTGAAGATCTCCTCAAAGAAGGACAGGAGGTCCTCGTCCAGGTGGTCAAGGAGCCGCTTGGCACGAAGGGAGCCCGCCTGACGTCGCATGTGACGATGCCAGGACGCTTCCTGGTCTTCATGCCGACGGTCGACCACGTTGGCGTTTCCCGCAAGATCGAATCGCGCGAAGAGCGCTCACGCCTGCGCAGCATTGTCCGCACCTTCCGCGAGCAGCACGGATTTACCGGCGGCGTCATCATCCGGACGGCTGCCGCCAGCCGCTCCGAAGAGGACATCGTCAGCGACCTCTCGTACTTCCATCAGGTGTGGACCGAAATCCGCCAGCGGATGGAAGGGCGCCGGCCGCCGGCGCTCCTGTTCCAGGAACAGAGCCTGGTCACGAAGCTGCTGCGCGACCTCCTCACGGACGACTACACGGCCATCCGAATCGACAACGAGCAGGAGCACCGCCGGGTGGTCGCCCTCGTGGAGCGAATCATGCCGGCCCTGCTGCCGCGCGTGAAGCTGTATGCGAAGGATTACCCAATCCTCGAAGAGTACGGCGTCCAGGGAGAGATCGACAAAGCGCTGCGCAGCAAGGTCTGGCTCAAGTCCGGCGGATACCTGGTCATCAACCAGACGGAAGCGCTCGTCGCCATCGACGTCAATACCGGTCGCTACGTCGGCAAGCGTACGGGCCGGCTCGAGGACACGATCGTCAAGACGAACCTCGAGGCGGTGAAGGAGATCGTCCGCCAGATCCGCCTGCGCGATCTCGGCGGGATCATCGTGCTCGACCTCATCGACATGGAGGAGAAGAAGAACCGGCAGAAGGTTTTTCAGGAGGTCGAGAAGGAACTGCGGAAGGATCGCTCCCCGTCGAAGGCACTGCAAGTCTCGGACTTCGGGCTCGTCATCGTCACACGGAAGCGTGTGAAACAGAGCCTCGAGCGTCAGCTGACCGAGCCTTGTCCCTATTGCTCGGGGTCGGGTTCGATCAAGTCGGCGTCGACGATCTGCCTGGAGATCCTGACCGAGATCCGCAAGATCGGTCCCGAGCTCGACGGACAGGGTGTGATTCTTCGAGTCAATCCGGATATCGCGCGGGCGCTGAAGGAAGAGGAGAGCGCGCTGCTGCGGGACCTTCAGCGAACGCTAGGCAGGCCGATCACCATCAAACCAGACACGCACCTCCACCACGAGCAGTTCGACGTGATGGCAGTGTGAAGAAAGGAAGAGGGAGGAAGGAAGAAGGAAGAAGGAAACCTTTTCTGAGCCTTCTTCCTTCGTCCTTCTTTATTCTTTCTTTCTTTCTTTACGGCGTCGCCGTGGCGCCGGTCGGCAGGTGAATCAGGAAGTGATTCCCGCCTTTGTTGACCCAGACGCGTAGATAGTCGTTGCCCTTGAGCGTCTGCACCTTTGCGGTGCCGGTGACGGGGCGGAGCGTCTTTCACGACCATCTTGATTTCGGCTTCAGGAACGATGGTGACGACCTCGCGTCCCTTGACCGCGCCGCCCTGCGAGAACTCCGCCCAGCGCTCGAGTGGCTCGGTCGTGCCAACGGCTTCGGGCTTGGCTTCCTGCGCCGTGACCTTCACCGTATAGGTTCCCGCCGGGAGCGGCTTGCCGTCCGCAGTCACGCTACGGGGAATGCGCACAGTGCCGAGTGGGACTTCACCTGTCGGTGCCGATGGCGGCTGCGCGGTCGTGGGCTGCGTGTTCGGCGCCTTGTGCTGAGCTATCAGCGCCGGGGAGCCGAGCATGACGGACGCCAGCATGCCCACTAGAATCCACTGCTTCTTCATAGGTCCACTCTCCTGAACGCTACACACACCGACCATCACTCAGCATTATAGCCGCGCGACGCGCTCGAGTGTCAGTGAAGCTGAGCAAGGAGGGTGCCACTCTGTGAAATTAGACCGGGGCTCGGGAGCTCGGGGCTCGGGACTCGGTTGCGCAGGACTCAGCCTGCCCGCCGAAGCTTTAGCGGGCGGAGCCTGCCGCGCCGTAGCTTTAGCGGAGGCGGGTGACGACGATGCTGCCGGAGAAGGTGGTGAGGTCGAGTACGGCGCTGCCGTCGCCGTGGACGCCGCGGATCGTGCGCTGGCGTCGCCCGGTGGACTCGGTGCCCTGCGTCTTGATCTCGATGTCCGAACGCACCGAGCCGCTGAAGGAGGTCGCCTCGAGCTCAAAGCCGGTGCCTCCGGCCACGGCCACCTGCACGCTACCCGAATGCGAGGAGAACTCGTAGCGGCCGCCGCTCGTGAGCGTTCCGGAGAACTGCACTTCGCCGCTCACCGTCTGTCCCTCGACGCGATCGGAAGTTACGTCTTGCACGATGACGTTGCCGCTCACCGAGGCAGCCTCGAGACTGCGCGCCTTGACGCTGCGCATCAGCACGTTGCCACTCACGCTCGACGCTTCCGCTTGTCCTTCGATCTGCGTGTCCGTGATTTCCACGTTGCCGGAAATCGATTTCGCGGCAGCCACGCGGCCGCCATTGGCGATGCGCACCGAGCCGCTCACCGACTCGAGCGCGACGTCGCCAGTGATGTCCTTGCACGAAATGTCACCGGACACCGAGGTGGCCGACACGCGCGTGCCGGCTGGGGCGGCCAGGTTGAAGGCGACCGATACGTGGACATTGCGGCGGCGCTCGTGGCGGTAATCATCCCCTTGCGGGTAGCGCGTCCTGACCTCCGCGCGTCCGCCGCGCTCGGTGATGTCCACCTGCACCAGGCCGAGCATCTCCCGCGCCTCGTCGGTGGTTCGCCCGCGCGACGTCTTGATCACTTCCAGTGTCGCTTCGCTTCCTCCGCCGCGAGTGATGATGATATTGCCCGCGATGTTGCCGATATGGATCTCGCCGTTGGATCCGACCTTCAGCGTCCTCGTGGTTCGTTCCGTCTGCTGCTCGCGCTGATCCCGATCCCGGCCCTGATACCGTTCGACGCGCTCGACCATCGTGCCGGCGCGTACCATCCGGTCCTGCGCCTGCGCCGACGCCCCACCGCCAACCAGTGTCGCCGCTATGAAAACTGTCGCGAGCTTGTTCATATCTGTTCTGCTCTGTCTTTCCAACCGCAGCTCTGAAACTACGACTTGTTCGCTCCGTCGACGATCTGCGCTGCGCCCGCCGCATCACCTTTCCGCATCTGGTTCATGAGTGCGATCGTGTCCTGCAGCAGGCCCACCTTGCGTTTCAGCGCGTCGAACAGACTGTCGCGCGCTGGCACACTTTGCGGTTCGTTGCGCAGGGCCGCCCGGCTCTCGGCGATCGCCAGGTCGATCACCTGCAGATTCTTTTGCAGCATTTCCGCCGTCTTCGCGTCGATCGCATCGTCATCGGTCTTCGCGGCCTGCTCGAGCTTGGCGATGGCGTTCTGGTAATGCTGCTCGGCCAGCCGGAACTCCTCTTCAACGCCTTGGACGGCATCCGCCGACGACTCGTTGCCCGCTGTCGTGAGGCGTGACGTGCGCAGTGTCCGTTCCGCCGCGCGGATACAGCTGGTAGAGCGCGGTGCCGATGACGAGCAGCAGCGACGCGGCGATCGCGAGCGGCGCAAATCGCCACGGCGTCGCGGCACGCGGCGGCGGTGCCGCGATGCGTCCTTCCTGGCGCAGTCGTCCGGCAATCTGCAGCCACACGCGGTTCGGCGGCGCCATGGGCTCCAAGGAGGATGCCAGGGTGCGGATGCGCACGAGATCGTCAGCGAGCCGGCGGCACGCCTCGCAGTCGTCGAGATGGATATCCAGTTCGGCGCGGCGGATCGGTCCCAGAGTGCCGTCTGCCAGCTCCTGGATCGCGTTCGCGTATCGCTCGCACGCCATGTTCATGCGCTCTGTTCTATCTTCCGCCTGAAGGCGGAAGCCACGTACATCAATCTCGGCCACTGCTCGTCTTCTACCGCCCCAATAGCGCCCGCAATCGCAACCGCGCTTTGTGAACCTGCGACTTCGACGTTCCTTCGGCAATCCCCAGCGCGTCGGCGACCTCTCGATGTTCGAGGCCCTCGATGTCGTGCAGCACGAACGCCGCCCGGCATCCGTCGGGCAGCTGCGCCAGGGCACGCTCGAGATCCATTCGCGTCAGCGCGCTGTCCGCCAGCGTGCGGCTTCCTGCGTCTGCCAGGCCCGGCTCGTCGTCGAGCGTGCCGGTGAGTTGGCTGGTCCTCGCCGCCCGGCTGCGCAGGTGGTCGAGGCACAAATTGGTCGCCAGCCGATACAACCACGTACCCAGCGCCGATTCGCCGCGAAAGCTGTCCAGCTTTCGGTGGGCCGACAGGAAAATCTCCTGCAGCAGGTCTTCGGCGTCCGAGGGGTTCCCCACCATGCGGCACGCGACGCTGTAGAGGCGTCCGGCGTGCTGGCGGTAGAGCTCCTCGAATGCCCCCAAGTCGCCCTTGCGGCAGCGGTCGACGAGCGCCATGTCGTCGGCCCGGCCCGGCGGCGGTCCCTCGGTGCGGACGAGCGGCACCGACATCTTAGACGTGTCCCTCGGTGCCACGCGTTGCCCGGTGTCGGTTCATCAGCAATGGTTTACGTCTTTTTTCGCGGAACGGTTCTGAAGAAAGGATGAAGGAGGAAGGAAGAAGGAAGAAGAAAAAGGGCCTTCATCCTTCATCCTTCTTCCTTCTTTCTTTCTTCCAGCGTCGGGCGGCAAAGTCACGGACGCGCGAACCGCTGACCAGAACGCCTTCAGCCCGCAGGAGAGCACCCTTCATGGCCTCGTTCCCGCCGTAGCCGCCGAGCCGTCCGGCAGCCGCGATGACCCTGTGACACGGTACGCCGGCGGCCGTGCACCCGCGCATGATGCTGCCCACTGCCCGCCACGCACGTGGTCGTCCGGCCATTGCGGCGATGTCGCCGTAGGTGGCTACGCGGCCAGTCGGAATCCGCCGTCCTGCAGCCAGGACCCGACGGGCGAATTCTGTGTCGTGCCGGGAGCCTCGATTGCTCGCCATGTTCATCGTCTGAGGATTGGGAGGTAACAAAGGGCGCCAATGTAGACGTCGAAGACGGCGCAGCCGATCGAGTACCAGCGCGGGGCGATGCCGGCCGGCAGCAGTCCCGGCCGGTGAGCCACGTCGACGATGGCATGGGATGCGAAAGCCAGCGCCAGGATGGTCAGGGCCTGGCGGGGATCGCGGACGAGCGTTGTCGCCGCAATCAGGAAGAACCCGACAGCGATGGCGATATCCGCTCCGGCACCGGGGTTCATTTCGCTCGCCGGACTGGACGCGAAGCCGATGTAGGCTCCGCCCGTCAGCGAGAGCAACAACGCGCCAACTTGTGCGAGCCGCAATTCGGCGACGAGCCGATCGGGTGACGCAACGGGAATGAGCGCGGTCTTGATCGTCTGCCAGGTAAAGCCAGCGGCGATCGCCAGAAAAGCGATGAGCGCGGTGCGCGACGCTTCCGTCAACAACGAGGCAGTATAGCGAAAAACGCAGAAACGCCTGAGATCAGGAGATGCTGACGCAGATCGAGATCGGGAGGATTTTCAACAGGAGATCAGAAGATCAGGAGGGCGTTTTTTTTTCAAAAAACAAAATCACTGATCTCCTGAACTCCTGTGCGACTCTGCCTCGGCTTGAGTCGCCTCCTGGTCTCCCTAGACCATGAAGTTCAGCGGATCCACGCCGTACGCGGCGGGGTCGAGAGGCGCGACGACGGTGGGCGGCGGAAGGCCGTGCGCCATGCTTTCGAACAGATTGCGTTCGTAGGGAACATCTGCGCGGGTACCGGACTCGTCGAACAGGACGCGGACGCGCGGTCGATAGGGGTCAGGGGCGTGCACCTTGAGCACGACCGCGACCTCGCCGGAGCTCAGCTTCACGAGGTTGCCAGGCGGATAAATACCGAGCAGCTGAACGAACCGGCGCACGAGGTGTTGATCGAATTGTTTGCCGTCGCTGCGCTGGAGAACGGCGAGAATCCGATCCGTCGGAAACGCCTGCTGGTAGGCGCGCTGCGAGCGCATCGCATCGTAGACATCGGCGATGCTGCAGAGCACGGTCGCCACGTTCAGCGAGGCCCGCTTGATGCCGAACGGGTAGCCGCTCCCGTCGCGGCGGAGATGATGCTCGAAGGCGACGACCGGCGCGAGGATCGGCATCTCGGGCGTGCGACGCAGAATCTCCGCGCCATCCACCGTGTGCTTCCGCATGATCGCGAACTCGTCGTCGGTCAGCTTGTCGGGCTTGTTGAGAATCTCTTTTGGCGTGCGTACCTTGCCGATGTCGTGCATCAGCGCCGACAGCCCGAACTCGCGCAGCAGACGTCCTTCGATGCCGAGCGCGCGCGCCTGGCCCATCGTCAGGATGGACACGTTCACCATGTGCGTGAACGTGTAGTTGTCGTAGTTGCGCATCGCGGTCAACGCCATCAGCGCGGTGCGGTTGTGGCTGACGGCATCCGCCAGCCCTTCGACCGTCTGCAGCGCCGCCGGCACGTCCGGCATACCCTCTTCCACCGCGCTGTCCCAGGCCGTTTCCGCCGCCTGCACGGCACTCGCGTACAACTGGCGGATGGCCGCCATGTCGCTGACGATGCCACCAGTCTGACGCTCGTCCGTGGTGATGCGTCCGACACGGATGTGTGGAGACCATTCCGCCATCCGCCCGCACTTCTTCCGGGGTCCTCGCCAGGAGCAGCAGCAGAGCGCGCCAGGACGAGGCGTCCGCGCCCGGATTGAGCGTCATGGCGCCGATGAAGTGTCGATGCAGCAGGGACGCGAGCTCGGCGATTGCCGGGTCGGGCTTGGCGGGAATGGCGCCGTTCACGGTCAGACGATCTGAGCCCACCTGCAGGCGAAATGGCCCCCCTTCGCTCAGCCGGGCCGTCGTTTCGGACAGTTTGCTGAGCGAAGCGGCAATGGCCGGGTGGGCGCCGGGATACAGCGAAACAGCCCGAGCCGCCGCCTTGCACGCTCGCGCGAACTCCGCGAGCCGCGCGGTATCGTCTGCTGGCATGAGAGTGACGGCGGGTTGCGGCATCCCCGACAGAGGTGGCCGGAATTCTAACAAATTCTCGCGTGTTGTCAGCGTATTGCGTGCGGATTCCGCTCAGTGCCTGCTGTCCTTGGCGAAATTTCCGGGTCGGCGGGGCGTTCTGTGCCGGCGCGATGCTGTGTTACTGTCCGGCTTCTGCATGCGAGCCGTTGACGTCATCAGGAACAAGAGGAACGGGCGCGCCCTTCAGCGTGCCGAGATCGACTACTTCGTAGCCGGCGTCACCGACGGGACGCTGCCTGACTATCAGGCGTCGGCGTTGCTCATGGCGATCCTGTGGCGAGGGATGACGCCTGAGGAAACCGCGCAACTCACCGATGCGATGGTGCGATCCGGCACCCGCATGACCTATCCGGAGTTGGACGGAATTCCGGTAGACAAGCACAGCACCGGCGGCGTGGGCGACAAGACGTCGCTGATACTGGCGCCGCTGGCCGTCGCCTGTGGCGCGCTGGTCCCCATGATGTCGGGGCGCGGACTCGGCCACACCGGAGGCACTCTCGACAAGCTCGAGGCGATTCCGGGGTTCCGGACGGCGCTATCGCTGGACGAGCTGCGTGCCTCCCTGACCTCGGTCCGTTGCGCGCTCATCGGGCAGACTTCAGACATTGCTCCGGCGGACCGGAAGCTCTACGCGCTGCGCGACGTGACGGGAACCGTGGAAAGCATCCCGCTCATTTCCGCATCGATCATGAGCAAGAAGATCGCCGAAGGGATCGGGGGACTGATCCTCGACGTCAAGAGCGGCGCCGGAGCGTTCATGAAGACGATCGACGATTCCCGACGGCTCGCCGAGTCGCTCGTCGCCATCGGCAATGCGTCAGGCGTCCGCACCGAGGCGCTCATCACCTCGATGGATGCTCCACTTGGCCATGCCGTCGGCAACGCGAGCGAAGTCATCGAGTCCATCGAGACGTTGAAAGGCGAGGGCCCCAGCGATCTCGAAAGCCTGTCGGTGGCCCTGGCGGCGCGAATGCTGATCCTTGCCGGTCTGGCGTCGGCGGACGACGATGCGGAGGGAGATGTGCGGCGGGCCTTGACGTCTGGCGCGGCGCTCGAGGTTTTCCGTCGCATCATCGAGAACCAGGGTGGTGACCCAGCGGTCATCGACGACTACACCCGTTTGCCGTCCGCCCCGGACGAACACGTGGTTCGCGCCTCGAGCTCGGGCTACGTGACCGAATTGCAAGCCGAACACATCGGCCGTGCGGCGGTGGCCCTCGGAGCCGGGCGGGCGCGCATCGACGACACGATCGATCATGGTGTCGGAATCGCGGTTGCCGCCGCGCGTGGCACCGAGGTGAAACAGGGAGATGCGGTATTGATCGTCCGCCACCGCGGCGGGCGTGGTTTGGACGAAGCCCTGCCGCTGCTCGACGAGGCCATCCTCATCGCCGAAGCACCTGCGGCCGTCCGTCCACTCGTGGTCGAAACGGTGCGGGAGGACAAACCATGACGATTGTCGAGGGCGAGGTTCCTCGCGTGCCGCCGCGGCGCGTTCCCTACGACGCACGCGACGCGGCGATGCTCGGCGGCGCCTTCGTGGTGGCCGCCGTCATTGCCGCGATTGCGACGTTCGGCGGACTGCCACGGTTGCAGCCGCTCGTCGGTCTGATCGTGATCCTCGGGCTGGCATTCGCGCTGTCGGCGAACCGCCGCGCCATCGATCGCCGCACCGTCGCCTGGGGTCTGGCGCTCCAGATGCTGTTCGCCCTGCTCGTCCTCAAGACAACGGCGGGGCAGCGGCTGTTCCAGACATTGGGGGCGGCCATCAATCGGCTGCTCGACTTCGCCTTCGTCGGCTCGAGCATGGTGTTCGGGCCCCTCGGTGACAAGGAAGTCTGGCCGCGGATCATGCGGCAGGTGCTCGGAGAGGAAGGTGCGCGCTACTCGGTCATCTTCGCCTTTCAGGTTCTTCCGACCATCATCTTCATCGCCGCGCTGTTCGCCGTCCTCTATTACTTCGGGGTCATGCAGATCGTCGTGCGTGTGTTTGCGATCGTCATGCGGCGGGTCATGCGAGCGTCCGGCGCCGAGTCGCTCAACGTGGCCGCCAGCATCTTCATGGGTCAGACCGAGGCGCCCTTGACCATCCGTCCCTACCTGCCGCGGATGACCGAGTCGGAGCTGATGACCGTCATGACGGCGGGGATGGCCCACATTTCCGGCGGCATCATGGCCGCATACATCCTGTTCGGGATCGAAGCGCAGCATCTTCTGACCGCGGTGATCATGACCGCGCCGGGCACGCTGATGATGGCCAAGATCTTCGTTCCGGAAACGGAGGTGTCCGAGACCATGGGGACGGTGCGCCTCGAGATCGAGCGCACCGACGTCAACGTCATCGATGCGGCGGGGCGCGGTACCAGCGAGGGCCTCGCGCTCGCGCTCAACGTCGGCGCCATGCTGATCTCATTCATGGCGCTCGTCGCGCTGGTCAACGCCCTGCTCGGGCTCGTCGGGCTCAGCCTTCAGCAGATCTTCGGCTGGGGCTTCGCACCGGTGGCCTGGGCGATGGGGGTTCCGTGGCGTGATGCACCCGTGATCGGCAACCTGCTCGGCACGCGCATGGCGCTCAACGAATTCATCGCCTACTCGCAGCTGGGCCAGTTGAAGTCCCAGCTCGACCCGCGCTCGTTCACGATTGCGACGTTCGCGCTGTGCGGCTTCGCCAATTTCAGTTCCATTGGCATCCAGATTGGCGGTATCGGGGCGCTGGCGCCGTCGCGGCGGCACGATCTCGCCCGACTGGGATTCCGCGCCATGCTGGCGGGAACGCTCGCGAACTTCGTGACCGCGACCATCGCCGGATTCCTGCTGTGACGGGCCGACTCGACGATTACGCCGCGCGGGTCGAGCAGACCGCCGGCTGGCTCAGGGAGCGAATCGGCGGCGCTCCCGATGTCGCCGTCGTTCTGGGATCAGGCCTCGGCGACTTCGCAGACACGCTCGGCGCTCCGAACGTCTTTCCCTACGGTGATATTCCCAACTGGCCGGCGTCGGCCGTGGTCGGTCATGCCGGGAAGCTGGCGATCGGCACGCTCAAAGGACGGCGGGTTGCGGCGCTGTCAGGCCGCGTGCACTTCTACGAAGGGCACGACATGCGCACGGTGACGTTTGCCACTCGCGCCGTCGCACGCCTCGGTGTACCAACGCTCATCCTCACCAACGCGGCGGGCGGGATCAATCTCGCGTTCAAGCCGGGCACGCTCATGGTGATGGACGATCACATCAATTTGCTGGGAACCAACCCGCTCGTCGGTCCAAACGACGACAGATTCGGTCCGCGCTTTCCAGACATGACGATGGTGTATTCGAAGCGGCTGCGGGATCTGGCGGACGACGCCGCGAAGGAGAGCGGCCTCGGTCTCGCACACGGCGTGTACGCCGCCGTCCACGGTCCCAGCTACGAGACGCCGGCGGAAATTCGCTATCTTCGAACGATCGGTGCGGACGTCGTCGGCATGTCGACCGTGCCGGAAGCGATTGTCGCGCGCCACATGGGGCTCGAGGTGCTCGGCATTTCCTGCATTACGAACCCGGCGGCTGGAGTCCTGCCGAAGCCGCTCGTGCACGACGAAGTGATGGAGGTGGCGCGGCGGGTGCGAGGGGAGTTCGCCAACCTGCTCGAGGGGATCATTGGCCGACTCTAACCGCCGGAAGGCCGACCGCTGGTCGGGCGATCGCCGGGGTAAAACGGAACGGCGGTCGGAGGCCGATCGGCGTCGAAAGAAACATCGTCGCAAAGCAGACGTGAAAAGCGATCGGCCGGAGCGTCGAGACACGCGCGAGAGACGGAACCTGCCCCGCCGCGGTGCGGACAGACGGACCGAAGCGGGCTGGCAGCCCGTGCCAATCGAACAGGCGTTGCTGATGGACTACCAGCCGGAACAATCGCTTCTCGCCGCCGCCATCGATGCGCGCCGCCACGCTCAAGCGCACTATTCCGGCTTCAAGGTCGGCGCCGCGCTCGAGAGCTCCGACGGGCGGGTGATCACCGGGTGCAACATCGAGAACGCCACGTACGGGCTGACCCTGTGCGCCGAGCGGGTCGCGCTGGTCAAGGCACTCTCCGAAGGCATCACCGTCTTCACGCGCATCGCCGTGGTCGCCGATACGAACGATCCGACGCCGCCGTGCGGTCCGTGCCGTCAGCTGCTGTGGGAGTACTGCGGCGACATCGGCGTCATTCTCGGCAACCTGAAAACGACGACGGGACGCCACCGCCTGGCGGCGTTGCTGCCGCTGCCGTTCGACCGGCGATTGCTCTCCTGACAATCTTTCGTGGCTGCCGGCTTAGCCGGAAGGTGGCTTCGTAAACGGTTCGTGGCTTCCGGCTTCAGCCGGAAGATTCAACCGCTGGAGGCTCTTCCGCCTGAAGGCGGAAGCTACGCAAATTCAAACTGCCTGAAGGCGGAAGCCACGCACTTCATCTATAGAATAAAGACATGCTTCCGACAATCGACTGGCAGGGCGACGTGATCGTAATGGTCGATCAGCGCAAGTTGCCGGCACAGGAGGTCTACGTCCGCTGCCGCACGGCGCAAGAGGTCGCACGCGCGATCCGCACGATGGTGATTCGCGGCGCACCGGCGATTGGCGTGGCCGCGGCCATGGGCATCGCCCTCGGCATGCGCAAGAGCACGGCGAAGGGTACGCGGCAGTACGCCGTCGACTTTCAGAAGACGTGCGACATGATGGCGTCGACGCGACCCACCGCGGTCAATCTGTTCTGGGCAATCGAGCGGATGAAGCGGACGTTCGCCGAGGGCGCGCACGCGGGCGAGTCTCCTGACGAGCTCGCCGGAACGGCTGGAGCGCGAAGCGCGCGCTATTCACGACGAGGACGTGGCGAGCTGCCGGGCCATGGGCAGCTTCGGCGCAGCGTTGGTCGCGGACGGCTCGCGGGTGCTTACGCACTGCAACGCCGGGGCACTGGCGACGGCCGGCTACGGCTCTGCGCTCGGCGTGGTGCGCGCGGCCGTCGAGCAGGGCAAACGCATCGCGGTGATTGCCGACGAGACGCGTCCGTTTCTGCAAGGGGCACGGTTGACCGCGTGGGAGCTGGTGCGCGATGGCATCAGTACCACCGTGATTACCGAAAGCATGGCCGGTCCGCTCATGCGCGCCGGCGACATCGACCTGGTCATCGTCGGCGCCGATCGCATCGCCGCCAACGGCGACACCGCGAACAAGATCGGCACCTATACCGTGGCGGTGCTCGCGCACGAGCACAAGATCCCGTTCTATGTGGCGGCGCCGCTTTCGACAATCGATCTGTCCACACCCGACGGCGACCGGATTCCGATCGAAGAGCGCGACCAGCGGGAAATCACGCATCTCGGATCGGCGCGGCTGACACCGGTGGGCGTGAAGATTCGCAATCCCGCGTTCGACATCACGCCGCATCGCTACATCGCCGGGATCATTACGGAGAAGGGGATCTTCCAGCCGCCCTACGCCGAGTCGCTGAAGCGCGCCTTCGACGCTCTGGCGGCCAGGGGATGAATCTTCTCGCCATCGAGACGTCGTGCGACGAAACCGCTGCCGCCGTCGTTGTCGAAACCGGTGACCCTGCGCGTCCGTGGAACGTCCTCTCCAACATCGTGGCGTCGCAGACGGCCATCCATCGTGGCTGGGGTGGCGTCGTTCCTGAGCTCGCATCGCGTCAGCACGTCAGAGACATCTGCGGCGTCGTGGAAGCGGCGCTGGAGGGGGCGCGCATAGGAATGGCCGATCTGGGCGCGGTGGCGGTGACGCAGGGACCCGGCCTGGTCGGGTCACTCCTCGTCGGCGTTTCCTTCGCAAAGACACTGGGCTGGGCCAGGAATCTTCCGGTCGTGCCCGTGCACCACCTGGCCGGTCACATCGAGTCGCTGACGCTCGCGCACGGTGAGCTGCCGCTGCCGGCGGCGATCCTCGTCGTGTCGGGAGGGCATACGAGCCTCTATCACGTCCCCGCGGCCGGGACGTATCAGCTCATCGGGCGGACGCGTGACGATGCCGCGGGCGAAGCGTACGACAAGGTGGCCAAACTGCTTGGGCTGGGCTATCCGGGCGGACCGGCCATCGATCGCCTCGCGCCTGAAGGTCGTGACGATGCCTACGCATTCCCGGTCACTCGTTTGACGCACGCGGATCGCAACGCTCCGGATCAAACCGCACCGCCCGGACTCTTGCCGCCGGATGCGGCGCGGCGTGTGGATTTCAGCTTCAGCGGACTGAAGACCGCCGTGCTGCGGCTGGTGCGCGAGCGGACCGGCGCGCCTGTTTCCGGGAAAGCGGCGGCGGCCGATGCCGCAGGCGCCACGCTGCCGCGCGGCGACGTGGCGGACATCTGCGCCAGCTTTCAGAAGGTCGTGGTCGAAACATTGATCGATCGCACGTTCGAAGCGGCCGGCTGGCTGGGCGCGCGCAGCGTCGGCATCGCCGGCGGCGTGTCGGCGAACAGCCGGCTCCGTGCCGACGCCCAAGCGCGTGGCCTTCGTCTGGGACTTCCGGTGTTCGTGCCGCCGCTCTCGCTGTCGACCGACAACGCCGCCATGATCGGGGCTGCCGGCTTCCGCATCCTCCGATCTGAACCAGGGATCGATCTCACGTTCAATGCCGAGGCATCGCTGCCGCTCTCATGAAGGTCTTCACCGACTATCTCTGGTTCAATACGAAATCACGGCAGGAATTTCTGCGGATTACCGACGAGGTGGCCGCGATCGTCAAGAAGAGCGGCGTGCAGGAAGGGATGGTGCTCGTCTCGGCGATGCACATCACGGCCGGTGTCTACGTGAACGACTGGGAGGATGGCCTCATCCATGATTTCCAGGAATGGCTCGAGAAGCTGGCGCCGGCCGGGCTGCCGTACCGTCACCACCAGACGGGTGAAGACAATGCCGATGCACATCTGAAGCGGACGCTCATGGGACACCAGGTGATGCTCCCGATCACCGGCGGTGCGCTCGACCTCGGGCCATGGGAACAGGTCTTCTACGCGGAGTTCGACGGGCGGCGGCGCAAGCGGGTCGTCGTCAAGGTTATGGGGATATGATCCGCTCCCTGAGGAGGGGCGTTTGACTGCCGGGAGCCTTTCACGTGAGGCCGCGTGGGCGCTGGTGACCGAGTACACCGCCAGCGACAGCCTGCGTAAACACATGCTTGCGGTCGAGGCCGCGCTGCGCGGATACGCACGCAAGTGGGGAGAAAGCGAGGAGGACTGGGGTGTGGTCGGCCTCCTCCATGACTTCGACTACGAGCGCTGGCCGGATCTGGAAAACCATCCGTTCCGCGGCGTCGAGATTCTCAAGGAGAAGGGCTACCCGGAGTGGGTAACCCGCGCCATCCTCTCGCACGCCGAGTACTCCGGCGTGCCGCGTGAGTCGCGGCTCGAGAAAGCGCTTTTCGCATGCGACGAGTTGTCGGGCTTCGTGACGGCGGCGGCACTGGTGCGGCCGTCGAAGAGCGTCCTCGACCTGGAGACGTCATCAGTCTTGAAGCGGATGAAAGACAAGGCGTTTGCCCGGGCCGTGAGCCGCGACGACATCAGGAAAGGGGCCGAAGAGATCGGCCTGCCCCTCGACGAGCACGTCGGTAACGTCATCGCGTTCATGCGTGAGCGTGCGGACCTGCTGGGTCTGCGGGGAACTCTCGGGTCGTAGTCAATTTTGCTCGCTCAAGGAACCTGAGGAGCCCGTAAACCCGTATAGGAATGAGCTTGGATCCGACGTCCCCCAACGACCTCGTCGTACGGCTCGATGACGTCACGGTCATCTACGGAAAGAACCCGGCACTGAAAAACGTCACCGCTCGGTTCGCGAGCGGCGCGGTCGGCCTGCTCGGTCCGAACGGTGCCGGCAAGAGCACGATGCTCAAAGCCCTGCTCGGTTTCGTCAAGCCGGACGAAGGGCGGATGACGGTGCTCGGGCTCGACGTCGCGCACCGGCCGATGGAGATTCGCGCGCGCATCGGCTACATGCCGGAGAGCGATGCACATATCCCGGGGATGAATGCCGTCTCGTTCGTCGCGTATTGCGGCGAGTTGGCCGGTCTGCCGGGTGTGGATGCGATGCAGCGGGCCCACGAGGTTCTCTACTACGTCGGACTCGGCGAGGCGCGGTATCGCAACATCGAGACCTACTCCACGGGCATGAAGCAGCGCATCAAGCTCGCCCAGGCGCTCGTGCACGATCCCGACCTCCTGTTTCTCGATGAGCCCACGAACGGGATGGATCCCAAGGGTCGCGACGAGATGCTCGAGTTGATCCGCGATCTTGGCCACAACAAGAACGTCAACCTGATCCTGTCGTCGCATCTGCTGCCGGACGTCGAGTACACGTGCGATCACGTGGTGGTCATGGACAAGGGACAGGTCGCGGCGCAAGGCCCGATCCACGAGCTCAAGGGGCCGGCCGGTCGCGTCTTCGAGCTGCGGGTGAAGGGCGATCTGCCATCCTTCCTCGAAGTGCTGCGACGCTCGGGGATGGAGTGTCACTCGACCGACGAAGACGTCATGCGCGTCTTCGTTCCGGCGGGCGGCGCTTCGAGCGACCAGCAGGCGATTTTTGCCCTCGCCGCGCAACACGGCGTGCAGGTGAGGCACCTTCGGCCCAGCGTTCCGACGCTCGAGGACGTTTTCGCCAAGGCGGTTGGAGAGGAAGCCCCGTAACAGCCCATGCCGATTCACGATCAAAGCTATCGCCGCTATCGCGGCGGCAAATCGATGCCGGGCCGCGCCTGGACGGTTATCGCGTGGGCCGGCATCAAGCAGATGATCCGGAAACGGGCGTTCCTCGGTCTCATGCTGTTTGCCTGGATGCCCTTCATCGTCCGTGCGGTGCAGATCTACATCGCGGCAAATTTTCCGCAGGCATCCATCCTCGCGCCGTCAGCCGAGACATTCCGGCAGTTCCTGGAGCAGCAGGACTTTTTCGTGTTCGTCGTCACTATCTATGTCGGGGCGGGATTGATCGCCAACGATCGGCGCGCCAACGCGCTTCAGATCTATCTGTCCAAACCGCTCATGCGGTCGGAATACATCGCCGGCAAAGCGGCGGTGCTATTTTCGTTCCTCATGCTCGTGACGTTCGTGCCCGCGATACTGCTGCTCTTCATTCAAGTGATGTTTGCCGGAACGTTCACGTTCGTGAAGAACAACCTGTTCCTGTTCCCGGCGATCACCGTTGCTTCGCTACTGCAAGTGCTGGTCGCCACCTTCACCATGCTCGCGCTGTCTTCGCTGTCGAAGAGCAGCCGCTACGTCGGCATTCTCTATGCGGGGATCATCTTCTTCACCCTGGCGATTTATGGCGTCATGGTGGCGATCACGGGGTCGACGAACCTGTCCTACCTCTCGGTGACGGCGAGTCTCGCGCAGGTGATGGACGTCGTCTTTCGCATCAAACCCCGGTATGCCACGCCCTGGCCCGTGTCCTTGACCGTCATCATCGGCCTGGTCGTGCTGTCGATTTCGGTCCTCGAGCGCCGCGTTCGTGGCGTTGAGGTCGTCACCTGATGACTGCGACCGCTCCCGCGCCACAGGTTGCCGGCAGAGAACCGATCATTTCCGCCGACCACGTGTCCAAGTGGTACGGCCAGGTGATCGGATTGAACGACGTTTCGGTCAACGTCCCGCCTGGTGTCACCGGCCTGCTGGGACCGAACGGCGCCGGCAAATCCACGTTCATGAAGCTCATCACGGGTCAGCTGCAACCGAGCAAAGGCACCGTGAAGGTCATGGGTGAACCGATCTGGCGGAATCCGAAGCTCTACTTCCACATCGGTTTCTGCCCCGAGCAGGACGCGTTCTACGACCGCATGACCGGCCTGGAGTGGGTCACGGCGCTCGTCAGGCTGAATGGCCTGAGCGAGCGCGAGGCCGACGAAGCGGCCCGCCGGGCCTTGACGGCCGTCGATCTGATGGAAGCTGCGGGCAAGAAGATCGGGGCATACAGCAAGGGCATGCGGCAGCGGGTGAAGCTGGCGCAGGCCATCGTGCACGATCCCGACCTGCTGATTCTCGATGAACCGCTGGCGGGCATGGACCCGCTGGCCCGACGCCGGACCATCCGTCTCATTCGCGAGTGGGCGCGCGCCGGTAAGAGCATTCTCGTGTCGAGTCACATCCTGCACGAGATCGAGTCGATGACGGCCAACATCCTCCTGATCAACAACGGCAGGATTCTGGCTGAAGGCGACGTCCATCACATCCGCGATCTCATCGACGAGCATCCGCACACCGTCTATGTTCGCGCGCAGGATCCTCGCGGACTGGCCCGCCAGTTTCTGGCGCGCGACGACGTGCGCAGCTTGAAGTTCGAGGAGAACGCGGTCGTCGTCGAGACGGGGAAGCCCGATCTGTTCTACGCGCGCCTGACCGAGATGGCGGCCAGTGGGGAGTTCGGAGCCATCGAAGAGGTCACGTCGCCGGACGACAATCTTCAGGCGGTCTTCCAATACCTGGTGAAGTAGCCACATGCCTAATTCTGTTCGCCCGCTGACCGCGCCCGGATTCCTGACGTCCGCGCTGCGCGTCTTCGACCTGTCGGTCGGAGAAATGCTCTGGTCGCGCCGCACCATCTTCATGGGTCTGGTGGTCGGGGCGCCCGTGGTGATCGCGCTCATCCTGCGCCTCGTCGTGTTCCTCGGTGCACCGATCATGGAAGAGAGCCTCACCGGCAGCTCTTCAAGGCCGGTGCTGATGACCGGACCGGCGATCTTCGGCCTGATGATCTGGGTCTTCTATCTGCGGTTCATCGTCCCGGTGCTGGGGATTTTCTACGGCACCTCGCTCATCGCGGACGAGGTGGAAGACAAGACGATTACGTATTTGTTCACGCGCCCGATCCGCCGCGGGTCGGTGCTGCTCGGAAAGTATCTCGCGTATCTGGCCTGCACGATCTTCGTGGTCCTGCCGTCCGTCATGCTCGTGTATCTGCTGGTGGTGCCGATGCGAGGGTCGCTCGGCGCCTCCTTCCTGGACCTGGTGAAGGATTTGGCCCTGCTGGCGCTGGGGCTGGCGGTCTACGGCGCCCTGTTCGCGTTTGTCGGGGCCAAATTCAAGCGGCCTCTGCTCATCGGCCTGATTTTCATTTTTGGCTGGGAGCAAGCCGCGCTCGCGTTCCCTGGCTACCTCAAGAAGTTCACGATTGCCTATTACGTTCAGGGCCTGGTGCCGCATGCCATGCCGAATGACGGGGTCGTCGGCCTCCTCCAGGGCATCTTCCGGGAGAGCCCGAGTCTGGCCGTCAGCCTGTTCTGGCTGGCCGCCATCTGGCTCGTCTGTCTCACCCTGGCCGCCTGGGTGGTCGAACGCCGGGAATACGTGCTTGGAGCAGTAAAAACCCTGCCGGGCGCTCGGGGCTCGGCCTCGGGGGCTCGGGGTAGGCTATCCGTAGGCCCGTCCTTCAGGCCGGGCGAGCCCCGAATGGCTCGTTGCTGATTCGCACACGCCCGGCCTAAAGGCCGGGCCTACGGCTGGGAACGCTGGCAGGCTGTCAGCTGGTTATAAACCGTTCGGTTCCGGCCACTTCGGGAACTTTCCACGGGCTGGATCTGTATAATCCCCTTAGAGGATCAAACGCGCATGACCAAGCAGACCCGTTACTTCATGGCCGGTTCGGCGGCGATTCTAGCGGCCGGGCTGTGCACCGGGCTCGTGGCGTATTACGGTGGCGGGTTCCAGGCCCTGTCGGCCTCGACCGGACCAACCGAGCTTGCCTACGTTCCCGCTGACGCTTCCGTCGTGGCCTACGCCGACGTCAGGTCCATCATGGACTCGGAGCTGCGGCAACGGCTCAAGTCGGTTCTCGGGGGAGAAGAGGGTCAGCGCGAGTTCCTTCGCGAAACCGGTATCAACATCGAGACCGACGTCGATTACGTCGTCACCTCGCTTTCTCCGAGTGCCGAGGGAGACCTCCACGGCGGCCCGCTGGTCGTCGTCCGTGGGCGATTCAATCCCGACCATCTGCAGAGCCTCGCACGTGATCACGGTGGGCTCGTCGAGGAATATCGCGGCAAGCAGCTGGTCATGTCGCCGAACAATCAAGCGCATGCCGTGGCGTTCCTCGAACCCGGACTGGTCGCTGTCGGCGCGGCATCGTCGGTCAAGAAGTCGATCGACGCCATGATGACGGCGCAGAGCATCACCAGCAACGACGAGATGATGAACCTCGTCGGCGACATCGTCCGCAACAACAATGCGTGGGCGGTCGGTCGTTTCGACCTCATTGCCAGCCAGGCCAAACTCCCAGAACACATCGCACGACAGATTCCACCGGTGAAGTGGTTTGCAGCGGCCGGACACATCAACGGCGGCATCTCGGCGCTGGTGCGTGCGGAAGCCAAAGACGAGCAGGCGGCCGACAATCTGCGCGACGTCGTCCGCGGATTCCTGGCCCTTGGACGCCTGCAGTCGCAGGGCGATCCGCGCATCGCCGCCGTAGCCAGTTCGATGCAGCTCGAAGGCACAGGGACGACGGTTCAGTTGACGTTCTCGGTGCCGGCAGAAGTGATCGAGCTGGTGTTGCCGAAGAAACCCGAAATTGCCGCAGAGCCTCACTAACTGCACGCGTTCGTGAGCAGGCCAAGGCCGGCGTTGACACGCCGGCCTTTTTGTTTTCTCCCCTCGACGTTGTACCCTTTTCCCGTTTCTTGCTTGTCTGCTTCGTTGGTGCCCTGACAAACGCCGCGTTGCCCCCGGAGGAGCTGTGGAGCTGTGACCGAGCTCGTCTTCTTCTATGGAACGCTGATGGCGGGTTTCGATCGAAGGCAGCGTGCGGGGATCGACGACCAGCTGAGTTTGATCGGAAGAGGATCCATCGACGCCGCGCTCTTCGATCTCGGCCTCTATCCCGCCGCCATTCCATCGCCAGAGAGTCGCGTCTGGGGAGAGCTGTACCGGATGACGGACGTGCCCGCCGTGCTGGCAGCGCTCGACGACATCGAAGGCTATCGTGCCGACGATCCGGATCGCAGTCTCTATATCCGCAGCGAAACTGGCGTCCTGCTGCCGGACGGTTCCAGCACGCGTGCGTGGGTGTATTTCTATAACGCGCCGCTGGGGCAGGCGCCGCGCATTCCCTCGGGCGACTATCTGCAGCACGTCAAAGCGCGGTAGGATTTCGGGCGGCGTCCCTACACGGGGCAGCGGGATCGGCCGATACGAGCATCGAGATGATCGAGGAAAACCGGGACCGGGAGCGTGTCCCGTTGGGCGGCCAGGTGACGGGCGAGGTCATGGTTTATCAGCCGGTAACCATCCTCGACATCAGCCACGGCGGCGCGCAAATCGAGACGCAATTTCCGATGCAGCTCGATTCGCTGCACGACTTCCGGCTGGCGCTCGGTCCACGCTCGGTCGTCGTGAAGGCACGCATCGCCCATTGCCACGTCGACCAGCTCACCGAGAGCTCGGCGATTTTTCGCAGCGGCGTCGAGTTCATCGAACCGTCCGACCACGTTCGTGAGGCGCTGGCTGCGTTCGTCGCCGCTCTGAAGGCGGCCAACGCGGCCGCTTCGATGGTCGACTCCAGATACGTGGATGAAGCCGGCACCTGACGGCCGTTTTATAATCGGCGGATGCCCACCGCCGCTGACGTTACCTCCTACTCCAATTTCATCGACGGCGAATGGTGTCGCTCCAGGTCAGGAGACACCTTCGAGAATCGCAGTCCGGCCGACACCTCCGACCTCATCGGAGTGTTCCAGAAATCGGAGCGTGCGGACGTCGAGGCGGCACTCGCGGCGGCGACGCGCGCGTACGAACGATGGCGCCTCGTTCCTGCGCCGAAGCGGGCCGAAGTTCTCTTCCGCGCCGCACAGCTGATCGTCGAACGCAAGGAAACCTTCGCGCGCGATATGACGCGCGAGATGGGGAAGGTCCTCAGTGAGACTCGCGGCGACGTGCAGGAGGCCATCGACATGACCTTCTACATGGCGGGTGAAGGACGCCGGATGTTCGGTCAGACGGTGCCATCGGAGCTGCGCAACAAGTTCGCGATGTCGGTGCGGCAGCCGCTCGGCGTGTCATCGGTGATCACGCCGTGGAATTTCCCGATGGCCATCCCCTCGTGGAAGATCATTCCCGCGCTCGTCTGCGGCAACACGGTGGTCTTCAAGCCGGCATCACAGACGCCGTTGTCGGCCCTCAATTTCGTGAAAGTCCTGGAAGAGGCCGGTGTGCCGGCCGGTGTCGTCAACATGGTCACCGGCGATGGTGACGAAGTCGGCACGCCGCTCACCACGGATCCACAAGTGCGCGTGGTGTCGTTCACGGGCTCGACGCATGTCGGCCGCATCGTGAATCAGGCGGCGGCTCCCAGCTTCAAGAAGGTACATCTCGAAATGGGCGGCAAGAACGTCATCATGATCATGGATGACGCCGATCTCGAGCTCGCCGTCGACGGTTGTCTCTGGGGCGGGTTCGGGACGACGGGACAGCGCTGTACCGCGGCAAGCCGTGTCGTGGTTCACGAGAAGGTGTACCGCTCGTTCGTCGATCAGTTCGTGGCGCGGACGCGGTCGCTCGTCGTCGGGGACGGCTTGCAGTCCAACACGCAGATGGGGCCGTCGGTGAGCGAGAGCCAGCTGCAGACGGTGATGAACTATGTGCGCATCGGCCGCGACGAAGGGGCGACGCTGGCAACCGGTGGGCGCCGGCTGGAGGAGGGCGCCTTCGCGCGCGGGTACTTCCACGAACCGACGGTGTTCACCGACGTCCAGCCCGGCATGCGGATCGCGCGTGAGGAGATCTTCGGGCCGGTGGTGTCGGTCATTCCGTGCCGCAGCCTCGATGAGGCGATCGCGATTGGGAACAACGTGGAGTATGGCCTGTCCGCGTCGATCTACACGCAAGACATCAACCGTGCGTTCGCCGCCATGCGCGATCTATATACGGGGATCTTTTACGTGAACGCCCCCACCATCGGGGCGGAGGTGCACCTTCCGTTCGGCGGCACGAAGAACACCGGCAACGGCCACCGCGAAGCCGGCGTGGCCGCCCTGGACGTCTTTTCGGAATGGAAATCCATCTATATCGACTTCAGCGGCAAGCTGCAGCGCGCACAGATCGATGTGGAAAATTTGTAGAGCGCCGTAAAGCCGACGCGGGCGCTATGTTAGACTGACCGCGTTCCCTTAAAGTCAGGCCCGCGTCCCCCCAGCCGTGCGGCTTGCGTGTTCTCACGTGAGCAATCTCACCATTGGTTTAGGCTACCTGATCGTCTACCTGGCGATCGGGCAGGCGCTTGCGGCTCACCCCGTCGCACGCTCGATCTATGGTGCTGTCGGCCTGCTGCTGCCGGCGACCGCGATTGCCGTCATCATCGTCAGACGCCGACGCGAGTGGGCAGGCTGCCAGCGGCTGTTCTGGGACACCATCGCCATCGGCATGATCCTGTGGTCCATCGGTCATGCGGGATGGGCCTTCGGTGAGATCGTCCTCAGGCGCCCGACCTGGCTGCAGTGGCACACCCTCTTCAGTCTCTGTGGCGGCGCGGCCCCGCTGATCGCGCTCGTCGCCCGGCCTCATCGCGGCGTGCGCATGCACCTCGTCTCACGCACCGCGCTGGACATCGCCGGATGTGGCTTGCTGGCGGCGTTCTTCTACACCTACTTCGTGATGATTCCGAGCGTCCTGCCTGCCTCCGAGGGCAACGCGCCGGTCACGCTCCTGCTGATTGCCCAGGCATTGCGGTTCGTGATGCTCCTGGCCATGGTTCTCACGGCCATGCGCGCACGCGGCACGGCATGGCATCGACCGCTGCTGATGCTCGCCCTCGGCGTCGCGATCGGATTCTTCCTTCGCATCGACACCAGCCTGGCGATCCTGAGCGGGGCGTATCGCAGCGGGACCTGGCGCGATCTCGCGTGGATCATTCCCTTCCTCTGCTACGCCTGGGCGGCGCTCGAGGCGCCAGCCTCTCCCGTTGAACAGGAGACGACGACACCGCAGCGAGCGCTGCCCATCGTCGCATCCGCCGTACCGGTGCTGCTCATTCCGGTCATCGGATACGGCTGGCTGCAATTCACGTCGATCGGCGACGCGGGTGATTCGATTCGGTCGCTGTTGACCAGCCTTCTGACGGTGGGCGGGCTCGGCATGCTGACGCTGCGCCTCGTCGCGCAAGGAGATGCGCTGCAGCGCTCGGACGCGAAGGCCAAGCTCCTCGCCGCCGCAACCGAGCAGACCGGCGATCTCATCCTGATCACGCGCGCCGACGCCTCGTACGAGCACGCAAACGAGGCGTTCCTTCGCGTCATGGGCTACTCGCGCGCCGAGCTTGCCGGCCAGCGTTTCACCGATCTGATCGATCGCGGCATGGAGCGCCTCTGGGATCACATCACGGCCGTCGTCAACGAACGAGGGATCTGGCGGGGCAATTTGGTGCGACGGCGGCGGGACGGCTCGACATTTCCCGCGTCGTGCACGGTTGTCGCGCTGAAGGATACGTCGAACACGGTGACCCACTTCGTCGCCGTCGAACGAGACATCACCGAGGAGCTCCAGCTGCGCGACCAGCTCGTGCACACCGAGCGATTGTCGGCGGTCGGCGAGCTCGTCGCCGGCGTGGCGCACGAAATCAACAACCCTCTGCAGACAATCGTCGGGTGTGTCGAGCTGATGCTGGACGGTCAGAAGGATCCGCAGCTGCGACGCGATCTGGATGTCGTCAGAACGGAAGCCGCGCGAGCCGGACAGATCGTGAGAAACCTGCTCGCCTTCGTCCGCCGCAGCGCGCCGGATCGGGTCTCAGTCGATCTCAATCAGATCGTCCGCGCCACCGTGGATATGCGCGAGTATCACCTGCAGCAGCGGAACATCGTGCTGACGGCGACAGTACGATCCCGGGCCGCTGCCGGTGCTGGTCAATCGCGAGGAGATCCTGCAGATCATCCTGAATCTGGTGCTGAATGCCGAACAGGCCATCGCGTCGTCCACTGGCCACGGCACCATCACGATCCGGACGTTCGTGGCCGGAAAGTATCAGTGCGTCGAGGTCAGCGATGACGGTCCTGGGATCAGCCCCGAGCTGCGAGGCCGGATCTTCGAGCCGTTCTTCAGCACCAAGGAAGTCGGCGAGGGAACCGGCCTCGGCCTGTCAATCTCGCACGGCATCGCCAGCGCGCACGGCGGTTCGCTCGAGGTCTGCGGCGGCGGAACGGGAGCCTGCTTCAAGTTATCGCTTCCCGCACATGCTGAAGTTCAGGCCCCGTCAGAGCAAGCGGCGCACCCGCCAAACCAGCTGGTAGGGTGAAAACAGTCCCCGGTTCCGAGTTTCCAGCTCCCCAGTTTTCTTGATGATCGCCTACATACCTGTCTCCGGGATCTTCACGCGCGCGCCAGTACCGAACTGCCTGAAGTTGGAGTATTTCGCTCGCGTGGTGGACGAACCGTAGAATGGAGGTCTTGCTCCCAGCTTGATGGCGCCTTCGTACATCTCGAGCATCTCCGAAGGCAGCCACAGCCCGGTTTTGCTCTCCCTCTCGTAAGTGACCTCGATATCCGCCGTGCTCTTGATCTCGTCGACGCCCATAAAGCGCCGTGGCGAGGGATTCGACCCCGCGACGACATCCGAGAACCCGCGAAGCTCGAGCCGTGTCCGGACGACCGTTCCATCATCAGGAACGATCCACAGTTTTCCTGCGACCGGCACGTCGCGTCCGTCGCGCGTCCCCACCAGCGTGGGGGATTTCATCTCTTTGAAAGCGATTTCGACGGTCTCTGTCCCACCGATGCTCCTCCTCCCGGACGGGGCAAACGTGAATCGGTGCAGATTGCTCGGTTGAAAGAAGAACAGGGCGGTCGTGGGCAGGTTGAGGTTGGTAGCCACCGGCCCGATGTTGTAGCGGGCGCTTTCATTGGCGATTCGCAGGAATTCAGCGTGGCTTGGAGATGAAGATGTGAACAAGGCCAGAAGCCGATCCCGACGGCCAGTCACTTTCTTGCCGTCGACTTCGACAACATCTCTGTAGCCTGTCCAGCCACCGGTCGTTTTGACGATGGCGAATTCTGCGACTAATTGTCGCCTGGGGCCTATAGCCGATGTTGAGGTCTGCTGCGTGTACCTCTCTTCTGCGACGATGACGGACGTCCGCTCACCATAGGATGCGACGTAGTTGCCAAGTTTCTGTAACGTAGCCGCAAGGCTGCTGTCCGCATCTTGTCTATTCGCAGACAACGCAACTGTGGTCACGCAGACAGCAGTTAGGGTCCAAAGGCGATACGCGAACACGTCACCACTCTTTGTTTGTGGCAGGTTCAGACTGGTACCGCACGCTGGCAGATCCGTTCGTCCGACTACTGCGTGCCCTTCTTCAGTCTGTCCTTGATGTCCTGTTTCAGCTGCGGGTGTACCTTGGCACCAGCTCGTTCAGCAGCTGTGATGGCACGGTCAGCCTCCGCGTACCGTTCGGTCTCGAGATACACCACCGCAAGATTGACTTGAGCTTCACCGGTTCTAGCGTCGGCGGCAATGGCTGCCTTGTACTCGCGTTCGGCATCGGCGAGCTTCCCAGAACGGAAGTAGGCACTGCCGAGGGCGAGCGAAACGAACGCCGGCACGTGATTCGAGATGCTTATGCTCGCGCCGCGCTGGAGATAGTCCTGCAACTGGCGGCGCTGTTCCTGCACCTGTCGCAGTCGGTCCTGCGTCCGCGCCGTCTGCGGTCCGGTCTGCATCTGACGAATCACCTCATCGAGTTCCATCAGGCGATCCTGTCTGTACCGCTGCGCTTCCTGCTGGTTCGAAAACTGCTCGCCCGTCTGAGCCTGATAGAGATCGCGACACTCAGTGTAGGCCGCAATCGCATCGCCGTATTTTTTTTGATTCATGAGCGCGCGTCCGAGGCTGTAGTAGGCGTCCTCGAAGCGGCGATCGATTTCAATCGCTTTCCGGAACGCAGCCGCGGCTTCTTCCCACGCCTCGACCCGCATGTATTCCCAGCCGGTCCTGTACTGCGGCCGCGCACGTTCGCGATCCGGTGCCAACTGCGTCGAACCGGTGACCAATGTCACGAGAGCCGCTGCTGCGACCGAACGCCCGAGCATAAGTTTCCTTCTAAAAACAAAAGAGCCCCACGGGCGTGAAGCCCGTGGGGCGCGACGTTACTGCAAACTTCGCCCGACTTAGAACAGGAACTTCACGCCAAACCGCGCCTGGATTGGCGCCTGGAACGAACTGTCCTGTAGAAAGCGCGGATCCCGCTCGACAGCCTGGCTGTTAATCAGATCGGCCAGGTTCAGCTGGCCGCGATAAAACGCCTCTTCCGTCCCGTCCGGTCCGGTCGGCGTCACGCCGTTCACTCGGTGGTAGGTAGAGAAGCGCCCTGTTGCCGTGTCCTGATTGAAGAGGTTCAGAACATTCAAGCTGAGTTGCAGGCGTCGATTCCCGCCAACCCCGAACTCGTGCTGCACCAGCAGGTCGGTCTGCGAGAACGTCGGCGTCCGACCGTCGCTCATGCGCCCGAGATACTGAACTGGCAGATTGTTGCCGGGATAGATGCCGATCTCACGCGATACCGGCAGACCGCTCGCTAAGTACTGGTTCAGTCCGAATGCAGTCCCTATCGGGAACTGATAGATGGCCTGCGCTTTGAACTGATGCGGCCGATCTGTAGGCAGGAGTCCGTACACCGGATCGCCGCCGTCCTTGAACATCATCATGGGGTAGTCATAGAGGCGACCAACGTTGGGGCTCGTGCGGCCGTTCTCATCCGACTGTGACAGGCCAGAATAGTTGCCCCACAGCCGGCTCCACAGATAGCTCGTTCTCAGGGACCAATTGTTAGCAAACCGCCTATCGAATGCCAATTCGACGCTGTCGTAGTCGCGCACAGGCTTCGGAACGTTTGCAAGCACCGACCCATCTGCCGCCCTGAAAGCGGGTTCAGCGAGACCCTCGCCCGGGTTGGCGATGATGTAGATCTCAGTGCCGCTCGCGTCGAGGGTAGCGGTCTGCGTGTCTTCGATGGCACGGTCGATCTGCTTGTGCACGTAGCGAACGCTGACCGCCATGCGGTCGTTGAGCTGGTGCTCGACGCCAGCGGACGCTTCCTGTTGCTTCATCGGCCTCAAGTCCGGCTCGATCGCGCTCGAGCCCACAGAGATGTGCCGGAAGTCCGTGGTACGCATCAACTGCCCGGGGCAGGCGGGCGGGCAGGAGGAGGAGCTGAGGAGATTCGGCCAGTCGAACGTGTTGAGCGTGTAGTAGTACTCGAGCCATCGGTCGCCGCCGAACGAGCCACGAGGCAGTTCCAGTTTGAAGATGTCGTAGAAGATTCCCCAATTGCCGAACACCTTCGTCTTCCCGTTGCCCTTGACGTCGTAGGCGAACCCAAGCCGCGGCGCGATCTTGTCGGCGAAACGGAACTCGATGCCGTCGTTCGGCAAGACGATGCCATCGACGTCCTCACCTGGCGCGTAGTACGGCACATTCTCACGCTCGGTGCGGATGCCCACGTTGAGCGTCAGCTTGTCGTTGACGGCCCACGCGTCCTGGACGAACAACCCGACGACGTTCATGTTGACGTCGCCGAACGTGATGAATCCGCGCTGCGGATCGACCAACTGGCTGCGGACCGAGTAGTAACCATAGGTGCCGCGGCAGGTGCTGGTCGGCGTGACGATACCGTTACAAGCGGCCGGGTTCGTCGAGAGACGCGAGTTCCAGCGGATCGTGACGCGCGGCCGCGCTTCCCCGGAGTCGACGGCGTTGCCGAGGCGATCAGCCTGAACTCCGAACTTGATCTGGTGATTGCCCGCGAAGCTACCATACAACGTGCCGTCCGCCTGGAAGTAGAGGCGCGTCTGTTTGTCCTCCTCGACCTTGAGGTTCGAGAGCACGTTCGAAAAGTTCGTCCCTCGCTGCAGACTCGCTGGGACATCGAGGTAATTGATGTTGTTCGTCGTTGGCCAGTTGTAGCGCGGTACCTCGGTTACATCCGTGTCGTACTGATTGGCGAGGTAATAGCCGCCACGGAGTCCGACGAACAGTTTCGGCGAGACTACCCAGTCGACGTTTCCGGACACCGACCAGTTCGGGAACGTGGACGTCTTGGCGTAGTCGGATCCTGCGGGGTCGGTCGCCTGAAGCGACGGCAACAGGCCCTCGTTGCGCCGCCAGCTGTTATTAAAGGCAACACGCGTGCGGACGCTGTCGCTCATCTGCGACGTCACGTTGGCCGTTGCGTAATGCGTCTGCGCCGTCCGCTGGTTGCTGTTGACCTCGCCGATGGGGTTCTGAGCCGTCGAGGCATTGACCGTACGCTCGTACGTCGTAATCTGGGGGAGGTAGGCGCCGTAAAACCAAGCGCGGTTCGCGGCGATCGGTCCGCCGAGGGAGAAGCCGGGCTCGATGCGGTTGACCTTGTCGTCGGGGTAGCTGATGTACTCGGCGAGGGTGGCATTCGCGGGGTTCAGGCGCAGCGACCGCACGCCGGTCGCGATCGTCACATCCGTCGTACCCTCAGCCGGGACGGAACCACCCGAGAGCTGGTCTCCTTCCCAGTTGAACAGTAGGCTGCCACGAAAGGTGTTACTGCCGCTCTTGGTGATTGCATTGATCACGCCGCCGGTAGCACCGCCGAACTCCGCTGTGTAGCCGCTCGACTTGACCTGCACTTCCTCGATGAAGTCGGCGATCATCCTTTTGCCGGACGTCCCGGTCTGGATGTCCGTCGTCTCGATGCCGTCGATGATGTAGCGGTTCTCACCGGCGCTCGCCCCGTCGATCGACAGACCGCCCAGCTTCGCTTCCTGATTAGCACCGGGCGCCTGGGTCACGAGGGTCGTAAAGTCACGCCCTTTCGGCAGGAGCTCGACCTGCTCGGCACGGATGTTTGTCTGCCGCGCGTTCTGCCGCACGTCGACCAGCGGAGATTCAGCGGTCACCTGCACCGACTCGATCACGCCCTGAAGAGCAAGCGCGAAGTCCACTTTCTTGACCTGTCCGAGGCCGATCCGCACGTCGTTCACCGTGCCGGGCGCGAAGCTCGCCAGGTTGGCGGTGACGACGTAAGTTCCCGGCGCAACGGCGGGGAACCGATAGTTGCCGGCCGCGTCAGACGTTGTCGACAAGACCGCTCCGTTCTCGGCCTTCGCCTCAACCGTCGCGCCCGGGAGCACCGCTCCCGACGCGTCCCTGACGACGCCTTCGATCGATCCACGAAGTTCCTGGGCCGCCAGCGGCGACGCCAGGAGCAGCGCGACCATCATTGCGGCGAATGTGCGTACTCGCATCGCTGATTCATCCTCCATCAAACAAAAAAACCACGATGTCAGCGGGAGTGCCGTCGTCGACCGAAGTGGGGACCGGACTCGCCGTGACAGGGAATGAGCCGGGAGAGCATGGGTCCGGCGGTGTGACGATTTGCACTCTTTGTACCCACCATTCGTCCCACCTTTCCTCAGCATTTTCATGCATTTAGCCACGCCCATTGGCTCACTCGTCACGGATATCCGAATAGTTGAATCCAAAGATCTGAAGAAATGGTCGTTTTCCCACCACTGCTGTTTGCGCATTCGTCCCTGGCGGCTGGGAATCTGCCCTGGGATGCGCGCCAAACGGCGCTGCGAGCGAGCGTGAAATATCATTGAAAGGTTATGGACCCGGACCCCGGCGGTGTCGTGATCGTCGGTGCCGCGCGAACACCGATCGGCCGTTTCGGTGGCGTGTTTCGCACCGTGCACCCGGCGGATCTCGCCGCCGCCGCCACTCGGGCGGCGCTCGAACGCGCGGCAGTCCCACTCGAGACCGTCGAGGAGGTGCTGATGGGCCATGCCCGCCAGGCGGGATCCGGCCCGAATACCGCGCGGCAGGTCGTCAAACGGGCCGGTCTTCCCGAGGCGGTGCCCGCGTACACGATCAATAAGGCGTGCGCATCGAGCCTGCAGGCGGTCGCGTCGGGCGCCCAGTCGATTCTCACTGGCGAATCAGAGATCGTGGTCGCTGGTGGCATGGAGTCGATGAGCCGCGTGCCGTACTTCGTGAACGCCGAGGACGCGCGTTGGGGTCACAAGATGGGGCAGTTCGCGCTCATTGATGCGATGTATCGCGACGGATTCACCTGCTCGCTGTGCGGTCTCATCATGGGGGAGACGGCGGAAATACTGGCGCACCAGTACGGCATCACGCGTGAGGAGTCCGACGTCTACGCCCTCGAAACGCAACGCCGCACTGCAGCCGCACACGCCGCCGGACGTTTCAATGAAGAAATCGTTCCGGTCACGGTCACTGATGCGAAGGGCACGTCGACCGTCGTCTCCGTTGACGAGCATCCGCGGCCGGAGACCACGATTGACAGCCTGCGAAAGCTGCCGCTGGTGTTCGGCGAGGTTGAGGGACAGACCGGCATCATTACTGCCGGGACGTCGTCGGGGATCACCGACGGCGCCGCGGCCGTGGTCTTGATGTCGGGACGCAGGGCACGTTCATCCGATGTCCCGGCACGTGCGCGAATCCTCGGCTGGGCAACCGCAGCCGTGAACCCACGCATCATGGGCATTGGACCGGTGCCGGCGGTCAGGAAACTCTTGTCCCGTCTCAAGCTGACCTTGGACGACTTCGATCTGGTGGAGTTGAACGAGGCCTTCGCGCCCCAGGTGCTGGCCGTTCTCCGCGACCTGCCCATTCCGCTCGAGAAGTTGAACGTGAACGGCGGCGCAATCGCGCTCGGACATCCGATTGGTGCGACCGGCGCACGCATGCTCGTCACGCTCCTGCACGAGATGGAAAAACGGAATGTTCGACGCGGCCTGGCGACGCTGTGCGTCAGCGGCGGGCTCGGAATGGCAATGGCGATAGAGCGGAGTCGTTAGTCGACAGTCGTTAGTCGTCGCCAGTCGCAGTCGGGCGCAAGCGGAGAAACAGCCGGGTGGCTCACAGCCTAGCGGAGATGAAAGCGGACAGTCGCAGATAGACAGCGGCCCGAGCGACCAAGCGAGGGCTGGCAGGCGATGGGGGTGCCCGCCTCCGCTGGTCGCGGAGAGTGCGGGCGACCAGCTACGGCGAGGTCTCGCCGTAGCGCGCGTGAACGTTGGCGCGCGGAGGCGGAGGGCCCCAAGCGCACTAATAAATGCAGACCAAACGTTTCGAGATATCCGTATTTTGAAAATTGCAATCATCCCCGGCGATGGAATCGGCAAAGAAGTAACCGCCGAGGCCGTGAAGGTTCTCGGCGCGGTGGGGGAGTGCTTCGGTCGTCGCTTCGATCTCGAGCACCTGCCCTGGAGCGCCGACTACTATCTCGAGACCGGCACCACGATTCCGTCGGGCGGCTACGACACGCTGCGGCAGTTCGACGCGATCTTCATCGGCGCGCTCGGCGATCCGCGTGTGCCCGACAATCGGCACGCCCGGGACATCCTGCTCGGCACCCGCTTCGAGCTGGATCTCTACGTCAACCAGCGGCCGGTCAAGCTGCTCGACGAGCGGCTGTGTCCCTTGAAGGGGCGCCTTCCCGTCGATATCGAGTTCACGGTCTTCCGCGAGAACACGGAAGGCCTTTACGTCGGCATCGGAGGCCGCTTCAAGGCCGGCAGCGAAGACGAGATTGCCATTCAGGAGGAGGTCAACACCTGGAAGGGTGTCAACCGAATCATCCGTCACGCCTTCGACTTCGCTCAGAAGCGAGGTCTCGGTCGGGTGACGATGGCGGATAAGAGCAATGCGATGTCGCACGGGCACGCGCTGTGGCAGCGTGTGTTCGCCGAGGTTTCGAAGGAGTATCCCTCGATCGCCGCCACGCACTACTACATCGACGCGCTCGCGATGTACCTGGTTCTCGATCCGGCGCAGTTCCGGGTGATCGTCACCAACAACCTCTTCGGCGACATCATCACCGACCTGGCAGCGACGTTCCAGGGAGGGCTCGGCATGGCGGCCTCCGGAAATATTCATCCCGGCCGCACGTCGATGTTCGAGCCGGTGCATGGCTCCGCGCCGAAGTTCGCCGGAAAAAACATCGCCAACCCGATCGGTGCGATTGCCTCTGCCGGGTTGATGCTCGAAACGCTCGGCCTCGAGGCGGAAGCGTCGGCGGTCGAGGCGGCAGTGCTTGAGGCGGTGCGGGAAAATCAGGTGACGCAGGATATCGGCGGCAAACTCGGAACGCGGGAAGCGGGGGATTTCATTGCCGGGCAGGTTCGCCAGACGTTCTGAAGACCATGTCTATGTCAAATCCCAACCTCCAATTCCCAACTCCCAAAACGGGATGGCCGAAGCATTGGTGCTTAGATCGCGAATGCACCCCCCGATCGAACGAATTTCACCCAGATCGTACGTTCGGCTCGGTTGGGAGTTGGGAGTTGGAAATTGGGAGTTGAGGCCCAGAGACCCATGATCAAAGACATCTACATCCTGGGCGGCGCGCGCACGCCCATGGCGGACTACACGGGCAAGCTCAAGGACTTTTCGGCGATCGATCTCGGTGCGATTGCTGCGCGCGCGGCGATGGAGCGTACCAGCGTGCCACCCGAGGCGATAGAGCACGTCGTCTTTGGCAACGTCATGCAGACGAGCTCGGACGCTGTATACGGTGCGCGTCATGTGGGCCTGAAGGCAGGCCTGCCGATCGAAGTGCCCGCGTTGACGGTCAACCGGCTGTGTGGATCCGGCATTCAAGCGGCCGTCAGCGGAGCGCAGATGATCCTGCTCGACGAGGCGGACGTCGTGCTCACGGGCGGCATGGAGAGCATGAGCCAGGCACCGCACGTGATCCGCGGACTTCGGACCGGACTCCGTTTTGGCCAGGGCCAGCTCGAAGACACGCTCTGGACCGCCTTGCTCGACACCCACTGCGGCTGCACGATGGCGGCGACTGCAGAAAACTGTGCCGCACAGTATGGTGTGTCGCGTGAGGAGCAGGACTGCTACGCGCTTCGCAGTCAGCAGCTCGCCGATCGGGCGTGGAAGAACGGGCGGCTGAAGGAAGAGGTCGTGCCGATCGAGATCAAGACCCGCAAAGGCGTGGAGACATTCGCCCAGGACGATCACCTGCGGCCGGATTCGACGCCCGAGGGGCTGGCCCGGCTGCCACCCGCCTTCAATAAGAATGGCTGCGTCACCGCCGGCAATGCCTCCGGCATCGTCGACGGCGGTGCGGCGCTGATCCTCGCATCGGAGAAAGGTCTTCGTGCAAACGGCCTGACACCGATTGCCCGGCTCACTCACTGGGCCTCCGTTGGAGTGGATCCGGCGCTGATGGGCATGGGCCCGGCTCCCGCGACACGTAAAGTGCTCGACCGGGCGAGACTGACGCTGAAGGACATCGATCTCATCGAAGTCAACGAGGCGTTCGCCGCCCAATATCTTTCCGTCGAGAAGGAGCTCGGCCTCGATCGCGATCGCGTGAACGTCAACGGCGGCGCCATCGCCCTCGGGCACCCGCTCGGAATGACCGGCACCCGGCTGCTTCTTACCCTCACCCTGGAGCTGCGACGGCGGCAGTTGAAACGTGGCCTGGCCACGGCCTGTATCGGCGGCGGTCAGGGGATCGCCGCGATCGTGGAAACGGTCTGAGGAGGCTCATGGAAATCAAGACGGTCGGCGTGCTCGGTTGCGGCTTGATGGGATCGGGCATCGCCCAGGTGTGCGCCGCATCGGGATACAAGACGATCGTGCGCGAGGTGGATCAGGGCGTGCTCGACAAGGGGCTGAGCCGCCTGCGCAAGTTTCTCAACGACGGAGTCGAAAAAGGCAAGGTCACGCCCGAGACGCGCGATCAGACGCTCGCCAACCTGTCGGGCACCATCAGCTTCGCCGACCTCGGAAAATGTGACCTCGTTATCGAAGCCATCATCGAGGACGTCGAGGCGAAGAGCGGGAGCTACTCGGCGCTCGATGCGGTCGTGTCCGACCATACGATCTTCTGCTCGAATACGTCTTCGCTGTGCATCACCGAGCTCGCGGCAAAGACGAAGCGGCCGGACCGCTTCGCCGGCCTGCACTTCTTCAATCCTGTACCCATCATGAAGCTCGTCGAAGTCATCCGATCGCTCACGACGAGCGATGAGACGTATCGAACCGTCTTCGCCTTCGCGCAATCGCTGGGCAAAGACCCAATCACTGCGCCCGACAAGCCCGGGTTCATCGTGAACCGCCTGCTCGTCCCGTATCTCCTCGATGCCATCCGATCGTTCGAGCATGGCCTCGGTACCGTCGAAGACATCGACAAGGGCATGAAGCTCGGCACGGGCTATCCGATGGGCCCGTTCACTTTGCTGGACTTCGTCGGTCTCGACACCACGTACTACATCGCCAACATCATGTTCGAGGAGTATCGCGAGCCGGCCTATGCGCCACCGCCTTTGCTCAAGCGCATGGTGCTCGCTGGACGTCTCGGGAAAAAATCGGGGCAGGGATTTTACAAATACTGACTCGGGGCTCGGGGGCTCGGGGGGCTCGGGGCAGCGCCTGCGGCCCGAGCGAGGCGCGAAGCCGCCGAGCGAGAGCGAGCGGGGGGGCCCCGCGAGCGCTGAGAGATGCTCGGACTCCCGCCTCAGAGCGGTTTGCGAATCAAGGTCAGGAACTCACTGCGCGTGCGGGCATCCGTTCTGAATGATCCGAGCATGGCGCTGGTGATGGCAGCCGAGTTCTGCTTCTCCACACCGCGCATCGACATGCACAGGTGGGTAGCTTCCATCACGACGCCGACGCCGAGCGGGTCGATTTTCTCGCGGATGGTCTCGGCGATCTGATTGGTCAGCCGTTCCTGCACCTGCAGACGTCGCGAGTACATCTCGACCAGCCGCGGAATCTTGCTCAACCCGACCACTTTGTCGCGCGGTATGTAGGCGACGTGGCAGCGGCCGAAGAACGGCAGCAGATGGTGCTCGCACAGACTGTAGAAGTCGATGTCTTTGACGATCACCATCTCGGTATAATCGACGGTGAACAGCGCGTTGTTCAGCACCGCATCCGGGTCGGCGCCATAACCGCTCGTCAGAAAGCTCAGCGCTTTTTCGACGCGTCTCGGCGTGTTCCGCAGGCCCTCGCGCGATGGATCCTCGCCTAGCGCCACGAGCAATTGACGAATGATGTCCTGCATCCTGGCATTGTATCTTGCGCTCTCAAGCGTGATTGGACCGGCCGGGCAGACTGCTGATCCGGATGCGCTCTACGCGCAGCGCGAGGCGCTGTCGAATGCTCGCAAGGCCGGGGAAATCTGGGCGGCGCGAGTCGCCAAGGATCCGCGCGATTTCGCAGCAGCCTGGAAGCTCGCCCGGACGAAGTACTGGCTCGGTGGGCACGGGCCGCTCGACGAACGCAAGCAGATCCTCGAGGATGGGATTGCCGCTGCGCGAGTTGCCATTGCCGCCGAACCAAAGCGCCCCGAAGGACATTTCTGGCTGGCGGCGAACATGGGCGAATTGGCCGAGTCGTTCGGGCTCCGGCAGGGACTCAAGTACCGCGGGGACATCAAGGACGCGCTGCTCACCGTGCTGAAGCTGGATCCAGCATTCCAGCAGGGTTCAGCCGACCGCGCCCTCGGTCGCTGGTACTGCAAAGTGCCCGGGCTCTTCGGCGGTAGCAAAAAGAAGTCGGAGGAGCATCTCCGGCGGTCACTCGAGTTCGACCGGAACAGCACAGCGTCCCTCTATTTTCTCGCGGAGACGCTGATCGACATGAATCGTCAGGCGGAGGCGAAGACTGAACTGCAGAGGGTGCTGGATGCGCCGCTGAACCCGGACTGGGAGCCCGAGGATCGCGAGTTCAAGGACAAAGCACAAACCCTGATCGCGAAGTTGAAGTAGCCCCCGAGGCCATCTTTCAGCGCTCGCGGGGCCCCACCCCCGCTCGCTCTCGCTCGGCGGCTTCGCGCCTCGCTCGGGCCGCAGGCGCTGCCCCCGAGCCTATTCAACCGCGGCGGCAATGCAGGTGTGCAGCTGACGTACTCCCTCGGTCAGCGATGCCGGGCCCGGCTGCAGAATGTACGTGGACTTGATCTCGTGGATCCGTTCAGCCTTGACCGCACTGACGGTTTCCCAACCTTGCCGCTCGACGATCGATTTCTTTTTCACGCCCTTGCCGCACCACGACGCCACGATCAGTTCCGGATCGCGGGCGACGACGTCGGCCGGGTCAACGATCCGGTGCTTGGCGAGTGACGCGGACCGCAACTCGGGGAAGATCGGCTGACCGCCGGCAATCTCGATCAATTCATCCACCCAGCAGATGCCCGAGATGATCGGCGCATCCCACTCCTCGAAGAAGACGCGCGGCCGCCGCGGCAGCTTGGCGGCTGCCGCCCGAATCTCGTTCAGGCCGCTCGACAGTTCCGCGACCAGCGCCTCGGCGCGGTCGATGCGACCAACGAGTGACCCGACAATGACGATCATCTGGAGGATTTCTGCGACGCTGCGCTGGTTGAACGTCACCACGGTGTAACCTCGCCGAATCAGTTCGGCGGCGATGTCCGCCTGCAGATCCGAGAACGCGAGGATCAAATCCGGCCGGAGGGCTTCGATCTTGTCGAATCGGGCATTGATGAACGCCGATACACGCGGTTTCCGTCGCGCCTCGGGCGGGCGAACGGTGTAACCAGAGACACCGACGATGCGATCGCCTTCACCAATCAGGTAGAGCGTTTCGGTGGTTTCCTCCGTGAGGCAGACGATTCGCTCCGGAAACCTCATGTGTGGTGAATAGTCTCGCATACGCAACGGACCGGGTGGGAAGCCGTGTGCACTATGTCGCACAGCGAATTGCCGGCACGAACATTGATCAAATCAATCACATCGTGGAGAATGCCAGCTATCCCGCAGAACTTCTCTGGTCGCAGCGCCTTTGCCGCTGTACAGCACGCCTTGCGCGGATGAGCCGCACTGAACGGTGGAGCGCAGCTAAGGGAGATTGCCGGTGAACAGGCCGCTTCGGGCCGTGGTCGTGGCGTTCGGCTGCACAGCCATGGTCACTGGCTCTGTCAACGAGGCAATCGCGCAAACTCTTCGGTTGCCCGGCACCATCGAAGCCGAAGATTTCGATCAAGGCGCTGTTGACGTCGCTTACTCAGATACCACTGCTGGAAACACCGGCGGTGCGTACCGCTCGACTAACGTCGACATCGAAACAACCACCGATACCGGCGGCGGCTACAACCTCGGCTGGGTCGCCGCAGGTGAGTGGTTGAAGTACACCGTCAACGTGACGGCGGCAGGTGCCTACGACTTGGAGATTCGGGTTGCGGCAAGAGGCGCGGGCGGAATCTTCCACATCGAGATCGACGGCGTCGATCGTACCGGGCCGATCACCATCCCGGAGACTGGCGGCTGGCAGCAGTGGGCCAGCGTCACGAAGCCGGGGTTGAATCTGATCGCTGGCACACAGGTCTGGCGTGTGGTCATGGACCGGGCTGGCGAGTTTGCTGTTGGCAACATCAACTTCTTCCGCGTGGTCAGCGCCACCCCCGCGCCCGGTCCCGGCCCCGCTCCGAATCCCGCTCCAGCCCGCAGCCCCGTTCCGAGCCCTGCACCATCGGAACCTCCGGCTGGGGGCGATCCGACCGCGACGGACATCGTGCTCTATGCGTCCGATGTGACGACCTCGGCCGGCAACTGGGTGCGCGGCAACTATGCAACCGGCGCTGGCGGCCAGGCGATGCAGAGCAACGATGCCGGCTGGTCGAACGCGAACGAGGCGCTCCCGGCGCCGGCCGACTTCTTCGAGGCCCGGTTCACGCCAGTGGCGAACAAGCCCTACCGCGTCTGGATGCGGCTTCGCGCCAACGCCGACTCGAAATTCAACGACTCGATCTGGCTGCAGTTCTCCGGCGCGGTCGATGCCGACGGCGCGCCGCTGTGGCGGATTGGAACGCTGATCGGCATGCTGGTGAACCTGGAGTCGTGCGCCAATTGCGGCGTCTCTGGCTGGGGTTGGCAAACCGGCGCCTGGTGGGTGCCCCAGGATTCGATCGTGCGTTTCCCCGCCGCCAGCCTACAGACGCTCCGCGTGCAAACTCGCGAAGACGGCGTCCGAATCGATCAGATTATTCTGAGCCCGACGACCTATCTCGATTCGCCGCCGGGAACGCCAATCAACGACACGAACATCGTGGCAAAGAGTGGGGGCAAGCCGACCCCGCCGATCCCGCCGAGTCCGCCGACTGCTCCGAGCGGACCCATCGGACCGAGCGGGCCTGCCGGGACGGGTGCGAATGCGAGACCAACGACGGCGATTACGAGCAACCCGGCCGGCGCACCGCGACGGCCGGCAACCACGCTCGCTTTCACGGCACCTCCGGATCACGATTCCAGGGTGACGTCATACTCGGTCGCCATCTTCAAAGTCGAGGATTCCACCAAGGCACCCCCGGTCGATACCGCCAGTCTCGGAAAGCCGTCGGCAGCACCGAACGGCGAGATTGCGGTGGACATCTCCGGGATTGTCAAGTCGCTCCCGCCGGGATGGTATTACCTCGTCGTCAGCGCGCACTATACGACGGAGATTGTCCCTAGCTCACCGTCTACGCCCTTTCCGAGGTGATCGCTCGACACCTCCGAATCGAATGGGATCGATCGACGATGCGTGATCTGCGGCCACAGCTCACGCCGTACGTCAAACTTTCATAGCAAAAACCCGCGAAGCGCAAAAAATACTGCGTCGTGTGTGCGCGCGCGGCAACCAAGCGCCCACCTCATCCACAAAACATATCGATAAAATCTGTCTCCTTTCCAGTCGAGCTTGATCTGGCGGTCAATTTGCCCCCGGCTGCCACGGCAGACCCTGCATTCATCTGGTTTGCGTAAGCGGACCACGCATCTCGTGACCGCGAGAGTCGAGGAGTGTCTACGTGAGGGCATGTGTGTCTCAGAGCCTGGCAAAAACGTTTCTGTGTGTCGGAGTTCTAGCGTGCGCGGCATCAGCCAGCGCCCAGTCCATATCCCTCCCGGGAACCATACAAGTCGAAGATTTCGATCAAGGGGCAAGCGGAGTCGCATACTACGACTCGACCGACGGAAATCGCGGTGATCGAGTATCGTGCGACGGATGTTGATATCGAGGCGTGCGACGAGGGCGGTTTCGACGTCGGTTGGGTTACCGCAGGCGAGTGGTTGAAGTACACGGTCAACGTCTCGCAGACGGGTGTCTACACGTTGGAGTTTCGCGTGTCGTCCAAGGACAGGGGAGGGACGTTCCACCTTGAGGTGAACGGCGTGGATCGAACCGGCCCAATCCAGGTTCCCGACACCAATGGGTGGCAAAACTGGACGACGCTTACAAAATCCGGGGTCAGCCTCAGTGCCGGCTCGCAGGTCTGGCGACTCGTCTTCGATATAGATACGGCGGAGGCGACCGTCGGGAATTTCAATTATATCCGCGCTACCGGGCCGGCATCGAGCGGCACGTCGGGCGGTCGTCGGGGCCTTATGGGGGTACGCCGGTTGTGCTTCCCGGTACGGTGCAGGCCGAGGATTTCGATAATGGCGGGGAAGGAGTGGCATACCATGACCTTTCCGGCGCGAATCAGGGCGAAGCGTACCGTTCCACCGCCGTAGACGTCCAGCCGAGTGCGGATTCAGGAGGCGGTTACAACGTCGGCTGGGCGTTCGCGCAGGAGTGGCTCGCCTACACCGTCAACGTGGCAACGGCGGGAACCTACGATATCGAAGTGCGAGTCGCCTCGAATGGATCGGGAGGTGCCTTTCACATTGAAGTCAACGGCGTCGATCGAACCGGACCGTTCAGCGTGCCAAATACCGGTGGCTGGCAGTCATGGGTGACGATTCGAAGACGGGGATCGCGCTCTCTGCGGGACAGCAGGTCTTGAAGCTGGTGATGGACTCGGAAGCTCGTCCGGTTGGCGTCGGGAACTTCAACTACATACGCGTCGCGGGTGGAACCGGGATCGGCGTGGAGGTGGATCGACGCCGTATACAGGCACCGCCGTGGCCTGCCGGACGGTGCAGTTCGAGGCTTTCGACAACGGCGGTGAGGGCGTGGCGTTCCACGATCTGTCCACCGAGAACTCGGGCGGTGCTTCCGCACGACGGCGTTGACATCGAACCCACCAGCGATCCGGCGGCGGCTACAACATCGGCTACGCCTTCGCCAGCGAGTGGCTCGCTACACGGTGAACGTGGGCGCAGCGGGCACCTACGACATCGAAGCTCGCGTGGCGTCGAATGGAACGGGCGGTACTTCCACATCGAGATCAACGGCGTCGACCGGACGGTCCGCTCTCGTGCCGAACACCGGCGGGTGGCAGACGTGGACACATTCGGAAGACCGGTTTGAGCTTGAGCGCAGGGCAGCAGGTGTGGCGTCTCGTGATGGACACGAACGGTGCGGGCACTGTAGTCGCCAACTTCAACTTCATTCGAGTAGCGAGCGCTCGGGAACGTCGAATCAGCCGCCGAACGTCAGTATTACGAGTCCGGCGAATAATGCGTCGTACACGGCTCCGGCGAGCATGACCATCAACGCCTCAGCGTCCGACGCCGATGGCACGGTCGCGCAAGTGGACTTCTACGCCGCCGCGCAATTCATGAGCAGCGACACCAGTTCGCCCTACAGCGCAACCTGGAGCGGCGCGGGAGCGGGCATTTACGCACTGACAGCTGTCGCCCGCGACAATCAGGGCGCCACGCGGACGTCGAGCACCGTCAATGTCACGGTGACCGGATCGACCGATGGCGGCGGGGGCGGGACGTGGACGAGCGCCGACGTCGGCAACCCGGACAGCCCTGGCTCGTCGACCACGTCGAGCGGGACGTTCACGGTGAGCGGAACCGGCGAGGACATCTGGGACACCGCCGACCAGTTCAGGTTCGTATATCAACAGCTGCAGGGTGACGTCGAAGTGATCGCCCGGGTCAACTCGCTCCAGGGCCCTGACATTTGGTCCAAGGGCGGCGTCATGATTCGTGGAAGCTTGTCCGGCAGCGCGCCGAACATGCTCGTGGCGGCGACGATCGGCAGCGGCTGGACGTTCCAGCGGCGGCGCGCGGACGGCGACATCAGTTACGGTCCCGGGGCGACCAAGCCGGGACGGCTCCTGGCTGGGTTCGCATCACCAGGCAGGGTAATCAGCTGAGCGGCTACACATCGACGGACGGCAGCACGTGGACGCTGTTCAACAGCGACACGATTGCCATGCCTTCGACGGTGTATGTCGGTCTCGCCGTGACGGCCCACAGTCCGACAGGGCAGGCCACCGCGGTCTTCTCGAACGTGACCGCCCGCCCGCTGTCGCCAACGAGCACCCCGCCGCCCACGGTGTCCCTCACCGGTCCGGCGAACGGAGCCACATACACCGCACCGGCCAACATGTCGATTACCGCGACGGCGTCCGACAGCAACGGTACCGTGTCGCGTGTCGACTTCTATGCCGGCGGCACGTTCCTGGGCAGCGACGCCAGCAGCCCGTATAGCTTCAACTGGACCGCCGTGGCCGCCGGGAGCTATTCGCTGACCGCGGTTGCGGTCGACAATGGCGGCGCCTCCACGACGTCCGGCGCCGTGAACGTCGCGGTGTCGGGAACCGTCTCACATCCGACGACGGTTGTGTTCACGCCGTCTCCCGATCACACCACGCTCGTGAGCTCCTATTCGGTTGCACTTTACCGTGCCAGCGATCCGGTAACAGCTTCGCCAGTCGCCACGAAGAACCTCGGTAAGCCGTCACCGGTCAACGGCGAGATCTCCGCGTCCATCACCGACATCGTGACCCCGTTACCTTCCGGCTCGTTCTACGCAGTGGTGACGGCAATCGGTTCGGGCGGATCGGCCCAGAGCACGCCGTCGCCGCCCTTCACCAACTGAGTTGTTGGATGGCAGTTGCTATACTGCCATCCATGCGGGACTTCTTCACTGGTCGATCGCGGGCGCTTCCACTCATCGTGGGAGCGCTCGTGATCGTGTCGGACGGCGCGGCAGCGATGCAGCGCGGTCGTACTACGTCGGCCAAGCCAGCGCCGGCGACGGCTGCTAAAAAGGAGCCGGCGCAGGTGAAGTGTGCCGAGCTCCTCGGCACCGGTACCAAGACCTCTTCAACCTACTGCTTCGTCCTCGCCGGTCGGGATCCGGCGGAAGGGGTGATCGTCACGGTCCCGCCACACGCCGGCGAAGCCACGCTCACCTTCGACCTGCACAACCGCCATCTCTATTCGGAAGAAGAGATGCGGGCCGGGCGCAGAGTACGCGAAATACACGGCCGTTATCGGCGTGCTGACGATGAAAGGGGAGTTGCTGGAGCGGGGCGCGGTCCAGACCGAGTTCCGGACAGCGGCTGACTTATACGAACGCATCTCCGGTGGCGCCGGACCTGGTGGGGTGAAGGCCGTCGCGCCGATCGGGCGCGAACAGGTCGTGATTCGCCTCCCGCAGGGCGTCGCTCAGGTAAGTTTGCTCGGGGAAGTCCTCGAAGCCGTGACCGCCGCCGGCCGCGAGACCGCCGCTCCGGGCCGACCCGTGGCGCTCGTCAGCAATGTGACGGTCGAATATCGACCCCTGAAGAAAGGAAGAAAGTAGAAGGAAGAGCGCCTGCGGCCCGAGCGAGGCGCAATGCCGCCGAGCGAGAGCGCTTGCGGGTGCCCGTCTGCCCGGGCCCCAAGCGCATTGATAAATGCAGACTGAAAGGTGAAAGAAGCCTAGTGTATTCCCTGCCATTTGTGCTGCGAGACGATCACCTTCATCTCGAGTAGCTCGATCAGTGAGCGGCACCGCGCCAGCAGGCCATCCCGTTCGAGCAGGGCTTGCTTTTCGACGGGTTCGAGCTCGAGATACTGGGCCAGGGCGTTGACCAGATCCTCGTCGGCCATCGACGGCGGTACCTTGGCGTCGGTGCCCCTGCCTTCCGGCTGCGGCACGAGCAGCGCCTCGAGCCGGCGACGTTCGACGCGGATGCTGGCCCGTTCGTCGTCGTTCAGATCTTCTGTCATCGTCTCGATCCGCGCCACGCGGTAGCCGCGGCTGTCGTCATCGTCCAGCACCCGAAACTTTTCGAGCCCGCGCAGCACGATGTTGTAGCGGCCGTCGGAGAGCGGCTCGGCATGGGTGATGAGTCCCGCACAGCCGACCGGGTAGACGGCTGGCCGGCCTTCATAGTTCGCTTCCCATCCGGGTCTGAGCAGCACCATGCCGATGATGCGATCGCCCTGCAGCGCCTCCGACACCATCTGCCGGTATCGCGGTTCGAAGATGTGGAGGGGCAGGAACACGTTGGGGAAGAGCACCACATTCGGGAGTGGAAAGATCGGAATGGCGGAGGGAAGCATGGTCATCGTGGTGGCCACCGCGTACGTCTACTGCACGAACACTACTCAGTGTATCGTTCTGGTCTTCTTCTCCATATAGTCCATGAGCACGTACTGACCGAGCGTGCGCGGCGTCGTGAAATACGCTTTGCCGTGGCAGATTTGCGCAACCTTGCGAACGAAGCTCACGAGGTCGTAGTCCCGCGCCAGCATAAAGGTATTGATGAGAATACCCGCCTTGCGGCACGCTGCCACTTCCGCGAACGTTTCCGAGACGATGAATGGATCCAGTCCGAAGGCGTTGCGATAGATGCGGCCGTCGGGCCGAGTGAGGGCCGACGGCTTGCCATCGGTGATCATGACGATCTGCCGCATGTCTTTCTGCTGGCGCTCCAGGATTCGTCGCGCCAATCGCAGTCCCTCGCGCGTATTCGTGTAGTACGGCCCGACGCGCACGCGGGCCAGCCGGCTCAACGGAATTTCTTCCGCGGAGTCGTGAAACAGCACGAGCTTGAGCGCGTCTCCCGGGTATTGCAGGCGGATGAGATTTGCGAGCGCGAGCGCGACTCGTTTGGCCGGCGTGAACCGATCCTCGCCGTACAGAATCATGCTGTGGCTGCAGTCGAGCATCAGGACCGTGGCGCAGGAGCTCTGGTACTCGCCCTGGACAACCATCAGGTCCTCGTAGTCGACGGCAATACCTCCCTTTCCCGCCATGCCGCCGCCGCGCAGCACCGCGTTGAGGATGGTGCTGCTCGCGTCGAGGTTCATCGTGTCGCCGAACTCGTACGGCTTCGGCGCACCGCTGGCTTCGATGCCCGTCGCCATCTCCCGGGTGTCGTGCCGGCCGATGCTGCTCCTCCCGATTGAGCCGAGCAGATCGCGCAGCGCGCGGTAGCCGAGAAAATCGAGGCTCTTGTCCGTGATTTCGAACCGGTAGGTCGCTTCCGCCCCTCCGGTTCCAGGACCGGGCCGCTCGCGCGCCTGACGTTCGTTCTCGAGATCGGGCGCCCCCGACAGATAGCCCTGCTGCTGGAGCTTCTCGATGATGCGTTCGATCAACTCATCGATCCGCTCCTCCGCATCGTCGGCATGTTGCCAGTCCTTGCCGAGCAGCTTTTCGAGCGTCTCCTCAGAGAGCATCCCGCCATTCAAGAGGGCTTCCAGGATTGCATCGTGCAGCGATTGACGCGAGTGACCGCCATGCTCGTCGTCGATCTCGTAAGGCAGACCGTACGGACTCTCGAAGCCGCTCGACAACAGGAGGTCGGAGATCTTCGAGAGCAGTTCCTCGAGATCCAGACCGTCGAGGTCTTCCGGGCGGAACTTCGAATAGCGATACCTCATTCAGCTCCCACGTCTGCTTTTATTACTGCGCTTGGGGCCCCACCCCAAGCGCTCTCGCTCGGCGGCTTCGCGCCTCGTCCTTCGACAAGCTCAGGACGACCCTGAGCTGCGTCGAAGGGTCGCTCGGGCCGCAGGCGCTTCCCCAGTTCCCCAGTTCCCCAGTTCCCCAGTTCCCCAGTTCCTCAGTTGTAATACTTCTTCTTTTCCCCTCGCATGGGAATCTCACGCTCGGTCAGTGCGTCCGCCGCGGTGCTGCGAGGCCCGCGGCGTGCCGGTTCCGCGCCCTGATAATGGAACTCGTCCGACCGGCTGATTTTTTTCTGTGCGTAGAGCCCTTCGAGCACGAAATCGACCGCAGCCGCCAGCATCGGCGCGGCAGCGCGGTCTGCGAGTCCGGCCTGTGCGGCGAGCTCACGCAGGCCCTGCACGTCGCCGGTGCGCTTCAGCAGCTCCGCCGCGGGCAGCGTGTCGTCCACCTGCAGATTGCCGCCGAGATCGAACCACTCCGTGACCTGGCGAATGTCGGCGTTTGGAAAGTAGCCGGTGAAGACATTGGCGACCGCCGCGCGAATGACGTCGCGCGCGACGTTGTCGGCGCCGCGCAATTCGCCTTCGTACTCGAGCTCGAACTTTCCGGTGATGGCCGGGAGCGCAGCATAGATATCGGTGATGCGCGGCACGATGATCGATTCGCCGGCGAGGAGCGCCCGCCGTTCGGCGTTGGAGACGACGTTCTCCAAGAGTGAAATCGGCAGCCGCTGGCTCACGCCGGAGCGTTTGTCGATCTTCGATTCCTGGCGGGCCTGGAACGCCACCTCCTCGACCGCCTCGCGCACGAACGGCGGCACCTCCACGGTGCCGCGGTCGACCCAGGCTTCCTGCTCGGTGATCGCCATCGCGTCCTTCCGCGTGGCCGGGTAGTGGGTCCGGATCTCAGAACCGATTCGATCCTTGAGCGGCGTGATGATCTTGCCGCGAGCCGTGTAGTCCTCGGGGTTGGCGCTGAAGACCATCAGCAGGTCGAGCGGCAGGCGCACCGGGTAGCCCTTAATCTGAACATCCCCTTCCTGCAGGATGTTGAAGAGACCGACCTGAATCTTGCCGGCAAGGTCGGGCAGCTCGTTGATCGCGAAGATACCGCGATGCGCCCGCGGCAGCAGCCCGTAGTGCATCGTTGTTTCGTCGGACAGATCGAGCCCGGCCCTGGCTGCCTTGATGGGATCCAAATCGCCGATCATGTCGGCGATGGTCACATCCGGCGTCGCCAGCTTCTCTACGTAGCGACCGTCGCGCGAAAGCCACGACACCGCCATCCGATCGCCTTCGGATCGCGCACGCGCGCGACAAACCGCACAGATCGGCGAGACCGGGTCGTCGTGAATCTCACAACCCGGGACAACGGGCAGCTGTTCGTCGAGCAGCCCGGTCAGCGCTCTGAGCAGCCGGCTTTTTGCCTGGCCGCGCAGGCCGAGCAGGATGAAATTGTGACGGGACAGGATGGCGTTGACGACCTGAGGGACAACCGTTTCATCGTAACCGACGATGCCCGGGAAGAGTGGTGTCCCGGACTGCTGGTCGCGCATCCGCGCTACGAGGTTCTCGCGGATCTCATCTTTCACCGAACGCCGCTTGATCCGTCCCGCTGCGATGGCCTGACGGAGCTCGGCAACGGTGGTAGGAAGCATCTCTGCATCTTACCAGCACAACGGCTAAGATACGCACCTTGCCGACTTTGCAGAGGCCTCTGGTTTACGCGCACCGCGGCGGGGCGGCGCTCCGTCCCGAGAACACGATTGCCGCCTTTGATCACGGCTTGTCCTTCGGCGCGGACGGTCTCGAGTTCGATGTGCACCTGTCGCGCGACGGCGCCGTCGTCGTGCATCACGACGATACGCTCGAACGTACGACCGGCGTATCCGGCCTGGTGGCGGATCATACGGCGGACGAACTGGCGCGGCTCGACGCCGGCTTCACATTCCAGTCCCGGGAGCCCGGTGGATCAAACGGCTTTCCGTATCGTGGCCTGGGCCTCGGCATCCCGCGCCTTCGCGACGTCCTCTCGCGGTATCCGTCGGCACGCTGCATCATCGAGCTGAAGACGAGCGAGCCCGAGCTCGTCCGCCGGACAATCGACGACATTCGGGCCGCATCCGCCGTGGACCGCGTCGCCCTGGGCTCGTTCTACTGGCGAGCGCTGAACACGGCGAGAGCCTACGAGCCGCGCATTCCCACGGGTGCGTCCAAGGAAGAGACCCGCTGGGCGCTGTATCGATCCTGGGTGCGCCTGCCGCTGGGGCGGACTGGTTATCGTGAGTTCCAGGTTCCCGAGCACATGGGAGTGAACACGATCGTCACTCCCCGGTTCATCGCCCATGCCCACCGTTCCGGTCTGCCGGTGAAGATCTGGACGGTCAACGACGAGCGAGACATGCGACGGTTACTCGACTGGGGCGCTGACGCGCTGATCAGCGATCGACCGGACCTGGCGGTTGAAGTCGAAGTCGCTAGTCGCTAGTCGCTAGTCGCGAGTCTCGTCCTCACACTAGAATGCGACGGTGTTCGGGTTCCTCGCGGTCCTGTTCTTTCTGTCGGGCGCCAGCGCGCTGGTCTACCAGCTGCTGTGGCTCAGTGCTCGGCCTCGTCTTTGGTGTAACGGTTCACGCTGCCAGCTGTGTCCCCGCGCGACGGCAGATGCTCGCCGAGCTGGGCGTCACGAATTTTGAAAAACTGCGCGCGCTTTATCGAGCGGGACCTGACGAATTGCGACGGTACGTCGGCACTGGCCCGGTCCTGACCGACGATCGCCCTCTCGTCGAATACTTCCTGTCGCTGCCGCGCGATCGACAGGTCGATCTCTCCAGTCTCACGGGGGACGTCGACCGCTACGTGGACGACGGTCCGTCGGCTCGCTAGGTCATGCTGTTCATTCTTGGCGTGCTCTTTTTTTTCTCCGGCGCCAGTGCGCTGATTTACCAGGTTCTGTGGCTGCGGATGCTCGCGCTCGTCCTCGGAGTCACGGTCTACGCGGCGAGCACCGTGCTCGCCAGTTTCATGGCTGGCCTCGCGATCGGGAGCGCCGTGGCGGGCCGCATCGCCGACCGCGTGCGCCGTCCACTCGCCTGGTTTGGCGCGGCGGAGCTCCTGATTGCCGCGACCGCCGTGTCCTCACCCTTTGCACTGGATCTGATCGGCTCGCTCTACGTCAGCCTGGCAGCCGGCCGGACGGCGCCCGCCCTCGCCGTGGCGCGAATCGTCTGCTCCGCGCTGGTGCTGCTGCCTCCCACGATACTGATGGGTGCCACGCTGCCGCTCGTGCTCCGATCGTCACTGGTTCGGACGCCGGCCATAGGTGAACGCATCAGCCTGCTGTACGGCATCAACACCTGCGGCGCGATCGCCGGCGCCCTCCTCGCTGGTTTCGTGCTGATTGGCCACGTCGGGATGGCGCGGACGCTGCAGATCGCAGCAGCCGTCAGCGCGAGCGTGGGAGTTGCTGCGATCCTGCTCGCGCGTCGCCCGGCCACGGCTCCTCTGCCAGCGCCGTCGGTGGAGCCGCGGCCGGAAGCGCCGCGAAGTCGAAGCGCGCCGATCGTTCCGATCGCCTTCTTCTTCTCCGGCTTCACGTCGCTCGCTCTCGAGGTGGTCTGGTTCAGAGCGCTGGTCCTGTACTTCCCCGCGACGACGTATGCCTTTACCGCCATGCTGGGCACCGTGCTGGCCGGCATTGCCGGCGGCAGCCTGATGGCCGCACCCTGGCTTCGCCGGAAGGAACCGACACTGGTACTGTTCGGCGCCCTGCATGTTGCCATCGCGGTTGCGACCGCCCTGGGATTCAGGGCGCTCGCATACTCGTACGGCGGCGCGGAGCGTTTTCGAGATCTCATCGCCGGCGCCGCCCTGACGATACTTCCTGCATCAATCCTCATGGGGGCAGCGTTCCCCATAGGTTGCCGGTTGTGGCTTCAGACGACCGGCGACTCAGGTCGTCGCGTCGGTGTTCTCTATTCGACGAATCTCGCGGGAGCCATACTCGGGTCTCTCGCAGCAGGGTTCGTCCTGCTTCCCGCGATCGGCAGTGCCCGAAGCATCGCCTGCCTCGGCGCCGTCAGCGCTGCGACCGGACTTGCCGTGTTGCTGACGTCCGCCCGGCGCGCCCGCTCGGCGGTCGTGCCGGCCGCCATCGTGCTCGCCCTGATCGCCGGCGTGGCGATCAGAAAACTGCCGGATCCGTTCACCACGGGTCTGATGAAAAGGTATCGGGAGGCGGGACGCATTTTCATGCGCGACGAGGGTGTCCAGACAACGGTCAGCGTTCACGTCCGCGAGCTGGGGAGCCGTCAGCTGTATCTCGATGGCCTTCATCAGGCCAGCGACGGACGGGATGTCGTGCGCTTGCACCGTCAAATCGGCCACCTGCCGATGCTTTTACATCCGGATCCCAAGCGCGCCTTGGTGATCGGTCTCGGCGGAGGAGCGACAGCGGGAGCCGTCAGCCTCCATCACACCGTTGATGTTGACGTCGTCGAGCTCGCACCGGGTGTCATTCGCGCCGCCAGTTGGTTCTCGCACATCAACGATGACGTCCTGACTCGACCAAATGTCAGGATCACGATCGACGATGCGCGCAACTACCTGATGCTCGTGCGAGGCCGCTATGACGTGATCACCGCCGACATCATTCAGCCGACCCACGCTGGCGCCGGCCTCCTCTACTCGCGCGAATATTTCATGCTCGCGCGACGAGCGCTGGCCGACGGCGGCTTGATGGTGCAGTGGGTGGGTCCGCGCTCGGACATGCACTATCGACTGATCGCGCGGACGTTTCAGGACGTGTTTCCTGAGACGACCGTCTGGGGCGGCGGCACTCTTCTCATTGGCGCGCTGCGGCCGCTGACGATCGATCGCGGGTCGTTGGCTGGAAGAATCGCGCGCTCGGGCTTCGTGGATACCCTCTCGTCGATTGGCTTCGGAGGATCGGATCAGATGGTCGCGCACTACGCGGCAGGTCCCAGCGAGCTTCGCCGGTTTCTCGGTCCAGGTCCGACCCTCACCGACGATCGACCGCTCCTCGAATACTACCTGTCTCTGCCAGGCGGCGATCGCCCTGTCGACTTGAGCCGGCTACGCGAGCCGCCGGACTAGCGTGCGCTTTCCAGACGCGTGACGAACTGCGGCTCGATGTCCACCGGCACCATGGTCAGCCGGTCGAGAAGCTTCTGGACCGGCGGACGCACGACGCCGAGCCGGTCGATCAAACCTTTCGCCTTCGCGTAATCGCCTGCTGCCTGGAGGGTCAGGATTTCCCGCGTCAGCGCCGTGACGGCCTCCGGCGTCTTGGCCGCATCTACCTGAAATGTGCCGTCGGGAAGAATCTTGAACGCGCCGGCGTCCAGCAGGTAATTGAGCTGAATGGCAATGCCTCTGCCGTGCGCCTCGTTGACCCCGAAGCGGATCGAGCGGAATGCCGACGCCAGAAACGTCGTGTACATCGTCCTGGCTATGGCGGGATCGATCTGCTTGGCATCGGCGAGCTGTTTCAGCGCCCACAGGCCCGAGATATCCGCCTTGGCTTCTTCGATCGCGCTGTAGGTCTCCTTCAGCTCCTGGCGGACGGTGGTCGCACGTCCACCGACCGTGATGCTGTGCGGCCCAAGGCCGTGCATCAGCTCGTGCATCAGAATGTGCGTGAAGAAAGCGTTGAAGGAGACCAGCTCCCGATCGGCCGCCGGCAAGGCGACCGCCGAAATCGGGAGCAGCACCATCTTGAACTTTGCTTCCTGCACGTTCTTGAGCATCACGCGTTTGGTGCCCTTTTCCTTGACCACGCGTTCGTCGTTGGGCAGGTTGAAGGCGGCCGTTTGCACACCGCGATTGGCATCCCCGGCGGTGAACACTACGTTGACGACGCGGATGGGCGCGAGGGCGCCAAGCTTCGGATTGCGGAGCTTGGGATCGATGGGCAGGGCGTTCTCGAGGTCCTGCAGATGCGAGGAGAACGACGCCAGTTTTTTCGTTTCCGCATCGTCGCGCAATGTGATGAACGCCTCGAATGCGGCTTTGAAGTTGAACCACTCGTCCTCGTACACCTCGTAGGGACCGATGGTCGGCTCGATCGAGGCGTCGAGCTCCATCCACGCCACGTCGCTCGCGTAGTAATCGTTCGAGAGGAACGCATCGGCGCGCGAGGTGAGATAGGCCTTCAACGTCGGTTGTGTCGTGAGCTGGGCGGCCTCGCGGAGCAGGGCCGCGGCCTGAGCGAGCTCACCCTGATACTCGACCGAGTAGGGAACCGCAATGAATTCGCCAGCGCTGGCGGCACGGCGGATCGTGGTGAAGAACCCTGTCGCCTGTGCCTTCGCCTCGCCCTTCAGCGAATCGATCCACTTCTGCACTTCCTCCTTGGTTGCGCCCGCAGGATAGAAGTTGGCTGACGCCGGCTTCGCCGGCACGCCAGGAATAAACGGGCGGTCGTGATCCAGGCGCGACCACGGACCTTTGTTGATCAGGAAATAGTGCAGGCGCGCGACAGCATCCGGAGAATTGGTGAGCACAGCGCGTGCGAGCTCCTGGAGCAACGCGTCGTTGCCGGCCCAGGCCTGACGGAGGAACAGGGCGTCCATAAGTCGTGCCGCCTGCACCATTTTTTCCAGCGCGCTCCGCTCGGCCGCAGGGAGCGTCGACACGTCGGCCCCGATGTCCGCCGGTGCGAACCGTGCCGTCATCGTACGCAGTTCAGAGGTGGAAGGGGGGGGCGCTGCGCGATCCTGCACGGGTGTGTCTCCCTGAGTGCCTCCACCAGTGCCGCGGCTCGTCGCCGACGGCGACGGCGGACCGGCAAGAGAGGCGGCGGCGGTGACGAGAAAAACGACGGTGGCAAGCTTGTGTGACATGGCATTGGCTCATCGTGCGGTCGGGTTCCAGCCGGACACCGCGTCGACGTTGTAAGATAGGAGATTGTAGCGCCACAGAACTGACGATAAGGATACGAACGGATACGCTATGAGGAACATCGCTCCGCGAGACGCCTCCGAGATCGAGGCGATCGAAACACGGGAATGGCTCGACTCGCTGGATTACGTGATTCAGCAGGGAGACCGGGGACGCGTCCATCGCCTGCTGAACGCCCTGCGACAGCATGCCCGCGCGGCGGGTCTCGCTCTGCCGTTCACGGCCGTCACCCCCTATATCAACACCTTGCGCACGGAGGACGAGACGCCTCTGCCCGGGAGTCAGGAGATTGAACGCCGGATCAAGAGCCTGGTCCGCTGGAACGCGATGGCCATGGTGGTGCGCGCGAACCGCCTGTCGGACGGGATTGGCGGACACATCTCCACCTACGCCTCCGCCGCCACGCTGTACGAAGTGGGGTTCAATCACTTCTTCCGCGGCAAGGGCAAAGACGGCGAGGCTGACATCATCTATTTCCAGGGGCATGCCTCGCCCGGCATTTACGCCCGCGCGTTCCTCGAGGGTCGTCTGCCCGCCGAGAAGCTGCAGAATTTCCGCCGGGAGCTGCAACCGGGCGGAGGCCTGTCGTCGTATCCGCATCCGTGGCTCATGCCGGACTTCTGGCAGTACCCGACGGTCTCGATGGGTCTCGGGCCGATCATGTCGATCTACCAGGCGCGCTTCAACCGCTACCTCGAAGATCGCGGTCTCAAGAAGCCCTCGTCAGCCAAAGTCTGGGCCTTCCTCGGGGACGGTGAAACCGACGAGCCGGAATCGCTCGGCGCCATCAGCCTCGCGTCGCGCGAGAAACTCGACAACCTGATCTTCGTCATCAACTGCAATCTGCAGCGGCTCGATGGTCCCGTCCGCGGCAACGGCAACATCGTTCAGGAGCTCGAAGCGATCTTCCGCGGCGCCGGCTGGAACGTGGTCAAGGTGTTGTGGGGGAGCGATTGGGATCCTCTGCTCGCCGCCGATCGCGACGGCCTGCTCGTCAAGCGCATGGGCGAAGTCGTCGACGGGCAATATCAGAAGTACGCCGTCGAGAGCGGCGCGTATTTCCGCGAGCACTTCTTCGGCACCGATCCGCGGCTGCTCGAGATGGTGAGCCATCTCTCCGACGAGCAGCTCAAACGGCTGCGACTCGGCGGCCACGATCCCGTCAAGGTCTACAACGCCTACAAAGCCGCCATCGAGCACAAGGGACAGCCGACGGTGATCCTGGCTCGCACGATCAAGGGCTACGGCCTCGGCGAAGCGGGCGAAGGCAAGAACATTACTCACCAGCAGAAGAAGCTGAACGAGTCGGATCTGCGCACGTTCCGCACGCGCTTCGGCATTCCGATTTCAGACGAAGAGATCGCGGATGCGCCTTTCTACCGTCCGCCCGACGACAGTACCCGAGCTGCAGTATCTCCGCGAGAGGCGCAAAGCGCTGGGCGGTTACGTCCCGGTCCGGGCGCAGCGCGTCGAACCGCTGCAGGCACCCCTCGAGCCCATCTTCGAGGAGTTCTACAAGGGCACCGAGGGCCGCAAAGCCTCGACCACGATGGTTTTCGTCCGCATGCTGGCAAAGCTGCTGCGCGACAAGGAAATTGGCGAGCTGATCGTCCCCATCGTGCCCGACGAGGCGCGCACGTTCGGCATGGAGTCGCTCTTCAGAGCCGTCGGCATCTACTCGCACGTCGGCCAGAAGTACGAACCCGTCGACATGGACACCCTGCTTTATTACAAAGAAGCGCAGGATGGCCAAATCCTCGAAGAGGGGATCACCGAGGCCGGATCGCTCTCGTCGTTCATCGCCGCCGGGACGGCGTATTCGACGCACGGCGTGAACACCATCCCGTTCTTCATCTACTACTCGATGTTCGGCTTCCAGCGCGTCGGTGACCTGATTTGGGCCGGCGCCGATTCGCGGACTCGCGGGTTCCTGCTCGGCGGCACTGCCGGCAGAACGACGCTGGCCGGCGAGGGTCTGCAGCACCAGGACGGCAACACCCACGTCTACTCGATCTGCTATCCGAACTGCATTTCCTACGATCCGGCCTACGCCTACGAGCTTGCCGTCATCATTCAGGACGGCATCCGCCGCATGTACAAGGAGCAGGAGGCGATCTTCTACTACATCACCGTGATGAACGAGCAGTACGCCATGCCGCCGATGCCCGACGGTACGAGGGACGGCATCCTGAAGGGTATGTATCGCCTCAAGGCTGCCGAGAACGGCAAGGCCAAACTGAAGGCGCAACTGCTCGGGAGTGGCGCCATCCTCAACGAAGTGCTGGCGGCGCAGAAGATGCTCGAGAAGTACGGCGTGGCGGCAGACGTCTGGAGCGTGACGAGCTACCAGGAGCTGTATCGCGACGGACATGCGTGCGAGCGTTGGAACATGCTGCATCCCGCGGCGCAACAGAAAGTCCCGTATGTCACGCAGTGCTTCAAGGATGCACCTGGCGTCATCGTTGCGGCGTCAGACTATTTGAAGGTGCTTCCGGACGCGATCGATCGCTGGATGCCGCGCAAGATCCGGTCGCTTGGCACTGACGGCTTCGGCCGCAGTGAGGACCGGCAGTCGCTGCGCGACTTCTTCGAAGTGGACGCGAGGTTCGTCACCGTCGCCACGCTTGCCGAGCTCGCGAAGGAAGGACAGATCGACGCGAAGATCGTGGCGCAGGCCATTCAGGAATTTGGGATCAACCCCGAAAAGCAGAATCCTGCGAAGAGCTAACGGCATGTCGACAGAATTCAAGATTCCCGAGCTCGGCGAGAACATAACGTCCGGCGACGTGGTCCGGGTTCTGGTCAAGCCAGGGGACACCGTCGCCAAGGATCAACCGATTCTCGAGCTCGAGACCGACAAGGCGACGATCGAAGTTCCCTCGACGGTCGCTGGCACGGTGAAAGAGGTCAAGGTCAAGGCGGGGCAAAAGGTCAACGTCGGGCAACTCGTGCTCACCGTCGATGGCGATGCCGCAGAACCCGTCAAGGGCGACGCGGAAAGACCGAAAGCGGCGCAGCCCGCAGAACCACCGAAGGAAGCCGCAGCGCAGACGGACGACAAGCCCAAATCTCAACCCACCGGGGCTCCAGAAGACGGAGGCCTGAGCCAGAAGGTGGCTGCCCAGGAAAGCGGCGGCGACGAAGAAGAGGAGAGTCCGGCCAAACCGAAGCGAGGTGAGGTCGTCGATATCACGCGCGGCGCGCGCCAGCCTGCCGCCGTCGCCTCAGCGCCGGCGCCGCCGGCCGAGCCCGCTGAACCGCAAGGTCCGGCGGTGGCGGCCGCTCCTTCAATCCGTCGTCTCGCCCGCGAGCTCGGTGTGGACATCCGTCGAGTTCAAGGGACAGGCCCGTCCGGCCGTGTCAGCCCTGACGATGTGCAGGCATTCGTTCGTGGGGCGTTGTCTGCGCCGCAGGCCGGAGGTGCTCAAGGCGCCGCCCTTCCTGAGCTCTCGAAGTGGGGCGAGGTCGAGCGGAAGCCGATCAGCAACATCCGGCGCAAGACGGCCGAGCACCTGAGCCATGCCTGGAACGTCATTCCGCACGTCACGCAGCACGATCGCGCGGACATCACGAACCTCGAAGCGCTCCGCAAACAATACGCGCCGCAGGCGGAAAAGGCTGGCGGCAAACTGACGATGACGGCGATTGCGCTGAAGATCGTGGCGGTCGCCCTGCGGAAGTTCCCGGATTTCAATTCGTCGCTCGACCTGGCGCGTGGCGAGCTCGTCTATCGCAAGTCGGTGCACGTAGGCGTCGCCGCCGACACGGAGCGCGGCCTGCTGGTTCCCGTAATTCGCGATGTGGACCGGAAGGGAATTTTCGAACTGTCGACCGAGCTGGCCAAGCTCTCGGAGAAGGCGCGCGCGGGCAAGCTGTCGTTGGACGAAATGCAGGGCGGCGGCTTCACGATCACGAATCTCGGGGGCATCGGTGGAGTGGCGTTCACGCCCATCGTCAACTGGCCGGAGGTTGCGATTCTCGGCATTTCGCGGGCCAGTCATGAGCCGGTCTACATCAATCAGCAGTTCGAGCCGCGACTGATGCTCCCGCTGTCGCTCTCCTATGACCACCGGGTCATCGACGGCGCCAATGCTGCCCGCTTCCTGCGCTGGGTCGCCGAGGCCTTCGAGCAGCCGTTGACGCTCGCGCTCTGACACATGGCTGATTCCTCAACGCAGCTTGCGGTCGTTGGTGCGGGTCCGGGCGGTTATGCGGCCGCGTTCTACGCCGCCGATCGCGGCATGCAGGTCACCCTCATCGATCCGGGTCCGAATCCTGGAGGCGTGTGTCTCTATCGCGGCTGCATTCCGTCCAAGGCGCTGCTGCACGTCGCCGAGGTCGTGAACGAGGCGAAGCACGCCGAGGCGTGGGGGGTCACGTTCGGCCCGCCATCCGTTGACCTCGCGAAGTTGCGCGCCTTCAAGGAGAAGGTGGTCACGCAGCTCACGGGCGGGCTCGGCCAACTCTCGAAGCAGCGCAAGGTCAACTACGTGCGCGGTACGGCTGCCTTTCGCGATTCGCGCACGCTCGAGATTTCGGGCGAAGGCCCGGCATCGGCAGCGAGCGTGCTGCGGTGCGAACACACCATCGTCGCCACGGGATCGCGCCCGTCAGTCATTCCCGGATTGACCATCAACAGCCCGAAAGTGATGGATTCCACCTCAGCTCTGGATCTTCCCGACGTTCCCGGCACGCTGCTGGTGGTGGGTGGCGGTTACATCGGACTCGAGCTCGGCAGCGTATATGCGGCGCTGGGTTCTCGCGTGACGGTGGTCGAGATGACAGCCGGTCTGTTGCCGGGTGCCGACAGGGATCTCGTGAACATCCTGGCGAAGCGGATCGAGAAGATCTGCGAAGCGGTGATGCTCAACACGCGAGTCGTCGGGATGAAAGAGACGAAGACCGGCGTCGCCGTCACGTTCGACGGCGAGGGACTGGGTGACGGGCCTCGCGAGCGGACGTTCGACCGTGTGCTCGTGTCGATCGGACGCCGGCCCAATTCGGCTATACCTGGCCTGGACCGGACGGCTGTGAAGGTGAACGCCCGCGGCTTCATCGAGGTCGACGAACGCCGACGGACCGCCGAACCCTCGATCTACGCGATCGGTGACGTCGTGGGGGAGCCGATGCTCGCGCACAAGGCCTCGCACGAGGCGCGCGTGGCCGTCGATGCCATCGCTGGCGAGCGGGTCGCATTCGAGCCGCAGGCGATTCCTGCCGTCGTCTTCACCGATCCCGAGCTCGCCTGGTGCGGGCTGACGGAGACCGAGGCGAAGAATCAGAAGCTCGAAGTGGCCGTCGCCCGTTACCCATGGGCTGCGTCGGGGCGGGCGCTGACGCTCGATCGTTCTGACGGCGTAACCAAGCTGGTGCTGCACCCGCAGAGCGGCCGCGTGCTCGGCGTCGGCATCGTCGGGCCCGGCGCCGGCGAACTCATCTCCGAGGCTGTGCTGGCGATCGAGATGGGGGCCACCGCCGAGGATCTCAAACTCACGATTCACCCGCATCCCACCCTGTCCGAGACGCTCATGGAAGCGGCCGAGGTGTTCTTCGGCCAATCCACACACGTCTATCGCCCGAAGCGCGCGTGAACGGGGGTCAGATCTTGTTTCTTGCGCGCGTGTCCTCTTTCTGCGACAGGACACGAGTGCAAGAAACAAGATCTGACCCCGGCTACGTCTCCGCGAGCTTACGCGCGCGGATGAACACAAATTCGAGCATCGACGCCGTGAGCACACCCGTGTTGGTGTTCTGACGGCTGGGGTGATAAGAGCCCACCACCGCGGGCGCGCCGGGCGGACGGTGAATCAGCCCATGGCCGAATTGCGGCTTCGGCTTTACGACAACTCCTCGATCAGCGAGCAGCCGCCAGGCGGCGTCGAATGCAATCCGACCCAGAGCGACGATGACCTTCAGGTGTGGGAGGGCGTTGGTCTCTGCCTCGAGATGCGTGTGACAGGCGTGTATTTCGCCGCGAGTCGGCTTGTTGGCCGGCGGCGCGCAGCGCACGGCCGCCGCAATGTACGCGTCTCGCAGTTGCAGGCCGTCCGCCGGATGGCGAGAGGTTGGGATGTTGGCGAATCCGGCCTTGTGCATCGCGGCCATCAGAAAGTCACCGGAACCGCCGGCCACGTCACCGGTGAAGACGCGTCCTGTCCGATTCGCGCCGTGCGCGGCCGGCGCCAGCGCCAGCACGAGCACGCGGGCTGTGGGGTCGCCGAATCCCGGGACGGGCCGGCCCCAATACGTCTCGTTCCGATGGGCCGCTTTCTTCTCGCGTGCAACGTACGCGCAGTAGTCTCTCAGGCGCGTGCAGCGCGTGCAGGTCACGATCTCTTGATGGATGTCGAGGAGGTTCATCGAAGTTTCCGAATACGCCCGCCCTTCAGGGCGGGCCTACGGCAGAATGTCCGCGTCCTGACACGCAACTGTGGCCGCCCTTCAGGGCGGGCGTGTGCGCAGCTCGTAGCGTCGTTACGTGGAAGCAGCCGCCGCCAATGAGTCCGCCTGCTCGTGCGCGTGATAAGAGCTGCGCACGAGCGGACCCGATTCCACGTGACCGAATCCCAGCTCGACGCCGATACGCTTCAGCTCCGCGAATTCCGCCGGCGCGTAGTACCGGTCCATGGGCAGGTTCGCCAGCGAGGGACGGAGATACTGGCCGATGGTGACGATTTGACAGCCTACGCGTCGCAGGTCGCGCAACGTGTCGACCACTTCCGCGGACGTTTCGCCGAGACCCACCATCAAGCCGGATTTCGTCGGAATGTGTCGGGGCAATGGTGCGCGCGCGATCGAGGAGCTGCAGCGCGCGATCGTAGCGGCCCCCCGGTCGCGCCGTTCGGTAGAGGCGCGGGACGGTTTCGATATTGTGGTTCAGCACGTCCGGTCCGGCGTCGAGCACAACTTTCAAAGCCGATTCGTCGCCCTGGAAGTCCGGTATCAACACTTCGATCCGGCAGCCCGGCATGCGCGCGCGAGTTTCACGAACCGTCGCCGCGAAGTGCCCGGCGCCGAAGTCCGGCAGATCGTCACGATCGACCGACGTCACGACTACGTAGGACAACTCCAGGGCGTGAATGGCGCTCGCGACCTTCACCGGCTCGGCCATGTCCGGCGGCTTCGGTGCACCATGGGTGACATTGCAGTATCCACACGATCGCGTGCAGGTATCGCCCAGGATCATGAACGTTGCCGTCCCATGGTGCCAGCACTCGCCGATATTCGGACAGTTCGCTTCCTCGCAGACCGTGTGAAGCCCCAGCGTGCGCATCAGGCCTTTCAGGCGCAGGTAGTTTTCCGATCCGGGCGCGCGTACCTTGAGCCACGGGGGCTTCGGCGCGCGCGGCGACGCCTCGGCGTGCTTGCGGCGGCCACGGATGAAGTTGAGGGGCGCGGAGGTCACGGCTCTCTTCATTATACTGACCCTCTATGTCTCGCCTCTCCATCACGTGGCTCGGCCACGCGACGTTCATCATCACCACTCCCGGCGGCAAGCGCATAGTCATCGACCCCTGGCTCGAGTCGAACCCGATGTGCCCGCCCGATCGCAAGCGCATCGACCGCGCCGATTTGATCCTGGTGACCCACGGCCACTTCGATCACACCGGCGACGTCGTCAACGTGTCCCGCTCCACCAACGCTCCCGTCGTCGCTGTCTTCGAATTGGCGCAATGGTTCGAGCGTAAAGGACTTCAAAACGTGCAGGGGATGGGGGTTGGCGGGACGATCTCGATCGCCGGCCTCGAGGTCTCGATGACTCCCGCCGTTCACACGAGCAGCGTGGTCGAGAACGATACGACGGTCTATGTGGGTGTGGCCACCGGTTTTGTCGTACGTATGGAGAATCAACAAGCGTTCTACTTTGCGGGGGACACCGCCCTCTTCGGCGACATGCAGTTGATCCGCGAGATGTATCAGCCGGACATCGCGTTTCTGCCGATCGGGGACCACTACACCATGGGACCGGCCGCCGCCGCCCGTGCGTGCGCAATCTTGGGGGTCAGGCAGGTGGTGCCCATGCACTACGGCACGTTCCCGGTTCTGACGGGAACGCCAGACCGCTTGAAGTCACTCGTGCAACCGCACGGAGTCGACGTGCTGGTTCTCAAGCCGGGGGAAACGGCGGAATGAAGTCGTCAGTCGGTAGTCGCTAGTCGTCGCTAGTCCGTAACGGTAGGCCCGGCCTTCAGGTCGGGCGTGCTGGTAATTCAAGCGCTTTCTGAATGTTGGCGACGAGGCGCTCCACTTTCACGCCCGAGGTATCGATGGTGTGGTCCGCTGAGGCGTAAAGCGTCTCCCGGGCGGCCAGCAGCGCGCGCAGATCGGCCATGGCCTGCGGGTGGTTGGCCATGGGTCGCCGGTCGCCCTGACGAACCACGCGGTTCCAGTGATCTTCCGGCGCCGCCTTCAGCCAGATCGTGACCGCGGACCGCCGCAGTGTCGCCAGCGTCTCGGGTGACATGACCAGCCCGCCGCCCGTTGCGAGCACCATGGGCTTGCCTTCCGCGATCACCGCGTCCAGCGTCTCGTGCTCGAGGCGACGGTAATAGTCCTCCCCGTGAAGGGAGAAGATCTCACTGAGACTCAACTCGGCGGCCTCCTCGATGCGGCCGTCGAGCTCGACGAAAGGGAGCCTCAAGCGCCTGGCCAGACGCCGTCCAACCGTGGTTTTCCCGGCGCCGCGCAGGCCGAGCAGCGCAATTACTCGCTTCGGCGCGCGCTCGGGTTCAGCGAGCAGCTCTGCGGCCGTCGTTCCCAGCGCTCGTGCAACATCCACCAGGCGACGCACGGAGATGTTTCCGCGGCCGGATTCGAGTTGCACCAGGAACCGCGCGGACAACCCGGAGCGCTCCGCCGCCTCTCGCAGCGTCCACCCGCGCTCGACGCGCAACGCCCGGGCTCTGGCGCCCAGCTCGCTCAGAACTTCATCCGGCATGATGGCGATATGTTCCTGAAGCATGACGGCGAGAGAGAACCCGTATGGCGATGTCATGCGCGCGTTGCATGGACTGCATGCGTAACTTATGCGGGACACACACCAAACAGGACCGTATCATCGGCACATGACAAATACCGAGGCGTCGCCTACCCGTACTCTGACCATCGTTTTGCCCGAATCGGATTGGCGTGCCTTGCGTGCAGCGGAGCCGGACGCCGTGGCATGGCTCCAGGAACGGATTCGCGAGCGACTGGCAACGGAAGCCTCTTCCGGCAGTTACGTTCCTCCGACCGGACCGGCCGCCGACACCTGGTTCGCAGACGACGAGTACTGAGAGATTCGCAGTCTTAGGGCCGAGGAGCGTCCACGCTCCGCGGCCCCTCGTGTCCCCGCATCGTCCACCCCACAATCTCCTCACAACATCCAAGTCGGTTTCCTGTTCGCTGCGTTCGTCGTCTGCCACGCCTGTCGACTGAAGCATTATAGTGCACACACATTCAATTAAGAGCACTATACTTCCTTGACACTTCCGCGAATCCGCAAGTAGTCTGGAGCGAATGGAAAGCGCCGGCTCGTCGATGCAGGTGTCCTTTGAAACGTCTCCGGACCGCTACCGCCATTGGAAGCAGAGGTTCGACGGACCGGTCGCCACGCTGTCGATGGATGTGCAGGAAGACGCAGGCCTTTCGAGCGAGTACCGGCTGAAGCTCAACTCGTACGATCTCGGCGTCGACATCGAACTGGCGGACGCCGTTCAGCGCATCCGCTTCGAGCACCCTGAAGTCCACACTGTCATCATCACCAGCCTCAAGGAGCGCATCTTCTGCGCCGGCGCCAACATCTTCATGTTGCGCGGATCCAGTCATGCGTGGAAGGTCAACTTCTGCAAGTACACGAACGAGACGCGGCTGGCCATCGAGGATGCGAGCGAGCACTCGGGCATCAAGTTTCTCGCGGCGGTCAATGGCATTTGCGCCGGCGGCGGCTATGAACTGGCGCTGGCCTGTGACGAGATTCTCCTCGTCGACGATGGGAACTCGGCGGTCAGTCTTCCCGAAACGCCACTGCTCGGCGTCTTGCCCGGTACGGGCGGTCTCACTCGCGTCGTGGACAAGAGAAGAGTGCGTCGGGATCTTGCCGACGTGTTCGGGACGGTGGCCGAAGGCGTCAAAGGCCGGCGCGCCGTCGAATGGCGTCTCGTCGATGCCGTCTATCCAACGAGCCAGTTCAAGGATCGCGTTGCCCGGCGGGCCCAAGAGCTCGCTGCTCTCTCCGACCGACCCGCCGCCGGACCCGGAATCATGCTGAACGCGTTGAATCCGACAGTGACTGCAGATGCTGTGCAGTACTCGGCGGTCAGCCTGGAGATCGATCGGAACAAACGTCTCGCCACGCTGACTGTCAACGGTCCGGAACAGGAAGAACCGTCGACGCCCGCGGAGATTCTGCAGGCGGGCGAACGTTATTGGTTCGTCCGAGCATTTCGCGAGCTGGAGGATGCGCTGTTGCGGCTGCGGGTCAATGAGCCGTTGATCGGTACGGTGGTCGTGAAGACCCGCGGCGATGCCTCGCGAGTCCTGAACGCAGATGCCGCGCTCATAGCCAACCAGGACTATTGGCTGGTGCGCGAAGTGATTCACTTCGTGAAGCGGACGCTGAAGCGGATGGATCTGACGTCGCGAAGCTTCTTCGCACTGATCGAACCCGACAGCTGCTTCGCCGGTACTCTTTTCGAGCTGGCGCTGGCCGCCGACCGCTCCTACATGCTCGACGATCCTCAACACCCAGTGACCATCGCCCTGTCGGCGATGAACGGCGGTCCGTTGAAGATGAGCAACGGCCTGACGCGTCTCGAGACGCGATTCCTCGGTCAGCCGGATCACGTGCGCGACTTGCTGGACGAAGGAGAGCCGTTCGATCCGCAAGAGGCGTTGGATGCCGGGCTGGTATCCTTTGCGCCGGACGAATTGGACTGGGACGACGAAGTCCGTCTCGCCGTCGAAGGACGTGCCGCGCTCTCGCCTGACGCTCTGACCGGGATGGAAGCCAACTTGCGTTTCGCCGGACCGGAAACGATGGAGACGAAAATCTTCGGTCGGCTCACCGCGTGGCAGAACTGGATCTTCCAGCGGCCCAACGCTGTCGGTGCCACGGGTGCGTTGACGGCGTACGGGTCGCAGTCGCGACCGGAGTTCGACTTCAACAGAACGTAACAGCCGTAGCGCGGGGGTTTACCCCCGCGTAACCGACGCGCCGCTAAAGCAGCGCGCTACGGGCGTGGGGTTGACGATGATTTCAGCCGAACGGATCCCCAACAACGTCGGACTCTCCAGCAACAAACGACTGCAGCGGGCGCTCGAGCATTGGCAGCCGAAGTACATCCAATGGTGGAAGGACATGGGCCCGCAGGGCTTCCAGGACTACCACCAGGTCTACGTGCGCACGGCGGTCAGCGTCGATCCCTCGGGCTGGGCACACTTCGAGTATGTGAAGCTGCCGGAGTATCGGTGGGGCATCTTCCTCGCCGATCCCGTTCACGACCGGCGCATCGGCTTCGGCGACTTCTTCGGCCAGCCCGTGTGGCAGGAAGTGCCCGGAGAGTTTCGCAACCAGCTTCGCCGCCTGATCGTGACCCAGGGCGACACCGAGCCCGCCAGCGTCGAGCAGCAGCGATGGCTCGGGCAGCGCTGTCCCAGCCTGTACGACCTGAGGAATCTCTTTCAGGTGAACGTCGAAGAGGGACGTCACTTGTGGGCCATGGTCTACCTGCTGCATTCCTATTTCGGCCGAGACGGCCGTGACGAAGCGGAAGAGCTCCTGGCGCGGCAGAGTGGCAATCGCGACAAGCCGAGAATCCTGGACGCGTTCAACGAGCCGATCGACAACTGGCTCGACTTCTTCATGTTCACGATGTTCACGGACCGCGACGGCAAGTCGCAGCTGCTGTCGCTGTCGGAGAGCTCGCTCGATCCGCTGTCGCGAACGACACGCTTCATGCTGACCGAGGAGGCGCACCACATGTTCGTGGGCGAGACCGGTGTGGCTCGCATCATCGATCGCACGTGCGAGCTGATGAAGAGCGCAGGGTTCTCCGAGGACGTCCGCAGGATGGGCGGCATCGATCTGCCGACGATCCAGAAGTTCATCAACCTCTGGTTCAGCCTGTCCCTGGACCTGCACGGAAACGAGATCTCGACCAACGCCGCGTCGTACTTCGCCAACGGCTTGAAAGGACGCGCGCAGGAAGAGAAGTGGGACGACCACAAGGTCAACGAGGCTTTTTATGAGCTCGACGTCGCGGCCGACGGCCGGCTGTCCCGCAAGACCATCCCGATGCGCACGGCCATGAACGAGGTCTTGCGCGATTGGTACGTAGGCGACTGTCAGGCCGGCGTGCAGCGGTGGAACAAGATTCTCGAGCGCCACGGGCTGTCCGACCGCCTGCGGCTGCCGGACAGGAAATTCAATCGGGGCATCGGCATGTTCTCGTCGCTCCACTTCGATCCGCACGGGGCTCCACTCACTGATCCCGAGTGGGATCGCAGACGGCACGAGTGGCTTCCGTCAGCGGGCGATCGCGAATACCTCTTGAGCATCATGGCGGAGCCCGTGTATGAGCCGGGCAAGTTCGCCAACTACATCGCCCCGCCGATTCGCGGTATCAACCGGATGCCGCTCAATTTCGAATACGTGCGGACGGAGGCGTAGCAGGACCTGGCCTTCAGGGCGGGCGTGTGCGAATCACGGCATTCATGAGCAAAATCAACGTCAGCGTCGCCGACGGGATCGCGACGATCGAATTGAACGACCCGCCGGCGAACACCTACTCCTACGAGATGATGCGCGAGCTCGACGCGGCCGTGCTGGACGCTCGCATGGACGGGGGAGTCCACGTCATCGTGCTGCGCGGGGCGGGGGAAAAGTTCTTCTGCGCCGGCGCGAACATCGGGATGCTCAAGGAGGCCGACGCCGAGTTCAAGTACTACTTCTGCCTGCACGCCAACGAAACGCTGCTGCGACTCGAGCAGACGCCGAAGCTGGTGATCGCGGCGCTGAACGGACACACGGTCGGCGGTGGACTCGAAGTGGCGCTGGCCGCCGATCTGCGCGTCGCCCACCAGGGAGCGGGGAAGATCGGATTGCCCGAGGTGGCGCTCGGGGTGCTGCCCGGAACCGGGGGCACCCAGCGACTGGCTCGACTCGTGGGCAAGTCGCGAGCGATAGAGCTCATGGCCACCGGGCGTCTGATGACCTTCGATGAAGCCCGCACCCTCGGCATCGTCCACGAGGTCTGGGGAGACGACGAGCTGAAGGGACTGACGTTTGCCGCCGCGGTGCAAGCCTACGCTCGGCAATTCACGCCGCCACACAAGGCCAGCGGCGCGGTTGGACGCATGAAGCGCGCGGTGCAATCAGGCGCGGAGGCCGGTATTCTCGAAGGATTGTCGCTCGAACGCGAGCTGCAGCAGCTGCTGTTCCAGAGCGAGGACGCGAAGGAAGGGTTGGCAGCGAGTCAGGAGAAGAGGAAACCAGTTTTCAAGGGCCGATAAACGTTAAACGTACGATGCCTTCGGCACGCACGACGACACGACGGCACGAAGACACGAGAAATCCAAATAGCCGGGTCGTCGTGGCTTCGTGTCGTCGTGTTTACCCGTCAGGACGTATACGATGTCTGGTGTGGCCGTCGAGGAAAAGAAACTCCTCATCAACAACGAATGGCGGTCGTCCGCCTCGGGCGGGGCGATGGCGGTGATCAACCCCGCGACCGAGGAAGTAATCGCGCAGGTCGCGGCCGCGAATACGGCGGACGTCGACACGGCGGTCGAAGCGGCGCGCGCCGCCCTCGACGGTCCCTGGGGAAAAATGTCGGCGCGCGAGCGCGGTCGCCTGATCCGGGCGCTCGGCGATCGGCTGCTGGCACGGGCAGATGACGTCGCGCGTCTGGAGACGCTGCACAACGGCAAGCCAATCTCCGAATCGCGCAACATCGAGATCCCGGCTGCCGCCGAGTGCTTCGAGTATTACGCCGGGTGGGCAGACAAGGTGATGGGCGAGACCATCCCCGTCAAGGGCAACTATCTGACCTACACGCTCCGCGAGCCGGTGGGCGTTGTCGCCGCGATCGTGCCCTGGAATTTTCCGTTGCTGCTCGCGGCGTGGAAGGTGGCGCCGGCGCTGGCCTGCGGCAACACCGTCATCCTGAAGCCGGCCAGCCAGACACCGCTGACGGCGCTGGCTCTCGGGGAAATTGCTGTCGAAGTCGGGCTACCGGCAGGTGTGTTGAACGTCATCACCGGGCCGGGCTCGAGGGTCGGGCAGGCGCTCGTCGAGCATCCCGGCATCGACAAGATTGCGTTCACCGGCGATACGAGCACGGGCAAGGCCATCATGCGATCGGCGGCCGACACGTTGAAGAAAATCACCCTCGAGTTGGGCGGTAAATCGCCGAACATCGTGCTCGCCGACGCCGATCTCGAAGCGGCGCTGCGCGGGGCGACGATTGGCATTTTCTACGGCAAGGGAGAAGTCTGCGCGGCAGGATCGCGCCTGCTCGTCGACCGCTCGATCAAGAGCGAGTTCATCGACAAGCTGGCGGCACGCGCCAAGAAGATGACGGCGGGAGACCCCCTCGATCCGAAGACGCGCTTCGGTGCGATCTCATCGAAGAAGCAGATGGAGACGGTGCTCAAGTACATCGAATCGGGCAAAGCGGAAGGGGCGGCCCTGGTCGCCGGCGGTGCCCGCACCGACATCGGCACGGGCAAAGGGTATTTCGTGCAGCCGACCGTGTTTGCCGACGTGACGTCCGAGATGACCATCGCGCGCGAAGAGATTTTCGGCCCGGTGCTCGCGGCCATCGAGTTTGCCGATTTGGACGAGGCAATCGCGAAGGCCAACGACAGCCAGTACGGTCTCGCCGCCGGGGTGTGGACGAAGGACATCAAGAAGGCCCACTACGTGGCGCGCAAGCTCCAGGCGGGTACGGTGTGGGTGAATACCTACAACGTCTATGACACGGCGGCGCCGTTCGGCGGTTACAAGCAGAGCGGCTTCGGCCGCGAGATGAGCGCCCACGCCATCGAGCACTACACGCAGGTCAAGAGCGTGTGGGTCGACTTGAACTTCTGAAAACGTCGATGTGCTACGTGCTACGTGCTACGTGCGACGTGCCACGTGCCCTCGCTGCACGTTGCACGTCCTGCACGAGTAACGTAGCACGTAGCACGTAACACGTGATGTCCGATCCTCTCCTCAAATGGCGTGCCGAATTCCCCATCGTGGACACCTGCACCTACCTGGTGAGCCATTCCCTGGGGGCCATGCCGAAGCGGACGGCCGCCTACCTTCAGCAGTTCGCCGATACGTGGAGCGCACGCGGTGTGCGGGCGTGGCACGAGGGTTGGTGGGAGCTCGGGCGGGAGACGGGCAACCTCCTGGCGCCGATCCTGGGCGTGCCCAAGGACAGCGTCTCGATGCACCAGAACGTGACGGTTGCTCAGGCCATCGTCGCGTCGTGCTTCCGCTACGATGGCTCGCGCCGGAAGATCGTGATGACCGATCTCGAGTTCCCGACGAACATGTATTTGTTCGAGGGATTCCGCCGCTACGGCGCGGAGATTGTGTATGTTCCCTCGGATGACAGCGTTCGTACCAACCTCGACCGGCTGCTGGACGCCATCGACGAACACACCCTTCTCGTGCCGCTGTCAGTGGTTCTCTTCCGCAGCGCCTACATCCAGGACGCAAGAGCGGTGATAGAAAAAGCACAGCGGGTCGGGGCGTGCGTGATTCTCGATGCATACCAGGCGGCAGGCACCGTGCCGCTCGACATCGCGGCGCTCGGGGCAGAGTTCGCGGTCGGCGGGTCGGTGAAATGGCTGTGCGGCGGTCCGGGCGCCGCCTATTTGTACGTGCGGCCTGACCTCGCGCCGACATTGCAGCCGACGCTGGCCGGGTGGGCCGCGCACATCGAGCCGTTTGCGTTCGAGACCGGAGCGCTTCGCTACGCCGATGCGCCGGAGCGGTTTCAGAGCGGCACTCCGAATATTCCCGCGCTCTACTCCGCGCGGGCGGGATACGAGATCGTCGCCGAGATTGGCGTCGCCGCCATTCGCGAGAAATCTCTGCGCCTGACCCGACGTCTCATGGACCGGGCTCGAACGTCGGGTTTCCGGCTCAACACGCCGGACGCCGACCGCGAACGCGGCGGAACGGTCATCGTCGACGTGCCGAACGCCGAAGCCGTGTCGCACGAGCTGCTGCGGCAGGAGATCGTCATCGACTACCGACCCGGTGCCGGCATCCGGATGGCGCCGCACTTCTACAATACGGAAGAGGAAATCGATCGGGCGATGAGTGCGCTCGACACGATAGTGGCGAGCGGGTAGAAACTGGGGAACTGCGGGGACTGGGGAACTGGGAGAACGCCTTGGGGGTGCTCGCCTCCGCTGGTCGCGGACAGGCAGGCGACCAGCTACGGCGAGGTCTCGCCGTAGCGCGCATGGATTATCGGCGCGCGGAGGCGGAGGGCCCCAAGCGCAGTGAGTAAAGATAACTGGGCAAGCAGGAAGCGGAAAGCCATGACGAACATCCGCGTCGACATCACCGAGTCGATTGCCACACTGACCATCGACCGCCCCGCGGTGAAGAATGCGCTCGATCGGGAGACCGTCGGCGAATGCCATCGGGCGCTGGACACGCTCGAGCAGAGTCCGGACGTCGGCGTCCTCGTCATCACCGGCGCCGGCGAATCCTCGTTCGTCTCGGGTGCGGACATCAACGATTTGCGTGGCCGCACCGGGGCCGATGGTCTGGCTGCGATCAGCTCGTCGCTGTTCGCCCGTGTCGAGCGGTTTCACCGGCCGACGATTGCCGCGATCAACGGCTACGCGCTCGGCGGTGGCTGCGAGCTGGCGCTCGCCTGCGACATCCGCGTGGCCGCCGATTCGGCGAAGTTCGGTCAGCCCGAGCTCGGTCTCGGCATCATCCCCGCCGCCGGTGCCACCCAACGATTGCCGCGCGTCGTCGGCCAGGGCTGGGCCAGGCACCTCATTCTCACCGGTGAGATCATCGACGCGAAGCAGGCGTTGGAGATTGGCCTGGTGACCGCGATCATGCCGGCATCGCAGCTTCAGGTCCGCGCGCGCGAGCTGGCGAAGCGCATTCTGAAGCAGGGGCCGCTTGCGGCCAGATTGGCCAAGATCGCGCTGAACGCGTCCGCTCGCGTCGACCTCGATTCGGGCTTGCTCATCGAAACACTGGCCCAGGCCATCTGTTACGAGTCGGAGGACAAACAGGAAGGGACGTCCGCGTTCCTCGAAAAGAGGAAGCCGAAATTTTCCGGACGCTGAAAACAGCGACCAGCCGCCAGCGTTCCAGCCACCAGCTTCCAGCTTTCCTTACGCTTCGGTGCCGCTACCGAACGATGATCCGACCCTGCAGGTTCTGGTTGTCCGGACTGTCGTGATCGTGAAACCCGCACGTCCGCACGGCGACGAGATTCCCCGTTTCGCGGGTCTGGCCGGTCGTCAGGGCTCCCACCTGGTTGATTTCCGGACAATCACTGTGGTCCGGATGTGGATCGGAGGTGACGTCGTGCCGGCGGCCGTCGCTGTTGGTGAACAACACGCGCGCGCCTTGGCCCACCGTCAGCTCCTTGGGGCTGACGACACCTGTCGATGAAATCGTGATGCGCGGCGCCGGCGGCGGAGGATCCGGACCCGGACCCGAGGGCGGCGCCGACCCACCGCACGAGCCGAGGGCGAAGCACAAGATCACGATACCCGGTCGCATGCCGTTTCAAAGTGGCAGAAAATCGTGCCCCGCGCAACCGCCGGGTTGACTTACTGAATGGTAATCCGTCCTTTGAGCGAGCCGTTCGTGTCGTCGTTGTGGTCGTGGTAGGTACACGTTCCGGCATTGCCGAATCCGTTGCTGTCGCGGGTCTGGCCGGCTGCGATGCTGCCGCGGTTGAGGGACGGGCAGGCGGTGTGCGCGGGATGCGGATCCGACGACATGTCGTGGGCTCGAGAATCGTTGTTCACGAAGAGGATGCTCTGGCCCACCGAAACGGTGACCTGCGACGGATTGACGCCGCTGCCCGTGATCGTGATGGTCGCCCCGATCGCTCCGACCGATCCGGTCGAACTGACCGTCGGTCCCGACGGTGCGTTTGGCCCACCGGAACCGTCATCACCGCCGCCGCACGCCATGACGGTCGCGAGCGCTGCCGCGATTGCCATCTGCCCCATCCACATCTGCCATCGTTTGTTCACGACTACCCCCGAAGGATTAGAAGAACTTGCGTGAAATGTTGAAACCAATGAACAGGTCGTCATTGGTGACGCCGCCCACGGCCAGTTGACTCATCGTGGTCCCGAACCCGTTTCCGAAATTGAGCTGGAAGCTGTGACCTCCGGCCCGTCGCTCGATGCCGAAGCTGTATTGGTCGACACCCGGCTCGTAGCCGAAGCGCGGAACGATCTCTCCCACCAGATAGAGGGACGGGCGGACTCGCAGTCGTCCGCCCAACCCGAGGAGAAACGTGTAGTCTTCATCGAGACTGCTGGCGACCGAATTGGTGTCGTGTATCCAGATAGGATGCGCGTAGAACGCCCCGTGCCGTCCCAGCGTGCGTGAGACGACCGCGCCGATTCCGGGCATGTAGCGGTCGCGAAAGTTGTTGGTGCCCTCTATGGTGGCGATGACGTCGACCCCTAGAGGAAAGTTCTGGCCTTGATGCAGAACCTGCTGCTGGCCGAACAGCTGGATCGTTCGATCGCTGGTGCGGTGAATCCCGATCTGCGTGCCGGCCATGATGCCGAAGCGATATTCGAGCCCGATTTGCGCGCCGGAGTCGAACCCGAAGAAATCGGAGACGAGATCCTTGAAGGAGCCTTCACCAAGCCTGCGCGTAAAGCGGTGCGTGACCCTGAACGAGCTGCCGAAGCGTGGAATCCTCAGCGTCGTCGGCAGCGTCACGATCGTGAAGTCCGGCTGCGCCGGGTTCACCGCGCGATCGCTCGGCACTTGAGGCGGCGGCGCCGGGTCCTGTCCCGCGGCCAGCGGGGCGGACGACAACCACGCGACTAATAGAAACGGACAGATCGCCCGCGGAGAAATCGTCGTTCGGCGCAACCCAAACTCCTTCATCCGGCCTAGGGCTTGATGTAAACAGGTCCCGGCGGCCCTTCGGCGCCAGCGACACGAATAGTTCCACCAAGGCCCGAGCTATCCGGATTCATGTGATCGTGAAAGCCACACGCTTTCGCGGTGTCGAACGTGCCGGTCATCCGGCTCTCGCCGGGCTGCAGGACCCCGACGTTGTTGATGGCCGGGCAGTCGGTGTGCAACAGGTGCGGGTTCGACTGTGGCTGATGCGCACGCGAATCCTGGTTCGTGAAGCGGACCTGACCCTGGACATCCACGCGCAGCTCTTTCGGATCGACAGAGCCATCCGCGCGGATAGTAATCACCGGGATGGTGGGTGTTCCACCGCCTCCTGGCGACGGTGTTGTCGGCGTACCACCACCGCCACCCCCTCCTCCGCCGCAACTCACTGTTGTGGCGACGCCAACGAGCAGGCACCATCGATACACGACGTTGACTTGCACCTTGCCCTCCCTCATGTCGAGCGTGTTCGCGAGGGAGTAAGGCAAAGCCGGTGCCGAGCGCTTGGGCGCTAAAGTCTTGGAACAGCGAGGCTTAGTCGTCGCAGTCGTTACTCGGGACGAAATCGGTTACCGCGCACGTAAGCCGGTTCACTCCACCCGGTGCTTGGCCAGGTAGTAGCTCAGCGCGCGCTGGCTGATCCCCATGGCTTCGGCGGCGTCCTTTTTGACGCCGCCGGCAGCCTCCAGCGCGCGGCGGACCGTCTCACGCTCGGTCCAATCGAGATTCTGTCGAAGGTTCTGAGACGGCAACCCCGAGGCAACCGGTGCGTTGACGCCGAACATGGTGACGACATCGGGTCCGATCGTCGGGCTTACTGAGAGCACCACCGCCCGTTCGAGCGTGTTCTCCAATTCGCGGACGTTTCCGGGCCACTCAGCGCGCTGAAGAGATTCCATGACCCCTGGTGCGATGCCGTCGACGCGCTTGCCGGCCCGTCTGGCGTGCTTCGCAATGAAATGTTCAACGAGCAACGGGATGTCATCTCGGCGTTCGCGCAACGGCGGAATGTGAATCGGTATGACGTTCAGTCGGTAATAGAGGTCTTCCTGGAAGCGGCCGTCCGACACCATCTGTCGCAGATCGCGATTGCTGGCGGCGATCACCCTGACATCGACTTTGCGCGTGCGCTCCGACCCGAGCGGCTCGAACTCACGCTCCTGCACCACGCGCAACAGCTTGGCCTGCAGCGCCGGGCTCATGGTCGCGATCTCGTCGAGGAAAATCGTGCCGCCGTCGGCAAGTGCGAACTTGCCTTTCTTGTTGGCGGTTGCGCCCGTGAACGCACCGCGCAGATGACCGAACAGCTCTGATTCGAGCAGCGTTTCGGGAATCGCCGCGCAGTTGACTTTGATCAGCGGCATCTCACGCTGCGCGCTGTGATAGTGAATGGCCCGGGCCACCATTTCTTTGCCGGTCCCGGTCTCGCCGGTGATGAGGACGGTGCTCTTCGTGCCGGCAACGATTTCCGCCGTGCGGACGACCTCCTGCATGCGCCGGCTCCGACCCACCAACCCATACTGGTTGAAGTCGGCGTCCCGCTCGCTGATCAGGTATCCGTGTTCGGTGCGGAGCCGCTGATGATCCAGGGCCCGTTTGACGACGACGAGGAGCTCGTCGATTTCGAACGGTTTCTGCAGATAGTCGAAGGCGCCAAGCTTCATCGCCTCGATCGCGCTTTCGACCGTCGCGTGGGCGGTCATCATGACGACCTGCGGGCGATCGGTCGCCGGAGTGGCGGCGAGCTCGCGGATGAGATCGAGCCCGGTGAGGTCGGGCATCAGGTTGTCGACAACCAGCACGTCGAAGAAGCGCTGACCGAGCAAGCGTCGCGCCTCGTGAGGATCGGCGGTCGTGACCACCTCGTGGCCGTCGCCGCGCAGTGCGGATCCCAGCGCGTTGAGAATCTTGGTCTCGTCGTCGACGAGCAGGATTGCGCCGGCCGCCATCATCTGCGGACTGCGGCCGGGGTCTGAGGTTGCTCGAACACCTGAGCAATCGGTAACTCGATACGAACCTCGGTGCCCGACGCGGGCCGGCTCTGGATTGAGATGGTGCCTCCCATACCCTCGATGATATTCCGGGATATCGCCAGACCGAGCCCCGTCCCGGTTCGCCGTGTCGTGAAGAAGGGATCGAACACGCGCCCGAGGTCTTCGGGGACGATTCCGGCGCCGCGATCGCGGACTTCGATCGCAATCCTCCCGTTCTTGGATCGGGTCGTCCGCAACACGATGGCGTCGGGCAGCGCCGCCGCGCCCGATTGCGCCGTCACCGCCATCTTCGCGTTCGTCAGCACGTTGACCAGCGTCAGCCGCAAACGTTCCGCGTCCATGGTCGTGTGCGGCAGCGCCGGATCGAGGACGAGCTGGACCGTGGGTCCGCCAGGACCGGGGCGCACGGCCCGGACGGCATCCTCACAGACCGCGTTGACGTCGGCTGGCGCCATGTCGAACTTGATCGGCCGCGCGAAGTCCAAGACCTCCGACACGATTCGGTTCAAGCGCGCGGTTTCCTCATCGATATCGGTGACGGCGGCGCGCAGATCTTCGGGCGGGATCGAACCACGGCGCAGCGTCCGCAATGCCGCCTTGATGATCATCAGCGGATTCCGGATCTCGTGGGCGACGACGGTCGACAGGCGCCCGAGCGACGAGAGGCGCTCGCGCTGCGCCGCCTCTTTTTGAAAACGGCCGATCGAGTCGGTCATCGTATTGAAGGTCGTCGCCAGCAGGCGGGCATCCTCATCTTCCCAGCGACCGCCGGCTCGCACCGGGATCTTTCGCGTGAGGTCGCCTGTCGAGGCCATCTCACGCATCGTCGCGGTGATCGTGCCCAGCGGACGGGTGATGGTGCGCGCGATGGCGTAACTCAACAGGGTCGCGGCCAGTACGGCGACACCCGCGGTCACGAACAGGCTCGTGTGCAGCGCCCGCAGAAAGCGCAAGCGCTCGGTACGTGAGCGCAGAACGATGGCCATCGCTGCGCCGCTGCGATCACGTGAGAGCGTGCGAGTCATCGCCACGTACTCATCGCCGCCGATCTGCACGGTTTCTGCGGGACCCTGTCGAGCGAGAAGGGGTGTGAGCGTCGGCCATGAATCCGGCGGCAAGGTGGAGGCCTGAATCGCGTTGTTGACGGCGAAGGCGATGTCGCTGTTCGTCAGCGATCGAAACCGCGCCGCTACGCGATCGTCGAGACTGAAGCCAATGCTCAGCGTGCCGAGGATCTCGGGTTGCTGCGGGTTGATCCAGATTGGCACCGTGACCACCTGGAGGACGCCACCAGGGTGCGGCCAGAACCAGTTCGCCTCGCGTCCGGAGCGCGCCTCGAGCACACCAGGCAGCCCTTCGTAGGCGCCAGCCGCGGCGCCGGGGCTGGCCAGCCTGGCGAGAAAACGGCCGGCGCGGTCGGTCACGAGAAACAGGTCGGCCGCCACTGCGTTCTGATATTCCTTGGCGACGCCGAGCGCGGTTGGCGAATCGCCTTCGGAGACGCTCGCTTTGAGACGGGGGAGATCGGCGATGAGCCGCGCTTCACGGCTGAAATGCTCGACCTGCACCCGCCGGTTCTCTTCGATCAGCGTGCCCGCCTCCTCCAGGCCGCGGAGCAGTTCCTGCTCGGCCTGGGCGGTGACCGAGACGTTCACGTTGTAGATGGCCGCTCCGATGGTGAGCACGGCCAGCAGCGCGCTGCCGAGGAAAATCCGGTTCGTCAGCGAGGCGAAGATGCTCATCGGCGGCTGATCGAGAAGTTCAGCTCCACGTCGCCGCCCGACTCCGGGACCGTCACGCGGCGCGATTCGAGCGGCAGCGCTTCGTTCCAGACGAACACGCTGTAGGTTCCCGGCGGTACGTTGTCGAGACGGAAGCTGCCATCCGGTTCCGTCACGGCAAAATATCTGTGCGCGAAGACCAGGATGAATGCGCTCATATGCGAATGGATCTCGCAGAACACACGGATGATCCCCGGCCGTTCGAATCGCACCGATTTCGATTTGCCGACCGCGTACCGACCGAGGTCGAACGACTTCGCTCGCGACAGCGAAAACACGTTGTGATAGGTCAGATCGCTGTTCGGAAAATCCACGGTCGTGCCCGCAACGATGGCGAGTACGTGCGGCATGAACGTTTCGTTGCGTTGATCGATGCGTGCTCGGGGCTCGTCACGTTCATCGAACGCGCCGCGTGGTGCCGGATCCAGGTAGACAACGCTGCGGCGATCGACGGGACCAATCGGCGTCGGCATGCCGAGGTCGGCAGGATTCGGCCGGCGATCGCGGTCGGCAGTTCCTTGACGCACATCGACGCGGCCGCGCAACGTTCCGGTGACCGGCGGCGTGGCGCCGAGGTAGAAGAGGACGAGAGCTGCGAGTAAGGAGGACGTCGCGGGCAGCATCTAGAACCAGTAAGCCAGCTGACCGGACACGTATGTGCGCGAGCGAACCCGTCCGCCGTCCCGCCAGTTGCGCTGAACGACCGCACGCCCGACGAGATTGCGCAGCAGGTACCATCCCAAGCCGGTTTCCACTCGATCCACTGGTGCGTCCCAGGTTATGGGGACCCCGCCGAAGACCGTCCCGGCGATGCGCGAGAAGGTGAGCCGATCGCCGCGTGCCGCCACGAAGAACCGCGGGCTCAGTCGATATCGTCCCTCGATCCACATTCCGCAGGCATCGAGGCGGTGCGTTTCGCCGACCGCCATGAACGGCATCTGCCAGCCACTCCAGACCACCTCGCCGCGAACGAGCCAATGCGCGCGGGAATATTCGGCATCAACGCCCAACGCTCGCTGAGAATACGACCGCGATTGCGCCGTCGTCGGCAGCAGGGCAGTGACGTCGTCGGAGAGCCACTCTCCCCGAGCGGCCGAGGCACCGATGAGGAGGCCGATCATTGGCTTCGCCGCGACTCGCCCGGAGATCTGCCGGCCGCCGTTGTTGTCGGCGAACCGCGGATCCGACAGGGTACCGGCGGTTACCGCCGCCGTGGCTTCGACGTAGGCTCCGCTCCACCGTCCCTGCACGCCGGTATCCCAGCGGAATGCGCTGACGAGTGGAAGTCCCGTCGCCACTGACGTCGACCCGACGGGGAAGCTCGGCTGCCACCCGCGTCCGCGCATGCGCAGGAGGTCGTCAACCGTGTTGGGAATGGCGTCGGCACGAAGCGACGTCAGATACTGATAGGCGAGCGGGTACCCGATCAGCGGATTGTCGGCGTTGTAAGCGCGACGGCCGTAAGCGCCGAATGACGGCGGGATGCGTCCCGCCTGAATGTCGAACGCGTGGGATTGCCAGGGCCGGAACCGCACGTAGGCGGCGTGGGTATCGACCCGGCTCAAATCTTCCGACCGTATCTCCGCAATCAGGGCGACCCGGGCCATTGGGCGCCACTGACCGGCGATCGCCAGCCGCATCAGGCGCAGGGCGTTGTGCTCGTAGTCGGTGTAATTGAAGAAGGCCGTGTCATCGGTCGGTCCGAGCGTGCCGACGATTTCCCCGCCGATGAGCAGTGTTCCGTCCGATGAGCGCAGGGGTGGCCACCCGATGCCCGGCGCATCCAGATTGGGGGCCACGGTCTGGGCCGTTGCCGCGCCCGCCGAAACAGTCAGCACGAGCGAAAGCGCCGCAGCAGCCATGCGCATGGGGAAACGCCAATTATAATCGTCGGTATGAGTGCCGAGGCCCGGCCGATTTTCTCGCTGCAGCAGGCGCGCGACCTTCTCCCCCATATCAAGCACATGACGGCGGATGCGGTCCGTCGAGCTGAGTCGCTTGCTGCGCAGCTGCATGGCCTGCAGGAGGAAGATCCGGATCACGCAAACCTCTCGGCGGCGCTCCGCGATGTTGTGAACGGCTGGGCGGCAGAAGTCCAGGCCCTCGGCCTCGAGGCCAAGGGCCTTTGGCTCGTCGACTTCGATAACGGCGAAGGCTACTACTGCTGGTGCTACCCGGAAGAAACCGTCGCCCACTACCACGGCTACGAAGAGGGCTTCAAAGGCCGCCTCCGAATCCAGTAGCGCATTTTTCAGCGCTCGTCCAGACCCACGCCCCGCTCGCTCTCGCTCGAGCCCCGAGCCCCCGAGCCCCCGAGCCAGGATCTTGCCAAGCCCCGTGGGCCCGTATATAAGTGGCTCGTGAGACGTGGAATATGATTCCACATTCCGGAATACCTGAAAAGGTCGAACGCGACCCGCAGACCTCGCTCGAGAAGGCGCTCGACGTCTGCGAAGCACTGGCTGGTGCACAGCGGGGATTGAGCGTCACCGATCTTGCGCGGGGGCTCAGGCAGCCGGCACCGACGGTTCATCGCCTCCTCGCGGTGCTGAAGCGGCGCGGATTCGTTCGTCAGGACGAAGAGACTGCCCGCTACAGCCTGACGCTGAAAATGCTCGACCTCAGCTTCCGGCTGCTCGGCCGATCCGAGCTGCGGCTGCATGCCTATCCGGTTCTGCGCGAGTACGTCCTGAGGACCGGATTGCGGGCGTTCGTCGCGGTTCCGGCGGCCGGCGAGGTCACCTATTTGTGGAGTGCCGGGCCGGACGCTGTGGGCATGCACACCGCGTACGGACGGCAGATGCCCGTGCACTGCGCGGTGTATCTGGATGCTGCCGCCGACCGGCGCTTGAGTTGTCTGCGCCTCGAGCAGGCTCGCGATGCCGAGCAGCCAGAACGCATCGCCGTCCGCTTCGGCAAGGATTCACGCGATCCGGCGCGCCCGCCGCTGCAGCGTCTGTTGTGCACCTGTGCACCCGTCAACGACTACACAGGACGGGAAGTCGCGCGCGTGGGCGTGTTCCAGCATGCGGCCGCCGAGCGGCCGTTCGTTGGCGAGCAGACTGTTGCGGCAGCGGAGCTCGCGCGGCTGATTTCCGTGCGCCTGGGCTTCCTCCCAGCGGCGACGGGTGGAGAGGACTTCATTCAGCGAAGGAGCGTCAGTGGCGTACATCATTACTGAGCCGTGCATCGGGACCAAAGACAGTGCATGCGTCGACGTCTGTCCGGTCGACTGTATTCACCCGCGCAAAGACGAACCGGAGTTTGCGACGGTCGAGATGCTGTACATCCATCCCGACGAGTGCATCGACTGCGGCGCTTGCGTTCCCGCGTGTCCGGTAGAGGCCATCTTCGCGCTCGACGAAACACCGGAGAAGTGGAAGAACTTCATTCCCATGAACGCGGAGTATTACCAGAAGTAAGCTGCCAGCCTCGCAGCAGCCAGCTTCCAGCTGCTGGCGACCAGCTAATCGCTTGCAGGTGAGGCTGTTTAGCTGGCTGCTGGAAGCTGGAGGCTGGAAGCTTCATGCGAAGCGCGTTCGCACCCTTCGCGATATGGCTGGTTTCGGCCGGACTGTTGATTGCTCAGGAGCCGCCGTTCACCCAGGCCGACGTCCAGGCGCAGCTGGGCGATCTCCTGCTGGGCGAGGGACGGTACGCTGAGGCCGCCGACGCGTATCGGCGGGCGCTGCCGTCGGATACGCTCGGCAGCCGCGCAGGTGTCGGGATGGTCGTCGCGGCGCTGCGAATGGGGGAGTTCGATTCCGCCTACAACACCGCGACGGCGCTGCGAGCGCGATTTCCAGAAGCGGCGGATGTCGCCGCAATCCACGGAGACGCGCTTTGGGCGTACGGACTGTTCGATGCCGCCGAAGCCGCCTATGGCGTGGCAGCTGCGGCCGACGACGGGGAGGCGCGCGCTCGCCACGGCCGCGCGCGCGGGCTGGCTGCACGCAACCGTCTCGACGAGGCCATTCTGGAAGCGCAGGAGGCACTGCGGCTGAACCCGCGGCAGGCTGATTTCCACTACACGGTCGCTGCCATTTACGCGCAGATGCACCGCTTCCAGGAGGCGGCGCTGGCCCTCCGCAACTACGTCAACCTCCTTCCCAACCGCGACGTCAGTGAAAAGGCGGCATGGTCACGTTCCGAGATTCGTTTCCTGGAATCGTTCGACGGCCGTCAACCATTCGATCTCGGCTCGAGCGGTGCCTCGCACGTCTGGCGCGTCCCGATTCGTATCGACCGCGACAAGGTCCTGGTACGCGCGAAGGTGAATGGCGGCGGCAACCAGGACTTCATCCTCGATACCGGCGCCGAACGCATGGTGGTCTCGCGGGAGGTTGCACGGCGTCGCGGCGTCCATCCGATCACCCATATTCAGACCGCCGGCGTCGGTGAAGTGGGACTGCGCGGTCTCGAGATCGGACGGATCAATACGCTGCAGATCGGCGACCTCATGATCCGGAACGTGCCGTGCCTGATCAAGAATCCGCCGCTCGGCGGGTTGCCGGGGCGCGAGCCGGAAAGCTTTTCACCGCTGGCGCTCGGCCTGTCGATGCGGATTGACTACGTCCGACGCGAGCTGATCATGACGCGGCAGCTGCCGTCCGAACGTTACGGCGCGGAACTGCCCCTGCGCATGCATCGTCTCGCCATGGTCGTCGGGCGGGTCAACGGCACGCACACGGCCACGTTCGTCGTCGATACTGGCGGGGAAGTCATTTCGATCAGCCAGAGCACCGCCGGTCTCATTCACCCGGCGCCCTCCGCCCGTCGCATTCCGCTGAAAGTCTACGGCACGTCGGGATGGGACAAGGGGGCGTTTCTCATGCCGAACGTCGATCTCGAGTTCAGCTCGATCCGATTCAGCCGGATTCCAGTCGTCGTGTTGAACCTGAAGGCGCCGAGCACCTTGCTCGGCTTTCAGCTCGGCGGGATCGTCGGCCACCGATTCCTCAGCAAGTATCGGGTGTCGATCGACCTCAATCGAAGCGTCGTGGGGTTGGATGCGAATTGACGCCTTATCTCAGTGCGCTTGGGGCCCCACCCCCAAGCGCTCTCGCTCGCGGGCTCGGCTCCGCCTCGCTCCCCTCCGGCCGCTCGCTCGGGCCGCAGGCGCTCTCCTAGCTCCTGGCTCCTAGCTCCTGACCGAGCGCCCGACGGGCCTTCAGCCTCTCGGCGCGCCTGAGCTCCGCCTCGGCCGCTTTCCGTTTCTCTTCCTCGGTTTCGAGAAGCAGCGGCGGCACCTGCACGCGCTTGCCGGCCGTGTCGATCGTGACGAAGGTGAGGTAGGCACGGCTGGTCAGCTGCCGTAGTCCGGTGAGAATTTCTTCCGAGAACACCTCGACTTCTGCTTCGAGCGATGTGCTCCAGGCGGCGGTGACACGCGAGTGCAGGATGATGAGGTCGCCAACCTTGATCGGGTGCAGGAACTGCAGCCCGTCGACGGCAGCGGTCACCAGCAGACTTCGCGTATGCCGGTGGCAGGCAATGGCCCCGACGATGTCGATGAGGTGCATCACCGTGCCACCGAGGATGAAGCCGAGCGGGTTGGCATCGTTCGGGAGAACGACCTGCACCATCTCCGTCATCGATTCCGATGGACGTTTTGCTGCGACGCTGGGAGATGCGCTCAATTGCGACAACCGCGGTCGACGAACGCTTTCAGCGTCCACCGCAGCTCGGCCGGGAGATCTTCTTCCTTGATTGTGCGGAGAAGGGAAACCGTGGACGCGTAGGTCTTCAACTGCGTCACGCACTGTGGGCACTTGGCCAGGTGTTTTTCGAGTTCAGCGTGTACCTCGGGTGGCAGCTGACGCTCGACGAAATCGGCGAGAAGGCTCACGAGGTTGTGACAGCGTCGTCGGTCAGACATCGGAAACGGCAGATGTCGAACGCTGACCTCCACTGCCTGTGCAGGTCAGCGTGCGGCATCCGAATCTATTAGAAATCGTAGCCGATCCAGAGGGAGAACTTGACCTTCCTCAGCCAGTCGCTCCCGCTGGTCTTGCCGTCCGCCAGCGCCTGGTAACTGAACAGCGCATCTTCCCAGTCTTTGTTGAACAGCGTCCGCCACGACCAGTCGAAGTGGATGGGGAAGCCGAGCGCGAAGGTCTCCAGGCCGACGCCGTACGAGGCGCGGCTGTCGACGAGCCGGAACCCCGAGATGGTCCGCTCCGGTCCATATACCGGTCGTGCGCCGCTCAACGAGAGCGGATCCGACACGTAGCCGAGAAGCGGTTGATAGGTGGTCGGATCGCTGGTGGCTACCGTCATCGGCAGTCCCTCGTAGCCGGACCCGCCGAAGTTGAAGAAGAACACGCCACGCAGACCGCCGATGACGCCGATGGGCGTCAGCGCCGCCTCAATCAACGGGAAGCGCAGTTCGGCATTGGTGAAGAACGCCTTGTTTCCCAGGAACTCGAGGTAGTCATAGCCGCGCAGTTCCGAGTTGCCGCCGAAGTAGATGTAGCCCGGGAACTCGCCCCAGCTCTTGTATCCGCGCGCGCGGAAGGCCAGCACGCCGTTCGTTCCCAGTCGCATGTAGTAGCGCGCATCGACATCCACGGTCTGACGTGAGAGCAGGTCGCCCCAGCTCGGCGCGTACTCGTACCCGATGCGAACCGTATTGCCCGCGAGCGGCCCGTATTCGCGGAAGACCGTCGTTTCCTGCACGAAGGCGAGGCCGAACGGCATGAACTGGCCGCTGGAAAACAGCGTGCGCCCGTACTGCTGGTTCTGATAATCGTCAGCGACCTCCTGCAGGATCGGTTCGTTGTACTCCTGCTGGTACTGCAGGAAGCCAGTTGACAGCTCGAGGCGCGCGTAGCGATTGAGTGGATAGATGCCGTAGGCCGTGGCGCCGCGCTGCGTCTGCGTTGCCTGGGCATCGTCGCGGTCGATGTAGCCGTACTCGTAGCCGTAGAGGAGGCCCGGGTCGTAGCCGTAATAGAACTGCGTCTGCGAGTATGCCTGCAGCGCGTATTGGAAGCGACGGGACAGGTTGGTGTACGAAAACGACATCGTGCGGTACTGCGACACCGATGCCGCATACATGTTGAACTGCTTGTCACCGAGCACGTCGGTGAACGTGACCTGCGTGCCGCCGAACAGATCGCCGCCGCTCGTGACGCCGACGTTCACCGGCGGACGGCCTTCGAGGAATAGCTTTTCGAACGTGCCCTTCTTGCGCGCGTTCTGCGCGACGAGAGTGTGTTGCAGCGGCGGCTGGAAATCGATGATCGGGCCCGGCGCACCGAAGTCCGAGCTCGCCACGACATGGAGTGGCTTGTCGCGATTGAGCGTGTGGATGCCGTATTCGCCCTTGTAATAAGTGACGAACGCGATCTTCTGCGGCGTATCGCCGCGCAGGACCACCGGCGAGGTATTGGCGGTCAGCGTATCGGTGAATTGCCGCAGCTCGTTCGACTTCAGGTTGAGCGTCCAGAGGTTGAAGATGTTCCCGTTACGCGCCACTTCCGGATCCACCGGCTGATTCGGATCGAGCGCGGTTGACGGGAAGACGATCGTGTCGTCGTCGTAAAACTGCGCACCGCCATCGTCGTGGGTGCCGAACGTGAGCTGCGTTTTCGTGCCGCTCGCCAGATCGAGCCGGAACAGCTTGTCGTTGCCGCTGACGCGCGCCAGGTAGATGATGGCCTTGCCGTCAGGCGTCCATGTTGGCGCGTAGTCGCCGAACTGATCGTTGGTAACGTTGCGCAACGCACCGGTCTCGATGTTCGCGATGAAGATGTCGCCGATGGCACTGCTCAAGGCCGCGAACGCGACTTCCTTGCCGTCCGGGCTGATGTCGGGAGACTCCGGCATGTCCACCGTCTTGAGCTCGATGCGCCGCTCGATCTTCCGGTTGACGACGTTCTGAAGAATGATCGTCTTCTGTTTTTCAGTACGGGCGAAGTAGGCGATGCGATCCCCGGCAGGCGCCCACGACATCCAGGGCACGGCATTGTTGCGGAAGCCGCCGGGCGTGACGATGTACTCGAAGCCCTTGTCCTTGTTGAAGCCGCTGGTCAGGTTGCGGATGACTTTTCCGTCCTTCGTCGACATCAGGATGATGTCGAGCTCCTGCTCCTTGCGATTGCCGGCGGCAACCGCCAACAGGTCGCCGGATGGAGAAGGCTCGATCGAGACGACGGCGACGTAGGGCGTCTTCTCCCGTTTCGGCGCGAGATCTTTGCCGTAGTCGGCCGGACGTTCCTTGTCACGGAACGGCTTGAAGCGATCCTTCAGGTATTTCTCGAACTGCTCGTCGAACTCGTCGGCGGTCAGCCTGAACGCCTCCTCGTACGCGCTCTCGCCGCCGCCGATGACGTTCTTGCGCAGCGCAAAGAGGAACTGACGCAGGCCTTCTTTGCCCCAGCGCGACTCGATGAACTCGAAGGCGGCGTGACCGAGGTTGTAGGGCAGCCGGCCGTCGACGAAGGCCTGGCCCTGGAAGTCGCTCATCGGCGGAATCGTGTCGGAGATGGCCGCGTCGCGAACGGTCATCAGATCGAACGGATTCCAGTAGCCGGTCATGTGGTCGGCGAGACCCTCGTCGACCCACAGCGGCAGCCCGCGACGGAGGAGCGAGCGCGGGATGATGTCGAATTCGAAAATGTGCGTCAGCTCGTGGGTGATCAGGCGGTAGAGCGCGTCGGACGGTTCGTCGATCGGCAGAACCATCCGATCCCGGTACGGCTCGGCGAAGGCGAGGACGCCTTCCGGCAACTCGGTCGGCTCGATGTTCTGCTGCTGGAATTCGGCCTGCGTCTTATAGATGACGAGCGGCACCTTGAAGGCCAGATCGTGCTTGAGGTCGGCGCTCACCTGCTGATACGCGCTCTCCGCGTAGCTCGTGATCCGCTCCAGGTGCTGCTTGATGTCCGGGTAGTAGTAGATCTCGAAATGGTCTGTGGTGTAGATGTGCCACGCGAAATTGTCGTAGCGGATCTTGTTCTTGCCGTAGTACGGCACGTAAGGCGTTTGCGCGGCGGCATCGAAAGCCGTCACGGCGATCACAAGGGCAGCGGCCAGCATCATTGCTGAGCGGGCCCCGCGCGAGCTGCGCGTCATAATTCACCTCGGAGAGCGGCAGCGGAGGCCAGGCAGCTCGGCTGCGCGAACGCGGCGACGCATGTCGTCGGTGTCGCCGATGTTACTGTAGCTAGGACGGTTGTCGCAATGGCGGGGTCCCCAGCACGCACAATGGAACTTCGGAACCCGCCGTTTCGAGCAAGGCAGGTGCCGATGCTCAGCCACGCATTTAGGCCAGAAATCGTCGGGTTGCCTCGCCGACTGTCCTCCGGCGCGAACGGTGCCGTCACCCGTCTAGTCCAATCCTGGAATAAAGGCGCTCCTCCGCGGGTTCCCCTTAGTGGGCGCTGACCGAACGACTCATGGCCCTCCGTCGACGCTCCTCTCCTGCTGCGTCCGGATCCTCGCGGGATGAGGATGCCGACGGTGGGTTTGCGCGCGAAGCGCTGTCGTACATCGACAGCCTGTACGGAACGGCGCTCCGGTTGACACGGCGGCCGGCCGACGCCGAGGACCTGGTGCAGGACACGTTTCTCAAGGCGTTCCGGTCGTCGGGCCAGTTCGAACGGGGCACGAACCTGAAGGCGTGGCTGTTCACGATCCTTCACAACACGTTCCGAAACATGCGGCGGCATGACGGTCGGAACCCGATTGAGGTCGACAGCGAAGTGGTGGAACAGGCCGAGGACGTGGCCGGACAGAATCAGACGCCGGAGCAACTGCTCACGCGCGCGACGCTCGACGCCGATCTCCAGGCAGCGCTCGATGCGCTACCCGAGGCGTTCCGGCAGGCCGTCTGGCTGAGGGACGTCGAAGAGTTTTCGTATGCGGAAATCGCGCGGATGATCGACGTGCCGATCGGTACCGTCATGTCACGAATTTCCCGGGGACGGCGCATGTTGTACGAGCGCTTGTCCGGCGAGCGGACCGCGGCACCGCCAAAGGCACACGTCGTATGAAACGCGGATGTCAGCAGATCGAACTGCTCTTTGCAGCCTACGTGGACGACGAGGCCGAGACGGCGGAGCGGGCGACGGTTGACGCGCACCTGCGCGCGTGTCCGCCCTGCCGCGACCGCATCGCCGGAGAGCGCGCCGCGCGTGACGTGCTGCGCGCGCGACGCACCGGCCTTCGTCCGTGCGCGTCGCCGGCCTTGCGCGCGCGCTGCGCCGCGCAAGGCGTATCACCCGCCATTCGCAGCGGCCTGCTCAGTCGCCGCGCGTTGATTCCGCTCTCCCTTGCCGCCGCCGTGGTGCTGGCCGTCAGCAGCAGCCTGTTCTTTTTTGGCAACACCGTGGAAGTGCTGGCCGCGCAGCTGGCGGTGGATCACGTGAAGTGCTTCCAGTTCGCTCCGGATCGCGGCGCGCGTCCGGTCCGCGTCGATCCTTTGACGGAGGCAAGGAGCTGGGAGACGAGCTACGGATGGCCGCTGAAGGTACCGGCCAGCGCCGTCTCCGAAGAACTGGAGCTCATCGGCGTGCGACGCTGTCTATCGTCGGAAGGACGCGTGGCCCACATGATGTATCGATGGCATGGCCAGCCTCTCTCCGTCTTCGTCCTCAACAGCCGCGCTGGCGGCACGAATCAAGGTCAGCCGGAGATCGAGGAAGTCGTCAACAAGATGGGGGAAAATACCGTGATCTGGTCACGCGGCGACCGCACCTACGCCGTCGTGGCGCGCGGTCCGTCTCCTGATCTGCAGCAGGTCGCTCGCTATGTGCGGCGGGCATCGGAGTAGCGATCATGACTGAACCACAGAATGCCGGCAGCAATGCCACCGAACCGACCGTCCCCGCGCCGAGAAAGCTGACCCCGGCGCGCTGGCTCGTCGGCGCGGCGGTTGGCGTCGCCCTCGCCGTGTTCGCGATGCCCTGGCTGCTTGGCCGCAGCGACGACACCAGCACGAACGCCGATCCGGTGACCTCCGACGCGTCCGCCGAGCCGGGCATCTGCGCCAGCAAGAAAGCGGCGGCCAAGCTCGATTTCACGGTCAAGGACATGCACGGTGCCGAGGTGAAGCTCGCCGACCACAAAGGCAAAGTGATCCTGCTCAATTACTGGGCGACCTGGTGCGGACCGTGCAAAGTGGAGATTCCCGATCTGATCGCGCTTCAAGATCAGTATCGCGATAAAGGCTTCGTGGTGCTTGGCGTATCGCAGGACGACGATCCCGCGACGCTGCGTGACTTTGCCGGCACGTGGAAGATGAACTATCCGGTGCTCGTCGGCCGCGACACGCCGGAGCTGCTCGACGCGCAGGGCGCGTTGTGGGGACTTCCGACGTCGTACCTGATCGGGCGCGACGGCACGATCTGCACGCGCCATCTCGGTCCGGCGAAGAAGTCGGAATTCGAGCGGGAAATCAAGGCGCTGCTCTAGGTGCGCGCGCAAGAACGCGCAGCAGCGACCCCGTGATGTAGTATGATCGCCTGACAATGTTGAAAGGGTTCACGCACGCGCGCCTTGCATGCGGCTGCCGCATCGGCTTCCGCGAGGGCGTCGAAGGCAGTCCCGTCACCGTCGTGATTGATGAAAAGGCACCGGGCTGTCCGTTGACCCTGCACGTCCGCGATCTTCCGCTCTTCGATTATCGTGAGGCGCTCCGTCCCTCCACGCGCCCCCTGCCGCCGATCGAAGAGGACTACGAAGAGTCCTAACGAAAAAGGGGACACTCAACTTTTTGCGAAATCGAACACCCGCGCAAAAAGTTGAGTAGCCCCTTTTTCAATCGAAGCCAAGCCGCACGTTGGCGACGAGCGGCAGGTGATCGGACGCCATCAGCGCCTTCCGCGTGCGCGGTAGTTCCACCCCGCGAATTTCTACGTGCCCCTCGTAATAAATGTGGTCCAGGTGCAGCAGCGGGAAAATACCCGGATAGGTTCGCCGGCGCTGCAGGTGTGCGTGGATGTCGACGCTGTCGAACAGCGAGCTCAAGGTCTTCGTGGCCAGGCCGCGCATCCATTCGTTGAAGTCGCCGAGGATGATCTTCGGGCCGGTGACGCGATGGTCGTGGACGAAGGACGCGAGACGCGGCGCCTGATATCGTCGTTCGAGGACCGCGGTGCCGAGATGGACGTTGTAGACGTGCAGAGTACGTCCCTGGCCGAGGTCCAGGTCGGCGCGCTGACAGGCGCGCGGCTCGCACGTCCGCCACGAGAGGTCGTAGTGCGAGTGGTGGACGATCGGAAAGCGGCTGAGGACGACATTGCCGAAGAGATGATTGCGAAGATGCCGCACCGTCGTCATCACCCAGCCCATGCCAACGGCAGCGCCGATCTCTTCCGCCTGTCCGGCGCCGGCGGGGCCGGCGCCAATCACTTCCTGGAGCGCCACCACGTCGGCTTCGATCTCGCGCAGCACCTCGGCAATGCGTGACGGTATCGTACGCCGATCGAGGCCGCGGCATCGATGGATGTTGTAGGTGGCGATCCGGAGATCGACATGCGAGCGGCTCGTCATCACTGCTGCCGCTCGAGTATCCAGACGAACGGTCCCACAATTTTCTCCCACAGCGGCCGCCGCCGCCAGGTCTGCAGCGTGACTTCATCGCTGTCGCGCACGTCGCGCTCGAAATCCTCGAGCAGCCGCTCGGCTACGCTCCGGTCGCGCAGCGCGATGTTGACTTCATCGTTGTGCTCGAACGATCGATTGTCGATGTTGGTCGTCCCCAGCACCGCCCATTGGTCATCGACGATGAGCACCTTGGCGTGCGTCATCGAGCGCCGGTATTCGAAGATTCGGATGCCCCGTTCCAGCAGGCGCCCCCACATGCGCCGGCTCGCCAGCCTGACCCATTTCTGATCGGTCGCCCGGCCGGGCACCAGCACCGTTACCGTGACCCCACGACCGGCAATGTCCTGGAGCGCGCGGCGAAAGGCGCGGTCGGGCAGGAAGTACGGTGTAACGATGCGCACGTGATCGTCCGCCCCTTCCATCAGCAGCTGGAACGTCACACGCGAAGCCGTCGCGCGATCGGACGGTGAGCTCTTGACGACGAACGCCGTGGTCTCGCCCGCGCGGTCGAGATCCGGGAAGTACTCGGGGCCGGTCAGGATCTCACCACAGCATTCGAGCCAGTTCTCCGCGGCCGTTCCCTGCAGCGCCGCGACGATGGGGCCTTCGACGCGGGCCATCGTGTCCCGCCACGGTGGTTGTCGCGACTCCGGGTACATCCACCAGTCGGCGATGCCCGCGCCGCCGGTGAAGGCGATGCGGCCGTCAATCACCAGCAGCTCGCGGTGCGTGCGATTGTTCAGCCGCGCCAGCCGATACCAACGAAACCGCTGATAGGACTCGATCCGGCAACCCGCCTCGCGCAGACGTCGAACCGGCCCGCCCCAGAGGTTGAAGCTGCCGATGGCGTCGACGACGATGGTGACGTTGACTCCCTTGCGCGCCCGGTCCGAGAGCGCGTCGATGAAGTCATCGGCGACGCGCCCTGGCTGAAAAATGTAGCACTCCATGTTCACGGATCGCGTCGCCGAGCGGATCGCGTCGAGCATGGCCGGGTAGAACTGCGCACCGTTCGTGAGGATCTCGACCTTGTTGCCGTGATGGAGAGCAGCCTGGCACGTGGACTGGACCGTGTACAGGAAATCGTCCGCGTGCACCGAGGTCCGCCGGGTCAGGTGATAGTTGATGCCAGGCGTGAACAGGAATACCAGAACCAGCCAGCCGAGAAAGACGCCTCCGGCAATCGCCAGCCAGAACATCAGCGACAGCGGCGTGCCGGACCTGGCACGCTCGTCGATCCTGTTGGGTGGCGAGGTCGCCCGGGACGACGAAACGCGGACCACGAACCGCGAAGCGTGGCGTGGCGACAGGGCTCCATGGCGGATATCATAGTCCGATGTCGAGCGGCAGGATGTCGGCACGGCTGCGCGAGACGTCGCTCACGATGCTGCTGGCGACCTGCTGCGGCTTCTGCTCGATTCCCCGCGATCCGATCATCGTCAAGGAAGGCACGCTGACGCTCGAGAATCAAACAGATCGCGAGTGGCGCAACGTCCGCGTCACCGTCAACGATCATTTCACGGGCGGTGTTCAGTCGCTGCAACCGCGGGGCTTGATGATTGCGCCGCTGCGCGATTTTCAGAGCGGGTTCGGTCACCGCTTCGACCGGGGGCGCATGAGCGTCTACCGGGTGAGGGTTTCCGCGACCGACACCGATGGCAAGCCGGTCGCCCTCGCGTGGGGGAAATAGAACTGGAGAGCTGGGGAACTGGGGAACTGGGGAACTGGGGAACTGGGGAACTGGGGAACGGGGGAGCTGAGGAACTGGGGAACGGGGGAGCTGGGAGCTGGAAGCTGGAAGCTGGTAGCTGGAAGCTGGGAGCTGACATGAAACTCAAATCTGAATTCGACGTCTCGTGCCCGTGCTGTCAGGCCACGCTCGTCGTTGATGCCAATCTGCGCCGCGTCGTACGGCATGAGGAACCCGTTCGTTCGGACCGGCCGGAGCTGTCCGATGCCCAGCGGATCCTGGCGGAGGAGGCCGCCCGTCGCGAGTCGATGTTCCAGCAGTCGGTGGCGGCCGAACGGACGCGTGGCGATGCGTTGTCCAAGCGCTTCGAAGAGGCCCTGCGCCAGGCGCGGGAAGAGCCCATCACCAAGCCGACTCGCGACTTCGATCTTGATTGAATGCGCTTCGGAGAGCAGGAGATCTTCACAGCAGATAAGGAGTTCAGGAGATAAGTAATTGTCTCCTGATCTTCTGACCTCCTGTGAGAACTCCTGACCTCCGCAGAGATCTAGTAACGGAATTCCCGCGGTAGTTCCGACCAGTGTTCCCGGCCGCGATAGTCGGTGGGCTTGCGTCCGTACTGCTCGCGGTAGGCGCGATACCAGGCGCGCAGCATGCGAAACCGCCGGTCCGAGCTCCGAATCGAGCGGTGGGGGAAATCGAGCAGCATCCGTTCGACCTTCCAGACATTTCGCTCCGACAACCGCCAGTCATAGCTGCCCATGAGTGCGCGCAGATCGATGACGGCGTACGCTGTGACGCGGCCGGTGAAATCCACGTAAGGATCCACATAACTCCGCGCGAGCGCGCCCGGGGTGGCGAAGACAGGCTTGCGGCCGTGGAGACCAGGGTCACGGGATCGCGCCACCGATCCCCAACGCCCGCCGGTCTGATAGACGAACAGCACGTGGTCGAGCTCATCGATCGACTCGAAGCTGAGGACGAGCGGCGGAAAGCCATGCTGCTCGAGGATGACGGCGGCAGCCAGTGCCGCCTCGAGGCAGTGCGCCGTGCCGTGGCGGAGTACGCCGCGGAAACTTCTCAGGGTTGCCCGACCCGGAGCCGGCTCGGTGTTGTAGGGAAGATCGTTGAGGAACCGCTGCACGGCGAACGGCGTTCGTAAGCGATCGATCGTCCGGCGTTCCGCACGGCTGAACGCCGTCCGCGCCGGCGCCTCAGCGCCGGTCAATCGCGTTCCTCAATTCCGCGAGCAGCTCCTGCGGCGTCCATTCGTTGCCGGGAAGGATGGTGGAGAGCCGACCGGCAGGATCGATGATGGCCGTCCGCAGGTTATGAACGATCTCCTGCGTCTGCGAGTCCGCCGGCATGATCGAGACGCCAAACCCCGACGCAAACCGGGCGATTTCCTCGCGCTCCCCGGTCAGGTAGCTCCACACCGCGGGATCGACACCGAGTTGTTTCGCCCGCCTCGCCAGCACCGCCGGCTGATCGTGTATGGGGTCGAAACTGACGGAGAGCAGGCGGATGCGCCCGCGCAGATCCGGTTCCTTCAGCACCACCGCTTGTGCCGCTTTGAAGTGCTGATCCATCAACGGGCAGAAGTTGGGGATCGGACAGCGCGTGTATATGAATGAGACGGCCAACGCCTGGCCCCGCCAGCCGGAGAGGCGCTGCAGGTCCCCCCTCTCGTCCAGAAAGCGTACGTCGGGCACGGCGGCCCCTGGCGCGAGCACCCCTGGTAGGGCCGGTGACGACGTCGCCGGCACCCTCCCCGAGCCCGTTCGCTCGAGTGTGCGCAGATGCGCGTCGCCGTTCTCGACAACCAGCGTCCCGCGGACCAGGTCTCCCGGCACCCGCCCCGCAAGCAGCCGGACATCCCGCACCTTGAATGGCATCGTCATGGCCGGCATGAACCGGGGGATGTCGCCGTGTTGAATCGTGATCTCCTTTTTAGGGAGATCAACCGAGACGACGACACCCCGGAGTTCGACCTCGCGGGGGCGGTTCGTACACGCGCTGAAGCTGAAGAGGAAGAGAAGCGACGCGAGACAAGAGACCGTTTTCCTACTCACCATTCCAACTCTACCGGGCCGCGATCCGGTCGGTAAAGGGGTCTCGCACCACCCCGTTCGCGCCGAGGTTACGGCATGCATTCTGCTATACTCCCCGCGAGTGGGAGCCCGCCCCTTGCCTGCGACGGCCCGGACCATTCCGCCCAGCAACTCGCGTGAGCTTACCGACGGCCTGCCGCTCCAAGGCGCGGGAGCGCATGGTCGATTCGTCAGATAACGCGCGTCTTTCTGGCAGGAGTAAGTGACAGCATGGGCAGGAGACTCTACGTCGGCAACCTTCCGTACTCAACCACCGAGGATCAGCTCACTGAACTGTTCAGCCGAGCGGGCAAGGTCGACAATGTCCGCGTCATGCGAGACATGGCGACCGGGCGCGCGCGCGGGTTTGCGTTCGTGGAGATGGCATCCGACGATGACGCGCAGAAGGCTATCAGCGATCTGCACGAGCACCAGATGGATGGACGGGCGCTGGTCGTGAACGAAGCGCGTCCGAAACCGGAAGGTGGCTTTGGCGGCGCTGGTGGCGGACGCGGACGCGGCGGCTACGGTGGTGGCGGCGGCGGCGGTGGCCGCAGCTACGACGACGGCGACTTCAGCGGCGGCCGTCGAAAAGAACCTCGCTGGTAGCAAGAAAGGAAGAAGTAGGAAGGAAGAAGAAAGAAGCAAGCATTCTTTTTTCCTTCCTTCATCCTTCTTCCTTCATCCCTTTCTTATTCCTCCACGACCCAGCCGTCTCGGAGCTGGATGATGCGACTGCCGTACCCGGCGTTCGTTTCCGAGTGAGTGACCTGGATAATCGTGGTACCCGCCTCGTTCAGCTTCTTGAACAGCTCCATGATCTCTTTGCCCTGGCTCGTGTGCAGGTTACCTGTCGGTTCGTCCGCCAGGATCAGCTTGGGGTTCGAGATCACGGCGCGGGCAACGGCTACGAGCTGCTGCTGACCACCGGACAGCTGATTCGGATACAAGTCCTTCTTGCCGACGATGGCGAACCTGTCGAGAATGTCGCAGACCATGCTCTCGCGCTCCGACTTCCGGATGTCGCGGTAAGAGAGCGGGATGTCGAGGTTCTCGTAGACCGTCAAGTGATCGAGCAGATGGTAACTCTGGAACACGAACCCGATGTATTGCTTGTGCAGCTTCGCGCGCTCTTTGGCCGCCAGCTTGTGGACGGGTTGATCGAGGAAGTAGTACTCACCGGTCCACGCGCTGTCGTGCATGCCGATGATATGGAGCAGCGTCGATTTGCCGGCACCGGAAGGACCCATGATCGACACGAATTCCCCCTCCTTCACGTCGACGTTGATTCGACGGAGGACGTAGGTCCGGCTCGTGCCGTGAGCGTAAGACTTTTCGATATTGCGCAGCCCGATGAGCGCGTTCGGGGCCAGCGCGGTGTCCGGAATGAGCGTGTCCGGCTCGCGCGCAGGCTGACTGGATCGTGAGAAAAACGCCATGAACAGTTGACCTCTTCCCTTAGACGGGCATCGGGAACGGACGGTTTCTTCGAATTATACGGCGAAACCCCTGGCGCAGCCGCTATTCGGCCCGCAACGCCACCATCGGGTCCACCCGTGTGGCGCGGCGCGCCGGGAGAAAACACGCGGCAGCAGCGACGAGCAGGAGGAGCAGGGCCGTTGCCGCAAGCGTCGCCGGATCGGTCGCCCTCACCCCAAAGAGGAGCGACGTCAGCCACCGGCCCGTCAGCAGCGAACCGGCCGCGCCGATCGCGATGCCGATCGCCGTTACCCGCAAACCATCACCGATCACGAGTCCAAACACTTCGAACGGTGTGGCACCGAGGGCCATGCGAACGCCGATTTCTGTCGTTCGCTGCGACACCGCATACGCCATGACTCCGTAGATGCCAATCGCCGCCAGCACCAGTGCCAGCCCGGCAAAGGCGACAGCGAGCGTCGCGAAGAATCGCGGGTTGTCGATCGAGTCGTTCACCATTTCGGCAAGCGTGGTGACGCCCGAGACAGGCACATTGCGATCGACGGCTGCCACCGCCTGACGGAGCGGCGCCGCAAGCAGGGCAGGATTTCCCGCCGCCTTGAGGATGATCGTCGTTCCCGGCTCGGTCTGCTGCCAGTAGGGGATGTAGGTTTCCACTTTTGACAGGTTCGCGCGCACCACCTACTTTGACGTCGCCCGCGACGCCGATGATGGTGAACCACGGATCATCTGGTCGGAAGCGGACGCGACGGCCCAACGGGTCCTGGCCGGGAAAGTAGGTGCGACCGAACGTCTCGTTCACGATCACCGAGGGGCTGGCTTCTCGTGTTTCGAAGCCGCGTCCTCGTTTGATGGGAATGCCCATCGTCTCGAAGTACGACGCGCTGACTTCTCGATACCAGGTGACGGGTGTCTCCGACTGAGAGGACGAGATCGGCCGCCCCTCGATCATGAAACTGGTATCGCTGTCTCCACTGAGCGGTAGCACAGAAGCCAGCGCGGCACTCTGGACGCCCGGAATCGCGCGAGCTTTTTCGAAGATCTGATCGTAGAAGGCGAGGTACTTGGCCGCGGTGTCGTATCCAGCCGCGCGAGGCGGATTGACGAACCCTGTGAGGAGGTTGTCAGGCTTGAATCCGAGATCCGTCGCCCGCAGCCGTACGAAAGTCTGGGCGAGCAGGCTGGCGCCCGTAAGCAGCATCAGCGCAAGCGCCACCTCCGCGGCAATCAGCGCGCGGCGGAGACCGCGCCCGGCACTGCCGGTGCTGCCACGAGCACCATCCTTGAGTGAGTTCGTGACGTCGCTTCGCGAGTAGTGCAGGGCAGGTGCGAGACCGAAGAGGATGCCGGTGACAACCGTCAACACGCTCGCGAAGACCAGGACCGTCGGGTTGAGCGTGATCTCGTTCAGCCTCGGGGCATCGGCAGGTGCGAGGGCCACGAGCGCATCGACCGCCCACATGCCGAGCAGAACACCGCTGATGCCGCCGATCGTCGCCAGAACGACGCTCTCGGTGAGCAACTGCCGTACAGACGCGGCCGCGCCCCGCGCCCAGGGCGACGCGGACGGCGAGCTCGCGTCCACGCGCTGGATCCGCGCGCGAGGAGAAGATTGGCAATGTTGGCGCAGGCGATCAGCAGCACGAAACCAACGGCGCCGAGCAGCGCCAACAGCCCTGGCTTGATGTCGCCGACGACGCGCTGGTGCAGCGGGATCAGGTTGAAGCGGGTCTTTTCGTTGAATTGTGGATGTGCCGCTTCAAGCTGTCTGGCCAGTATGTCGGCCGCCGCCTGCGCGCGCTCGAGCGGCATCCCGTCAGGCAGCCTGGCAACGGCGCGAAGGACGACGGCGCCGCGGGCGGGGTTGGACGTGTTAATGCGGGACGGCCGCCAGATTTCGGCGACTCGGTTGACGATTGGCCTGAAGCCGTCACCGAGCACGCCGATGATTTCGTGCGGCTCGCTGTTGAGCGTAACGCGCTGGCCGATCACTGCCGGGCTCGCGCCGAATCGACGGCGCCACAATCCGTCGCCAATCACAGCCACACGCGGCGCATTGGGCACGTCATCAGCCGGCGTGAACGTGCGCCCGAGCATCGGCCTGATGCCCAGTGACGGAGAAATATTCGTGCGACACCTGTTCGCCGGGGATCGACTCGGGCTCGGCTGCGCCGGTCATCGTCGGTCGCCATCCGGAAATCACGGCCACCTCGTCGAAGATGGCTCTTTCCTTGCGCCAGTCGGCGTAGTTGCCGGGTGTCGCCCACTCGTCGGCCGGCCCACCTCGGGCGCGCAGGTCCTGCCAGACCATGACCAGCCTGTCGGCGTGAGCGTAAGGGAGTGGCTGGATGAGCAGCGCATTGACGACGGTGAAAATGGCCGTGTTCGCGCCGATGCCCAGCGCGAGCGTCAGGATGGCCACAGCAGCGAAGGCGGGGGCCCTCAGGAAGAGCCGCAGCGCATAGCGGAGGTCGATGAGCAGGTGCGACATGATAGAGGTGACTTCAAGAAAAGGGGCAGCAAGCCCACGCCCGATTCTGCGGCGAATCCGCACGATTACGAACGCCGCCCGGCGAACATCCGTTCAGTTGCGAACAGCCGAGTCCCATGCTCGAACAGTGCGGTATTCGGCTGCAAAAGGGCATCGGTCTTGAAGATAAGGGATGATGAGGCCAGATGACCGGGACCATCGTCCTATTGGCAGGTCACATGACGTCCCTCGAAAGGATTCGACGGGTGAGCGGGTACGTCTCGCTGGCCGCGTGGATCACCGCCTTCGTCCCGGCGCCGGCCCGTGCGCAGAGCGCCTCCGAGAGCCCGCCGCCCGTGGCCAGTGAGCCGGCCGTGGCCACCTTGAATACGGACCGTCTCCCCATCGACATCTACAAGATCCAGCGAGCGCTCGCGAAGCCACCGGCAATCAAGCTCGAAACACAGCGATCGGTTTTCCGCATCGAGATATTCGGACGGCGACCCACCATTGAAGACATCCTGGGACGCGATTTCCTGAAGGGGCCTACTCCCGCCGGAGCCATGACGCACCAGGAGTTTCTCAACCTGGTCACGCCAAAGGACGTGCAGGGCTACGCAGCGTTCAGCAACAAGCAGGGGTTAACGGTCGCTGCGACATCGCTGGCGCTGCAGTGGGCGCTGCAGAAGGCCATCCAGAAATTCAACGACGCCAAAGAGGATCGTGCGCGCGAGGCCGCGAAGAAGGAAGTCGAGGAAGCGCTGGCCGAGCTCCGCCGCGCCCGGCGCGCGGCGGGGCTGCCGGACAAGTAACGCGTCAGCGCCGCGCGGTACTGTGCGGTTGCAGGAAGGTCTCAATCTCCGCGATGGTTCGCGGCACGCCATCCGACAATCGCTCGAGCCCCCGTTCCGTCAGCAGGAACGAGTCCTCGATGCGCACGCCGAGGTCCTTGTACTTTCGAACAGCCGGCGTCACCTTGGCGATGAAGGCCAGGTTCTCCGGGGTCTTCGGGAGATTTTCGAGCGCGCTCTCGCGGATATAGATGCCGGGTTCGATGACGAATGCCATACCCGCCTCGAGCGGGCGGCGCGGGCCGACGTCGTGAACGTCCATGCCAATCCAGTGCACGACACCGTGCGTGGCCCAGAGCTTGAACTGCTGCCCCGTCGGTTCGGTAACGAGCCCCAGCTTCACCAGCCCGGTCCGTAGCACGTCGTCACACGCCGCCTGGATGTCTGCCGGCGTCTTGCCGGCGACGGCGGTCTTGATGCCGGCCTCCTGCGCGGCCAGGACGATTTCGTAGATGTCGCGCTGCACCGGCGTGAAGCGGCCGCCGATCGGATAGGTGCGGGTGATGTCGCCGGTATACCCCTGATAATTCGCCGCGGCGTCGACCAGCAGCAAGTCGCCCGCCTCCATCTTCCGGCTCGACTTGCCGTAGTGGAGGATCGTGGCGTTCGGTCCGCTGCCGACGATTGACGGATAGCCCCAGCTCATGGCGCCGTTGCGCATATAGACTTCTTCAATCGCAGCCTCGACTTCGTATTCGTATTTCCCCGGTGCGGCGGCCTTCATCCCCGCGCGGTGGGCGGCGTTCGAGATCGAGACGCTCTTGCGCAGGATGTCCTGTTCATAGCTGGTCTTGATCTGTCGCAGCTGATACACGATCGGTGTGGCGTCCTGGACTTCGAACCCGAAGAAACGATCGCGCAGCCTGCCCGCGAATTGGGTGGCCGGTCCAGGCGTTGCTGACAGGCTGGTCTGCGGTTCCAGCATGACGGCGAGCCTGGCCTTACGTCCCGTCAACGCGTCGAAGAAGCGCTGGTACTCATTTGCGCCAAGACCTTGAGGCGGCATCGGCCGTTTGGAGAGCATCGCCGCAATGAACGGTTCGAACTGGCTCGCGGTCAGGACCGTTTCGATGCCGCTCTGCGCGGCGGCTTCCGCAGCCGTGAGCGTGTGGCCCTGCCAGTGCTCGCGTCTGGCATCGGCTTCGCGGACGAACAGGATCTCGCGCCGCGTTTCGTTGCCGGGCATGAGGACGAGCACGGTGTCCTCCTGATCGATTCCCGTCAAGTAGAACAGATTGCTGTCCTGCCGGTATTCATACTCGACGTCGTGCGAGTAGACGCGGACCGGGGCGCTCCAGAAAATCGCCAGGGCTTCCGGACCGAGCGCCTCCATCGCCCGCGATCGGCGGGCCTTGAGATCGTCCTGGAGCGGTCCGGCGATCGAGGGAGACGCGGTGAAGAGCAGGGCGGCGGCAGCCAAAGACAGGAGCGTCCCGCGGCGCAGAATCAGGCGATCGAGCATGCCGGATTGTACCAAATCCGCCGTGTACCGGGGCGCTGACGCATTTGGCCGGAACGGGTGCCCGGCCGGGCGGTCGTGGACTCGGTATCGTGGAGTCATGGATTCCGTGACGGCGACCCGCCGGCCCAACACGGACGCATCATGTTCGGCATGGTCCTGATGGCCGCCGGCATCGTGTTGCTGATCGAACGCCTGGGCGTCGGCCGACGTCCGGCTGACTGCCCGGCTATCGAAGCTGCTGTAGGGGTTGACATCCTCCGTTTCCCCATGTAACTCTCCAGTGAGTTAAATTAACCAACTAGTTAGTCAATAACGTCGACCGCGAACGACCATGCCTGTTGCTGCCCACTCCAGCCGATCCACTTCCCGCGTCGAGCGCCGTCAGCCCGCGGCCGGCCGCGCCGCCGCCGGCCGGCAACGCACCTCCCGCCCGACCGAAACCGAGGGCACGCGCGCGCGTCTCGTCACTGCCGCCGCCGCCGAGTTCGCGACGCACGGGTTTGCCGGCGGCAACGTCGATCGCATTGCCCGCGCCGCCCGCGTCAACAAGGCGATGATTTATTACCACTTCCACAGCAAGGCGGCCCTCTACCGCGAGATTCTCGGCGACATGTTTCGCGCCGTCTGCGCCCGCGTCCGCGTCGTTGCCGACTCCGCGGCGACGCCGGAAGAGAAGATCGGCGGCTTCATCGACGCCATTGCGGCCGAGGCGCAGGCGCGGCCACACTTCCCGCCCACTTGGTTCCGTGAGATTGCCGAAGGCGGCCGGCACCTCGATGCCGCCACCCTCGCCGATATTGCCGCAATCGTCGGCATGCTGACCGAGATCATCCGCGAGGGCGTGGCGGCCCGCCGCTTCCGTCCGGTGAACCCTTTGCTCGTGCACGGCGGGATTGTCGGACCCGTGCTGCTGTTCTTCGCCAGCGACCGGCTGCGCAAGCGGCTCGGAAAGGCGGGTGCGGCAAATGCGGCGCGCATCACGCACGGCGAAGTGGTCGCGCACGTACATGCGGTGACGCTCGGCGTGCTGCGAGGAAAACTCTCATGATCCGTTCACGTGGACGCCGGTTCGTGGTGGCAGGCGCGGCCCTGCTGGCAGTGGCCGGAACGGCGGCACGCTGTCGCGGCCAGGCGGACGCCAATGCCGCGCGTGCCTCCGGTTATGTCGAAGCCACCGAGGTTCGGCTCGCTCCCGAGGTGGGCGGGCGACTCATCGAGGTCGCGGTCAAGGAGGGCGATCGCATCAAGGCCGGCGACGTCGTGGCGCGGCTCGATGACACGGATACGGCCATCCAGACGCAGCGAGCCCAGGCCGAACGCGATCAGGCCGTGGCCCAGCTGCGATTGCTGCAGGCCGGCGCGCGCGCCGAGGACATCCGCCAGGCTCGCGCGCAGGTCGATTCGGCGCAGGCCGAGGTCGCGGCCGCAGAAGCGGAGCTGCAGTCGGCGCGCGCCGACCTGGCGCGGTTCGAGGCACTCCTCGCCTCGAACGCCGGCTCGCGCAAGCAGCGCGACGATGCCGCCACGAAAGTGGCGGTGGCCGACGCGCGCGTCAACAGCGCGCGCGAGCGGGTACGCGCGGCAGCCGAAGCGTTGGCCCGGCTGCGTGCCGGTGCGCGTGCCGAGGAGATCGCCGCCGCCCGCGCCCGGGTCGCGGCGACCGAGGCGCAGATTGCCGCGCTCGCCAAAGCGCAGACCGACGCGCTCCTGAAATCACCCGTCGCCGGATTCGTGACCGCCAAGCTTGCCGATGCCGGTGAAGTCATCGCCCGCGGCACGCCCGTCGCCGTCGTCACCGACCTTGACCACGCGTGGGCGAACGTCTACGTGGACGAGCCGCTCGTCCCGCTGTTGAAGCTTGGACAGAAAGTCTCGCTCGTCACCGATGCCGGGCAGCGTCTGGATGGCACGATCTCCTTCATTTCACCCAAGGCGGAGTTCACGCCGCGCAACGTGCAGACCGCCGAGGAGCGCACCAAGCTCGTGTACCGCATCAAGGTGACCGCGGACAACCGCGACGGCGTGCTGAAGCCTGGCATGCCCGTTGAGGCCGAGATCCCGCGATGAGCGACGATGCGATCACGTTCGAGCGCGTGACCAAAGTCTACGGGCAGCTCCGCGCCCTCGACGACCTGTCGTTGACCATCCGTCGTGGCGAGATGTTCGGTCTCATCGGTCCGGATGGTGCCGGCAAGACGACCGCGATTCGGCTGGCGTGCGGCCTGATCGGTCCTGATTCGGGCGTCGTCAAGGTGCTCGGACGCAGTCCGACCAAAGAGCACCGCGCGATCACCGCCGCCGTCGGGTATCTGTCGCAGCGCTTCAGCCTCTACGGCGATCTCACGATCGACGAGAACATCGCGTTCTTTGCCGAGATCCACGGCATCAAGCGCTATCAGGCGGAGCGCGATCGATTGCTCGAGATGACGCAGCTGACGGCATTTCGCCGACGGCGCGCCGACAAGCTGTCTGGCGGGATGAAGCAGAAGCTCGCGCTGGCGTGCACGCTCGTTCACGAGCCGGAAGTGCTGCTGCTCGATGAGCCGACGACCGGCGTCGATCCCGTTTCGCGCCGCGAATTCTGGAAGCTGCTGTCGGAATTCCTGTCGCAGCGGCTGACGATCGTGATGGCCACGCCCTATCTGGACGAGGCGGAGCGGTGTGCCCGCGTGGCCCTGCTGCACGAGGGACGCCTGATGGCGATTGACGCGCCGGCTGCGCTGCAGGCGAACCTGCGCGGCACGCTCTTCGAGGTGCTCACGGACCAGCCACGTCCGCCCGTCGCCGTGCTGGCAACCGTTCCCGGAGTCACCGATGTGCAGGTGTTCGGCGATCGCGCGCACGTCAGGTTTGCCGACGGCACGGCCACTCCGGCGGCCGCGGCTGTTGCTGAAGTACTCGAACGGTCCGGGATGCGGGCGACGAGCGTACGACCTATTCCCGCGTCGCTCGAAGACGTGTTCATCGATCTGATTGTGGGCACGCCGCACGGGAGGCGGTGAAGGATGAGGTCTCAGAGTCGACCGGCGTTGATCGGTCTCCTTTTCATGTGGTCGGCCGCGGCGAGCGCGCAGCAACCAGCACTGCCGCTGACCCTCGAGGAGGCCCTGGATCGAGGACAGCGGGAAAGCCTACGGATCGTCGAGCTGCAGGCGCGCGTGGATGCGGCCGCTGCCGCCGAGGCCGGACAGCGCGCCGCTGATCGACCGCTCATTGCCGCCATCGCCGGATATACGCGCACGAATCACGTGCAGGAGTTCCAGATCCTGACGCCCACCGTGCCCCTGAGGTCAACCCTGTATCCCGACGTGCCGGACAACTACCGCGCACGGTTCGACTTGCAGTGGCCGATCTATTCGGGTGGGAGGGATGACGCCCTTGTTCGCGCCGCGCGCGCGGAGCGGGACGCGGCCGGAGCCGATCTCCTTGCGGTACGTGCGGATCTGCGGCTCGAAATTACCCGGGCGTTCTGGGCGCTCGTCACCGCGCGCGAGGCCGAGCAGGTACTGGATCGCTCTGTCGAGAGCCTCGACGCCCATGTTCGCGATGTTCGGGCCAGACTCGATCAGGGGCTGGTGCCGCCAAACGAGGTGCTTTCCGCGGAGGCGCAGCGGGCGCGCGAGCGGGTGCTGGCGATTGAAGCGCGCAACACGCGCGGCAGCGTCGAAGCGGATCTCGGCCGCCTCATCGGCGAAGCCAGCGGTCGGCCGATCGTGCCGCAGGTGCCACCGGGTGCAGCATCGGCGAAAGCGGAAGATTTGGCGGCACTCCTCGAAGAGGCCCGCAAATCCCGTCCGGAACGTCAGGCCTTCGAGGAGCGAGCGGCCGCGTCACGGGCGCGGGCCACTGCCGCGTCGGCCGCCGCTCGGCCTCAAGTCGGCATCAACGGCGGCTACGACTATGCCCGACCAAACCCGCGCATCTTTCCTCGGGTCGACGATTGGGAAGACTCCTGGGACATCTCGGTCAACTTGAACTGGTCATTGTGGGATGGCGGTCGCCATCGGGCCGAGCGGGCCCGGGAGGAAGCCGGCACGCGGGCCGTGGAAGCTCGCGCGGGGGAGTTCGATCGACAGCTCGCGCTCGAGGTGCGCCAGCGCTGGCTCGACATGGACTCGAGCCAGGCGGCCATCGATGCCGCGGCAGAGGGTTTGCGCGCAGCGGTTGAGGCGCGCCGCGTGCTCCGCGAGCGGTTCGCGGTCGGCGTGGCCACCAGCACGGACGTGCTCGATGCAGAGACAGCCGTGCTGCAGGCCGAGCTCGATCACACGCGCGCCGTTTCCAACGCCCGCCTCGCGCACGCGCGCCTGGACCGCGCCGTCGGCCGGTAACACGAGGGGGGAGACATCACCACATGCCGGGCGATGCCAACGCGATCGAAGTCCGCGGTCTGACCCGACGCTTCGGGCAATTCGTGGCCGTCGACCAACTGTCGTTCGACGTGCGGCGCGGCGAGATCTTTGGTTTTCTCGGCAGCAACGGCGCGGGGAAGTCGACGACGATCCGCATGCTCTGCGGCCTCCTGCGTCCGACGAGCGGCACCGCGACCGTCGGTGGCGTGGAGGTGACTCGCGATCCCGAAGGCGTCAAGCAGCGCATCGGCTACATGTCACAGCGGTTCTCACTCTACGAGCTCCTCACCGTGGATCAGAACATTGCATTCTTTGGTGGGATCTACGGTCTCGACGAGCAGCGCCTCGCGCGCCGCCGTGACTTCGTGCTGGAGATGGCCGGCCTCAAAGGCCGCGAGACCACGCTGGCGCGCGACCTATCGGGCGGCTGGCGGCAACGGCTCGCGCTCGGCTGTGCCATCCTGCACGAGCCGACCATCCTCTTCCTCGATGAGCCAACAGGCGGCGTCGACCCGCTGTCCCGCCGTCAATTCTGGCGTCTGATCGACGTCCTCTCGAACGCCGGCGTCACGGTACTCGTGACGACGCATTACCTGGATGAAGCGGAGCGTTGTCACCGGGTCGCGCTGATCCACGCGGGCAAGCTGGCGACGCTTGGAACGCCAACCGAAGTCAAGAGCGTGTTCGCCGGCCGGCCGATTCTGGAGATTCGCTCTCCGAATCCGGTCGAGGTGATGCGCGCTCTCGACGGGATGCCGGAGGTGGAGAAGACCAGCTTGTTCGGCACGGCGGTCCATGCCGTGCTGCGTTCCGCCGCGCTCGACACCGCAACGATCGAACAGCGTTTGCGCGCCGCCGGCCTGCCGGTGCAATCGCTCGAGCCGGTCACGCCGTCGCTCGAAGACGTGTTCCTGGACGTCGTGGAAAAGGCTGCGTCATGACGAGAGCGCTGGCCGTCGGTCGCAAGGAATTCCGGCAGATCCGGCAGAGACAGCCGAACGCTGATGATTCTCGTGTTCGTCCCGGCGTTCTTCCTGCTGCTGTACGGCTACGCGCTGAACTTCGACATCCGTCACGTCGCGCTGGCGGTGGAAGACCGCGACAGCACCTCCGAAAGCCGGAGCGTCGTCTCGGCGTTCGTCAACTCGAGCTACTTCGACCTCGTCGCATCCGTCTACTCGCCGCGTGAGGCGGAGCAGCTGTTGGATCGCAACACGGTGCGGGCCGTGCTGGTGATACCGGAGGGCTTCGGCCGGCGGCTCCAGCGTGGCGAAACATCGCCGCTCCAGGTGATCATCAGCGGCGACAACGCCAACACCGCCACGACCGTCATGGGCTACGCTGGCAGCATCCTGCGCGGCGTATCCGCATCGCTCGTTCCCGAGATGCGTATCGAGGCGCCGCCGCTCGTGACGACGGAGCCGCGCATCTGGTACAACCCCGAGTTGCGCAGCACGCTGTTCCTCGTGCCGGGCCTCATCGCCTACATCGCCATGATCACGGCGGTGGCCTCCACGGCACTCTCGATCGTTCGCGAGAAGGAAGCCGGGACGATCGAGCAGGTGCAGATGGCCCCGATTGGGACGTTCTCGTTCATCATCGGCAAGACCATTCCCTACTTCATCATCTCACTGGGATCGGCCGCACTCATCATTCTGGCGTCGATGGCGCTGTTCGGATTGCCGATGCGCGGCAGTTGGCTGGCGCTTCTCCTCGCCCTGTCGTTGTTCCTCGTTGGCGCCCTCGCCACGGGACTGCTGATCTCCACGATCTCGGACACGCAGCAGGTGGCCTTCCAGATCGCCCTGCTGATTTCGTTGCTGCCGACCATCATGCTCTCGGGCTTCATCTTCCCGATAGCCAGCATGCCCCGAGCGCTTCAGGTCATCACGACGATCGTCCCTGCTCGCTACTTCCTCGTCGCCCTCCGCGGCATCGTGCTCAAAGGCGCTCCGCTCTCGCACCTCCTGATCCCGCTCGCTGCGCTCGCGGTGTACGCCGCCGCGATGCTCGGGCTCGCATCAGTGCGCCTGGCAAAGTCGAGAGGAGCCTGACGTGCAGCGCCTGCGATTCCTGGTGTGGAAGGAATTCCTCGAGCTCCACATGAATCCCCGCCTTTTCGGGATAGTCATCATCGCTCCGGTATTGCAGCTGACGATGCTCGGCTATGCCGCGACCACGGATGTGCGCAACGTGCCGATGGTGATCGCAGACGGCGACCGTACGCCCGAGAGCCGCGAGCTCATCGCGCGATTCCAGGGTTCTCCCAACTTTGCGCTCATCGCCGTCGTCACGACGGTGTCGGACATCGAGCCGTATCTCGAACGGGGCAGCGCCTGGCTGGCGCTGTCGATCCCGAACGGCTACGCGAAGGAGATCGAATCGCGACGCTCCGTTGCCGTGCAGGTCGTCGCTGATGGCACGGACTCGAATTCAACGACGGTCGCGCTCGGCTACGCGACCAGTCTGGTCGCCGGCTACGCGCAGGAGCTCGCGTCGGCCGCAACGACGGAACCCGGTCCCGATAGTGGTGCCGCGACGGGACTGACGGCGGCGGGCTCCCTGGATGGGCGCATCCGCGTCTGGTTCAACCCGCAGCTCGAGAGCCGATTCTTCATGATCCCGGGCGTGCTCGCACTGATTCTCCTCGTCGTGACGGCCAACCTGGCGTCGATGGCCATCGTGCGCGAGAAGGAGCTGGGAACACTCGAGCAGCTGAACGTCACACCGCTGCGGCGCTGGGAGCTCATCGTCGGAAAGCTGCTTCCGTATGGGGTCATCGCGCTCGTTGATGTGTTGCTGGTTGTTGCCGTCGCGGTATTCTGGTTCGAGGTCCCGCTTCGCGGCAGCTTCGTGCTGCTCTTTGCGATGTCCCTCGTCTACGTCTTGTGTACGCTCGCCCTGGGACTTTTCATCTCGACGGTATCGAACACGCAACAGCAGGCGATGATGACCGCCACGTTCTTCTTTCTGACGCCGATGATCTACCTGTCGGGCTTCATCTTTCCGATCGAGAACATGCCGGCGGTGATTCAGCCCTTCACATACCTGATTCCGCTTCGCTACTATCTCGTGATCGTTCGTGGCATCTTTCTGAAGGGGGTTGGTCTGGAGGTGCTTTGGCCGCAAGCGGCCGCTATGGCCGCGTGGGGGGCGGGGATGATCGCCCTCGCCGTGCTGCGGAGCCAGAAACGGGCCGCCTGAAGATGCGACGGATGGTCGCGTTCGGTCTGATTGCCGCCATTCATTTCGTTCTCACAGTTGTGCTGGCCATTTTCACCTTCGGTTCGGGAATGGCCCGCTTCGACGCGCCCGACGGCCCCCACTGGACGGAAACCGTGGCGTCCTCGGTGGTCGACGTCCTGGTGTTTCCAGTCCTGCCGCTGCTCGATCGTCCGTCCCTGCGTTTCCCCGGGCTGTGGGGATACGTGCCCTTCATGGTGAACAGTGTGGTGTGGTCGGGGGCGATCATCACGATCTGGCGGTTGCGGCATCGCCTCTCCGGTCGTTTCCGGTGAGCAGAGCCGGCTGGTCCTGATTCGTCGTCTCGCGCTCGTCGCCTGCATTCTGGCGAGCGTGTGGGCCATCGTTCTGGCACGCGGTGGCGGTTTTGCCTTCTCTATCGGCCCGTTCCCATCCGGTCACGCAATCCCGTCAATGTCTCCATCCTCGCTTTGATATGCGCCCTGACGGTCTGGGCGATCTCGAGGTTCCCTGCGGGCGGGATTCCGCTAAGTGAGGAATGGTCGTGGTGGACGCAGCTCGGGCGGAGATGTACTGAACTTCTGCCGAGCGCCGGTTCGCCGTTTTCAACCGGTTTCTCCAGCACTCGTCGTTCTGCTGATCGGCGTCGCGCTGTACGGTCACCAATGGGCGGCCGCGCGACCGCTATGGCTGGACGAAGAAATGATCGCGCTCAACATCCGCGATCGAAGCATTCTTCGACCTACCGGTCCGCTGTGGCTCGGACAGAGCGCGCCGCTCGGCTGGCTGATGGCGCAGCGTGTCGTGATCCTCGTCGCCGGAGCGAGCGAGCTCACCTTACGCATCGTTCCCGTGCTGTTCGGAATGCTCACCGTGGCAGCAGCCTTCTGGATCGGTCGTCGCTGGCTGGAACCGGTAGCGGCCGCCGTCCTGGCGCTGCTCTGCACCTTCAGCGTGTATCTGTTCCATTACCCGTTCGAGGTCAAGCAATACTCAGCGGATACCTTCTGGGGACTGCTGCTTCCTGGACTGGCTGCCTGGGTCGTCGATCACGATCGGGCGGCAGTCCGATCGGGTCGCGCCGTCGTATGGTGGGTGGCCGCGGCCGCGGGGCACTGGTTTGCAAACGGCGCGTTGCTCGTCACGCCCGCGTGCGCGATGGTGCTGCTGGTTCTGATCTGGCGTCGCGACGGTATGGCCGCCGCGAGGAGGTTTGCGCTTCTCGGACTGATTTGGCTGGCTTCGTTCGGCCTCCACTATCAGCTGTCTATTCGCTATACACACCATAGCCATTTCCTGCGCGACTATTGGGCGGAGCATCTTCCGCCGCCCAGTGCCGCACCGACGGATCGGATCACCTGGGTCGCGAATCGCATCGAGCCGACTTGCGGAAAATCCGGGTGGGACGCGGATGTGGATCCCGTTGTGGCTGTCGGTCATTGCCGGCATCGCCGTCGCGCGCAGCCGCAGCCTTGCGCTGGCGTTTGCTTTCGTGCCGCTTTCAGCGCTGGTACTCGGAGGTCTGGGGATTATTCCCCTCTATCAGCGGTTCACGATCTGGATGGCACCCGCACTCTACATCGGCATCGCGCTGCTATTCGATCGCGCACTGTCGATGGGTCGCGATGCGTACAAGCGGAGAAGATGGAGGGGCCTCATCCTGCCGGCGCTGATCATCGCGGCTGAATTGCCGCTCGTCACGAGCATCGTCAAACAGGGAGCCGATGATGTCGAGGCGCGCTCGCCCGATTCGAAGCAGCACTTCGACGACCGCACCAGCGTCCGATGGCTGATACGCCGGGCCCGGCCGGGCGACGCGGTGCTGACCACTCGTCTGGGATGGCCGGCCATCTGGTGGTACGGCGAGATCCCGATCGGCGACGGAATGACAGCCGGCGATGCTCCCGAAGGCCTCTCGGGCTATCAGGTGAGACACGTTCAGAACCCACGAGACTGCGACGGCGACGAGCTGGCCGCCGCCCTCAAGAATCATCCACGGGTGCTCGTCTACCTCGGTTTTCGCGACGTCCCCGAGGGTTTCGACGATCTGCTCCTGCACCGCCTCTCCGAGCTTGGCACCGTGAGCGCGTACCGGGAATTCACCGACGTCAGCCGTGCGGCAATCATCGATCTTGGCACTGCAGGTGCCAACGACCTCACGCTCAGGTTGCGGTCGCGAACGATGCCTGAGGGCAAGACCCCGGTTCCCGGCTGCATTCGGCACCCAGCCGGCGCGGCGGTGGTGAGACAACCATTCTGGAGGCGAGATGACGTTTGCGTGGATGACGATGCTGCTCGCGATCGCTGGCGTGGTTGTGGCACGACCACAGAGTCAGCCGGCTTCAGGCGACCAGACGAATCGAGGTCTCGACCACATCCCGATTGCTGTTGCCGACCTCGAACGCGCCGCCGAACGGTACCGCGCGCTGGGGTTCGTCTTGAAGCCGGGAAGGCCGCACGAAAACGGCATTCGCAACGAGCATGCGAAATTTGCTGATGGCACGGAGCTGGAGCTGATCACCGCACCCGCGGCGCGAGACGACTTAACCTCCACCTATCGCAAGCACCTCGCTGCCGGCGACGGACCTGCCTTTCTGGCTTTCCACGTGCCGGCGATTGGCGAAGCCGATCGCAAGTCCGCGCCGCCGTATGTCTTCTTCGGCGGGTTGAACCGATCGCCAACCGACAAGCCCGAGCACTTCGCGCATCCAAACGGGGCTGAGGCACTCATCGGCGTATGGCTGGCTGACGACGACTTGTCGTCTGAACGCAAGCTGCTGCAGGCGATGGGTGCCACGATCGAACGCAGGGAGGCGCGCGTGCCCGAGGCTGTGACGACTGACGTCGCTCGACTGTTCGACGATGAAGTCGTGCTTCTCTCCGGCCGCTTTCAGCGCGTCTCGGGACGCCGTATCGTCGGCGCGACCGTAGCCGTCAGGAACGTGGAAACGGCGCGACGACTTGTCGAGCGCACTGCCGGCGCATCCTTGCATGGCGGGTCTGGCGCCGGCTCGAAGAGCGTATTCATACCGCCCGACGCCAGCTACGGTCTCTGGCTGGAGCTGCGCCAGGTCCGCTGACGGTCGAGCCTTACAGACGCGAGTCTCTAACGCACGTTGACGAAGGGCATCGCCAGCTTCACGGCAAGCTCGTTGAGCTGCGCGACATCCTGCTTCAGGAACACGATCGGTCTCACGAGACAGAGCCTCCAACTCCTTTTCCTGTTCCTCGAGGACCTGCTTCATGCCGGCAGTCGGCGGCCCTTCCGCTTCGATGGCCCACATCTGCAGGGGAGCGAGACGAGAATACAGGCGCGTGCCTCCTCGCATCGCCAGAATGTCGTAGACGATCTCGGCGGTCGGATTGTGCAGCTTTCCCTCGAGAGCGTCGGCCTTCTTGGCGATCTCCTCGGAGAACTTCAACAGATCGGCCACCGCCCCCTCAGATTTCCGCGCCTCGAGCGACTTGGCGCGGCCCTGAACCTGTTCGCGGACGGAGCGGATGCGATTGACCTGATCGGTCAGCTTCGAAATGTCGTCGCGCACACGCAGCGCAAATGCCAACTGCGCTTCGAGGTCCGACTGCGCCGCATTTCCGCGCGGATCTGCAGCCACCGTCAACGGCCGCCGTCCTGGTTGTCCCATCGACGGTGAGACGTACCTGGTAATTACCCGGAATGGCGCGTGGTCCCGTTGCCGGATCTCCCGTGTCGATCTTGGCGCCTTTGATTTTCCGGGCGCCTTCCCAGGTCAGATCCCATACCGCGCGTTGTACGCCAGCCTCGGTCGAGAGCGCAGCTTTCTTGAGATCTTCCGGATCCTCGTCGTCGCTGCTGTTGTCCGGTTCACGCGGAATGCTGCTGAGGGTCCGCACGACCTTGTCGCCTGAGAGGATCTCGATCTTGAGCTCGCCCTTGGTCTTGTCCTTCAGAAAGTAGTAGATCGCCGCGCCGCCGGGAGGGTTTTGGAATCGACCGTGGCGGTATGCCCAGCTGCCGCCGCCGAGCCGCCATCGCACGGCGCCGGCCGGTGCAAACAGGTGTACGGTGCTGTCCGCGATCTTGTCGCTCATCTCGCGGATCGGCTGAAGATCGTCGAGGATCCAGATCGATCGCCCGTGGGTGCCGACAACGAGGTCATCTCCAGCGACAACCAGATCGTGCACGGCGACGGTGGGGAGATTCAGCTTGAGCGGCTTCCAGCTGGTCCCATCGTCCGTTGAAAACATCACGCCACGTTCGGTGCCGACATAGAGCAGACCCTTCCGTGCGGGATCTTCGCGGACGGCATGGAGGTAATCGTCTTTGGCGAGAGTGGAGTCGATGCGTGTCCACGATCGGCCATAGTCCTTGGTCCGGTACAGATACGGCCGCGCGTCGTCGAGCCGATGGGCGTCGATCGCGGCGTAGGCAGTGGCGGCGTCGTGTGGTGACGGCTCGATCATGCTCACCGTTCCCCACTCCGGAAATCCCGTCATCGCCGATGTGACGTTGCTCCAGGTCTTGCCCGCATCGCGCGTGATGTGGATCAGACCGTCGTCGCTTCCCGCCCAGATGACGCCCGCGGTTCTTGGCGACTCGGCGATGGCGAAGACAGTGCCATACGTCTCGACGCCGGTGTTGTCGCCTGTGATTGGCCCGCCGGACCATTGCTGCTTGGTCTTGTCGTTGCGCGTCAGATCCGGGCTGATCGTGTCCCAGCTCTGGCCACCATCGGATGTACGAAAGACGACTTGCGCGCCGTGGTAGACGACTTTGGCATCGTGCGGCGAGATGGCAATGGGAGCTGTCCACTGAAACCGGTACTTCATGTCCGTGCCGCCGTGACCGGACGGATTCTCCGGCCAGGCGCTGACGTTACGGGCTTCGCCCGTGCGGTGATCGTAGCGGGTGATGATGCCCAGATATTCCCCGGCATAGACGATGTTCGGGTCGCTCCAGTCGGAGACGACGTGGCCGGCTTCGCCGCCGCCGACGCTGTACCAGTCGTCGAGTGAGATGCCGTCGCTGAGAGTCATGCTGGGACCTTGGGCAGTGCCGAGGTCCTGCATCGCGCCGGCCACGTGATACGGACGTCTCGTGTCAGCTGAGACGTGATAGAACTGGCCGATCTGACCTTCCTGTTTCCAGACGTGCGTCCAGGTTTTTCCCGCATCCATCGACTTGTAGATCCCATTGCCGGCAGCGACGTTGCCACGGATGTTCGCTTCACCAGATCCGACGTAGACGACGTTCGGATCCGACGGCGCGACGGCGATCGATCCCATCGAAGAGACCGGTTGATCATCGAACACCGGTTTCCAGGTGGCCCCGGCGTCGGTCGACTTCCACACGCCGCCGGAGGCCGTAGCCGCGTAGTAGATGGTCGGATCGCCCGGGACACCGGCGACGCGGGAGACGCGTCCGCCAGCGGCCGGTCCGATCGAGCGGTACTTGAGCGCCTTGAATGGCGTAGGGGCCTCGGGCTCTTTCTGTCCCTGAGCCCCCACGATCGCGGGACCAAGAGCGCACACAACCCACGCAGCCAACATTCGACGCGACACCCTCATGCGGGAATCCTCGGCGTGATGGTAAGGGCTTGATTCTACTCATTTGCGGCGAGGTGCTGGCGCCGGCGCTCGTCACCTCGAAATCGCACTTCGTCCCAGGCCTTGCACGCGCACACGCCTTACGGAAACGTTGCGCAGCGTCTCACTTTGGCACAGTTCAGAGGCGTGATCAGTCGCCGATCCCGATGCTTTCCGCGGCATAGAAACGGCCTCGGACATCGTCCGAGCGCTAGGTACATCGGCATTCGACATTACAAATTACGTCGCGCGCGAACGAAACGGTAAGGGGTGGCATGGGCCGTGCTCATCATCCCCGCAGGGGCTGGCTCGCTCGTTCGATACGCGACGCCGCGCTCATCCAAGGAGCAATTGAAAACATGTTGCGTCGACTTCTCGCGGTTGTGGCTCTCGTCGCGCTCGCTGCATCGCCCGTCTCAGGACAGGGAAGACAGTCCGGTGCGCTCGGCGGTCGCGTGTCGTCCAGTGATGGGCAGCCGTTGCCCGGCGCCAGTGTGACCGTCGTTTCGACCGCGCTGCAAGGTAGCCGTGCCGTGGTCGCCGACGTCAACGGTGTGTACCGCCTCACGGACCTCCCCGCGGGCGACTACGTCGTGACCTTCGAGATGAGCGGCATGTCCTCGGTCGAGCGGCCCGCCAGGATTTCGCTCGGGGGTGAGGTGACGATTGATCAGCGGCTGACGCTCGAGCCTGTGCGCGAGGTGATCGACGTGCGCGGTGCAACGCCCTCCGCCGTGGCCTCGCCGACCGGTGCATTCAACCTCCGCGCCAGCGACACGACGCTGCTGCCGTCGGGCCGCACGCCCTTCCTGCTCGCCGAGCTCGCGCCCGGGTTGACGGACAACACGCCCAACAACAATCAGGTGACGATCGGCGGCGGCTTTGCCTACGACAACGTCTTCCTGATGAACGGCGTCGATATCAACGACAACGTGCTCGGACAGCCAAATGCGCTGTTCATCGAAGAGGCGATCGAAGAGGTTCAGGTCCTCACGTCGGCGATCTCGGCCGAATACGGCCGCTTCGGCGGCGGCGTCGTCAACGTGATCACCCGCAGCGGTGGGAATGCGTTTTCCGGGGCGTTTCGTCTGAACCTGACCAACCCTGCCTGGGCCGTGGAGACACCCTTCGAGAAATCACGCGCCACGACGCGCGCGAGCAAACTGTCGCCGACCTACGAGGCCACGAGCGGCGGCCCGCTCGTCCGCGACAAGTTGTGGTACTTCGGCGGCGCGCGAGTGGAGCGAACGACCACGCAGAGCGCGTTCGCGCAGACCGGAGTGCCGTACACGAGCCGCAACGAGAACACTCGATACGAGGCGAAGCTGACCGGGACGCCGCACAACGGTCACACCGTCCAGGGATCGTTCATCAACAACGCCACCGACTTGGTGCAGCCGGCGCTGCCCGTGGCCATCGATCCGCATACGTTCACGACGCCCTCGACGCCCAACTGGCTGCTGGGTGCCTCGTGGCGCGGCGTGCTCGGGTCGCGGACGTTTGCGACGGCTCAGTACTCGCAGAAGTCGTGGAAGTTGCAGAACGCCGGCGGTTCGTCAACAGCCGTTGTCGACTCGCCGTTCATGACTCGAGGCACGCTGGGTGTTCCCGGCGGCCTTCTGTATAACGCGCCCTATTTCGATTCGACGGATCCGGAGCAGCGCAACAACCGTCAGATCACGGCAGCGCTGTCGCACCTCCTGTCGTCCTCGCGGCTTGGAACGCATGAAGTGAAGGGCGGGTTCGAGCACTTCGTCTCGACCAGGGTCGGCGGCAACTCGCAGACCTCGACCGGCTACGTTTTTCAGACCGACTACAAGCTCGACGCCAACAACCGCCCGGCGCTCGACGCCGACGGCCGCTTGATCCCGCGCTTCGTTCCCAACAACTCGCGCGTGCAGGTCTGGCTGCCGCAGCGGGGTGCGACGATCGACATCGCGACGACGTCGCTCTTTGCGACGGACCACTGGACCGTGTCGCCGCGGCTGACGTTGGACCTCGGTCTGCGGTTCGAGTCGGTCGGCAGCGAGGCAACCGGCAGCATCGAATCGATCGACGCGCGCAGCATCGTGCCGAGACTGGCCGCGGCCTACGACCTCACCGGCGATGGGCAGACGGTCCTGCTCGGCAGCTACGGCCACTACTCAGGCAAGTACAACGACGTGCAGTTCTCCCGGAATACCAACGTTGGCAATCCCGATCGCTACACCGCGCAATACGTCGGACCAGCCGGAGAGGGACGCACCTTCAGCGAGGGCTTCAACCCGGCCAACTACGCTCCCATCAGCGGAACGTTTCCGACGGCGAACGTGTTCTTCGACGACGACCTGGCTTCGCCGCTGACTCGGGAGCTGACGTTGGGCGTCGCGCGCGAGTTCCGCCGCGGTTGGGCGCGTGCGTCCTACGTCCGCCGCCACGCGACTGACTTCGTCGAAGACTTCATCACCATCGACGGCGGTACGACGGTCATCAATCGCAATGGTCTGTCCGGCGTCTTCGACAACAGCGTTTACCGGAATACGCAGCTTGCGGATCGCCGCTACCAGGGGGTGGATCTCCAGTCGTCCTATCGTCCGCGGGCGAACCTGTCCGTGAACGCGCAGTGGACGGTGCAGATCGAGAACGACGGCAACTTCGAGGGTGAAAGCGCCAACAATCCGGCGGCGCCCTCGTGGATCGGCGACTATCCGGAGATCATCAGCGGCAATCGTAGTTTCCCCGACGGACGCCTGGATGACTTCCAGCGCCACAAGGTCCGGATGTGGGCGACGTACGGCCTCGATCTCCACCGCTTCGGCCGAATCGACGTCGCACCGCTGTATCGTTTCGGTTCCGGCCGCACCTACAGCCTCGTGGCTGGGGCCGTTGCGCTGACTCCGCAGCAGATCGCGCTCAATCCCGGCTACGCCCGTCTGCCCGCCAGCCAGCCGGTGTTCTTCGGCGCGCGCGGCTCACAGAGCTTCGAAGGCGCGCGGCTGTTCGACCTGGCCGTGACCTACGGCGTTCCGGTGTGGCACGCGGCACGGCCGTGGGTGAAGGTGGAAGTGCTCAACGTGCTGAACAACCAGAAGCTGCTCTCGTGGGATACGACCGTCGCGGCCGATGCGGCGGGGCCGGTGGATGCGCTCGGTCTTCCCCTCGCCTACACGCGCGGACCGAACTTCGGCCTCGCGACGTCGAACGCCAACTACGCGCGCCCGCGGCAGGGCATGGACGGGGGCCGCACGTTCCTGCTGGCGGCGGGTGTGAGATTCTGAAAAAGGGGACAGTCACCTTTTTGCCGAAGAGTCCGCTCTCGCAAAAAGGTGACTGTCCCTTTTTTATTCCGCGCGCAGCGCGACGATTGGATCGATGCGTACGGCGCGGCGCGCGGGTATCCAGCTGGCGACGACAGCGAGCGCTATCAGTAATACCGGCAGACTGAGAAACGTGAACGGGTCCCGCTCACCGACCTCGAAGAGCAGTCCAGCCATCAACCTCGTCAGGACGAACGCTGCGGCTACGCCGACGATCATCCCGTAGACGCCAATCTTCAGTCCTTCGCTCACGACCATCCTGATGACGTGTTGTCGCGTGGCACCGAGGGCCATGCGGATGCCGATCTCCTGCGTTCGTTGCGCCGTGGAATAGGCGATCACGCCGTAGACGCCAATCGCTGCCAGAATCAACGCCACTGCCGCGAAGACGCCGAGCAGCAATGTCGTAAAGCGGCGATTCGCCTGAGCGCCGACGATCATGGCCTCGAGTGTATGCACGCTGCTCACAGGTTGGTCCCGATCCACCGCCCAGATTTCCGCCTGTGCGGCGCGCGCGAGCGACATGGGATCGCCGGTCGTACGAACAACGAAATACATCCCGCGGCGAGGCACTTGCGAATCCGGATAGTACAGCTCCGCCCACGGCTGCCGATCCAGGCCGCCGCGGCGTGTGTCGCCGACGACGCCGACGATCGTCAGCCACGTCGTATTGGTATCGGGTGCGCTTCCGAAGGCGACGCGCCGACCTATCGGATCCTCTGCTGGAAAGTAGCGGCGCACGAGTGCCTGGTTGACCACGACGACGCGCAGGCCACTCGGAACATCGGTGCGGTTGAATAGTCGCCCTCTGACCAGTGGAATGCGCAGCGTCTGAAAAAACGTTGGACTCACCGTGTCGAACGGCACGGGAATGTTCGCGCCAGAACCCGTCGCCGGCGGACGTCCCTCGACGATGAGGCCAGCGGAGTTCGGAAGCGACGGCAACAGGAGCGATGAGCCCGAGGCGGCTGCCTCGACGCCGGGCAGCGCCGACAGGCGTGCGGCGACCTGTTCGTAGAACGCCGTCACTTGCGGTCCCTGGGGGTATCTGGCTCGAGGCAACTCGACGCTCAGCGCCAGGATCTGGCGGGCCTCGAAGCCGAGGGTGACCCGGCTCATCGCAATGAAGCTGCGGACCAGCAGGCCGGCACCAATCAGCAATACGAGCGCTGTCGCGATCTCGACGACTGCCAGTGCCGAGCGCAGGCGACGGCCCCTGCCGCCTTCCGCGCCGACGCGCCCGCCTTCCTTCAGCGCATCGCCGGGATTCGTGGCTCCCTGGAAGACCGGGACCAGACCAAACAGCAGACCGGTGAGGAGCGACGCACACGCCGTATAGGCGAGGACCCGGGGGTCGATGGTCACCAGTGCCAGCCGCGGCACGTTGGTGGGCGCCAGCGTGTGCAGCAGGTCCACACCCCAGGCCGCGATGAGCAGCCCGGCCACGCCGCCGAGGGCGCCGAGCAGGACGCTTTCCGTCAGCATCTGCCGAACGAGCCGGGCACGCCCCGCGCCGAGGGCGCCGCGAATCGCCAGCTCCTTTTGCCGCGAAGCCGCGCGCGTCAACAGCAGGTTGGCGACGTTGGCGCAGGCGATCAGCAACACGAAACAGACGGCGCCGAGCAAAATCAGCAGAGGGCGCGTGACATCACCGACGATCTCCTCGTGCATCGGCACCAGCCGCACGCCGAGCCCTTGATTTGCCGGATACTGTCGTTCGAGCCGCGCGGCAATCCCATCCATGTCCGATTGCGCGGTGCCGCGCGCGACGCCCGCGCGCAAGCGGCCGATGATCGTCAGCCAGAATGCGCCGCGCGATTGCATCATCTCCGCGAACCGTTCCGAGGGTGCAAGTGGAGTCCAGAGCTCCGCTTGCTCGGGGTAGGCGAAGCCTTCCGGCATGACGCCGACCACCTCGTGCGACACGCCGTTGAGCATCACCGTGCGCCCGACGATTCCGGCATCGCCGCCAAATCGCCGTTGCCAGAACCCGTGCGCGAGGATCACGGCGAGCTCACCTCCCGCTGCGCCTTCGCGCTCGCCAAACACGCGGCCGCGCATCGCCGCAACACCAAGCGTTTCGAAGAATCCAGGCGTGACGATGGCGCCGCGGATCTGCGCCGGGTCACCGGCTTCGGTCAACGTGTAACTGCCGCCGGTGTAGGCGGCGAGACGCTCGAACGACGAGTTCTGGCGCCGCCAGTCGTCGAAGTTCGGATAGGTCCCGACATCCTTGTCGAAACCCTGTCTCGGGTTGTAGGTCCACAGCATCATCAGCCGATCCGGGTTTGGGTAGGGAAGTGGACGAAGCAGGACCGCACTGACGACGGAGAAAATCGCCGCGTTGGCGCCAATCCCGAGCGCCAGCGTCAGGACGACCACGGAGGTGAATACAGGCCGTCGCAGCAGGCCACGCACGGCGTATGTCAGGTCTTGACGCACGTGTACTCCTTTTTCCGTTCCAGATTGCGCTGGCTTCCGTCCTCAGCCGGAAGATTCACTCGGCGCGCAGCGCGGTGATCGGATCCACGCGCAGGGCGCGGCGCGCCGGCACGTAGCTGGCGACGGCAGCCACGACGATCAACAAGCTGCTGGCCGCCGCGAAAGCCAACGGATCGCGCGGCGTAACGCCCACCAGCTGCGACGCCATCAGCTTCGTCAGCGCCGCGGATCCGGCGAGTCCAAGGACAACGCCGAGGACACTCAGCAGGAGGCCTTCGCGCAACACCAGAGCCAGGACCTCTCGCGCGTTCGCCCCCAGAGCCATGCGTATCCCGATCTCGAGACCTCGCTGTGCCACCGAATAGGCGATGACGCCGTAGATGCCGATGGCCGCCAGCCCCAGCGCGAGCACGGCAAAGCTGGCGACGAGCAGCGTCTGGAAGCGGGGTTCGGCCACGGTGCCGGCGACGACGTCATCCATCGGCCGCAGGTTGGCCGCCGTCAGCGCAGGATCTGCCGAGACCACGGCTTGGCGGATGGCCGCCGTCTGTCCTTCGCCTCCGCGCACCATGAAGTACAGCCACAGGAACGGCGTCTGCGCGAACGGCGTGTAGACAGTCGAGGCGCTGTCGCTGTCGAGCCCCTGATACTTGATGTCCCCGACGACCCCGACAATGGTCCGCCACTCGTTCGATTGCTCGGGATTGATGAGACGGAGCCGTTTGCCGATTGGATCCTGCGACGGAAAGAGCGCGGTTGCCAGCGTCTCGTTGATCAGGACCACGCCAGGTGAGGCCGCGACGTCCGTGCGTTCGATCGCGCGCCCGCGGCGAACGGGAGTTCCCATCGTGCGGAAAAAATCGGGCGTCGCTGCAATGAAAAACCCCCGCGACTCGTCCGGCGTCTGCGTTCGTCCTTCGATCTCGAACCTCGTCCCGCGTTGCGCGGTGACCGGTGGGAAACCAGTGGCGGCTCCCACGTGAGAAACGCCGGGGAGTGCGGCCACACGCTCCAGGACCCGCTCGGCCGCCTGTGCACGCGATGGGCCGTCCGGTTTGGACACCAACTGTAGGTTGAAGGACGTGAGTCCGTTGGCGACGAATCCAGGATCGCGTGCGGTGAGCGTCAGAAGGCTGCGGACCAGTAGCGCCGCGCCGATCATCACGACGACAGCAAGGGCGATTTCGGTCACGGCAATCGCGTGACGAATCCGCCGTCCGCGTGTGCCGCCGGAAGTCGCACGCCCGCCCTCCTTGAGAGTTCCCATCGGTCCGGCTCCCGCGTGCAGCGCCGGCACCAGTCCGAAGCAGACGGCCGTCACCAGCGTCGCCGCCATCGCGAAGAGCATGACGGTCACATCGACGCGAATCCGATCGGCACGGGGCAATCGACCCGACAGCATCGCCGGCAGCGCATCGACGCCCCAGGTCGCGACGAGCAGTCCTAACGCGCCACCCGCAACCGCCAACACCAGGCTTTCCGTCAGCACCTGGCGGACGAGACGCCCTTTCCCCGCACCGAGCGCGGCCCGTATTGCCAGCTCACGCTCGCGCGTCGTCGTCCTCGCGAGCATGAGGTTCGCCACGTTCGCGCAGGCGATCAGCAGCAAGAGGGCGACCGTCACGAACAGCACCCGAAGACCCGGACGTGCGTTGCCGACGATTCGTTCGTACAGCGGTTCGAGCGTGACGGTGACGCCCTGATTGGTCGCGGGATAGGTGCGGGCGAGAGTTTCGCTTTGCGCGGCGACTTCGGCCTGTGCCTGTTGCACGGTGACGCCGGGCTTGAGGAGCGCGATCGCATTGAAGATGCGCAGGCCGCGATTTGTCGCTTGCGCCGGCGCCTTCGCTTCGATGGTGCCCATCGGCGTCCACAGCTGGAACTCCGAGGTGGGGAAGCTGAACCCGCTCTGCGCGACACCGACAACGGTGTACGTCGTGCCGCTGAGATCGATACTCCTGCCGAGAACCGACGGATCCCCGCCGAACCGCGACTGCCACAATCCAAATCCCAGGATGACGCTTTCCTGGCGCTCGTCTTCGACCGAAAAGCTTCGGCCGAGGATGGGCTCGACGCCGAGCAGTGGCATCAGCTCGCGAGAGATGACGCCGCCGAGCACCTGCTGACTATCCGTCCCGGACTTCAGGTTATACAGATTGGTCGCCCAGACCCCCATCCCATCGAACGACGTTGTCGCCCTCTTGATGTCCTGATAGTCGGGCAACGACAAACGCGCGACGACCAGACGGTCGGCATTTGCAAACGGCAGCGGTTCGAGCAGCACAGCATTCACCACGCTGAAAATCGCCGTCGTCGCTCCCACGCCGAGCGCAAGCGTCAGGATGACGGCGGCCGTGAAGCCAGGAGTTTTCAGAAACGATCGACCGGCGTATTTGATGTCGTTCATATCAGCCACCAGCTTCCAGCTTCGAGTTGTAGGCCCGGCCTTCAGGCCGGGCGTGTGGGGATCAGCTCTTGGCTGATTCGTGCACGCCCGGGTTGAAACCCGGGCCTACTCCGTTCTCAATGCCACAATCGGATCGACCCGCATCGCCCGGCGTGAGGGGATGTAGCTGGCCAGGAGCGCTACGGCCAGCAGCAGAAACGAGACGCCGGCGAACGTGACCGGATCGCCCGCGCCAATGCCGAACAGGAAACGCGACAGGGCCCGTGCCGCGATGAAGGCGCCGGCGAGACCCAGCGCCAAGCCGACGAATGCGAGCGTCACGCCTTCGCGAATCACGGGACCAACGACCTGTGCCGGCTGCGCGCCGAGCGCGATGCGGATGCCGATTTCCCGTGTCCGCTGCGTGACCGAGTAGCTGATCAGCCCGTACACGCCGACAGCAGCCAGCAACAACGCCGTTATCGCGAAAGCGCTGAGGAGGAGCGTGCGAAAACGTGGCTGCTCGACCGACCGATTCAGGATGGTGTGCAGCGTGGCCAGTTCGCCCGGCGGCATCTCCGGATCGACCGCACGAATCTGTGCCCGCATGAGCGAGGCGATCGATGCATCCGGTGCGGCGCTTCGAACCGCAAGATTGGTGAACGGCAAGGCGAAGAGCTTGTAAGGGAGATAGAGGATCGGTGGGGGAGCCTGATCGAGTCCCAGCTGACGCACGTCGCCGGCCACGCCGACCACCGTCATCCAGGGCTCGTCATCACCGAACCGAACACGCTTGCCCAGAGGGTTTTCTCCGGGCCAGTACTTGCGCCCGAGCGCGACGCTGACAATCGCGACGGGAGGGGCATTCTCGCGATCGGCTTCCGTGAACGTCCGTCCGGCGAGGATTGGTATGCCCATCGCCGCGAAGTACCCACCGGAAACGGATCCGATGTTGGCGTATGGTCTGTCCGCACGCGTCGCCGACTGACGTCCTTCGATGAAAAAGGCGCCGCTCGCGTTGTTGCCGCGCAGTGGTCCGGGAAATCCGACGCCCACAGCCTGTACCTCAGACCGCTCCGACAAGCCTTCGATCAGCCGGCGGTAGAACTCGGTTTGCGACGCAGCCGTCGGGTAGCGCGTCTGCGGAATGGCCAGGCTGATCACGTTCACGTGATCCGGACGCAGGCCGGAATCCACCCGCTGAAGTCTGAGGAGGCTGTTGGTGAGCAGGGCGGCGCCGGTGAGCAGGACCAGCGTGAGCGCGATCTCGGCGATCACCAGGACCGAGCGACCGCGGGCTCGCGCAGCGCTCGTCCGTTCACCGCTGTGCTTCAACGCGGTTGCCGCATCCGAGCGCGACGCCTGAATGGCCGGCAGCACGCCGAAGAGCACTCCCGTGCCGAGGGCCGTTACGAGCGTGATACCGGCGACGACCCAGTCAATCGTGATCTCTTCGACGCGGGGGACGCCTTCGGGCACGATGCGCAGCAGCAACCCGATCAGCCACGAGGACAGCAGCAATCCGCTGATTCCACCCGCGACACCGAGGACCAGGCTCTCGGTCAGGAGCTGTCGCGCCAGCCTCCCGCGCTTGGCACCCAAAGCCGCTCTGATCGCAATCTCTCGCCGGCGTCCCGTCGACCTCGCGATCAGCAGGCTCGAGACGTTCGCGCACGCGATCAGCAGGACGAGTGCGACCGCGCCCTGCAGCACCAGCAGTGCCGGCCGGACATCGCCAACGATCCGTTCGTGAATGGGTCCGACCTTGACGTCGCGGCCGGCGGCGGTCGCCGGGTGCTGCTGCTGGATCGCCTGACCAACACGGTGCAGGTCGTCGGCCGCCTGCGCAAGTGTGATTCCAGGCTTCAGTCGCGCGACCGCTTCGAAGTAGCGAACGTCGCGATCGGCCTGGCCGCCACTGATGTCGAGCGGCGATGGTGGGATCTCTTTCTTCGCGAGAATCCATGCACGTGCCGGCGGCGGCCACTCCGCCCGCCCAGGCATGACGCCGGTGACGGTATGCCATTCGCCATCGACCCGCACACGCGCGCCGACGGCTGTCGGTGACGATCCGAACAATTGTTCCCAGGCCCGACGGCTCAGCACGATGCGAGCTTCTCCACCACCGGCGTCCTGTGACCGCGTGAACGTGCGGCCCAGTGCCGCCGGCACGCCGAGAATGTCGAAGAAATCTGCCGTGACGTAGACGCCTTCGAGCTGCTCGGGATCGCGTTGGCCCACGCTGATGGTGAAGAGCGCATTGCGATACCCCGCAATGGCTGAGAGCGACCGGTTCTCGCGCTGGAGGTCGAGAAAATCCGCCGCCGAGTTCGATCCGCGGGGCTCGTCTTTCGTCGCCGTCCACACCTGGACGATCCTGTCCGGCTCGCTGAACGGCAACGGCCGCAACAGGACGCCGTGGACGACGCTGAAGATGGCGGTGTTGGCGCCGATGCCTATCGCGAGGGTGAGGATGGCGATCGTGGTGAAGCCGGGGGACTTGAGCAATGTCCTGAGGGCGTAACGGAGATCGTGGGACATATGTCAGTCGTTAGTCGTCGTTAGTCTTCGTTCGCCGTAGGCCCGGCCTTTAGGACGGGCGCAAATTGAGGCGCTTCGTTCATTCGGCGCGCAGCGCGGACAGTGGATCGACGCGCGTTGCCCGTCGCGCCGGCAGATAGCAGGCACAGACGCCAACGCTGAGCATCAGCAGAACGGCAACGGTGATGGTCGGAACGTCGGCGGCTCCCACGCCGAACAGCAGGCTGCCGAGCGTGCTGCCTACGCCGATGGCGACGGGGACGCCGATCGCGATCCCGGCAAGGATCAGTTGCGCTCCGTCGCGAAGGATCAGCCGGAGGATGTCATTCGGCTGACCGCCGAGCGCCAGACGGATGCCGAGCTCGGGCGCACGCTGCACGACGGTGTAGGCGAGGAGACCGTAGACGCCGATCACCGCAAAGAACAGGGCGACGCCGGCGAAACAGGCCAGGAGCATGGAGTTCGCCCGCGGCTGAGCGACCGAGGCATTCACCAGGTTGGAAAGCGTTTCAATCTGGGAGACCGGTTGATCGGGATCGACGGCGCGAATCGCTTCTCGCGCGGCTGGAGCGAGCAGCGCGGCGTCAGCCGTGGTCCGCACCACGAGCGTCATGTTGTTCATCGGCTTCTGCGAAAACGGCACGTACATCTCCGGTACGGCTGACGCGTCGAGTGAGGCGTGCCGGATGTCTTTCACGATGCCGACGATCTCGCGCATCCCTGCGGGTATGTCAAACGTCGGCGGTCGATCCCGATAAAACTTCATCGTCTCGAGATCGAGCGCGATCCGCTTGCCGATCGGGTTCTCGCCCGGCCAATACCGGAGCGCCATCGCTTCGTTGATGATGGCCACGCGCGGCGCAGTCAGGGAATCGTGGTCGGTGAATGCACGACCGGACGGCGAGACCGATGCTCATCGCGTCGAAGTAGCCGGCGCTCACACTACGGAAGTGCGTTCGTTGCTCGTCGGCGCGCGCCGGCGCCGGACGGCCGTCGATATAGAACCCCGAGCTGGAATCGAGGCCGGACATCGGGAGATATTCCACAGCCGCAGCGGCGCGGACACCGGGCAGCGGCGGCCAGCCGATCGATGGCCTCCCGATAAAACGCCGCGGCGCGTTCGCTCTGCGCATAGCCGGCGCGCGACAGCGTGATCTGCATCGAGAGGACGCCATCAGGTCGAAAGCCGGGATCGACAGCGCTGACCCGCGCGAAGGCCCGCAGCAGCAGGCCGGCGACGACGATCAATGCGACGGCAACGGCAACTTCGGCCACGACGAGCGTCGCGCGGGCGCGGCGTTGGCGTCGGCTGATCGTGGCGCGGACACCAGCGCGAAGCGCGTCCATCGCAGCGGCCCGGGCCGCAGGCCAGGCGGGGGCGAGACCGAACAGCAGCGACGTGAGCAGCGTGACAGCCGCGGTGAACGCAAGCGCAGCCCGGTCGAGGCGGATTGCGCTGCGCGACACCGCGTACGGCACGAACAGGCTGTCGGTCTTGAGGGGGAATTGCAGCACGAGGTCGACGATCCAGACCGCCAGCAGCAATCCCGCCAATCCTCCGAGCGAGGCGAGCGCCAGGCTCTCCGCCAGCTGAAATCGCAGCAGCCGGCGGCGTGACGCGCCAAGGGCGGCGCGGATCGTGAGCTCGCGTTGTCGGGCGGCACCCCGCGCCAGCAGAAGGCCGGCCACGTTGGCGCACGCGATCAACAACACGCAAGCGACGGCGCCGAGCAGCACCAGCGCGCCGTCCCGCACGCCTCGAGTCACCTGCTCGCTGAGAGGCACAACGATGATGCGGCGGCCGGTGTTGAAGCGGGGATGGGCGGTGGCGAGGCCGGCGGCGATCGTATCCACCTGCGTGCGTGCCGACGCCAGCGACGTGCCCTCTCGCAGTCGCGCGACCACTCCCATCGACCTGGCGCCGCGCGCAAAACGGCGACCACTCGCCGGGTCGGCACCGAGCGGCAGCCAGACGTCGGTCGTGCCAGGGAACGTGAGAAAAGAGAAGCCTGCCGGCAGGACACCGACCACCTGCATCGGGCGATCGTCGAGCGTCACGACGCCACCGATCGCGTCCGCTGCGCCGCCGAATCGCCGCTGCCAGAGACCATGGCTGATGATCGCGACCGGCTGCGCGCCTGGAGCATCCTCGGTCGCCATGAAGCCGCGGCCGAGTGCCGGGCGGACCGACAGGACGTCGAACAGGCTCGAGCTGACGACCGCCCACTGCACCGGTTCCGGCTCGCCCCCAGAGAGCGTGCCCCGACCGAGACCCCATCCGCCGATGCCTTCGAATACTGTGGCGCGGGTCCGCAGATCCTCGAAGTCCGGTTGGGAGAACGGAATTTCCGGCTGCCCTTCGTGAGGTTTGCTGCCCCACAGCAGCACCAACCGCTCGGCGTGGGCAAAGGGCAGCGGGTGAAGGACGAGACGGTTGACGACGGTGAACATCGCGGCGGTACCGCCGATCCCGACGGCCAGCGTGAGCGCCGCAGTGACGGTGAACCCGGGTGAGCGGAGCAGAGCTCGCGTGGCATGCCGAAGGTCCGTCAGCATGGGGCGTTGACGAAGCGAAGCGGCTGCCATGACGCGGAACGCCGGGAAACCACGGCGTGTCAGCAAGTTACCTCTCGCCAGGTGTTTCCCGACGCCCGTCCCGTTGTCCGCAACCGGAAAAGGGGACACTCACCTTTTTGCAAAAGCGGACACCGCCGCAAAAAGGTGAGTGTCCCCTTTCCCGGAGATCCTAAACTTTCGAGGATGCCGCAGCGAATTCAGGTGGGAACGTCAGGCTACAACTACCCGGAATGGCGCGGGACCTTCTATCCGGAGAAGTTCAGCACCGACAAGATGCTGGCGTATTACGCCGACCGGTTTCCAACGGTGGAGATCAACTACACCTTCTACCGGATGCCGACCGAGAAGCTGCTCGCCGGGTGGATGGCGGCGACGCCGGATGGCTTCACCTTCACGTTGAAGGCGCCTCGCCGCATCACGCACGACGCCAAGCTGCAGCGCTGCGAAGACACGCTGCAGACGTTCTGCAAAACGTCACAGCTGCTTGGACCGAGGCTGGCGACGCTGCTCTTCCAGCTGCCGCCGACGCTCAAGAAGAATACGGACGTGCTGCGACCCTTCGTCGAGCTGCTGCCCGAGGGCACTCGCGCCGCATTCGAGTTCCGCCATCCGTCGTGGTTCGATGCCGACGTCTTCGACACGCTGCGCTCGCGCAATCTCGCCTTGTGCGTCGCTGACAGCGAGAAGCTGAGCACTCCCGTCGAGATCACCGCGGACTACGCCTACTTCCGGCTCCGCGACGAGGGCTATCAGCAGCCGGATGTCGAGCGCTGGGCGCAGACCATTCGCGCGTTGCCGGTGACCGGCGACGTGTTCGTCTACTTCAAGCACGAAGAGCAGGGCCTGGGACCGGATTTCGCCCGGCGCCTCATCGCGGCGCTGGATAGTCAAACACCGGCCCAGTAGTTCCCGCGATGCGGGACGCAAACTCGATCACCGCCCGCTCCGCCCAGTAGCCGTCGCTCTCACTCGAGGCTGCCTCGACGAAACCGCAGTGCCCGCCGTGCGGCGTGACGATCAACGTGATACACGGATTCGCCGTGATCGCCGGAGATCTGAAAGGCTCGACCGGAACGAACGGATCGTCTTCGGCGGTCATGATGAGCGTCGGCACACGGATCCGATCGACGACACGCATCGCGCTCGCCCGCCGGTAGTAGTCCTCGGCATCGCGGAATCCGAAGTGCGGAGCCGTGAAGATCTCGTCGAACCCGCGAACGCTGCGGACTTCGGCGAGACGATGAACCGGAAAGCGTCCGGGCGTGCACGACTCCTTGCGGCGCATGCGCGCCTTCAGTCCGCGCACGAAGTTCCACTGGTAGATGATGTTCGGCCGGCGTTCCAGGGATCGAACACACGCCGAGAGCTCCAGCACCGGCGACACCGCGCAGACCCCGCGCAGCACCGCCGGCGGCGCGCCGCCATAGTCCCCGGCCAGCTTCAGCGCGAGGTTCCCACCGAGCGAGTAGCCGGCGACCACGACGGCGCGGATACCGTCGCGCTCGGCCAGCTCACGGATGACGGCGTCCGCATCCTCGGTCAACCCGGAATGATACAAACCCGCGGAGAGCGCCTCGGTTCCGCCGCAATTGCGTTGGTTCAGCAGGACGGCGTTGAAGCCGGCGGCGAACGCCTTGTCGGCAAGTCCGCGCATGTAGTGGGCCTGACTCGAACCCTCGAGGCCGTGCAGCGCGATCAGCACCGGTCGCGCCGCTCGCTCCGGCTGCCAGAAGCAGTGGGCGAGCACCCGCGTTTCCGGAGCGGTGTCGAAGTAACGGCTCTCGGCCGGCGGAAGGCGCGGAAAACTGCGCGGCCGCGCCCAGCAGTAGACGGTCATGCGATGCCCGCCGCGCAGGCCTCGTCTTGGAACGTAGGAAGTCACTCAGTCGCGCAGCCGATATACACGCAAGGTGCGGGTCTCAAACACGATTGGCAGGTCCAAAGCGGCTGCGCTCACCAGATACTTCAGATTGTACGACGTCGCCAGCTGGCGGGCGTGAGTGGCGCTCAGCGATTGGAAATCGGCGAGCTCGCGAATCCGATCGCGCGTGCGGATGGCGATGCCGCGATCGTACATGCCGAGCGCCATGTCCTTGAGCGCTTCCACGAATACATCACGTTCGCCGGCCACGCGTACGCTCGTGCCGTAGCGCGCGGCATGGGCCGGTTCGGCCAGCCAGCCGCTCGACGGATCGGTCGAGCGAGCGAAGGCCATCACCCGTGCCCAATCATCATTCGGGATGCGCGCCTGCACGAGCGGCCGGTCCGGAAACTCGACGCGCATCACGTACACACCGCGGGCCGTCGCGAAAATCGCGACGGTAACGGCGACCGTTATAGCGGCCCACCGGCGCCCTCGCGTGATGTATTCCGCCAGCAGCCACGCCAGGGAGACAACCGCGAGGAAGTCCAGCATCCAGAATACGCGTGCTGGTTGGAGCTGAACCGCGAGGGCCACCGGGAAAACCTGGAACAGAAGCGCGCACAGAAAGATCACCAGCAGCGACGCTGATCCGAGGACCAATGCCGTTTCGCGTGGACGGAGCACGCCCGATCGACGCCGCAGCCACCAGGTCAGTCCGATGACCAGGGGATAGCTGAGATTGATCGCCCAGGCGTGGGGAGGCCACTGCAGGGGAAAGAGGTAGTCCTTCTCGCCGATCGCGGCGATCCACTCCGGATCCATCCGCGCAAGTCGTCCGACGAGAGGCCCCTGCAGGAAGCCATAGGTGATGAACGGCAGTGTTGCCGCCACCGTCCGGATGAGCCCGCGGCGCCACCGCGGCTCGGCCAGGAATGTCGCGGTGCCCAGCCACATCACGAACCAGAGCGTTGTGGTCGGGTGCAGTGCGGCGGCGCAGGCCATCAGGAAGAGGACGATCGCGTTCTGATTCCGCAGGAATGCGCACACCGCCAGCATTCCCAACGCAAAGGCGAGCTGCCGCGTGTGGAAGTACCCTTCGAGGGTATTGGTTCCCGAACGCGCGATCGCGTGCCGAAGAGAGAGCCCGGCCAGCAGAACCACCGATGTCCACCACTGCCCATACATCGTCGCGCCGATGCAGAAGACGGCGCCACCCATCAGGACGAGCGTGACGACATACAGCGTCAGATACAGCTCCGGGAGCTCGAGGCCGGTGAGCCTCGACAACTCGGCGACCGCTTCATCCGCCAGCGTGAGGTTCGCCTGAACGTTGAGCAGTGGTGTGTCAGCGGGAAACAGGCGAGGCTCGAGCCGCTGCATCACCGCCGGCGTATAGAACGCCTGATCGGATGCACCGTAGCGGTACCCGGCGGCGTTGGACGTCGCGAGCAGTAAGAAAGGAAGAAGGAGGAAGGAAGAAGGAAGAAGGGTTCCCTTCATTCGTCGTCGGCTGTTGGACCGTACATCGACGGCAACGGAACGTTTCGCAGACGCAGGTAGACGCTGAGCTGGCCGCGATGATGAATGGAGTGATTCATCACGAAACCACGAACGGCGCTGATCCGCGGCATCGTGAAGATTTCATGTCCGCCGTTCTTCAACGTCCACGGAGCCAGCATTTCAGCATCCGAACGTTGCGTGAGGCAGGCGCGCGCCGCCGTCACCTTGGCGTCGAACTCCTGCAGCAGCACGGCCCTCGATGGCGGTTCCTTCGATTGCCGGTCCATGGTCGCGAGATCGAAGTCGGACCGCTCCAGGATGAGGACGAACCAGGTTGGAAGGTTCGTCAGGTGGCCGGCAAGCTGTCCGAGCGACATGGATTTTTCGTGCGGCCTCCACGCAAAATCCGGCTCGGGCACTCGCTCGAGCACCCGCCGTGTGGTGCCCATCTCGTGATCGAATTCCGGAAGCAATGCGTCCTTGATGGCCATGCACCCTCGGGTCCCTCGCACGCCCGGCCTGAAGGCCGGGCCTACGATTTGTCACACGCCTGGCTGAAGGCCGGGGCCTACGGTCTATCGTAGGTTATCCGCTTCGACAAGTACCGTCTTCGTCAACTCCTGACCACCGGCCGCGAGCTTCACGAGGTAGGTGCCAGGCTCGACCGCCTGAGCGTTGATGAATTGCAATGCGGTGCCCCGGCCGCGGCCCGCGCCGAAGCCGCCACCACGACCAGCGCCGAAACCCGATGTTGGCGCGAGGTTCCACTGCACGCGATTGATTCCCGGCTCGTTCGTCCCGATGATCTCGCGAACGGTGGTTCCCCGCATGTTCGAGATCGTGATCCGTACGGGATTGCTCCCAGCCGATCCAGCCGGGACCGCGGCTTTGAGGAAGTAGCCGATCGAGGTACCGCTCACCGGGTTCGTGCCGCGGAAATGTTTCGCCCCGTCGAGGCCGCGCGTGAGCATCGTGTCCTCGACGAAGCGGGTCGCCGTGCGCAAATCGAAAAGGTGGACATCCGACTGCATCACTTCGTCGCTGAGCTGCTGCAGTGGGGTGATGTCATCGATGATGTAGATGCTGCGGCCGTGCGTTCCGACGATCAGATCGTTGTCGCGCGGGTGCACGAGGATGTCATCGATGCGGACGGTCGGCAGGCCGTTCATGAACCGCTTCCATTCCTGACCGCCGTTCAGCGATATGAAGAACGCGTACTCGGTACCGAGATAGAGGAGGTTGCGGTTCCTGGCATCCTCGCGGATGACATTGACGTTGCCTTCCGGCAGGTTGCTCGCGATTGACGTCCAGCTCTTGCCGAAATCGGTGCTCTTGAACACATAAGGCTTGTGATCGTCGGAGCGATGGCCATCGAACGTGACATACACGGTGCCGGCGTCGAAATGTGACGCCTCGACCCGTGAGACGTGTGTCTCCTTCGGCACGCCCTGCACCGCGCCGACAACATTCGTAAACGTGGCCCCGCCATCACGGCTGATCTGCACATTGCCATCGTTCGTGCCCACCCACACGACGCCGGGACTGACCGGCGACTCACTGATGGTGACGATGTTGCTGTATGAGGCGGTGCCGTCATGTTTGGAGGCCATGGGTGCCGTGCCCGGCACGCCCATGATCGGCTTGTCGTTGCGCCCGACGTTGTTCGTCAGGTCTGGGTGACGCCGACCACGTATCGCCGCGGGTGCTCGATCGAAAGAGGCGTTCTCCGCCAAGGTAGATCGTGCGCGGATCGTGAGGCGAGAGGATGAACGGGGTGCTCCAGTAGAAACGAGGGCTCGTCTCCGGCGGCAGCGGCGGGAAGATGTTGCCGACCGGGCTGGCGCCGCGGCCGCCGCCGGCCTGGGGTTGCGCGACCGGCTGCGCCGGAGCAGCCGGCGATGGTTGCTGCGCTGGCTGCTGCGCCTGTTGCGCCTGCTGGACTTGCGAGGTCGGCGCCGGCTGCTCGCCGCCGGCCGGGCCCCCGCGTCCACCCGGACCGCGCGGCCTGATGCTTTGCGTCTCGCCGATTCTCAGGTTGTAGCGGTTGGTGTTGCCGTCCTGCGACTCCGAGTAGCCGATCGTCCACTCGTAAGGGTCGTTCTGGGTATAGAACCCATCGCCGCCGCCGATGCGGTACCAGTCAGTCAGCAGGATGCCCGCGTTGCTGCGGACGGCGCTCGGGCCGCACCAGCTGCCGTTGTCCTGCAGACCGCCGCACACGTAGTACGGCTTCCGCATGTCTGCGCTGATCGCGTAGAACTGCCCGGTCGGCATCGTCGACACTTCTTCCCAGGTCGTGCCCTGGTCGTAACTGATGTCGAGACCGCCGTCATTGCCGATGATCAGATGATTGCCGTTGCGCGGATTGATCCAGAGCGTGTGGTGATCGCCGTGGCTCTGTCCGCCCATCGGATTGAACGTTTTCCCGCCATCGGTGCTCTTCGAGGCAGTGGCGCCGAGCGTGTAGACGATCTGGTCGTTGCTCGGGTCGACGCGGATCTTGCTGTAGTACATCGGGCGGTTGTTGTTGTTGCTCATGAACCGCCAGCTTCTCCCGCCGTCCTCGGATCGCCAGACACCGCTCTTCTTCGGATCGGATGCGGCTTCGGGTGCCTGCCGCGTCCGCCGCCAAGTCCGGCGGTCTGCGTGGGCGAGCCAGGCTGCCGTCCTCGTTGACGCCCGCACCCGCGCCTCCGCTCGGACCGACTTCGATCTGCGCGAGGATGACGTTCGGCTTCGACCGGCAGATGTCCAGACCGATGCGTCCGATGATGGGATTCTCCGGCAGGCCGTTACCTGAGACTTTCGTCCAGGTCTTCCCTGCGTCCGCCGTGCGCCAGATTCCACTTCCCGGACCACCGCCGTTGAACCCCCACGGCTGGCGGCGGCGCTGATACGACGCCGCCCAGATCACATTGGGATCCGACGGGTGCATGACCATGTCGATGAAGCCGGTGTCGTGGTCGATGAACTTGACGAGCGCCCAGGCCTTCCCGCCGTCGGTCGTCTTGTAGATCCCGCGCTCGGCATTGGGTCCGAACAGGTGTCCGGCTGCCGCGACGTAGACCGTGTTGGGATCCTTGGGATGAATCGCGATCTTGGCAATGGTCTGCGTTTCCTTCAGGCCAACGAACGCGAACTTCTTGCCGCCATCCGTCGACTTGAAGACACCGCCGCCGAACGAGGAGCTCTGGCGGTTGTTCGGCTCGCCGGTTCCCACATAGATGATGTTGCGATCGGATGGGGCAATCGCAATGTCGCCGATGGACGACACAGGGTACTCATCGAACACCGACGCGAACGTCGTCCCATTGTTCTCGGTCTTCCAGACGCCGCCGGTTGCGTAACCCAGATAGAAGGTCGAGGGGTCGCTCTCGAGCACGGCGACGTCATCGAGCCGGCCGCCCATCGCCACCGGGCCGATGGATCGCCACACGAAGCGCTTCAGGAGTGGATCGTCGGTTTGATTCACCGCGCGCACCGTCGGGGCATCCTGCTGCGGACCCTGAGCGACCATTCCACCGCCAAACGCGCAGAGGACGACACAAATCCCGGTCAGCACACGCACGTACGCGATTCGCCTCAACGCCGTTCTCCTTCGAGTTGGAACGGCGCGAGTTTATAACACTGTCTGTGCACCCGCCGCGGCCGTGGACGACCCGTGCCGGCACATCGGCCGGCCTCTACCGGCCAAAGTTCACCTTGGGTGCGGCTTGCGATGCCGGAGGTGCTTCGTAGTACGGGTATCCTTGAACCCGAACACCTTGGCCGTGACATTCGACGGGAAGCTGCGGCGCAGCGTGTTGTACTCCTGCACACGCTCGTTGTAGCGCATCCGCTCGGTCGAGATGCGATTCTCAGTTCCGGCGAGCTCGTCCATCAGGCGCATGAACGTCGCATCGGACTTGAGCTGCGGGTAGTTCTCGACGATCACGAGCAGGCGGGCGAGAGCAGCCGATTGTTCGTTAGCGGCTTTGATGGTCTGTTCCGGCGTTTGCGCGCCAGCCAGTTTCTCGCGCGAAGCCGCGACGGCCGTGAACACGTCCTTCTCCTGCTGCGCGAAACCCTTCGTCGTTTCCACCAGATTCGGAATGAGGTCGTTGCGCCGCTGCAGCTGGTTCTGCACTTGTCCCCACTGCGTCTTGATGGCTTCTTCGTTGCCGGTGAACTTGTTGTACGAGCACCCGGACAACGCCATCGCCATCAGCAGGACGAGTGTATTCACCGCCGCACGCGTTCGATTCGTGGCCATCTGTTGTGTCCTCGTTTGCTTTTCTTTTTTTCTTCTTCTTTTTCTTCTCTTCTTCTCTTAGTGCGCTTGGGGCCCTCCGCCTCCGCGCGCCGACAATCCATGCGCGCTACGGCGAGACCTCGCCGTAGCTGGTCGCCCGGCCTGTTCCGCGACCAGCGGAGGCGGGCACCCCCAAGCGCCTCTCGCTCGGCGACTGCGCGCCTCGCTCGGGCCGCAGGCGCTCTTCTTCCTTCTTCCTTCTTCTTCCTACCATCCTCCTGACGCCCCGCCACCTCCGCTGCGTCCACCGCCAAATCCGCCGAAGCCGCCGCCACCGCCACCTCCACCGCCGCCGCCGAATCCGCCGAATCCACCGCCGAACGTACCTCCGCCGAAGGGACCGACGCCGCTGTTCCAACCGCTCCACGGTCCGCCACCCCAGCGCCCGCGTCGCCGCCGCCGGCGGCGCTTGGTGAGCGCGATGACGAGCAGCCACAGGAGCACTCCGAAGAGCCAGGGTGGGAAGCGTGTGCTGGGCGCTCGCACGGGTTGCCGCGGCTGAGGTACGTCCTGCAGCGTGACCCCCCGCCGTTCGGCGACGCGGTTGATAATCCGCGTGGTGCCTGCCAGCAGCCCGCGTCCGTAATTCCCGCTGCGAAATTCAGGGGCGATGACCTGACGGATGGTGTCGCCGGCGAACCCGTCGGTCACGAATTCCTCGAGGTCGTAGCCGACTTCCACACGGACGCGGCGGTCGTCCACGGCGACCACGATCAGGGCGCCGTTGTCTTTTCCCTTGCGACCAATCCCGCGACCACCGTTCTCGAACATCTTCAACGCGTATTCGTCGATGGTGCCGTACGGCTTGAAGGTCGGCACGGTGGCGACCGCAACCACGTCGCCCGTGGCCTGTTCCAGCGCGCGGATGCGGCGATCGATTTCGCGCTCGGCCTCGGGATCGATGACGTTCGCGAAATCGTTGACCGGCTGCGTCAGCTGAGGTGGAGCGGGCTGAGCCGAGAGCAGGGACGCGGGTACCGTCAGGAAGACGGCGAGCAGGAGGGCTATCGCCACGCGTCAACGTATTGCCACAGTCGTTCCACCGCGGTCAGATAGCGGGCGAGCAGTGCGGATGGGTCGGCAATGGTCGTTTCCGCCGCGCCAGCGATTTCACGGATGAGGTCGTTGGTCATCCCGATGCGTTCCGCCGCCCCAGGCTCGAGGTTCTCGAGATGCGCCAGCAGCTTGCGCAACGGGGCAGCCGACGCGGCGATCAGTGCAGTGATCTCGATGGGGTCGCTTGCCGTTTCCAGAAAACCTTCCCGCAGATGAATCAAATGACTCTTGACCTGTCGCTCGCACCCGCGGCGGAGATCGGCCTCCGCCACGGCCAACGTCGCGAACGGATCCGAACCTGACAAGACCACGTGATGCGCAATGATGTCGCCATATTCGAGCGGAAACACGTCGAGCGATCGACGGAACTCGTGATCCGTCAGAATCAGCGGCGTTGCGAGTCCCATCCGGTGCCAGCCGGACGTCAGCGGGACGCACTTCGCCAGGTCGATGAACGTCAGCTGATCCACGAGCGCCAGCGTGTGAACTCCATCCTCATCGCGTTCGCCGTAGGCGATGAGAGAAGCCAGATGCCGATCGAAGATGCGGCGCAGATCGCGGGTCAGGCTATCGAAGGCCGGCGCGTGCATACTCGAGCCTGAGCCTTGCACTCTGCCGGTGAGCCGACGACGAGGGATCTGCCTTGGCCATTCCAATCATTATCCATCGCTCCTTGCTGCCCGTTGACAATTCGCTGCGCGCTCAGTGCAATTGCCCGCCATGCGGCTTCGCACGCTCAACATCGGCTGCTTCGGCGGCGGCACCGGATTGCCAAGCCTGCTCGGGGGCCTCAAGGCCAACCCGTGGCTCACGCTGAACGCGGTCGTCACGATGTTCGACAGCGGCGGCAGCTCCGGTCAGCTCAGAGATGAGCTCGGCGTGCTCCCGCCCGGCGATGTGTTGAAGTGCACCCTCGCTCTCGCCCGCAACGAACGCGAGGCGCGCCGTGTGCTGCTGTCCCGGCTCCCGACACTCGAGCATGCCCGCCTCGGCGGACACACCGGCGGCAACCTGCTGCTGTCGATGATGGAGCAATACAGCGGCGACTTTCTCGCCGCGGTCGAAGGTTTGCGCGGGCTGCTCGGCTGCGCGGGCCGGGTGTGGCCAATCAGCGTCGAACCGGCCAGCATCTGCGCCGAATACGGCGACGGTGCGCTGACGCGCGGCGAGATGGAGGTCGACGCCGGCCAGAACGCGGGCAGCGCCATCAACCGCCTGTGGCTGGAGCCCGCCGTGCAACTCCACCCGGCGGCGGCCGAAGCCATTCCACGCTTCGAAGCGGCGGTGATTGGACCGGGGAGCTTCTATACCAGCCTGATGCCGATCTTCCTGGTGCGCGGTGCGCCCGAAGCCATCCAGCAGGTGCCCGGACCGATCGTGCTGGTGACCAATCTGCTCACCGAGGGGCGCGGCATGCGACAGTTCACGGCCGCCGAATCAGTCAGGCAGATGAGCGCGGCCATCGGCCGCGACATCGACGTGGTCATCGTCAATACATCACGTCCCGGCCCTCGCATGCTCGCCCGTTACCGCGACGAGCACAAGGAGCCGCTCGAAATGGGCGAGCTGCCGGCGAGCTGCGAGGTCGTGAGCGGCGAGTTCTGGTGCGGGGATATCGCGCGGCACGATCGACGGCGGCTGGCCCAAGCCGTTTGGGCGGTACTGTCGAAGAGACTCCTCTAGCACGTAGCCGACGTGCTATGAGCACGTGCTGCTTGTCACGTGCGACGTGCGACGTGCGACGTGCGACGTGCGACGTGCGACGTGCGACGTGCCAGCCTATGGTAGGCAGTGAGACGTGCCACGCGTGCGTGCTGCCACGATCGCCGAGCGCCGAGCCCCGAGCGCGTTAGAATAGGCCTTTCAGGAGAGTGGCTCGATGAAGATTGCACTCGCCGTCGCCTTGGCGATGGCGGCGGCTAGCGATTGGTGAAACCAAGCTCGGAGCGGGCGTAACTTTGGATCAGGCGACGCCGATTGCCGCGGTCATCGCGCAGCCGGCGGACTATGTCGGCAAGACGATTCGGATTGACGGCGTGGCGACTGCCGTCTGTTCCGCGATGGGTTGCTGGATGGCAGTGGCACCGGAAGCCGATCCGAGTGGTCAGACGGTCAGGCTGAAGGTGGAAGACGGCGCGATCGTGTTTCCGGTGAGCGCGAAGGGAAAGAACGTTTCAGCCGAGGGCGTGTTCGAAGCCGTCGGCGACGCCCATGCCCGCGAGGCCGCCGGCGAACATGCGAAGCAGGACACCAAGGCGTCGACGTCCTATCAGATCAAGGCAACAGGAGCGCTCATCCGCTAAGCGCGACGTTGCACGCGGCACGCGGCACGTTGGCACGTCGCACGTGATCGCCCATGCCGCTCCTGACCCTGAGCAACGTTTCGCTCGCCTTCGGCTACCTGCCGCTCGTCTCTGATGCGGAGCTGCGCATCGATGCCGGCGAGCGCATCGCGCTCATCGGCCGCAATGGATCGGGGAAGTCGAGCCTGCTCAGGGTCGTGGCCGGGGAGACTCCCCCGGATCGTGGCACCATCTGGCGCGATCCGGGGTTGCGCGTCTCTCGGCTGGATCAGGACGTGCCGGCGGCTGGCGACCACACCGTCTTCGACGAGATCGCCTCCGGCCTGGGCGAGCTCGGCTCGTCGGTCTCTCGCTATCACGAAGCCGCTGTACGGCTGTCAACGAGCGGTGACGCATCCGACCTGGAACGTCTCGGCCGTCTTCAGCACGAGCTCGAAGAACGGGATGGCTGGCGGCTCGAGCAGAAGGTCGAGATGGTCATTTCCCGGCTGTCGTTGCCCGCGGATCGCCGCCTGAGCGAGCTTTCCGGCGGGTGGCGGCGCCGCGTCCTGCTCGCGCGAGCACTGGTCTCCGAGCCGCATCTCCTGCTCCTCGACGAGCCGACCAACCATCTCGACATCGCCGCGATTCGCTGGCTGGAGGAGTACCTCGTCAACGCGCCAGCCGCGCTTCTGTTCGTGACCCACGACCGCGCCTTTCTCTCGGCACTGGCGACGCGCATCCTCGAGATCGACCGGGGACGACTGGTGTCGTGGCCGGGCCGCTACTCCGACTATCTGCAAAAGAAGGAAGCTGCGCTCGAACAGGAAGCGCGGGATCTCGAACGGCTCGACAAGAAGCTGCAGAAAGAAGAGGCGTGGCTGCGTCGCGGCGTCAAAGCGCGGCGCACGCGAGACGAGGGTCGCGTGCGCGAGCTGCTGGCACTGCGAGAGCAGCGGGCAGCCCATCGCGACGCGCCGGGCGTTGCTCGTCTGGCCATCGACGACTCCGATTCGTCCGGGCAGCTCGTGTTTCATGCCGATCGTGTCTGGAAGTCGCTCGGCGGTGTGGCGATCGTCCGCGACTACACGCAACGCATCTTTCGTGGCGATCGCGTCGGCCTCATTGGTCCGAACGGCTCGGGCAAGACCACGTTGTTGCGGTTGCTGGTAGGAGAGCTGGAGCCGGACGAAGGGACGATCCGACGCGGCGCTCGCCTCCAGGTCGCTTACTTCGACCAGCAGCGGGAGCAGCTCGATCCCGACGCGACCGTCGCCGACAGCGTCGCCGATGGCAACACGACGGTCATCGTCAGAGGGCAGCCCAAGCACGTGATGGGGTATCTGGCGGAATTTCTCTTCCCGCGCGAGCGCGCCCAGTCGCCTGTGCGGTCGCTGTCAGGCGGGGAAAGGAACCGTCTGCTTCTGGCCCGACTGTTTGCACGCCCGGCGAATGTTCTCGTCCTCGACGAGCCAACCAACGATCTGGACCTGGAAACGCTGGACCTGCTGGAAGAGGCAGTGGCCGGATTCGAGGGCACGGTCCTGCTCGTCAGCCACGATCGCGCCTTTCTCGACAACGTCGTGACCAGTACGCTGGCGCTCGAGGCTGGCAAGACGCCTGTCGAATACGTCGGCGGCTGGGCGGATTATCTGCGCCAGTCTTCCGGCTCGGGACTCGGGAGCTCGGGACTCGGGAGCGCGGAGGCTCGAGGGCGCATTACCCGCAACATACCCGAAGCCGGAGTCTCGGATCCCGAGGCCCGGGCAGCGAAGCGAAAACTGACTTACAACGAGCAGCGCGAGCTGACATCGCTGCCGGATCGGATCGAGAGGCTCGAACAAGAGCAGCTCGATCTCAAAACGGAAATGGAGTCGCCCGATTTCTACAAGGCGGCCGCGGAACGCATTCGTACCGTCATGGCGCGCATCGACGAAGCGGCTCGCGAGCACGAGCAACTCCTCGAACGGTGGATGGAGCTGGAAGAACGCGCGTAACTCAGCCTCGCTCGAAAGAGTTCGTGAACAGCTCCTCGATCGCGCGTTTGCCATTTGCCTGGATCGAACGCGTTCCCGTTCCGGTGAAGTGCGGATGTGTGATCGTCGGCGTCGGCACCGAACGCCACTCGCTGCCTGTCCACTCGAACCAGCCGTCCTTCTCTTGATCGAACACGAACAGCGGCTTGTTACAGAGCTTGGCAAACTCGGCTCCCCACCCTGTGCCCCCGCGCACCGTCCCATCGTCGAGGATGGTGCCCACGACGTAGATTTCCTGGCCGTTGTTGACCTGATACCACATCGCCTGTAGAACCCTGCGGAGCGTCGGGCTCTCGGTATAGCGGCGGTGCATCAGCCGTGAGATGTACTCGAAGCTCACATCGCCAGCCTGCAGCTCCTCGTGATTGAGCACGCGCATCCCGCGTGTCCGGGCGATGCTGTGACCGTCGAATGTGAAATTCACCTCCTCGATGTGATGCCGTTCCGCGCACGCGCCGAACTCGGCCTCCGCACCGGGAGCACCGCCACTGAACAAAATGAAGTCTTCTCTTTTCATAAGCTCCTAGTACTGGCGAGAGGCGCCGCGCGTCTTCTTTCGAGGGGCTACCGATTTGTTTCGAGGGGCTACCGATTTGCGAGCGGCGGTCTTTGCCTTCGCTGCCACTTTTTTCCGCGCGGTCCGAGGTTTCTCGATGGGCTGTCGCTCGCTCGGGCCGCCGCCACCCGTCCTCTTCAAGGCCGCCGCCCGTTCGATGATCTTCGCGAGCATCGCGCCGGCTTCTCCGCCCTTGGCCGGCCGGTTGGATACCCACACATCCGGTCGATCTGCCGCGAGAATGTTCTCGAAGTCACCTTCGCTCTTGACGCTGCGCGGGGCGAACTCGGTGATGTCGACGTCGCCGGCCCAGTCGTCGCGATGCTTGATGAGCAGCCAGCTCCGTCCGCCGCCACCCGCCCAAGAGCCGCCCGTTCGCACGAGGACCCACGAGCCCTTCAGTTTGTAGCCATTGAGCGTGAACTTCAGGTCTCCCTTCTTGAGCGCACCATCGACATCGTCGACCTGCGGCGACCACGTGCCGACGTCCCACAGCATCACGATCCCCGCTCCATACCCCTCGGGTATCACCCCCTCGAACGTTCCGTATTCGATGGGATGGTCTTCGACATGCATCGCGAGACGCTTGGTTTTGGGATCGAGCGACGGTCCCTTGGGAACCGCCCACGAGAGCAACACGCCGTTGTGCTCCAGGCGGAAGTCGTAGTGCAGGTGACTCGCCAGGTGCTTCTGCACGCAGAAGAAACGTTCCTTCGCGGTACCGGAAGCCTTGGCGCGCTCGATGGCCAGCTGAACGTCGCCGGACGGTTCGGGCGTTTTCGTGAAATTGCGTTTCTGTTTGTACTTTTCGAGAACCATTGGTATCTACCTGACTTCTCCCATCAGTCGTCGCGTGGGTCGGATCAAGACGACCATGACGAGCGTTGTCGCGAAGAGAACGCCGGCAACGATGCCGAACAACGATTCGAGAGGCATGCTGCTGATGAAGCCCGCGGCAAATCCCGCCAGCTTGTTGCCGAACGAGTTCGAGAGAAACCAGACGCCCATCATGAATCCGAGGATGCGCACTGGCGCCAGCTTGGTGACGGCGCTGAGACCCACCGGACTGAGACAGAGCTCTCCGAGCTCCGAGATGCCGTACGCAGCAATCAACCAGCAGGGACTGACTCGCTCGCCAGAGCCGCTTTGCGCCATCGCTCCTGCCGGGACGAGCACGAGAAAAGCGAGGCCCATGAAGAAGACGGCGAGGGCGAACTTGGCGGGAACGGACGGCTGGCGCTCGCCGAGGCGGATCCACACCCAGGCAAAGACCGGCGCCAGCGCAATCACGAAGATGGGCTGCACCGATTGGAACCATGACGACGGGAAGGAGAAGCCCATGATTTCCAGGCGTGTGTAGCGGTCGGCGAAGAGATTCAGCGTGGAGCCCGCCTGTTCGTACGCGCCCCAGAAAATGACCGCCACGAGGAAGAACACCACGATCGCGGCGATGCGTTTCCACTCGACGCCGGTGAATCCCAGGAGTCCGGAATCGCTGACGACGGGAGGCGCATCCGTGCGTTGAACCGATGCGGTCTGCGGTTTTTGCGACAGTCGTTCCAGCGCCGGTTGGAGTCGCCGCTTTCCGAGCACGTACTGGATCAGTCCGAAGACCATCCCGATGCCAGCCGCGGCGAACCCCAGATGCCAGTCCACGCGTTGCGCGAGCCAGCCGGCGATGAGCGGCCCGGTGAATGCCCCCAGGTTGATCCCCATGTAGAAAATGGAGAACCCCGCGTCCCGCCGCGCGTCTCCGGCCGGGTAAAGGGATCCGACCATCGTGCTGACGTTCGGCTTCAGCAGGCCGGTGCCGATGACGATGAGTGCCAGGCCGGTGTAGAAGAATGGAAGCGCTTTGAAGGCCAGCGTGAAATGCCCGGCGGCGATGATGATGCCGCCGATGAGCACGCTGCGGTACTGGCCGAGAAAACGATCCGCGGCCACGCCGCCGAGAATAGCGGCGCCCCACACGCTGCCGGTGTAGGTCCCGTAGATCGACGCCGCGCGCGCATCGGCAAATCCCAATCCGCCGGCGGCCGCCGGCGCCGTCATATACAGGATCAGAAATGCGCGCATGCCGTAGTAGCTGAAGCGCTCCCACATCTCGGTGAAGAAGAGCGTCGACAGCCCGCGCGGGTGGCCGAAGAACGAGTCGTCGGCAACAGCCGCCTGCGGCGCCACAGGAACCATGGCGAAGCGTACCACGTGCGACGTGCGACGTGCTACGTGCGATACGTGCTACGTGCGTCGCGCCGAGATCGGGACGTTGCGCCAGTCGCATCGTGCCGTGTACGTTGGGGACCGGATGTCGATCTATCTGATCGCGGTGATCGCCTACCTCGTTGCTCTGGCTGCCGCCGGCTACTGGCGCTCTCGCGCCGTGCGGACCGGCGACGATTTCCTCGTCGCGGGACGGTCGCTCCCGGCGCGGGTGTTGGTGTTCACGCTGCTCTCGACCTGGATCGGATCGGGAAGTCTCTTTGCGGGCGCGGGCCTTGGTTACCGCGTCGGGTTTCCCGCACTCTGGCAATCGGCCGGCGCGTGGGCCGGTATCGCTCTCATTTATTTCCTCGCCTCACGCGTTCGCCGTCTTGCCCAATACACGGTTCCGGAGATCCTCGAAACACGTTATGGCCGGTGGGGCCGCGTGCTCGGTACCACGACCATGGTCCTCGCCTATACGACGATCGCCGCCTATCAGTTTCGCGGCGGCGGACGCCTGCTGCATCTCATCTCCGGCGTCGACCCACGGACCGGCGCATTTATCACCGCCGTTTTCTGTGTCGCGTATACCGCCTTCGCCGGCATGCTGTCGATCGCGTACCTCGACGTCGCCAACGGCATCATGATGATTGCCGGCTGCGTCGTCGCCGTCGCCTATCTTGCCGGACACAGCAGCGGACCCGCCGGCGTGCTGCACGGAATCCGACCGGACCAGTTGACGCTGTTCGGTGCGATGTCGCCTTTCGAGGCTATCGCGCTCTTCCTCCCGACGCTGTTCCTCCTGCTCGGGGAAGCGAACATGTATCAGAAATTCTTCTCGGCCCGCGACGAACGCGCCGCGCGAACAGCGGTCATCGGCTGGATCGCCGGCACGATCCTCGTCGAGACACTCATCGTCTCGATCGGGGTATTCGGGAGCGCCGCGGTTCCAGGGCTGGGGCTGCAGGAGTCCGAAACGATTGTCGTGCGCGTCGCCACCGACGTACTGCCGGCCATCCTTGGCGTTCTGCTCGTCGCCGGAGCGGCCGCCATCATCGTCTCGACGGCGACGAGCTTTCTGCTCACTCCCGCCACCAGCCTCACTCGCGACGTGTACCAGCGATTCATCAATCCGGCGGCCGACGATCGACGCCTGCTGCTGCTCACCCGTTCGCTGATCGTTGCGCTCGGCATCGTGGCGTTCGCGGCCGGCAGCTTCTTTCCGACAATCCTGGCGATGGCGCTGTCGGCCTACACGATGTACGGCGCGGGCGTGACCCCCGCGCTCCTCGCGGCGCTGCTGTGGCCCGGGGTGTCGCCGCAAGCCGGTGTGGCCTCAATCGCCGTCGGCATGGCCACAACCCTCATCTGGGAAGCCGCCGCGCTCGCGCACGGCGCTTATCCACTCGGTATTCAGACCATCTATCCGGCGCTCATCGCGTCAATCAGTACGTTGATAGCGGGGAGTCTGAGGAGGGGGTAGAACTGCGGCTGCGACGTGCGACGTGCGACGTGCGACGTGCGACGTGCGACGTGCGACGTGCGACGTGCGACGTGCTGAGGTTCAGCGGTTCTTCCTAGTTCGCGAACTTCGTTTCTCACGACGTTGGCGCTCGAGCCTCTCTCGATGCGGCTTCACAAAATTGAGCGACGTCGCCTTGACATGTTCCGTCAGATCCAGTAGCCGGGCGAGCTCCTCCTTCGTAATGAACGCTCGCGTGACACACTCTTCCAGGTAGTCCTGAACCTCGCCGAGGGATGCCAGTGAGTATGTGAAGAACCTGGCAATCTCGGCTGGCGAGAAGCGGATAAACCCTTCAGAGATGTTGTGACACACCGAACCCGCAGCCTCGGCAAAGTCGTTGCAGAATTTGAAATGGGCGGCCACTCGCGGAGTCGCACATACAGCCGCCACTTCCTTTCTCAGCTGGTTTGCGAGCTGCCAGCATCGGAGTTGTCGAAAGTCCCTTGGTGCCATTTCAGAACGCAGCGCATATGGGATGCCAAGAAAGGCGCACGTAGCACGTAGCACGTAGCACGTAGCAGCTGGCACGTGGCACACTGTTATTGGAGTGCCCGCTCTTCTCATCTCGACCTACGACTTAGGCCACCAGCCGTTCGGATTGGCCTCGGCGGCGGCGGCGCTGCAGAGCGCCGGTGTGCCGGCTGTGTGCGCGGACCTGTCCAGGGAGCCGCTGCCGGAGTCGGCGGTGACGGACGCGGAACTGATCGCGTTTTTCCTGCCGATGCACACCGCGACGCGCCTGGCGCTGCCAGTCATCGATCGCGTCCGTGCGCTGAACCCCGGCGCCGTCCTCTGCGCCTACGGTCTCTACGCGCCGCTCAACGCCGCGCTCCTCCGCGAACGCGGCGTCACGGCCATCATCGGCGGCGAGTTCGAGGACGATCTTGCCGCCCTCGCCCGTGAGCACGTCGCACGTGAGCACATCGCACGTGGCCCGTGGCACGTTGAGGGACCCGCACGTGGCCGCGTCGCCGATGGCGGTGCCGCGGGTCCATTTCGCGATCCCGCTTCGCGATTCGTTGCCGCCATTGACCCGCTATGCCTCGCTGCAGAAAGGCGATGACCGCGTCGTCGCTGGCTACACCGAGGCCAGCCGTGGCTGTAAGCACCGCTGCCGACACTGTCCCATCGTCCCTGTCTACGATGGCCGGTTCAGAGTGGTCGATCGTGACATCGTCTTGGCCGACATTCGCCAGCAGGTGGCAGCGGGCGCAGGACACATCACGTTCGGGGATCCCGACTTTTTCAACGGTCCCAGACATGCGGTCGATGTCGTTCGCACGTTCGCGTCCGAATGCCCCGGCGTGTCGTACGACGTCACCATCAAAGTGGAGCACCTGATCAAGCACGCCGATCTTCTGCCGCTGCTGCGCGACACAGGCTGCGCCTTCGTCACGAGTGCCGTGGAATCCGTTGATGACGATGTGCTGCGGCGCCTCGACAAGGGGCACACCGGCGATGATTTCGAGCGAGCGGTCGATCTGTGCCGAAAGGCGGGGCTGACATTGACGCCGACGTTCGTGGCGTTCACGCCTTGGACGAGCCTCGGCGACTACTGTGCACTGCTGCACAGCATCGACCGCCTTCGGCTCGTCGATCACGTCGCGCCGATTCAGTTGAGCATTCGACTGCTGATCCCTGAAGGTTCACGGTTGCTCGAATTGGATGACATCAGGAACACGGTCGGCGGATTCGATCGGCACAGCCTGACGTATCCGTGGCTCCACGCCGATCCCCGTGTCGATTCTCTGCAAAAGGCCGTTGCGGCGCTGGTCGGCCGGCGGCTGAACGCGTCCCGGCGTGAATTGTTCGACGCGATCTGGGAGCTCGCACACGATCACGCGCACGTTCCGCTTCCATCACGCCAGGACCCCGGTCTTCGCCCGCGCGCCACCGTCCCTTATCTGAATGAGCCCTGGTACTGTTGAGCGGAGCCCATTCCGGAGCAGGTGGCTCTGGTCTAAAGAAAGAAAGAAGGATGAAGGAAGAGCGCCTGCGGCCCGAGCGAGGCGCGACGTCGCCGAGCGAGTGGCGCTTGGGGGTGGGGCCCCAAGCGCATTGAGAGAGGAAGAGCGCCTGCGGCCCGAGCGAGGCGCGACGTCGCCGAGCGAGTAGCGCTTGGGGTGGGGCCGCCTGCGCTGGTCGCGGAACAGGCGCGACCAGCTACGGCGAGGTCTCGCCGTAGCGCGATGGATTGTCGGTGCGCGGAGGCGGAGGGCCCCAAGCGCATTGAGAGAAGACCGCCAGCGACCGCAGGAACAGAAGCTGGGAGCTGGGAGCTGAAACTGGGAGCTAAGTTTTGCGCGTTCTCGTACTCTCGACCACGACCGGGTATCAGCTGCGATCGTTCGGCGATGCGGCCGCGAAGCTTGGCATCGACCTGATGTTCGCGACGGATCGCTGTCACGCGATTGATGATCCGTGGCAGGACGGCGCCGTCGCGGTGCGTTTCGACGACGAGGATGCCTCGGTGGTCGCCATCGTGGAGGCAGCGCGATCGCGTCCGTTGTCGGGAGTGATCTCTGTTGGCGATCGGCCGGTGGAGCTCGCGGCGCGCGTTGCTCGCGCAATCGGTTTGCCGGGCAATCCACCTGGTGCTGCGGCGGCCAGTGCAAACAAGCTGCTGGCACGCGCCTACTTCGAGGCGGCAGGCCTGCTCACACCGTGGCATTTTGCCGTGGGTGTCGACGCTGACCCGCGCGGCGTGGCGGAGCGCGCATCGTATCCCGCCGTGATCAAGCCAGTCGGCTTGTCAGGGAGCCGGGGCGTGATGCGAGTGAACTCGGCCGATGAGCTCATCGCGGCGTTCGAGCGCCTGCGCCAGCTCCTGGCGCGACCTGACGTGCGAATCCTGCGCCTGCGTTCGGAGGGAACGATTCTGGTCGAGGAGTTCATGGAGGGGCGCGAATACGCCATCGAAGGCGTGTTGACGCGCGGCAGCTTGCGCATTCTGACCATCTTCGACAAGCCCGATCCGCTCGATGGTCCATTCTTCGAAGAAACCGTGTACGTCACGCCGTCGTCGCTGAAGATCGACGCGGCGCATGCAATGACCAACGAGGTGGAGCGGGCCGCGCGGGCGCTCGGTTTGTGGCACGGACCGGTTCACGCCGAGTGCCGTCTCACCTCACGCGGTGTATTCGTGCTCGAAGTGGCAGCCCGACCCATCGGTGGCCTCTGTTCACGCGTGCTGCGTTTTGGTGCTGATGGTCGGCAGTCGTTCGAAGAGCTCCTCCTACGACATGCATGCGGCGAGCGGGTCGATCAGATGCGGCGCGAACGCATCGCGGCGGCGGTGATGATGATACCCATCCCCAAACGGGGCATCTTCAAACGCGTCGACGGCGTGGAGGAGGCTCGGGAGATCCCGTACATCGACGATGTGCGGATGACCGCGAAGGCGGATCAGTTGCTGGAGCCGTTACCGGAGGCGGGAAGCTATCTCGGATTCATCTTTGCGCGCGCGCCGCGCGCGCCGGATGCCGAGCAGGCGGTACGGGAGGCGCACCGTCGACTCGCGTTCGTGATCGAACCGGCGATCCCGGTCGTGCGCTAGCCCTTGGCCTGCTGCGGAACGAAGCCGGGCGGCAACGCCGCGCCTTCGCCGAAGAAGAAATCCTCCATGTGCTTGGTCACGAGTTGCTGCGCCTCTTTTTGCCATGGCATCAGTCGGTACTCGTTGAGGATCATCTTCATTCGTTCTTCCCACATCTTCCACGCCTCGGCGGAGATGTTGTCGTAGATCCGCTGTCCGAGCTCGCCGGGCCAGGGAACGGCATCGAGTCCGGGCATCTCCTTCTGAAACTTCTGACAGAACACCAGTTCGCCCGGTGGTGTTGCCGGCCGGGGGCTGTGGTTGGGTGGGGCCGCCACATAGGCTCATGGATGGATGTTAACACCAGCTACGAGCCGTCAGCCGCCAGCTTCCAGCTGACGGCTGGGGGTTGGGTAGCTGGTGGTTGGTAGCTCGTGGCTCGTGAGCTCGGAGGCTCGTGGAAGCTGGAGGCTGGCGTAGCTGGAGGCTGGAAGCTGGCAGCTGGAAGCTGGAGCTGGAATTAGTGTCACTGGGTATTTCTAACCTCATGTGTAGTCTTTACCTGTAGTGAATCATTCCGGACGGGATGCTGACCTGGACGGTCGACCGGAAAACTCTTGCAAAACGAGCAATTTGCGGACCTTACGGGTGTCGGAAAGTTAGCCCATCGTGGCACAGCGTTTGATACCTCGGCCAGCCGGTAGACAGTGTCGAGGGGTGACGCGTGCTAATGACAGACGATGACAAGACCAACCAGGACCCGCCGGAGAAGGCACCCGAGACCCCGACGAACGAACCAAAACCCGCCCCCGTCCAGGATCCTCCGGCGGAACCGGGCCGCGCACCGTATGTCGTCGCGGGCGTGCCCCGGACGGGACATTTCGATGAGAGTCCAGCCATGAACGATGCCGCAAAGGGCAGAAATGCCATGGGAGAGCGTAAGGAACGTCGAGGATTTGCGTCCATGTCCCCCGAAAAACAGCGCGAGATCGCCAGTAAGGGCGGACGCGCGGCGCACCAGAAGGGAACTGCTCACGAGTGGACCTCTGAGGAAGCGCGGTCGGCTGGCCGAAAAGGTGGCCAGATAAGCCGTGGCGGCCGCGGACGGCTCGTCGACGGATCCGAGACCTCGATGGACTCCGATGCCGCCGGGCCGCGGGATGTCGTGGGGGAATCGGAAGCCTCCACTGATATAGGCGAACCGCGGTAAGCTACTCTGCGGTAAGCTAGTAGCACGGAGGCGTTGGACGTATGTTGAAACGCGTAGCGATGACGATCGTGGCGGCCTGTCTGGCCTTGCCCGCAGCGGATTTGTTTGCGCAGACACCCGCCGGTGGACAGACCCCGACTCAGCAGCCAAGCACGACAGCGACGCAAGCACCCCAGCCCCCACCGGATACGCAGTCGATGCCTGTCGAAACTCGACGGGCAACGACGACGTACCGGGGGGACACCGGCCTTTGGTTCGTTCCAACCGGTGAGGTGTTGCCGTCGCGCAGGTGGTCGTTCAGCGCTTATCGCGTGAACTTCGACTACACCGAGGGTTTTTCCGACGTATCGAATTGGCCGATCACGTTCGGGATTGGCCTCGGCGATCGCGCGGAGATCTTCGGCGCATGGGACGTCGTGCGCCGGATAGACCGCGACCAACGTCCCATCTTCCTTTCAGGCGCCAATGCCACGACCATCGCCAACGAATATCCGTTCGTGCGTCAGGGCTGGTCGGACAACCAGCTCGGCGATCTGTGGCTCGGCGGCAAGGTCAACTTCATGGCGCAGTGGCGCCAGCAACCGTTCGCGCTCGCGCTGCGCGGGCTGGTGAAAGTGCCGACGGCGAAAGACGACGAAGAAGGCGTCGGAACGGGGAAGCCGGATTTCGCCATCGACGGGATCATCAGCAAGGAAATCAACCAGCGCGTGGAGCTCTCCGGGTATGGCGGCGTCATCTTCCGCGGCAAGCCCGATCAGGTGGAGATTTCCAACGGCATCCGTTGGGGCTTCGGCGCGGGATTTCCGACGCGGGGAAGTCTTCGTCTGACGGCAGAGCTGCACGGGGAAAAATATCTGGACGACACCGTGACGCTGACCTCGCCGCTCATCGGCGATGACGGCTCCATTTCGCCGTTGCTTTCGTCGATCAACTCCCCGGTCGATGCGTCGATTGGGCTGACCTGGCAGGGCAGCAACGGTGTCTTTGTCGGTGGCGGCATGAACTGGCGCCTCAAGTTGGATAGCCGGAGCGACTTCGGCAATTTCGGCGATGAGGGCGGCGACGCGCTCGGTTTCGAGTTCAGGATTGGCTATCACCCGGGGGTGCGGATCTACGTCCCGCCGCCGCCACCACCACCACCACCGCCACCGCCCGCACCACAGAACCGTCCGCCCACGGTCGACGCTCGCTGCGAGCCGTGCACGGTTGAAGTAGGCCGAACGGCAACAGTGACGGCGGATGCGTCCGATCCGGACGGCGATACGCTCACTTACAAGTGGAGTGCGCCAGCCGGCACCATCTCGAACCCGACTGCCCGTCAGACGCCGTGGACGGCGCCCATGCAGGAAGGGCCCGTGCAGTTCACGGTCGCGGTCAGCGATGGCAAGGGCGGCACCGCGAGCGATCAGGTGACCATCCAGGTGATTCGCCCGGCAGTGAAGGAGTTCGTGTTCGAGGACGTGCACTTCGACTTCGACCGCTACTCACTGCGTCCGGAGGCGACCCGCGCGCTGGACGAGGCAATCAAGTCGCTGCAGGCAAATGCCGAACTGCGGCTCGAGATTGAAGGCCACACGTGCAACATCGGCACGTCCGAGTACAACCTGGCCCTCGGCGAACGGCGCGCCTCCGCGGTGCGCGAGTATCTGGCGGGTCGAGGCATCGGCGCCGACCGTCTACGCACGGTCAGCTACGGTGAGGAGCGGCCCAAGCACGACAACGCGCGCGAGGAAACGCGCCGGCTGAACCGCCGCGCAGCCCTCGTGGTCAGGATTCAAAAGTAGCGAAGTCGTTAGTCGTCAGTCGTTAGTCGACAGTCGTTGGTCGTCGTTAGTCACACTGACTACCGACTAGCGACGACTGGCGACCAACGACTCGCGACTAGCGACTGACAAGAGTCAAGGGTTATGCGTTTCGTAAGCGTTTATCTGATCGGCTACTTCCTGCTGATCATCGGCGCGCTGCTGGCCCTCTGGTACGGCGGGGCACTTCGTCACATATCCGCAGCCTGGATTCTGATCGGTTTGATGATCGCCGTCGGTTTGGGCGTCATGCTGGCGATCTCTGTCGGCAAGCCAGAAATCACGCGCGAGTAACCCGCCACCGCGCAACGATTCCTCCGCATCACCGAACTCGTCGCACCTGTCTGGCACGCCTTGTGAGTACGCCCACCGACATCTATGGCGGTCTGTCCTTTTGTGCGTACAGCGCTCTTTTGTGTGTGCGCCGCTACCCTGATCGGCGCCGCCGCTTGTAAAGAAGAAGCGGGCGTCAGGGTCAACAGCCTGAAATTCGAGGGTTTGAAAGCTGTCGAGCAGGGGCAGTTGAAGGCGGTGCTCGCCACCGGCGCCAGTTCGAAGATCCCCTGGGGCGAGAAGCGCTATTTCAGCCGCGAACAGTTCGAGGCCGATATCAAGCGCATCGTGGCGTTTTACCGCGACCGCGGATTTCCCGACGCGCGGGTGGCCTCGTTCGATGTCAAACTCAGCCAGGATCAGTCCGCCGTCGATATCCTCGTTCGCATCTCCGAAGGTGAGCCGATGCGCGTGGAGCGCATCGAGCTCGTCGGGTTCGATGTACTTCCCGAACGGGCGCGCCGGTTTCTCGATGCGCGCATGCCCATCAAAGCCGGGCAGCCGGCAGACCGTGCGCTGCTCCAGGCCAGTCGCGAGGCTGCGCTCGATCGGCTGAAGGACAACGGCTATCCCTACGCCACCGTGCGGATGACCGAGACGAACGGATCGAACGACCGCAGCCGGATCGTCCAACTCGTCGCCGAGCCGGGCATCCTCGCTCAATACGGTCCGATTGAGATTACCGGCAATTCGAGCGTCGATGACGACGTGGTGCGGCGGCAGCTCAGCTTTCGTCCGGGGGAGATCTATCGGCAGAGTCGTCTGCTCGAAAGCCAGCGCAAGCTGTACGGCCTGGAAGTGTTCGAGTTCGCCAACGTTCAGCCGGTGCGTGAGGAAGGCGAGCAGCCGCAGCAGATTCCCACACGCATCACGGTGACCGAGGGCAAGCACCGGCGGTTGAATCTTGGCGTGGGGTACGGGTCGGAGGAGCGGGCGCGCATCCAGGCCGACTGGCGGCACGTCAACTTTTTCGGCGGTGCGCGCACGGCGGGAGTGCTGGGACGCTACTCTTCGCTCGATCGCGGCGTCAAAGTGAATTTCAGCGAGCCGTATTTGTTCAGCCCTCGATACACGTTCAGCCTCGGCGGTCAGTATTGGCACAACGACGAGCCGGCGTTCAAACTGGACAACGTCGGCGGCCGCATCACAGTGACTCGCCAGTTCACGCGCGCGGGAGCAGGCGGGTTCCGGTCGCGTCCGAGCAATACCCTGTCGTTCACATACGCGAATGAGTGGGAGAGCTCGGAAGTCTCCGAGGCCACGCTCGCGGATCCGAGCCAGCGCGATGACCTCATCGCGCTCGGTATCGATCCCAACAGCGGCGAATCGACCGGACAGCGATCCGCGATCAGTTTCGACGCCGCGCGCAACACCACCGGAAACGTTCTCGACGCGCGTCGCGGCTATCTCGCAGCGCTGCACCTGGAGCAGGCCGGTCGCTGGCTGGGCGGCGACTACAACTACTACGAGCTCACTGCCGAAGGTCGGGTACTATCGGACGGTCGCCACTCGCGCGGTCATTGCGGTTCGCGCCCGCATCGGTTCGATCGATCCCCTGAATCACGAGATTACGAGTGCGGACGAACCCGCGCTGGAGATCGGTGTGCCCTTTCACAAGCGTTACTTCCTCGGTGGCGCTACGAACCTTCGCGGCTGGGGCCGCTTCGACGTCGCTCCCTTGAGTGAAAATGGTTTGCCGAACGGTGGTCATTCGTTCATCGATTTTTCGACGGAAGTTCGCGTGCAGATCTGGGGCAAGCTTGGCGGCGTCATCTTCCTCGACGGCGGCAACGTCTGGACGAACCCGTGGGATCTTAATTTGAACGATCTTTACTACGACGTCGGTCCGGGCCTTCGCTACACCACGCCGATCGGACCGATACGTGTGGACTTTGGCTACCAGCTGAATCGGATCCCCGGTCTGATCGTCAACGGCGAGCCCGAGCCGCGTCGCTATCGTTTCCACTTCAGCATCGGTCACGCGTTCTGACAGTCAGATGATCAGGATCTTCCGTCGTTCGCTGCAGGTCATCGCCCTCGTCGGCACGCTCATGGTCGGCATCGTCGCCGTGGCATTGATCGTGTCGCAGACGCCGTGGTTCCGGGACTGGCTGCGGCGGTACGTGGTCAGGGAATCGAAGCAATATCTCAACGGCGAGCTGAGCATCGGACGCATCGGCGGCAATCTCCTCTTCGGCGTGGATCTGTCCGATGTAGCCGTCGACGTGTCCGGCGAGCGCGTTGTCGCGGTCAAGACGGTCGAGGTCGATTACAGCATTTTCGATTTGATCTCGAAGGGGATCGTCCTCGACGAGATCAAGCTGGCGTCGCCGGTCATCCGAATCGAACGCGATCACAACGGCTGGAACCTCGGGCGGCTGGTCAAGACGCAGGCGAAGGAAAAGGACCGAGAGGGGCCGCGAAGACCGATTTCGCTTCCACGGATCGAGATCGCAGACGCCAGTGTGTCGATCGACGACAGTCTGGGAGCGAACGGCTACCATCTGCCGGCGCGGGTCGACGGCGTGAACGTCAAGGCGGGTTACGCCTACGCGCCGGTGCACTACTCCATCGACATCGATCACCTCAGTTTCCGAGCATCGTCACCGCAATTGAACCTGACGGCACTGACGGGCAAGATCGCGGTGCGCGAAGACAATCTCTACGTCGACAAGGTTTCCGTTCGCACTGCCGAGAGCTCGTTCACCATCGATGGCGTGGTCGAGAAGTACCTCGAGACGCCGATCGTCAAGGTGACCACTACCGGCCGCGCGTCGCTTCCTGAATTTGGCCAGGTGTTCCCGGCGGCCGCTGGCTACGATCTGCATCCTTCATTCAACGTTCGCGCGGCCGGTCCGGCGGACAACCTGGCGCTCACCCTCGACGTCAAGTCCGAGGCTGGAAACGTGCGCGGGGACGTGACGACGGACGTGAGGGCGCCGAACCTTGCGGTGCGAGGAGGCGTCGACGTCGAGAAGCTGGACCTTGCGCCCATCCTCAAGGACCCGTCACAGAAAACCGATCTGACCGGGCATGCGGACGTCCATCTCGAGATGGCGTCGGCGCCGGCGTCAGCGCCGGCGTTCAGCCGCATGAGCGGAACGTACAAGTTCGAGGGACCTCGGGTCGTGGCGGCGGGCTATACGGCAACCCACGTTCGCGCAACCGGTGGCCTGAGCGCCGGAAGAATCACGGTCGATGCCCGTGCCGCGGCGTATGGTGGCAGCGCAACCGCGAGAGGGTTCATCGCGCCTCCGGTCGGAGGCAGCCCGCTGCGATTCGACTTGCGCGGGTCGGCTGCCGGTGTCGATCTGCGCAATCTGCCGGCGCAAACCGGTGCGCCGGACCTGGCAACGGAGTTATCTGTCTCGGAATATCACGTTTCCGGTGATGGCCCGGTCGTCAGCTGGTAACGCGTTGCTCGAGGAATCCACGGTCGAAGGGACCACGGTGGCGCAAGGCACGACCACCGACTTTCGTGTTGCGCCCGAAGGCATCAGCTACGCCGCCCGCGGTCACGTGGCGGATCTCGACCTGCAACGGCTCGGACACGCTTTGCAGATTGCCGCGTTGGACAAACCGTCGTACGAGAGCCGTCTGAATGGCGACTTCGACGTGAAGGGGTCGGTTCCGCGCACCTCACGCGGTGTGTCACCTGACGATCGGCTGAAGGGGATCACCGTCGATGCGACCGGCACGCTGCGCGGTTCGACGATCCTGAAGGGCTCGTTGCCGCGACTGGCCTTCGATGCCCATCTCAAAGATGGGGCGCTCCGAGTTCAGGCGGACGGTGGCTTCGAAGGATTCGATCCCGCCGCCTTGTCGGGTCGCAAGGAGCTCGAAGGCCGGGTGACGGGTACGGTGAACGCCACCGCCGCGATTGCCGATGTCGGCGCGCCGATCACGCCGGAATCGATCGCCGCTGAAGGGCAGGTCAATCTCGAGCAATCCGCCATCGGCGGTGTGCAGATCGACTCTGCTTCGCTCGACGGGAAGTATGCCTCGCAAGTGGGTGACGTGGCGAAACTGCAGGTCAGCGGCCCGGATCTGAAGGTCGACGCTTCGGGACGCGTGGCCCTCGATCGCACGACGGCTTCGAACTTGAAGTATCACGTCGAACTGCCGGACCTGGCGGAGATTTCGAAGCTGGTGGGGCAGCAGGGGATCGCCGGCGCCGCAGTGCTGGACGGTACCGTCACTGGCAATGCGTCGACGCTGCAGACGACGGGAGCGATGGACGGCAGCAACGTCGGCTACAACGACAACAAAGCGCTCGACGTCAACAGCAACTACACGGTCAGCATTCCCGACCTGACCGTCAAGAACGATCAAGGTCGAGGCCACGAGCACCGCCACTTTCGTCGCGGTGGGAGGGCTGCAGATCAACGCCCTGACGGCGACGACCACCTACGAGAATCAGCGCATCGAGTTCAAGACCAACGTCAAGGAAAAGACACGCGAGCTCGACGCGACCGGCAGCGTCATCCTGCATCCCGACCATCAGGAAATCCACCTGCCCGAGCTGGCTATCCGCACTCAGGGGGTCGAGTGGCGCACCGTGCCAGGCAGTAACGCGGCCATTCAATACGGCGCGTCACGCATTGAGCTGGAGAACATCAAGCTGGCGAGCGGCGATCAGTCGCTCGACATCAGCGGTGTGCTGCCGTCAAAAGGCGCCGCCGAAGCTACCGCAAAGATCAACGCGCGGGCCCGCAACGTCGACCTGCAACAGCTCGAGACGCTGCTGCTGCAGAACCAGGGGCTGACCGGCAGGCTGGATGCGGACGCCACCATTACCGGGACCACGGAGGCCCCGGCGGTCAGCGGCCACGTTGAAGTTCGGAACGGCGGATTCAAGACCTACAAGTACGAATCGCTCGTGGCCGACGTCGACTACGCCGCCACGCGAGTGGGTGTGGACGCCAAGCTGCAGCAATCGCCGACGGAGTTCATCACGGCAAAAGGCAGCGTTCCGACCACACTCTTCCAGAGCAGCACGGAAACCGGCCACGTAGCCGAGACGGCGGGCGATCAGGTGGATCTGCAAATCACATCCACGGCGCTCAATCTCGGCGTGATTCAGGGATTCACGAATCAGGTGACGAACGTCACCGGCACGCTCGAAGCGGACGTGCGCGTCACCGGCTCCGGACAGGATCCACACCTCCGAGGATTCATCGATATCAAGGGGGGCGCGTTCGGAGTCCCCGCCGGCGGCGTTTCCTATCGCGGCCTCGACACCCGCATCGAGCTCGAGCCGGATCGCGTTCGGCTGCAGAAGTTCACGGTGCTCGACGAGCACAACGAGCCGCTGCACGTTTCGGGCGAGCTGGCGGTGCACGAACGCCAGATCGGCGGCGTCAACGTCAACATCGATTCCGACAACTTCGAAGTCATCGACAACGAGCTCGGCGACATGGGAGTGGACTCGAAGCTCCAGATCACCGGCGAGCTTCGCCGGCCGCATGTCGTCGGAGAGGTGAGGCTGGAGGCGGCGCGCATCGAAGTCGACCGGGTTCTCGAATCGTTCTACGACCCGTACGCGGTCGAATCGCTGCCCGACGTGGTTTCAGCGGAGGACACCGTCGCAGCGAGCGTGAGCGCCGAGGATGCGGCCAGACAGGCGTTGCAGAAGGCGAAGTCGTCCGCCGCACCGTCCACGGCCGAGGCGGCAAGCGCAAAAACGACGGCTGCGACCAGCGGCGCGTTCGCGCCGGTGAGCCTCGACGTGCGCCTCGTCATCCCCGACAACCTCGTGCTGCGTGGGAAGAAACTGCGCCCCGGCGGCCCGAACGGCGCGGCGCTCGGCGACGTGAACATCACGGTTGGCGGGGATCTCCGCGTCCGCAAGGATCCGAGCGGCCCCGTCATTCTGGTGGGCAGAGTGGAAACGATTCGCGGCACCTACGAGTTCCAGGGACGCCGGTTCGATCTGGTGCGCGGCGGCACGCTGCGATTCCTGGGGGAGCCCGCGATCAATCCGGTCCTCGACATCAACGCGTCCCGACTCATTCCGAATACCGGCGTGACGGCGAACGTTCGCGTCACCGGCACGACCAGGTTCCCTCAGCTGGCGCTGACGAGCAATCCCCCGCTCGAGGAGTCCGACATCCTCTCGTTGATTGTCTTCAATCAGCCGGTCAACGAGCTGGGGACAGGCGAGCGCGCCTCGCTCGCCGCCACCGCCGGCGGCATTGCCACGGGTTTCGTCGCCGCACCGCTGGGAGAATCGATCGGCCGCGCACTGGATCTCGACCTGTTCGAGATCACGACGATCAACGATGAAGGGGAGTTTGGGGCGGGACTGACCGTCGGACAACAGATTGGCGACCGGGCGTTCGTCAAATTCCGGCAGCAATTCGGCGATCAAAACACCACCGAATTCCTGATGGACTATCAGATCGCCCGATTCCTGCGCCTGGAGTTGACTGGCGCCCCCGAAACGACCGGCTCCGCTAACCGCATCGGCGAGCGCCGCATCGAGAAGGCGGGCGTCAACCTGTTCTTCTTCTTCAGCTACTGAGTTTCTGTTGGCTCACGAAGCCGACGGCTCATCACGACGGCACGACGACTCGAATTGTTTTGCTAGAAGGAATTTCAGTGTCTCCCCAACAGCGCCACTTCGACCCTCGCGTCGTTGAAACAGGCGCCGCCACCCAGGTCGGTCAGGCTGTCCGGGACGAGCGCGTTCGAAGTCGAGCCGTTGTACGTACCTCTTCCGCCACAGTCCCTTCGGCAGCGAGACCGTTCCCGGCCGGATGTCACGGTTGAGACCAACCGGCACGTGGACCTCGCCGAGGTCGTTGAACACGCGGACCGGATCGTCCTGCGAGAGACCCCGAGCCGCGGCGTCGGACGGGTGCATCTGGAGGAACGCCGAACGCTCGCGCAGTTCGCCCAGCGTCGATGACACGGTCTTTTCGCTCGCCGGCGAGATGAGCGCGAGCGGGAAGCGTTCGGTGGCCGGATCGGGCTGGAAACCGTAAAGGCCCGCGGGCGCTTGTGCGTCGAGCTCGTCCGGAAAGAGATGGACCTTCTCGTCCGGCGTCCGGGGTAACACGTCGACGAACTGTACCGGGGCGCCGTTGAATGGCGGCGTGACGGATCCGCGCTCCATCAGCTCCGATGCCACCGCTTCTGGCAGCCGGCTGGTGACTCGCAGCAAGGTGTCGGTCTCCAGTTCGGCTTCGCCGATACCGAGCCGCGCCGCCAGCTCCGAGAACACTTCGGCATTCGGCCGCGACTCACCGACAGGCTCGATGACGGGTCTGACCAGTTGCAGGCCGATCGGTCCGTAGGCTTTCGCGATGTCGTAGTTCTCGAGGAACGTGGTGGATGGCAGCACAACGTCCGCCAACCTGGCGGTGTCGGTGAAGACCTGATCGAAGACCACCGTAAAGAGATCGTCGCGCTGAAGCCCGCGCAGCACCCGATTCTGATCGGGCATGGTTGCCAGCGGATTGCAGTTGTAGACGAAGAGCATCTTGACCGGTGGATCGGCGTACTCGAGCAGCGCCCGCCCCAGGTGGTTCATGTTGACGAGGCGCGTGGCTGGTTCCGGCACATCGTCCATCCACGTCGCCGCCTTGATGCCAAGAGCGGCCGAGTTGCTCATCGAGAACCCGCCGCCGCGCACACCGAACTTTCCGGCGACGGCTGGAAGCGCGAGGATGGCGGCAGCGGCGCTGCCGCCGTTGCGGTTACGCTCGACACCCCAGCCGCAGCGCACCACGGCCGGCGACGTAGACGCGTAGAGCTCCGCGAACCGCTGCAGCTGCGCAGCGTCGACGCCGGCTGTCTCCGCCGCGCGCTCGATCGACCATTCCGCGGCCCGCGCCCGCAGCCGGTCCGCCCCGGTGGTGAATTGTTCCAGGAATCGCTCGTCGGCGAAGCCATGCTCGAAGAGGAAGTTATGGAGCGCCAGCGCCAGGGCCACGTCCGTTCCCGGACGCGGCGCGATGTGAATGTCGGCATGCCGGGCGAGCGTCGTCGTCCGCGGATCGATGACGACCAGGCGGGCGCCGGCGCGCTGCGCTTCGCGAACGTAGGGGACGAGATGAATTCCCGAAGCCGAGGGATTCACGCCCCAGAGGACGATGAGCCGGGCGTGCGGATAGTCGACGTAGGTGACGCCGGGCATCTTGCCGTAGAGGGCCTGATTGGCGGCTCCCGTCGGGGCGGCGCAGACGGTTCTCGCCAGGCGTGATGTCTTGAATCCGCGGAAGAGCGCCGCATCGGCCGTGTCCTGCGTGAGCAGCCCGTTCGATCCGCCGTAGCAGAACGGCAGAATCGCTTCGGCACCCCATCGGTCGCGAATCGTGCGCATCTGCCCGGCGATCTGGTCGAGCGCTTCGTCCCAGGTGACGCGGGTAAAGACGCCATTGCCCCGAACGCCCTGGCGGACCGCCGGATACAACAGACGATCATCACCGTACACGCGCGAAGCGAACCGTCGGACCTTCGCGCAGATGTAATTGCGGGTGACTGGATTCTCGTCGCCGCCGTCGATCTCGAGGATCCGGCCATTCTTAACGGTTACGTCGACCGTGCAAGAGTCAGGGCAGTCGAGTGGACAGGCGGTACGGACGGTCGAATGTCCCCAGTGCTCCGGTTCAGTGCGTGACATCAGACTACGATTATCTCATTTCCCTTCAGTGACGACAGCCAACACGCGCGTGGACCGGCCGAGTCCGCATGCGTCATATACAAGCCGCAGCGCCGGGTCTGACTTCAGAGCGAGGAGGGCGCCGATGCCGCAGGCACCCGAGGGTCCGGCTTCAATGCAGGGATCGCCTGTGCGTGCGCTCAACCGTTCTATGGCCTGCCACGCAAACGAGTCGGGAATCGTGACGAACGCATCCACACCGTCACGGATGGCGGGCCAGGCCGCGGGAGAAGGCGTCGCGCAGCGTAGTCCGGCCATCGACGTGCGGACCGATCCGAGTTGAATGGGCGCACCGGCGCGCGCCGACTCGAGTAAGCAGGCGGCTCCATCCGGTTCGCAGGCGATCAGATATGGACGTGTTGGTCCGCCCGTGAATGCAAACCAGCTTGCAGCGGCACAGACCAGCCCTCCGACGCCGCCCTGAACCAGTACTACGTCCGGCGAGGCACTCCATTGCTGCGAGGCCTCGGTGACGAGCCGGGTGTAGCCGGCCATGATGTCGCGCGGAATCTCTTCGTAGCCCGGCCAGCCCGTGTCCGACACCACTGTCGAACCATCCGTCCGCGCGCGGGCGGCGGCCATCTCGACTGCCTCCTCATAGGTTCCCGCGACATCGATGACATGTGCGTTGTCCGCGTGCATCCCTGCGATCCGTGCTTCGCGGACGCGCCGCTCGTCGACTCCTGCCTCGCCGGAAATTGCCGGCACGAAAACCGTGCACTTCACGGCCATGTCGGCTGCGGCGCGCGCGACGGCCCGGCCGTGATTACCTGCCGTGGCACAGACAACGCCTGCTCTCAGGGCCTGCCGGCCGAGTCGCTCCATGGCGTAGCGGGCGCCGAGTGTCTTGAAGGCAGGCAAGCCGAACCGCGCGGTTTCGTCCTTCACCATCAACGCGCCAATCTCGAGCGACTCGGCGAGCCTCGAGTAATCCAGGAGCGGGGTCGGCTGCAGCGTAGGCTGGGAATCGTAGAAGCGGTCGACCGCCAGGTAATCGCCCTCGGAAAAGAGTCCGCAGTAGGCGCCGTCGCGCCGGACGGCCTGATTGAGCAATGCGCGCAACGGGGTCAAGGATAGTGCAGTCTTCCCGCTCATCTTTGCTAGACTGTCGCCGGTCGAACGGCTCAGCCGAGTCGCCCGGCGGGAAACGTTGAACAAGGAGCAGGATGATGGCCAGCCTCAGCGAGCGGATGATCGGCGCCATGCAGGGCAATGTCAGCACGTTCGAGGAAGTCGAGAAGGATCCCGCCGCCCTTGGTCAAGCCGTTACCGTCATTGCGATTGCCGCGCTCGCTTCGCTGGTTGGCAACATCTTTCGCACCGGAATCGGCACCGGCATCATCATGCTGGTGGCGACACTGATTGGTTACGCGGTCTGGACGATCATCGTGGTCGTGGTCGGTACCAAGCTGATGCCCGAGCCAGGGACGAAAGCCGACTTCGTCGAAGGATTTCGGGTCATCGGCTTTGCGGCCTCGCCGGGCGTGTTCAACGTGCTGGCGATCGTCCCGTTTCTCGGTCCGCTCATCTCGTTCGCCATATCTCTCTGGATGCTCGTGATCATGGTCATTGCCGTGCGCAGTGTCCTCGATTACACGAACACCGGCCGGGCCATCATCGTGTGCCTGATTGGCTGGGTGGTGTACCTGATCCTGAATTTCCTGGTCGTTGCACCGCTTCTCGCGGCCCGGGTACTCCTCGGCTGAGTCAGGAACCATCGCAAGCCTCCGGGGTCTAAGGCGGCGAGAAGCGATGGTGTGTCTCCTGGCTGCCATGGTGCTGGCAGCGTCGACGGTTGCGTCGGCTGCTCAGCAGACGACCGACGGTCTTGCCGCGGCGCTGGCCGCGGCCGAGTCCGCCGTAGAACGCGAAGCCCTGCTCGCCGCCCATCCTGATCTTGTCAATCCGGCGCTCATCGTGGCCGTTTCGCGTATTGCGACCGCGGCGGCGGTCAAGCAGCAGTTCGAGCGTGCACAGACGTTGTACGAGTTCGTCGTCGAACTCGCCCGCCGGACTGGGGGCCGCAGGCAGGAAGGCGAGGCACTGCAGAACATCGGGAACACGCTCTACTTCCAGCGGCGGTTCACCGAGGCGCTCTCGTTTTACGAGCGCCGGCTGTCGGTCGAAATGGAACGGGGCGACGATGCGGCGATGGCGTCGGCGCTCGTCGGTGCGGCGACCGTGCGCTACTCGATGGCCGAGTACATCGAGGCGCTTAAAGGCTACCGCCTGGCACTCGCGATTCAGGAACGGCTGCTCGATCGTCCTTCCACGGCCTCGACCCTGATCAGCATCGGGAACATCAGATACCTTCAGGGTGACTATTCCGGTGCGATCCGCGACTACTCAGTCAGTCGCGATCTTTACGTCGCCCTGGCTTATCCCGACGGCCACGCGCGCGCGCTCGAAGGCCTGGGCCGCACCTATTCGGCGCAGGGCGACTATGCGTCGGCGCTTTCCGCATTCGCCGGTGTGCTCGCGGAAGGGCTCGCCACCGGCGATCGCTCGCGGCAGGGTACGGCGCTGCAGAGCATCGGCGACGTTCATCTGCGCCTCGGGAATGTCGATGCCGCACGTCGTCATTACGAACAGAGCCGCGATCACTTCGTCGCGCTGAAGAACCCGGCCGGTGCCGGCCGTGTCTGGCAGAACCTCGGCATGACCGAGCTCCTCGCCGGCCGCTATAGCGAGGCGGAGCAGGCGTACACGACCAGCTTCGAGACCTGCGCGGGGATTGAGGACCGCGAGTGCACGGCGCAGGCGATAGTCGGCATCGCGTTCGCGCAATCGGCGCAGGAGAAATTCAAGGAGGCTATCGAGTCGTATCGCAAGGCCGTCGATCGATTCTCGGCCCTGGGCTGGCGCGAGGCGGCAGCCCGCGCCAACGTCGGTTTGTCCCAGGCCTTCCTTGGCGCGGGAGACGTCGACGACTCCATTGAAACGGCAACCGCCGCGCGGCACGCCGCAATGACGATTGAGAGCGACGATGTGGTGTGGCGGGCGTTGACTGCCGAGGCCAGAGCCCTCAGGAAGAAGGGAGTTGCCGATCAGGCGATCGCCACCGCCCGCGCCGCCGCCGGAGTCGTCGAGCGCATGCATGCTGCCGCGCTCGAGAAGCCGGCCACGGCGATTCCGTCCGATGCCTCAGCAGCATTCGCCACGCTTGCGGTTCTCCAGAGTGCCGCCGGCGACCATCTTGGCGCGTGGGCGTCTTCTGCGCGCCTGCGGGCGCTGACACTTCGTTCGGCTCTTGCCGTCAACGAGCGAGACATCTCCCGCGGCATGACGGCGGACGAACGCGAGCAGGAGCGGAAGCTCGCCGCTGAGCTGCAGTCCCTCATCGCCCAAGCCGCGCGTGAGCGCGGGCTTCCAAAGCCGGATGCATCCAGGCTGGCAGTGCTCGACGAACGTGTGGCCACCGCCACCGCCGCCCGCGCCATCTGGATGGAAGCGCTCTACGCGCGATACCCCGAGCTGCGCATCTGGCGTGGCGTGGCGGCCTCGCCGGCGCATCAGGATCTCGAGGCCGTTCTGACTCCCGGCACGCTGCTCCTGGAGTTCCTCGTAGACGACGAAGAAGTCCTGGTCCTGCTTTCGGAGCGGAATGGCGATCGGCTCGAAACCGTGACCTACCCGTATTCGATTCGGCGGCGCGTGCTGGCGTCGCGAGTGAGTGCGCTTCTGCTGCCCGCGGTGATGAGAGACGTCGTGCGATGGCGGCGGGTCGCAGGAGATCTCGCTGTCCTCATTCCGGCGGCAGCGGTAGCTCGACTCGCGAATGCGTCTCGGGTCATCGTCGTTCCGCACGACGTGCTCTGGCGGGTGCCTTTCGACGCACTGCCGCTCGGGGACGGCTACCTGGGAGAGCGATCGCCAGTCATCTACGCAGGTTCGGTTGATGCCTTGACTCGCGTTCGTCAGGTCGAGGCGGTGCCGGGTCTGCGCGCGCTCGCGATTGCTGCGCCGGCACTTGCGCCCGACACCGCCTCCAGGATCCAGCAAACGGCTCCCGATTGGACACTGCGCGCCCCCGAAAGCGGGGAGCGTGAGGTGGCGGCGGCGCTCAAGACGTATCCGGAGGCCGGCAAGCTCATTCTGAAGGGCAGCGCAGCGACCGAATCGGCTCTTACGACGCACGCTGCGGATGCCGCGGTCTTGCACGTGGCCGCTCCATTCCGCATCAACGGCGCGAGTCCGCTCTTTTCGCCGATTCTGTTGGCGGCAGACGCCGCGGCGCCTTCAGACAACGGATCGCTCGAAGCACGCGAGGTCATGAATCTCACGTTGCGATCCCGTGTCCTGATCCTGTCGGACAGCGCAGCGACCTCCATGCGCGATGGTGCCGCTGCGGCCTACGTTGTGCAGTGGGCGTGGCTTGCGGCCGGTGTTCCTTCGATGATCATGCCGCGATGGGCGGGAGACCCAGCCGCGTCGGAGGCGTTGCTGGCGGAGTTCCATCGACGTCTGACATCTGGCGCAGACGCCGCGGCAGCACTGCACGGTGCGCGCGCGGCGATCCGCAAACATCAGAAATGGGCAGAGCCGTACTACTGGGCAGGGTGGATTGCCTTAGGGCTTTGAGGTTCGATGGCTGATGCGGTGATGCGGTCCGGAAAGAAATCACGGCCGCGCGCCACTTCGAGCACGTTCTTGGCCGCACCGATACCCGGGATGGCGTTGAGGCCGGTGTCGAAGGCACCGCCGATGACACCCTTGCGACGCATCGTGGCAATGACCGTCGCGGCCGCGATGGCGGCGCCGAGAATGGGTATCGATCGCGAGAGACGACGTGAGAGCCTGGCGCCTCCCCAGCGTGCGGCGCGGTGTGCAATCCTGCCCATGTGGTCCTCCTCAGCGAAGCATCCGCTCCGCTCGGGTCCCTTCTCGTGCAAACGGTGTTCCGCGTTGTATTGTTGAGGCTGTGACTCATGTCGTGATCATCGGCGGCGGATTCGGCGGTTTGTATGCCGCGCGCGCACTGAGACACCTGCCCGTGCAGCTCACCGTCCTCGATCGCCGCAATCACCATGTCTTCCAGCCGCTTCTCTACCAGGTCGCGATGGCGGCGCTTTCACCGGGGGATATTGCCTCGCCGATCCGGTGGATTCTCCGGCGTCAGCGCAACGCGGAAGTCCTGCTCGCCGAGGTTCGCAGCGTGGACGTTGCCGGCCGTCGAGTGATCCTCTCCGACGGTGGGGAAGTCTCGTACGACTACCTGATCGTCGCGAGCGGCGCCACACATGCCTACTTCGGACACGACGAATGGCGTCAACGAGCCCGGGGTTGAAGACGCTGGACGATGCACTGCAGATGCGGCGAAGAGTCCTGCTGGCCTTCGAGCGAGCCGAGCGTGAGTCGGACGCCGAGCGCCGGCGTGCCCTCCTCACGTTCGTCATCGTCGGTGCCGGTCCGACCGGCGTCGAGCTGGCGGGGGCGCTTGCGGAGATCTCGCGCCAGTCGCTCGCCCGCGATTTCAGGCATTTCGATCCCGGCTCCGCACGAATCATGCTGGTCGAGGCCGGGCCGTCCGTCTTGAGCGCGTTTCCGCCCAAGCTGCGCGAGGCGGCACGACGCGATCTCGAAAAGCTCGGTGTTGAGGTGCTTACCGATTCGCCGGTCACCGACGTCCTGGAAGGCGCCGTGATTGTGCGCGGGAAGAGAATCGAAGCGGAAACTGTTCTGTGGGCCGCCGGCGTCGCCGCATCGCCTCTGGGTGCAACGCTCGGTGTTCCACTCGATCGCGCGGGCCGCGTAGTCGTCGAGCCGGATCTCACGATTCCTGGACACAAGGACGTGTTCGTGATCGGTGATCTGGCGGCATTCATCGGACCTCACGGCCAGCAGCTTCCTGGTGTTGCCCAGGTGGCCATCCAGATGGGGCGCCACGCCGCCCGCAACATCGAACGCGCCCTCGAGGAACAGCCGTACCGAGCGTTCACCTATAAGAATCTCGGCAACATGGCGACGATCGGCCGGGCCTCGGCGGTCGCCGACTTCGAGACGTTCACGATGAAGGGACTCTTCGGGTGGCTCGCCTGGCTCTTCGTCCACATCATCAACCTCATCGGCTTCCGCAACCGCCTCGTCGTCATGGTGCAGTGGGCCTGGGCCTATCTGACGTTTCAGCGCGGTATTCGTTTGATCACGGGAGAGGGCACGCGATAGCTCGTGCGCTACGCCATTCTCACCGCTGCCGCCGCTGTGACGGCCACCTTCGTGCCGTTACCGAGCCCCGCTGTCGAGCGGTGGTATTCGCTCGGCGTGTATCCCGTCATCCAGAACGTCGTGACCTGGCTGTCGAGCCTCGTTTCGGTGGCGCTGCTGGATGTTGGCGTACTCGTCGCGCTCGGATCGTGGCTGGCCTTTGTCATCGGCCGCTGGCGGACATCGGGCGCGCGCGCCGGCCTGAAGCTGGCGGCGGTGTCGCTGGTGGCGACGATGTCCGTTGTCTACCTCGTGTTTCTGGCGGTGTGGGGGCTGAACTACCGTCGACTGCCGCTCGAGGTCAAGCTTGCGTACGATCCGGCACGCGTGACGCCTGACGGAACGTTTCAGCTCGGGCAGATTGCCGTGGAGCAGGTCAACACGCTCGAACCGGCAAAAGCGTCCAGCAGTCCATACAGCCGCGAGGCCATGATGCCGGCGTTCGCCGACGTGCAGCGGCACCTCGGGGCGAAGAGCACTGCCCGTCCGGCGATGCCGAAACGGTCTGCCGTCTCCTGGTATCTGCGTCACGCGGGCATCGACGGCATGATCGATCCGCTTTTTCTCGAGATCATCCTCAACCCGGATGTGCTCACGATCGAAAGGCCATTCACGCTCGCGCACGAGTGGGCACATCTCGCCGGCTACGCCGACGAGTCCGACGCCAACTTCGTCGCATGGCTGACCTGCATCCGATCCGACAGTGCCGCGCAGTACAGCGGTTGGCTCGAAGCCTATCGCTACGCCGAAGCCGCGCTGCCCCGCGAGCGGCGCCGCGAACTGCAACGCCGCCTCTCTCCGGCAGTGATTGCGGATCTGCGTGCGATCTCGGCGAGGCTCGGCCGTGTCAATCCTGTGGTCAGCGGTTTCGCGAGGAACGTCTACGACACGTACCTGAAGACCCAGGGAGTCGACGAGGGGCTCGCCAGCTACAGCGCGATGCTCAAGTTGATGGTGGGAACGAAATTCGAGAACGGCTGGGTTCCAAACCTGCGAACTGAAGGCGTTTCGCGCTAGTTCAGGCCGGCGGCGTGCCGTTTGCACAGTCGTGCTGGTGTGGCGACCTGGCGTGAGGATCTGAGGCGAACGGATGCTAGGACTGGCGGGACGCGGTATCGATCTGGTCGATCTCCCGGTTCGAGAGCGGCGCGGCCACCCGTCCGGTGCGCAAATCGTCGGGCACGATCGGTGCGCTGTTCTGATCGATCACATTTCGCCAGCGCCGCCATCCACATTGATGGCAACGAACGGGATGCATTCCGGTCACCGTCTGTCTCAAGCGCTCGAGAAAACCACGCAGACGTGACGAATACACGCGCGCTGAGCCGCACGCCGGGCATTGCATATTTCGATGTCTCCGCGGGGAAAGCAGCAAAATTTTATCACAGCCGAGCTCAGTAACCGCATGCCGACACCCCGCATTGTTCCCTTCAAAACCGCGCCCGATCCCCGCGACGCCGCCCGCTCGGCCGGATTGCGATACACGACGGACTCGCGACCGGGCATCCGGCGCAAGCGCAAAGGCAAGCAGTTTTGCTACATCTCGCCGGAAGGCAAGCTGCTGCGCGCTCGCGACGACTTGCAGCGGATTCGAGCGCTGGTCATCCCGCCGGCCTGGACGGATGTCTGGATCTGCACAGATCCGCGCGGGCATCTGCAGGCGACCGGGCGCGATGCGCGGGGGCGCAAGCAATATCGCTATCACCCCACGTGGCGAGAGGTGCGCGACGAGACCAAGTACTACCGTCTGATCGGCTTCGCGCAGGCGCTGCCGGCTATCCGTCGGCGCACGGCGGCAGATCTTCGCGGCTCCAAGCTGTCGCGCGAAAGAGTGCTGGCGACCGTTGTCGCGCTGCTGGAGAAGACGCTCATCCGCGTCGGGAACGACGAGTATGCAAAGCAGAACCGGTCTTTCGGATTGACGACGCTGCGCGACGGACATGTGGCGGTGAACGGCGGCCGCGTGCGGTTCATGTTCCGCGGCAAGAGCGGGGTCGAGCACGAAATCGATCTCAACGACCGGCGGCTCGCGCAGATCGTCACGGCAATGCCGGGACATTCCCGGCTACGACCTCTTTCAGTACTACGAAGCGGACGGCGCGCGGCGGACGGTCGGATCCGGCGACGTGAACGCGTATCTCAAGGAAATTGCCGGCGAGGATTACACGTCAAAGGATTTCCGCACCTGGGCGGGCACAGTCCTCGCCGCGCAACTGCTTCGGGAGTGCGATGACTTCGATTCGGAGACGCAGGCGAAAAAGAACATCGTCGGCGCGATCGAGCGTGTGGCCGCGAAGCTGGGGAACACGAAAGCGGTGTGCCGAAAGTGCTACATCCACCCGGCGGTGCTCGAGGCTTACATGGACCGGACGATGATCAAGCACATGTCGCAGCGCGCCCGCCGCGTGGCGCGGGGAGGCGCGCTCAACGGATCAGAGGCCGCCGTGCTCGCCTTGCTGCAGCGGCGGATTGCGGCGGAATTGAAGCGGGCTATTTAGGCCCGATGTGGATGCCGCCGTTGGTGCCGGCGAGGCGAATGCTCGGACCGCCGCCGTTCAGCCGAGCCTCCAGCCGTCGCCGCGAGGGTTGCGTCGTCTGTTCCACCGAAATGCCTTGAAGCTCGATACCGCCGTTCGTAATGCTGGCCGAGAGGTTGGCCTTGGCATCCTGCGGCAGACGCAGCTTGATCCCGCCATTCGTGCACTCGAGTTTGACGCCGGGTTCTTTGACGTCGGTGAGCTCGACGTCGACGCCGCCGTTGGTTGTCGACGCTTCGATTGGTCCCCCGACGTCGCGCGCGCGAATGCCGCCGTTGGTTGTCTCCGCGTTCACGCGGCCGTCGAGGCCGGCAATTTCGATTCCCCCGTTGACCGTGGTGAACCTGACTTCAGCGGACGCTGGCACCCTGATCGCGTACTGCACTTGAGCGCTGCCGTGGAAGATCCCGGACGCGCGCGCCACCTTGGTTTCGACCTTGATCAGCGTTGGCGTCGCTTCTTCGCGAATCTCGATCCGCTCGAGCGCAGCCTTGGCCGCCTCTGCTGTCGCTCCTCTCGCGATTTTCGTCGCGACGACTTCGACGGTGTCGTCCGAGGACGGGGTGACATCGATCTTGCCGTTGACGTTGCTGATCTCGACGCGGCCACCCGGCTGCAGCTGGTAGGTCTTCCGCCATTCCGCCGATTCCTTCGCCTTCAGGTCGGCGGTGATGATGTCGCAGCCCGAGGAGGCGGCGGACAGCAGGATCAGCGCCGGGAGGAGGGCGACGGCAGTCCGTGAGCGGACGAGTTTTGGCATGGATGACATCTCCTGGGTCTAAATACGTCGTGGGTCAGATCTTGTTTCTTGCAGGGATTCCGGAAAAGGGGACACTCACCGTTTGCGTCCCCCGGGGGTCAGATCTTGTTTCTTGCACGTTTGTCCTAATTCGACAACAAGTCACCTGTGCAAGAAACAAGATCTGACCCCAAGGGCGGGGTGCGAGGTGACCCCACACGGGGTGCGAGGTATCATCGTCCGAGATGTCGGATCGCAAGTATCGCCAGCGCGGCTACCAGGATCAGCCGCGCGAGCCGCGACGCGAGGAGCGCCCGGCGGAAAAGAAGGAATACGCGCCGCGTGGACAGCCGCCCGTTGCGCCCAAAACCTTCAACATGCCCGGTTTCCGCGAAGTGGTTCGCTGTGCCCGATGCGGGAACGAGCTGACGGTAGCGCTGGCGTGGAGCCAGGAAGGCACCTGCGTCCGATGCGGCGGGGAGCTCCACTCATGTGCCCAGTGCGTGAGCTTCGACACCGCCGCACCGTTCGAGTGTCAGAAGCCTATCCCAGCGCGCATTTCGCCGAAGGACGCGCGCAACGCCTGTCCGTTGTTCGAACCGAGGGTTACGGTTGAGCGGGAAACCAAGTCCGCGGCGCCGACGAGCGCACGCAAAGCGTTCGACGACCTGTTCAAGTGACCAATGCGCGCTTGAGGCTCGCCAGCGTCCGTTCCAGTGATTCCCGCGCCACGCCTTCCACCATCCCCCCGACAAACCACTTCAAGACCGCGGGCACGTCCCGGCTCAGGCTGATCGACTCGCATTCGATGAGCACGCCGCCGTTAACGGCTTCGTAGCGCCAGTAGGCGTTGAGACGCCAGAGAAACCCCTGATCTTGCCCGTCCGGCTTTTCACGCTCCTTGGCCGTACCGGCATCGGCGAGCTCCGCAATCCGCGTCGAGACGCTTCGAGCCGTGGCGCGTGACGCCGCGAGCTGCCTGACCTCGACGGCGTGCTCGGTGTTATAGGTGACGGTCACCACCTTCGTCCGTCGCAGTTTCAGGAACACCCGGTGCGTGGCGCCGTCGCGCGCGAGCAACCGCGATGCGATGACGTCGTCGTAATACTCGGACTCCCGGCCAGCCTGCTTCGCAAGGTGCTGGAGCACGGCCTGTAAGGTCACGCCCGGTACGAAGACGGCGCCGGCCCAATGATGAATCTTGCCGTCCGGCACGTCCACCGAACTACCACTCGGTTGCGGGCGTTCCAAGCGCTGCATCGAGATCCGGCCGGACATCGCCGCCTCTTTCCAACCCTTGAAGCCGAAAGAGTCGAGCGCAAAGAACGGCGAGCCTTCCACCGCCGCATTCTTGAGCCGCGCGTCCACTTGACGCTCGTATGCGGACCACGCCTGGAGCGTGGGAGCGCGGAGCTCGACGCTCTCCGGGCCCGTGCTGGCGAATGCGGCCGATCCGATCAGAAGCATCATCGCTGTCAGCGACGCCGTTCGCCGGAACACGAGCCACTCACTCGCTGCGAAGTTCACCATGGAACAAACCATTATCGCCGTGATGTTCGACGCCAGGGGCTCGACCTGGTACTCGCCGGTGAGAAGCCGGGCGATGGCCACATTGCCCAACAGCGAAACGAAGCCGTTCAGCGCGTGAAACCGCCACAAGCGTGCACCGAGTGCTCTTATTGACGTGATTGGCCGATCGCACCACGTCCACCTCTGATGCCACAAGAAGTTGTGAAGCACCGCACATTCGACTGCGACCGCCGTCGCCCAGAGATACGGAACGTCGAGGTACCGCAGCAGCAGGGTGAGAATCCCGAGCTGCACGGCGATCCCCAGACCGCCAACGCCGTTGAACGCGATCCACCGGTGCACCAGGCCACCCATGCTCTGGAATGCGTCAAATCTGCCGGGGCCGGCTCAACTGCGCTTTTTGACACTGTATTCCTGCCTGCGCTGCTCCAGCTCATCGAGTGTTTTCGGCCAGTCGTCTCGAAGGAGCCGTGACAGTGCCCGATCCGACAAGAGACGTCCTCCTGTCTGGCACCGGCTGCAGTAGTTCGCTTCGTTGCGCGCGTAAACGATGCGCTGGATGGGACTGCCGCAGACGGGACACGGCCGGCCAAACTTTCCGTGCACCACCATGTCGGGACGGAAGGCCGTGACCTTTTCCGGAAAGCGATCGCCAGCTTCAGTCCGCAACCGATCGACCCATGCCGTCAGCGTGTCGCGAGTCGTATGGTAGAGCGTTTCGATTTCCTCCTCGCTCAGCGCAGAGGTCAGCTTCATCGGCGACAGTCGCGCCGCATGGAGGATCTCGTCGGAGTAGGCGTTACCGATTCCGCTGAAGATCCGGGGATCGGTCAACGCCCGCTTCAGCGTGTGGTTCTCGCGCCGCAGGCGATCGGCGAAAGCAGTCAGCGGCGCATCGAGCACTTCGAGGCCGCCCGGGTTGTGGGCGTCCAGAGCCTCGGCGCCGCGGACGATGTGGATCGAGGCCTGCCGCCGCGCGCCGGCTTCGGTGAGGAGGAGCGTCCCGTCAGGGAAATCGAACGCGGCCATGCCGACCTTTGCCGGGATCGTGGCCCCTCGCTCGCGCCAGCGAAGACGGCCGGCAATCATGAGGTGCAGCACGAGGAATAACTCGCCATCGAAGGCGAAAACGATGCGCTTGCCGAGGCGGCGCAGGTCGATGACGCTGCGACCCTCCAATATGCCGGGCGGGGGCTCGATCGTCCGAACGACGAACGGATTCCCGAGACGCAGTCGGTCGAGCCGCTGCGTGCGCACTCGCGGAGCGAGCGCCTGGAGGTAGAGCTCGACGTCCGGCAGCTCGGGCATGACGCCTTCAGGATGTCACAAAGGTCGCTATAATCGAGACGCGTAGCACATGACACGCCAACGCCATGTCGGCGCCGTTCTTCTGGCGGCGCTGGTGTGCGTGTTCCTGATCGCGGCGGTCTCCGCCCGCGCGCCGCAGCGGCCGTGGGCGGCACAGATCGACGCCGTCTTCCAGCCATGGCACGGCAAGAGCTCACCCGGCTGCGCCGTGGGCGTCTACAAAGATGGTCGACTCGTCTTCGATCGCGGTTATGGAATGGCCGATCTCGAGCACGATGAGCCGATCGACGCAGACAGCGTCTTCTACGTCGGCTCGGTGGCGAAGCAGTTCACCGCGTTTACCGCCGCTCTTGCGATCCAGCAGCAAGGCGACACCTTGATGCTGCAGCGCGATTCCGATCTCGAGGCCAGTGCGCTCGAACACGCAGCGGATGGAGCCTTTCGATGGTCCGGCATGACCGTTCGCTTCGAGCACGGAGGCGACGGCGCGGTGGGCACCTTGGTCGTTGACGCCGGGCGGGTGCGCGACATCCGGTTCGCACGCACGGCGCCCACGTCGCGCAGTCGGTAGGAAGAAAGAAGGAAGGGGGTCAGATCTTGTTTCTTGCACGAGTGTCCTCTTTTGAGGCGCCTCCGAAAGAGGACGATCTTGCAAGAAACAAGATCTGACCCCAACCCAGTGGCGGGGCACTCATGAACATCCTGCTCTTGTCGATGCCTGACTCGTTCGAACACACCGCAACCGTGGCCATGCGGATGCCGAACGGCGCGCTCGTCTCACTCGCCGGCAATGTCGATCCCCATCATCGGATCGCCATCGCCGACCTGATTCTCGTTCAGCGGCGCGTACGCGAAACCGTCGAACGCCTCGTGCGCGAGCTCGAGCCCGACGTCGTCGGCCTGTCCGTGATGACCTTCCAGCGGCGGACCGCCCACAAGGTCGTCAAACTGATCCGCGCCCTCCGGCCCCAGACGCGAATTGTCGTCGGCGGCTACGACCCAAGCCTCGCGACGGATGTCTACGAGGATCCAAGCTGGGGCGTCGATGCCATCGTTCGTGGCGAGGGAGACATCACCTTCCGCGAGCTGCTGCGCCGCTTCGAAGCCGGTGAAGAGCCTCACGATGTTGCCGGTCTCTCGTACCGCTCAGGAGCGGAATTCGTGCGCACGCCCAACCGTCCGGTGAGCAGCCTGGCCGGTGAGGAGGTTCGTCTCCCGAATCGTTCCGCGCGCGTGCTCGACGGCTACACCTTCCTCGGGCGGCGGATTGATGTCGTCGAAACCTCGCGCGGCTGCACCTACGATTGCAGCTTCTGCTCCATCATCGAGATGCGCGGGCGTAATTTTCACACCTGGACGATCGAGCGTGTCCTCGCCGATATCGCGGACGCCAGGCACCGCGGCGCCCGGGCAGTCTTCATCGTCGATGACAACATCACGTTGAACGTGGCTCGCTTCAAGGCGCTGTGCGAAGCGATTACCCAGGCTGGACTGAACGACATCGACTACATCGTGCAGGGGATGACGTCGTCCATTGCGGCGGCCGGCGAACCGCTGGCGGCAGCCATGCGCGCCGCCGGGTTTCGCTACGTGTTTCTCGGGATCGAGAACGTTCTCGAGAGCGATCTGCGGTTCCTGCGCGCCTCGGCGAAGAACGCGACCCGCGAGCGGGGCCGGCAGGTGGGGAACGCGACGATTCGGTCAATCGAGCTGCTGCACCGCCATGGCATGTACGTCGTCGGCGGATTGATCGTGGGAAATCCGGACGACACGCGAGCGTCCATCGACGCCAACCTCACGTTCGCCCGCGAGTACATCGACTGGCCGTACATCCAGCATCCGACACCGTATCCCGGTACGCCGATGACGAGGGATTTCCTGGAGCGTCAGCTCATCGTGAACGACCGCGTCGAGGAGTACGATGGAACGACGGCCGTGGTGCGCAGTGAGCATTTGACCGCGGAGGAGATCGAGTTCCTCCGCTGGCGCGCCGAACGGTGGATGAAGCTCAGACATTTCTGGCCGGCGCTCGTGCACAACCCGGGCTTCATACTCCGGCACGGCGCCGCCATGCTCGGCCACACGTTCCGTGGCAGCTCGGTGCGATCGTTGCTCGGGCTCGAGAGCGAGCGGGCCGCCTTTGCACGATATCGGGCAATCCGCCGCGTCGAGCGAGACTATGTTCCAGAGGTCGACACCGACAGCGACGAGCAAGGGAGTCGGATCTCGATGATCGCGGACCGTGTGAACCGTCGAGAGCTGACGCCGCACTGAAGGAGGCACGTTCATGCGGGACGTGACGTCAGTCCTGCGCATCGCCGAGCGGAACGTTGGCGGGGTGACGATTCTCGATCTGGCCGGACGGCTGGTCATGGATCAGGGAGACGCCGCCTTCCGCGACCGCGTGGTGGACCTTCTCGCACGGCAGCAGAAGCAGATGATCATCAACCTGCAGGAGGTCACCTATATCGACAGTGCCGGCGTGGGCATGCTCGTCGCGAAAATGCTGAGCGTGAGACGGGCCGGTGGCGACATGAAACTGCTTCACCTCACGACGCGCAGCAATCGCGTCATGACCATCACCCGGCTGCTGACGGTCTTCGAGGCATTCGACGACGAAGAGGAGGCCATTCGCAGCTTCTAGGAAAAGGGAAAAGTTGAGTGTCCCCTTTTCCCGCTTCATACTTGCCCGGATGTCGCTGCCGCTCCGACTCCTCTTCACCGTTTGCCTCGTTGCACCGGCGTTTGGCTCCCAGTCTTCGAACACAACCGCCACCACCGATCCCAGCCTGTATCAGGACCTCAAGTGGCGCAACGCCGGCCCGACGCGGGGCGGACGGGTGACGGCAATCAGCGGCGTTTCCAGTCAGCCCTGCACGTTCTTCATGGGCGCGACAGGCGGAGGCGTCTGGAAGACGGAGAACTGCGGCACGGACTGGACAGCCGTCAGCGATGGCCAGATAGCAACCGGTTCGATCGGCTCCATCGATGTCTCGGAATCGAATCCCAGTGTGGTCTGGGTTGGTACAGGGAGCGCCGCCCTTCGCAGCAATGTGATCATCGGTCGCGGCGCCTACAAATCGACCGATGCCGGCAAGACGTGGCAGTTCATGGGCCTGAAGGAGGCAGGCCAGATTGGCAGCGTCGTCATTCACCCAACAAACCCTGAGGTTGTCTGGGTCGCGGCGCTCGGCTCGCCGTTCGGTCCCAACGACGAGCGCGGCATTTTCAAGACCACCGACGGCGGCCGAACCTGGCGCAAGACGCTCTTCGTCAACAACTCAACCGGCGGACGCGTCCTCGCCATGAACCACGTCAATCCGAACGAGCTCTACGCCGGCATGTATCGCAGCTTCCGCAAAGGGTGGGACATCATCAGCGGAGGACCGGCGACCGAAGGCGGCATCTACAAATCGACGGATGGTGGCGAGACGTGGACGAAGCTCTCCAATGGTCTCCCCAGCCGTTTGATCGGAAAAATCGACATCGACGTCGCCAGGAGCAGTCCGGCGATCGTTTACGCGATGGTCGAAGCGCCCGGTTCCGAGGGAGGGTTGTATCGCTCGGACGATGCCGGCGCGAGTTGGCGCCTCATCAACGATGCCGGCAACCTGCGTTTTCGGCCGTTCTATTTCCACTACGTCGACGTCAACCCGAAAAATCCCGAGGAAGTGTGGGTCAGCGCGCTCGGGCTGTACAAGTCCACGAATGGCGGCAAGTCGTTCGCGACGATTCCCACGCCTCATGCGGACAACCATGGGATCTGGTTCAACCCGAACGATCCCCGCTACGCGGTGCAATGCCACGACGGCGGCGCCAACATCACGAGCGACGGTGGCCGCACGTGGTCCAGCATCCTGAACCAGCCGACGGCCGAGCTCTACATGGTCAGCGTCGACGAGCAGCACCCCTACTTGCTGTATGCGCCGCAGCAGGACAACTCCACGGTCGTGGTGCCGAGCGTTCCCACCGCCAACTTTGCCTTCGATCACCCTGCCCAGGCCTGGTCGCAGGCATCCGGCTGCGAGACTGGCGGCATCTGGCCCACGCCGGACGGCCGGGTCATCTGGGGTGCGTGCAAGGGGGAGCTCGAACGCTTCAACGTCGATACCGGACAATCGCAGGGAAAATGGATTTACCCGCAAAATCGCTACGGCCACCATCCTGACGACATCCAATACCGCTTTCCGCGTCAGACGGTGGTCATGGTGTCACCGCACGATTCGAAAACGATCTATCAAGCTTCCCACGTCCTGCATCGATCGACCGACGACGGTGTCAACTGGCAGGTGATCAGTCCCGATCTGACCGCCCACGAGAAGCAGTTCCAGATCGTGTCGGGCAATCCCATCACGCGTGACGTGACCGGGGAAGAGGTCTATTCATCCATCTACTCGATGGACGAATCGCGCGTGGAGCGAGGAGTGATCTGGATCGGCGCGAACGACGGGCCCGTCCACGTGACTCGTGACAATGGCCGGACCTGGGCCAATGTCACTCCCAAGGATTTGCCTCCGGGCGGGCGCGTCCAGAACATCGAGGCCTCGCCGATTCGAAAGGGCTCGGCCTACATAGCCGTCTATCGTTTCCTGCGCGAGCACGATTTGCGGCCCTACATCTATCGCACCGAGGACTATGGTGCGACCTGGACCAGGCTGACCAACGGCAGCAACGGGATTCCAGCGGATCACCCGACGCGTGTGGTCCGCGAGGACCCGTCGAGACCCGGCCTGCTCTACGCGGGGACAGAATTCGGATTCTTCGTTTCGTTCGACAACGGCGGACGCTGGCACTCGCTGCAGCAGAACCTGCCGGCGACGCCGGTCACCGATATCCGCGTGCACAGAGGCGATCTGGTGATTTCGACCATGGGGCGGTCGTTCTGGATCATGGACGACATCGCTCCGCTGCGTCAGATCGGATCGGCCACCAGCTTGACGCTGCTGCAGCCGGCAACGCGTGTGCGCTACCGAAGAGCAGGAGCGACAAACCGGCCAGGTGCACCGCAGTATTCACCGGTCGCGCTGGCCATCGACTACCTGGTGCCGGCGGGATTCACCGAGCCGCTGATGTTGGAAATTACCGATGCCGGCGGCCGAATGGTGCGGAGAGTGTCGTCGGCCGTCGGCGTGGGCCAGCCAAGCCGTCAATCTGGCGGCGGTGAGATGTCGGATCCGGACGCACCGGCGTCTGGCCAGGGGCGCGGCGCCGCGGCGCTCCTGACCGCCAAACCCGGGCACAATCGTTTCGCGTGGGACTACCGCTGGTCGGACGGCGGTCCGCTGGTCGCACCCGGCACCTACACCGCTTCGCTGGGGGGAACGTCGAAAACGTTCGAGGTGGTCGTGGATCCTGGTGTGCTGCGTGATGGCATTACCGCCGCGGATCTTCTCGAACAGCAGAACTTCCTGCTCACCGTTCGCGATACACAGGCTGAGGCCGTTCGCTTGCGCGCGCGCATTCAGAACGCGATGCAGAAGGCCGGCGTGAGCCTGCCGGCCGCGCCCGGCCCAGGGGAATGGGTCCAGCGCGGCAAGTATTCGCATCCTCTACAAGAGCTGTGGGCACGGGTCGCGACCGCGCCTGGCACCTACCAACAGGGGATGCTCATCGATCAGCTCTCCAATATCATGCGCGCCGAAGGGGGTGCCGATCAGAAGGTGGGTGTCGAGTCACGGCGACGGTTGGACGATCTGGTGAAGGAAATGAAGGCGATCGACGCAGAACTGCGTACCATTGCAGGATTGTAGGGAGGTCGAGATGCTGTCGCTCTGCGTCATCGCCATCCTCGCGCAGCAGGCGGGCGAGGCGCCGAACGTGTCGCGCCAGGGGCCGCTGCTCGTGGCCGAGGAGGTGTTCACAGCCAGCGTGATGTCCGTCGAGGACGGGGATTCGGTGGTCGTGAAGACGGAGAGCGAGCAGATCGCCGTCAACCTCAGCGGCGTCGACGCGCCGGAAATGTCGCAGCCCGGCGGACTGCAGGCCCGGCAGTTTCTGAGTGACCTCACGCTCGGAAAAACGGTGACCGTGCGGCTGACGAACGGCGTCGATCGGATGGCGAGGCTGGAAGTGGCTGGAGTCGATGTTACCGAGGCGCTCGTTCGCGCCGGCATGGGATGGCACTGCCCGCGCTACGCGGACGATCGCGACCTGACCAGGGCGGAGGCCGAAGCCCGCAGCGCCAAGCGCGGCCTGTGGAGTGTCGCGCAACCGACGCCACCGTGGCTGCATCGCGGTGCCGGCGCATGCTGGCAGCAGTCGTCGAAACCGAGAGTCTCGTCGGAGAACCGTCCCAATTTCTCAGGCACGTGGACGGCAGTCAGCCCGCCGCACCGGGCAGGACAGCAGCTGAGAATCAAACAGGACGCCGTGAGCGTCACGCTGGAGCGTATGCCGGATCGGGACCAGACGCCGATGGTCTACAGGCTGAACGGCACGACCAGTCACGCTCTCGTCACGCCACATGGCCCCGTCGACATCGTCGCCAAGGCGCGATGGCACGGGTCGGCGCTGATCGTCGAAGAACGGCGCTGGACCGCGCCGGGTGAGGAAGCGACCAATCTCAGGCAGGTGATCTGGATGGACGATCGCGGGCTGCTGAATTTCGAGGTGTCTTCACCACAGCCCATTGGACAGAGCGATGCTACGACGCTGGTGATGCGGAGAGATGACGTTCGTCAGCCTGAGTAAAATGCTGCGACAGCAGCTCGTTGATCGGTCCCGCGCACTGGATGGTCACACCGTGGCCGGCATCCGGCCACTCCACGTAACGCGATCCCCGGATTGCGGCTGACAAGGCGCGACCGAACGATGGCAGCGCGATCCGATCGTGCACGGCGCTCACGACCAGCGTGGGAATGGACTCGAGGCGCCGCAGTTTGGCGCTGACATCGAAGCGCGACATGGCGCGCACCTGTTGCATCACGATTGACGGTTGATCGGCCAGGTCGTGTCCGAAGAGCGGTTGCAGCGTCTCCGCCAGCTGCACGCGATCGGCAGTTCGCAGGTAGTGCGCAGGCATCACCAGCTCCATGAACGCGTTGCGGCGGAGCTGCCGCGGGCCGATCCGCATCCTGAGTGCCGTCCACAGCATCGACGCCGTGAATCGAGCTGCCTGAGGTCCACGCGAGAACGTGCAGAGCAGGGCGAGGCTGGTGACCCTTTCGGGAACAGTGAGCGCGATCTGCTGTGCGATCAGCCCGCCCATCGAATGACCTGCGAGGTGGAAGCGCTCGATGCCTTCAGCCTCGAGGATCGCGAGGGCATCGTCTGCCATCGCCTCAATCGTGAGGGGTCCCTCGCCGCGGGTGCTGACGCCGATTCCCCGATTGTCGTTGGTGATGACGGTGTAGCGTGGCGCGAGCGCGTCGACCTGCGGCCGCCAGCCATTGCCAATGACCCCGGCTCCCTGCAGCATCAGAACCGCCGGACCAGTGCCGCGGCGGCTATAGCCGATTGACCCCCCGCGTCTGGTGATACTCGCCAAGCCACGTCCTACTTGACCAGTTGCTGCTTCTCGTCGGTGTAGATTGCCGTAATGCTCGTGCCAGCGATCTCGAGCGCTGAGGCGCGCCCTCCCTTGAAATAGGTGGAGAGCATGCCGGTGTCGATCAGGAATATTCGATTGCCGAACCGTACCTGAATATTGCCGGGCAGCCTCGGACTGTGACCGACGACAAAGCGGGCGGCGCCGAGCCGCTTCAGCAGCTCCTCAATCTGCGGCTGCGCACTGTCTGGGAGCGTTGCGTAGCCGCGGAACCACAGCGGGCCGTCGGCGGCGATGAGCGACCATTTGTCGATTGCCGCCATGCTCTGGAGCCGGCTGACGTACTCTTGCGTCACTTCCGGCGGGATCTCCTTTTTCTCATTGATCAGCGTCGCGATACGGGTGAGCTCCGAGCCGACGGCGTTCACGATTTCCTGCAGCGTGAAGAACGGCGCAATGACGTCGGCCTTGACCAGGCTGGACACCGCGTCGTCGAACGCGCGGATCTCGCGCTCCACGGCGCGATTGATGTCGTCGATGCTCATGGTCAGGTCGGGGCGGATGCCGGCGTGCATGAATATGGAGTCGTCGACCTTCACCACGACTTTTCGCGAGCGCAGCCAACGCCCGTAGCGTCCGGAGGGACCCATCGCTTCGACATATTCGATGAAACCAGGCGGATGGTCGCGCAGCCAGTCGTTGCGATTCAGCTCCTGCCCGCCGCGCCGTGCGATGGTGGCGTGCGTGACGAATGCTTTCGAACGCCTCGACTCCGATTCGTCGTCGGCGAACGAACGTAACGTATCCTGGGAGACGTCCCGCAGATCGTGCAGGATGTTCATCCCCTCATGATTGCCAAAGAGGATCTCGGCGCGGCCGCCGGCGCGCCGTGCCTCTTCTTCGAGACGCATGAGCAGATCCATGACGTCGCGAACGGTGGGGCCGCGATCGGTGAAGTCTCCGGTCTGGACGAAGCGAGCCCGGCCGCCGCTCCATCGCTTCTCCGCATCGATGAGGCCTGCCGCCTGGAGGATGGCGACCAGCGAATCGCCGGCGCCATGCACATCGCCAACAGCGACGAGCCGCTGCCCAGGTGCCTGCGAGGTCACGGCGCCGGTGGAGATCCACACGGCGCACGCGGTGAAAGCGACAATGACCACGGCGCGGGAAGAGAAACGCATAGATGAGTGATGATACAGCGGTAGGAGCTGGCGGTAGGTCGTAGTAGCGTTTGACCCGGAAAAAAGAGGAAAGTCTAGTGTCCTTGTTGCGAAAGGTGAGTGCATGACGGCGCGCCGGTTCCTGCCCGCGATGTTGCTGCTGTTCGTCGGCAGCGGCTGCGCGGCGCTTGTTTACGAGATTGTCTGGTTTCAGCTGCTGCAGCTGGTCATCGGGTCGTCCGCGGTGTCGCTCGGCGTGCTGCTGGGGACGTTCATGGGCGGAATGTGCCTCGGCAGCATCTTGCTACCGCGTTGGATCGCGGCGCGTCATCATCCGCTCCGGGTTTACGCGTTCCTCGAGCTCGGCATTGGCGCCATCGGTCTTCTATTGCTCGTCGTGATGCCCCTGCTGGGCGGCGCCTATACCGCCTGGGCTCCGTCGGGAGTGGCGGGCATCTTTATACGCGGCATCGCCGCGGCAATCTGTCTGCTGCCGCCAACGCTGTTGATGGGCGCGACGCTGCCAGCCATCGCGCGCTGGGTCGAGACCACGCCCGAAGGCGTGTCATGGTTGGGCTTTTTTTATGGCGGCAATATCGCTGGCGCCGTCCTCGGCAGCCTGCTCGCCGGCTTCTACCTGCTCCGCGTGCACGATACGGTCATTGCCACGTTCGCGGCTGCCGCGCTGAACGTGATCGTCGCCGTCATAGCACTGGTCATTGCGAGAAGCGCAGCCTACGAGCCGATCACGCCTGAGCCGGTGGATGCCGCTCGAGAGAAAGACGCCTGGCTGGTCTACGTCGCGATCGCCATCTCGGGCGCGACGGCACTTGCTGCGGAAGTGATCTGGACGCGCATCCTGTCGCTGCTCTACGGCGGAACCGTCTACACCTTTGCGCTGATCCTGGCCGTGTTCCTGCTCGGATTGGGCATCGGCAGCAGCATCGGTTCCGCGCTCGCGCGATCGGTCGAGCGGCCGCGGCTGGCGCTCGCATGGTGCCAGATGCTCCTTGCCGGTGCGATCGCCTGGGCCGCATACATGCTCACGCAATCGCTGCCGTACTGGCCGATCGATCCATCCATCTCGAGGAGTCCCTGGTATACGTTCCAGCTGGATCTCGTGCGCTCGCTGTGGGCGATGTTGCCGGGAGCGATTCTCTGGGGCGCCAGCTTTCCGCTGGCGCTCGCTTCGGTCGCCGGGGGACGCCAGGATCCCGCGCGTCTTGTCGGCCGCGTCTACGCCGCGAACACGGTTGGCGCGATTGTCGGATCGCTTGGAGCCAGCCTTCTCCTGGTGATTTGGATGGGCAGCCGACGAGCACAGCAGCTTCTCATCGTGCTGTGCGTCGCTTCCGCGATGCTTGCGCTCGACGCCGCTTCGACACGCACGCCAGTTACCGCCGAAGCCAAAGGTCGCTACCGTTTTGGCGGCACGCTCCTCCTCATTGCGGCCGCGATGTTCGCGGCCTGGCTGGCCCGGAACATCACGGACGTGCCCGGCATTCTCGTCGCCTACGGGCGATATGCCGCCAGCCGCGTCGGTCAAGCCGACATCATTTACATGGGCGAGGGGTGGAACGCGTCGGTGGCCGTCTCGCGCCTCTCGAACGGCGTGCTGAACTATCACAATGCCGGGAAGGTCCAGGCCTCGAGCGAACCGCAGGACATGCGACTGCAGCGCATGCTCGGCCATCTCACGACACTCATTCCGGCAAAACCGAAATCCGTTCTGGTGATCGGCTGCGGAGCTGGCGTGACGGCCGGCGCCGTGTCGATCGATCCGGCGGTGGAGCGATTGACGATTGCCGAAATCGAACCGCTCGTTCCCAAGGTGGTCTCCACTTATTTCGCCGAGCACAACTTCAACGTCGTCGCCAACCCGAAAACACGGATCCAGATCGACGATGCGCGGCACTATCTGTTGACCACCGATGAGAAGTTCGATGCCATCACCTCGGATCCGCTGGATCCCTGGGTCAAGGGCGCGGCGATGCTCTACTCGCGCGAGTTCTTCCAGACGGTGAAGGACCACCTGAACCCCGGCGGCGCGGTCACCCTTTTCGTGCAGCTTTACGAGAGCAACCCGGAAGCAGTGAAGAGTGAGATCGCCACGTTCCTGGAAGCGTTCCCGAGCGGTATTGTCTGGGGCAACACCCAGAACGGCGCCGGCTACGACCTCGTGCTGCTCGGCCAGGTCGAGCGAACGCGAATCGACGTCGACGCCATCGAGCGGAAGCTGCAAGGGAAGGATTACGTCCGCGTCAAGCAGTCGCTGACGCAGATCGGCATGTTGTCTGCGGTGGATCTGTTTTCCACCTACGCGGGCCGGCGCCCCGACCTCGATCCCTGGATGCGGGATGCCATCATCAATCGCGATCGCAATCTCCGACTTCAGTACCTGGCCGGACTTGGACTGAACCTGTATCAGAGCGGCGCCATCTATGCGGACATGCTGCGGTACGCGCGGTATCCGGACGATCTATTCGTTGGCGCCCCGACGACCCTCCAATCGTTGCGGCAGGCAATTCAACAGGCACACGGTCAATAACTGATGGCACGTGAATAACTGATGACACGTGGCTTCCGCCTTGAGGCGGAAGTCCTACGCTCGCGGCGCAGCTTCGATGCGACCGTCGAACAGATACAGGTGCCGCTGCGCCCGCGCAATGTGATCCGGATTGTGGGTTGCGAGACAGACGGTGGCGCCTTCAGCGTGAAGCTCGTCGAGCATCTGCATCAGCGATTCACCGCTTTTCGAATCGAGGTTGCCGGTGGGTTCGTCCGCCAACAGGATCGGCGGACGTCCGGCAATTGCGCGAGCTACGGCGACCAGCTGTTGATGTCCGCCTGACAGCTGACCGGGTCGCTGGCGGGCGCGCGCCTGCATTCCAACGCGTTCGAGCGCCGACTTGACCCGCGTCTCGCGGTCGGCTGGGGTCACACCGCCCCGAAGCGTGAGCGGGTATTCCACGTTTTCGTAGACCGACATGTCGCCGATCAGATTGAAGCTCTGGAAGATGAGGCCGATATCAAGGCTCCGGGCCCTGGCTCGTTCGGCTGGTGAGAACGCGTCCGTGGCGCGGCTGTTGAGCCAGTAGCGACCCGCCGTCGGTGTTTCGAGAAGTGCCAGGACCGATAGGAACGTCGACTTCCCACAGCCCGACGGACCGGAGACCGACACGTACTCTCCGCGGTTGATATCAACGGTGACGTCGGACAGAGCGCGGGTCTCTTCGTCCGCATCATCGCTCTTGAAGATCTTGGTGATACCGGAGAGCCGAATGATCGGTAAATCGGAAGTATCGCTGCTCGCCGGACTGGTCTCTTGCCGAGTGCGTCGCCACCACGCCATGTCTGCCGATTATACGAGCCGCTAGCGTGCATCGGCACCACGATGTGACCAACGTGTCCAAGTACGGGCCAGTGTTCGTTCACGAACACTCATCCCGAACGCAGAGCGTCCAGAGGATTGACTCGCGTTGCCCGCCGAGCCGGTATGTAGGCCGCGACGAGCGCGACGCCTGCCAACAGGGCCACGACCGATCCGAAGACTTGGAGATCGTAAACGCGAACGCCGAACACGAGGTTGACCATCAACCTCGTCAACAGGAGCGCCGCGCCGACGCCGATGACGACGCCGATTGCCGCGAGGCGCAGTCCCTGAACCAGCACCAGGCTGCGAACGTCGCCGGGCACAGCGCCGAGGGCCATGCGGATCCCGATCTCCTGGGTGCGCTGCTGCACCGAGTGCGAGATGAGCGTATACAAGCCGACGATCGCGAGTGCCAACGCGACCGTCGCGAATGCCATCAAGAGCGACATGCTGAAAGCCGCCCGAGCCGTCGATGTTGCGACAATCTGCTGCATGGTGCGCGTTCGAGCGATGGGCAGACCGCCACTACTCGACCGCAGCTCCGCTTCGATGGCGGATGCTTGACCGATCGGACTGCCGGCCGTCCGAATGAGCCACGTCAGGGGAAACAGCTTGTTCACGCGCAACGTCATCCGATCGCTGACCTGCGCCAGCGGAACATAAACGGTCGGCTGCGGCTGGAGGTTATCGGCGTCGTCGCGAAGGTCATCCACGACACCGACGATGGAGCGCGGTTCATCGAGATAGTCCGGTCCCGCCTCAACGCCCACCTGCACGCGATCCCGGGACGGATCCGCCCGTTGCCAGTACCTGGTGGCCATCGCCCGATTGATGATGGCTACAGGAACCGCGCCGGCCGCGTCGAGCCGAGTGAACTGACGTCCACCGAGCAGCCGGATGCGCAGTACGTCGAAATATTCCGGTGTGACACTTCGCCAATGCGCGATGCCATGGAATGGTCCGCCCACGCCGGAGAGGGCACGCTCGGGAATTTTGAATGGCAGCCCGAAACGTGCTTCAAACGGCAGGCCGCGCGTGGCGGCCACCGCTGGCAGGCTGCCGCCACCGGAGATTCGGGTCGTGGCGTTGACGGCAAGGCGGGCAACCGCGGCCGAATCCTGGAGCGCCGTTCCGTTCAACGACATGTCCAGCGCCAGCACATTTCGCGGATCGAAGCCGCGATCGACTTCGCGCAGGGCGATGAACGTTCGGATGAGCAGGCCGGCCCCGACGAGCAGCACGAGCGCGAGAACAATCTCGGAGACCACCAAGACCGACTGAGCTCGCGCCCGGTGCCATCCGGAATCAGCGGACGTACCGCCGTCCTTGAATGCCGCGATGAGGTCAATCCGCGACGCAGCGAGAGCGGGAAGAATGCCGAAGAGGATGCCGGTGCCGACTGAGACCGCCAGCGTGAACAGCAGCACCAGGCCGTCGAGCGCGATGCCCGTGGCATTCTGACCAATGCGCGGAATCTGCGATGGAGCGACCCACAACATGGCGCGGATACCGGCGTATCCGACACCGAGACCGAGCGCACCACCCGCGACCGATACCAGCAAGCTCTCGGTGAGGAGCTGGCGGAAAAGGCGATTGCGCGCCGCCCCGAGCGCCGCTCTGGTGGCGATCTCGCGGCGACGTCGATATCCCCGCGCCAGCAGCAGGCTGGCGACGTTGGCGCAGGCGATGAGCAGCACGAACAGCACGGCACCGGTGAGCATTCGCAGCGACGGTCGAATATCGCCGACGGTGACGTCGCTGAATGATTCAGCAGACAGCCCCTCCCACGGTCCCAACGCGAATGGGTACAGCGTGCGAAACGGTATGGTCGCCGCGTCAGCCTGCCGACGCGCCGCGAGGAACGACACGTTCGGTCGAAGACGCGCGGCCACCTTTACGTAGTTGGTGTGGTCACGGCTGAATTCGTCGGCTTGCAGAGGCAGCCATATCTCTGCGAAGGGCTCCGGCACGAAGCCGGCGGCCACGACGCCGACGATCTCATGCGGCTCGCCTCCAAGCGGGATCGTGCGGCCGACGATGTCGCGTTGACTGCCGAAGCGGCGCACCCATAGTCCATGGCTGAGGACGGCGACGCGAGATCCATTTGGCCGATCTTCGGCGCGCGAGAACGTTCGCCCGAGGCGGATCTCCGCTCCAAAGACATCGAAGTAACCGGCCGAGACGTGCATCGCTCGCAGGTGCTCCGGGCGATCGCCGCCGGTGAGGTTCACTCCCGGATCGCTCACCTGGTAGGCGGCGATGGGGTCGGCCAGGCGCCGCATCTCTTCCCGCCAGATGTTGAATTTTGGGATGGAAACGACCGGCGCAACCCGCACGCTGCGGGACGAGGTCACGAGTTGGATGATGCGTTCTGCTTCCGGGTAGGGCAGTGGCTCCAGCAGGACGGCATTGACGACCGAGAACACCGCGGTGTTGGCGCCAATTCCGAGCGCGACCACGCCAATGGCTGCCGCCGTGAAGCCCCGGGTGCGCCGCAGCATGCGCACGGCATGTCTCAGATCGTGAACCGCGTCTCGAACGAGTCCGCGCACGCGACGAGTATAATCGCCGCCTTGCCCCCGACACCCATCCTCAGCTTCGACCACATTGAAAAAGCCTACGGTCAGACGGTCGCGCTGAACGGGGTGTCATTCGACGTATTCGGCGGGGAGATCTTCGGGCTGCTGGGGCCGAACGGCGCCGGCAAGAGCACGCTCATCCGCATCTTGATGGACATCATTCGCGCCGACCGGGGAGAAGTCCGGGTGTTCGGCGAGCCGCGCCGCCGCGAGCATCTGGATCGTCTCGGCTACCTGCCGGAAGAGCGCGGGCTCTACACCAAGCTGCCCGTTCTCGATGTGATGACGTATTTCGGCGCCCTGAAGGGATTGAGCCGGCACGAAGCGCGCCGCCGATCGATGACCTGGCTGCAGCGCGTCGACCTCGCCCACGTGGCATCGTGGCGGGTCGATCGCTTGAGCAAAGGCATGTCGCAGAAAGTACAGATTGCGTCGGCGCTGCTGAGCGATCCGGATATCTGCGTGCTCGACGAGCCCACCACCGGTCTCGACCCGGTCAACGTCCGCACCGTCCAGGATCTGCTCGTCGAACGGCGTCGAGCCGGGCGCACGACGATTCTGTCCACGCACCATATGAGTCAGGTCGAGGCGCTGTGCGATCGCGTCGCGCTCATCGATCACGGCAGACTCGTGGTCTATGGTGCCGTCGCCGACGTGCGCCGCAATCATTCACTGCCGGAGATTCGCGTCCAGGCGCGGGCGCCACTGCCGGACGTGCCCGACGTGGTGAGCGTTGTACAAGACAATGGAAATACGTGGCGCTTGATTGTGTCCGACGGGACGCGAGCGGCGCAGATATTGAAGGCACTGGTCGACCGGGGAGCGGTCATCGACCGGTTCGAGCCGATGCTGGCACCGATGGAGGACATCTTTCTCCAGGTCGTCAAGGGCGGGCGTAAAGGGGACACTCAACTTTTAGCGAAAACGGACACTCCAGGCAAAAGTTGAGTGTCCCCTTTCGGGAGCCGATATGCATCGCTGGAACAAGATTCGTACGGTGGCAGCATTCGAGTTCTTCGCGACCATCAAGAGGGTCGGGTATCTCATCGCCACTTTCGGCATGCCGCTGTTCATGGTGGCCTACGCCAGCATCATCGCCATTCCGGCGTACTACGCGGAGAAGAAGGCGCGCGAGCCGGTTGTCTACGGCGTCGTCGACTCCGGCAACATCCTGAATCTGCAGAACGACGTTACGGCGTCGGGCGCGACGCTGCCAGACGAGATGCGGCAAGTGCTCGAAGCTTCCGGAAAGGGACAGGCATTCGACCGCGCAATTGCCTCGTCGAACTTCGTGTTCAGGCGGTTCGAGCGCGAGCAGGAGGCGCGCGACGCGCTGATCCAGCGGCGCCTCAAGGGGTTTTTCGTGGTGCCCGCCGATTACATGGCGACCGGTCGCATCGATGTCTATTCGCCGGAGACCATCAGCTTCTCGGGTGGCGATTCACGCGATGCGTTCGGAGACCTCCTGCGCGGCCGGCTCACCGCCGGACGAGTACAAGCCTGGAGTCGCCGCACGCATCGTCGATCCGATCAAATCGACGAAGCGCTACGCGATCAGCCGCTCGGGCGAATTGCGGGATGGCGGCGCAGCATCATCCTTTGTCCGACTGGCCGTTCCGCTCCTGTTCATGGTGCTGTTCCTGCTGTCGATCCTCATGACGTCCGGATACTTGATGCAGGGCACCGCCGTCGAAAAGGAGAACAAGGTCGTCGAGGTGTTGCTGGCGTCGGCGAATCCCGACGAGATCCTCGCGGGCAAGCTGCTCGGTCTCGGTGCGGCCGGCCTGCTGCAAATTGCCGTCTGGCTGCTGATGATGCTGGCGACCGGGTTGGGTATCGTCCCGCTGCTGGTTGCGTCGACCGTCGATGTGCCGTGGCGCGCGGTTGCGCTGGCAATCCCGTTCTTCATCCTCGCGTTCCTGTTCTTTGGCGGCCTGATCCTCGGGACTGGATCGCTGGGCTCCAACATGCGCGAGGCGCAGCAGCTGGCGATGATCTGGTCGCTGATCGCTGCGCTGCCGATGATGCTGATTGCGGTCTTGCTGAAGGAGCCGCACGGCGCGATCGCCCGCGTGCTGACGTTGGTCCCGTTCACCGCCGGACCCATCATCGTCCTCCGTGCCAGCACTGACGCCGATCTGCTGGCGTGGTGGGAAGTCGCAGCCGCCCTGATCCTGCTGGCAGCTGCCACCTGGCTGGGACTGCGCCTCGGCGGCCGACTGTTTCGCATCGGGCTCCTCAGCGCCGGTGCCAGACCCAGCCTGCGAGAGATCATCAGACAGGCACGGCTGGCTGCCTGACGAGATAGCGTCCAGGACGTTGCCCACTCTATTTCAGAGGTGGCGTCGTCGGAGGCGGCCGCCGATGGTGCGTCATTTGTTCGTAGGAGTAGGCGAGTTTGATCAGACGCGCCTCATCCCACGGTCGCCCGAAGATCGTGAGCCCCGCGGGAAGGAGACCTCCACGCGTATACCCCATCGGCACCTGCACGGACGGAAACCCGGTGACCGGTGAAAAGAACTGGCTGTTGTCGCCGTGCGGCGTGTTCAGATCGCCGATGAGGCGCGGCGGGTTGCTCCAGGTCGGGTAGACGAGAGCGTCGAGCGTCTGTGCATCCATCACCGTAAGAACCGCCGCCCGCACCCGAGCGCGGAACTCGGCTTCTGCGCTGCAGGCGGGCGTGTCCGGACCATTCTCGGGATCCTCCTTCGCCATTTCCAGTCGGCGCTGCACGCTCGGGTGAAAACGACGCGACTTGATCACTTCGTCCAGGCTCTTGACCGGAATCCTGGATCCGTGTGACGCGAGATATCTGTTGATGTCGTACTTGAAGCCGCCGCATGGTGGGGCGCCTTCGACGCGCCGCACGTCATCGAGAGGGATGACGACGGGATCCACGATCGTGGCACCAGCCTGCTTCATGTCATCGGTCGCTGTCTGAAATACGGTGACGATTTCAGCGTCGGTGGTGTCGCGCTCATACGCTTGCCGCAAGATGCCGATGCGTGCCCCTTTCAATCCGTCGCGCACGAGAGCGGCCGAATAGTCGGGACGAGCGGCCGGTGGCGTTCCAGGTCGGAAGGCAGCAACTGGCGATACCGGCATGGTGATCGGGTCGGCTTCGTCGGCACCGGCAATCACTTGAAAAACGGCCACCATGTCCGCGACTGTTCGTGTCATCGGTCCGGCGATGTCCGCCAGCAGGTTGAGCGGTACCACCCCGCCGCGGCTCGTCAGACCCATCGTCGATCGGATGCCGGCGAGGCTTTGATGCGATGAGGGACCACGGATTGAATTGCCGGTATCGCTGCCGAGGCCCACAGCGCCCATGCTGGCGGCGACCGCGGCAGCCGTGCCGCCGCTCGAGCCCGCGGTCACGCGTTCGAGCGCATACGGATTTCGCGTGTAGCCAGGCAGGATGGAGCTCACCGTCTCGTAGGGCGTGAACGCCCATTCGGCCATGTTCGACTTCGCCAGCACGAGCGCCCCGGCTTCTTTGATCCGACGTACCTGAAACGCATCCTTCGTCGAAACGAAGCCGGCGAGTGCGAGCGAACCGGCCGCGCTTTGCAAGCCAACCGTCTCGAAGTTGTCCTTGACGATGACCGGGATGCAGTGGAGGGGACCGGTCAGGCCCGCCTGCTTGTATCGCGTGTCGAGGGCGTCCGCCTGCGCCAGCACGTCAGGATTGAGGACGACGATGGCATTGATGGCGGGGCCGATCTTGTCGTACGCCTCGATGCGGCGGAGGTATTGCTCGACGAGAGTCCGGCACGTCACCTGCCCGGTCTTCATCGCCGCGTGGATTTCGGCGATGGTGGCTTCCATGACTTGAAATGAGGGAGGCGTGGATTTCCGCGCCGTTTGTTGCGCGGCGAAGAGTGCGGCGATCATCGCGATCGTGTGGATCCGGGTGAGCATGTGCGAATGATAAGATCCGGGGTCAGATCTTGTTTCTTGCAGGACTGTCCTCTTTCGGAGACTGGTCGGCGTTGCCGGATTGGTCGTGCGCCGACGTCATCTCGCGAGGACACTGCTGCAAGAAACAAGATCTGACCCCAACTGCGAGCGCCGAGCGCCGAGCCACGAGCAGCGAGCTGTTACACTCGCCTGGCCCGATGAGTCGCACGCGCTTTGGACTCTTCGAATTCGACCCTGCCTCGGGCGTGCTCACGCGCGAGGGAACGCCGATCCGCCTCCAGCCGCAGCCGGCCCGCGTCCTCGCACTGCTCGTGGAGCGCCCGGGAGAGCTCGTCACCCGCGACGAGCTGAGGGCGGCCGTCTGGGGTGAGGCCACGTTCGTCGATTTCGAGCGCGGTCTCAATTTCTGCATCGCGCAGGTCAGGGCCGCCCTCGGCGACTCGGCCGAGTCGCCCCGCTTCATCGAAACGGTCCCGCGCCGCGGCTACCGCTTCATCGCGCCGGTGAGTGCTCACGCAAATGTCGTTACACTTCAAGCAACAAGTGTTACAGAGGATGACCCCGCCACCGCTGACGCCAGGAGCGGACTGCGTCGAAGACCGATCGTCATCGTGCTGGCTCTGCTGGCCGGGATGATCGCCGCCGGCTTCGTGCACCGACAAGTGACGACCAGACGCCCGCCGGTTCGCGTGGCGGTCCTCCCGTTCGACAACGAGACCGGGTCCACCGCGTTCGACCTGATTGCCGGAGGGGTGGCGGATGCCACGGTCGCGCGTCTGGCGACGCCTGACCGGCTGCAGAGAATTGCCGTCATCGGCAATGCCGCGGCGCTGCACCGGCCTCGCGCGTTCCGCGACCTCAAGGCCATTGGGGAATCGCTCGACGCCGAGTACGTCGTGCTCGCTCAGGTGAAGAGTGACGGCGGGCGGGTCAGGCTCATTGCCCATCTGATCCGCGTCAGCGATGAAGCGCACGTCTGGGCGAACACGTTCGATCGACCGGAATTCCCGCTCGATGTCCAGGGTGAGCTGGCGGAATCCATCGCCGCGGCGGTCGACGGGAAGCTGGCTGCCTCCTCATCCGTCCCCGCAAGTCGCTGAGTGCGTCGGCCTTCGCTGCTCATCATTTCCTCGCTGGTGTTCGTGGCCGGGCGTTCCTCAAGATCCGCCCAGCCCATGCGCAACCTCACTCGACGTACTTTCTTGAGCACCGGACCTCTCGCGAGCCTCCTGTCGATCCGGCAGACCTCCACGCCGCCGGCTGACCCGAACTTTCCGTCCCAGCCCTCGACGCTCGTGCAGGAGATGGTGACGGTCTCGCACGGCAACGTGGCACGGGTGAAAGAGCTTGTCCGCGAGCGGCCGTCGCTTGCCCGGGCTGCTTGGGATTGGGGCTACGGGGACTGGGAGACCGCGCTCGGCGCCGCCTCTCACGTCGGGAACCGTGAGATCGCGGACACCCTGATCGCCAATGGCGCTCACGTGACGATCTTTTCCGCGGCGATGCTTGGCCAGCTCGACGTCGTGAAGTCGTTCGTGGCGGCGGCCCCCGGCATTCAGCGCACTCGGGGTCCGCACGGCCTCACCCTGCTGAGCCATGCGAAAGCCGGCGGATCTCAAGCTGCGGCCGTGACTGCCTATCTCGAGTCGCTGGGAGACGCCGATCCACGATATACGAACGAAACCCTGGACGAAGCCGCCGTCAAAGAGCTCGCCGGCACCTATTCGTTCGGTGCCGGCAGCAGGGATCGCCTGATCGTGACGCTCAACTCTCGTGGGTTGGCTATCAAGCGTGAGGGGGCCATCGAGCGCAATATCTTCCATCTGGGCGGACGCGTCTTCAATCCGGCTGGAGCGGAAGCAGTCCGCATTCGCTTCGAACCGCTGTCAGGCCGCGCCACGACCGTCACTATTCAGGACGGCCCCGTGCTCCTCACCGGCCGGCTTACTTGATGACGACGTAGCGTTCGAGACGCGCAAGCTCGGCCTCCCGCTTGTCTTTGTCGATGTACTTGCCGATTTCCCGGCGGAACTGTTCTATCGACGTGTAGGGCCGGTACTCCTTGAACTCGTGCAGCATCCGCTTGCCGATGCCGGGAATGGCGAGGATTTCGTCATCGGTTGCGCTGTTCAGGTTGAGCGGAACGAACAGCGTCCGGTGAACCTCCGTGATCTGCTCGGCGGTGAGCTTCTGCTCCTTGAGCACGGCGTCGAGATCGACCACGGTCTTGAACGGACGTTTGGACACGATGACCTTGGCAATGGCGGGCGTAATGTGCGCGACCGTTGCCAGGTCCTTCTCGGTAGCCGTGTTGGGATCGGCGAGCGCCTGCTGTTTATTCTGAGCCGCCGCTGGCGTTCCCTGCGCATACAGCGTTCCAGCAAACACACACGCAGCGCTCAGGGCTGCGATCGACATCTTCACGCGTATCATTCCTGCCTCCTCACTGCCTCCTCGATTCCGCCACGACGGAGTCATCCAATCGCGGATGACGGTAGGTGTAGGCCAATCCGATCAGGCCCAGCTCGATCATCGTCCCGGGTGCGAGCGCCGGGGTCGCGCCCGATAGTGATTCCCGAAACAGTTCGAAGCCGGCGAGCGCTGGATTCATCTCCAGCTCGAACTCGCTGTTTGCGTTGTAGTGCAACCCCGCTCCTGCGACCCCGCTGATGATGAAGAGCACCATCAGAGCCTGGATGCCGCGAATCGTGCCGCGACCCGCAGACACGCCGTGCAGGCACAGCAGGATCAGTGCGACGCCGATGAGCACGAGCGGCGCCAGCTGCCACGCGTCTTCGTAGTGCTGCAGCAGGAACAGCTCGGCGCCGGTCCCCAGCAGCCCGAGCACGAGTGTGAACAGTAACAGCCGACGCACGTTCACGAAAAATATCACGGACGCTGGCGTTGCTCGACGCTGTCGAGCAGTTGCCGCACGTTGTCGAGCGTATCCGCCTCTTCAGCCTTCTTGTCGCGCCGCCAGCGCAGCATTCGTGGAAAGCGGACGGCAATCCCGGCGCGATGGCGCGCGGAGCGCGCGATCCCCTCGAAGCCGAGCTCGAAGACATGCACCGGCTCGACGTGACGGACCGGTCCGAAGCGCTCGCGCGTGTGGCGGCGAATCCACCGGTCCATCTCGTCGATTTCCTCGTTGGAGAGACCGGAATACGCCTTGGCCACCGGCACGAGCTCGCCCGAGTCCCAGACGCCGAAGGTGTAGTCGGTCAGCAGGCTGGCACGCCGGCCGCTTCCCGGCTGCGCGTAGATCAGCACGGCCTCGATCGTGTAAGGCTCGATTTTCCACTTCCACCAGTCACCGCGCTTTCGCCCGACGCCGTAGGTGGACGACCGTCGCTTCAACATCAATCCTTCGACACCCCTCGCGCGCGAGTCGGCGCGAAGGGCGGCCAGCTGCTCCCATGTCTGCGCGGCGACCTCAGGAGATATCCGAAGGACGCCTTCGCCGGTCAGGCGCCGCGCCAGCCGTCCACGCCGCTCGTCGAGCGGCAGCTGCCGGATGTCCGTCCCCTCGTCCTCGAGGATGTCGTAGATCATGAACACGACGGGAACGGCGCGCACCATTTGCGCGACCTGCTTCTGACGGCCGATCCGTTGCTGAAGCGCCGAGAACGGCAACGGCGCCTCGTCGCGAAAGGCCAGCACCTCTCCGTCGAGGACGGTTCCGTCCGGCAGTCGAGTCGCCGCGGCTGTGATTTCGGGGAACCGGTGCGTGACCAGCTCTTCGCCGCGCGACCAGAGGTGCACGGCGTCGGCGCGTTTGATGAGCTGAGCACGAATCCCGTCCCATTTCCACTCGATGAGCCAGTCCGCCGGATCGCCCAACGTCGACGGATCGTCCTCGAGAGGTGAGGCCAGATAGAACGGATAGGGTCGCGAGCGATCGTCGTCGGTCTGCTCGGGGCTCAGGACGGATGCAAAAAAGGCCGGGTTCGGGGTCCAGTCGCCCATCAATCGCGCGGCAACGACAGCCGGCGGCTGTCCGCTCGTCTGGGCCAGAGCGCGAACGACGAGCGTTTGCGAAACGCCCACGCGCAGTTCCCCCGTCATCAGTTTCAGCAGGATGAACCGCTGCAGCCGGTCGAGCGGCTGCAGCCAGGCGATCACGCGCGTCTGCTGGATCGCGGCACCGGCGGTTCGAAGGAGGAGGAGCCGGCCCTCGACCCAATCCGCCAGCGGGAGATCGGGCTCCGGCGAGACAGGCGGCAGTTGGTCCAGCACGAGCGCGACCGTTTCCGCACCATCGCCGACCACCGCATAGCATTCTTCGAGCAGCTGCGCGTCGAGCCCCGTGGCTGCCAGCGCCCAGTCGCGGATGGCAGCCGATGGAACGAGACGCTTGAGTCGACGTCCGGTCAGGAAGAAGACCGCCCATGCCGCGTCGGCGTGCGGCGCGGTCGCAAAGTAATCGGCCATCGCCGCCACTTTCGCGTTGGTGGAGGTCGTGCGATCGATTTCGTCGTAGAGCCGGGCGAAGCGTTTCATCAGTCGCCGCTTCCGGCCTCGCCCTCCCACGCCGTGCGGATGACGCCGCTGTGCCATCCGCGCCGCGTCAGCTCGCGGGCGAACGGCTCGGCGTGCCCGTGGGTCACGAGCACGCGAGACGCGCCAGTTTCCTCGATGGTCCGTAGCAGCGCCGGCCAGTCCGCGTGGTCCGACAAAACGAATCCGCGATCGAAGGCACGCTGCCGGCGCACGCCACGGACGCGCATGAGTCCGGAGGCAAACGCGTCCGAGTGATCGCCGAGCCGTCGCATCCACGGCGTTCCACGCGCCGGCAGCGGGGCAAGGACGAGCTCTCCCGCGAACGACGTACCGCGAGGTTGCTCGGTCGCCGGAACGACCGGCAGCATGCCGATCCCCGCTTCACGATAGGCGTCGATGGCCGACAGCATCATCCCGTGGACCATCACCGGCCGTTCCGTGTGCCGGGCGAGCTCCGCCAGGATGCGCTGCGCCTTGCCGATCGTGTAGCAGAACAGCACCGACGTCTTTCCACGCGCCTGGTTGCCACGCCACCACTCGATCAGCTCGTTGACCACGCTCTCGGTGGAATCCCACCGGTAAATCGGAAGGCCGAAGGTGGATTCGGTGATGAAGGTCTCACAGCGGACGGGTTCGAACGGGTCGCAGGTCGGGTCGGCCGCCCGTTTGTAGTCGCCGGCCACGACGCACACACCTTCGTGCGCGCTCAATGGTTCGAGACGTATCTGCGCCGAGCCCAGCACGTGTCCCGCGGGATGAAAGCTCACCCGCACGTCGCCGATGGTGATCGGCTGTCCGTACGGGACATGCTCGATAGTCGGTTCCGATCCGAATCGCCGCCGGAGAAGACCGGCGCCTGGCGTCGCGCACAGGTACGCGGCGCTGCCCGGCCGCGCGTGATCCCCATGCGCATGCGTGACCAGCGCGCGCGCCACCGGTCGCCACGGATCGATGTAGAAGCCACCGGCGGGGCAGAACAGGCCGTCGGGGGTCTCGATTAATAGCTTCCAGCCGCCAGCTTCCAGCCTCCAGCTCACGATAGTTGGATTTTAGCTTCGAGCTAGCGAGCAGCTGGCAGCTGGCAGCTGGAGGCTGGTCGCTGGAAGCTGACGGCTGAGACTGATACCATCCCTCGATTTCGCGGATTGGAGTTTCCCGATGCACTCGCTCGATCTGTGGTCGATGGCGTTTGTTTTCCTGCTGGCGACGTTCGTCGGCTTCCAGGTGATCCAGAACGTCTCGCGGCTCCTGCACACGCCGCTGATGTCGCTGACCAACGCCATCTCCGCCATTGCTGTGGTCGGTTCCATCATCATCGCCGGCGAGCAGCACACCACCTTCACCACGATCATCGGCACCATCGCCGTCGCCGCCTCCATGACCAACATCGTCAGCGGCTTCCTGATCACGGACCGCATGCTCCGCATGTTCCGTGAGCGGAGGAAGCAGTAATGGCGGAGCACCTGACCCAGGCAAGCTATCTCGCCGCGGCGGCGCTGTTCATCCTGTCACTGCGTTGGCTGAGTCACCCTTCCACAGCGCGGCGGGGCGTGGCGGCCGGCGTCGGCGGTATGGCGGCGGCGGTCGTTGGAACTCTGCTGTATCCGGAGATCGTCGGCTACAGCTGGATCGTGGCGGGCATGGTCGTCGGTACGCTGATCGGCATTCCGCTGTCCAAGGTTCCGTTGACCGCCGTGCCACAGCGGACGGCTCTGTCCCATGCCTTTGGTGGCCTTGCTGCGACTCTCGTCGGTACGGCCAAGTACGCGCTGTGGCTGCCGGCGGGCGAACTGACCGTGTTCAGGACCTCGGCGATCGCCATCGAGGTGATTCTTGGCGGGCTGACGTTCACGGGCAGTCTGATGGCCGCCGGCAAGCTGCAGGAGATTGTGCCGACGCGGCCGATCACGTATCGCGGGCAAAACATCATGAACCTGTCGCTGCTCGCCATCGCGATCGGTGCAGCCGTGTATCTGGTCGCGGACCCGCAGCAGTGGTGGCTGTTCGCCCTGATTCTCATTCTGTCGCTGGTTTTCGGCGTGCTGCTCATCATCCCGATCGGCGGCGCCGACATGCCGACGGTGATCTCGCTGCTGAACTCCTATGCCGGGCTGTCTGCAGTCGCGATGGGGTTCGTCCTCGAGAACAAGGTGCTCATCACGGCCGGTGCCCTCGACGGTTCCTCCGGCTTCATCCTGTCGGTCATCATGTGCCGGGCGATGAACCGCTCGTTCACGAACGTACTGTTCGGCGCGTTCGGACAGGTCCAGGCCGGCGCGGCGGCCGCCGAGGCGAAGGCGGTCAAGAGCGGCACGGCACGCGATGCGGCCGACCTGCTCGAAAATGCGTCGACCGTGGTGGTGGTGCCCGGCTACGGCATGGCGGTGGCGCAGGCGCAGCATCGCGTCCGCGAGATCTACGATCAGCTGAGCAAACGAGGCATCGACGTCAAGTTCGCCATCCACCCCGTCGCCGGACGAATGCCCGGCCACATGAACGTTCTTCTCGCTGAAGCCGAGGTGCCGTACGAGGCGCTGATCGAAATGGACGACATCAATCGCGATCTGCCGCAGACCGATGTGGTTCTCGTCGTCGGTGCGAACGACGTCGTCAATCCCGCGGCGCGGCACGACAAGGCCAGTCCCATCTACGGCATGCCAATCATCGATGCCGATCGTGCGAAGGCGTGTATTGCCATCAAGCGGTCGATGAACCCCGGCTTTGCCGGAATCGACAACGAGTTGTACTCGGCCGACAATACGCTGATGGTGTTTGGTGACGCGAAAGGCGTGCTCGGCGACATCGTGAAGTCCCTCGCCGGTGAAGGCGGGGGCCACTGAGGATCGGCGTCGATGGGTGGGGTCGGGACAGGGATGCGGGCATTCACGCGAGCGGTGCCCGACTCGATTCAACACTGCGAGCTGACGCACGTCGAACGGCAGCCGATCGATCTCGGCCGCGCACGCCTGCAGCACGCCGCATACGAGCACGCGTTGGCGCAGATGGGGTGCAGCGTGCAGCCGGTACCGGCCGCGCACGACATGCCCGACTCGGTCTTCATCGAAGACACGGCGGTCCTGTTCGACGACATGGCCGTCCTCGCTCGACCTGCCGTCGCGTCGAGGCAGCACGAGTCGGAAGCGGTTGCTGCCGTCCTTACGCCATATCGGCGACTGGCGGCGATCTGCGCACCGGCGACGCTTGATGGTGGCGACGTGATGCAGGTCGGACACGATGTCTACGTCGGGGTGTCCGGACGGAGCAATGCCGCCGGCCTCCGCCAGCTCGCGGATATCGTCGGCCCTTTCCGCTATCGCGTCCATCCGGTTGAAACGCGCGGCTGCCTGCATTTGAAGAGCGCGGTCACGTGCGTCGGCGACGACCTGCTGCTCGTCAATCCGCATTGGGTGGATGCCACGCAGTTCGCCGGCATGAAGGCCATTGCCGTCGATCCGGACGAGCCGTTCGCCGCAAATGTCGTACGCCTCGGCAATGCCGTCCTGTGTGCGGCGTCAGCACCGAAAACGGCCACGCGCCTCGAGCGCTTCGGCCTGGATGTCCGAGCTGTTGACCTCTCGGAGCTGGCCAAGGCCGAGGGCGCGCTCACCTGTTGCAGCCTGATTCTGAGAGGATGATGTGCCCGCTTTCGTCATCGCCAACATCACGATCGTCGATCCGGTCCGCTACGAAGACTACAAACGGATGGTGTCGGCCACCCTCGTGCCCTTCGGTGGCCGCTTCGTGGTGCGTGGCGGACAGACCGAGGTCCTGGAAGGGGACTGGCGGCCATCCCGGCTGGTACTTCTCGAATTCCCCTCAATCGAGCGGGCGCGAGCGTGGTGGAATTCGCCCGAGTATGCCGAGGCTCGCGCCCTGCGCCAGGCCACGTCCACCGGCACGCTGATCATCCTCGAAGGGGTGTAGTGGATCCTCTCCGTGACGTCCTGACCCGCTACTGGGGCTTCGACGCCTTCCGTCCGCTCCAGCACGACGCGATGCGCGCGATCCTCGACGGTCGCGACTCCGTCGTCGTCTTGCCGACCGGTGGCGGAAAGTCGCTGTGCTTTCAGGCGCCGGCGCTCCTCGGCGGTGGTCTCGCCCTCGTCGTCTCCCCGCTGATTTCGTTGATGAAAGACCAGGTGGATACGCTCGTCGGCAATGGCGTGCCCGCGGCGTATTTCAACAGCTCGCTGTCAACGGAACAGCGTGCCGACGTCATGACGGGCATCAGGGAGGGTCGCTATCGATTGCTGTACGTGTCGCCGGAGCGCGTCGCGGGTGAAGGCGGCGAGGCATTCGCTGCCGTCGTCGCACAATCGGGCGTCAGGTTCATTGCCGTCGACGAGGCGCACTGCATCAGCCAGTGGGGTCACGACTTCCGTCCGGAGTACCGGCAACTCGCGCGCCTGCGTCAGACCTTCCCCAACGTCGGCATGCACGCCTTCACGGCCACGGCGACGGCGCGCGTCCGGCGGGACATCTGCACGCAGCTGGGGCTGGTCTCGCCGGTCGAGCTCGTCGGCTCATTCGATCGGCCGAACCTCGTCTACCGCGTTCTCGCGCGCGCCAATCTGAAGCGACAGCTCACCGATATCCTCGCTCGCCATCGAGGTCAGGCGGGCATCGTCTACTGCACGTCGCGGCGTGAAGTCGATGCCCTCGCGGCCTGGCTGACGCAAACGGGCGTTCGCGCCCGTGCCTATCATGCCGGCCTCGACGATGATGTGAGGAGTGAGAACCAGGAGGCGTTCCTGGACGAACACGCGGATGTGATCGTCGCCACGGTTGCGTTCGGCATGGGCATCGACCGATCGGATGTGCGCTTCGTCGTGCACGCGGGTTCTCCGCAGTCACTCGAGCACTATCAGCAGGAATCAGGACGCGCCGGTCGAGACGGGCTGGAAGCGGAATGCGTCCTCATCTACTCGACCGCCGACTTCATGAAGTGGCGCGTGATGCTCGAGCGGAACGGCGAGCTCACGGAAGCACGGCGCGGACTGATGCGCGACATCGAACGCTACGCCGCCAGCGTCGGCTGCCGCCATCGTCATCTCGTCAGCTATTTCGGCGAGCACTACACGCGCGAAGACTGCGGGGCGTGCGATTACTGTCTCGACGAGCTCGAGGCGGTGCCGGATGCCGGCGCTGCTGGCCCGCAAGGTGTTGTCGTGCGTGGCGCGCGTCGGCCAACGGTTCGGCGCGCTGCACGTGACGAACGTCCTGCGTGGGACGGCGACCGATCAGGTCAGCGCGCGGCGGCACGACGTGCTGTCGACGTTCGGATTGCTGAGCGACTGCACCGTGCCGGAAGTACGCGGATACATCGAACAGCTGATCGCCCACGGACTGCTGCGTCAGAGCGAGGATGAGTATCCCGTTCTGGCGTTGACTCACGCCGCGGTTGCGCTGCTGAAGGACGCCTCGGCCGCCCCCGACCTGACGCTGGCGCGGCAGCGCCGTCCTGTTGCCGATCGACCGTCCAAACGCGCTCGTGTGGAGACCGAGTCGTGGCAGGGAGTCGATCGCGACCTCTTCGAGCGCCTGCGTGCGCTGCGGCTCGAGATCGCGCGCACGCGCGGCGTTCCGCCCTACGTCATCTTTCACGATACGACGCTGCGCGAGATGGCGCGGCTCAAGCCGACCTCTCTCGATGCGCTCCGGCACATCTACGGCGTTGGTGCACGCAAGGCGGAGGACCTGGGGGAGGCGTTCGTGTTGGCTATCGCTCAGGCGACTCCCTGAGCGATACTACGATCAGGCCGTTATGACGAGAATTTCCGTTCCGCATAACGGCCTAGGCGCGCACGGCGCGCCTGCGAGGGAGCGGCGCGGGGCATGGGGCCCCCGCAAGCGACTGAGCCGGGGTCCGGGGCAAGAGCCCAGGTTAATGATGCGACGCGTGTTGCTCTTTGCCGCAGGACTGGCTGTCATGACCGCGATTATTTCCGGCGGATCGCTTCCGCTTCAGAAAGCGAGTCAGCGCCTCGCACCGGCGCCCACCTTCAAATATCGCGTCGTCCGCAGCTATCCGCACGACCCTGAGGCGTATACGCAGGGACTGGTCTACCGCGACAACGTCTTCTACGAAGGTACAGGGCTCAACGGGCGGTCGAGCCTGAGGAAAGTGCAGCCCGAGACCGGCGCAGTCCTTCAGATCCGCCGCCTCGACCCGCAATATTTCGGTGAGGGACTCGCCCTCGTCGGCAGCAACCTGGTCCAGCTGACGTGGCAGACCGAGGTTGGTTTCGTCTACGACCTTGCCACGTTCGAACCGCGACGGACGTTCAGCTACACGGGTGAGGGTTGGGGGCTGACGACCGACGAGAAGCGGCTCATCTTGAGCGATGGATCGTCGGTCCTGCGGTTCCTGGATCCGGCGACGTTCAAGGAGACCGGCCGCCTGACGGTGAAGGATGCCGGGATGCCCGTCGAGCAGCTCAACGAGCTCGAAATCGTCAAAGGCGAGATCTACGCGAACGTCTACCAGACGCACCGCATTGCGCGCATCTCGCCGCAGAGCGGCCAGGTCATCGGTTGGATCGACCTGACCGGTCTGCTTTCAGCGCGAGAATCCGCTGGAGTGGATGTCCTCAACGGCATCGCCTACGATGCCGCGAAGGATCGGTTGTTCGTGACCGGCAAGCTCTGGCCCAAACTGTTCGAAATTCAGATCGTCGCTCGCTGAGATCAGGAGGTTCTGACCGGGAGATCAGAAGGTCAGGAGACTTTGTTAAGAATGCTCCTGATCTCCTGTTATATCTCCTGTTGCAATGTCGCTCCTGATCTCACAAACGAATTTAGTGAGTTCCTGGTTCGACCTTCAGTTCGCCGAGCTTCGCGATCATGTCCTCAGCGGACGTCGCTGGTTTGACGGCCTTGTCGATGGCGAGAATCTTCCCGTCCTTGCCAATGTAGAACGTCCATCGGCTCGCGAACCCCTTCGGGTTGAGCACGCCGTAGGCTTCGGCCGTCTTCTTCGTCGGATCGCTCAACAACGGAAAGTCGGCCTTCTCCTGCTCGGCGAAGCCCTTGTTGTCCGAGACCGGATCGACGCTCGCCATGAAATAGGCGACGTTGAACTTACGAATTTTTTCGCCGTTCGCCGCGAGCGACTTGCACTCGATGGTGCAACCCTGTGTGAACGCTTTCGGGAACCAGGCGATGACGACCGCCTTCTTGCCCTTGAAGTCCGACAGCTTGTAGGTCTTTCCGTCGGACGCCTCCAGCGTAAAGTCCGGCGCCTGATCGCCGACCTTCAATTCGGGCCCGGCCGGAGGCGGTGTCTGGGCACCTGCCACCGTCGCAAAGGCAAAAACGGCCAGCATGAGAAGTGCTGTCTTCATTTCAACTCCTTTGACGATAATCTGATCGACGTCATGTCCGATTGCAAAGCCACGCCCGATCATTCGTGGGTTGATGGTCCCCTGCGATGGCGCGCGCCGATCGCGATAGGACTCAGTTTACTCGGTGCGACGCTCTTCGCCGCGCCTTCGCCGAACTGGCCCGGCTTCCGCGGGCCGAACGCCTCAGGTGTCGTCGACGGGCAGAATCTTCCCGCCTCCTGGAACGTCGCAACTGGAGAGAACATCCGGTGGAGCGCCATTATTCCCGGGCTCGCGCATTCCAGTCCAATCGTGTGGGAGGACCGGCTCTATGTCACCACGGCCATCAGCAGCCGGACGGACGCGAGCTTCAAGCCCGGCCTTTACGGTGAGGGCACTGCCTCTGAGGACAGCTCTGAGCACCGCTGGGTTTTGTTGGCGATCGATCGTGGAACCGGCCGAATCGCGTGGGAAGCCACGGCGTATAAAGGGGTGCCGCGTGAGAAGCGGCACATCAAGGCCACCTACGCGAATGCGACGCCGGTCACCGATGGCCAGCGTGTCGTGGCCTTCTTCGGTTCGCAGGGGCTCTACGCGTTCGACCTGTCGGGGAAGCAGCTCTGGAAGAAGGATCTCGGGGTACTCAACGCCGGCGCCTACGACCTTCCCGAGTACGAGTGGGGGAACGCCAGCTCACCGATCATCTACAAAGACCTGGTGATCGTGCAGTGTGACACGCAGGAGGGCTCGTTCGTCCTGGCCGCGGACATCAGGACCGGCAAGACGGTCTGGAAGGCCGATCGCAAAGAGCTGCCGTCGTGGGGAACGCCCGCCGTCGCCGAACCTCCCGGCGGCCATGCTGAACTGGTCACGAACGCGTCCAACTTCATCCGTGGCTACGATCCGTTGACGGGCGAGGAGCGCTGGCGCCTCTCCGGCAGCTCGAAAATCACCGCGCCCACTCCAATCTTCGCCAACGGCCTGATCATCGTCGCGAGCGGGCGTGCACCCGAGCGGCCGATTTTCGCTGTCAAGCCCGGCGCCCGCGGCGACATCACGCTGGCGGAAGGGCAGTCGTCCAACACGTTCGTTGCCTGGCACAAGACGGGGCGCGGGTCGTACATGCCGACGCCGCTCGCTTATCGCGACCAGTTGTACGTGTTGGGCAATCAAGGATTGCTCGACGCTTACGCCATCGAATCCGGGGACGAAGTCTATCGCCAGCGCATTCCGCACCGCGGAAGCGGCTTCAGCGCGTCGCCGGTTGCCGCCGACAACAGGATCTACCTGTCGAGCGAGGACGGTGACATCTTCGTCATTCCCGCCGGTCGCAATTTTTCGGTCGCCGGCCGTTACCCGATGGGAGAGCCGCTGATGGCGACGCCGGCCATCGCCGACGGCACGCTCTACGTGCGCGGAGAGAAACGGCTCTTTGCTATCGGTGGGCGACAAAAAAATAGATAAGCGTCAAATCGACGCCGGCTACTGGCAAGAGCTAACAGGAGATAAAGGAGTGACGGAGAAAGGCACAACGCAGAGCCCGCCGCGGAGCAGAGACACCGCGGATGATGAGTGGCACGAGCGAGTGCCCTTCGGCCATGCTAGCTGTCCGAGGCGTCTCGGCTCCCCTGGGGTCTCAGCGTTGGCCTTTTGTCAGCGCCTGTCGCTCGTCATGTGCCCCTGCTGATTGCACTGCCCGAATCACTCCTGACCTCGTTGTCTCCTGTTGCTTTTGACAAGCCAACATAGGGTGTTAGCAGACATACGCTGCTAATCCTGAACGTGGGATTTGGAAGTTGGGAGTTAGCTAGAGCGTCCTGCCCAACACAGCCTCCACCTTCGCCCGATACGTGCGGCTCAACGTGAGACGGGCGCCATTTTTCAGGATGACCGTGTAGTCGCCGTGAAAATCGGGCACCAACTCCTTGATCCCATCGATGCGCACGATCGTGGATCGATGAATGCGCACGAAGGAATCCGGATCCAGCTCGCGCTCCAGCCGTCCCATCGTGTCTCTGACCATGTGGCGCTGCGATCCCGCGTGCAAGGTCACGTAGTTGTCAGCGGCCGCAATCCAGTCCACTTCCGCAAGATGGACGACGACCAGGCGTCCGTCCGAACGCACCGGAATCCGCGTGAGGTAGCGCCGCTCGGAGGTCAGCTCGGTCAGCAGAGCCATGAGCCGCTGGTCGAGCGGCGCAGGAGACGAGCCACGCCGTTCGGCGACGCGGCTGCGGGCGCGTGCGATGGCGCGCGCCAGTCGTTCGCCGTCCACCGGTTTGAGCAGGTAATCCAGCGCGTGTACGTCGAATGCGCGCAAGGCATAGCGATCGAACGCGGTGACGAAGATGACGACCGGGATCTCCTCGGGCGTGAGCGTCTGCAGGAAGCCGAAGCCGTCGAGCTCCGGCATCTGCACGTCGAGCAGCACGACGTCGGGGACCAGGGCACGAACAGCGTCGACCGCAGCCGCCCCGTCACCGCACTCGGCGACGATTTGCACGTCGGGATCGTTCCGCAGCAGGCGCCGCAGACGCCGCCGTGCCACCGGCTCGTCATCGACTACGAGCGTCCGCAGTGTCATACGCCGGTCACCTGCGCATCCGTCTGCCAGGGTATCGAGAGCCGGACGATGGTTCCTGTGCCATCGGCGTTGGCCACCTCGAAATCGTGTGCCGGACCGTAGAGCTCCGTGAGCCGGGCGCGGCTGTTGCCGAGGCCGACACCCTCGCGCAGCTCACCCGCCGTCAGACCAATCCCATCGTCACGCACTTCAATCGTAAGGTGTGATCCTTCCCGTCGAGCCGTGACGTCGATGCGGCCGGCGTTGATTCGAGCCGAGAGCCCATGGCGAATGGCGTTTTCGACCAGCGGCTGCAAAATGAAGATCGGCACTAGCGCATCGCGGGCGGCCGAATCGATCTGGAGGCGGACGTCGAGCCGATCGCCGAACCGCGCGCGCTGAATGTCCACGTAACGTCCCAGCAATTCGAGCTCGCGGTTCAGCGTTACTCGATCGACCGTACCGGCATCGAGGGTCTCACGCAGTAATTGGCTGAGACTGCCAATCATGCGCTCCGCAGCCGCGGCGTTTTCATGGACGAGCTCCGCAATCGTGTTCAACGTGTTGAACAGGAAGTGCGGGTGGATCTGCATTCGCAGCAGCTGAAGGCGTGCTTCGGCGAGGCGCGTTTCGGCCTGAGACGCGCGCAGCTCCCGCTCGCGTTCGCCGCGATAGTATTCGGCCGCATGAACGACGGCGACGATGGCCCAGTAGATCAGGTATTGGGTGGTGATGTTGCTGATTTGAAAGTAGTCGACGCCGCCGGCGACTTCCCGTAGAACCCGCGTCAGCATTACCTTGACCACGGCGATGGGCAGTCCCGCCGCAGCCAGCATCAGGACGCGCCATGGCGTCCGCCCACGAGCGAGCGTCAGGCGGCTGGCCAGATGCCACAACGGCTGGCGTGAGCGCGGCCCACGGGTACCACTCGCTCGCCGCGAAAGCGAACGTCCGGCCCCACTGCGGCGGCCTGTACGAGATGACGTAGGTCAGCGAGCTGCTGACGGCAAACACCGTCGCCAGCAGCGTCCACGCCGCAAGGACAAGGAGCCATACGAGGAGACGCCGGCTCATGGCGCGAGCGTTGTATCACAGCGTCGCGTTCACCGGACTGGCGCCATGCCGGAAGCCCTGACCCGGGGCAGCATCGAGGCGGGCCGGCGCGCATACGCGATGACGCCGAGCAGCGTGAAGAACACGATCTCGCCGACGCCGCTGGCGCCATGCGTGATTCGCGTGATCGCCGCGCCAACCATCACGCACATCAGCACGATCGCGGACGGCGTGGCGATGCGTGGGACGAGGAGTCCAAGGCCGGCGGCAATCTCGATAACGCCGATTACCGCGTAGAAGTGATCGGGATAGCCCCAGACCCGGAACATGCGTTGCCAGACCGGACTCGTGAACTTCTGCACGCCTGGACCGACCATTGCCAACGCCAGCAACGCCTGAAGCACCCAGAGGCCGATCGTTTTTGGCTTGAACGTCATCGCGCGCTCCTTTCTGCGGAGCTACGATGGCTGCGGTCGGTTCTCGTCCGCCGATAGCAAAGTGGCAGGGCGCGTAATGAGAGGGTAGAGCGCCTGCGGCCCCGAGCGAGCGGCCGGAGGGAAGCGCGGCGCAGCCGCGCCCGCGAGCGAGAGCGCTTGGGGGTGCCCGCCTCCGCTGGTCGCGAAAAAGGCGGGCGACCAGCTACGGCGAGGTCTCGCCGTAGCGCGCATGGATGCCGGCGCGCGGAGGCGGAGGGCCCCAAGCGCACTGAGAGAAGAGCCCCCTCCCGTATACTGTGCCGACATGCGACGCTCAGTGTTGCTCCTGATTGCCGCCGCCATCGGCGTGCTCACCTCTTTCACCACGGCCGTCGATCTCGTGCCTCGCGTCCGTCTGGTGGAGGTTGTTCTCGTCTTCTTCGGTGCATTCGGCGCGGGTGCGGCGTTCACCGCGGCAGTCGTCGAGCTCAGGACGAAACGTGAGAGTCGCCCGAATGTACGTGGCCGGCCGCTCGCCGTCTTCCTGTTGATAGCGGTTCTGTCGGCCAGCGCCGAGGCGCAGACTGCGCCGACGGCGGCGCCGCCGGATCTCGATGCCTACGTCGCGCGAACGTTGCAAACCTTCTTCGTTCCCGGCGCATCGCTCAGCGTCGTCAAGGACGGTCGCGTCGTCGTTGCGAAAGGGTACGGCGTCCGAAAGCTTGGCGAGCCGGCCGCGGTCGATGCGCAGACGCTGTTTGGGATCGCGTCGAATACCAAAGTGGTCACGGCCGCGGCGCTCGGGCTTCTCGTCGAGGAAGGCAAGCTCGAATGGGACGCGCCGGTCATCCGTTACCTGCCGTGGTTCCAGATGTGGGATCCGTATGTGACGCGTGAGCTGTCCATCAGGGATTTACTGGTCCATCGCTCGGGTCTCGGGCTGGGTGCAGGCGATCTGCTCTGGTGGCCCGCCTCGACGTACGACCGCAAGGAAATCGCCCGGCGGCTCAGGTTCATCCGCCCGGTGACGAGCTTCCGCAGTGCCTACGCGTACGACAACGTGCTGTATCTGGTTGCCGGGGAGGTCATCGAATCGCTCAGTGGGAAGAGCTGGGAGGACTTCGTGACCGAGCGCATCCTGAAGCGCGTCGGCATGACGACGAGCAACGTGCGGCATTCGGATGCGCTCAAAGGTGGCAACGTAGCCACGCCGCACGCGCCGATCGGCGAAAAGGTGACGTCGATCAAGCCCTTCGACAGCGACAACACCAATCCAGCTGGCGGCATCAATTCGAACGCGGTGGACATGGCCCGGTGGATGAGCGTCCTTTTGGCACGCGGCGCGCTGCCCGACGGCTCGCGACTCTTTTCCGAAGCCACCTGGCGGGAGCTGACGACCGTGGTGACGCCGCTATCTACGCCACCGCCGCCACCGGAACTGGCGGCGCAGCGGTCGAATTATCGCGGCTATGCGCTCGGCCTGGGCGTGGCGGACTATCGCGGTCAGAAGCTGTTGCTGCACACGGGCGGGCTGCCCGGCTACGTCTCGCGGGTGATGCTCGTCCCAGACGCGCAGCTCGGCATCGCCGTCCTGACCAACCAGGAATCCGGCGCGGCTTTCGATGCCATCGCGTTCCGCGTCGCCGACCATTTTCTCGGCGCCCCGCAGACGGACTGGATTGAGGCCTATCAGAAGCTCACGGCCCGTCAGGAAGCGGCGGTTGCCGCAGCGGAGAAGAAAGCGGCGACGTCACGGGACACTACGTCGAAGCCGTCGCTGCCCCTCTCGAAGTATGCCGGGACCTACGTCGACGAGTGGTATGGCGAGATCGCGATCGAGGAGCAGCAGGGACGGCTGGGAATCCGATTCACTCGCACGCCATCCCTCACCGGGACGCTCGAGCACTGGCAACACGATACGTTCATCGCCCGCTGGTCGGACCGCGAGCTGCGCGCCGACGCCTACGTGACGTTCGCGTTGAATCCGGATGGGTCGATCGATCAGGCGAAAATGCGCGCGGTGTCGCCTGCCACCGACTTCAGCTTCGACTTCCACGATCTGCTGCTGAAGCCCCAAAGAAAGTAGGAAGGATGAAGGATGCTCTCCCCCCAAGCGCTTGAGGCCTCCGTCTCCGCGTGTCACAATCCTTGGCGCTATGGCGGACTCGCCGTGCTGGTCGCCCGCCTGTTTCGCGCCAGCGATGCCCCCGCTTCGCTCGGCGGCTACGCGCCTCGTCCTTCGACACGCTCAGGACGACTCTGAGCTACGTCGAAGGGTCGCTCGGGCCGCAGGCGCTTCTTACTGCACTCGCGTCAGCTGGCCGCGGACGACACCACCCCCGTTGGCTTGCGAATGGAAGTTCACGTAGAAGCCGGCCGGGTTGGCGTAGATCCGCTGCGCGACGTCGGCGGCAACCGCCCGATCGTTGAAGACCAGGTTTCCGGTGCCAGCACCGTCCAGCACGGAAGGCGACGCCGGCGTCAGGCCCGTATTCACGACACGTCCCGCCATTGACGCCCGCCGCGCGCCTCGTGGATGTGCCCAAGAATGATCGGCGTTCCCGCCGGGAGACCCGACAGCTGGGCGGAAAAGTTGACGGTGCCGCCGCCGGTCGGGTTGCCCGAAGCCGTCTCGCGGGACGTTCATCGTCACCGTGGCGTTACCTCGCCCATTGGCTTCGGCGCCGGTGATTGGCGGAACCTCGTTGGCGCCAGACAACGTCGCCGTAAATACGATAGGTCCCGGTATTCGACGGGCCGGTCGGGTTGTCGTGCCGCCGCACATCGATACGGCCGCCGCAGCCGCCAGAACCATCGCTCCAAAGATCGACCGTCTCATTTTCTATCCTCCTGCGGGTTTGTAATCAGAACTTCCGGGTGATGTTGAATCCAAGATAGACGTTGTGCGTGTCGCCACCCCGCGCGATTTGCCCGAATGTCGTGCCGAACGAATTCGTGAAGTTGAGCTGCAGTGTGTGCCCGCCCCCTTTCGTACAGTTTCTCGATCGCGACGCGCCCAGAGGCCGCGACCCGGATCGTATCCAGCGATGCGCGGCGTGTATTCGCCGGCGATGAACACCGATGGCCTGATGCGGGCGCGGCCGCCTAGGCCGATGAAGGCTGTGTTGATCGTGATTCGCGTGTTCGTCGACCACTCCCGGCAACTCGTGATCGTCGTGTCCCTCGACGAAGTCGGCGGCGTGGGTGTTGCCGACGAAGCCGGGCGGTGCGTACAGCACCAGCCAGTTATCGACCGCGCGCGAGACGGTGGCCACGAATGCCGGGCTGAAGTCTTCCTGCAGGTTGTTCTGGCCCTCGATCGATGCGATGACGGAAACTGACGACCGGGAAGCTTGTCCCCCTGTTTCCAGGCGTCGTACCTGCCGAACACCTGGATCGTCTTGCTGAGCAGCGAGCGATGGACGCCGGCCTGAAGGTCGCTGGTGATGCCAAAGCGATACTCGAGACCGATAATCGCGCCGTTGTCGAGCGAGAACAGATCCTCCGCGAGCTGGCCGAAGTCGCCGCGCCGTAAATCGCGCGCAAACCGGTGCGTCAGGCGGAAATAGCTCCGGTGCCGGCGCAGCGAGAGCGTCGTCGGCAGATTGACGAGGTTGAGCTCGATTTCCGGCGAGGACGACGGGCCAGCAGCCTGATCGGCCGGCGGTGGCGGCGGCGGTTGTTGCTCCTGTGCCCAACACGGGGAAGCTACGGACAGCGCGGCGGCGAACACGATCCCCAGGCTGGACGTGCCCGAAAGACGGAGTCTCATCATACGAGTCCGGACTAGAGTGGCAATTGGCATGCCTCATGGGCGGCGTCATTACCTCTTGGATCGACGCCAAAGTCAACGAAATCTACGAGTTGTACTCCCGCAGGCTTACCGTTTCAGTAAGCGGTTACGGCTCGTGTAACGTTGCGGTGTGAGCAAGGACGAACCCCCGGGCGCGGCATCCCCCGCGCCGGGGGACGGGTGGCGCCTGCCATCGGGCATTGTCAGCCTCCCCGAGGTCCACGGGACGGTGCCGGTGCCGACGACTGGCAGTTTCTGGCGCAAGCTGTTTGCCTTCGCCGGACCCGGATACCTGGTGGCAGTCGGTTACATGGATCCGGGTAACTGGGCCACCGATCTCGCCGGCGGTGCGCGCTACGGCTACACGCTCCTCAGGCGTGATCATGCTGTCCAACCTGATGGCGATCCTGCTGCAGGCGCTGTCGGCGCGTCTGGGGATCGCCAGCGGCCGCGATTTAGCCCAGGCCTGCCGCGATCACTATTCGCGTCCCGTAACGCTGCTGCTCTGGCTGCTCTGCGAAGTGGCCATCGCCGCTTGCGACCTGGCGGAAGTCATCGGTTCGGCGATCGCGCTCAACCTGCTGTTCGGACTGCCGATGGTCTGGGGTGTCTGCCTGACGGCTCTCGACGTCCTCATCGTTCTCTACCTGCAAGTTGATTCGGTAGTGAAGCCTGGTGGCTCCTATTGTCGGCATCGCCGGCTATTTGCCATCGAGCTGGCCTCGCGGCCGGACCGGTCGGTGTCGTGCGCGGTCTGATCCCGAACCTCGAGATGCTGCAATCCCGAGATGTTTACATCGCGTCGGCATCCTCGGTGCCACGGTCATGCCGCACAACCTTTACTTGCACTCCTCCATCATCGAGACGCGCAAGTACAGGACTGGATAGAGAGCAAGCGTCAGGCGGTGCGCTTTGCGACCATCGACTCCACCGTGGCGCTGATGTCCGCGCTGTTCCTGAACGGCGCGATCCTGGTCATGGCCGCGGCAACCTTCCACGGCACCCAACACGAGGATGTCGCGGACATCTCCGACGTGTACCTGCTTCTAGCTCCGCTCCTGGGCACGCAACTCGCCAGCACGTTGTTCGCCGTTGCCTGTTGTTCTCGGGTCAGAATGCGACGCTGACCGGCACGCTGGCCGGGCAAATCGTGATGGAAGGCTTCTCAACATCGGCTCAGGCCGTGGCTGCGCCGTTTGATTACACGTCTCATCGCCATAATTCCGGCGCTGGTGACGACGATGTTCTACGGGGACCAGGGGACTGGGGCGCTGCTGATTTTCAGCCAGGTAGTGCTGAGCCTGCAGCTGCCGTTTGCGGTGTTCCCTCTGGTGCTCTTCGTCGGCGATCGCGCAAGATGGGAGCGCTCGTCGCGCCGCGATGGATGCTCTGGCTCGCCTGGCCGGTCGCGGTGCTGATCGCAGCGCTCAACGCGTGGCTGCTGGTGCAAACGTTTCGCTAGAAGTAGGAGCTGAATCACGTGCTGGCGGCTTTACACAGAGGTCACGAAGCCACGGCGACACGACCCTTGTAATAAGTCGTGTTGTCGTGTCGTCGTGTCGTCGTGCAAGGCCGTCGGCACCGTTCGGGAAGCTGGAAGCTGAAATGTACAGATACATTTTGGTAGCCCTCGAGAATTCTCCGGCGGACCGGGCGGTGCTGGAGCACATCGAACCGCTGGCCAGGCTGATGGGCTCGAAGCTGTTGCTCGTGCACGTGGCCGACGGCTGGGCGGCCCGCGCGTTCCACGACCTCGAGCTGCGCGAATCCGATGAGATGAAAGCGGATCGCGACTACCTCGAGCAGCGATGCTCCGAGCTGACCGTCGCGCGGGTTCGTGTGCGGTGCGCGGCTGGCGCTCGGCGACCCCGCCAGCGAGCTGGTCAAGGTCGCGGTTGCTGAGAAAGTGGATTTGATCGCCATGTCCACCCACGGTCACCGCTTCTTCAACGACCTGTTGCGCGGCAGCACCGCCGATCGCGTGCGGCATGAGTGAATCGGTCTGCTGGGCGGGATTTCGACTTAAGATCGAGTTGGTTTTGGCGAATCCGCTGATCGGGTACTGGCACGCCCTGCTGGCTCGCGTGAGCCGGCGCGAGCGCACGGAGTTGAGCGTGCTGCTCGTCGCATTCGGCATCCTGGGGCTGGCCAGCGGGTTCGTGTACGTTGCCGAAATCGTCACCCGGGGAGATACGCGGCACTTCGACGAACGGCTCATCCGGGCGCTGCGTACGCCGGATAATCCTGCAGTTCCCATCGGTCCGCCCTGGCTGCGCGCCGCGGCATTGGATATTACGGCGCTCGGCAGTCCGACGGTCCTCGGGCTCGTCGTGTTCGTGGTCGCCGGATATCTGATTCTCCACGGCTTGTATCGAACGAGCGCGTTCGTCGTCGCGGCCAGCTGCGGCGGCTGGATTCTGAATTGGGCGTTGAAACAATCGTTCGGTCGGCCGCGCCCCGACCTGGTGCCGCACCTGCGCGACGTGATGTCGTCGAGCTTTCCGAGCGGGCACGCGCTGACATCCGCCGCGGTGTATCTGACGCTGGGCACGCTCCTGATGCGGCTCGCCGAGGGGCGTCTGGCAAAGGTCTATTGCATTTTTGTCGCGATGCTGGCGACGCTGCTCGTGGGCGCCTCGCGGGTCTACCTTGGCGTCCACTATCCAACAGATGTGCTGGCCGGCTGGTTGATTGGGTTGTCCTGGGCGTTGGTCTGCTGGATGATTGAAAGGGCGCTGGAGCGTCGGACGGGACTGAAGCGTGAGCAACGGCAGTATCAGCAGGAAGGGTGACGGGAACCGCCCGACGCGCGAGACCATCCTCCTCGTCGAAGACGAGCCCGCCGTGCGCCGTCTCTTCGTGCTGGCGCTGACCCACGCGGGTTACCGTGTGTACCCGGCGAGGAACGGCCAGGAAGCGTTGAAGCTGTTCGATGAGCACGGCGACTCCATCGATCTGCTCCTGACGGACCTTCGCATGCCCCACATGGACGGCGCCGAGCTCGCCCAACGCCTGCACGCCCGGCGCAAGACGCTCAAGATGATCGCCATCTCAGGCTACGCCGGCAACGCCGAACGCGAACTGACCGCCGACTTCCTGGCCAAGCCGTTCTCCCGCGATCAGCTGCTGGACAAGGTGCGGGAAGTGCTCGATCGCCGCTGATCGAATCATCTGTTATGAGGCCCGCGCTCGCGGTCATCCTGCTGTCGGCGATGCTCGTGCCGCAGACGCCGAGCCCGGATCGACTGCTCCTCGGCGTCATGCGACGCGATGGCGTAATCATCCCCTTTGCCTTTTTCGACGGCGACTGGTCCTCTCCGTGGCCTACCGGCTTACAGAATCTGGATCTGCCGGTTACGCTCGACGCGGTGCCGAAGAAATGGTGGGGCGGTGAGATGGCGGCGGCGTGGGCGTTCTGGCCAATCGGGAAGAGCGAGTCGGTGCGGGTGACGCCAATCGCACCGGCTGTCGTCATGGCCGGCCGCGAGCGACGGCTCGGACTGCGCACGGGCGTCTCTTCCAGCGAACCGCTCCCGACGCCGTACGAGCTGCCTTTTCCAAAGGAGGGACTTGCCGTTACCGGCGATACGAAGGTGGAGCCGATTCCGGTCGTAAGCAGCCGATCTGCTCGTATTGCGCGAGATGGCCGCACACTTACAGGAGGATGCTGCCGCTGCCGAACAGAAGGCCGTTCGTCCGGCTGCAGTCGAGCCGGCTGGACGCACCCCTTCTCGAGGGAATCGCGACGTGCAGTGGTTCCGGTGATCGAGTCCTGGTACACCTCGACGCTCGAGCAGCCTGGATTCGGCCTCTCGTACATCGAGGCAGTGAAAAAGTATCCGCCGCAGCCGGAAGACGACGACTGCGGACTTGAAACGTTCATCAGTGGGTGGGTCCACACCAACACGCGCGGTTCGCGGCCGCGATCGGATCTCGTGGCGAAGATCACCTACTGCGACCGGGAAGGCGTGTCTTATATGTTGCCGCTCGGCCTGCTCCGCGTGAAGAACCGGACGCACTGGGTGTTTCAAACGTCGAGCTGGGAAAACGAGTGGTATGCGGTCGTCGAAGCCACACCTGGACGCGTGCGCTACGTCGCCGAGTATTACGGCGGCGGCCGGCCTCGATCGTTCTAAGGGATTCTGACTCGCGCCCAGTCCCAACCCTCGAGTCCCTTTGCATGCACGGCCTTCACGGACACGATCGATCCGGCAGGCACTTTCACGGTAGCCGCCGGGTTCTTGACCGTCAGCTGCTGCAACTCAGGGCTGTCTCCCGGGCCGTAGGCGACGATGTAGCCGGTGACGCCGGTTTCAGGGCTGGGTTTCCAGGTTATGGCCGCGGTTCCGTTCTGATAGCTCTCGACTTTCAGATCGGTGATGCGGGATGGACTCGACGCGAGCAGCATCAGTGTGGCGGCGGTGGTTTTCGCCACTTCGGTTACGAGCTGATGGTTGATGGTCTCGAGTACGTCGTGCGGCTGATGATAATGAGGGTTGCCGAGCACCGGGTACGAACCAATGCCGCCAACGATGTCGCCGTAGGCTTCGTAGTAGGCCGCGGCATCGGTGCCTTTGTAGTAGAGCGCGTCGTAGGTAATGAGCTGGGTGAACTGCATCGCGGCGGCGTGCTGGATGTCGCGTATGCCGCGATTCGAATAGCGAATCGTGTTGTCGAGGCGATTGTCGTTGGCCCAGCCGATCATGTCGTTGTTCAGGGCGCCGACCACGCGGACTTTGTCAGCGACGGCGCGACGCACGAATTCGCGGCTGCCGAGCAGGCCCGATTCCTCGCCGGTGAACGAGGCAAAGATGATGGTCGCCGGTTGAGGGTGCTTCGCCAGAATGCGCGCAGCCTCGAGCAACGCAGCGGTCCCGGATGAATCATCGTCGGCGCCAGGGCCCACCGACACCGAGTCATAGTGGCTGCTCACCACGTACACCAGCTCGGGATTGACGGTGCCCCGCAGCGTGGCCAGCACATTCGCAGTCTGGCCGCCTAACGCGCTGCGGCTTTCGAACCACTGGTATTCCGGCTCGTATCCGAACGACTTGTAGGTGTCGAAGAGGTAGGTCGATGCCAGCTTGTTCCCCGGCTGCGTGACGTGCTTCGAGTCGAAGTCATACAGCGCTTTTTCATAGCCGAAGACTCTCGTAGTGGACGCATCGCGCATGATGTTCCGCACGGCGGCGGCAATGGGAGCAAAGAGGCGCTTGCCCTTGGCGACGAGCGCTTCCTCGGCGGACAGGTTCGATTCCAGTCGCGCGCGCAGCTGCTCACGCGTCACCGTTCGTGACAGGTCGACCAGATAGACGCCGCGTTCGGGTGACACGGTGTCGCCGTCGCGTTCGGCGCTGATCAGGATGCGAGTGCCATCCGGACTTGGCACCCAGGCATATTCTGGCGCGATCGTGCGGACAGTGTTGTTGTGAAAGAGTCGTCTTCGCTCGACGGGAACGGTGTGCGACGGGTCGAGATCGTAGATATACGAACGGCGGTGCCTTGGCTCGCCGATGGTTCCGAGCAGCCGATCCGCAGTCAGAAATCGCGGCAGCACGTCATGCTGAATCTCACGAGTGATTCGCCGCTCGCCGGTGCTATCGCGATTGATGAGGAACAGTTCCCAGTCTTCGCGAGGCATGAGCTGGAAGGCGATGCGACTCCCGTCGCGGGAGAGCGCGGGAGCGTCAATCCGCTCAGCACCTCTGCGAACGAGAGCTGGTACTGAAGGCTTGGCGGTCTCAGACACCAGTAGTTGCCATTCACCTCCCGAACGCACGACGAAAGCAAACGATCGGCCGTCGGCAGAAAACGACGGCGATGATCCTGGGATGACGGTCCACTGTCCATCGGGCAGCGAGAGAAGTCCAAAGTTCGGAGCCGCTCCGGCGGATGCTCCACGGCCACCGCTTGCGCCGCGAATGGTGACGAGCGCCGCAGTTCCAGTCGAGTTGAGTTCCAGCAGACTCTTGTCCCCCGGGCCGTCCGTCAACGGCCGCGGGGCGCCGCCGGCAGTGGCGGTGTAGATTTGCATCGGTTCCTGTCCTGCCGCGCCCGCAAAGAGCACGGTTCCATCCACAGCCACAGCCGGCGCAAACGTTCGCAGACTGGCGGTGTCGATCGCCCGTTCGCTGGCGGTCGCTGTGTTCCGCAAGACGGGGCGGGCGGATTCGCTCAGACTCTCATTGAGAACCGCCAGCCGTTGGGCGCGCTCGGCCGCTGGGGCTCGCTCCAGTGCCGCCTGTTCCTGTTCGAGCTCGGGTGTCGGCGTGATTTTCATATACGCCATCTGCGAACCATCGGGGGAGAAGGCGGCACTGAAACCCGCAAGCTCGGTCGTGATCGTGGTTGGCTGCTCGGTGGACGCGATCCGTATCCTTCGCTTTGTACCGGTGCCCGATTCATACGTCAGGAAGCGGCCATCAGGAGAGAAGCGGGGCGCGTTGCCGTCCGTCGTGAGCTCAGTCGTGGTGTACAGCTCGCCGGTCGCGAGCGCGATTGTTGTCGATTCCGGCTCGCCGGCCGAGGCGAGCGCTTTCAGGTAAAGGGTAAGCGCCGCGACGTAGTCTCCGCGATCCCACGCCACCAGGGCATCGCGCAGCGCTCCATCGTTTGCGGCTGCGCCGGGTGAAGACCAGATCAAGAGAGAGACTACAACCGCCGCACCGAGGGCCCGCTTCATGGTGCGGGAGGATAGCATCCGGAACATCGCGGTACAAAAAAGAGGCCCGGTGCGGCGAGCCGCAACCGGGCCTGCTGACTGACGCCGGCGTGTTACTTCTTCTCGACTGCCTTCCGCAGTTGCGCGAGATGCGTGCGGATCTGTTCCACCTGAGCCTGTTCGAGGGTCAGCTTCGATCCTGACCCGATGATCGCCTCGATGGCCTCGATATGACTGATCGGGTTGTCCTGACTCATCTTGCCTGCGCTCTGCGCCGCGGCGGCACCCTGTTCGGCCGGGGTGCTGCTCGCCGCTGGCTCGGGAGACGGACTGCTCGCTCGGCGCCGCACTGCTGGACGGACTGCTCGGCGAAGCGCTCGGCGCCGCGCTGCTGGCCGGCGGCGCGCTGCTCGACGGCGTCATCGCTGACGACGACGATGACGAAGACGATGACTCCGATGGGCCAGACGGCGCTGCGCCTGCAGCCTTCTCGAAGGCCATCAGATGCGTGCGGAACTCAACGAGCTTGCCCTTGATGGCCGGATCGAGCGCAGCGGCCGTGCTACCAGAGGTGCCTACCGCGCCGGGCGTCCCGGCCGGTGCCGCCGCTGCGGCTTCGACGGGTGCCGAGTCGGCGCCGATGATTGCCGTGACGTTGGCTGCCACTTTGTCGTACGAAGCGCGCCAATCCGTCTTGGAGGTGATCAACTCGTTGAAGTTGCCAATGAGCTGTGACACCTGCGTGCGCGTATCCCCGGTTAGTTGCGCGGCAGCAGGTAGCTGTGTCAACTGGGCCAGCGAGTCACGCGCAGCGCTCAGGTGGCGCTTGGCGCTTTCCTCATCCATCTGAGAGCTCGCGCTCCGCGGTCGGGGCCTGAGCCTGAGTCTGTTCAGCGGGTGCCGCGGAGGATGCCGCCGGCGACTGCGCCGCGGCCGCGGACTGCGCACTCGGCGCGCTCGCACTTGCCGGTGCGCTTGCACTTGCCGGTGGCGTGGACTCGGCAGTCGGCGCGGGCGATGCCGCCTGCGACTGGGCCGCCGCTGCGGCCGCCGGCTCCGGCGACGGTTCCGAAGACGGCGCGCTCGGCGAGCTCGAGCCCGCTCCGGACATCGACGTGGCAAAGGCGGTCACGTGCTGGCGCACTTCCAGCAACTTCGCCTTCGTCGTGTCATCGATCGTCAGCGTTTCGGATTTTGACTGACCAGTGGTCGTACCGGTTGCGGCCGGCGGCGTAGCTGCTCCACTCGCCGCGGCCGGACCGAGCAGTTCGGTCAGGGTCTTGTCGATGGCCGCAACGTCTTTCGCCCACGTATCCTTGGGTTTCGACGAGGCCGCCTTCTCCAATGAATTCAACTGACGCTTCAGTTCCGCGACGCGCGACTTTGCACGAGCTGGAAGTGTCGACGTCGGAATGTCGTTGAGTGCTGCCTCCGCCTTCTGGATGTGTTCGGCGGCGCCTTGCTGCGCAGGTGCATCGGCTGGCTGCTGCGCTGCCGGGGGCTGAGATGTTGCCGCAGGCGGAGTCTGCGACCAACCAGCGGCGGGCACACCAATCAGTGCGGCGGCGGCAAACGCTGTAGTCCATCGTGATGTAGAACGCTTCATCGGTAGCTCCTCCTGAGCGAAATCTGTTTCCTACCTCACTGGCTGAATGAGCAAGCGAGGTACCACGAGGAGCTCAACTGGGTTTTATGGAATGAATTGCGGCAGAGTTACCGGTGAATGGTGAAGCAATTACCTACCCCATTTCAGCGATGACTCTAACGGAAGACGTCGAACACACAACGACAACCGCAACTCCGGATTTCAGGAGTGAGATTGATCGCTCAGGTTATTGACGCAGTGAAGAGATACGAACGAGTAAGTCCTGACCGGCTCCCCACGTGTCTCGATTGCCGGTGGCGAGGAAGATCGTCCCGTCGGAGGTTACGCTGACTGCCGAGATTTGCCCGTAACTGCCTTGCAACATCCCTTCAATCAAGCCCGATTGCTCTCCGGACCGTCCGACGCGAATCCGCAGTAGGTCCTCCGCGCCGCGAGACGCGACGAGGAGCTCGCCGGCCAGTGGCGAGTTGGCCTTCATCGGCACGAAGCTCGCGCCGGCGACGTCCGTCCCAACGGGGAACATGAGCGCGGCGGGCAGACTCGATTCGCGGGCGATCCCTCGCACCATCGGCCAGCCGTAATCGCCGCCGGCAGAAATCCGGTTCAGCTCGTCGCCAGCTTCGCGATTGCGCTCAAGCTCCCACATCGAATCGGTCGCGGAATCCCAGGCGAGTGCACGCACGTCGCGGTGGCCGGACGTGTACGTCAGCGAGCTGCGGGGGTTGTCGCGCGGCATCGTGCCGTCGTCGTTGAACCGCAGGATCTTGCCGAGGATCGACGTCTGCGCTTCCGCATCACGTGAATCCGGGCCGGCGGCGACACCGGCGTAGAGCCGACCATCGCTACCGAAGCGGGCGGTCACATATTGCGCGGACGATGCCCGCTCGCGCGCGACGATCGCCCCTTGCGCCAGCACGCCGTTGCGCTCGCGGAAGCGCGCGATTCGCATGACGGCGTTGTCGCGTCCTTCGGCCGCGTACGCGAGATAGACCTGGCCGTTGTTCTCGAAGTCCGGATGCAGCGCGATCGCGGTCAAGCCGGTATCGCCTGAGACCGCCGCGTCGTCGAGCTCGAGAGCGGCGTCTGGTGAGAGCCCGTCGGGCCCGACGATCCGCACGCGACCCGCGCGTTCGGTCACGAACACGCGGCCATCGGAAGCGATCGCGAGATCTGACGGATCGTCGAGACCGCTGGCCACGATATCCGCGCTGAAGCGATGTCCGTCAGAGGTCGTCAGCGTCGAGTTTTTCGCCAGGGATTCCGTGGGAGCGGTCAACCCGGCGACGGTGACTTGCAAAGCCGGGGAGCGGTCGCTCTCGACCGTCGTTCCACCCGAGGACATGAACGCCGCCAGCTCGATCGAATGTTGGCCGGGCGTCAGCGAGGGCAGTTGCGCAGAGCATTCGAAGGACGTGCCGCTGCCAGTACAGGTATCTCCCTCCAGCACGCGACGGTTGCCATCCACATACGCGGCAAAATCGAACGCCGCGACCTGCGCGGTGCTTTCGGCCTGCTGAATCCAGCCGATTCGCTCGCGTCCGGTGATCGTGTTCCCTCCCGACCCTGATCCTGGAGGCGGCGACGGTTGTTCGCCGGGGGCCGGAGTGTCCGAACCAAGGCACGCCATTGTCGTGACCGTCACGAGGGGCAGGACGAAACGCACGGCCCGGGCCGCGGGGGAAATCATGGTTTAAAGAATTCTACGCCATTGACGCTTCCGCGCGTCATAGCGTAGTGTCGGCCTTCGGCCTCGATGCGACTTTCTCGACCCGAGCCGTTCTCACCGCTCTCTTCCTCTCGCTGACGTGTCCCGTATCCGCACAGATTCGAGTCGAAGTGTTTGCATCCGGGCTCCAGTCGCCCGTGGCGTTCGTGCAGGACCCCACGGATCGGCGTCTTTTTCGCCGTGGAGCAGGCCGGCCGGATCCGTGTGATTCGAAACCGTAACATCGAATCTGCCGATTTCCTCGATGTGCGGCCCACCGTCCTCTCCGGGGGCGAGCGAGGTCTTCTGGGACTCGCATTTGCTCCCGACTATGCGTCGGCCGGCGGTTTTTCGTCAACTACACCGATCGCAACGGCGATACCGTCGTCGCCCGCTTCAGGCGCTCGAAAACCCGCTGGTGGCCGATGCCGCGAGCCGGTTCGACCTGCGGTGGGGAAGCGCCCGCGAACCGGTCATCCGGCAGCCCTTCGCGAACCATAATGGCGGCCACCTCGCATTCGGTCCCGACGGCTATCTGTACATCGGGCTGGGCGACGGTGGGAGCGAACGATCCACAGCATCGCGCGCAGAATCGCAACACGCTGCTCGGAAAAATGCTGCGGATCGACATCAACGTCGCGGACAGGGATCCCACCGGCTACACGATTCCGCCGGACAATCCGTTCCTCGGCAGCCAGCCGGTTCCTGCGCTGCCGGAGATCTGGAGCATCGGGCTCCGCAATCCATGGCGGTACAGCTTCGACGATCCGGCGCTCGGCGGCACCGGCGCGCTCATCATCGCCGATGTGGGGCAGGACAGTGGGAGGAAGTCGACTACGAGCCCCGCAACCGCGGCGGGCGCAACTACGGCTGGAGAAACCGTGAGGGGGCGCATCCGAACGTCGGATCGACGCCACCGGCTATCTGCCGCTGGTCGATCCCATTCACGAGTACGGCCGCTCGCAGGGGCAGTCGATACCGGTGGCTTCATGTATCGCGGCCGCGCGCTCGGCCACGTTGCGGGACGATATTTCTTTGCCGACTACGTCACCGGCCGCGTCTGGTCGATGGGGCTGACCGTCAACGCTCGACCGGCGAGGCCACCGTGGCGGGTGATGGACCACACGGCGGCGCTCGGCGGTGCGCGCAGGTCGGCAACGTCAGTTCATTCGGCGTCGACGCGGACGGTGAGCTGTACATCGTCAGCCACGACCGCGGGCGCATCCTCCGGCTCATGGCCGCGCCGCCGACGCCGACCAGCTGCGAATCATTCGATGAGATGAGGGATGACAGAAACAATCGGCGGCGCGACTCCGTGCTCGAGTCGCCCGAATTCCGCCATCTCGTGGCGCGCCGGTGGCGCGTGTCGCTCGTGCTCACCGCTGCGTTGTTCGTGCTGTATTACGGCTACATCCTGCTCATCGCGCTGAACAAGCCGCTGGTGTCCGCCCGCCTCGGCGGCGCGATGCCGATCGGTATCCCGCTCGGCGCCGGGGTGATTGTCGGCGCCTGGCTGCTCACGGCGGCGTACATCCTGTGGGCCAATCGCGAGTACGACCCGAAGTCGGCCGGCTGCGGAGTCGGGCCGCGACTGGTGCGAATGAACAGCCGTCACCACCGCGCTCGGCGCACCCACCGCCTCAGCCATGCTTTCTTCCTCATCATCGTCGGGCTCACGCTCGCGGTGACATGGTGGGCGGCGCGCCGGACGCGTTCGACGCGCGAGTTCTATGCCGCGGGACGATCGGTGAGCGCGTTCCAGAACGGGCTCGCGCTCGCCGGCGATTACATGAGCGCCGCATCGTTCCTCGGCATCGCCGGCCTGGTGGCGCTGCGCGGCTACGACGGAATGATCTACGCGACCGGATGGCTGGTCGGATGGCCGGCACTCATGTTCTTGATCGCGGAGCCGGTTCGCAATCTCGGCAAGTTCACGTTCGCCGACGTCGTGGCGTTCAGGCTGCGTCAGGTGCCGGTGCGGATCGCGGCGGCGTTCGGCGGCATCCTGACTGTGCTCTTCTACACCATCGCGCAGATGGTCGGCGCCGGGAACCTGATCCGTTTGCTGTTTGGTATCGGCTATGAATGGGCGGTTACGGCAGTGGGCGCCGTGATGCTCGCGTACGTGCTCTTCGGCGGCATGATCGCGACGACCTGGGTGCAGATCATCAAGGCGGTGCTGCTGCTGTTCGGCGTGACGCTGCTGACTGGGCTGGTGCTGGCGCGGTTCGATTTCTCGCCGGCGCAGGTCTACACCGCGGTGGCCGAGCGCTACGGGCAGGCGCGCTCGAGCCCGGCGGCCTGGTGAGCGATCCGGTGGACGCGGTATCGCTCGGGATGGCGTTGATGCTCGGCCTGCTCGGCCTGCCGCACATTCTGATGCGCTTCTATACCGTGCCCGACGCGCGCGCCGCACGCGCGTCGGTGCTCTACGCCACGGGATTCATCGGCTATTTCTATCTGATCATTCCGATCGTCGGCTTTGGCGCGTCGGCGCTGGTGGGGCGGGAGGTGATCGCGCGCGTCGACCCGGGCGGCAACATGGCGGCGCCCCTGGTGGCGGAGCTGCTCGGCGGCACTCCGTTTCTGGGCTTCATCGCCGCGGTGGCGTTCGCGACGATCCTCGCCGTCGTGGCCGGCCTGACGCTCGCCGGCGCCAGCGCGCTCTCGCACGACATCTTCGTGCACGTGATTCGCGGCGGCCACGCCAGCGAGGCCGAACAGGTCAGGGTCGCCAGATCGCGACGGTGGTCTTCGGTGTCATCGCGGTGCTGCTCGGCATCGTGTTCAAGGGACAGAACGTTGCCTTCATGGTCGGCCTGGCATTCGCGATCGCGTGCAGCGCGAACTTTCCACCGCTGCTGCTGTCGATTGCTGGCGCCGCTTCAACACTGCCGGGGCCGTCGCCGGCATCTTACACGGGCGCGCTGTTCTCCGTGCTGCTGATCCTGCTCAGCCCCACGGTGTGGGTGGATCTGTTCCACTATCCAGCGCCATCGTCCCGCTTCGAAACCCGGCAATCATCTCGATGCCGGCGGCATTCGCCGTTGCTATCGTCGTTTCGTTGATGACGCGTGAGCCGGAAGCGGAGGCGCGATTCGACGATGAGAAGTTGAGGACGTATCTGGGGGTGGGGGCGGAGTAGCTTGTCGGGAACTCGGTCGAATGCTTACTCCAGCGCGGTTCCATTCCATCGGCCGAGGTTGGTTCGCGTGCTCGCGTCGACGATCGTCAATGTGCGGTCGCCGCCGTGCGCTATGCACCAGGCCGCGATCGCGTCGGCGGCGCGCTGTTGTTCGCTCGCGCTGAGCTCGCGCCACCGGCCGGCATCGACAAAGGCTGTGCCCAGCCCGCAGCTGCGACGTATCAGGATCTCGCGGTCGTTGAGACGGCGCATCACGCGCTCCCGGCGGCCCTCGACGGTCAGACGCGACGACAGCCGATCGCCGTAGCGGTAGACGAACGCCGTTCCGGCAAGGATCAACAACACGGCGGCGATGATGATCGGTCGGCGCATGGGTAAACTAAAAGTTTACGCGAGCGTTTGTTAGGATGAAAAGGGTGGTCAGATTTGCACAGTGACAAAATTTGTCCAGGAGGCAGAATGCAGCGATACGTTCTCACCGGCGCCCTCGTCGCGGTCATGACCGCAGGCGCAGAGGCACAGAAGACCACGGCCGTCCATGCCGGGAAGGGCGGCAGCCCGCACGTCCGCACGGATTGGATGGTCGATGGCGCAGCCGTATCAATCGAGTATGGCCGTCCCTTCCTGAAAGGCAGAACGATCGGTTCGGTTGCACCGAACGGCAAAGTGTGGCGAGCAGGGGCCGATGAAGCGACGACTCTGAAAACGGATAAACCGCTGAAGTTTGGAACGTTGGCGGTCCCGGCCGGGACCTACACACTTTTTGCGGTCCCGGGTGAGCAGGAATGGCAGCTGGTGATCAGCAAGCAGACGGGGCAGTGGGGCACCGTGTACTCGCAGGATCAGGATCTCGGCAGAGTACCGATGAAGGTCGGCAAGTCCAGCAGCGCAGCCGAACAGCTGACCTGGGCGATTGATGACACGGCGGCTGGCGCGACGCTGCGCCTCGAGTGGGGAACCACCAGTGTGGCGGCCCAGTTCAGCGTGGGATCGTAGGGCTGGGGACTTTCGACGGAAGTAGACGGACTCTAAGGCCGTTTCAGGGAAGGTGACGGACCGCCCACTCCATCAGGTCGTGGAGTGGGCGGGTGCCCGTCGCCGTCCAACCCGCAACGACCACGGCCCCCAGACCGATTGCAACGGACGCCAGTCTGTTGCGCCCTGTCAGCGGTAATGCCGGCGTCAACAGCCGCCGCACACGACTTTCGAGATTGTCCCCGTCATAGAGAGCGAGCGCCGGCATCCAGGCGGGCGGCGGGCTCGTCGCCATTCGACCGACGCGTACGAGCGCGCCAGCGAGGGCAATCCTGGCCTCCGGATCCGATCGCACCGCCTCGTCGTCGGCGGCTTCCTCAACCGCTTGCTGCCAGTCCCGGGTGATTCCGGCGCCGCGTCTGAACAGCGCGAACGGATCGGGCAACGCCAGCAGACACGCGCGGCAAAGATTGTCGCGGTGCCGCGCGTGCGCCTCCTCGTGGCGCACGACCATCGCAAGCTCGTCGGCAGTGCAGTCGTCGAGAATGCAGGAAGACAGAATCAACCGCGGCCGCAGCACGCCGGAGACAGCCGCAACTGGAAAGCTCGCGACGATTCGCCAGGCCGGCAGAGGAAAGCCGGGAAGATCCATTCGTTGTCCGCAACGGGCGAGCAGACGATGACATCGATACGTTCGGCGTGCCGCGTGGATGACTTGCAGCAGAGCCGCTGTCATCAGGATCAGCGCGAGCGTGGCGAGGATCAGCAACACGACTCCGGCCGCTTCGGTCGTCTCAGCGGGTTCGTGCCGCACGAACGTCAACAGCATCGCTGAAGCCGCAACAATCCCTGCGACGGTGGGCGCCAATCGGAGACCCAGCAACAGTCGTGCACGCTCGCGCGCCGATGCGCGAGGGAACCGTTTGAGCAGGACTCTATGCGCGCAGGCCGCGACGGGGGTTCCCAGGGCGATGCCCACCGATAACGCGGCCAGGCAAACCACAATCAGGAGCTGCTGATAGTTGGAGAGGAGCACGGGCGTCGGCTTATCCTACACCCGGGCGACAGCCATGCGGCTCCATCCGCATGCCCGGGTTTGCGTCAGGGCTGCGGACGGGACGCGCGCGCCAGCTGCGGACGTTCGGCGCCGACAGCCCCATTTTCTCGTCCGGTGCGCCGTCCAACAGCCACTCGCACCATATTCAGGCAACGGGCGATCTCTTGCGTGACGCCGCGCGGTGTCCCGCCTGCGCTGGCGTGTAGCCGTGCGGCGCAGATGACCAGGGGAATGAAAATCAGAATGGTTTGACCGAGCCGCCGAGTTGTCACGCCACCACATGGGGCAAAGTCGATTCCAGGTTTTTTTGCCCTGAAATGCGAATTTCGTGTCTACGCGGTTACAAATCCGACCACACACGCACAGTTCTGGCCGGCGTGTCGCACGCAGGATTCGGTGGGTGAGGGTTCGGCGCGCTCAGCTTGCCGAGGCTGGCGAGACGCTCAGTTTGCCGAGGCTGGCGACGGCGGCGACGAGAGAGTCCGCGTCAATCGGCTTGGCCAGGTGCAGCTGGAAGCCGGCGTCGAGTGCCAGCTGTCGATCTTCGTCGCGCGCCAACGCCGTCAGCGCAGCCGCCGGGATCGCGGCGGCGTCAGCCTTCAGAGCGCGGAGCCGCCGGATCAGGGCGTAGCCGTCTTCGCCCGGCATGGCGATATCCGCAAGCAGCACGTCGATGTGCTCACGCTGCAGGACCTCGAAGGCCTGCGACGCCGAAGCGGCAGTCCGGACCACGGCCTGACAACTTTCGAGGCTCGCCGCCACCACCTCCCGGGTCTCCGTATCGTCGTCGACGACGAGAACCGAGAGGCCTTGCAGGGAGGCTTTGGATGCGCCTTGAATGGACAGTTCCGTGCCGAGACCAGCGGTCTGGTCCATGGACACCGCGACGATCGGCAGCCGGACGGTAAACGTGGCGCCGCGTCCCTCACCACCGCTTTCGACGCCAACATTCCCGCCGTGCGCCTCGACGAGGTGCTTGACGATGGACAGACCGAGTCCGAGACCGCCATACGGCCGCGTCGTCGACGCATCCGCCTGCAGGAAGGGCTCGAAGACCCACGGCAGGAACTCCTCGGGGATTCCGGCGCCGGTGTCGGTGACGACCATTTCCGCGGTGTTGTTGCTGCGGCGCAGGCGAACGAGCACCGTGCCGCCCTCCGGGGTGAACTTGACGGCGTTGGAGAGCAGGTTCCAGGCGATTTGCTGAAGCCGTGACGGGATCACCGAAGATGCTGCCGAGCGCCGAGTCCGCCTCGATCTTGATGCAGACTCCCTTGGCGTCGGCGGCTGTTTGTACGACGTCGATGCGCTCCGCGGACCACCTGTTCGAGCTCCACCGCGCTGCGCTCGAGCCGCAACTTGCCCGATCGGATGCGGGCGACGTCGAGCAGTTCGTCGATGAGGCGCGCCTGGCGCTTGGCGTTTCCGTAGATCGATTCGCTGGCGCGCTCGCGGCCGTCGGTTTCGAGCCGGCCGCTGCGCAGCATGTCGGCCCAGCCGAGGATGGCGTTGAGCGGTGTGCGCAGCTCGTGCGACACCATGGCGAGGAACTGGTCCTTCAACCGGCTCGCTTCCTCCGCGCTCGCCCGCGCCGAACGTTCGCGCTGCGAGCAGCTGCTTGCGCATCTCTTCGAGACGCGTGAGCTCTGACACCGTCGAGGCGAGCCGTTCCTTTTCCTGCGCCAGCGCATGCTCGGCGTGCCGCGCCAGCATCAGCGCCTCAATCGTTTCCTTGTGCAGCCGCTGCGTCTCAGCCGTGTGCCGCTTCTGATCTTCGAGCCGGCCGACGAAGACCTGATAGGTCCGATACGTGAGGTAGACGGGAGCGAGCATCAGAGCCGCCTTCCAGTGCTCGAGCCTGGCAATGACTACGGCCGCGGCGGCGCCCGCCGTGCCCGCAACCATGAAGCTCGCTCCACTCCACAGGAAATCGTCGCGCCACACCTTCCACCACGACCGCTCGGAGGTGGAGGCGATGGCTCCAGCGATGAGACCGGTGTTGACGACGAAGTAGGTGGCAATGGTTGCGACCAGCGGTCTGGCCAGCTGCGCAAATTCGGAGGGCGCCAGCACACCGCCGAACCACACGTAAGCGATCCCTGTTGCGCCCATCGTGATGGCTTCGGCCGACATGCTGAATACGGTGCGATACGCGGGATACGGCCGCTTGACCCTGACCGTGCACTGCAGCCAGGCCCCCGCTACGGCGACCACCATCGCCGCCTCGGGACCGAGAAGCAGGAGCGTCATCAGATCGGCGGCGTACGACACCGACAGCGTCGAGCCGCTCGCGAGCGGGATGGGAAGGTTGACCTTCCACATCGAGGTCAGGCAGCCGGCGACGAAGAGCGTGAGGAAAAGGAGCGGTTGGGGAAACGATCGCGGAACGAATTCGGTGAACGCCCAGATGCCGGCGACGATGACGAGCGTGACGTACAGCTGCGAGACGCGCGGCAGATTACGCCAGGACAGACCATGGCCCGCGACGTATCCCTTGCCCTTGATCGCTACCTCAGGCTCGCTGGACATGCGTTTAGTGCTTGGGCCAGATCACCGGCACACAGCTCGCGCTAGTGCAGCTCGTTCCCCACACCACGGTATCGCCCTCCTCGATTGTGCCCCACACCACCGTGTCGGCTTCGTCGGCGGTTCCCCAGACGACCGTATCGCCTCTCGCTGGTGCCCCAAACGACAGTGTCACCTTCCGACGCCGCAAGTATGCCACTGACCGTCCAGGGGATGGAGCAGTCTTGACCGCCGCAGATCGATCCCCAGACGACGTTCCGGATCTTACTGGTGGATAGTGACCAGCGTCCGCTGGCGTACTCACATCCGCTCGTGATGCAGAGAGCTCCCCAATCGACGGTGCTGCCGCTGCTCGTCGTTGGCGCGCCCCAGGTGACGCTCGCCTGCCCAAGCGTTTGCGTCGGGCATCAATCTGCCGCCTTTGACGGCGAGATTGCCCCAGATCAATTGTTTGGTCCACCCTGAGGTGGAAGGATACGTCGACGAAGGCTGCGCGAAATATCGCGCCATCACCACAGCGCCGGCCGCATTCAGGAAGCCGGCACCCTGCGTCAGGCGATCGTACTGAGTGCTCGTTGTGGCGGTGTATTGCAGGATAGCCTTCACCGCGTTCGGCGTCAGCGATGGATTCGCCTGCAGCATCAGCGCGACGGTCCCCGACACGACCGGCGACGACATGCTCGTTCCGCTCAGGCTCAAGTAAGGAAGGTATGAGGTTTGGACGGTACCTGCGAGCAGGTATGGACCGCCCGCTGAATACAGCTGGCTGCCTGGGTTCGCCAGGGATTCGATGCCGACGCCGGGCGCGACGATATCCGGCTTCGCGGCGAAGTCGACAGCGGCCGGCCCGCGGGCGCTGAAGGCCGCAATCGTGTCGTCGGCGCGGTCGGCGGTGCCCATGTGGCTGGATGCGCCAACCGTCACGACCCACGGTGCGTTGCCCGGCGCCGTTACGCCGGCATAACTGCTGCCCCCCCGCGCGTTCTGCCCGTTATTGCCGGCGGCAGTGACGACAACGATCCCGGCATTGACCGCGCGCTGCGCGGCAAGGGTCAACGGATCTGTGTTGTACAGACTCGTAGACACCCGTCGCGACCGACAGATTGATGACGCCGATGTTCAGCTCGGCGCGATGCTCGACGGCATAGTCCAGCGCCGCAATTACATCGCTGATGGTGCCTTTGCCCGAGCCGTCCAGAACCTTCAGCACGACGAGGCGGGCGGCCGGAGCGATACCCGCTCGCGCGCCGCCGGAATCGAAGCCATTGCCGGCAATGATCCCGGCAACGTGGGTGCCGTGGCCGTAGTCGTCGTAGGCCTTCTTCTGACCCTTGACGAAATCCACGAAGCGAACTACGCGCGACGCGCCGTTGGGATCTTTGAGGTCGTCGTGTGAGGCGCCGGCCCCGGAATCGATGATCGCGACGCCTACGCCAGATCCGTCGTAGCCAAAGTCATGACGCGCCGTGCTGGCTCCCACGGTCGCCCCGGTCACCTCGTTTGCGCCCATCACCGGTCGATCGAGCGAGATGCGTTCGACGGCCTTGCTCACGGCCAGCTTCTGGAGGGTCTTGTTGTCGACAACCGCGACTTGACCTTCGATGATCGGCAGTCTGCGGCGCGCTGCGCCGCCCGATTCCTCGATTGTCTGTACCGAGGCCGTGAAGGATGTACCGTCGACGAAACGTACGATGACAGCCGAGGAGCCCTTTTTATCGGACAACACTCGCTGCTGGAGAACCGGATCGAGCTTGGACAACCAAGGTGCGGAGGCGTCCAATGAACCGAACACTGGGGTCAGCGCTGCCGCGGCCAGCAGCGTAGCGAATAGCCGTAAGAACCTCGCCCCTCCCTGCATCGACATTCCTCTCGAAGATGAACTAACTATCGGCAGATACCCAGTCCCACCAACAGACTTGAGCGCGCACGCAGGGGACGCGTACGCATCTCACGCAGGAAAAAACTTACGGAAGACCTCTGACGGAAGACCTCGCGGCGCACAAGTCTCGTCTCGCCTGCTCAGAGCGCAGATGCTCGGATCGTTGTTAGATGAAAGAAGGTTTATTGCTGGCGCCTCGATTCGCGCGCAGCACGGTCACCATGATGGACGAACTCAGCGTTTGTACCAAGCTCAGCCGGACAAAAAAACGACGGCGAAATTTGTAACTGGCGAAATTGCTAAACGAAACGAGCAGAACGAGTAATCGCTTCCCCTGCGGCGCCAAAAAAAATGGGGAAGCGCGCAAGGAGGCCGACGGCGAACGCTTACTTTCTAATACAAAGTCCGTGACGCGAACGTTGTCGCTGGGTGTCGAGACGATGCGAGGACAAGAACGGTTCCGCTGAACGGTGAAGCGCGGCGAAGCCGAGTGGAACGAGCCTGCCTGGACGAAGCGCGGCGAAGCCGAGCGGAACGGCCTGCCGAGACGAAGCGCGGCGACGCCGAGCGGAACAGCCTGCCGAGACGAATCGCTGCGACGTATGCGGCCAACTGCAAGCTGACAGGGACAATCTCGGGGACAGTCACGGGCGCTGGCCGATACGGCCCGCGGTTCCTACTGGTGGACCTCGCGGCGCGCGCCCCTCACAACGCTCATCATTTCTCAGCCTTCGCTCACGTCGTGGGTTGTGCAGCGCCGCTATTCTGCGGGCTCACACTGAACGAACATGGCGTTACTGTTTCGACCTTCGTCGAAAACTGGAGCAGCTCACGAATGACTTTCCACAAACGGATGACTGTCGGCCTCGTTGCCTGCTGCTTCGCAGCCGCGAGCGTGGGATGCACGAGTATGAAGACAATCCATCCCAAGACAATCCATCCCTATAGCGACCCCGCGGCACCGACGTTCGGCAGACTTAAGGCAGGCGATACGGTAGTTCTGCAGACGCGTGACGGACGACGCGAGCGATTCGTTGTGCAAAGGGTCGATGGCGACGCCATCGTCTCGCCATCGGGCAAGCGATACACGCGAGGCGATATTGAGCGACTGCAGCGACGGTCGTTCAGCGGAACGAAGACCGCATTTTTGATCGGCGGAGCCGTCTCTGCCGCGTTCGTTGCGTATGCCATGGCTGTCGCCTCGGCGCTAAGTACACTCGGCGGCTAGGCTGATCCCGAACGTCGGCACTCCGCGCCGGTTGCCGCCGATTCCTCTTTCCTGCGGAGCTGCTCGGGGAGGCAGCATTGCGCAAAGCGCGACGGACCAAAGGCGGATAGACGGAGAATCGCCGCAGCCAGGCTTGCTTACAGCCTGCACACGGACGAGAATTCGCGGCAGAACCCCGTGTACCTATGGGATGCGATCGTCGACTGTTTGACCCACGGAATTGCGTTGGGAACCGCACCCCCTCGCGCGAGTGTCTGTCGCAGCCTTTCAAAGTGGAAGGGGTCGTTGATCGAACAGATTCAGGCGATAGAGGCTACCCGTTCCGCGCACCCTCGGTTGGGCGTCCGACTCAAGAACATGCTCGCCTTCCTTGGGGAACAGTGCGCCGCAATCACACGAGCCGAAGGTTCGGTGCTGACCATCATGAAGGGGTGGGACTTCCTGGCGCATGTCGGTGGCAAGTTCTGGCCACGGGTTAAGGATCTCAAGCGCAAGAACCGGCAAGGCTGACCTCACGACCGCCCGGAATCAGTTTCTGGGGACAGGCGGTTGTAGGTACGCTCATGACGCGACAGGGACAATTTCTGGGACAGTCGATGGTGCCGGCAAGGTGGCCGGCTTCTGACGCGGCAAATCTCGCTGAAATTTCCTAGCAATTTGGTGCCGGAGGAGGGGGTCGAACCCTCACGGGGACCTGAAGCCCACGGGATTTTGAGTCCCGCGCGTCTGCCAGTTTCACCACTCCGGCAACGGATGAAACCGACATTTTATCGCACGAGCCCGTTCCGCGCCGAACTACTCACATTCGCGGCTCGACGGGTGTCGCGGACGCTTCGGGCTTCGGCCCTACACGCCGTCGGCACGAACGCGGCGAACTCACGGCTCGCTACGTTTACGGAAGGCAGCATCCTTGCACATCACGAATTCCGTTCAGAACGAAGTACCGAGGGAGCAACGATTCGTGATCGCGCGCAATTCATTTGTCCATGCTGATCTCAAACGTCTCTCGGAGCTCGATCAGTGCAGCGTGGAGCCGGGCGAACCGGATCCATGTGGATGGACCGTATTCATGTCTGCTGAACAACGGATCGGGACGGTGATCGATCTGCTCGTCGATCGAGACGAAGAAACAGACGGCATCACCGTGCGTTATCTCGTGGTCGATGTCGACGGAGGCGCGCTGCCAGGGGTTTCCGAGTCAGGCCAGACGGCTCTCGTCCGCGCCGAGGACGTCGATCTCGACGGCGGCTTGCGCCGCGTGACGGCGCGAGCGATCGCCTGTGACGATATCCACCGCGTCCAGCCCGCCGACGCCACGAATCTGCTGAAGCCTTCCAAGGAGGATCGGGCACCGGCACGACTATGTAACCGGGAACCTTTTTCGTTCCGTCTTCATACTCAGTAGTTTTGGGCCGTCACCCCAGTTGGCCGCTCGCTCGGGCCGCAGGCGCTCTTCCCTATTGCCTTGATCGGTATTACGATGCGCCGCGATGAAACCTCAGCTGGGAGTGATGCTCGTGGCCGGCTTGTTTGCAGCAGCGTCCAACGGCGGTGACCTTCGCGGCGCAGAGCCGGATGTCCGTTTCATGATCGTCGATCCCGGGCATTTCCATGCCGGGCTGGTACAGAAGGAGATGTATCCGGACGTCGCCAAACGCGTGGACGTGTTTGCGCCGTTGGGACCGGACCTCGTCGACCACTTGAACCGCATTGCGGCCTTCAACCGTCGTGCGGAGAAACCTACGTCGTGGGAGGTAGAGGTCCACACGAGTCCTGATTTCTTCGAGCGCATGCTCGCGAACCCTCCAGGCAACGTCGTCATCCTGTCGGGCCGCAACCGGACGAAGATCGATCGCATCGTCCGGTCGGTGGGGGCTGGGTTACACGTGCTCGCCGACAAGCCGTGGATTCTGAAGTCCGAGGATTTGCCCAAGCTCGAACAGGCGCTCGCGGCGGCTGATGCGAAGGGACGTGCCGCGTACGACATCATGACGGAGCGCTTCGAGGTCACGAACAGCCTGCAGCGCGCTTTCGTCAGCGACAAGGCGACGTTCGGAGAGACCGTCGCCGGCAGCGTCGCGGAACCCGGCGTCTACATGGAAAGCGTGCACTACCTCAAGAAAGTCGTCGCGGGCGTGCCCAACATCCGGCCGTCGTGGTTCTTCGATAATTCAGAACAGGGTGAGGGGTTGAACGACGTCGGCACGCACCTCGTCGACCTCGTTCAGTGGACGCTCTTTCCGAACCAGTCGCTCAACCGTTCCGACGTCGAGGTCATCGCGGCGCAGCGATGGCCAACGGTCATCCCCGAGGCTGAATTCCGCACGGTGACCAACGCCCCGAGGTTTCCGGAGAACCTCGCCGGTTCAGTCAAGGACGGAAAGCTCGAGTACTACGCCAACACGCTGGTCTCGTATACCGTACGCGGCATCCACACGAAGTTGAACGTCATCTGGGATTGGGAGCCGGCGGCGGGTGGTGGGGACACCCACTTCGCTTTCTATCGCGGCAATCGTTCGAAGATTGAGATACGGCAGACGCGCGCGGACCGGTATCAGCCTCAGCTCTACATCGTTCCGAATACCCCGGCGCTGAAAGCGGACGTGCTCGCGGCCGTCCGAGCGAAGGTCGCGAGTCTGCAGTCGGAATACTCGGGCATCGCCGTGGCCGACCAGGGCAGCGAAATCAAGATCGAGATTCCCGACAAGTTCAGGGTTGGTCACGAGGCGCACTTCGCGGAGGTGACGACCAGCTTTCTGAAATATCTGCGAAGCAAGGGCACGATGCCCGCGTGGGAGCGGCCCAACATGATCACCAAGTACTTCGTCAGTACAAAGGGAACGGAGCTGAGTCGCGTGGGGGCACCGAAAGTCGCGCCGCGGATCGCGCCGCAGTAAGCGGCTCAGCGCGATGGCGCGGCGGTCGAAGCCTGCAGCATGCTCGGTCGGCCGATGACACCATGCAGCTGCGAGCTCATCTGCCAGCGAACATCCCCGGACCTGTGCATCGAGAACGTCGCGCCGCGGGAAAACGCCTCGGGCACGGGGCGGGCCGGCCAGGTTGAACCGGCGCCTCGATCCAGAACCGTGCGCGCCCGCACCACCGCCGATTGCGGCGTCAGTTCGATCGCGGACCACTCCAGCGTGCGCATCCGCTGACCGCCGGTCGTTGTCGAGTGCCACGAATAGATCTCCACGAACTCGCGTGCGCCCACCTTCGATCCTCGAGGCGCCGCCACCCGGACGTAGCGGATTACCGGCACCTGCTGGGCGCACCGGAGGAGCGGTCTCAATCCGTATTCGCGCGGCCGGCCGCGATCGACGACGGTCAGGCGCGACTGAGCGACCTCGATGCGCCGGGTTGGCGAGGCCAGGAGAACGACCGGTGCGGGTCCTTGTTGGAAGCAGCCGTCAGCGTCCACGATCTGCCGGCGTTCCTGCGCGCTGAGGGGAACGCAGTACCAGTCGACCTGCCGCTGAATGGCGATCGTTCGCGAGTCGCGTTCGCCGTGGCGGTAAACGGCGGCGCCGCTGCCAAGATTCGAGAGCGCGCACGCGGTCAACGGATCCTTCGCGACGCCTCGCCCCTCCGCGTACAGCTGCGCCAATGTCTGGATGGCCTGAGGATCGGGGTACCGTGACGCCCCCTGAGGATGCTCGAAGACGATTGACTGAAGCTGGGCCGCAGCCGTCGGGTAGTCCTGGCGATCGTACGCCTCCTGCCACGATTGCCCCGAGGCGGCAGCCGCCCACGCGAGCATCAGACCCGCGAATGCCGGCGTCTTGGTGAGCATGGGTCTGCCGGGTGCCGGTTCCGTGCCCGTCAGGTCGCGCGTTTTTCAGCGAAAAAGGGACACTTCGAGCGAGGGGCCGTGACAAAAGCGGGGAGCACCAGCAAAAACCGTAATCACTCGCGTTCCTGCACGTATACGTCGACCGTCAGGCGATCGGCGTGCCGGAGGATGGTCAGCGTCGCCTGGGTTCCGATGCGTGCGTCGGTCAGCAGGCGATGCAGATCGTCCAGGCTTTCGACTGTCGCGCCGTCGAATGCGACGATCAAATCACCTTCGCGCACGCCAGCTGCGGCGGCTGGCGCATTCGCCTCCAGCGACGTGACGAGCACGCCTCCCGACTGCGCGAGACGATGGAAGCGGGTGACGCGGCGGAGCAGCGGAACGCTCTGTCCGGCGATGCCGAGATAGCCGCGCCGCACGCGGCCATCGCGCAGGAGCGAGGGCAGAACCGTCGTCACAGTACTGATCGGCACCGCGAAGCAGAGCCCCTGGCCGCTGGCAATGATGGCCGTGTTCACACCCACGACACGTCCGTCGCTGGCGACGAGAGGTCCTCCCGAATTGCCAGGATTGAGCGCGGCGTCGGTCTGGATCACGTGCTCGATGAGGCGGCCCGACCGCGATCGCAGCGAGCGGCCCAGCGCGCTGACTACTCCGGCTGTCACGGTGTGCTGAAACCCGTAAGGGTTGCCGATGGCGATCACCAGCTGACCGGGGAGCAGCGCCCGCGAATCGCCAAAGTCGGCCGCGATGAGGTCTGGCGCCGAGATCCGGACCACGGCGATGTCGGTGTGGGGGTCGTGACCGACAAGATCTGCGTCGAACTCGCGGCCATCCGGAAGCGAGACGCGGATGCGCGACGCGCGATCGACGACATGGCTGTTCGTGAGGATCAGACCGTCGGCCGCGAACACGAACCCGGAACCACTGCCGGCCTGTCCGGCACGACTGGTGTGGTTGCCTGTCGAGCCGCCGTGGACATCGATGCTGACGACGGATGGTGCCACGACTTCGACCGCGTGTGTCACGGCGCGGGAGTAGGCATCCAGCAAATGGTCATCGGAAACGGGAACCGGACGTGGGAGCATGGGCTACCTGTATGACGCCGGGTCCCCGTCCCGGGTGCCAACGTGATCGTCGTTCGTAAATCGCCGTAGGCCCGGGCTTCAGCCCGGCGTGTGGGGAACCAGCCAGGAGCGGTTCCTGCGCGCCCGGCCTGAAGGCCGGGCCTACGACCTCGGAGCTGGTAGCCGCTACATGTTCCGCGCGTTGCGCCATCGAAACTTCCGGCTGATCTGGATCGGCCTCCTGATCTCGTTCTCTGGCAGCTACATGCAGACGGCGGCCATCCTCTGGCACGTGTCCATCCTCGTGCCGGCCGATCGCCGCGCTCTGGCGCTGGGCATGGTGGGGTTGGTCCGCATCGTGCCCATCATTGTCTTCTCGCTGATAAGTGGCGTGGCGGCCGACGCCTTCGATCGGCGCCGGCTGATGCTGCTCACGCAGACGATCATGGCCCTGCTCGCCACCGTGCTGGCGGTGCTGACCTTCCGCGGCCTCTCGGCCGTCTGGCCCATCTACGCGCTCGCCGCTCTCGGTTCCGCCGCCGGCGCTTTCGATCTGCCGGCACGGCAGGCGCTCGTGCCCACGCTTGTTCCTCGCGCCGATCTGCCGAACGCCATCAGTCTCAACGCCATCATGTCGCAGATGGCGTCCGTTGTCGGTCCGGCAGCTGGCGGCTTCGTGATCGGCTATGCCGGCCTGGGCTGGGTCTACGCCTTCAATGCCGTCTCCTACTCGATGGTCATCGCCGCTCTGCTCATGATGCGGCTCGATTCGCGACCGGGCGATGCATCCGCCGAAGGCGCCGCGCGCGGCGAGTTCACGCTGTCGGCGGCGCTCGAAGGGCTCAGGTTCGTGTTCCGGTCGCCGCTGATTCGGTCCACCATGCTGCTGGATTTTTTCGCGACCTTCTTTTCGTCGGCAACGGCGCTGCTGCCAATCTTCGCGCAAGACGTGCTTCACGTCGGGGCGCGGGGCTACGGCTGGCTCTACTCGGCGCCCGCGGTCGGGGCCGTCATCACGAGCGGCGCGATGGTCCCGGTGGTCGACCGCATCCAGCACCGTGGAAAAGTACTGATAGCGGCAGTCGTCGTTTACGGCGCTGCCACCATCGCATTCGGCTTCTCGAAACACTTCTGGCTGACCTTCGCATGCCTGGCCGTGACCGGGATGGCTGATACCGTCAGCATGGTTCTGCGAAACCTGATCCGTCAGCTGGAGACGCCCGATCATCTGCGCGGACGGATGATGGGGGTCAACATGGTGTTCTTCATCGGCGGGCCGCAGTTGGGTGAGCTCGAAGCGGGCCTCGTCGCCAACTGGTTGGGGCCGGTGATCTCGGTGGTCTCGGGCGGCACCGGTTGTCTCATCGCAACTGGATGGGTCGCTGCGACGACACCCGCGCTGACGGAGTATCGAAGCGTCATCAGTCAACCACCTCTCCTGCCGCAGGACGACGAGCGAGCAGCAAAGTCCGGCGAGCCTGCCGCGTGATCGTCGGAGCCGACGCTCAGAAGCGTGGACGGATGTTATAATCCGCCCAATTTTGGGCAAACTGAACGTTGTCGTCCTCTACGATCGCTGGGAGGAGCCGGAAGAGGCCGGCGCAACTGCGGACAAGGCACCGCTGACGCGAACTCTGGACAAGAAAGAGGTGGAGGAAGAGGTTGCCGAAACCCTCGGCAAGCTCGGTCACGAAGCCTCGCTCCACGTTCTCGATGGATCGCTCAAGGGCCTCCATGCGCTGGCGCGGATGGAGTGCGATCTCGTCTTCAATCTCGCGGAATCGTTCGCCGGGAATGACACGGCCGATTACTGCATTGCCGCATATCTCGAGCTGATCCAGAAACGCTTCACCGGCGCCGGCTCGCACGGCCTGCTCTTCGCGCAGGACAAGGGCGTCGCCAAGAAAATCCTCGAATTCCACGGAATCCACACACCGGTGTTCGCACGCTCGTATCGCGGCCGCCTCGACTTTTCTCACGACCTCGAGTTTCCAGTCATCGTCAAGCCGGCGCGCGAAGACGGATCCATCGGCATTGAATTCAACGCCGTCGTCTCGTCCATCCGCGAGCTGATGGAGCGAATCGACTGGCTGCACGCCAATTTCGACTCGCCCGTCCTCATCGAGGAGTACGTGGAAGGACGGGAAATCTACGTGGGCGTGCTCGGCAACGACAATCCCGCCGCGTTGCCGGTCATCGAGCTCGACCTGTCAAAGCTGCCCGAGGGAACACCTCGAATCGCCGGTGCCGAGGTGAAATGGGGGAAGGGAACGCGAGCCTATCGCGACACGAAGTCCGCCGTGGCGGAGGACCTGCCCGAGGAAACCGTCAATCAACTGCAGACGACGGCGATTGCCGTCTATCAGGCGCTCGAGCTGCGCGATTACGCGCGCATCGACATGCGCCTGCGCCCGGATGGCCGGGTTGCCGTCATCGAAGCGAATCCAAATCCCTGGTTGGCCTCCAAGGCCGAGTTCGCCATGGCCGCGCGCAAGTCGGGCCGCAACTACACGCAGCTCATCGAAGAAATCGTCGACATGGCGGTCGCGCGATACGGTAGCTGAGCTCGAGCTCGGGGCAGCGCCTGCGGCCGAGGGCCGGCTCGGGCCTACGGGATCTTCCACAAATAAAGCGTGATCTCATCGCCCCTTGCCGTCGTGAACTGTTCGACCTTGTCGGCCGGCCAGGTCGGTCCCATCGAAAAGGCATGCGAGACGATGCGCGAGCCGGGTCGGAGCTGACGGGTGAGCATCGGCCGCAGCTTCATGTTGGATGACGACAGCAAATAGAGAGTGACCACCGTCGCCTCGGACACATCCGCGTTGAGGACGTCCTCGACGCGAAACTGAACGAGGTGTTCGACACCTGCTGCCTTCGCATTCGCTCGAGACTCCTCGATTCGCTTCGGATCGATGTCCAGACCGACGCCCCGGGCTCCGTACTTCTTCGCGGCAGCAATCGGGATGCGTCCGTCGCCGCAGCCGAGGTCGTAGACGACGTCGGCTTTTGTCACCGCCGCGACTTCGAGCATGCGATCGACGACGTCGGGTGGCGAGGGAACTGTACGGAGCCAGACTTTGGAAGCCCGGCGGAGCGAAAAGCAGCGAAACAATCGCAGCCGTGAGGAGTCGTCGCATGACGCGATCATATCGTTCGGCGGGACGCCTCACGCCGCCGCCGGGCTTGGGGCATTCGGCCGCAAACCGTTCCGGCCAAACCGGTTACACGCCTCGAAACGAGTGCCTCGACGTCGTCTTGCGCGAGCTCGGCAAGCGCGTGAACGGTCGCGCCGCGCACCGAAACGATGAAAAAGTGGCCGTTTTAGGCGGGTTTTCCGTTGCCGGAGGCCCACTGTTCCGCTATACTGAAAGGACTGCTTTTCGCGCGCACCCCTAACCTACTCACCTTACTCAGTGGGGGATATGTGACATTCATGGTTGGTGACAAGGTCATTTACCCAAACCACGGACTCGGCGTCGTTCAAGGAATCGAAACCAAAACTATCCTCGGCACCACGTGCGGCTTCTACCATCTGCGAATGGTGGCAAACGAGACGACTGTGCTCGTGCCCGTGGACAACGTCGACGGCGTCGGCCTGCGGCGCGCCGTCAACGATGAGGAGATCGATCGCCTGTTCTCCCTGCTGGGGGACGGCAAGATCGACAATCATCAGAACTGGAAAGGACGGTTCAAGGACAATTCGGATCGGATGCGCACCGGATCCATCTACGACGTCGTCGAAGTGCTCAAGAGCCTCACGTTTCTCGCGCGCTCGAAAAACCTTTCATTCCGCGAGAAGCGTATGCTCGACCGCGCGAAGTTTCTGGTGATTTCGGAGATCTCCGAGGTTTCGCGCGAAAAGTCCGATTCGGTCGAAGCCAAGGTCGACGGTGCCCTCGAGCGTTGTTTCACGATGAAGAACCGCTCGATAGCGCGCGCGAAAGCCGCCAAAGCAATCCCGACAACGCGCGTGTCGGCTCGCCGTACGGCAAAGGCTTCGTAAGAGATCTCAACGCGTCAGCTCCCCGGCCTACAAGGCCGGAAGCTCCCAAGCTTCCGGCCTTTTTTACTGCTCGACGCCGGTACTGCCGCTCGGGCTTACAGCTAATCTACACGCGGATGATTGTCGTCCGATCGATTCTGACCTACCTGACGGTTGCACTCTATGTGCTCATCGTCGGTCCGCCGCTGGTGCTGGTGGCAATCCTGACCAGGAATCCGGAGCTGTTGTATCGAGCGGGTCACATCGGCGTCCGGCTCGGCCTCGGTCTGAGCGGGATGCGGACCGAGGTCGAGGGCGTCGAGCATCTGCAGCGGCATCGAGCGGCAGTGTATGCGGTCAATCATGCGAGCAACGTCGAACCGCCCATCCTGTTCGACATCTTGAATCCTCTATTCCCGAAACTACGTATCTTGTATAAGGCCGAACTGCGCAAGCTGCCGGTGCTGGGGAGGGCCTTCGATCTGGCTGGGTTCGTTCCGCTCGAGCGCGGAAATCGGGACCAGAGCCTGCCGGCGATCGAGCGGGCGGCACAGGCGCTCGGAGAGGGGAACTCGTTCCTGATCTTTCCCGAGGGAACTCGCAGCCGAACCGGTGAACTGTTGCCCTTCAAGAAGGGCGGGTTCATCATGGCGATCAAGGGGCAGGCGCCGATTGTGCCGGTCGCGATCATCGGTGCACGCGACGCCATGCGCAAAGGCAGCCCCTGGATCAGGCCGGTGAAGATTCGCGTGCGGCTGGCACCGCCGATCGAAACTGCCGGGCTGACACTCGACGATAGGGAGGGACTCGTCAACCGCGTGCGCGGTGAGGTGGCCCGTCTGCTGCAGGGAAAATCCAGCTGAGGAACTGAGGAACTGAGGAACTGAGGAACTGGGAACTGAGGAACTGGGGAACTGGGGAACTGAGGAACTGAGGAAGTAAGGAAGTAAGAACATGTTGGAACTTCTGCCCACGCTCGGCCGCACGCTTGGCTTCTCGTTCGCCGCTGGCATCAACCTGTATGCCACGGTAGCCATTCTCGGACTCTCGTCGCGCTATGGCTGGGTGCAGCTACCAGAGCAGTTCCGAGTCTTCGACAACGACTTCGTGATAGGCGCCGCGCTCGTGCTCTACGTCGTCGAATTCGTCGCGGACAAAGTGCCGTGGGTTGATTCCGTGTGGGATGCGATCCACACGGTCATCCGGCCGGTTGGAGGCGCACTGATTGCCGTTGCAACTCTTGGCGACGCCAGTCCGGCCGTCGAAGGTCTGGCGGCGCTTCTCGGCGGTTCCCTCGCCGCTGGATCTCACTTCACGAAAGCGGGAACGCGTGCGGTGGCCAACACGAGCCCCGAGCCTTTCTCCAACTGGATCCTCAGCATTTCGGAGGATCTGTTTGTCGTGGGCCTCGGCTTCGTCGCGCTCAAGTACCCGGCGCTAGCCGCCGTGATCGTCATCGTCGCGGTGATCTTGATGATCGTGTTCGCGACGTGGATTGTCAGAGCGGTGAGACGGCGTTGGGGCCGCGGCGCACAGCTGGCGACTAGCCACCCGTCGTGAACGTCAGCGTCCATACGCCAAGCGGCTGCCCGTCCATGGACGTGATCCCTTCGAGGAGCTCGACCTTCACCGTCTGAAACCGCTCGAGCGGCTTGGCAAACTTGATCTCGAGCGAGCGCGTGCCTTCCTGATAGGTCGCGGTGAAGACCGGAGCCTCTGGTACAGCCCCCCCCGGCGTGGCAGGTGAGTAGGCGACGCGAACCCGGTTGGTGATCGACGCCGGCGCGAGATCTCGCGAAAACTGAATCCGGACCGGACTCGTCAGCCCGACGTCGGTGTCGTCCGCCAGCGGCGCAGAAAAGATGACGGTCGGCGGCGGTTCCGCCGGACGGACGGGAACGACCACGTCAATCGGCACATCGGACGGCGCGGCGGTCAACCGAACCGTGCTCGCGTCGATCCACGGCTGGCCTCCCTGCTTCTGAACGACGCCTGTAATCTCGAGCCACTTTCCGGTGTCCATGCGCGCGCCAGGGTCCAGTTCGAACCCCTGGCCCTTCGGACGCAGGCCCGTCACCCAGATCGATCCGTCAGCCGACTGGAGAACGAAATCCCATTTGTCCTTGTTCAACGGCTGCGGCAAGTCGCCATACAAATTGCGTCCGCGGAACCGGCCCACGACCTTCACCTCGCGCTCCAGATAGCGGTCGGGCGCCAGGACGATGGCGCGGATGGTCGGTGCCGGCGGGAGAGGGGCCTCGACGAGAGCCGCGCCGAGGATGACGAACACGCGGTCCCGTCCGGGCCACTGACCGGCGGACGCGGCCTCGAGCACCGGCTCGAAATTGTAGGTAGAGAAGCGAGGGTCGTCCCGCTGCAACCGGCCCAGGTCCCAGAACTCGCCGCGCAACTCCGCATCCCGCAGCGCCGACGGTTGATCCTTCCAGAAGATGAAAATCGGTTTGGCCGTGCCTTCGAGGCGCGTGAGGTCGAGCGAGCCGGTGATTGGCTGCCGCACGACCACCTGACGCCCGTGGAAGAACACCGGCGTCGAGACGAGGGCCTCGACTGTCGTGGCAATTCGTCCAGGCGCCTGCGCCATGAGCGGATGAAGGCCCAGGTACGCAAGCGCGACTGAAGCAATGAGTCCGATCCTACGCAAGCTTCCTTTGTCCTACACGTGCCAGAACAGTTGCAAGCGCGAAGAAGAGCAGGCCCGCCAGGACGAGACCCAAGGTGCCCTCGTGCAACATGGGCACAAGCCCCAGCGTCGTTCCGTCGTCGGCTGCCGGCACGATCTCCAGCCCGAAGAGAACCGCATACAGGATTCCGGCGAGCGAGCCGCCTGCGATCAGGCCGGAGCTGAAGAGCGTGCCCGAGCTGATATCTGATTCTTCCCTGACGCCGGTCTTTCGTTCCACATACCAGCGGACAACGCCGCCGACAAAGATCGGTGGCGGTGGTAGCGATGGGCAGATAGGAGCCCACGGCAAATGACAGTGACCTGATACCGCACAACTCGAGCGTGATCGAGATGAACACGCCGACGAGGACGAGTCCCCAGGGCAGGTTCTGGCTGAGAAGGCCCTTGATGATCGTCGACATCAACGTCGCCTGCGGCGCGGCGAGTGATTGCGACCCGATCACGAACACGGAATGGAGATACAGCGTCGTGATGCCGATGATGAACGAGGAGGCAAGCACGCCGATTATGAGACCGATCTGCTGATAAATGGGAGTCGCACCGACCAGAAAGCCCGTCTTCAGATCCTGGGATGTCGCGCCGGCAATCGCGGCGGCAATGCAGACGACGGCGCCGACGGCCAGGGCGACGGGAGCATAGGCATCGCCCGTCCAGCCCGCCGCGACGAAGATCGTGCAGGTCAGGATGAGCGTGGCGATGGTCATCCCCGAAATGGGATTCGACGAGTTGCCGATGAGGCCGGTGATGCGTGAGGACACGGTGACGAAGAAGAAGCCGAAGAGCACGATCAGGATGGCGGCGAGGAAGTTGTATTGGAGTGGCATCCGCGGCGCCAGCGCCAAGAAGAGCGCCAGCAGCAGCGAGCCCACCAGAACGACCGTGAGCGGCAGGTCCCGGTCGGTTCTCAGCCGCGAATCGGCCGCGCCCGCGTCCGCGCTGAACTCACGAACGCTTTCGCGGAAGGATGAAACGATCGTCGGGATGGTTCGTGCCAGCGTGATCAGTCCCGCCGCGAGCACGGCGCCGGCGCCGGTGTACCTGATGTAGGCGCTCCACAACTGACCGGCCGTCATCTGATCGATGCGCAGACCGCTCGCCGGCACCGGTGGAAACGGCACGGTCATGTAGTTGCCCAGGATACTGAGCAGCGGCAACAGCACCAGCCAGGAAAGCACGCCGCCCGCGAACATCACCCCGGCGATGCGTGGACCGATGACGTAGCCCACACCCATGTATTCCGGGGAAATGTCGATGTGCAGGCTGGCGTTGGGCAGGATGCCATTACGCGCCAGGGTCACGCCCACGTCGGTGCGGAACAGTTGAATGATCCAGGACAGGCCTTTCCAGAGCGCGCCGAATCCCAGACCCATGAATACCGTCTTGGCCAGGGCGCCGCCGCGTTCGCCGGCAATCAGCACGTCCGCGCACGCCGTTCCCTCCGGATACGGCAGCACGCCGTGCTCCTTGACGATCAGCGCGCGCCGGAGCGGCACCATCATCAGGACGCCGAGGATTCCGCCGGCAATCGCGAGCATGGTGATCTGGAAGTACGTGAAGTAAGCCGGCCCGTAAGGCACGAGGAAGATGAGCGCCGGGATGGTGAAGACGACGCCCGATGCGAGCGACTCTCCGGCCGAACCGATGGTTTGGACGATGTTGTTCTCCAGGATCGTCGATCCGCCGAACCGCTTCAGCACCGAAATCGCCAGTACCGCGATTGGAATGGAGGCGCTCACCGTCAACCCCGCACGCAGCCCGAGATACACCGTCGACGCGCCAAAGAGCAGCCCGAACGCCGCGCCGAGAATGATGGCTTTCGCGGTGAACTCGCGCAGCGTCTGGTTCGAGGGAACGTAGGGCTGAAACGTGGTGGCGCGCGCAGGCTGCGCAGTCGCCGTCGGGATTTGGGCCATAGGCGCTGAATATTAGCACCGGGATGTCGGCAGTCCGGGCGCGGCACCTCGCCGGACACGTCGAACGACGTACAATCCTCAGCTTGTGAAGAAAGAGAACAAACCTTCCCGGGCGGCGCACGGGGGGCTCGCGTGGCGCGCTCCGCTGCGCCATGCGCAGGGACGGGCGGTGCGCGACAACATCGAGACCGTATCCGAACTGACGACCAATCGCCTGTCCGTCTACCTGCGCTGTCTCAACGCGCTCGACGCGGCCGGTGTCCGGACGGTCTCCTCCCAGGGGCTGGCCGAACAGTTTCATTTGAACGCGGCCCAGATCCGGAAAGACCTCGCGCATTTCGGCGAGTTCGGCGTTCGCGGCGTCGGTTACTACGTGAAGGAATTGCGCCGCCACCTGCGGCAGATTCTGGGGCTCGACCAGCGCGTGCGCGTGGCCATCATGGGCGCGGGAAACCTCGGGCTGGCGCTCGCCGACTACCCGGGTTTCAAGCTGGAAGGCTTCGAAATCGCGGCGCTGTTCGACACGGTGTGCGAAAAAATCGGCCAGCGCTCACGCGGCGGGGTCGCGATTTACGACATCGCCGATCTGCGCCGCATCGTGCGCATGAAGCGAATCCGTATCGCGGTCATTGCCGTGCCCGCCGCCGCGGCGCACGCGGTGCTGCAAACCGTGGTCGACGCAGGCGTCAAGGCCGTCCTCAACTTCTCTCCAGGGACGTTCAAGGTGCCAGACGATGTCAAGATCAAGAGCGTCGACCTGACGGTTTCGCTCGAGAGCCTCTCGTTTTTTCTCGCGCAAGGAGACATCGATGAAGCGTAGGTCCCGCGCCGCCACCCGACTCACTCATGTCGACGAAGCCGGTCGTCTGCGCATGGTCGATGTCAGCGACAAGGCCGTAACGGTGCGCGAGGCCGTGGCGCGTGGACGGATCACCATGTCAGTCGACGCGCTCCGCGCCGTCCGCGAGGCGACGCTGAAGAAAGGCGATGCCCTGCAGGCGGCGAGGCTCGCAGGGATCATGGCGGCAAAGCGCACCGCCGATCTCATTCCGTTGTGCCATCCGCTGCCGCTTTCGCACGTCGACGTCGTGCTGACGGCTGAGCGCGACGGCTACGTCATCGAGGGTCGGGCACGGACCGCGGCGCAGACCGGGGTTGAAATGGAAGCTCTTACGGCTGTCTCGGTCGCCGCCCTGACGCTGTACGATATGGTGAAGGCCGTGGACCGGAAGATGGTCATCGGTGACATCCGGCTCGTCGCCAAGAGTGGCGGCCGGAGCGGCGACTACCGCGCGTGACGATCCTCGTGCTCATCCACAGTGCGTTCGCAATGTGGAACATTCCGACGGAGCATCGCCAAAGACTGGCCGCGGCTTTTCCCCAGCATCAATTCCTCCACGCGCGGGACGACCGCGAAGGATTGGCGATGATCCCCGGCGCCGACATCGCATTTTCGCGTCACGTGGATCGCGATCAGCTCGCCGCCGCCGCTCGTCTGCGGTGGATCCACAGTCCGGCGGCAGGCGTCGACGGCATGCTCTATCCCGAAATGGTACGGAGTCCTGTCGTCATCACGAACTCGCGCGGGATGGCGGCGGACACCATCGCGGAGCACGCGATCGCGGTGACTCTCGCGATGTTCCGGCGACTGCATGTCGCCGTCCAGCGTCAAGTGGAACGGCGCTGGGCGCAGGACGAGATCGCGTCGGGTGCGCCCAACCGATCCGTCTCTGGCTCGCACGTGCTGATTGTCGGCTTTGGCGCGATCGGCCGCGCGGTGGGAGCCAGGTTCGAGGCCCTCGGCGCCGACGTCGTCGGCATTCGCCGGCGGCCTGACGGGAGCGCTCCGGGACGTGTCGCCGGGCCCGAAAGGCTGCACGACCTGCTCCGAGCGGCTGACGTCGTCGTCATCTGCGCGCCGCAGACGTCGGACACGCGGCATCTCATCGGCGCGCCCGAGCTCAGCGTCATGCGCTCCGACGCGTTGCTGGTCAACGTGAGTCGAGGACAGCTGGTTGACGAAGCGGCGCTCGTCGAGGCGCTGCGGACCAACCGCATCGGCGGAGCGGCGCTCGACGTGTTCGAGGACGAACCACTGGCGAAGGACAGCCCGCTGTGGTCCCTTCCCAATACTCTCATCACTCCGCACACGTCCGGATTTCGCCCGGACCACTGGGATGCGGCGACGGATCTGTTCAGCGAGAATCTGCGCCGGTTCGAGGCGGGTCAGCCATTGCTGAACGTCGTCGATAAGCAGGCTGGATACTGATTTCACAATTCATCTCGTGGCTTCCGGCTTTAGCCGGAAGTTTCCTCGCCGCGTCGGTCACTTCCGCCTGAAGCGGAAGCCACGGTCCGTATAATGACCGCGTGACCACCACGGCAACTCCAGCAGCTGAACCGGTACCCGACGTTCGCACCATCGCCGACCTCCCATTTCACCTCATGGGACGGTTTGCGAAGCCGACCCTTCTCGGACGCTGCCGTGGGAGTGAGGTGGCCAGCCAGTCGAGCAAAGAGGTCTTCGAACACATCAGGGATCTCTCGCTCGGGTTTGCGTCGTTGGGCATGCGAACTGGGGATCGCATCGCCATCCTCTCCGAGAGCCGGCCGGAATGGATCTGCGCGGACCTCGCGGTGCTGGCGGGCGGCGGCGTGACGGTGCCGATCTATGCCACGCTCTCGGTGGGTCATGTCCGCTACATCCTGGAAGATTCCGGTGCGCGGATCGCCGTGGTGTCGACCAAATTGCAGCTCGAGAAACTTCAGGAAGTACGACATCAACTGCCGGCGCTCGAAGCGATCGTCGTGATGGACGCCGCCGCGGCCGGAGCGCTGAGCCCCTCGGTCCTCGCGTTCGAGACGGTCGCCGAGCGCGGACACGCCCGCATGACATCGCAATGGGGCGCGGGCCGCGATTTTCGCGAAACGGCGCGCACGGTCAAGCCGGAACAGCTCGCCACGATCATTTACACGTCGGGTACGACTGGCGAGCCCAAGGGCGTCATGCTGACGCATGCCAACCTGGCGGCCAACCTGCACGCTGGGGCCAAGGCCCTCGAGGTGCATCAAGACGATGTCGCGCTGTCGTTTCTGCCGCTGAGCCACGCCTTCGAACGCATGGTGGCCTACATCTACCTGTTGTGCGGTGTGACGATCGTATTTGCCGAGTCCTTCGAAACCATCGGCCGCGACCTGCCGGCGGTGAAGCCCACAGTTCTCACAGGCGTCCCGCGCGTGTACGAAAAGCTGCACAGCAGGATCATGGACAAAGGGCAGGCCGGTTCGGCGGTGAAGACAGCGCTCTTTCGCTGGGCCATTGCCGCCGGTGTCAAGCGGGCGCGCGCGATTCTGCACGGAAAGCAGCCTGGCCCGCTCACCTCGGTGCAGGCGGCGCTCGCCGATCGGCTCGTCTTCGCCAAGATTCGCGACGGTCTCGGCGGACGAATCCGGTATCTCGTTTCCGGCAGCGCGCCGTTGTCGGCGGCGGTGGCGGAATTCTTCTACGGCATCGGCCTGCCAGTGATCGAGGGCTATGGGCTGACCGAAACGGCGCCCATCCTGACCGTGAATCCCGCCGACGCACCACGCGCCGGCACGGTAGGCAAGGCCGTCGCCGGCGTCGAACTGCGCATCGCCGCCGATGGTGAGATCCTCGCCCGCGGTCCCAACGTCATGGCCGGCTATTACAACAAGGCGCAGGCCACCGCCGACGTTCTCAAGGATGGCTGGTTCCACACCGGCGACATCGGGACGATCGATGCCAATGGCTACCTGGCGATTACCGACCGCAAGAAGGACCTCCTCGTCACCTCGGGAGGCAAGAAGATCGCGCCACAACCCATCGAGGCCGTGCTGAAACGCAGTCCGATCGTCAGCGAAGCGGTTCTTCTCGGCGACCGTCGAAAGTACGCCGCGGCGCTTCTCATTCCCGACTTCAAAGCTCTGGATCGCCGGCTGCAGGATCTCGGCCGGCCGCCGCATCACGGATCGCGGCAGGAGCTGTTGGCACGGCCCGACGTGCTCGCGCTCTACCAGGAAATCGTCGACGCGCTCAACCGCGATCTCTCGCAGTTCCAGCACATCAAACGCATCGCGCTCCTGCCCACGGAGTTTTCGATGGAGAGCGGAGAGCTGACGCCGACGCTCAAAGTGAAGCGCAAGGTGGTTGAAGAGCGATATCGGGAAGAGATTGAGAAGCTCTACGCTGAATGAAAAAGGGGACACTCACCGTGCCCCTTTTTCGGGCGGCGGCTCGATGTGAATGATCGCGTCGGCGATCTGCGGGAAGCTCTCCATCAGCCGATCCTTCACCACGTGGGACAGACGGTGCGCGTCGTATAGCGGCATACGCGCGGGAAGCCACACGTGCAGGTCCAGAAACGTGTGGTCGTACGAGCCGCGCGTGCGGATGCGGTGGCAACCGACGACGTCCGGGACGCTCATCACCACGCGCCGGATGTCGTCTTCGCTGAGCACCACGCGATCGGCGAGGATGCCCGACGTCTCCAGACCGATCTGATACCCGGTGCGGGCAATGAACACGGCGACGACCATCCCTCCGACCGCATCGAGCGCCGGGAATCCCAGCGCAACCCCCAGCAGCGAGCAGAGGACGGCGCAAGAGGTCAGGACATCGCTGCGCGTGTGTGCCGCATCGGCGAGCAGCAGCTCGCTCCCGAACCGCCGACCGGCGCCCGCTTCGTAGCGGACGACGAAGAGGTTGACGGCCAGCGTCGCCAGCATCACCACGAAGCTCGCGATCGAGACCTCCGGTACGTGGCCCGAGCGCAGTCGGCCGATGGCCGTCCGCAACACCTCGACGACTACCAGCAGCAGAAAAACAAAGATGCCGGCAGCCGCCAGGGTCTCGTACTTCCGGTGGCCATAGGGATGATCTTCGTCGGGCGGCTTCCTCGAGGCGCGGACGGCCACCAGGCCGAGAATGTTCGACGCGCTGTCGGTCAGTGAGTGAAAGCCGTCAGAGACGATGCTGACCGAAGCCGTGACGTAGCCAAATACCAGCTTCGCCACGGCGACAGCGACGTTGAGCAGGAGGACCCGCAGGAGAACGCGGGCAACCGCGTTCGTTCGGTCGGACGAAAAATCAGCGTGGCGGGCGGCGGCACTCAGCCGAGCCAACGGACGCGGGGCGAAACGCTCAGAAGACGCGCGCGTGGGGGATCGGCCACCATCTGAGCTGCACTTTCCCGATGATGTATTTCTTTGGCACGAACCCCCAGTGCCGGCTGTCGGAGCTGTTATTCCGATGGTCGCCCATCACGAAGTAATAACCCTCGGGCACCACCTGTGGACCCCAGTCATCGTGGCTGCGATATTCGGTGGGCACGAACGCATCGTCCATCGGCACGTCGTTGCGGAAAACACGGCCGTCGACTACGCGCACTTGATCGCCTTCCTCGGCGATGACCCGCTTCACGAACGACTTGTTCGGGTTGAGCGGGTAGTAGAGCATGACGATGTCGCCGACGTGCGGGTCGCCCAAGCGGTAGGCGAGCTTGTTCACGATCAAACGGTCCTGATCCGCGAGAGTCGGCGCCATGCTCTGACCCTCGACGCGCGCGACCTGGAATCCGAAGGTCACGATCAGCGTGGCGTAGACGGCGGCCGACGCCAGCGTCTTCAACCAGGCGAGCGTCTCTTCGCCGATGCGGCTGAGGGTCACCGCCCGCGCGTTGGCGATTTGCGGATCGGGCGTCCAGCCTGCCGGCGCCAGTTGTTCCGGGGCGGCGGAGACGACCGAGGGATCGATGGTGGCCGCGGCGGCGCCGGACGCATCGGGAGACAGGAACCGTTCGGGCTCGACGGGCTGCGGCGCGCGTGGAAAAAGTTCGTAATTCTGTTCGGTCATAGCTTCAGGTACTCGCGCAGCCGCTTCGTCTGCGACCGGCTTACTGGGATCTCGCTCGTTCGAGCGTCTTTCATCTTCAGGATGTAGTTGCGACTGAACCACGGCACGATCTCTTTGATTTTATTGATGTTCACCAGGTGCGAACGATGCACCCTCCAGAAAACCGACGGATCCAGCCGCGCCTGGAGCTCATCCAGTGTCCGATAGTTGGACGTTCCTGACAAGCTGGTCGTTACTACCGTGATGACATCGTCCTCTACGGAGGCATGGACGACCTCGTCGGACTGAATCAGCAGAAACCGATCTCCTACCTTTACGGCTAGCTGCTCTCGGCGTTCCTGACGTTCGGAGAGCAGGTGCAACAGGCGGTCCAGTTCCCCGTTCTGGCCACGAGGCGGTTGGCGGTCGGTCTGCAGACGGCGCCGCACGCGGTCGATGGCCGTCGATAGCCGGCCCGCCTCAACGGGCTTCAACAAGTAGTCGACGGCGTTCACCTCGAACGCCTCGATGGCGTGCCGGTCGAACGCCGTCACGAACACGAATTGCGAGTCGATGCCGGCCCGCAGCAGCCGGCGGGCGACCTCGAAGCCGGTGAGACCGGGCATCTGGACGTCGAGCAGTACGACGTCCGGCGAATGCTCTTCGATCAACTGCAGCGCCTCGATGCCGTTGCCCGCCTGCGCGACAACTTCAATCCCTTCGACGCGGCTGAGCAGGAAACAGAGCTCGTCTCTCGCCAGCTGCTCGTCGTCGGCGACGACGGTTCGGAGTGAGGCGACTGTCTCCATGCAGGCGCGTTGTTCAGGCGGTGATGCGCGCCGGAACGACGAGCTCGGGTATCACCACCCGGGCGCACGTGCCCTGTCCGGGCACGCTGTCCAGCTGCAGCTCGTAGTTCGCGCCGTAAATCACGCGCAGCCGTTCGTTGACGTTTCGCAACCCGATGCCGCCGGCTTTGACCCGATCCACATGGGCCGCACCAACGCCAACGCCGTTGTCGATCACGTCGATGATGGCGTGTCCCTTCTCGCGCACGCTGCGGATCGTAATTCGGCCCTCACCGATCTTCGGTGCCAACCCATGCTTGATCGAGTTTTCCACGAGCGGCTGCAGCAGCATACTGGGCATCACGACATCCAGGCTCTGCGGATCGATGTCCTTTTCGATTCGGAGCTTCGGCCCGAAGCGCACGCTCTCGATCCCCAGGTATTCGTCGACGGCTTCGAGCTCTTCGCGCAGCGTCACGAATTGCTCCTGACTGCGCTGCAGCCGGCGCAGCAGTCCCGACAGCTTGCCGATCAGCATCCGCGCCGTTTCCGGCTCGGACCGGATCAGCGACGAAATGGAGGTCAGCGTATTGAACAGAAAGTGCGGGTTGATCTGACTGGCCAGCGCCTCGACGCGGGCCGTCATCAGCAGCTTCTCCTGCTCCTGCAGCCGGTGCTCGATGCGGGCGGCGTTCCAAATCTTGATGGGGATGGCGACGCACAACACGGTCGCCAGGATCACGAGCCCGGCCAGCCAGGCGGTCGGGCGGGCTGAGGTAGAAGAGCCGGTGATCGCCGAACCGGTGTCCGAGCGTCTGTCTCAGAATTTCGAGGCCGACCGGAGCCGCCAGGAGGATGACGACCCAGTCGATCTGAAAGCGCCGGACCAGCCGCCACACATTCCGGTGCAGGTCGGTAAAGAACAACGGCGAGAAATGCCAGATGGCTTCTTTCGGGCACAGTTCGCGTAAGCCGCCCCCCGCGAATCCGCAGCCGACGGCGAAGGGAAGCGCTATCCACTCTCCGGCGATGAACGCCGGAATGCCGACCAACGACCCGACGAGCGCGCCGGCATAAGGTCCGGCGAGGAGGCCGGCGAGGAACGATCCCGCGAGCGTCAGGTCGGCGGCGTCGTAGTTGAGGAGCAGCCGCGCCACCACACCCGCCGTCAGCGGTACGCCGAGGCTGGCGGCAAATACGAGTCGCTCGGGCCAGTCCCGTTTCTCGGTCAGCAGGATTCGCCGAAACCAGGGAAAACGCACCAGCATCGTCGACAGCACCGCCACAACCGCCAGCTTGACGATGAGCGTGGTCAGCAAAAACTGCTCGGGGGTGAGCTGGCGGGACTCGTGAGGCATTTATGATGGGGCTTTCAGGCTGCTTAAGTATAACATCCTCAGCCACTTGCCAGCCGTCCCGCGCGTTTTTTGCTTACCTTGCTGCCTCTGCCTTGGTATGATCGTCCTCATGATCCGTCCGTTTCTCGTCGGCTTTGCCACCACTTTCAAGCACATCTTCAAGAAACCCGTCACCGTCAACTATCCGGACGAGAAGATTCCGGTCTTCCCGAAGTGGCGCGGCAAGCAGGTGCTGATGCGGGACGAGAACGGCCTCGAGAAGTGCGTGGCGTGCGGATTGTGCGCGGTTGCCTGCCCGGCTGACGCCATTTACCTCGAGCCGGCGGAGAACGACGGCACGGTTCAAGCCGGTCCTCGCTACGCAAAGGTGTACCAGATCCACAAAACGCGCTGCATCTTCTGCGGTTACTGCGAAGAGGCGTGCCCGGTGTCCGCCATCTTCATGGGCAAGGACTACGAGCTCGCCGTTTACAGCAGCAAGGATTTCATCTGGGACAAAGCGGATCTCCTGGTTCCTGCAGGCAAGTAGCCCTTGCTGTTTGGCGCGCTGGGCGACGTTCACGGGGACTTCGACAGCGTGCGCCTCATCATGGGACGGCATCAGGAGATTCCGTTCTGGCTCTCGGTCGGTGACATTGCGGACGCGGAAGGTCGATACGAAGCGTTTCCAGCGCCGTTGCATTTCATCAAGGGCAACAACGAAGGGTTCGACGCACTCGCCGGCGGGCAACTGCCGGCGAACCTGTATTACCTCGCGAACGGGACGCTGCGGACGGTCGGCGGCATTCGCGTTGCCGGCTTGGGCGGAACGTTTGCGCCCAGCTGGTTCAACACGCCCGCGTCGAACTTGCCTCACCCGCGAAAGGGCACGTCGAAGGCAACGGAACTGGCGGACAAACGCCGACACTTCGTGCGTGAAGAAGTGGACGCCTGCAAGGCGATGGATCGCATGGACGTGTTCATGAGCCACGAGGCGCCGCGGCCGTATCGCGTCGGACGCATGGATGCCGGTAAGACCCCGGTGAACGAGGTGCTGGCCTCGGCGAAGCCGCGACTGCACCTGTTTGGTCACCACCATCGGTTCAGTGAGCAGGACCCGCAAGGCGTGCGATCGGTCGGACTCGATCTCGTCTCCCGCTCTTATCTGATCGTGAATTCGGGGACCTTCGCGTATGACGTGCTGACGACGCAGACGAGCTGAGATGAGCAGAGCCCCCTTCCTCGACGAGATCAGCCGGCGCGTCCTCGTGTGCGATGGCGCGATGGGGACGGAGCTGTACGCGAGGGGGATCTTTCTGAATCGATCCTTCGACGAGCTGAATCTCACGCAGCCCGACCTCGTTGCCGAAGTTCACCAGGCCTACATTCGTGCCGGGGCGGACGTGATCGAGACGAATACGTTTGGCGCGAACCGGGTGAAGCTTGGCGCGTTCGGCCTCGCCGACCGAGTCGCGGCGCTGAACTCGCAGGGTGCTCGCATTGCTCGCCACGCGGCGCGCGAAACAGCCTATGTGGCGGGATCGCTGGGGCCCCTCGGCATCCGTATCGAACCGTGGGGGAAGACGGGCGTCGACGAGGCGGAGGAGTATTTCCGCGAACAGGCGCGGGCGCTGCACGATGCCGGCGTCGATCTCTTCATCCTCGAGACCTTCCGCGACGTCAATGAAATCGGCGCCGCGATTCGCGCGGTGCGGAGCATCTGCGATCTGCCGGTCGTGGCGCAGGTGACGACCGAAGAGGACGGAAACAGCCTGGACGGCGCGGCTCCCGAAGCCTTCGTTCCGGAGCTCGAACGGCTCGGAGCCAACCTCGTCGGCGTGAACTGCAGCGTGGGACCGGCGGCGATGCTCGAGACCGTCGAGCGCATGGGCCGAGTATCGTCGGTGCCGCTGTCGGCGCAGCCAAACGCCGGCAGACCGCGGGAAGTCGAGGGACGAAACATCTACCTGTCGTCCCCCGAGTACATGGCCTCGTACGCCCGGCGGTTCATCAACCACGGGGTGCGTCTCGTCGGCGGCTGTTGCGGAACTACGCCCGAGCACATCCGTCACATCAAGGCGGCTGTCCGGGGCTTGACGCCGGCCAACACCGCGGTGTCCGTCGGACCGGCGAGGGAGTCGCGGCCGGCCCCGGTCGAAGCCGTGGCGCGGCCGGAAAAGTCGCGGATGGCGAACACGCTCGCCCGCGGGGCGTTCATGGTGAGCGTCGAGCTCCTGCCGCCGCGCGGGTATCAATCGGACAAGCTCGTCGAGCAGGCGCGGCAGCTGCGCATCCACGGCGTCGACCTGGTGAGCATTCCCGACGGTCCGCGAGCGAGTGCGCGGATGAGCGCACTGGCCGCGGCGCTCCTGGTTCAGCAGCAGGCCGGAATGGAAACGATCCTTCACTACGCGTGCCGCGATCGAAATCTACTCGGCATGCAGTCGGACCTGCTCGGTGCGCACTCGATGGGTGTGCGCAACGTGCTGCTGATTACCGGCGATCCGCCCAACGTCGGTGACTATCCCGACGCCACCGCGGTTTTCGACGTGGACTCAATCGGCTTGACGAACGTCGTCTCCCGGTTGAACCAGGGGCTCGACATCGGCGGACAGGCGATCGGTCCGCCTACGTCGTTCCACATTGGCGTGGCTGCCAATCCCGGCGCACTGAATCTCGACGAGGAGCTCAGGCGCTTCGAGTACAAGTTGGAGGCTGGGGCCGAGTTCGCCGTCACGCAGCCGGTTTTCGACGCCGAGGAGCTGTCGACGTTCCTGCGCAGGATTGCCGACGTGCGGATTCCGATCGTCGCCGGAATCATGCCGCTCGACAGCCTGCGGCACGCCGAGTACATGGCCAACGAAGTGCCCGGCGTGCGCGTGCCGCCGGCGGTGATGGATCGCATGCGGCGAGCGGACGCGGCGGGCAAGGCCGCGGCGGAAGGACTGGCGATCGCGAGTGAGCTGGTGGAAGCGATCAGACCGTGCGTGCAGGGGATCCAGATCTCGGCCGCGAGCGGGGCAATCGAATCGGCGCTGACCATCGTTCAGGCGTTGGTCACATGAGGCTCGCCCCGTTTCGCTTGCCCCCGTTGTATCAAACAGTTATAGTCCGAGCGTTTGTTGCGATCAGTTATACGTGGTACCTGGCTTGCTAGGCTCGTAGCATGCGCGATACCGTTCTGTACTGCGAACGGACGGAGACGATCTGATGGCTTTATTCGACCATAAGGATCAGCCGGCGGCGCGGTATAGCCCTGTTGGAGAGGAAGAAGATCTCGTCTCCGGCAGTGACGCCGGCACCCGCGCATTGTCGGTGGCCGCCGTCGAAAACGACTTCGTCGAGGGTGTCTACGACAAGCTCGCGAAGGTTTACGACCTCATTTTCGGACCGACGCTCCACCCGGGCCGATTGCAGGCGATCGAGCGCATGGACATCCAGCCCGGCGAGCGGGTGCTGGAGGTCGGTGTCGGCACGGGAATCAATCTCTCCCTCTATCCCACGGACTGTCACGTCACGGGCATCGACTTCTCGTCGTCGATGCTCGAAAAGGCGCGCGAGCGCGTGGCGCGCAAGGATATCCGTCGCGTCCGCCTGTTGCAGATGGATGCCGCCGATCTGAAGTTCGCCGACGGTTCCTTCGACATCGTCTACGCGCCGTATTTGATCAGCGTCGTCCCGGATCCGGTCAAGGTCGCGCAGGAAATGCACCGCGTCTGCCGATCGGGCGGGCGCATCATTTTCCTCAATCATTTCCTCAGTCCGAACCCGATTCTTTCCCGCCTGGAACGAGCCATTTCACCACTTACGATTCACATCGGCTTCAAGTCGGATCTCGATTTGCCGGCGTTCCTGACCCAGGCGGATCTGCAGCCCATCTCCATCGAGAAGGTCAACGTTCCCAAAATCTGGTCGCTGGTCACATCTGTCAAGTGAACCAGTGTGCGTGGCTTCCACCTTCAGCTGAATCCATTTTGCGTGGCTTCCGCCTTCAGGCGGAAGTTCCCGCCGTGATCTTCCGGCTAAAGCCGGAAGCCACGAACTTTCCTAAACCTCGAACTTTCCTAAACCGCTTCCTCAATCATCTTCGCAATGACCGCGGCGCCGTCGGTCCGCGGTGTCTCCGGCGGCGGCGGTGACGCGATCAGCGCATCGAGCGCGTCTCGCCAGCGTCCCGCGCGCAGGTCCTCGCCATCGATGAATCGGCAGCGCAGGAAGCGCGGCATCTCGCGCACGAGGACCTCGTACTCCGGGAATCGTCCACGCTCCGTGTACAGCATCGCAGTGCCGTTGGCCACACAGTCGGAGATGATTCCGTAGCCTGGCTTGGTGATGACGACGTCGACGGCCCGAACGAGATCCTGATAGGCGAGACCGGCCGCGTAGATAGCGGATTCCTCGAGAGCGATTCCCGATTTCAATTTGGTCATGCCGGTTACAACGATGTCCCACTGGGGTGAGCTGTCGAGGCGATCGAGCGGGAGGCCCTCCAGACCGTAGCCGCCGAAGGAAATGAGCGCCAGGGGCCTCTGGGAGGGCAGGCCGAGGGTGTGACGAATGTCTTCGCGGGTGCGGCCGGATCGCGGCTGCCTGGCGACAAACGGCAGGTCGACCACACTCGGCACGGTGTCGAATCCCCCGTGCATTGGCAGCCTCCAGCCGGCGGCGGCGCTCGAGTACGCCTCGCGGATTGTCGTGAGAAGCCTCGGCGCGGCCGGCAGCCACTCGTCGTACGCGGCGTAGATCCAATCCCACGTGAAGTTGCCGCAGACGATCGAGGGGATACCGGCACCGAGCGCCGCAGCGCACGCCAGCGGCGGTGCATCACCGACGACGAGCGTCGCTCGATGACGATGGAGAAGTTCGGCCTCCGCGCGTGCGAGACGGTCGACGTTCTCATAAAACGCCGATGCGCGGCGTATGGTCTCGGCTTCATCCAGGGTCAAACTATCGAGCTGTACGACGCCCGTATCCACTTCACCGTCGATGAACGTGCAGCCCGTCCGCGCGGTGCGCTCGAAGAGCCAGCGGGGTGCGGTGGTTCGGATAAAGATTTCCGTCCGCGGGCTGAGCGTCGACAACGCGTTGATGATCTCGATCTGCCGGATGGCGTGGCCGAATCCGTGACCAGAAATGTAGAAAAAAATGCACAAGGCTGAAGAAAGGATGAAGGAAGAAGGATGAAGGTTGAAGAATCTTAAGCTGGCGTGGTCGCCGGCAACGCCACTCGCAGCACGTCCTCCAGTGTGCTGACAGGTACGAACGACATGTCGCGACGAACTTCCTCGGGCAGTTCCTCGATGTCGCGTTCGTTCAACTGCGGAAGCACGAAGGTGCGGATTCCGTGGCGGCGCGCGGCCAAGGCCTTCTCGCGAATGCCGCCGACTGGCAACACCAGGCCGGACAACGTGATTTCGCCGGTCATCGCAACCTCGGGATCGACGGCAATGCCGCGCGCGGCCGAGACGATCGCCGTCGCCATTGTCACTCCCGCAGACGGACCGTCTTTCGGAATTGCGCCGGCGGGGACGTGGACGTGGAGATCCTGCTTCGTGAGGAATTCCTGGGGAATTCCGAGCTCCGTCGCGTGCTGACGAATGTGGCTGAGCGCCGCCCGCGCCGACTCCTGCATGACGCTGCCGAGCTGACCAGTCAGCGTCAAATGGCCGCCGCCACCAGGCATCAGCGCGGCCTCGACGAACAGTACGTCGCCACCAACCTCGGTCCATGCCACTCCGGTGGCGACGCCGGGTCGCGACGTGCGAAATGCCGTCTCCTCGCGGAAGCGAGGCGGCCCCAGGTACTTGTCCACCTGCGGCGCATCGACGCGCGCGACATGCGATTCCTCTGTGGCGACTCTTGCTGCGACCTTGCGCGCGATCGTCCCAATTTGCCGCTCGAGTGAGCGGACGCCAGCCTCGCGGGTGTACTCCGAGATCACGCGACTCAGGGCCTGGTCGGTGATATCGAACTGTTCGGGCTTCAAGCCGTGCTCGTCACGCTGCCGAGGGACCAGGTACATGCGCGCGATGTGCACCTTCTCCTCTTCCGTGTAGCCGCTCAGAGTGATGAGCTCCATGCGGTCGAGGAGTGCCGGATGGACGGTGCCGAGCTGATTGGCGGTGGCGATGAACAGTACGCGCGACAGGTCCAGAGGAATCTCGAGGTAGTGATCGCGGAAGGTGTGGTTCTGCGCCGGGTCCAAGACTTCGAGCAGCGCCGCCGCTGGATCGCCCTGAATGCCGGCGGACATCTTGTCGATCTCATCGAGCATCAGGACCGGATTGCTCGAGCCGGCCGACTTGATCGCCTGGACGATCCGTCCAGGCATCGACCCGATATACGTACGACGATGACCGCGAATCTCGGCTTCGTCGCGAACACCGCCGAGTGAGAGGCGCACGAACTTGCGGTTCATTGCGCGCGCAATCGACTGACCGAGCGATGTCTTGCCGACGCCAGGAGGACCGATGAAGCACAGGATCGGGCCCTTGAGATCGCCTTTCAACTTTCTGACAGCGAGATACTCGACGATGCGGTCTTTGACTTTGTCGAGATCGAAGTGGTCTTCGTCGAGTGCCTGGCGTGCGGCGACAGGATCCAGCCGATCTTCCGTGGTCGTGTTCCACGGAACGTCGAGCACCCAATCCAGATAGGTGCGGATCATCTGATACTCGGGCGACGCTGGGGTCATGCGCTCGAGCCGATCGACTTCGCGCAGGGCAACGGTCGCAACCTGCTCCGGCAGGTTCGCGTCGAGGACGCGTTTCCGGATCTCCTGAATCTCACTGTCGCCTTCGCCGAGCTCTGACTGGATCGCCTTCAGCTGCTGGCGCAGCAGATACTGCCGCTGCGCATCGGTCATCTCCTTCTCGGCCTTCGATTCGATGCGGCCTTTCAGCTCGAGCACTTCGATTTCGCGCGCGAGGGCAGTGGAGACGATATCCAGCTTGGTGACGAGGCTGTTCTCCTCGAGCAGATGTTGCTTTTCCTCAGCCTTGATGTCGAGCAGGCTGGCCATCAGATAGGCGATGCGCAGCGGGTCGTCGAGACTCCCGACGAGTGCCTTGATGTCCGGGGAGAGCCCGGTCGCCAGCGAGAGCGCACGATCGACCAGTTCCTGCAGCCTGCGCACGTGCGCATCGATCTCGATCGAACGCTCCGACGGCTCCGGCAGCACCTTGATGAGCGCCATCATGGCGCCCTTGTCGACCTGCAGGAACTCCGCCCGCGCGCGGACCGTGCCTTCGACGATGACGCGCATCCCGCCCTGCGATTTGGCCATCTGCCGGATGATCGCGACCGTGCCGACACGCTGGAGATCATCCGGCCCAGGATCGTCTTTCTCGTCCTTCTGCAGCAGCAGCAAGACCATCCGATCGGCCGCGAGCGCGCGGTTGACCGCCTCGATCGACATCGGCCGGCTGACGCCGAGCGGCGCCACGGTCATCGGCAAGACAACAGCTTCGCGCAGCGGAATGACGGGAATGTTTGTCGGAAGTGCAGGAGCGGTCGGCGCGTCAGCCACGATCATCGGATCATATCAACTCCGGCGGTCGGCGGCCGGCATTCGGGTTCTCGAACCAACGCTCGAACGGTCGGGCGCCGCCCGATTCCGGCCTGCCGCGCGCCGAACGCGGAGCGCACTCGATGCTCGCGGGGCGCAGCCCCGCTCGCACTCGCTCGGCGGCTTCCCGACCCTCGACTCGGGCCGCAGGCGCTGCCGAGCCCCCGAGCCCCCGAGCCCCGAGCCCCGAGCTCCCCGACTCAATACACGCCCGGGAGCATCCTCCACCTCACCTGACGCTGATAACGACGGTAGTCGTCTCCAAAGACACGGATGAGTCCGCGCTCTTCAAATGGGATGGCAAAGCCGAGATAGGCACTGCTCACCACCGCGAAGGTCAACCGGGTCATCGTCATGTGGGGCGTCCCGAAGACGACGAGGAGCCAGGAGAAATACAGGGGGTGGCGGACGAATCCGTAGAGGCCTGTCGTCACGAGCGCTATATGAGCCTGGCCCGATTCGCCAGCTGCTTGAACCTGTCGGACGCCAGCGAGATCCAAAATGCCGAGCGTCGAGGAGCCGCGTACTGTGAGGAGAAGTCCAATGCATTGAATCGCAAAGAACGGCGCCGCCCACACACCACGGAGTTCGTACAGCTGCCCCGGCACTGGACGCCAGAGCAGGATGACGGCGATCAGCAACAGGCTGGCAATCCAGGTATAGACCGATCGTTCGAGTACCTGACGAGACGAGCCGAGTCATCCACAACTTTGCGCCGCTGCGCGCGAACACGCTGTGATGGAGGGCGAAGGCGGAAAAAAGCGCGACGTCGATGAGCACTTCCCGTACTGCAGGACCGGCAGGTGGCACCCGGCCGAAGGTTACGAAGTAGGCGTGGAGGAGCAGGAGAAGCGATGAGATGAACAGCAGCGCGCCGAACCACGCGAAGACCAGAGCTCCGGTGCGCTCGCCGGTCATGAGGTGCGGACTATTATAGGGATGTATGGACGCTGCGGCGCGGACGCGAGTCGCCATCACCGGAATCGGTGTGGTTTCACCGTACGGCGCGGGCCGTGAGGCGTTCTGGCAACACCTCACCCGCGGCTGTAGCGCAACCCGCGTCATCACCGATTTCGATCCCTCCGACTTCGCCTGCACCGTCGCGGCACCTGTTCCGCGCGTGTCAATCGACGACGCGGTGGCAATCACCGAACGGGACGGGTTGAGTCCTGAGCGCGCGGGGAGACCGGATCCGCGTCGCTACTCGAAGGCGTCCCTGATTGCGGTGATCGCCGCGAGCGAAGCGTGGGCTGACGCGGGTCTCCGGTTGAACGAACCTGGCGCCGGCGTGCTCGTCGGCAGCGGCGCCGGTGGCATCGACGTCGCCGAGCGGCAGTATTACGAGTTCTTCACCGACGGCTGGAAGCGCGTCACGCCGTACGCGATCCCGGTCTCGATCGTTGGAATGATCTCGAGCGAGATCTCAATCGCGCTCGAGCTGCACGGCATCAGTCATGTGGTGTCGACGGGCTGTACCAGCTCGACCGATGCGATTGCGTACGCGGCCTCGATGATTCGCGCGGGCGAAGCGGAGGTGATCCTGTCGGGCGGCGCCGACGCCTGCGTGACGCCGGGAATGATCTTCGGGTTCTCGAAGATGAAGGTCGTCGCCACGCGCTACAACGATCAGCCGGACAGCGCTTCACGGCCGTTCGATCGGGAGCGAGATGGATTCGTGCTCGGCGAGGGGGCGTGGATGGTCGTGCTCGAGCGGGAGGACCGCGCGCGGGCGCGCGGGGCGCGGGTCTACGCCACCATCGATGGATACGGCTCTACGTGCGACGCTTACCATCGTGTCCAGATGCACCCCGATGGGGAGCAGATCGTCAGGGCCATGCGGCTGGCCATCGAACGATCCGGACATGCCATCGAAAAGATTGGCTATGTGAACTTTCACGGAACCTCCACGATCCTCAACGACGCGGTCGAGTCCCGCTGCGTCCGCCAGGTATTTCAGTCACACGCCGATCGCATGGCCGGGTCGTCGATCAAGTCGATGATCGGCCATCCGCAAGGCGCGAGCGGCGCGGCGGGCATCGTGACGTCTGCGCTGGCCTTGTCCCGCGGCTACTTGCCGCCCACCATCAATCAGTCGACTCCCGATCCGGACTGCGATCTGGATTTCATTCCCAACACCGGCCGTGCCATCGCCGTTGAGGCAGCGCTCTGCAATTGTCTTGGATTCGGCTCCAAGAACAGCGCGATCGTCGTCGGCAGAGCCTGACCCGTGCCCGATGATCTCGATGTCGCAATCGCCGGCGCCGGCCCTGCCGGGTCAATAGCGGCACTGGTACTCGCGCGCGCCGGCGTCCGAGTCAAGCTCTTCGATCGCGCGCGCTTTCCACGGCACAAGCTGTGCGGCGACACCGTCAATCCCGGCGCGCTCGCGCTTCTGGAGCGCCTGGGTGTCGCACACGCCGCGGGGGGCTTCGCCATCGACGGCATGCTGATCACCGGATCGTCCGGTGTGCGCGTCGACGGCCGCTATCCCGCCGGCGTCAGCGGACGCGCGATCCTGCGCGAAGATTTCGATCGGGCATTGCTGCTGGCTGCGGCGGATGCGGGCGCTGCCGTGGAACAAGAGATCCTCGTGCAAGGCGCCGCGTCGAGCGGCGGCGCGATCGATGGTCTCTTCGTTGCCGGCCGCGACGGTTCGGCAAAGCGCGTCAACGCGCGGCTCGTCATTGCCGCAGACGGTCGTCACTCGCGCGTTGCACGCAGTGTGGGACTCGGCCGCTATCCGCAGTGGCCACGACGTTGGGCGGTGGGCGGTTACTTCAGCGATGTCGTGGGACTGACAACCTCCGGGGAAATGCACGTCCGGTCGCGGTACTACCTTGGCGTGGCGCCGCTGGCCGGCGGCCTGGCGAACGCATGCGTGGTGACCTCGGATCGACGTCGACTGCGGGATCCGACAGCGCTGCTGCTGGAGGCGCTGCGCGCGGATCCGGAGCTCAGCGATCGTTTCCGCGGTGCCCGGCTCGTGTCACCGCCGGTGGTGCTGGGACCGCTGGCCGTCGACGCGACGTCGGCCGGCGTTCCCGGATTGCTGCTGGCCGGAGATGCCGCCGGATTCATCGATCCGATGACCGGCGACGGACTGCGCTTTGCGATCCGTGGCGGCGAGCTCGCCGCGCTCGAGGCACTCACTGCGCTGGAGTGGGGTTTCGCCGACGCGCACGCGCGTCTTCGCTTCAAGCGACGACGCGAGTTCCGCGCGAAGTGGGTGTTCAACCGCGGCCTGCGCCGCCTTGCCTCGTCGCCGTCCGCCGTGCACGTCGCCGCCTTTACCGCAGCCGTCCTGCCATCGTGGATCGAGCGGGCGGTTCGATTTGCCGGTGATGTGCCAAGATGCCGAACCTCGCCGCCGCGTCAGAGTCTGCTGACGGGAGCGGGAAGTCGCGGGGAGCCGGGAGCGGAGGCTGAGTTCGGAGGGATTTCGTCGAGGCACATGTGACGCTTCCGATTCTGCTGTTCGTCCTCGCGTTCGTCCCGATGGCGTTCGAAGCGCGCCTGTCGAGAGCGAACGAACAGGCGCTGCGCGCCGCCGGTGCCCGCGAGCCGCCCGGCGACGTCTACCGCCTGATGCGGATTGCCTATCCGGTCTGCTTCGGCGCCATGGTGCTCGAGGCGTGGTTGCGAAGCTCCCGGTTCACGCCAGCGTTTGCCGCCGGGGCCGTGCTCTTCGCGGCGGCCAAGGCGCTGAAGTATTGGGCAATCGCGTCGCTGGGTCCGCGCTGGGCGTTCCGAGTCCTCGTGCCTCGCCGGTCATCCCTCGTCTCGTCGGGACCGTACCGTCACCTGCGCCACCCCAACTATGTGGGTGTAGCGGGCGAAATAGCCGGCATGGCGCTCATGGCTCAGGCGCCGCTCAGCGGCATCGTCGCCCTCATCACGTTCTGCACTCTGTTGTTCGCGCGAATTCGTGTCGAAGAACGGGCCCTGAGCGACGCCCAAGGGTAGCGTTCCGACGTCTTATAATCGAAGCAGTTCCATGCGACTCACGCTGCCACGCCATCGTTTCACCCTCGTGCTGCCGGCACTCGTCGTGATCCTGCTCGCGGTGGGTGCGTGGGCGATGTATCCGCGAGCGTCGGCGAATCAGACGCCCGCGCCGGCCGAAGGGCAGGGCTTCCCGAAATCGGCACGGCGGGCGATCGCGCACGGTCGAATCAGCGAAGCGGAGTCGATGGCCAAAGCCCGTCCCGGTTCGGATTCTGGCGCCGCCGCCGTTCTGGCCGAGTTGGCGATCCGACGCGGCAAGTACGAGGAAGCGCAGGCGCTGCTCGAACCGGCTGCTGCCAAGGAACCGGAAGGGGAGGCGGCGCTGGCGCTGGGCATCCTGCATCTGCAGCTGGGGCGCGCGCAGGAGGGCAGCCGTCTCCTGACGGCCGTGCAGCGTCAGGCGTCTTCGCGCAGCGATGCAGAGTCGCTGTTCCGCGCGGCGCGCGCGGCACACGCGCTCTCGAATGCCCGAGAAGCGAATGGAATCTACCGCGCGCTTTCCACCAGCGACGATCCGGCGGTCCATACAGGCTGGGGACTGTTGTTCCTCGAAAAGTATCAGCGCGTCGAAGCGGTGCGCTCGTTCAAGGATGCGCTGAAGCTGGATCCCGAATGGGCGCCGGCGCACGCCGGGCTCGCGCGCGTGCTGGCCGATGAGAATCCGCCGGCGGCCGCCGCCGCCGCGACCAAGGCTCTCGACATCGACGAAGAGCTCCTCGACGCGCACCTGTTGCTCGCCGAACAGGAACTGGACAACTCTCGAAACGACGCCGCCCGCGATCGCATCAACAAAGTGCTCGCTATCAATCCTTCGCATCTCGAGGCACGAGCATGGCTCGCGGCGATGGCCTACGTTCGTGGCGACCAGCCGGAGTTCGACGCCGAAGTGAAGCGGGTCCTGGCCATCAATCCGGCGTACGGCGACGTGTATCGCATCGCCGGCGATCTCCTGGCCCGCAACTATCGATTCCCGGATGCCGTGGCGCTGACCCGGCGGGCCGTCGCGCTCGATGCGTCGAACAGCAAGGCGCACGGTAGCCTGGGCATGCACTTGATGCGGACCGGCGACGAAGCGGAAGCCCGCCGTCACCTCGACAAAGCGTTCGGCCTGGACTCGTATGACGCTGTCACCTACAACCTGCTGGCGCTGCTCGATACGCTCGATAAGTTCGTTGTGGAGAAGAGCGGCGATCTGGTCTTCAAGTTCCATCCAGACGAAGCACCGATCATGCGTGAATATGCGGTGCCGCTGGCGCACGAAGCGCTGAAGGCCCTCTCGAGCCGCTACAAGTTCACGCCGCAGGGTCCGATCCTGATCGAGATCTTTCCCTCGCACGACGACTTTGCCGTCCGCAACCTGGGGCTGCCTGGCATGATTGGCGCGCTCGGCGCCTGCTTCGGCCGCGTGGTGACCATGGACTCGCCGAAGGTACGGCCACCGGGGTCGTTCTCGTGGCAGTCAACGCTTTGGCACGAGCTTGCGCACGTCATCACCCTGCAGATGTCCAACCAGCGGATCCCGCGCTGGCTCACGGAAGGCATCTCGGTGTTCGAGGAAGCTCGTGCCCGCCCCGAGTGGGGGCGCGACATGGAGGTGCCGTTTGCCCGCGCTCTCCAACGCGGCGAGATCCTGAAACTGAAGGACCTGAACGCCGGGTTCACACGGCCCGAAACCATTTCCCTTGCCTACTACGAGGCATCACTGCTCGTCGATCACATCGTCGCGACTCACGGCGAGCCCGCGTTGCACACGCTCGTTCGCAGCTACGCCGACGGCAGCGAAGGCGATCAGGCGATCGCCAAGGCGCTCGGCGTCTCGATCGATCAGTTGCAGTCCACCTTCGACCGCGCGCTGGAGAAGCGGTTCGGGACGCTGCTCACCGCATTGAAAGAGGATGCGAAGCCCGTGTCGGGGGCCGCCCCCGATCTCGGCGCGCTCAAGGCGGCGGCCGTCGTGCAGCCTGGCAGCTACGCGGCGCAGCTGGCATTCGGCAGAGCGCTGGCCGCCAATGGTGATCGCGCGGCGTTCGAGCCGTTGGAAAAAGCCGCGGCCCTGGTCCCGATGGCGACGGGTGAAAACAGTCCGCATGCGGTGATGGCGCGTCTCGCCGAGCAGGTTGGTGACGTGCCTCGGGCGATTCGGGAGTACCAGGCCTTGCTCGCGCACGATCATGCGGCGATTGAACCGGCGCGCCGCCTCGCCGCTCTCGCCGACAAAGCGGGCGACGAAAAATCCTCGGCCATGGCTTACGATCGGATCGTCGCGCTCGATCCCTTCGATGCCCAGGCGCACACCGGCGCCGGACGCATTGCCATGAAACGCGGCGACGCGGTGCTCGCCACGCGCGAGTTCCGCGTGGCCCTCATCGCCGGCACGAGCGACAAGGCCTCCGCGCACTGTGACCTGGGCGAAAGCTATCTGCTCGCGGGGAAGGTCGCCGACGCCAAACGCGAGGCGCTGGCCGCCCTCGAGATTGCGCCAACGTTCGAGCGGGCGCAGGATCTGCTGCTCAAAGTTGTCGAGAAGGATGGCAGTGCCCGATGAACGCGCGAACGGCATCGCGCCTGGCGCTGACGGCGACTGCCGGATCGTTGCTGCTCGGTGCCGCCGGATGGCTCATGCCGCGCGCTGATGCCCAGCCGCCGGCCGTGGCAGATGCCCGCTTCGCCGGCCTGCAGTGGACGTTCGCGCGCGTGCGCTACGACGCCTGGACGCTGCCTCCCGGTCGCCGCTACGACATCTTCGATGAGCCCTGGACGATCGACTATCCGGCCGCGGAGCAGAACCTGTCGCGCCGGGTCAAGACGGTGACTTCCATCCAGGTGAACGATCCCGTGGTGATCACGCTGGAGGATCCGGCGCTCTGGACCTACCCCTGGATCTACATCGTCGAGCCGGGCAACCTGCGTTTGAGAGATGCCGAAGTCGCCAACCTGCGCGAGTTCCTGCTCAGGGGAGGCACGCTCACGTTCGACGATTTCCACGGTCCGGTGGAGTGGGCCAACCTCGAACGCGAGATGAAGCGTGTGTTCCCCGACCGCAAGATCGTCGATCTCCCTCGCGACCATCCGATCTATCACTGTTTCTATCAGCTGGAGGAATACCCGCAGACGCCGGGCCTCGGGTCATTTCTCCAGGGTCGGACCTGGGAGAAGGGGGGCTACATCGCGACGCTCAAGGCCATCGAGGACGACAGCGGCCGCGCGATGGTGCTCATCAACTTCAACACCGACATGGGCGACGGCTGGGAGTGGTCGAACGCCGCCGATTATCCGGGCTACGTCAAGTTCACGGCGCAGGCGTACCGGATGCAGATCAACGAGATCATCTATTCCCTGACACACTGAACTGATGAAACCTTCTTTCCAGGCGTCGGCAGACGCCCAGCCGGATATTGCCGCGGTCGCCGAGCGAGTTGCCGACGGCCGTCAACGCATCCTCGCCGAGATCCGCAAGGTCATCGTCGGGCAGGACGCGGTCATCGACGAGGTTCTGATGGCGCTCTTCACCGGTGGCCATTGCCTCATCACCGGTGTCCCCGGTCTGGCCAAGACGCTCCTCATCAAGACCGTCGCGCGCATTCTCGATCTGTCGTTCAAGCGCATTCAGTTCACGCCCGATCTGATGCCCGCCGATATCACCGGGACCGAGGTGTTGGACGAACAGGGTGGACACCGTTCGCTGCGCTTCGTGAAGGGTCCGGTGTTCGCGCAGATCATCCTCGCCGACGAGATCAACCGCACGCCACCGAAAACGCAGGCCGCGCTGCTCGAAGCGATGCAGGAGTATCACGTCACGGCGGCGGGTCGCACGTATCCGCTCGAACAGCCGTTCTTCGTGCTCGCCACCCAGAATCCGATCGAGCTCGAAGGCACCTACCCGTTGCCGGAGGCGCAGCTCGATCGCTTCATGTTCAATATCGTGATGACCTACCTGCCGGAAGACGAGGAGGTCCGCGTCGTGACCCAGACGACGGGCGTGCGGACCTACGAGCCGTCGCGGGTGATCGGCGGGGCGGAGATTCTCGAGATTCAGCAGCTGGTTCGGCAGGTTGTCGTCGCCGAGGACGTGGCGCGCTACGCGGTCCGTCTCGTGGACGCCTCGCGGCCGGGACGTCAGAGCGATCACCAGTTCATTCGCGAGTGGGTGAAGTGGGGCGCCGGGTTGCGCGCCTCGCAGTCGCTCATTCTCGCCGGGAAGGCCCGCGCGCTGATGCACGGCCGCTATCACGTGTCGGTAGCCGACATCCAGGCGCTTGCGCGCCCGGTACTTCGTCATCGCGTAATCCCGAATTTCTACGCCGAGTCCGAGCGCGTTACACCGGATAATCTCGTCGAGCGGCTGCTCGAAGCTGTTCCTCCTCCCCGCAGCGGAATGTAGGCCATGCCCGCGCTCTCCACCAGTCGCGACCTGCGCTTTCTCGACCCGGCGGTCATCGCCCGGCTGGGGACGATGGAGCTGAAGGCGAGGACGGTGGTTGAGGGCTTCGTCTCCGGGCTTCACCGCAGCCCCTACAAGGGGTTCAGCGTCGAGTTCGCGGAGTACCGGCAGTACCTGCCCGGCGACGATCTCTCTACACTCGACTGGAAGGTGTACGCGCGCAGCGATCGTCACTACGTCAAGAAGTTCGAGGAAGAGACCAATCTCGAGGCGCACCTGCTGCTCGACATCAGCGCGTCGATGGCCTATCGCGGCTCGGCGCCGATGAGCAAGCTCGAATACGGATCGGTGTTGGCGGGTTCGCTGGCTTTTCTGATGAACCGCCAGCGCGACGCCACGGGCCTCATCGCATTCGACGATCGCATTCGCTTCCGTCTGCCGGCGGGGTCTCGTCCCGGCCATCTGCACGCGCTCATGATGGCGCTCGAGAAGATGCAGCCGGGCAGTCAGTCCGATGTTGCGCGTCCACTTCACCAGCTCGCCGAAGCACTCGTGAAGCGCAGCCTCGTCGTCGTGATTTCGGATCTGCTGGATGACCCGGAGCCGGTGGTTCGCGCGCTCCGCCATCTTCGGTTCCGCGGCACCGACGTCATCGTGTTCCAGCTCCTCGATCCCCACGAATTGACGTTTCCATTCCGCGGCCCGTCGAAGTTTCGTGATCTCGAGAGCGCGGAAGCGATCGTGGCCGAGCCGTCGGCAATCAGGAAGGCTTATCTCCGCGAGCTGGCGGGACTCACGCTGCGGCTGGATCGGGAGCTGCGCGGTTCCGGGATCGACTTCGTACAGCTCGACACATCGCAGCCGCTGGACTTCGCGCTCTTCGCATATCTGGCCGCCAGGCAGCGACGGAAGTAGACACGTGTCATGGCGTTCCTCTATCCCGCATTCCTGCTCGGCGCCCTCGCCATCGCATTGCCCGTGCTGCTGCACCTGTTGCGCCGCGACGTCGCTCCGGAGGTTCCATTTACCGCCGTGCGGCTGCTGCGGCAGTCGCCAATCGATCGGACTCGTCGGCGCCGGCTGAGAGATCTGCTGCTGCTGGCCGCTCGCGTCGCGGCCCTCGCCCTGCTCGCTTTCGCATTCGCCCGCCCATACTTCACGCAGGCCTCGCCGCTTCCACGAATTCGCATCGTCGCCCTCGATCGTTCGTTCAGCATGGGAGCACCGGGACAGTTTGCTCGCGCGCTCGCGCAAGCGAGAGAGGCTGTCGGCCAGGCCAGCATTGGCGAACGTGTGGCCGTCATTGCCTTCGACGAGCGGGCTGACGTCATCGCCCAGCCTGGACCGGCCGGCGATGCGCGGGCAGCGCTGGACGGCCTGACCGCCGGCTTCGGCGCGACACGGTTTGCGCCTGCTGTCGCCAAAGCCATTGAAGTGGCCGCCGGCGACCCGGCGCATCTCGTTGTCGTCTCAGACTTGCAGCGGAACGGGTGGGAGAACGAGCAACCGTTGAGCGTACCAGCCGGGTTGCAGGTCGAGGTCCGCGACGCCGGAGCACCTCCGGCGAATGTTGCCGTCCGTCAGATTCGAATGGAGCGAGGTCGGGTGGTCGGCACCGTCAGCAACAGCTCGACGGCTGCGTTCAGCGGTACGGCTCGCGTTTCGGTCGAAGGAAGAGATGTCGGCTCGGCCGCCGTGCAGGTACCGGCGGGAGAGTCGACCGACGTGTCGGTGGCTTATCCCGCAGCGGGTCGCGGAGGACTTCAGCTCTCGATCGACGATGCACAGGGATTTCCTGCGGATAACCACCGGTTTGCGGTGCTGGATCCCCAGTTGCGGACCCAGGTCATGCTCATCGCGACTGCCGGATCTCCGCAGTCGGGCTTGTACTTCGCCCGCGCGCTCGAAGCGGCCGAGGAGCAGGCGTTCGAGCTTCGGGTTTTGACCGGGAACGAAGCGTCGGCGGTGTCGAAAGAGGATGCGGCGCGCTATGCTGCAATTGTGCTGTTGTCCACGCGGGGACTCGATCGACGCGGTCGTGAGATGCTCGGCGCCTTCGTCCGCGCCGGAGGCGGACTCTTCGTGGCGGCAAGCGCCGACGTCGAGGAGCCAGTCCTGTCGGCGGCGCTCGGTTGGGAGCCACTTGGAGCGACGGAGGTGTCGGAGGCGGTGAGGCTTTCCGCGTCGGACGTCCGTCATCCGATATTCCGGCCGTTTGGTCCCTTCGCGGCGAATCTGGGTCAGGTGAGATTCGAGCGGATCTGGAAGGTGAAGGCGGGTGGCTGGGAGGTCGCCGCACGCTTCACCGACGGCAGTCCCGCCCTCCTCGAGAGGCGCGACGGCAGCGGCCGCGTCATGGTGTTCGCCTCGGACGTGGACAGACGCTGGAACGAGTTTCCACTGCACCCGGCTTTCGTGCCTTTCGCGGCGGAATCGGTTCGGCATGTTGCCGGTGCTCGCGACGCCGGCCGCGAGTATCTCGTAGCCGACACCCCGCGCGGCGCCAAGCCCGTTCCAGGCATCCAGAAATTGCCGGATGGGCGCAACGTTGCCATCAATGTCGACCCGCGCGAGAGCACCGGTGCGAGGCTTACGCCACGCGAATTCGAGCAGATGCTTGCGCCTCACTCCGCGACGGGGTCCGAGGTCCAGGCAGATGGCCCGAGCCGCTTGCGGGCGCGAAATCTCGAAGCGGGCCAAGGCTTGTGGCAGTACGGTCTGATACTGATGCTTGCCGTGCTCGTCGCTGAAAGCGGAATAGGAAGAAACTAGGAACTGGGGAACTGGGGAGCTGGGGAACTGGGGAGCTGGGGAACGGGGAAGGAGCGCTTGGGGGTGGGGCCCCAACACGACATGGATCCATTTAGCGAGCTGCGATCGCTCATCGACGCCGTAAGGCGCCGGTGGCTTGCTGCGCAGGCGCTCCGCACGATTGGGATGGCGACCGGGTTGGCCGCCGTGCCGATCGCTGCGGCGGCTGTGGCGGGCTGGCGCTCCTCGCTCGACGGAGCCGGTCTGATCGTGCTGGTCTCCCTCGCGGCATGCGCGGCGATCGCCGTTCTGGCGGTCTCCGTTCGACGTCTGCCGCGGCGGCCGTCGAACGTTGCGACCGCGCGCTTCATCGAGGAGCAGTCGGCGGCCGTGAACCTCGAGCCGCTCGATGATGCTCTCGTCAGCGCTGTTCAGGTCGCGGAAGGCCCGCCAGCGGCCGATCCCTTTGCAGGCGCGGTCGTCGCCCAGGCAGCGGGGCGCTTGCGCGAGATTTCCGCGCAGGCGATCGTTCCTCCGGCGAGGCTGCGGCGGTCGGCCGTCCATGCGGCAGCGGGGACCCTTTGTCTAATCATTGCGATCGTTTTTGCGCTGCCGACGATGGGCCGGGCGGCGGACGCGGCGTGGCTTGCGCTCTTTCCGTATCGCATCAACATTTCAGTCGTACCCGGCGACGCCAGGGTGGCCGCCGGCCGCCCGCTGCTCATCCGCGCGTCGCTTGACGGGCGCGGCGCCAAGCTGCGGGGCGTGGCGCCGATGCTCGTGGTCACGTCCGCGGATCAACAGCGATCCGTTCCCATGGTGCTCGACGGCGATGGATTCCGATTCGCGTTCGAGTCGGTGGATCGATCCTTCACCTATAAGGTGGTCGCCGCCGCAGTGTCTTCGTCCACGTACTCGGTGACCGCGCTCTACCCGCCGCGCGTGCGCCGCATCGACGTCCAGTACGAATATCCAGCGTTTTCGGGTTTGGCACCGCGCACGGACGAGGATGCCGGCGACATTTACGGACCCGCAGGAACCCGCGTGCGCGTCCGCGTCCACACGGATAAGCCGATTACTGCCGGCCAGCTCGCGCTCGCCAGCCGCTCCGCGGTTGCTCTGTCGCCGGCCGGCGAGCGTATGGCTGACGCACTGTTGACGCTCGCGAAGGATGACTCGTACCGAATCAAATTGTCCGATCGCGACGGCCTGCATTCGAGCGGCAGCACCGAGTACTTCATCCGGCTGATGGATGATCGTCCTCCCGAGGTTCGCATCCTGCGGCCCTCAGCCGATCAAACCATCACACCGCTCGAAGAAGTCGCGATCGAAGCGCGAGCCGACGATGACTATGGGGTGGCACGGTTCGAGCTGGTGTATTCGGTCGCCGGACGCGCGGAACGAACCGTTCCATTCAGATCCATCACCGGGACCAACGTCGCGAAGGTCGGCAGCTATCTGCTCGCCGTCGAGGATTTGCGGGTGCAGCCGGGTGATGTGGTTACCTATTACGCTCGGGCCGTCGACGTCGGTCGCGGCAAGCGTCCAAGCGAGACCCGCAGCGACATCTTTTTCCTCGAAGTCAAGCCATTCAGCGAAGAGTTCGTTGCCGCTACGAGCCAGGCGATGGGTGGCGGTGCGGCGGCAGCGCAACTCGAGAGTCTGGTCGCGGCGCAAAAAGAAGTCATCACCGCGACATGGAATCTGGAGCGACGATCCGCCGCCGGCAAGTCCGCAGACGATGCGAAAGCGGTTGCGGACGCGCAGGCAGAGGTAAGAACTCGCGCCGAACAGATGGTGTCGGCGGGCCGGCGAGGATTCCGAAACCCGTACGCGCCGCAACAGGTGATGCCGCAGCCGCCGCGTCGCGATCGCGGAGGTGCCGATCCCGTGGCAGCCGCCGTGGAGGCGATGACGCGTGCGGTTGAGCAACTGCAGGCGCAACAAACGCGGACGGCACTCTCACACGAGATGGCGGCGCTGCAGGGACTGCTGCAGGCCCAGGCCGAGATTCGGCGGCGGCAGGTTCAGCAGAGCGCGAACGGGGCGGCACAAGGCGGTACCAGCCGCGTCGGACAGGATCTGTCCGCGTTGTTCGACCGCGAGCTCCAGAGACAGCAGCGGACCAATTACGAATCGCGATCGCAGATCGACGAGCGGCCCGACGAGGAAAACAAGGAGAGCGCGCTCGACCGAATCCGCGATCTGGCGCGGCGGCAGGATGATCTGAGCCGGCGACAGCGCGAGTTGGCCGAATCGGGGCTCTCGCCCGAGGAGATGAAGCGCCAGCTCGAGACCCTCACCCGCGAACAGGAGGCGCTACGCGCCCAGGCAGAGCAGATCGAGAAGGAAATGCGTTCGAAAGCTTCCCAGGGGCAGCAAGGCGCGAGCGGATCGCAGGGGTCTTCGGCGTCGCCGAGCGGCGCCATGCGCGATGTGTCCGAACAGATGCGCCAGGCCGCGGGAGAGTTGCAGCGCCAGAATGCTGCGCAGCGCCGCGGACCGTTCACGAGAGGCGGCGGATGCCCTGCGCCGCGCCGAGCAACAGCTGAAAGGCAACACGCCGGACGGCCGGCAGCGGGCGGCCGGCGAGCTGCAGCTCGAGGCGCAGCAGGTGGCGGAAGCGCAGCGACGGGTCGCGGCCGAGGCGTCCCGCCTGCGTAACGGGACGCCCGGAGCCGCGGCGGCGGACGCCCTGCGGCGGCTGGCGGCCGAGAAGGATCGCCTGGCCGAGCGAGTCGAGGAGCTCGCGCGGTCAGCACGTCAGCTTGGCGCGCAGGCGGGCTCGGCAAAGGACGATCCGGGAGCGCGGGCGCGCGAGGCGGCGGCGCTCCTCGACCGCGAGAAGATCGGACCGCGCATGCGCGATACGGCGAAGCAGATGCGCGACGCCGCGAATGGTCGCGGCGCGTCGGACTCGAAGCCGCAGGCCGAAGAAGAGATTGCCCGTGCGCTCGATCGCGCCGCCGGTGCTCTCGGCGAGCGCAACGCGGATCGTCAGGCGCTGTCCGATCAGCTCGAACAGACGCGTGCGCTGCGAGAACGCCTCAACAAGCTCGATCAGCAGCTGCGTGATGCGGAAGCGGGCGAGGGCGCAGCGCGTGGCGGACGAGGGCAGCGAACGCAGGCCGGCCAGGAGGGCCGTCAAGGGCGGGAAGGGAGCAGGGGCTCCTCGGGGAGCGGACAACCCGGCGATCTGCAGCGTTTGCGCGATGAATACTCGCGCGAGCTCCAGCGAACGCGCGACACCATGTCACGGCTGCAGGGCGAGCAGCGCAGCGGGCAGAACATGGCCACGCCGGAGACGCACGAGTTCAGCCGATCCGCCCCCGGCACCGAAGCGTTCAAACAGGACTACAGCGGGTGGGACGCCCTGCGTCGCGAGATCGATCTCGCAATGGAGCGTTACGAGGCTTCCGTGTCGGACCGTCTGATCCGCAACGCCGCCGCGGATCGATTCGACGCGGGCGGCAGCGAGCGCGTCCCTGACGCCTACCGCCAGTCCATCGCTCGCTACTATCAGTCGCTCGCCAAACTGAAGAAATAGTGTGACGTTCGCCAATCCACTTCCTCCATGGGCGCTTCCGCTCGTGGCCGGCGCGGCACTGGCGGTCGCCTGGATGGCCTACCGCCATACCGCGCTACGCCCGGCGGCGAGACTGGCCCTCATCGCGCTGCGATTCGCCACGCTCTTGCTGCTCGTCGTGTTTCTCATGCGTCCGGTCGCCCGCTCGACCGAGGCTGACGCGCGTGACGCGGTCGTGGCGATTCTCGTCGACACCTCGCGGAGCATGAGCATTCAGGATGTGAGCGGCGAGCGGCGCATCGATCGCGCGCGTTCCCTGGTGACGGGCGAACTGCTCCCCGCGCTGGGGTCCCGGTTCCAGACCGAGCTCCTCGCGTACGGCGACGGTCTCGCGCCGACGGACGCGCGCGCCCTGAGCGCGGGCGGACGCCGGAGCGACCTGGCGGGCGCCCTGACTGCCGTGCGCGACCGTCTCAAGGGACGAGCCATCGCCGGCATCGTGCTTGTTTCCGACGGCGGTGACACCAGCGACGCCGCCGAGCAGGTTGCTCCGGAAGGGCCCCCCATCTTCCCCGTGGCGGTTGGCAGCGCGACCGCCGGCCGGGACCGGGAAGTCCTCAGCGTCACAGCGGCGGAAGCAGTGCTCGACGATTCGCGGGTCGAGCTGGCTGCCTCGGCCGTCGGACACGGCCACGGTACCGCACCCATCGTCATGCGCCTGATGGAAAACGGCCGTCCGATCGAGGTGCGCCAGGCAACACCCGCCGCCGAAGGCGTTCCGGTACGCGCGACGTTCCGCGTCACGCCGGCGCGAGGTGCGCCGACGATTTACACCATCGAGATTCCGTCCGCGGCCGGTGAGCTGGTGCCGGAGAACAACGCGAGAAGCGTGCTCGTGCAGCCTCCATCACGCAGCAGCCGCGTTCTGCTCGTCGAGGGCGCGCCAGGTTTCGAGCACAGCTTTCTCAAACGGGCGCTGGCAGCCGACACCGGGCTCGAGATTGATTCGGTGGTGCGCAAAGGAAAGAACGAGCAAGGTGCTGACACCTATTACGTGCAGGCGGCGCGGTCCCGCAGCACCGCGCTCGCCGCCGGCTATCCGCAAAAAGCAGAGGATCTCTTCCAATACGACGCGCTCGTGCTCGCCAACGTAGAGGGAACGCAGCTCGGGCGTGCACAGCTCGAAGCGACGCGGGACTTCGTGGGGCGGCGTGGTGGCGGCCTGCTGGTCCTCGGTGCGCACTCGTTTCTACGCCGGGGGCTGATCGATACAGCGCTCGAAGAGGTGCTGCCGCTGGAGCTCGCGGGACGCGGGCGCGGCGTCGTTCCCGCCGTGGGCGCGAGGGGCATGAATCGCGTCGCGCTGACGCCGGCCGGTGAAATGCATCCCGTCATGCAGCTCGGCGCCGCCACAGACGACACGCGGAAGCGATGGGATGCGACGCCGGCGCTGGCGTCGATCGTACCGCTGGGCGATCCGCGCCCGGGCGCCAGCGTGCTCGCGGTGACAACCGGCGCCGGCGGTGTTCCGAGCTCGCTCGTCGCGGTGCAGCGCTACGGTAACGGGCGATCGATGATCTTCGCCGGGGAAGCGGCCTGGCGCTGGCGCATGATGATGCCCGCATCCGACCGCAGCTACGATACGTTCTGGCGGCAAGCCGTGCGCTGGCTGGCGATTGCCGCACAGGATCCCTTGAATATTACGGCTCCGGCCGGTGCGGCGACGGGTGACGCGCTGACGCTCCGCATCAGCGCGCGTTCGCCGACATTCGACCCGCTCACCGACGTCAGTGTCGACGTGCGGATTACGGCGCCCGACGGACGTCTGCAACAGGTGCGGGCCGCCGCCGACACGGCGCCCGATGCCGCCGGCCGATATCTGGCCCAATTTCGTCCCGAGCAGGCTGGCGTTCACCGCGTCGTCGCCGAGGCACGTCGCGGCTCCCAGGCAATCGGAGCCACCACGACGGCGTTTCTCGTCGGCGGCGCCGACGTGGAAATGACCGATCCGCGCCTCAACGAACGACTGCTGCAACAACTGGCGATGCTGTCGCGCGGTCGAATGGTGGAGCCAGGCAAAACCGGGGCGCTCGTTGATGCGCTGCGCGCTGGCGTTCCAGCCGCCGCCCTGTCGATTCGCCGCGATCTCTGGCACACCGGCTGGTCGTTTGCCGCGTTAGTGCTGCTCCTCAGCGCTGAATGGCTGTTGCGTCGAAGGAGTGGTCTGCGGTGAAGACAGGTTTCGCTGCCTCCGCGTTCAGGCGGACAATGGATTTCGTGAAGACTGTCCTGGGCGCGGCTGCGATCAGTCTGATGCTCTCTGTTCCGGTGATGGCACAAGAGCGCCACGCGCTGATCATTACCGGTGCAACCGGCGGGAGCGTGTATGCCGTTCAATACCGCGAATGGTCGGAGCAGCTTTCCGGAATCCTGATCGATCTGCTGAAGTTCGAGCCCACACACATCGTCTCGCTCAGTGAAAGCGATCGACCGGAAGCGTCGGCAACGGCCGCCAACGTGCGGCGCCACCTGGGGTCGCTGCGACGCAGTCTCAAGCCGGACGACCTGCTGTTCGTCATGCTGATCGGTCACGGCACGTTCGACGGTCTCGATGCCAAGTTCAATCTCGTCGGGCCGGACCTGGAGTCGGGTGAGTGGGCGGCGCTGCTGCGCGGCTTGCCCGGGCGGCTGGTCCTCGTGAACTCTGCAGCGGCCAGCTTTCCTTTTCTCGAGCGACTGGCCGGGCCGCGTCGCGTGGTCATCTCGGCCACGGACTCGATCGCGCAGCGGTTCGACACCGTGTTCCCGGAGCAGTTCGTCGCCGCGCTGTCGGACTCCGCCTCGGACATCGACAAGAATGGCCGGATCTCGATCTGGGAAGCGTTCGCGGCGGCGGGCGCCGGGGTGCGCCGCCACTATCAGCAGCGCGGCCAGCTCTCGACCGAGCGTCCTCTGCTCGACGACAACGGCGACGGGATTGGCCGCGAGTCCGCGGGCGCAGGAGAGGACGGTTCCCTGGCCAGCCGTACCTATCTGGACGAGGCGTCACCCAACGCAGCGCCGACCGACGAAGTTCTGCTCAACATGATGCAGAAGCGCGCCGCCCTCGAAGCCGAGGTCGAGGAACTGAAGGTCAAGAAAGCGTTCATGCAGCCCGCGGAGTACGAGGCAGAGTTCGAGCGAATCATGATCGAGCTGGCCAGAATCTCACGCGACATCCGTCAGAGAACGAAAACCTAGATCGGCTCGCCGACCTCGACGGTAAGCCCGGAATGAGCCCGTCTCGACCAACGGGCGCCCGCATGCGTCCTAATTTCTAACCGTGCATGACGTGGCTGTCGGACAGCACGACGTCCTACCGCAGGTGCGCTCGTCACCACGTCATGCATGGCACAGGACCGGCTTCTTGTGGTTCGCGGCGCTCTCCAAGAGTGGCCGTTCGCGAACATTCTGACCCGTTACGCTCAGGAAGGTACAACATGTATTTGCATTCGAGCTGGGCTCGGGCGTGGACAGCCGCGGCGCTCGTCACGTTTTCGCTGACGGTTCCCGCTGCGGCCCAGACTGCCGACTCGCGCTCCGCCCATCCCGTCGTCGATATCGGGAAGATTCGGATCGACAATTTCGGCCGCGTCAACCCCGACTACTATCGCGGCGCCCAACCGAAGGGACGCGACTATTCCGATCTCGCGGCGATTGGCGTCAAGACGCTGATCGATCTGACCAGTGATGACGCGGCGGCTGACGAAAAGATGATGGCCGAGCGCGCCGGCCTGAAGTATTTCCGGCTTCCCATGACCACGCACACGGCGCCGACACCTTCCATCGTGGCCGACGTTTCTCAAGATCGCGGCCGAGCCGGGCAATCTGCCGGTCTACGTGCACTGCGTGGGAGGGCGCCATCGGACGGGCGTGATGACCGCGGTCTACCGGATGACCCAGGAGGGCTGGACAGCCGAGCGGGCATTCAAGGAAATGAAGCAGTACAAGTTCGGGGCCGACTACCTGCACTCGGAGTTCAAGAAATTCGTCTACCTCTTCGACGCCAAGGTTCTGGGAGCTATGCAACAGTCGGGTGGTTAGCGCCAGTACTCTCGCAAGGATGCTGTGCGGAATCGCGAATACAACCCGCAGAGAGCGCCGGCGACGAAACCGACGACGTTCGGCCAGAGACGAGCGTCCCGTGGGCGGTCTCCGGCGCCATCGATCCGACCCCGCTGAACAACTGGATGACGAACCAGAGACCGACGTAGAAAGCGGCGGGCACCTCGATCAAATCGAGGAACAGAATCGTGTAGAAGGCCGTCAGCACTCGCGATCCCGGAAAGAGCACGAGATAGGCGCCCATCACGCCGGCAACGGCGCCGCTCGCACCGACGAGCGGCATCGTGGACCACGGATGCGCAGCGACATGGGCCAGCGCGGCCGTGGCTCCGCAGAAACAATAGAAGAGGAGAAAGCGCCGCCCGCCAAACACGTCCTCGACGTTGCTGCCGAACAGCCAGAGGTAGATCGCGTTTGCCGTTATGTGCAGCCAGCCGGTGTGCAGGAGGAGGCTGGTGAAGAAGGATGTCCAGGCGAAGTCGGCTGGAACCACGCCGAATCGCCCCATCAGCGCATGGAATTCGAAGTCACCCAGCCGCAATCCATAGAGAAAACCGCCGACGGTTAAGGCAATTAGCGCGATCGTGACGACAGGCTTCGCCCGCGACGGGATGACGTCGCTTACCGGAAACATCCGGGCAGTATGCTAATCTGAAATACGGTATGTCTCTGGCTCGGCTGCGGCGCTCGTCGCGGGCCGTCGCTCTGCTGCTGCTGATCTCCTTTCTGGGGCTCGGCCACAAAGCAGGGGACGACATCTGCGCGTCCGACCTGCCGCAGGCGCATGACGAATCGAAACATGCCATTGGCGCCGCGAGCGGAGTCGATGCGCAGCACTGCGCGATCTGCCACTCCGTACGCACACCGCGCCGGCCGTTCGGATCGGTTGCCCAGGTTCGAGCTCCACTGGTCGACAGCGGGCTCGTCCTCACGTCCGAAGCGGTCGCGCACCGCGCGCCCGCTCTCGACCGCCTTCCCGCCCGCGCGCCTCCTGCTTCGCTGACGTAGTCCCAATCGGGGATCGGCGTTTCAGCTAACAGGAAGGAGCGCGTATGACATTTTCGATCGTCGCGCGGAGCGTGTGCTTTGCCGCAGTAGCAGGTCTGCTGTCGGTGTGCCGTCTGCTGCGCAACAGCCGGTCTGTCTTCTGGTCAGACCGACACGGTTACCGGGCTAGCTTCGGCAGTCTGGTTCTCTCAAGCCAATCTCAAAGGCCACCATCGTCGTCGAGGGCACTGCGCTGGAGGCGACGTCCGACGCGGAGGGCCGATTCACGATAGCGCGGCATACCGTCCGGAACTCAGCATCTGGTCATTGCGGCCCCAGGGTTTCTTCCCCAGCGGGTCGAAGTCCAAGGCAGACGACCCCGGCGACCGCTCTCGCTCGATGTATTGCTCGCACCGGAGGTTCACTATACCGAGGTCATATCAGTCAGTCCCAACGTCGCGCGATCAGTTCGAGTCGTATCAGCCGACGTCCGTGCTCGCCGGCCAGGACCTGACCAAGGAACTCGAGGGCACGCTCGGCGCCACGCTCGAAAATCAGCCGGGCGTTGCTGAGCGATCGTTTGGTCCCGGTCCCTCTCGACCGGTCATTCGCGGCCTCGACGGCGATCGCGTCCTCATCCTCGAGGACGGCCAGCGCGTGGGTGACCTGTCCAGCCAGTCCGGTGATCACGGCGTGCCGCTCAACCCTGCCAGCGCCACACGGATCGAGGTGGTGCGCGGGCCGGCCACGCTGCTGCATGGGTCGAACGCGATTGGCGGCCTGGTCAACGTCATCAGCGACACGATTCCGACGCGCGCGGTCCAAGGCAATCATGGCGGCGTCGTCATCGATATGGCGTCGGCGGCAAAGGAATTCGGGACCGCTGCTGATCTGATGGTGGGAAACGGCGCGTGGGCACTGCACGTCGGCGGGAGCGGGCGGCGGAACGGCGATGTCGACACGCCGGAAGGCGAGATTGCCAACACGCAGTCGCGCGGCGGATTCGGGAACGTCGGCGTCTCGTGGACGCGGGAGAAGGGCTTCCTCGGCGCCAGCTACGGCTACGACGACACGAAGTACGGGATTCCGTTCGTGGAAGAGGGTCTCGTCGAGCTGACGCCTCGTCGGCATACGGTAGGTGTCAAGGCTGGGATGGACAGACTTGGCGGCGCCTTCGAAGGATTCCGCGCCAATTTTGCGGCGCGGCGCTACAAGCACGAGGAGCTGGTCGGCGGCGAGGTCGGCACTGCTTTCAAGAACGACACGAACGAGGGGGACCTCCTTCTCCGCCACAAGCCAGCAGGGCGCCTCACGGGAACGATCGGCGTCTCATTTCTCGACCGAGCGTTTGTGGCGACCGGGGAAGAAGCGCTCTCGCCGCCTGTGGACGAACGCGCGTTTGCCGGCTTCTTCTACGAGGAGTTGACATGGCCGCACGTCACGTTTCAGTTCGGCGCCCGCGTAAACCGTGCCAGCTTCGATCCCACAGAGGATTTGGACTCGCGCGACTTCACGGACGTTTCGGGATCCGTAGGTCTGCTGCTCCGGCCGGCAGCCGCCAACGATCGCGTGACCGTGGCCCTCAGCGTAGCGCGGGCCGCTCGCAATCCAGCACTCGAAGAGCTGTACTTCTTCGGTCCGCATCCGGGGAATTTCGCCTTCGAAATCGGCAACGCGAACCTGGATTCCGAAGAGGCCATCGGCTTCGATGCATCGCTGCGGTGGCGCGGCAGCCGCGCGAGCGGTGAGATCACGTATTTCCGGAACAGCATCAACAACTACATCTTCCGCAATCCGATCAGTGAGGAAGAGTTCGACGAACGATTCGGGCACGCCGAAGGAGAAGAGGAGGAAGGGCACGGGGAGTTTCCTTTCGTGGAGTTTACGGCGGCCGATAGCCTGCTGCAGGGGATCGAGGCGCACTCCGATATCGAACTCGGTCGCGGCGTCGGGCTCGAGGTCGGGCTCGATTACGTGCGCGGCGAGCTCCGTGATTCGAACCAGCCGCTGCCGCGCATCCCACCGTTCCGCTTCAGGGGCGGTTTGCACTATCGGCGCTCGGGCTTTCTGGCCGGCGGAGAGATCACGGCCGTTTCGAAACAGGATCGCTTGTTCGGGGAGGAAACCCCCACCGACGGCTTCAACCTGCTCAAACTGTTCGGTTCGTATTCGTTCGGGGCCGGCAACGTCGTTCACACAGTCACCGGCCGGCTCGAGAATGCCACCAACGAGCTGTATAGAAACCATCTCTCGCTGATCAAAGACTTCGTGCCCGAGATGGGGAGGAACTTCAAACTGGTGTATTCCGTGCGTTTCTGAACGCGGCGTCGCGCTCGACGGGCGCCTGTTCTCCGTTCGCACGGACAGGAGGTGATCGTGTATCAGGCGCTTCTGTCGAAGGCGGCGCGCACCGTCTGCATTTTCGTTATGCATCCTGGCGAGGGCCGAGGCCTCGGCACTCGCGCAGACCCCGGCGGCTCCGGCTCAGGCGGACCCGGCAGCAGATCCGCGAAGAGCTCGACGGGCTGCGTCGCGAGTTCGAGTCGATCCGCGACGCGTACGGCGCGCGACTGACGGCGCTCGAGTCTCGGCTCGCCCAGATCGAGGGAAAGGCTCCGGCGGCAGTTGAACCCGTTGCGCCGCCGGCGGCAGCTCCGCCGGCCGCTCGGAGCGCAACCCGCGCCACCGGCTGTAGCGCCCGGAGAGGTCGCGATCCCCGCCGGTGCGGCCGGGGCTGGAGGACCGCAAGGCGCGTTGCCGGTTTATGGCAACACGACCGCGCTCTCCAAAATCTTCAATCCCGACATCGCAGTGATCGGCAATTTCCTGGGTGCAGCCGGTCGCAACGAGATCAACCCCGCGCCGGCTTTCGAGATGAACGAGGCGGAAGCATCCTTCCAGGCAGTTGTCGATCCGTACGCCAGGGCGGACTTCTTCGTCGCCTTCTCGCCCGAAGGCGTCGAGATCGAAGAAGGCTTCATTACGTTCTCGACCCTCCCGGGTGGTCTGCTGGCCAAGGTAGGGAAGCTGAAACAGCAGGTGGGCAAAGTAAATACGCTCCACGCCCACGCACTGCCATGGGCGGATCGGCCGCTGGTCAGCCAGAACCTGCTCGGCGGGGAAGAGGGACTCGCAGACGCTGGTTTGTCCGTCTCGCGTCTCATCCCGAACCCATGGATGTTCCTCGAGGCCACGGGTGAGGTCTATCGCGGCTCGTCCGGCGTCTTCGAATCGCATACGCGCGGCGACTTGAGTTATGTCGGGCGGCTGCGCGGATATCACGACGTGACGGAATCGACCAACCTCGATGTTGGAACCTCCATTGCGTGGGGTCGGAATGATTTGGGGCCCGACTTTTCGACGCGGATTGTTGCCGTCGACGCGACGCTGCGCTACCGGCCGCTCGCGCGCGCCATTTACCGGCGGTTCCTCGGGCGCACGGAACTGTTCTGGAGCCGTCGCGAGCAACCCGAAGCCAATGCGTCGGCGTTTGGCATGTACGTCAGCGGCGACTACCAGTTCGCTCGTCGCTGGTTTGCCGGGGCCCGTTATGACTGGTCGGAACGTGCAGACAATTCCTCACTGGTCGACAAAGGACCGTCGCTGCTCCTCACATACTGGCCGAGCGAGTTCAGTCAGATCCGCGGCCAGTATCGTCGTACTCGGTTTGCGGAAGGCGTGACTTCGGACGAGGTCCTCTTCCAACTGCTCTTCTCGATCGGTGCGCACGGTGCGCATATTTTCTAGGTGACTTCATGAAGAAACTCATACTCCTGATCACACTGCTCGGGATCTTCTCAGGCGTCGCGATCGACGCTGGCGCAGCCGCGCGCGTGGTGACGACGACCGAGGATCTAGCGGCCATCGTGCGAGAGGTCGGCGGCGACCGCGTGACCGTCGAATCCATTTCGAAGGGCTACCAGGATCCGCACTTCGTAGAGGCGAAGCCCAGCTTCATCCTCAGATTGAACAAGGCCGATCTTCTGGTTGTCGTCGGGCGTGAGCTCGAAATGGCGTGGCTGCCCCCTCTCATCACGCAGAGCCGCAACGCGAAGATTCAGCCTGGCGGTCCCGGTTATCTCGATGCGTCACAGGATGTGAAAATCCTCGACCTGCCGACCGGGCAGATCACCCGGGCGATGGGGGATGTCCATCCGCAGGGGAATCCGCATTACTGGCTCGATCCCGCCAACGGTCGCCGGATCGCACAGACGGTGCAGGCCCGGTTGTCGCAGCTGGCGCCGGCCGACGCCCAGTACTTCGCGCAGCGCGCCTCGGAGTTCGACAAGAAGGTGAGCGACGCGGAAAAACGATGGAAGGCCGCGCTCGCGCCATACAAAGGACTGAAAGTCGTGACCTACCACCGGTCGTGGACGAACTTTGCGGACGCGTTCGGCCTCGACGTCGTCGGCTACGTCGAGCCGAAGCCCGGCATTCCGCCGTCCCCGTCGCACACGCTCACCCTCATTCAGGAGATCAAGCGCCAGAACATCAAGATCATCCTGGTGGAACCGTACTTCGACCTGAAGACCCCCAACGCCATCTCACGCGACACCGGCGCGAAAGTGCTGGTCATGCCGCCCTCAGTCGGCGGCGTGAAGGGGGCTGACGACTACCTCACGCTGTTCGACTACGACGTGAAGCTGCTCGTGGACGCCATCCGCGAGACAGGGACTCGATAAATGGACGGCCCGAGCATTTCGCAGATCGTGTCATTCCTGGCGGCGCCGTTTGTCGCCAGTCTCATCCTCACCGGCATCCACGCCTATCTCGGCGTGCACGTCGTCGAGCGCGGCGTCATCTTCGTCGACCTGTCGCTCGCGCAGATCGCGGCACTGGGTGCCACGATCGCATTGCTGATGCCCAT